>JAIBEK010000010.1 GCA_019459145.1 Arenimonas sp.
CGCGCCCACTTGAGCGGACGGGCCTTACGGCTCGCTCGAAGACTTACCTGCTCGTAGCTCTCCTCCCAAAGCTCGCAGGCTCCGATCAGGCGACTGATCCGAAAAAGGCGGCATCCCTGATGCCGCCTTTTTCGTTTTCCGCCTTATTGCACGTCGCCATGCATCTTGCGCAATGGTGCAATGCAAAATATCAAATCATCAACTCACGCCGCGCCCGTGCCGAAGATGGATGGTCACCCAGCCATTGCGCCAGATGGTGCGGACATGGGCAAGGCCCGCACCGTTATAGGCGGCGATCACCTTCCACCGCTGGCTGGCGAGGATACCCGACAAAATGACCGAGCCGCCGGGCGCCAGATGGGCGACGAGTTGTGGCGCCATCTTCATCAGCGGGCGGGCAAGAATATTGGCGATAATCAGGTCGAACGGCCCGTATGCGCCGAAAGCGGTCGAATGGAAGCCGGGCGCGACGCGGAACTCGATGCCCTCGACAATTCCGTTGCTGCGGGCGTTTTCCGCGGCGACGGCAACGGCAATCGGGTCGATGTCGGTTGCCAGAACGGGAATGTGCTTGAGTTTGCGCACTGCGATCGCCAAGACACCACTGCCGGTGCCGAGATCCAGTGCATTGCGCACCGTCCGTGAGCGCACCACCTCGCCGATCACTTCCAGGCAGCCGGCCGTCGTGCCGTGATGGCCGGTCCCGAAGGCTTGCCCCGCCTCGATCTCGATCGAAAGGTCGTTGACCCTGACCTTGTCGCGATCATGCGAGCCATGGACGATAAAACGCCCTGCCCGGACGGGCTTCAACCCCTCCAGCGACTTGGCGATCCAGTCGATGTCCGGCAGCACCTCCCTCTCTATGGCGAGATCGGCAAAATCGACGGCAAACAGGTCTTCGAGCCGGGCACGGATCGCGTCCTCCTCGGCCGTCATCATGTAGACGGAGGCTTCCCAGACATCATTCTTCTCGTCCACCTCGGTGGTGGCGATCGCCAGATCCTCTTCGCCGAAGCACACGGTCATGAGATCGAGGATCTCGCCCGCCAGAACTTCGGTCGTGGTTACATAGAGGCGGATTTCACTCACGGTCGGTCATCCTGTCGCAAAGGGAGAGAGCGGCACGGCAATGGCAAGCCGCCCGGCGCTTGCGCCTGCGGTACAACGCGGCGCCGCCGATGGCAACAGGGGAGCGATAGGTAACCGCGGCGCGTCAGCCCTTGGCGAGATTTTTGAGTTTCTTGATCGCCACGTCGGGGTTCTCGCCATAGGAGATCGTGCCGACGAAACGGCCGTCCTTGTCGAGCAGGAACACCGAGGCCGTGTGGTCCATGGTGTAGTCGCCATTCGGATCCTTCTCGTCGAGCGGGATCTTCTTGGCATAAACGCGAAAACCCTTGATCACCTCGCCAACCTTCTGCGGATCGCCGGCAATGCCGATCACCCGGTCGGTGACGTTGGAAATATAGGCGCCGAGCATGTCCGGCGTGTCGCGTTCCGGATCGACGGTGACGAAATAGGCCTGCAGCTTGGTCTTGTCCGGATCGACGGTGGTGAGCCAGCCGTTGAGCTCGAACAGCGTCGTCGGGCAGACTTCGGGGCAATGGGTGAAGCCGAAGAACAGCGCCGTCGGCTTGCCGCGGAAGGCCTGTTCGGTGATCGGCTTGCCGTTCTGGTCGATCAATTGGAACGGCACGCCGAACGGCGCCTCGGCGATCTTGTCCTTGGTGTCGGTCACCGCCAGCGTCAGCCAGCCGAGAACTCCGGCAAGGAGAATGACGCCGGCCCAAAGGATAATGCGCAAAGTCTTCATCGGTGGTCTGGTCCCTGTCGCACACGTGGCTGATATGCACCCGGCGATAGAGGCTCAGGAGGCAAAGTGCAAATCAACTCGGCGTTTTGTCTCTCCGGCGCGCCGATTTGCCTCAGGCCAGACCGCCTCCCAGCGGCTCAGAGGCAGGACGACAAACCGTTCTCGGCATATGTCAGCACGATGTCCGCGCCGAATCGCATCCAGCCGGCAAAGGCGAGAACACAGACAATGCCTCCCGCAAGAATGACGGCGGCGGTCAACAGCTTGGTGTTCTTGGCGGCGACATGGTCCATTTCCCCTACATAATATGCGCGATACCCCGGTGAAAGGAAAAAGTTTGGCCACGGCAACGAGAAAGCTGATGAATATCGGCAACAGTTCTGCCAGCTTGGACCGATAGGAATTCTGGCCGAACGTCTTGGGAGGGACGAATGGACGAGCAAGTCATGCACGCGGCGCCGCAGCCCAAAATGCGGATCAATCGACTTGAGGTGCGGGATGTGACGGCAGCGCTCGCCCAGGGCATGGCCGACTTCCGCCGCTATCCGTTGTTCGGGCTGTTCTTCGGCGGCATTTATGCCCTCGGCGGCCTCTTCATCGTCGTGATCCTCAGCCTTTATCATCAGCCGTGGATGATCATTCCTGTCGCCATCGGCTTCCCGCTGATCGGCCCCTTCGTCGCGGTCGGCCTCTACGAGATCAGCCGCCGCCACGAGCGGGGGGAGCCGATCACCTGGCGCGGGGTGCTGACCGAGGTCTTCCGGCAGCGGGAACGGCAGCTCTCCTGGATGGCATTCGCCGTCCTGTTCGTCTTCTGGATATGGATCTACCAGGTGCGGCTGCTGCTCGCCCTGTTTCTCGGCTTCAAGATCCCCGCCTCGCTCGCCGCCTTCGCCACGGTGGTGACGACGACGCCCGAAGGCATGCTGTTCCTGTTGGTCGGCACGATCGTCGGCGGCGTGCTGGCCACCGTGCTGTTTTCGCTGACGGTCATCTCCATGCCACTGCTGCTCGACCATGACATAGACTTCGTCACGGCCATGCTTTTGAGCGTCCGCACGGTGGTCGAGAACCCCGGCGCGATGCTCGCCTTCGGCCTGATCGTCGGGACAGGCGCCTTCCTCTCGCTGCTGCCGCTGTTCGCCGGCCTGTTCATCGCCCTGCCGGTCTTCGGCCACGCGACCTGGCACCTCTATCGCCGGGCCATCTCCACCGGTTGAGCGGTGGAGACGAACAGCAAGGCGCGTGGACCGGCTTCTTAGGCGAAGCGCCGGTGTCGGATACATTATCCATTGCTTAACGGCTCTTTGGCATCATTCGATCGCGAGATGACCGGACCGGTCATACGGACATCACGTCCGCCGGAATGCGTTAACCATTTCCTTGGGCTCAGCATGCACAATGCGGTCGACGCTTACTCGTCGACAGGGTCGCGGGAAGTTTCAACCGACATGCCGTCACCCGGTTAGAGCCGGGGTGCAGCAGCCGTAAACTGGGAAGTAATGTGAAGATGAGCAACGCAATCAAGCAATCCGGCGCCTACCTCGAAATCGTCTCCTTCCATCTGGGCGACCAGGAGTTCTGCATCGACATCATGGCGATCCGCGAAATCCGCGGCTGGGCCCCGGTGACGCCGATGCCGCACACGCCGCCTTACGTGCTTGGCTTGATCAACCTGCGCGGCGCGGTGATCCCGGTCATCGACATGGCCTGCCGCCTCGGCATGAAGATGACCGAGCCGTCGGAGCGTGCCGCCATCATCGTCACCGACATTGCCGGCAAGCTGGTCGGCCTTTTGGTCGAGCAGGTCTCCGACATGATGACCATCAAGGGCGAAGATCTTCAGCCGGCGCCGGAAATCATTCCGGAAGCCCAGCGCGCCTTCTGCCGCGGCATCGTCGCGCTCGAGAAGTCGATGGTCTGCTTCCTCAACCTCGACACCGTGATCGCCGACGAACTCGCCCAGGCGGCCTGATCCTCCCAAATCCTCGGATCTTCCCTTAAGTGACCCCGCCAACCGCGGGGTCATCGGCGTTTGCGGTTCTCGCCGACGGGGTTTCACCACCACAAACGATCCCTTGCCGCCAAGCTCGACACGATATGCCGAAACGAGTTGCGCTCCGGGCCCAGGAAAGCACGGAGCGCAACCTTATTCAGTGTTCGAGGCTGCAAACCCTCGACTGGCAAGACAAGAACAACAGGCGAACGCTTTGGGGTGAAACGCTCGTTTTCTGATGCCCTCCATAAGCTTGCCAAACTTTAGCCTGTAGCGAAAGTGACGTGGCGCGAAAAAATGAACATTTTTCCGCCGCCAGGCTGACCAATTTTGGGCGCAATGATGACGATCCCGCTATAAACGCTTAACCGGCCTCTGCGGTCGGGTGTGCCTCAAGGCTTGCCGTTGGTCCAGGTGACCGGCTGGTCAAACAGCGGCACGGTGGAAATCGCCATCTTGGCGGAGCCGTCGACCACCTGGCGCGAGTGGATGAGGTAGATCAGCGTATCGTTCGCCTTGTCGTAGATCCGGTTGACGACCAGTTGCTTCCAGATCAGCGACATGCCCTCGCGAAACACCTCCTCGCCCTCCTTCGACAGATCGATGTCGCCGATCTCGATCGGCCCGGTCTGGCGGCAGGCGATGGAATTGTTGGACGGGTCCTCGAACCAGTTGCCCTTCGACAGCCGGTCGATGATCGAACGGTCGAAATAGGTCACGTGGCAGGTGATGCCCTTGATCTTCGGATCGGTGACCGCTTCGACGACGATGTCGTTGCCGACCCAGTCGACGCCGACCTTTCCCACCGTTTCGGCAGAGACCGGAGCCGCGAAGGCAGCAATTGCAAGCGTGGCGGACAGGAACGAGGATCGAAAGGACATGGCAAATCTCCAGGAGGGACAGCGGACAGGAGTGACTGCGATCTAGATAAGGGCGGCCGACCACCTTACAAGGCCGGGGCGGGCTTTCGCATGCGGCGCACCGAGCAGGCCTCGTAGCCTCCGCGATACAACCGGCCGGGAGCAATGCCGATCGCGCCGGAAAGTTCCGCCAGATGCGCTACACCCGCCTCGCGCACCATGGCGAGCGAGGCGAGCGCGCAGACCCGCGCATCGTCGGCCGCATTGTGATGGTTGAAGCTAAGGCCGAGATGGGCGGCCAGGCTGTTGAGCCGATGCGAGCCGAGATCAGGCCACATGCGCTGGGCCAACTTGACGCTGCACAGATAGGACAGTTCCGGATAGGGCTGGCGATAGGCGTCGAGCGCGGAGCGCCAGACCGAAAAGTCGAAGGCGGCATTATGGGCGATCATCATCGCGCCTGAGAAATCCTCGGCGAACTCGTCCATCACCTCGGGAAACTCGCCCGCGTCCTCGACATGCTCCGGCCGGATCCCGTGAATGGCGATGTTGAACGGCGAGAACCGCATGGATTTCGGCCGGATCAGCCGCTCCTCGACCCGCACCACTTCGCCGTCCTCGATCCACGCAAGCCCGACCGAACAGGCGCTGCCGCGCTCTTCGCTTGCTGTTTCGAAATCGATGGCGATGGTTTTCAAGGAGGACGACTCTTCGGATTCGCTGGCACTGTCCGGTCATACGGCTTACGCCGAGGCGAAGCAAATACGACATATCCCCGCAGCATGGCGCGGCGGGCGGGATCGCCCCCCCGGATTTGCCCGCATCTCTCGCCTTTTTCGACCCTCCCTCTATACAATTCGGCGTTTGCCGGGTAGGAACGGCCCAAACATACCCGCAATCGGCGGGCGCGGTGCATTGCACGCTTAACACATCCAGTTCGAAAGACCTTTTCCATGACAGAATTCAACGGCATCGTGGCGCCGATCGCAGAGGCATTGTCGAAGCGCGGCTATGCGACGCTGACCCCGGTGCAGCAGGCCATGCTCGATCCGGAACTCGAAGGCGCCGACGCGCTGGTTTCGGCCCAGACCGGCTCCGGCAAGACGGTCGCCTTCGGCCTCGCCATCGCGCCGACGCTGCTGGCCGGCGAGAACCGCTTCGGTCGCGCCGGGGCGCCGCTGGCGCTCGCCATCGCCCCGACGCGCGAACTCGCCATGCAGGTCATGCGCGAACTGGAATGGCTCTATGAGAAGACGGGCGCAGTCATTGCATCCTGCGTCGGCGGCATGGACGTGCGCAATGAGCGCCGGGCGCTCGAACGCGGTGCCCACATCGTCGTCGGCACGCCGGGCCGTCTGCGCGACCACATCACCCGCCGCGCCCTCGATCTCTCGGGGCTGCGCGCCGTGGTGCTGGACGAGGCCGACGAAATGCTCGACCTCGGCTTCCGCGAGGATCTCGAATTCATCCTCGACGCGGCACCGGATGATCGCCGTACGCTGATGTTCTCGGCCACCGTGCCGCGCTCGATCGCCGACCTGGCCAAGAGCTACCAGCGCAATGCCAAGCGCATCGAAACGGTTTCTGAAAAGAAGCAGCATGTCGACATCGAATACCGTGCCCTGACGGTCGCCAATCCCGACCGCGAGAACGCCATCATCAACGTGCTGCGCTACTACGAAGCCCGCAACGCCATCGTGTTCTGCTCGACCCGCGCCGCCGTCAACCACCTGACGGCGCGGCTTCACAATCGCGGCTTCTCCGTCGTGGCGCTGTCCGGCGAGCTTTCGCAGAACGAGCGCACCCATGCCCTGCAGGCCATGCGCGACGGCCGGGCCCGCGTCTGCATCGCCACCGACGTCGCCGCCCGCGGCATCGACCTGCCCGGTCTCGAACTCGTCATTCATGCCGACCTGCCGACCAATTCGGACACGCTGCTGCACCGTTCGGGCCGCACCGGCCGTGCCGGCAACAAGGGCGTGTCGGCACTGATCGTGCCGATGAGCGCCAGGCGCAAGGCCGAGCGACTGCTCGCCGGCGCCAATGTTCAGCCGACCTGGGTTCTGCCGCCGTCGGCCGACGAAGTGCTGGCGCGCGACGACGAGCGACTGCTCGCCGATCCGGCGCTTTCGGAAAAGATCAACGAGGACGAGGCTCCGTTCATCGCCACCCTGCTGGCGACCCATGGCGCTGAACAGGTGGCCGCCGCCTTCCTGCGCCTGCAGCGCGGCAACCGCTCGGCCCCGGAAGACCTGATCCCGATCAGTCTGGAGGCCGCCAAGAAGCGCCGCGAGCCCGACTACGCCAATCCATCCAGCCCCGCCACCCAACCGCGCTCCGATTTCGGCGCCAGCACCTGGTTCTCGCTTTCCGTCGGCCGCCGCCAGAGCGCCGAGCCACGCTGGCTGATCCCCATGCTCTGCCGCAACGGCAACATCACCAAGGCGGCGATCGGCGCGATCAAGATGCAGCCGGAGGAGACCTTCGTCGAGATCGCCGACAGCGGCGTCGAGGGTTTCGTCGCGGCGATCGGTCCGAACAAGACGCTGGAGCGCGGAATCGTCGTCAAGCGCCTGGAGGGTACACCCAACTTCAACGCTCCGCCGAAGGAGCGCCCGGCCCGCGACGCCAAGCCATTCGCCGAGAAGCCTTATGCGGACAAGAAGCCCTATGGCGAGAAGAAGGCCTGGGCCGACAAGCCCGAGCCGGCGGCAAGCCGCAACGGGGCGGACGACCTGGCCAGGGCCGATGCCGAGGTCTGGGGCGACGCGCCGGCGAAACCCGCCCGCGACGACTGGAGCGGCGATAAGCCCGCCTTCAAGAAGAAGCCGAAGGGGGCTTCGAACGCCTACGACAAGCCGGCCAAGCCCGACTGGGCGGGAAAACCCTCTTATGCAGCCAAGGGCGACAAGCCCGCCTATGCCGCAAAGGGCGACAAGCCGGTCTATGCCGGCAAGCCCAAGGGCAAGTTCGACGATCGCGGCCCGGCATCCGGACCGAAGAAGAAGAGCTACAAGCCGAAGGGCTGATCCCCGCTCGAACGTAACGAAAAGGCCCGCGCATTGCCATGTGCGGGCCTTTGCCTTTGCCGCCTCTCCCGCTCCGCGCGGTGTCCCAACCCCATCCCTCCCCCCGCAGTGCCGGACCGGCCCCGCCGCCGGCCGATGGCCGATACCGGCGAGGGAACAATCTCCCCGCCGCCGCGTTGTCGAGCGCGCAGAAATGGAGCGGGGGCGATATGTCGGAATTAGCAGCGCGCGGTCGCGACCTGGTTCAGCGGCGACGGGCGAGGACGGCCTTTCTCGCCGGCATGGGACGTGGGCTCGCCGGCGCCCTGCTGTTTGCCCTTCCCATGCTGATGACCATGGAAATGTGGCAGCTCGGCTTTCACATAGACCGGGAAAAGCTGCTCCTGTTGCTGGTTCTCAACCTGCCCATCCTGCTCATCCTGTCGCACCATATCGGCTTTGAGGAGACGTTCGGCTGGCGTGAGGATCTTCGCGACGCAATCGTCGCCTACGGGATCGGCATTGCGGCGAGCGGTCTCATCCTCGCCCTGTTCGGCGTTCTGAAGATGGAGATGCCGATGAGCGAACTGCTCGGCAAGATCGCCGTGCAGGCGGTGCCCGCGAGTATCGGCGCCATGCTCGGCCGCAGCCAGTTGACCCGCGACGAGGACGAGGAGTGTGAAAACCCGGAGCTGCGCAAGCGCCCGGCATCCTATTTGGGCGAGCTGTTCCTCATGGCGGTCGGCGCGCTTTTCCTGTCGCTCAACGTCGCGCCGACGGAGGAGATGATCCTGCTCTCCTACAAGATGACGGCCTGGCATGCCCTGGCGACCATCCTGCTGTCGATCGCCCTCATGCACGGTTTCGTCTACGCGGTTTCCTTCGAGGGCGGCCACGAACTTTCGCCCGCTACGCCCTGGTGGCATGCCCTGATCCGCTTCACCCTGCCCGGCTATATGATCGCGCTGGCCATCAGCCTGTTTTCCCTGTGGATCTTCGAGCAGGTCGACGGCACCGCGCTGATGCCGCTGGTCTTCGCCGTGATCGTACTCGCCTTTCCCGCCGCGATCGGCGCCGCCGCCGCCCGGCTGATATTGTGAGGAAACCCATGAGCTCGACGCATCGCCAGCGCCACACCGAGGCCGACAATCCGCACTGGATGGAATGGCTGACCGGCCTCGTCTCGGCCGCCCTCATCGCCACGCTGATCGGCTATGTCGCCTGGAACGCCGTGACCGACGAGATGGTCCCGCCGGAATTCGCCATCGAGGCGACGGGCATGGAGCGCATGACGGGCGGCTACCGCATCACCTTCGACATCGAGAACCGCGCCAACACATCGGCCGCCGCCGTCATCGTCCGGGGCGAACTGTTGCGCGGCAACGAAAGTGTCGAAAGCGTGGACGTCACCTTCGACTACGTGCCGGGCGAATCCCAATCGACCGGCGCGATCCTGTTTTCGACCGACCCCGGCAGCGCCCAACTGACGCTCAGGGCGATCGGCTATACCGATCCGTGAGCATTCTGCTTCGGCAGGCGGGCCTCGGCACCAAGAGCCCTCAGGTCGCGGCCGTCCTCCTTGGCCGACCGCCCTTCGCACCGTTGACGCGGCTGGCCGCGACCTTGGCGGGCGAGCGGGACTGGCCACCACGCCGCTGCGCCTCCATGAAAGCCGTCGATCCGAAGATGCCGAGCATCAGGCCGGAGATCGAGTAGTCGACGTCGAGGCCTTCCCAATGCAGCCCCGTCTCGCCCATAAGCTCCACTTCGGCCAATTCAGCGGCGGTCGCAGTCTCCAGACCTTCCAGTGCTCGCGCGGGAAACAGGAAGGCAGCGCCATTGGAAAATTCCACGATGACACGCTCGGACGGCATGTCGAAACGCACGCCGACGGGAACAGGGCGATCGGCCCGCTCCTCGGCCCAGCGCTGCTTTGCGTCGGCGAGTTCCTGATCGGTGATGTGAACCATGGTATCTTCTCCAGGTCTCCAGAAAGAGGGCGTGGTTCTCGGCGATCACGGCAACCGCGCGCCGCACATCGCGGTCCGGCAGACCACCCTGTGTGAGGAGCTTCAGGGTCACGATATCGATCCGTGCCTCGCCGTCACCGTAGACATGCACATGGGCCGGCTCATGGTCCGCAGTGTAGATCACGAAACGCAGGCCATGGGCTCTCAGAACGGTCACCATGGCCCAAAATAACCCAAGTTCTCGGGTTATTCAAGACTTGGCCCGCGGCGAACCATCTACCCGCCGATCAGCGCCAGCCAATCGTCCTCGGTGAGAACCGAAACCCCGAGTTCCTGGGCCTTGGCGAGCTTGGAACCGGCGTCCGCTCCGGCCACGACATAATCGGTCTTCTTCGACACCGATCCGGCCACCTTGGCGCCGAGGCTTTCGGCCCGAGCCTTCGCCTCGTCGCGGGTGAATTTTTCAAGGGAGCCGGTGAAGACCACGGTCTTGCCGGCGACGGGGCTGCCGCTGGCGACCGGCGCCTCGGCGTCGATCGGTTTGACTTCCGCGAGCAACCTGTCGACCACTTCGAGATTGCGCGGCTCCTTGAAGAATTCGACGATCGAGGCGGCGACCACCTCGCCGATGCCGTCTATGGCATTGAGCTCGTTCCACGCATCGCCAAACATCGGCGCGGCCGCCTTCATCGCCTCGGCGAAGGCGCCGTAGGAGCCGTAGGAGCGGGCCAGGAGCTTGGCGGTGGTCTCGCCGACATGGCGAATGCCGAGCGCGAAGATCAGCCTGTGCAAGGCGATCTCGCGGCGCGCGTCGATGGCGTCGAACAGCTTGCGCACGCTGACGCGGCCGAAACCCTCGATATTCTCCAGCTTGACGAGCGGCGAGGCTTCCTGCCGGCGTTTCAAGGTGAAGATGTCGGGCGCGGTGCGGATCTGGATCGCCGGATCCTCGGCCTCGAAGAAGAAATCGACCTGCTTGGTGCCGAGCCCCTCAATGTCGAAGGCGTTGCGCGAGACGAAGTGCTTGATGTGTTCCTTAGCCTGCGCCGAGCAGACGAATCCGCCGGTGCAGCGTGTGACCGAATCGAGCTTGCCGGTCTTCTCGTTCTTTTCCCGCACCGCATGGCTGCCGCAGACTGGGCATTTCGTCGGGAAGGCATAAGGAACAGCCGTCGCCGGACGCTTTTCCATGACGACGTCGAGCACCTGCGGGATGACGTCGCCGGCGCGCTGGACGATGACGGTGTCGCCGACGCGGATGTCGTGATCCTCCGGCCGGATGCGCTCCCCGGAGTTGCCGATGCCCTTAATGTAATCGGCATTGTGCAGCGTCGCATTGGTCACCACGACGCCACCGACCGTGATCGGCTCCAGCCGCGCCACAGGGGTGAGCGCGCCGGTGCGGCCGACCTGGATGTCGATCGCCTCGACGGTGGTAAAGGCCTGCTCGGCCGGGAACTTGTGGGCGGTCGCCCAGCGGGGCGAGCGCGACCGGAAACCAAGGCGTTCCTGCAGGTCGAGCCGGTCGACCTTGTAGACGACGCCGTCGATATCGTAGTCGAGATCGGCGCGCATCAGGCCGATCTGGCGATAATGATCGAGTACTTCGGCCGTCGAGGTCAGCCGCTTCATCAGCGGATTGACGGGAAAACCCCAGTCGCGGAACTTTTCCACCATGCCCATCTGCGTGTCGGCCGGCATGTCCGACATCTCGCCCCAGGCATAGGCGAAGAATTTCAGCTTGCGGCTGGCCGTCACCTTCGGGTCGAGTTGGCGCAGCGAGCCGGAGGCCGTGTTGCGCGGGTTGACATAGGTCGGCTTGCCCTCGGCCTCCATCTGCGCATTGAGGGCGAGGAAGGCGCTTTTCGCCATGTAGACCTCGCCGCGCACCTCTACCACGGCCGGCGCACCGGCCGGCAGCTGCCGCGGGATCTCCTGGATGGTCAGGATATTGGCGGTGACGTTTTCGCCGGTCGTACCGTCGCCACGCGTCGCGGCGGTGACGAGCCGGCCGTTCTCGTAGCGGATCGACATGGACAGTCCGTCGATCTTCGGCTCTGCGGTAAACGCGATCGAATCGTCCGGCAGGCGTCCGAGGAAGCGATAGACCGAGGCGACGAAATCGGCGACGTCCTCGTCGGAAAAGGTATTGTCGAGCGACAGCATGGGCCGGGCGTGGACGACCTGGGCGAAGGTCACCGAGGGCGCAGCCCCGACCCGCCGCGACGGGCTTTCGGGGAGGATGAGCGCCGGGAACCGCGCCTCGATCGCGTCATTGCGGCGCTTCAGCGCATCATAATCGGCATCCGAAATCTCCGGCTGGTCCTTGCCGTGATAGAGCGCGTCGTGGCGGGCGATTTCTTTCGCCAGCAGGGCAAGCTCGGCCCTCGCCTGTTCCTCGCTCAGATCCTCGACTGCGATCATCTGCTCTGCCATTGCCCTGCTCCGAAATTGACTCGTCGGTCTTAGCCGAGATTCACGGCTTGAAAAACCTCGTCCGAGCATCGCACAGTTGATTCAGCCGAGACTTCCGGCGCAGAGATCGATCCGCGCCAGAAGCGGCAGGTGATCGGAGGCCTTGCGGGCGAGCGGCGTGTCGTGCACCGCCATTTCGGCGATCAGGTCGGCGCGGTTGGCCATGATCCGGTCGAGCGACAGCACCGGCATGCGGGCCGGATAGCTGGGGATCGGGGTGGGCAGCGGTCCGAACACCGATTCGAGACGGGTGAGCGCCGATCCGGGACCGAGACGCCACTCGTTGAAATCGCCCATCAGAAGCGTCGGCCGCTCCTCGCGCCGGCCGATGATGTCGAGGATGGTATCGGCCTGCTGGCGGCGCGCCCAGCGCAGGAGGCCGAGATGGGCGGCGATGATTCTCAGTCCCTCGCGGGCTTCTATGTCGATTTCAGCCACCAGCGCGCCGCGCGGCTCCAGCCCCGGCAGCGCCACCTGGTGGACGTCGCGCACCACGCCTTCCTTGAACAGCAGCACATTGCCGCGCCAGCCATGGGATTTCGGCTTGTGCAGCACCGGCACCGGCATCAGCCCGGTCTCAAGCCTCAGCCGCGGCAGGTCGAGCAGGCCCGACCGCTCGCCGAACCGCTGGTCGGCCTCCTGCAGCGCGATCACGTCCGGGTTCATCTCGCGGATCACCTCGATGATGCGTTCCGGGTCGAAGCGCCCGTCGGTGCCGACGCATTTGTGGACATTGTAGGAGGCGACCAGCATCGAGCCGTCGCGTTCGTCCCTTTTCAGTGGATTGTGGATGCGGCTGGACCGGTTCTTGATCGATGCGATGACGGCGGAAGCCAGAGTGTTGTTGGTCTTCGTCATTTCACTTCCATGCGGACTGCGCCATCGCCGGACCGACCCCGAGCATAGGGCATGCGGCGGGAAAGACCACGCCCGTTCCGGGAGGACGAAAGGATTTCAACAAGACAGGTCTCCGTCACAGATAGGGCGAGCCGAGCCAAAGGACACGGTCGAACAGGCGGAAAATGAACGGACGCCGGCTCAGTTCCTCCAGCGTGACGGGTTCGGCACCGTCGAGGGCGGCATCGATGCGTGCGTCGATCGTCGCGGCGAAGGCGGCATCGAAGACCTCGATGTCGATTTCGAAATTGAGCCTGAGCGAGCGCGAATCGAGGTTGGACGAACCGACGAAGACCCATTCGCCGTCGACGGTCATCAGTTTGGAATGGTCGAACGGCCCCTGCGCGCGAAAGATCCGGCTGCCGTCCTTCAGGATCTGGTCGAACTGGGCTGCCATGGCATGGCTCACGATGGCCAGATTGTTCCGCGCCGGGATGACGATGTCCACCGTCACCCCGCGCCGGGCGGCCGTGGCAAGCGCCCCGAGCAGGATATTGTCGGGGAGGAAGTAGGGCGACATGATTCGGATCGACTTTTCCGCCACGGAAAAGGCGCCCATCATCATCTTGTGGTTCGTTTCCAGATTGGTATCGGGGCCTGAGACCACGGTGCGCACGAAACTCGGCGTGCCGGGTTCGGCGGTGAACGGCGCGACGTTCCAGACCTCGCCATTGAGGATCTCGCCCGTCTCGAAATGCCAGTCCTCGGCCGCGACCGCGAAGATGTCGGCGACCGCCGGTCCGGTGAGGCGGAAATGCGTGTCGCGGGCGGCCTCGTCACCCTCGAAGGCGGCGCGGATGTTCATGCCGCCGAGGAAGGCCACGGCGCCGTCGACCACCAGGATCTTGCGATGGGTGCGCAGATTGGCATAGGGCAGCCTCAGGCCGGCCACCACCTTGCCGTTGAAGGCGGCGACCGTGACGCCGCCCTCGGCCAGATAGCCGGGAATGCTCGGCACGCTGTAGCGGGCGCCGACCGCATCGATCAGCACGCGGACCGAAACGCCCCGCTTGTGCGCCGCGATCAGCCGGTCGGCGACCCGCAGGCCGGCGGTGTCCCGGTCGAAGATATAGGTTTCGAGGATGATGCTGCGCTCGGCTGCGTCGATCGCCGCGCAGAAGGCGGCATAGGTCTCGTCACCGGAGGAAAGCATGTCGATCCGGTTTCCGGAGGAGAGCGCATGCTTGGCGACCCGGTCGCCGAGCGTCTTCAACCCCGCCATGCGGCTTCCGAAGCGCGTCTCCACCTCGTCACGCGACACGCCGTAATGCGACAGCGTCCGCCACAGCTCGTCAAGATGCAGCGCCCGGCGCGAGATCAGCGACTTGCGCCGAATGCGGTTGACCCCGGCGACCGCATAGATCAGCGCGCCGAGCAGCGGCGACAGCACAATGACGCCGACCCAGCCGATCGCCGAGCGGACCTCGCGCTTGGTCATCGCCGCATGGATGGCCGCGGCCGCCCCCATCGTGATCGACAGGAAGGCGAGAATATGGGGCCAATAGGGAGACAGGAGTTCGAACATTGCGCACCGAGGGAAACAGGTTTCGACCTTGAATGCAATCGCCGGCCCAAAGGTCCGCCGTGCCTCAGTTTTCTCCGGCCAGCAGGCGCGCGGCGGCCGCCCTCGCCTCGTCGGTCACCGAGGCGCCGGCGAGCATCCGGGCGATCTCCTCGCGCCGGTGTTCCGGCTCCATGGTGGCCACGCGGGTGGCGATCTTCTCGCCGCCCTCGCCCGTCGGACCCTTGGAGATCAACAGATGCGTGGCGGCGCGGGCCGCGACCTGCGGGGCATGGGTGACGGAGAGAACCTGCACCTTGGCCGACAGCCGCTTGAGCCGCTGGCCGATGGCATCGGCAACGGCACCGCCGACGCCCGTGTCGATCTCGTCGAAAACCAGCGTCGGCGCCGAGCCGCGATCGGCCAGCGCCACCTTGAGCGCCAGGAGGAAGCGGGAAAGCTCGCCTCCGGAGGCGACCTTCATGATCGGTCCGGGCCGCGTGCCGGGATTGGTCTGGACGTGGAATTCGACGGTGTCGATGCCTTCGGCGGTCGCTGCCTCCGGATCGCTCGTCACCTCGACCATGAAGCGTGCGCGCTCCAGCTTCAGCGCCGGCAACTCGGCCATCACTGCTTCGGACAGCGCGGAGGCGGCATTGCGGCGCTTGGCCGACAGGCCTTCGGCCAGATGCCGGTAGTGCGCCCTGGTTTCGACCACGGCAGCCTCCAGCGCACCGAGCTTTTCCTCGCCGGCATCCAGTTCGGCGAGATCGGCGATCATCTTTTCGGCAAGGGCCGGAAGCCCGGGCACCGGCACCGAGTACTTGCGGCCGGCGGCGCGCAAGCCGAACAGCCGCTCCTCGACGCGCTCCAGTTCGTTGGGATCGAATTCGGTGCGCCGCAGCGCCGCCTCGACCTCCATCTGCGCATTGGAGAGGTTGTCCAGCGCGCTGTCGAGCAGTTGCACCGTATCCTCGAGCAGGCCAGGCGCCTCATGGCTCTTGCGCTCCAGGCGGCGAACCAGTGAAGCGATCAACGGTACGGGCGAGGCATGGCCATTGAGGAATTCGGAGGCCTCGGCGATGTCGCCGGCGATCCGTTCCGACTTCTGCATGACGGCGCGCCGCTCGGCGAGTTCGTCCTCCTCGCCGTCGCGCGGCGAGAGCTTCTCCAGTTCCTCGACCGAGGCACGCAGATAGTCCGCCTCGCGGGCGGCGGCCTCGACGCGGGCGCGATGGGCCTTCAGCACCCGGTCGGCCTCGCGCCAGCGGCGATAGCTCTCGCCGAGGCTGACCGCCTCGTCGGACAGGCCGGCAAAGGCATCGAGCAGCATACGGTGGGCATCGGTGTCGACAAGCGCCCGGTCGTCGTGCTGGCCGTGGATTTCGACAAGCTGCTGCCCCGCCTGGCGCATCAGTTGCACCGAAACCGGCTGGTCGTTGATATAGGCGCGGGTGCGGCCGTCGGCGGACTGGATACGACGGAAGATCAGGTCGCCGTCGTCATCGACGCCATTGCCGCGCAGAAGCGTGCGGGCGGGATGGCTCATCGTGACGTCGAACACGGCGGTCACCTGCCCCTTGTCCTCGCCATGGCGAACGAGCGAGCCGTCGCCGCGCCCGCCGAGCGCCAGCGACAGGCTGTCGAGCAGGATCGACTTGCCGGCGCCGGTCTCGCCGGTCAGAACCGACAGTCCGGCCTCGAAGGCAAGATCCAGACGCTCGATCAGAACGATATCGCGGATCGACAGCTGGACCAGCATGGAACACTCATCTCGCGTCTAGGAAAGAGGGTCAGCTCCCGACAAGGATCTTCTTGCCGGCCCTTGCGATCCACGAACCCGTATTCTCGCGCGGCTCGAGGCCGCCGGACTTCAGGAGCTTGTAGGAATCGGCATACCACTGACTGTCGGGATAATTGTGACCGAGCACCGCTGCGGCCGTCTGGGCTTCCGTCACCACGCCCATGGCGAAATAGGCCTCGACGAGGCGTGCCAGCGCTTCCTCGATCTGGTTGGTGTTCGGATACTTCTCGACCACGGCGCGGAAGCGCGAAATGGCGGCAAGATATTCCTTGCGCTCCAGATAGTAGCGGCCGACCTGCATTTCCTTGCCGGCCAGCTGGTCGCGGGCGAAGCGAATCTTGGCCTGAGCGTCGTCGACATATTCCGAGTCGGGATAGTTATCGACCACCTTCTGCATCGCATCGATCGTCTGCAGCGAGGTCTTCTGGTCCTGCGTCACGTTGACGATCTGCTTCCAGTAGGAAAGGCCGACGAGATATTGCACGTAAGCCGAATCGTCCGAGCGCGGATAGAGATTGAGGTAACGGTTACCGGCAGTCACGGCGTCGGTATAACGCGCCAGGCGATACTTGGTGAATGTGCTCATCACCAGCGCCTTCTGCGACCATTCGGAGAACGGATGCTGGGCATCGATCGCATCGAACTTGCGCGACGCCTCGACGATGTTGCCGGCCTTGATGTTGGCCAGGCCCTGATTGTAGAGCGTCTCCGGCGGATCGGTCTCAATGCCGAGCTTGGTGATGTCGATGTCGGGATCCGACTGGCATGCAGCCAGCAGCGCGCCGGACACCGTCATCATCACACATATACTGGCAATACGCGCGGCTTTATTCACAACGACCGACCCTACATGACTCATTCGACAGTTCCCGATTGCAGCGCCGCTAGAAAACCGTCGCTTTCAACACGCGTTTCTAGCCATAAAAGCAGTATGAGAGCAACGCAATGATGGCGATTTAACGCATTTTTGTGGCGGCTCTCAGGAAATACGACAATTGGCCCAAGGCGCCGCGCCGGTCAAACAAGGTACATTCCTCGAGACGAAAAAAAGGCCGAGGTTTCAATGCCCCGGCCCTAGCTTGGATGTAATGAGAGGGTCACGCCGACCAGGGCGCGAATTCCGGAACATTGACGGGGACGAATTCGCGCGCCCGCGCTTTGAGGCTGCGTGCCGGCGCCTCGACGACCTCGTAGGCGGTCGGATCGCTGAGCAGGGCCTTGAGCGCATTGGCATTCATCTTGTGGCCGCCGCGATAGGAGCGATAGCAGCCGATGAACTGGGCGCCGGCCAGCGCCAGGTCGCCGACGGCGTCGAGCGTCTTGTGGCGGACGAACTCGTCCTTGTCGTAGCGCAGGCCTTCGACATTGATGACGGTATTGTCGTCGGAGATGACGACGGAATTCTCCAGCGACGAGCCAAGCGCAAAGCCGGCCGCCCACAGCCGTTCGACGTCCCGCATGAAGCCGAAGGTACGGGCGCGCGACAGTTCGTTCTTGAAGGTGGCGGCGGTCATGTCGCCTTCCCACTTCTGGCGGCCGATCAAAGGCGTGTCGAAATCGATCTCGACTTCAAAGCGCGTGCCGTCATAGGGGCGAAATTCCGACCAGGACGCACCCGACTCGATCCGGACCGGCTTGGTGACGCGGATATAGCGGCGCTTGACGCCGAGATTGACGATGCCGACCTGCTCGATCGCATCGATGAAGACTTCCGAACTGCCGTCCATTATCGGCATTTCCGCGCCGTCGACCTCGATCACCAGATTGTCGAGGCCGAGCGCGTAGATGGCCGCCATGACATGCTCGATGGTGGCGATCGAACGGGCCGGCGAAAAGCCGAGAACCGTGCAAAGATCGGTATTGCCGACCTGCGAGGAAACCGCCTTGAGTTCCGTGGAACTGCCATCGTCGTGCTGGCGCACGAAGACGATCCCCGTACCGGCCTCGGCCGGAAGCATATTGATGGTGACCGTGCGGCCCGAATGGACGCCGATACCCGTCAGGCTGAGGGGAGCTGCGATGGTGGTCTGGAAACCCAGCAATGCGATTGCCATGAAATCTGCCTTTAAGCGATGCAGCCGACCCGACCTTCGGGTTCGATGAATTCGCGGCTGCTCTTGTCTTTTCCGGAAGTGGAGAATCACCGCAGAGCGCGCCGACCCCAAGTCCGAGCCCCTACATACGCACCGACCAGCGTCCTGCCAAATCACTGTTCGTTTCGCATTGTAACGAAACCAACCAACTGAATTTAATAGGAAAAACCAACGGCAGCGCGGCTCTTGAAAGACAAAGGGCCCGGGTCGCAAGACCCGGGCCCCTGATCACTGAAAGCAATCGATCAGTTGGATTGGCGGCGAAGGAATGCCGGGATTTCCAGCTGGTCGTCCTCGTGGCTCGAACGCGACGGGGGCGTGGCGCGACCCTGGTCGTCGAGCTGGCCGCGACGCGGCGCATAGAGGCTGGCTTCCGGCGAAAGAGCGCGACGCTGCGGAGCGGCCGTGGCCGGTGCAGATGCGGTCATGTCGGAGGCAGGTTCTTCTTCCTGATGGCGGCCAAGCGAGTTGGTGATCCGCTTCAGGAGACCCATCGGACCACGCTCGTCCTGAGCGGCCGGAGCCGCGGGCTGGGCGCGGTGATCGAGTTCGGCACGCAGAACCGGGGGGAAATCTTCCACCTTCGGCATGCGGACCGGCTCGGCAACCTGACGCACGGCCGGAACAACCGGCTCGTGGCGAACCGGGGCCGGAGCGACCGGCGCCTGCATTTCGGCGGCCGGCATTTGCATGGCCGGTGCCGGACGGCTCATCACCGGTGCCGGAGCGGGAGCCGGTTCGACCGGCATGCGCACGGCAGGCTGTGCCTCGGCGACGGCAGGCGTGGCAAACAGCCGGCTCTGCGGACGGAAGTCCGGTTCGGCAGCCGGCTGCGGGGCGACGGCGGCCTGACGGGAGATGGCGATTTCGAGTTCGCGTTCCATTTCAGCTTCCGCCGAACGGATGGTTTCCGCCACCGGGTCGATGGTCTTGGGTGCCTGCGCCATTGCAGGCTGCACTGCGGCCGGAGCCGAAGCAACGGCCGCGGAGGGACGGACAATCGGCCTTGCTGCCGGAGCGACGTCACGGGCGGCCATGGCGCCGGCCGCACGGTCGATGCCGGTGGCGACGACCGACACGCGGATGAGACCTTCCAGCGCTTCGTCGAAGGTCGCGCCGAGGATGATGTTGGCGTCCGGATCGACTTCCTCGCGGATGCGGGTGGCCGCTTCGTCGACTTCGAACAGCGTCATGTCGCGACCGCCGGTGATCGAGATCAGGAGGCCCTGTGCACCCTTCATCGAGGTTTCGTCGAGCAGCGGGTTGGCGATCGCGGCCTCGGCGGCCTGCATGGCGCGGCCCTGGCCGGAAGCCTCGCCGGTGCCCATCATCGCACGGCCCATCTCGCGCATCACCGAACGGACGTCGGCGAAGTCGAGGTTGATCAGGCCTTCCTTGACCATCAGGTCGGTGATGCAGGCGACGCCCGAGTAGAGCACCTGGTCGGCCATGGCGAAGGCGTCCGCGAAGGTCGTCTTGTCATTGGCGATACGGAACAGGTTCTGGTTCGGGATGACGATCAGCGTGTCGACCGACTTCTGCAGTTCCTCGATGCCGGACTCGGCAAGCCGCATGCGGCGCTGGCCCTCGAAGTGGAACGGCTTGGTGACCACGCCGACGGTCAGGATGCCCTTGTTGCGGGCGGCCTGGGCGACGACCGGGGCGGCACCGGTGCCGGTGCCGCCGCCCATGCCGGCGGTGACGAAGCACATGTGGGTGCCGTTCAGGTGATCGATGATCTCGTCGATGCACTCTTCGGCGGCAGCGCGGCCGACTTCCGGCTGCGAACCGGCGCCGAGACCCTCGGTGACGCTGACGCCGAGCTGGATGACGCGCTCGGCCTTGGTCATGGTCAGCGCCTGGGCGTCGGTATTGGCGACGACGAAGTCGACGCCCTGCAGACCGGCCGTGATCATGTTGTTGACGGCGTTGCCGCCACCGCCACCGACGCCGAACACGGTGATCCGAGGCTTCAGCTCGGTGATATCGGGCCTTTGCAGTTTGATGGTCATTTCAGACTTCCTTCTTTTCTCCGGCCACAGCGCCACGCCGGCCATTGTCATTTCAACTGTTTCGCCTCAAGGCCGGTCCGCAAGCGACGGCCTGGAGGCAATTCAAAAACTTTCCTTCAACCATTGGCCCATACGGGCCATCCGGCTGTTCGCATTGCCGAAGGGGGAGAACAATCCGCCCTGCCCGGCATGGGTTTCCTGATCGGCGACCTGCGGATAAATCATCAATCCGACTGCGGTCGAAAAAGCGGGGCCCTTGGCCGCGGCCGGGAGGCCGGAGACACCCATGGGACGCCCGATTCGCACGTTGCGGGCCAGAATGCGGCGAGCCGCCTCGGGCATGCCGGTCAGCTGGCTGGCGCCGCCCGTGAGGACGACTCGCTTGCCGACGACGGGCGAGAAGCCCGACTTCTGAATCCGATCGCGCAACAGTTCAAGAGTCTCTTCGATGCGGGCGCTGATAATTCGGGTCAACAGCGCCTTCGGCACCTGCAGGGGCTGGTCGCGGTCGTCCTCGCCGATCGGCGGAACGGATACCACTTCACGCTCGTCGGCGCCGTTGGCGAGCGCCGAACCATGCACCACCTTGAGACGCTCGGCATCCTCGATGCGGGTCGACAGGCCACGCGCCAGATCGGTCGTCACGTGATGCCCGCCGATGCTGATCGCGTCGGTGTGAATGAGCTTGCCCTCGGCAAAGACCGAAATCGTCGTCATGCCGCCGCCCATGTCGATGGCGGCGCAGCCGAGTTCGACCTCGTCGTCGACCAGGGCTGCAAGGCCGCTGGCGTAAGGGGTGGCGACCACGCCCTCGACGGTGAGGTGGGCGCGATTGATACACAGTTCGAGATTACGCAACGCGGCGCGCTCGGCGGTCACGACATGCATGTCGACGCCTAGAACGTCGCCGTACATGCCGAGCGGATCGCGGATGCCGCGCTCACCGTCGAGCGAGAAACCGGTCGGCAGCGAATGCAGCACGGCCCTGTCATTGCCCTGGGACTGCTGTCCGGCCGCGACGAGAACCTTCTTCAGGTCGCTGCCTTCGACTTCCTGACCGCCCAGATCGATGGTGGCGGTGTAGACGTCGGAACCGATGCGACCGGCCGAGACGTTGACGATCAGGCTTTCGACGGTGAGACCCGCCATGCGCTCGGCGGCATCGACAGCGAGCCGCACGACGCCTTCGACAGCATCGAGATCGGAGATCACGCCGGACTTGATGCCGCGCGAGCGCTGGTGGCCGATGCCGATGACCTCGACATTATGGGTGCGACCCGGCAGGACCGCGCTTTCCTTGCACGGCGTCAGGCGGCCGATCATGCAGACGACCTTGGTCGAACCGATATCGAGCACGGAGACGACATGCACGCGCTTCGACGAAAGCGGCTTCATGCGCGGCAGGCCGAAGTGGGAGCTTCCGAACAGGCTCATATGCTCTGCCCCGCCTTCTTGAGCATCTTGCGCCGCTCTTCGAGCGCTGCGAGACGACGTTCCTGGGCCTCCGGCGTCAGCCGGATGGTGGTGCGGTCGGAGAGCCTGAGATCGACGGCGGCGATGTCGCGGGCCAGGAGCTGCTGCTCGGCATCGAGACGCGCCAGCTTGGCGAGTGCCGCATCGACATTGTCTTCCGGCAGCTTGACGACGACGCCATTGTCCAGATGAATGTCCCAACGACGGCCTGCGACGCGAACGAAGGCCTTCACCCGCGCAGCGATGCCCGGAAAGCTGGCGAACTGTTCCTCCACGGTTGCGGCGGCGGTTTCGGCGTCACGGCCGACGAACAGCGGCAGGGTGGCGAACTTGTTGTCGCGCAGCGGAGCAATGACGCTACCGGACTTCTCGATCAGCGATAGCTCGGTGCCGTGCTGCCAGATGCCGTAGGCCTGGCGCTCGCGCAGCACGACCTCGACGGCCCGCGGATAGACCTTGCGAACCTCGGCCGATTCGACCCACGGCATTTCCGCCAGAGCCTGCCGCGCAGCGGCGATGTCGAGCCCCAGCAAGCTGGTCGAGCCGTCCAGGCCGAGCATCTGCAGGATGTCGATTTCGGAAGTGTGCTGATTGCCGGAGACGTGAACATCCTCGACCGCGAAACCCGCACCCGTCGTCATCGCCTGGACGACCGCGGGACCATGGCCGCCGATGGCAACGCCATAGAGGGCAACGGCCGAATAGAAGCCGGCGAGCGAGACCTTGCCGGCATGCGCCGGAATGACGATGCGACCCGAGCACAGGCTGACGACGAAGCGGACGATGCGGCGCATCGGCCGGGGCAGGACCCGCCCCTCGCCGGCAGAACCGGAGGCCACGCCGGAGCGCCCACCCATATCCGCAGATCTATCGCCGTTCACCGCAAACAAGACGCGTCCTCCACCATCCAACGCAAAAATTCACCAAAACCAAGACCGGCATGCGCCGCCATTTCGGGCACCAGCGAGGTAGGTGTCATGCCGGGCTGGGTATTGATTTCCAGCCAGATGAGCTCGCCATCCTCGGAGAAACGATCGTCATAGCGGAAGTCCGAGCGACTCACTCCGCGACACCCGATTGCCTGATGCGCCGTAACGGCCAATGATTGTATTTTTTGGTAAATTTTCGGTGAAATTTCCGCAGGAAGCACATGCCGCGAACCACCCGCGACATATTTCGAGTCATAATCGTAGAAGCTGTGGCCCTGCGGCACAATCTCGGTGACACCGAGCGCCTTGCCGCCCATGACGCCGCAGGTCAGTTCGCGACCGGCGACGTAGTGCTCGACCATCACGCGATCACCGTAGCGCCATTCGCTCGAGGTCAGCGATTGCGGCGGATGCGCCATATCCTCGCGAACGATGACGACACCGAAACTCGAACCTTCGCACACGGGCTTGACCACATAGGGCGGCGCGATCGGATGTTCATTGCCGATATCGAAACGCGACATGACGCGCGCTTCGGCCACCGGCACCCCGGCATTGCCGGCAACGATCTTCGCCTGACCCTTGTCCATGGCGAGCGCCGAAGCAAGCACGCCGGAATGGGTGTAGGGGATCTGCAGATATTCGAGAACGCCCTGGATCGTGCCATCCTCGCCGAACGGCCCATGCAGCGCATTGAAGGCGACATCCGGACGCAACTCGGTGAGAACCTGGCCGACATTGCGGTCAACGTCGACGCGCGTGACGCGGTAGCCCTCGGCGTCGAGGGCCTCGGCGCACGCCTTCCCGGAGGAAAGCGACACCGGCCTCTCGGAGGAAAGGCCACCCATCAGGACGGCTACATGCTTGCCACTCATCAACGCCCCCGCATATCGCGAAACACCAAGCGGACATCTGACGCCGAACTCTTCGTTGGATAGGGGCGCCGTCCTTTGCATCAGTTAGACGACATTAAGGTTAATGAAGTGTTTACTTTCGTTAACCGAGCGCCCGTCGGCCTCGATTTTTTTGACCCGAGAGACATGCGCAAGTGATCGCAACCCCTTGCGCCCAAATCACTTTTCGAGAAAATGCGAAAGCCGGGTCAGCCCACTCGACGGCTGGGCTCGGAACCGACAAGAGCCGTCGGCAACATGATCATGCCGGTGGAAAGCGAGTCGATGTCGCGGTGGCTGACGATTCTGTCGCGCCCACTGGCCTTCGCGACATAGAGCGCACGATCGGCCTCGGAGAAGATTTCGTTGAAGCTGCGACCATCGGGCAGATCGGCGACACCGCCTGAGATCGTCACCTTGACGCGGCGCCCGTTGCAAGGAATGTCGAGGAGAGCGACCCGGCGGCGCACCCGCTCGGCCCGTTCGGCAACAGTCGCGACTTCCGAAGCCGGCCACAGCACGGCGAATTCCTCGCCACCGATCCGGGCGCAGACCTCCGAATCGTCAAACCCGTCCCGGATCACCTCCGCCACCGCAGCGATCACCTCGTCGCCGACCGAATGGCCGAAGGTGTCGTTGACCGTCTTGAAGCGATCGATGTCGAAAAGGACGAGGGAAACATCGCCCCCGCCGTCGTCGAAAGCCTTCTGGAAGGCGCGGCGGTTGAGCAGGCCCGACAGCATGTCGATGCGGCTGATCCGCTCGAATTCCGCGCGCGAAATGCCGAGATCGTAGATCGCAAATCCGACCACAGTATAGGCGATGACCGCGACGACGAAGGAAACCGGCGGCGTCAGCACGGTGGCGATCACCAGCGCCGGCACGAGATCGTAAGGGAGAAGGTCGAAGGCGACCAAACCGAAATGGGCGCAAATATTGAGACCATAGGCGAGGATCGCGATCTTCGCCGCCATCCAGGCCGCACGCGAAACAACCTTGCTGCGGCTGGAAAACTCGCCGAGCGTCAACTGGCGGACGATCCAGTTCTTCGTTGCATTTCCCATGAGCCACTCCGCAAACCCATGAAAGTATAGGGGGCGCGGCTTAACAATTCGTCGAGGGCAGGCATGGACTGCGATTTTATTCGCTGCCCTGTGGCATACAAACGCCGAGCACCGGGATGGACGGCATGGTCCCGTCCGCCCCGCCCTGCCCTCGTGTCACACCGTCGTTGCGCCGTGGAACGGCTTCACCTCACGCCCCGGCATGAAGATGCCGATGCGCTTGATCTCCCATTCGAGCTTGATGCCGGCATGCTCGAACACCCGCTGGCGCACGGTCTCGCCGAGATATTCGAGGTCATAGGCCGTGGCATGGCCGACATTGATCATGAAATTGCAGTGCAGCGACGACATCTGCGCGCCGCCGATCATCAGACCGCGGCAACCGGCCTGGTCGATCAGTTCCCAGGCCGAATGGCCCTCAGGGTTCTTGAAGGTCGAGCCGCCGGTCTTTTCCTTCACCGGCTGGACCGTCTCGCGATGATGCCGCACGGCATCCATGTCCGCGCGGATCTTGGCCTTTTCTTCCGGATAGCCTTCGAACAGCGCGCTGGTGAAGATCAGCCCTTCCGGTGCCGCCGAATGGCGATAGCTGTAACCCATGTCAGCCTTCGACAGCACATGGACATTGCCCTTCCGGTCGACAGCCTCGACCTCGATCAGTCGCTCGGCGGTCTCGCCGCCATTGGCGCCGGCATTCATGCGGATCGCACCGCCGATCGAGCCGGGAATTCCGTAGTAGAAATGGAAGCCGCCGATATTGTGGTCCATAGCCATCGCGGCGATGTGCTTGTCCGGGCAGATGGCGCCCGCGCGGATGCGGTTTTCGCCGGCAAGCTCGACCTGGCCAAAACCCTTGGCCGACAGGCGAATGACGACGCCCGGAATGCCGCCGTCGCGCACCAGAAGGTTGGAGCCGACGCCGACCACGGTGAGCGGCACCTCTTCGGGCAGCAGCTTCAGGAAGGCGACGAGGTCGTCCGTGTCGTGCGGCTGGAACATCAGTTCGGCAAGACCGCCGGCCTGGAACCACGTGACGCGATCCATCGGGGCATCCGGCGTCAGACGACCACGCAATTCATCGACACCCGGCCCGAGCGAGGCCAGCAGCTTTTCCCCATCCACCTGCTTCATTTCAAGACTTTCCTGACAACGCTTCCAGTTCGCGCGGCAGAGCCGCCGCCCATTGCGTGATGTTACCTGCCCCCAACAGAATCACGAAATCACCCGGTTGTGCAATGCCCGCGACGATCGGCGCAAGTTGGTCGGACGATGGCAGATAGCGCGCGTCGCGATGGCCACCGGCGCGGATACGCTCGACAAGGGCTTCTGCCGTGGCGCCTTCGATCGGGTCTTCGCCCGCGGCATAGACCGGAGCGAGCAGCAGCGTGTCGGCATCATTGAAGCAGTTGGCGAAATCCTCGAACAGGCTCGACAGGCGCGAATAGCGATGCGGCTGGTGGACGGCGATGATGCGTCCCTGGCAGGCTTCGCGCGCGGCCTTGAGCACCGCCTTGATTTCCACCGGATGGTGGCCGTAGTCGTCGAACACCTGCACGCCGTTCCAGGTTCCGGTGAGGGTAAAGCGCCGCTTGACGCCGCCGAAGGAGG
The DNA here is from genome assembly GCA_019459145.1 of Arenimonas sp. Taxonomy (GTDB): domain Bacteria; phylum Pseudomonadota; class Alphaproteobacteria; order Rhizobiales; family Rhizobiaceae; genus Allorhizobium. The sequence goes on from JAIBEK010000010.1 coordinate 26,397, forward strand.
ACAAGCCCTTGCGGATCGCCTCTTCCGGAATGTCGAGCCGGTTGGCGACCGCGATCGCCGCACAGGCATTGGCGATATTGTGGCGCCCCGGCATGGGCAGCCGCAGATCCTTGAAATTGAACACCCGGCCGGTGCGCCGGCGGCGGATCTCGACGTCGAAGATCGAATGGGTGCCTTCCAGCCTGACGTTGGAATAGCGAACATCGGCCTGCGGGTTTTCGCCATAGGTGATGACCTTGCGGTCCTCGATCCGGCCGACCAGCGCCTGCACCTCCGGATGGTCGAGGCACATCACGCCGAAGCCATAAAACGGCACGTTCTCGACGAACTGGCGGAAGGCGGCGCGCACCGCGTCGAAATTGCCATAATGGTCGAGATGTTCGGGATCGATATTGGTGACGATCGCGACTTCGGCCGGAAGCTTGAGAAAGGTGCCGTCCGATTCGTCGGCCTCGACCACCATCCACTCACCCTCGCCCATGCGGGCATTGGTGCCATAGGCATTGATGATGCCGCCGTTGATCACGGTCGGATCGAGCCCGCCGGCATCGAGCAGCGCGGCAACCATCGACGTGGTCGTCGTCTTGCCATGCGTGCCGCCAATGGCGATCGCATTGCGGAAACGCATCAGTTCGGCCAGCATCTCGGCCCGGCGCACGATCGGCAGCAGCTTCTCCCGCGCCGCGACGAGTTCCGGATTGTCCTTCCGGATCGCGGTCGACACGACAACCACCTCGGCCTCACCGAGGTTCTCGGCCGTGTGGCCGACGAAGACCTCGATGCCCTTGGCGCGCAGGCGTTGGACATTGGCACCGTCGGACTGGTCGGACCCTTGCACGCGATGCCCCAGATTGTGCAGCACTTCGGCAATGCCGCTCATCCCGATCCCACCGATGCCGATGAAATGGACGAGCCCGATGGAGGTCGGCATTTTCATGAATTGGCTCCCTTCACGTGAGCGATATTCTTGCCTGCGGCAATAGACTCAACCAGGTCGGCGAGCAAGCGTGCCGCATCGGGCTTTCCAGCGGTTTTGGCAGCGGAAGCGACCCGCGCCAGCCTTTCCGGCTCCTGCATGGCGCTCGTCAGTATTTGCGCCAGACGCTCGGGCGACAGTTCGGACTGGACGATGACGCTTGCGCCGCCGGCCGCCGCCAGTGCCGCGGCATTGGCCGCCTGATCATGGTCGAGCGCATAGGGATAGGGCACGAGGATCGACGGGCGGCCAATGACCGCAAGCTCGGAGACGGTCGAGGCGCCGGACCGGCAGAGCACCAGATGCGCCGCGGCAATGCGCCCCGCCATGTCGGTGAAGAAGGGCGAAACTTCGGCCGGAACCCCGAGCTTCTCGTAGCAACCCCGGACGCGCTCGGCATCCTCGGGACGCGCCTGCTGGGTCACCGTCAGACGGTTTCGCAAGGGTGCGTCCAGCAGGCTGATCGCATTCGGCACCGCCGAGGAGAAGAACTGCGCGCCCTGGCTGCCACCGAACACCACGAGGCGGAACGGATGACCCGGCTGTGAGGCCGAATAGGCCACGGAAGCCGCGGCAATGACCGCCGGACGCACAGGATTTCCGGTCACCACCGTCTTGTCGGCATAGGTCCCGCCCTCGGGCAGGAAGCCGCCGGCAATCGCCGCGACGCGCGAGGCGAGCGCTTTGTTGGCGCGCCCCATCACGGCATTCTGCTCGTGCACGAGGGTCGGCACGCCAAGGCCTGCGGCGGCCAGAAGCGGCGGCACCGTCGGATAGCCGCCGAAGCCGACCACCGCCTTCGGTTTCAACTGACGGATCAATTGCTTTGCCTGGCGGAAACCCTTCCACAGCGACAGCAGCGCCTTGGCGACCGCCACCGGGTTCTTCGAGCCGATGGTCGCCGACGCCACGGTGTGGATCGCCTCGGCCGGGAAGGTGCCGGCATAGCGTTCGGCGCGGCTGTCGGTCACCAGATGCACCGAATAGCCGCGCTCGGCGAGCAGGTGTGCGAGCGCCTCGGCCGGAAAGAGATGGCCGCCGGTACCGCCGGCGGCAAGCAGGATGATGCCTTTTGTCATGCTGGCCTACTCCGCCGGAACGCCGTGAACGGCGCGAAACAGACTGCGCTCCTGGGCCCGCTTCTCGGGCCGCCGTCGCGTCAGCGCCAGAATGAATCCGGCGGTCACGCAGATCGCCACCATGGACGAACCGCCATAGGAGATGAGCGGCAGCGTCATGCCCTTGGCCGGCAGCAGTTCGAGATTGACGCCGATATTGATCATCGACTGCGTGCCGATCAACAGGACCAGCCCGGCGACGGCGAACCGGTTGAAGTCGTTACGTTCCTTGAAGGCGTGGCTAAGCCCGCGGATCACCAGGAAGCCGAAGATCGCAACCAGGACCATGCAGAAGAAAATGCCGAACTCTTCCGCCGCGACCGAGAAGATGAAGTCGGTATGGCTGTCCGGGATGATGCGCTTGACGATCCCCTCGCCCGGCCCCTGGCCGAACCAGTCGCCGCGGATGATCGCCTGTCGGGCCGTGTCCACCTGGAAGGTATCGCCCTCGCCGGTCAGGAAGCGGTCGATACGGCCGGCGACGTGCGGCAGGGTCAGGTAGGCACCGAACACGCCGGCGACACCGATGCCGCCGAGCAGCGTGATCCACAGCCACGGCATACCGGCCATGAAGAACATGCCGCCCCACACCGCCGAGATCAGGATGGTCTGGCCAAGGTCTGGCTGGGCGACCAGCAGCGCCGCGACGATGCCGAACAGGATGATGGCAAACAGGTTGCCGGGGATTTCCGGCTGGCGGGCGTGTTCGGCAAACAGCCAGGCGCAGATGACGACAAAAGCCGGCTTCATGAATTCCGACGGCTGGACGGAGATGCCGGCGAGCGTGACCCAGCGCCGCGCGCCCTTGACCTCGATGCCGAAGAACAGCGCCGCCACCATCATCAGCAGCGAAACGGCCAGAATCACCATGGCGGTGCGACGCACCTGGCGCGGGGTAAGGAAGGAAAGCCCGATCATCACGCCGAGCGCCGGCAACATGAAGGCCGCGTGACGCTTGACGAAGTGGAAACTGTCGAGATTGAGGCGTTCGGCGACCGCCGGTGACGCCGCAAACGAGAGCATGAAGCCGATCCCCATCAAGAGGATGAAGGTGATCATGAACAGGCGGTCGATCGTCCAGAACCAGTCGGCGACCGGACCTCTCTCAACGCGGCTTACCATGTCAATTGCCTCCCTTGGGCACGTCGACGAGCATCGTCACTCCGTCGAGGGCCGCGACGTGGCCGACGAAGGCATCACCTCTGACTTCGAAGTTCTTGTACTGGTCGAAGCTTGCGCAAGCCGGGGATAACATCACCGCGACAGGATTATTTTCTGTAGCCGCGTCCGTCGCCGCATGGGCGACCGCCTGGGCCAGGGTTTCCGAGATCTCATAGGGCACGACATTGCCGAGTGTCGAGGCGAAGGCGGAAGCCGCCTCGCCGATCAGATAGGCCTTGGCGATGCGTGGAAAGAGCGGCGACAGGCTGGCGATCCCGCCTTCCTTCGGCAGCCCCCCGGCGATCCAGTAGATCCGCTCATAGCTCGACAGCGCCGGGGCCGCCGCTTCCGCATTTGTGGCCTTCGAATCGTTGACGAAGACGACCTGGCCGCGCTGGCCGACCGGCTGCATGCGGTGCTTCAGGCCGGTGAAGGATTTCAGCCCCGCCCTAACCTCGTCCGCCGAGACGCCGACGGCGAGGCAGGCGGCAATCGCCGCCGCCGCGTTCTGCGCATTGTGCGCGCCGCGCAGGGTCTGGATGCCGTTGAGGTCGGCGATCACGGCGGTCGCGCCACCATGCGCCTCGATGATCCGGTGGCCGTCATTGTAGAGGCCGTCGGCCAGCGGCTGGCGCTTGGAAATGCGCATGACCCTGGTGCCGGCCCGCTCGACACGGTCGGCGATGCGTTCCGAGTAGCTGTCGTCCACGCCGACGATCGCCGTGTCGCTGCCGGCCACCAGGCGTTCCTTGATATCGGCATAGTGCTGGATGGTGCCGTGGCGGTCGAGATGGTCGGGCGTCACATTGAGCAGGATGCCGGCGGTCGGATTGAGCGTCGGGGCCAGATCGATCTGGTAGGACGAGCACTCGACGACGAAGAAACGGCCGGCCTTGGGCCGATCTAGCGTCAGCACCGCCCGGCCGATATTGCCGCCGAGCTGCGTGTCGCGGCCGCAGGACTGGAGAATATGGGCGATCAGCGCCGTCGTGGTCGACTTGCCGTTGGTTCCGGTGATGGCGATGAACGGGCAATCCGGCGCATGCGCCCGGCGCTCGCGCACGAAAATCTCGACATCGCCGATCACGTCCACGCCTTGCGCCCGGGCAAGGTCGACCGACCAGTGGGGCTTCGGATGGGTGAGCGGCACACCGGGCGACAGCACCAGCGTCGAGACGGCCTTCCAGTCGATGCCGCGCAGGTCCTCGGTCGAAATCCCCTCGGCCTTCGCCTTGGCGACGCTGTCGGGATTGTCGTCCCAGCAGGTCACATCTGCACCGCCCGCGACCAGCGACGTCGCCGTGGCGAGACCCGAGCCGCCGAGGCCGAACAGCGCTACTCTCTTGCCCTTGAAGGTGGTCGCCGGGATCATCGCGCCCTCACCTCAGCTTCAGGGTGGAAAGGCCGAGCATGGCCAGCCCGACGGCGATGATCCAGAAGCGGATCACCACCTGGCTCTCGGTCCAGCCAAGCTTTTCAAAATGGTGATGGATCGGCGCCATCAGGAAGACGCGCTTGCCGGTCAGCTTGAAATAGCCGACCTGGATGATGACCGACAGCGTCTCGGCGACGAACAGGCCGCCGATGATCGCCATGACGATCTCGTGCTTGGTGGCGACCGCGACCGAACCGATCAGGCCGCCGAGCGCGAGCGAGCCGGTATCGCCCATGAAGATCGCCGCCGGCGGCGCGTTGAACCACAGGAAGCCGAGGCCCGCCCCGATCACCGCGCCGAGCACCACGGCAAGCTCGCCGGTGCCGGGGACGAAATTGATCTGCAGATAGTTGGAGAACACGGCATTGCCGGTGAGGTAGGCGATGATGCCGAAGGAGGCCGCCGCGATCATCACCGGCACGATGGCGAGCCCGTCGAGACCGTCCGTCAGATTGACCGCATTGCCGGCCGAAACGATGACGAAGCCGCCGAACACGATGAAGAACAGGCCGAGATCGATGCTGAAGTCCTTGAGGAAGGGAAAGGCGATCGAGGAGCCGAAGGTCGAGCCCTGCGGCCCGGAGCTCAGCGCCGACGTCATCATGAAGTAGACGGCGATGCCGGCGATGACGAACTCGATGCCGAGGCGGGCCTTGCCGGAAAAGCCTTTCTCCGTCTGCTTCGTCACCTTGAGATAGTCGTCATAAAAGCCGATGGCGCCGAATCCGAGCGTGACCAGCAGGGTGGCGACGACGTAGACGCTGGAGAGGTCGGCCCACAAGAGCGAGGAGACGACGATGCCGGCAAGGATCATCAATCCGCCCATGGTCGGCGTGCCGGCCTTCTTGAAATGGGTCTGCGGCCCGTCGGCGCGGATCGGCTGGCCCTTGCCCTGACGGACCCTGAGCGAAGCGATCATCATCGGGCCGAAGAGGAAGACCACCAGGGCGGAGGTAAGGAGCGCGGCTCCCGTGCGGAACGTGATGTAACGGAACAGGTTGAAGAATTGAAAATTGTCCGACAGTTCCACAAGCCAGATCAGCATTGGAGCCCTTTCCAAAAGCCCGGATTAAATTTGGCGCCCCGTGTCGGGGAATGCCGGATACTTGTCAAGGAGAGCCGAGACGATCTTGCCGAAACCGAGACCGAGCGAGGATTTGACCATGACCACGTCGCCGGCCCTGACCGCATCCGTCACGAAAGAGACGAGTTCGTCCGTGGTGGCGCGATATTCGATGTCGACGCTTTCGGGCAAGGCGTCGCGCAGGGCCGCCATTTCCGGGCCGGCAAGCCAGACATGCTCAATGCCGGCCGCCAGCAGCGGGCTCGCCAGCTCCGCGTGAACCGCGGGCGAGAACGCACCCATCTCCAGCATGTCGCCGAGCACCGCGATGCGTCTCCCCTCGCCCTCGGGCTGGGCGGCGGCCAGCACGGCGATCGCCGCGCGCATCGAGGCCGGGTTGGCATTGTAGCTCTCGTCGATCAGCGTGAAGCTTGCATTGCCGATCGACAGGCGATGGCGCGCGCCACGGCCCTTGACGGCGGAAAGCTGTGCAAGCGCATCGATCGCGGCGTCGATGTCGGCGCCGACCAGAAAGACCGTTCCGAGCACCGCCATGGCGTTTTCCGCGATGTGCTGCCCCGGCGCCCCGATGACGACCTCGCGGGTTTCGCCGCCATGATTGAACCACACGGTCGAAAGCTCGGCCGCGCCGTCGAATTCGGCGAGCCGGAACTCCGCCTTGGCATGCTGGCCGAAGGAGTGGACGTTGTCGATGCCGGCGGCCTGTGCCGCCTGCTCGAGAAACTCGAACTGGCTGTTGTCGCGATTGAGGATCACGTCGCCGCCGGGAACAACACCCTCGAAGATCTCCGCCTTGGCGGCGGCGATCTCCTCGATGCCGGAAAAATTGCCGAGATGGGCTGGAGCGATGGTGGTGATGATCGCCACGTCCGGCCGCACCATGCGCGACAGCGGCCCGATTTCGCCCGGATGGTTCATGCCGATCTCGAACACGCCGTAGCGGGTATCGACCGGCATACGCGCGAGCGTCAGCGGTACGCCCCAGTGATTGTTGAACGATGCCACGGCGGCATGCACTTTGCCGGAGGGCTCGAGCGCCAGCCGCAACATTTCCTTGGTGGTCGTCTTGCCGACCGAACCGGTGACCGCGATGATCGTGGCCGAGCTCCGGTCGCGGGCCGCCAGCGCCAGCTTCTGCAGCCCACCCAGCACATCGTCGACGACGATCATCGGCACCGTCAGGCGGCCAAGCGCCGGAAGCTTGGACTCGGCGACGACAAGAAGCGAAGCGCCGTTGGCGATCGCCAGGCTCGCAAAGTCATGACCATCCACCCGGTCGCCCTTGATGGCGAAGAAGGCCTCGCCCGGCGCGATCGTACGGCTGTCGATGGATATGCCGGAGATCCCCGCGGGCAGCGACCCGAAGGGGCGGCCCGCCATGGCCTCGATCATTTCCTGCGACGTCCAAAGAAAGGTCAATGGTCAAACTCCTCCAGTGCTTTGCGCAATTCCGCATGATCCGAGAACGGCAGCGTGACATCGCCGACCGTCTGGCCCTCCTCATGCCCCTTGCCGGCCACGATCAGCGTGTCGCCCGAAGACAGCATGGCGACGCCGGCGCGGATGGCCTGCGCCCGGTCGCCTATCTCGATCGCCTTGGGTGCCGCCGCCATGATCTCCGAGCGGATGACCGCCGGGACCTCGGAGCGCGGATTGTCGTCCGTGACGATGACGATGTCGGCGAGCCGGCAGGCGATCTCGCCCATGATCGGGCGTTTGCCCTTGTCGCGGTCGCCGCCGCAGCCGAAGACGGTTATCACGCGGCCGGTGGTAAAGGGTCGGACCGAGGCGAGCACATTCTCCAGCGCATCGGGCTTGTGGGCGTAATCGACATAGGCAAGCGCGCCGGCCTTCGTCTGTCCGACCAGTTCGAGACGTCCGGAGGCACCCTTCAGCCTTTCCAGCGCCTTCATCGCCACGGCCGCATCGACGCCGGTGGCGATCGCAAGGCCGGCCGCGACCAGCGCATTGGCGACCTGGAAGTCGCCGGCAAGCGGGATATGCACCTCGAAGATCGCGTCGCCGACATGCACCTCGGCAACCTGCTTGTGACGAAAATGCTCGACCCGCTTCAACGCCAGGAACTGGCCGTTGCGACCGACCGTCAGCACCTTGTGACCGGCCTCGGTCGCCACTCGCACCGCTTCGGCGGACCACGGATCGTCGGCGAAGATGATGGCTGGGGAGCCAGCGGGAAGGAGCGTGTCGAATAGCCGCATCTTGGCGGCCATGTAGTCCTCGACCGTTGGATGATAGTCCATGTGGTCGCGGCCGAGATTGGTGAAGGCGGCGGCGGCGAGCAGGACGCCGTCGAGGCGACTCTGGTCGAGCCCGTGGCTGGAGGCTTCCATCGCCGCATGGGTGACCCCCTCGTCGGCGAGTTCGGCCAGCAGTTTGTGCAGCCCGATCGGATCGGGCGTGGTCAGCGAGCCATAGTCGCTGCGGCTGGGCGAAATGACGCCGGTGGTGCCGATCTGCGCGGCGGCGTGGCCGGCCTCGGCCCAGATCTGCCGGGTGAAAGAGGCAACCGAGGTTTTGCCGGCCGTGCCGGTGACGGCGACCATAGTGGCCGGCTGGCGACCGAAGAAACTGGCTGCGGCAAGCGCCAGGAAGCGGCGCGGATTTTCCACGACGACGACCGGAACGGAAGCATCGATCGAATGGCCGGCGACGACGGCGGCTGCACCGCGCGCGACGGCATCGGCGACATAGGCGGCTCCATCGGCCTTGGTGCCGGCAAGGGCTACGAACAGCGTGCCGTTTTCGATCTTGCGGCTATCGGCGGAGAGGCCGGAAATCTCGATGGCGCCAGCGGTGCCGCCGGCCTTGTCCACCTGTTCCCGAAATTCCGCGCCCGCCAGATCCCGCAACAACATCGATCATTCATCCACTGCTGGGAGGCGTTTCTTTAAAGAATCGCCGCCTGAATTGAAACTGGCTCAATAAGAGACGAGCAAGGCCGAACCGTCTTCCCCGTATTTGGGTTCTACACCGAGAATTGCGGCGCTTCTGCGGATTATCTCGCCCGCCATCGGCGCGGCCGAGGTGCCGGCCAGCGCCGCACCATTGCCCTTGTCGGTCTTCGGCTCGTCGATGAAGGTCAGCACCACATATTTCGGATCATCGATCGGGAAGGCGGCGAGGAAGGCATTGAAATTCTTGTCGCCGACATAGCGGCCGTTGACCACCTTGTCGGCCGTACCGGTCTTGCCGCCGACATTGAAGCCCTCGACGCGCGCATTGCGGCCCGAGCCCTTGACGCCGTTGGTTTCGAACAGGAAGCGCATGTCCTTGCTGGTCGCCGGCTTGATGACCTGCGTCGAGACCTGCTCGGCCTGTTCGCGCGTGCGCGGCAGGAAGGTCGGCTCGATCAGCCTGCCGCCATTGACCATGGCAACGCCGGCAACGGCCGTCTGGAACGGCGTGGTCGAGACGCCGTGGCCGAAGGAAATGGTGATGGAGTTGATCTTCTTCCATTCCCGCGGCTGCGACGGCATGGCCACCTCCGGCAATTCGGTGCGGACCTTGGACAAGAGGCCAATCCGGGTGAGAAATTCCTTGTGGCCATCGGTTCCGACCAGGTCGGCGACCTTGGCGGTACCGATGTTCGACGAGTACTGGAACACCTCCGGGATCGTCAAAATCCGGTGTTTGCCGTGGAAATCCTTGATGGTGAAACCGCCGATGCGGATCGGATAGCGCGCATCGACGCTGTCGTTGATCGTTACCTTGCCCGAATCGAGCCCCATGGCGATGGTAAACGTCTTGAAGGTCGAGCCCATCTCGAACGTGCCGTTCGTCATTCGGTTGAGCCAGCCTTCCTGGGCGCTGGCGGCCGGATTGTTCGGGTCGAAGTCCGGCAGCGACCCCATGCCGAGGACCTCGCCGGTATTCGCGTCGATGACAATGGCGCCGGCACCGAGCGCCTTGAACTTGTCGATGGCGTTGACCAGCACGTCACGGACGATGTTCTGCACGCGCAGATCGATCGACAGCTTGACCGGCTCAAGCGGCACATTGCTCGTCATGCCCAGGTCGCGCAGGTCGGCGAGCCCCTGATTGTCGATATACTTCTCCATGCCCGCCATGCCGCGATTGTCGATGTTGACATAGCCGACGATGTGCGAGGCGGTCGAACCGCCCGGATAGAAGCGGCGCTTCTCCGGGCGAAAGCCGATGCCCGGAATGCCGAGCGCGAGGATCTGGCTCTGCTGCTTGGGGGTCAACTGGCGGCGCAGCCACTGGAAATGCGAATTGGGGTTGGAGAGCTTCTTGTAGGTGCCCTTGATATCGATGTCGGTCAGCACGGTGGCCAGCTTTTCCACCGCCTCGTCCGCATCGACGATCTTGTGCGGCTCGGCAAACAGCGAGACGGTGCGAATGTCCGTCGCCAGGACCTCGCCATTGCGGTCGAGAATGTCCGGACGCGAAGCCATCAGGCGGTCGGCCGGCAGAATGCTCGACGTCACTTCCGGCTGGGCATAGCCATATTGCACCAGCCGTCCACCGATGACGCCATAGGCGACGACGAAACCGGCGATCATCAGGCCTACGCGCTTGCGGGCCAGTTCGGTCTTGCGCTTTCCGGTACCCTTGAAGGCGGCTCCGTTCATCGTCGTTGCGCCGCGCTGCACGTCGGTCGAGAAATGCGCCTGGCTCTTCAACAGCATGATTCGCGAAAGGAAAGTCATCAGGGCTTCACCGATCCGGTTGTGATGAGATCCTTGACGGGATCCTCGATCTTCGCGCCTTCGGCCATTTCGGGCCTGGGCAGTTGATCCTTGGGCATGGGAAGTTCGACGGGGCGCGCCAACTGGTCGGGCGCCGTGGGCTGCAGCTCCAGCTCGGCGCCATAGACGTTGATCAGCCGCTGCAGCCGGTTGGGCTGGGTGAGAAGCGCCCAATCGGCCTTGAGCAGGTCGATCGTATCCTTCTCGAGCTTGATCTCGGCTTCCAGCCGCCGGACCTCCTCGAGCTTGTTGTCGGCCAAATGCTTGACCTGGTAGGTCACGGCGGCGGCCGCCGCCATCGTGCCGATCAACAGAATGTCGAATGTCCTAATCATCGGTCACACTCCAAGCTTTTCGAGGCTTGCCAGGTCAGGCAGGTCGAAGATCGCCATGTCCGGGCGCTCGGCCGGCGCGGCGGTGCGCAATCCCGCCCTAAGCTTGGCGGAACGGGCGCGCGGATTGATCTCCGCCTCGGCCTCGCTGGCCGCAATCATCGGCTTGCCGATCGGCTCGAAGGTTGCGGCCCGCTCATGCACCATCGGCAGGTGCCGCGAGCCGGAAGCCTTGCCGGAGCGCTCGGAGAAGAATTTCTTGACGATCCGGTCCTCCAGCGAATGGAAGGTGACGACAACCAGCCGTCCACCGGGCTTCAACGCCTGCTCGGCGGCAAACAGCGCCTGGGCAAGCTCGCCGAGTTCGTCATTGACGAACACGCGCAGCGCCTGGAAGACCCGCGTCGCCGGATGGATCTTGTCCTTGGCCTTGCGCGGTGTGACGATTTCGATCAGCCCGGCGAGATCGCGGGTGGTGCGGAACGGTTCCTTGAGGCGCTGCTTCTCGATGGCGCGGGCAATGCGCCCCGCCTGCTTCTCCTCGCCGAGAAAGCCGAAGATGCGGATAAGGTCGCCGACCTTCGCGCGGTTGACCACAGCGGCGGCGTAAACGCCGGCGCCCGACATGCGCATGTCGAGCGGGCCGTTGCGCTGGAAGGAAAAACCGCGCTCGGCCTCGTCGATCTGCATCGAGGAGACGCCGATGTCGAGCACGATGCCGTCAAGACCGCCCTCAGGCGCATAATCCGCCAGATGGGAGAATTGAGTGCGATGAAGCTTCAGACGGCCGCCATGCGCGGCAACGAGCGCCTGTCCCGCGGCAATCGCCGTCGGGTCTCGATCGAGCGCGATCACATCTGCGCCGACCTCCAGGATTGCCGTCGTATAACCGCCGGCACCGAAGGTGCCGTCGAGAACGACCTTGCCTGGCCCTGCCGCGAGCGCAGCCAGAACCTCGCCGAGGAGGACCGGAATGTGACGAACCGGTCCGCCACCGGCATCAGAAGAACCTCCGCCTGGATTCGCCGCCATTCCGTTTCCCCGTCTTATGAAGCGTTCAGTCCTCGCAGCCTGCGCGCTTCCCTCGCTGCCACCTGCGCCTCGTGGAACGCCTGCGGCTGCCAAAGCTGAAAATGATCCGAGCGCCCGACGAAGCAAACCTCCGCCGTGATGCCGGTGAAGTCGCGGATGAAATCCGTGACCATGAGACGCCCCTCGGCATCGAGTTTCATGAAGACCCCGCCGCCATGCACCAGCAACGACATCTCGTTGCCTTCGCGGGCAAACGGGTCCTCCGCCGATATCTGCCGTTCGTAGCGCTCCAGCAGATCCGGCCCGCCGATACTGATGGCCGGAAAGACGAAATCCTGGATGCAGTAAAGCTCCTGGATATCGCGCTGCGCAAGCACGGCACGGAAAACCGCAGGCACAGAAACCCGCCCCTTCGCATCGATCCTGTTTATCGCGCTGGACAGGAAGCGGTTCATGACTGCGGACCGCACCCCCTTCTGGCAGAGGATGACCAGGCCATCCTTGCGAACTCGACACCACCGTCACCGCCCAAGCGCCACACCGAAACGCGAGCCACCCTTCGCCACCGGCGACCGACCCGCTTTCGACTGCGATTTCCGGGGCCTCGATCGACCCCTCAACGGTACGATTATGGGATAACATGGGACTATTTGGGCGTCAATGGGACCAAGGACTTCACGACCCGGAAACGGGATCAAATATTGATAAGCGGTTAAGCTTAACGAATGGTTAGAAACGCCCGTCGGACCAATGCTTTATCACGCTCGACCTTGACCGAAGCTGGTCATCGGCGAGACGAAATTGTGAAGCCTTTTCAGCGCATTGGATTCGCCGGCTGATTCTGCGGAGAATTCGAGCCGGAAAAGAGGAGAAATTGCCAGTTGGCCTGTAAGCCGGGTTCTGTATGGCTCCGGTTTCCCGGAACGTGGCAGCCATTCATCTGGGACAGCGTTTGCACGCTGCCTCACGCAACCCACCCGGATGACTGGCCCGGAAACAGGCTGTGGCCGCGCTTGCGCGTGACCCGCGTCATCCCTATTCGGTCTTGCTCCCGGTGGGGTTTACCGTGCCGTCCCTGTTGCCAGCGACGCGGTGGGCTCTTACCCCACCCTTTCACCCTTACCTCGCGAGCGAGGCGGTTTGCTTTCTGTGGCACTTTCCCTGAGGTCGCCCCCGCCGGACGTTATCCGGCACCGTGTTTCCGTGGAGCCCGGACTTTCCTCACCCTACCGCCTTTCGGCATTGGTAAAGCGCGGCTGCCCGGCCAACTGGCACCGCGTCCTTAAACGAGCGGATCGGCGATTGCCACCAAAAACCGGTCCCGGCCCGTCGCATGCGGGCGGATGGTGAACGGTCAGCGGAAGGAAGGCCGGAAAACGTCGCCATAGGCGGCCTGGTCTAGATCACCGCCGATCAGCAATTCCGCCCCCAGTCTGCCGATCTCATCCGAACTCTTCGCCGCCGCACCGCAACCGCCGGTCAAGACGGCGATCCGGTCACTGGCGAAGCCGATCGCCGGATAGTTGTTCGGCGTGAACGAGGTGACGCAGGCGGCCATGCTGAGCGGGGCGCCGGCGAGGTCCGGAACAAGACCGTCGATGATTCGGCTGAGATGATCGCGGATGCCGGCACGTCCGCCGCTGCGGAACCAGGCCCGAATCGCTGGCTCCGTTTCGAGCCGGAGATCGTCAGGATCGCCGCCGATCTTCAGATAGGTCTTGCCGTCGGGATAGCGCACCGGCGGCAGGAGATAGATATGCCGATGCGGATCGTCGGGCTGATGGATCAGCGACGGCATGCCGGCATAATGCGCGAGTTCGGCATCCGGGATTTCGAAGAAGGCGACGGTGCGGGCATAAACCGACAGATCAACCGGCTTCGGCAAGAGATTCTCCGCAATGGAGAATCCGCCGGCCGCGACCAGGACCTTCTCGCCGCGGATCTCCTGCCCGTCCGCCGTCGTGACCACGACACCGTCACCTGTCTCGCGCGTGCAGACGACGGTCGCGGGGACAATCGTTGCGCCGGCGCGCCGGGCCAGAACCGACTGCGCCTCGACCAGACGGCGCGGATTGACGTAGCCGGCCCCGACGGCCTCGAAGACGCCCTCGCAGCCCGTGCCGAAATCAAAATATGGAAAGCGTTGCCGCAGGGTGATTGCATCGAGCACCTGCGTCCGCGCGCCGACCCGCTCCGCGGCGTGGCAGATGTCGGCGACGTAGGGATCGGCGCCGCCGCGTCTCGGCCCGACCATCAGGCATCCTGCCTCATGGAAGAAATCGATGCCGCTACCCTCGGCGATCGCGGCGTACCGGGCGATCGAGCGCTTGGCCAGCAGCGCCCACACGGGATCGGTATCGATCGTCCGGGTAATGCGCGCCTCGTCGTAATGGCTGGCGAACACGCCCTCGTGGCGAGCGGCGTCCTTCGGCTCGTCGGGGCCGATCAGGGCCACGCCGTCCACGCGGCCGGCAAGGTGGCGGGCCGCCGCCGAGCCCAGCATGCCGCGGCCGATGATGATGAATTTGAACCTGTCGGCCATATCGCAATCCCTGTCGAAGCACCGCGACAAGCTTTTTGCCGAAGATGGCCTGTTCGGCAAGAGCCGAATGGCGTCGAGATCGCATGCCGCAGGATGCGCCGCCGGACGAGCGGCATCGGCAGGCGCAAGGGCGGCGCGAGCGTTTGCCGCGCCGCCGAGAGGATTACGAGGCCAGCAGGGCCTGGACCTTGCCGCAATAGCGCTTGGAAACCGGGTTCATCCGCTTCGCCCCGTGGCCGGCATTGTACTTGAGGATGGTCGAGCAAGTCTGGCCATTGCCCAGGTCATGCGCCTTCGACAGATACTTCATGCCGTAGCGGATATTGGTTTCGGGATCATACAGCCCCTTGGAAGAGCCCGAATAGCCCATCATGCGGGCCGTGGCCGGCTTGATCTGCATGAGGCCGATCTCGCCAGCGCTGCCACGCGCCTTGGGATTGAAGTTGCTTTCGACCCGAACGACGGCATGCGCAAGCGCCACCGGCACGCCATAAGTCTTGGCGTATTTCGAGATCAGGCTCGTATAGGGGCTCTTGGAGAAGGAAGGCGCCGGATAGCCGGCCTCGCGCTTCACGGTCTTGAGCGGAGCCTTGAAGCTGCGCACTTCATCGCCGGCGGATGCCGTCATCGACGAGGACAAAAGAATACCGAGGCATGCCGCAGCAGCAACAATTCGCTTCATCATGTAAAAGTCAGTCTCCGAACCAGAGAGGTGGGACGAACGTCGCTCAGGACGCAAATCTTCCACGTTCGCCCGACCGTACGGTCAGGCGCCGCCCATGCTCTCATCGTTGATATTCGCAAACACGGTCCGCAGAAACTGGGTGCCCGTGTCGCCGCTCAGTTCGTTCTTTAGAGCGGCGAAATGGGGAATTCGTGTGGCGATGCAACAAATTGACGTTTCACGCGTTTAGCGCGCCGTTGCAAAATGGCTGTTTCGCAGCTTGGTTTTCAGGCGTAACGGGGCAGCGTCGCGAGCAGGCGATGCAGCGTCTCGATGGTCGACATGTCGGCGATCCCGTCCACCCGTTCGGGACGGAAATGACGCTGGAAAGCGGCCACGACGCCTTCCGTCTTGTCGGAATATTCCCCGGTAATATCAATATCGTAGCCATAGAGCGACAACATCGACTGCAAGGCTTCCACCGGCTGACCGTGGTCACCCTTCTGGAAAAAACGTCCGCCCTGCACCGGCACCGGCTCGACGAAGTGGCCGACGCCCGCCGCATGAAGCCGACCCCAGGGGAAATTTTCACCCGGATCGACCTTGCGAACTGGCGCCACATCGGAGTGCGCCAGCACCCGCTCCGGGGCGATTTCAAGCCTGCGGCCGCAATCGAGACACAATTCGATGACCGCCTCGACCTGCCGATCGGGAAAGCCGGGGAGCCCGGCGGGATGCCCGGCATTGGCGATTTCGATGCCGATCGAGCGTGAATTGATGTCGGTTTCACCCGCCCAGAAGCTTTTGCCCGCATGCCATGCGCGCCGGTCCTCCGGCACCATCTGGACGATCCGGCCGTCCTCATGGACGAAATAGTGGCTCGAAACCTGGCTCTCCGGATTGCACAGCCAGTCGAGAGCCGCCTCGTGCTCGGGCATTCCGGTATAGTGCAGGATGATCAGGTCGGGGCGTGCGCCTCCAGCCCGTTCGCCGCAATTGGGTGACGGCACGACGGTGGCGCCGTGAAAATCGGCGGTGAACGGCGTCATGCGGCGCGGCGCTCTTTCTCGATCGCCGAATAGGCGGCGTTGAGCTTGGCCATGCGGTGGTGCGCCACCGCGTGGAACTCCGACGGCACGCCGCGGGCATGCAACCGATCTGGATGGTGTTCCGCCGCAAGCGCGCGATAACGCTTGCGGATAGTGGCGAAATCGTCCGACCGCTGGACGCCGAGCACGCCATAGGGATCACCCTCGAGGTGAAGGTGTCGCTGGGTGATCGTCTGGAAGCGCTCCTCGCTTATCCCGAAGATCTCGGCGATGCGGGAAAGAAAATCCATTTCCTTCTCGTGTACCAGCCCATCGGCCTTGGCGATGTGGAACAGCGCGTCGACGATGTCCTCGAGCACGGGGCAGAAAGTGTCGCAGGTCCGGCAGAGTTTGGCGAGCTTCTCGGCATAGGCCTCGTAGCCGGCGACATCCTGGCGCGCCAGGTTGTAGAGCCGGGCGACGTTCTTGCTCTCTTCCTCGGGGAAATCGAAGATGTTGCGGAAGGCGTCGACCTCGGCCACGGTGACGATCCCGTCGGCTTTCGCCATCTTCGCGGACAAAGCGATGATCGCCACGGAGAAGGACACACGACGGCGAGTTTCGGGATCGCCCTCGAACACCGTGCGGACCGCCTCGACCATACCCGACAGGACGCTGCCCGCCGCATCGCCGATAGCGCCCAGCAGACGATCCCACAACGACGCGATCTGTTCGCAGGCGAAATCGATAATCATCAGTGAGGTTGACCAAATATCACCGGAAAAAGCAAGCCGGACAGGTCCCGCCCGACATTAAACTTTATTCACGTTCGATTGCGAAACGCTGAACCTCGAACCGGAAACGCGGCCCTTCGGCCCGTCTCGAGGTCCACTGGTTCCGCCACGACCAGCGTCGTTCCGCGCGCCGGCCCATCTCGCGGATTGATTGGACTATTCGTCAAGCGCATGCGACCACCGCCGCACTTTGATCAAGCGGAGCCCGCATGAAAACGGCAATCCCCTCCCCCGCGCTCGGCCTCATCCTCGGGGCAATCGGCGTCACCATCTTCGGGCTCACCCTGCCTATGACGCGTATCGCGCTCGACGGCTTTTCTCCCCTGTTCATCACCTTCGGCCGCGCCGTGATCGCTTCGGCCGCGGCCGGCATCGCGCTGGTGCTGCTCGGCAAGCGCTGGCCGCGCGGCGCCTTCCCCACCCTCTTCCTCGCCGGCATCTGCCTGGTTCTCGGCTTCCCGATCTTCTCCTCGATCGCCATGCAGACCCTGCCCGCCGCCCATGGCGGCGTCGTGCTGGGGCTCCTGCCGCTGCTCACCGCGATCTTCGCGGTGATCGTCGACGGCGAACGGCCAAGCCCGCTGTTCTGGCTGTGCGGTTTGGCAGGGGCGGCCCTCGTCGTCGCCTTTTCCGCCCGCCAGAGCGGCTTCCATCTCGAGGTCGGCGATCTCTGGCTGCTCGCCTCCGCCTTGTCGGCCTCGCTCGGCTACGTGCTCTCCGCCCGCCTGGCGCGCCGTCTGTCCGGCTGGGAGGTCATTTCCTGGGCGCTCATCGTCATGCTGCCGCTGTCCTCGATCGGCGCGGTGCTGACCTATTCGACCGGTGTCACGGCGCCCGGCCATGCCGCGATCGGCGCCCTCCTCTATCACGGCCTGCTGTCGATGTTCGGCGGCTTCATCTTCTGGAACGCGGGGCTGGCGATCGGCGGAATTTCACGCGTCGCGCAGATCCAGTTGATGCAGACTTTCGTCACGCTGCTGTTTTCCACGATCCTGCTCGGCGAGCACATCGGCATTGAAACGATTATATTCGCCATAGCCGTCGCCTTCGTCGTCTGGCTCGGCCGAAAGGCCCGTATTTCCTGAACTTTTCCCTTTACAAGGCCATCCCGCCGTCGCATCCATTCGCCCGGAAACCCGCAAGACAACGGCACCGGAATGAGGCGCCGAAGGAGGATCGATGGCCAAACAGAAAGTTGCAATGCTGACCGCCGGCGGCCTGGCGCCGTGCCTCTCGTCCGCCGTCGGCGGACTGATCGAGCGTTACACGGACATCGCCCCGGAGATCGAGATGATCGCCTACCGCTCGGGCTATCAGGGCGTGCTGCTCGGCGATCGCATCGAGATCACCAGGGACATGCGCGAAAAGGCCCATGTTCTGCATCGCTACGGCGGCTCGCCGATCGGCAACAGCCGCGTCAAGCTGACCAATGCCGCCGACTGCGCCAAGCGCGGCTTGGTAAGAGATGGCGAGAATCCGCTGAGGGTCGCCGCCGAACGCCTTGCCGAAGACGGCGTCACCATCCTCCACACCATCGGCGGCGACGACACCAATACCACCGCCGCCGACCTTGCCGCCTATCTGGGCGCCAACGGCTACAACCTGACAGTCGTCGGCCTGCCGAAGACCGTCGACAACGATGTCGTGCCGATCCGCCAGTCGCTCGGCGCATGGACCGCGGCCGAAGTCGGTGCCCGCTTCTTCGACCACGTTTCGAACGAACAGAGCGCCGCACCGCGCACGCTGGTCATCCATGAGGTGATGGGCCGTCATTGCGGCTGGCTGACCGCCGCGACCGCGCGCGCCTACATCAACCGAACGCGCAACAATGAGTATGTCGAAGGCTTGATGATGAACACCGAGCTCAAGAACATCGACGGTCTCTACCTGCCGGAAACCCATTTCGATCTCGAAGCAGAGGCCGATCGCCTCAAGGAGATCATGGACAAGAGCGGCTATGTCACCCTGTTCGTCTCGGAGGGCGCCTGCCTGGAGGAGATCGTCGCGGACCGCGAAGCCGCCGGCGAGGAGGTCAAGCGCGATGCCTTCGGCCATGTGAAGATCGACACGATCAATGTCGGCAACTGGTTCCAGAAGCACTTCGCCAAGCTGCTGAAGGCCGATCGTTCCATGGTGCAGAAGTCGGGCTATTATGCGCGCTCGGCGCCGGCCAACTATGAGGACCTGCGGCTCATCCAGAGCATGGTCGACCTCGCCGTCGAAAGCGCCCTCAACAAGGTGTCGGGCGTGACCGGTCATGACGAGGACCAGGGCGGCAAGCTGCGCACGATCGAATTCCCGCGCATCAAGGGTGGCAAGGCCTTCGACCTCAAGACCCCGTGGTTCCACGAGGTGATGGACTATATGGGGCAGAAATTCCACCCGGCCAATTGACGGAACGGGCGAAAGCTGGCTTGCTCTTCAGGTGGAGGAGTAGCATCGATGTCACTTGAAACATGGCTGGCTTTCGCCGCCGTCTCGGCGGCCTTCCTGGCATCGCCCAATCGGGTGACCTTCGTCGTCATGTCTCACGCGCTTGCCCGGGGACCGGCGTCGGTCCTCGCCACGCTTCCCGCGCTGGCACTCGGCGTGCTGGTCGTCTCGGGCATCACGCTACTCGCGCTTACCGGACTGTTTGACACCGTGCCGGAGATCCTCGACCCCGTTCGCTGGCTGGGACCCGGTTTCTTCCTGTTCGTGCTGATCCGCCTGTGGCGCTCGCCACACGGTCGCGCGCCGCTCGCCGACAACGACAATCTTCCGGTAAAGACGCCGCTGCGAATCATGCGCCGCGCCTTCGCCGTGGTCGCGCTTGATCGTTGGAACTATGTCTTCGCCGCCGCCTTGCTGACGCAATTCCTGCATCCAGGCGCCGCGATGCTCCAGGAAGCTGCGACGCTTGTCGGCATTTTCCTGGTCCTTGCCCTGGTGGCCTGGATCGCCGCTGCGCTCGGTGCGCGGGCCATCCATCGCCATATGCGTCGGCGCATTCCCAAGCGGATGACGAGCCGCCGCCACGACCCGGTTCTGATCGCGTCGGCCTCGGTGACGGCGGGCTATCGCAAGCTCGCCGCCTGAACCAAGGTCAGCTTGCCGCAATTTAGCCCATCCATTATGACAACGGAATGCAAACGGAGGGCGCTCGCTACGCTTGCCGCTCGGGGATTGATTGGGACATCGGCATGATCGCAAAGAGAGACCACGGACTGCACCTCGGCCTCGCAGTGGTTCTGCTTGCGGGTCTGGCCGGTTGCACCAGCAGCATGGAAGAAGCCGCCAAGCAGGAACTGAAGGCCAATCCGGTCGCCGGCAGCGCGGCCGGTCAGGTCCAGACTGCAGCGGTCGAGGCGGCGAGCACGCTGCCCGCCCCCGTCGATCCCAATGCGGCGCTCCAGCCGGCGCCGATCATTCCCGGCACCGCCACGCCTGCGCCGATCCCGACCTTCAAGGCCGTCGCCCTGACCAATCCGGCTGCGACCCCCGCGGCGCAGGCCATGGCGGCGGGACAGGAAAACATCGCCATCCAGACCGCGGCCATGCCGGCATCACCGAATATGGTCACCACGCTGCAAACCTCGACCGACATGGCCGATCCCGCCGTCCTGCCACCCGAGGTGACGGCGCAGCAGACGATCGTGCCGGTGGCGAAGCCGGCCGGTCCGCTGGCCTATGCTTCGCCCTCGGCCGCCACATCACTGGCAGCGCTCGACTCGCAATTCGACGTTACGCCGCCCGGTCCGGCCCCGTTGATCGAGGCCACCAAGCCGGCAACGTCGGGCCCCACGGTGATCAACGCGCTGATCCGGAAATATGCCGCCATCTACCAGATGCCTGAATCGCTGATCCACCGCGTGGTCAACCGCGAGAGCACCTACAAGCCGACCGCCTATAACAACGGCCATTACGGCCTGATGCAGATCAAATATGCGACCGCAAAATCGATGGGCTACGACGGCCCGGCCTCCGGCCTGTTCGATGCGGAAACCAATCTCAAATATGCGATCAAATACCTGAAGGGTGCCTGGCTGGTCGCCGACAAGAGCCACGACGGCGCAGTGCGGCACTATTCACGCGGCTTCTATTACGACGCCAAGCGCAAGGGCATGCTGCACGTGCTGCAGCCCGACTTCATGTAAACGCCATGCCACCGGTCCCCGGCCGGTGCGCGCTTGATATCTCCGGCAGACGTCCGGATGGTATCTCGCGCCGCAATCGGTTCATGCGCGCCAGCGGGCGAGGCGCCGATCATCTTGTCGCGTCCGAAACCGCCTTTACCAGCGTCTGCGGCCTGTAACCGAGCCGCGACGGGGTGAGCCCCAGGCGGACGACGACCAGCCGCTCCGACGGGATAACGGCCACCACCTGCCCGTCATGGCCCTGCAGCCAGAAGGTCTCCGGCGTCAGGCCGAAACGCTCGTCCGGCTCGTCGCCCGGACCGACCTGCCAAGCCTGGATCTCGGTATAGCGCCCGCCGGACGCGGCCGTCGGCCGCTGCATCGCCGCGACAAATCCCTCCGGCAGCAGGCGTTTTCCATTCCACACGCCGTCATCGACGAGGAACTGGCCAAACCGCGCCCAGTCGCGGGCCGTGGCATAGAGATAGGAACTGCCGACAAAGGTGCCCGCGGCATCGGCCTCCAGGACGGCACTGGTCATTCCCAGCGGATCGAACAAGGCCTGGCGCGGATAGGCAAGCGCTTGGCTCGGGTTGGCAAAACGGCTCATCCAGATGCGGGAGAGCAGTACGCTGGTGCCCGAGGCATAGCCGAACCGCTCGCCCGTACCGGCAAGTACGGGCTTCGCCAAACTGAAACCAGCCATGTCCGGCTCGAGATAGAGCATGCGCGTGACATCCGCGACGTCGCCATAGTCCTCGTTGAATTCGAGCCCGCTCTCCATCGCCAGAAGGTCGCGCAAGCGGATCGCCGCGTGCGGCTCCTTCCCCCATTCGGGCAGAAGCCGGGTGTCGTCGAGGCCGAGCCGCCCCTCCTCGATCAGCCGGCCGATGATCGCCGCATTGACGGTCTTCGCCATCGACCAGCCGAGCAAGGGCGTCGTTTCGGAAAAATCAGGACCATAGGCCTCGCCGACGATCCGCCCGTACTTGACGACAACGACGGCGCGCATGCCGGGACCGACAAGGGCCGGGTCGGACAGAAGGCTGGCGATTCGCGCGTCGCCTGAAATGGTTCCCTCCCCCTTAGGCCACGGCGTTCCGGCATCCGCCACAGTCGGAGAGCCGGGCGCCGGCACGGAGACCGCGAGCGCCGCATCGACGTTACCGTCCGGCACGCTGGCGCAGCCGAGCCCTTCGCGGTAAACGGCCGTTCCGGCGGCGAAAGCGCCCAGCATCCGCGCCGTGACGACCTTTTTCCCCGGATAGACATCGACGCCGACCAGCTTGAGCAGCGGGTGGCCCGGCGCCTGCACGTCGAGCGCCAGCACCGCCTGGGGATCGCGCCCGGCGAGGAAGACATTGGAACAGACGATCTTCGCCGCATAGCCCGTGCCGACCCGAAGCAGTTCGGGCGGCGCAAGCGACAGCCAGACGATGGCACCCGCCACCAGAACGATGGCCGACGCAACGGTTCCCATCAGCACCTTCAACCAAAGTCGCATGAATCTCTCCTTCGCCGATCCGGCGCCATGCAAGCAGGAATTGTCGAACGGCGAAAGCCGCCAAGGCCCCGCGCCATCACTTTCTTCGCCCTGCGGCAGCGCTGCGCCTTGGCCAACAGGCCGCGTCATCAAACTGTAGCAGTGCGCGGCTAAACGCCATCAACGCTCAATGGATGGCTGACAAAGATGACCGATGTTGCGCCCGATGCCGGCTTTCGCAAGAACCACAAGCTGAAGAACGCGCTGCTCCAGCACAAGCCGCTGAGCCGCGACGGCCTTTCGGAACGGCTGTTCGAACTCTTGTTCTCCGGTCTGGTCTATGCGCAGATCTGGGAGGACCCCGAGGTCGACATGGAGGCCATGGAGCTTGCCGAGGGCCATTCGATCGTGACGATCGGTTCAGGCGGCTGCAACATGCTCGCCTACCTGTCGCGCCACCCCTCCCGCATCGACGTCGTCGATCTCAATCCGAACCATGTGGCGTTGAACCGCCTGAAGCTTGCCGCGTTCCGCCACCTGCCCGACCACGATACCGTGGTGCGCCAGTTCGCCTGCGAGAAGAACCGCACCAACAGCCGCAACTTCGACCGCTACATCGCCCCCAATCTCGATGACTGGACGCGATCCTACTGGAATCGGCGCGGCCTCGACGGCAAGCGCCGGATCGCCGCCTTCGACCGCAATTTCTGTCGCTCCGGCCTGCTCGGCCGCTTCATCGGCGCGGGCCATGTCGTGGCAAGGCTGCACGGCGTCGACCTGACCGAAATCACCAGGACAAGATCGCTTCGCGAGCAGCGGCAGTTCTTCGACGACCGGATTGCGCCCCTGTTCGAAAAACCGCTGATCCGCTGGATGACCAGCCGCAAGAGCTCGCTCTTCGGGCTCGGCATACCGCCGCAGCAATATGACGAACTGGCCAGCCTTTCAAAGGGCGGCACGATCGCCCCGGTTCTGCGCCACCGGCTGGAAAAGCTCACCTGTCACTTCCCGATGAAGGACAATTACTTCGCCTGGCAGGCCTTTGCCCGGCGCTATCCGAAGCCGCACGAAGGCGTACTGCCGACCTATCTCCAGGCGCAAAACTACCCGGCGATCCGCGCCAACGCGCAGCGTGTCACCGTTCACCATGCGAGCTTCACCGAGCTTTTGGCAACAAAGCCGGACGGCAGCATCGATCGCTACATCCTGCTCGACGCCCAGGACTGGATGAACGACGACCAGCTCGCCGACCTGTGGACCGAGATCACCCGCACCGCAGCACCCGGCGCCCGTGTCATCTTCCGCACCGCGGCCGAAAAGAGCGTGCTCGACGGGCGCCTGGCCGATGCCCTGCTCGGCCGCTGGACCTATCACGCGGAGCGGTCGCAGGAGTTGAACAAGAAGGACCGTTCGGCGATCTACGGCGGCTTCCACATCTACGAGAGGGCGGCGTGATGGCCGTCGAGCCGACCGCCGACCGCCTCGATGCCGAACATGCCGCACGCATGGACGGCATGTATCGCTACCAGCGGCACATCTACGATCTGACGCGCAAATACTACCTCTTCGGCCGCGATCGGATGATCGCCCGCCTCGACGTGCCGCGTGACGGCACGCTCCTGGAAGTCGGCTGCGGGACCGGCCGCAACCTTCTGCTCGCCCACCATCTCCACCCGACCGCAAGGCTCTACGGTCTCGACATTTCCGCCGAGATGCTGGTCTCGGCCAGGGCCAATTTTCGCGGCGAGCCGGTCCAGCCGACGCTTCAGGTCGCCGATGCCACGGCCTTCACGGCGTCCGCCTTTTCGCTCGAAAGCTTCGATCGGATCATGATCTCCTACGCGCTATCGATGATCCCCGAATGGGAGAAGGCGATCGACGCCGCGCTCGCGGCCTTGAAGCCCGGCGGTTCGCTGCACATCGTCGATTTCGGCCAGCAGGAACGGCTCCCTCGCTGGTTCAGGCGGATGCTGCAGGCCTGGCTTTTGCGTTTCCACGTCACGCCCCGGGAAACCCTCCAGGCGGTGCTCGCGGAAAGGGCCGAAGCGGTCAACGGGCGGCTGGAATTCGAACCGATCGGCCGTGGCTATGCCTGGCATGCGGTCATCCGCACCTGATCTTCGCAAAGACCGGTTGAAAATCACCGATATTTAAGGATGATGGTGAATAGGAGGGCTACACCTCCTTATTGTTGCATGCGCGCGCCGCATGAGGGGCATGACTTCGAATTCGAGAATGGATGTTCCATGCGGTGGCTTCTTTCTGTCCTCCTGCCGATCACGCTCACCTTCAGCGGCTGCACCTCCGCAAGCTATGACCTGATGGAAACCGCGTCGATCCAGCCTCCGCGCTTCGAGGACAAGGACCCGCAGGATTTCGGCGACAAGACGCCTCATCACCACAAGGTGCACGGCATCGACGTGTCGAAGTGGAACGGCGATGTGGACTGGGCGAAAGTGCGCAAATCCGGCGTCTCCTTCGCCTTCATCAAGGCGACCGAAGGCAAGGACAGGATCGATTCGCGCTTCGATGAATACTGGCGCAAGGCCGCCGCCGCCGGCCTTCCGCATGCACCCTATCACTTCTACTATTTCTGCTCGACGGCCGACGAACAGGCCGACTGGTTCATCCGCAACGTGCCGAAGGCGTCGATGCACCTGCCGCCGGTGCTCGATGTCGAGTGGAACCCCACCTCGCCCACCTGCACCCTGCGACCGGACCAGACGACGGTCAGGGCCGCGATGAAACGCTTCATGGACCGCATCGAGGCGCATTACGGCAAGCGGCCGATCATCTACACCTCGGTCGACTTTCACCGCGACAATCTTGAAGGCGCCTTCCAGGACCATCATTTCTGGGTACGGGCGGTGGCCCAGCATCCGGAAGAAATCTATCCGGCGCGGCGCTGGGCCTTCTGGCAGTACACGTCGACCGGCGTCGTCCCGGGCATCAAGGGCGAGACCGACATCAACGTCTTCGCCGGCACAGAGAAGAACTGGAAGAACTGGGTGGCGGCCGCGTCGAAAGGCTGACCGTCGCGGCGACCGGCGAAAAATGTCGCGTTCGTCGCGGTTTTCCGGCGACGATCTCGCTTTGGTCAAAAAGTCGGCGAATATCGTTTTCCTACCGTTCAGCCAGGTCGCCGTTTGCGACCGGGCGAATTTCGTCACGCCATTCACGGCGCCGTCACGGCCGGGGTGTTTCCTTGGAGCAGCAGCGCCAGATCAATGCAGAACCCGCAAGGATGACACCATGAAAGCCACCTCCCGCCTCGCTCTCGCCCTCACCGCCTTTCTCGCCACCACCTCTCTTGCTTCAGCCCAGCAATGCGGCGGTGACCTTGGCGCATTTCTCGACGGCGTGAAGGCCGAGGCGATCGCCGCGGGTGCCTCTCCCGAGGCCGCCAATGCAGCACTTGCCGGCGCGCAGATCGACCAGAAGGTGCTGTCGCGCGACCGTTCGCAAGGGGTGTTCAAGCAGACCTTCCTCGAATTCTCGCAGCGCACCGTCAGCCAGTCGCGGCTCGACATCGGCCGCCAGAAGATCAAGCAATATGCCGAGGTCTTCGGCCGTGCCGAACAGGAATATGGCGTGCCCGCCGGCGTGATCGCCGCCTTCTGGGCGATGGAGACCGATTTCGGCGCCGTGCAGGGGGACTTCAACACCCGCAACGCGCTGGTCACGCTCGCCCATGACTGCCGCCGCCCGGAACTGTTCCGCCCGCAACTCCTGAACCTCATCACCATGGTCCAGCACGGCGACCTCGACCCGGCCACCAATACCGGCGCCTGGGCCGGCGAGATCGGCCAGGTGCAGATGCTGCCGAAGGACATCGTCGCCTTCGGCGTCGACGGGGACGGCGATGGACATGTGAACGTCAAGAAGAGCTCGCCCGACGCCATCCTGACGGCCGCCAAGTTCATCGAGCATCTCGGCTTTCGCCGCGGCGAGCCGTGGATCCAGGAAGTCGTCCTGCCCGAGAACCTGCCCTGGGAAAAGACCGGCTTCGGCAGCAGCATGACGGCGGGCGACTGGTTCGCACTCGGCGTGAAGCCGCGCGACGGCAACACCGCCTCCAGCGCGCTGCCGGCATCGATCGTCCTGCCGCAGGGCCGCAAGGGACCGGCCTTCATCACCTATCCGAACTTCAACATCTATCTCGAGTGGAATCAGTCGTTCATCTACACGACCTCCGCCGCCTATTTCGCCACCCGTCTGATGGGTGCCGAGCCCTATCAGAAGGGCTATCCGGAACAGGGCCTCGCCGATGCCGAGATGAAGGCGCTGCAGACCAAGCTGCAGGCGCTGGGCCATGACGTCGGCAAGATCGACGGCATTCTCGGCTCCGGCACCCGCGTCGCCATCCAGAAGGAGCAGCAACGCCTCGGCATGCCGGCGGATGGCTGGGCGACCCCGGCCCTTCTCGCCGCCCTTTGACGAGATCACGGGCGGCGCAGGTTCCCGTGCCGCCCGTACCAGGGGCATGACGACTGATAAGACCGGCCTCACGACTGTTATCGGCAGACGGCATGTTTCGGGTGGCCCGAGGGGCGCCCTTCGCCTAAACCTCGCTCCAGTGAGTTTCATGGAGCCAAAATGTCAGCCGTAGCACCGCCACGCCTCAATGCCACCACCTGGTCGCTGCTCGCCCTGCTCGGGCTGATCTGGGGCGGTTCGTTCTTTTTCGGCCGGGTGGCTGTGCCCTATGTGCCACCCGTGACGCTCGCCTTCCTGCGTCTGTCGATCGCCGCTGTGGCACTACATGTCTACCTGCATGGCCGCTTGGACCTCTATCGGTCGCTGCGGCAACGCTGGCCGGCCTTCCTGCTGCTTGGCCTGATCAATAACGCGATCCCGCACACGCTGATTCTCTTCGGCCAGACGGAAATCGGCGCGGGCCTCGCCGCCATTCTCAACGCCACGACGCCGATCTGGACCATGCTGATTGCCAACCGCCTGACCTCGGACGAGAAGCTCTCGCCCGCCAAGCTCGCCGGCACGCTGCTGGGACTGGCCGGCACGGCCGTGCTGATTGGTCCGAGCGCGCTGAACGCCAGCGACATCCCGCTCTGGGCCGTGCTGCTGCCCATCGGAGCGGCGATCTCCTATGGCTTTGCCGCGACCTACGGCAAACGCTTCCGCGACCTGCCCGCACCCGTCACCGCCACAGGCCAATTGACGGCATCCTCGCTGATCATGCTGCCGACCGCGCTTCTGGTCGACCACTCCTGGCAGATCCCCTTGCCCCCGATCGAAGCCATAGCCGCGATCCTCGCGCTGGCACTGATCTCGACCGCCTTCGGCTATATCCTCTTCTTCCGCATCATGGCGCAGGCCGGCGCCACCAATGCTTCGCTGGTCACGTTGCTGGTGCCGCCCAGCGCAATCCTGCTCGGCGCACTGTTCCTCGGTGAAACGCTTCAGGCTCTGGATCTGGTCGGAATGCTGCTGATCGGCATCGCCCTGCTGGTGCTCGACGGCCGCCTGTCGATTTTCTACCGCAGTGCAGCATGACCACGATCAGAGTCGTGATCTGTGCGCTTTGGAGGCGGACGGTAGCCCTGCCGATCACGCTTGTTAAGCAATATTAACAAACGCTGAAATGTGGCAAGCGGTTGAATTTTCTACAACTGCTTGGGGGTGCGACAAGTTTTCCACTGTCTGCAACGGCAGTGCAGCACATTAATCGCTTTCCTTGCGACACAAATCCGACATATTATCTAACGGTCAACACAAGGAGGCAGACATGGGACTTACGAACTCTCTCAATGTCCTGATCGTCGGTGCGGCGTTTGTGTTCATTGCCACAATGCTGTTCATCTGAACCACATGAGTTGAACAAGGCCTCGAAGGAACCGTCAGCGGTCAGGCCCGAAACAAGCCGTTAGAGCTTTCCAGTTTCACAAAGAAAGGCGCATCACCCATTTGGAGATGCGCCTTTTTCTTATTCCCGAAAGAACGCCGCGTCAGGCCGCGGCGCCCGCTCCTTCACTCCGCCGGCGTCTCGGTTCGAGGCCAAGATTGCGAAGCGTGGCGGCGATCAGCGCCGAGCGGTTCATCGTATAGAGATGGAAATCGGCGATCCCGCGCCCCAGCAGGTCGTCGATCTGCTCGGCCGCCACCTGAGCCGCAACCTCGGCCCGCGCCTGCGGCTGCTCGTCGAGACCGGCGAAACGCTTGTCCAGGCCCCCCGGAATGGTCGCGCCGCACATCGAGGCGAAGCGCTTCAACTGGTTGAGGTTCTGGATCGGCATGATGCCCGGCACGATGGGAATGGAAATCCCGGCCGCCCTCACCCGCTCCAGATAGCGCTCGAAAATGTCGTTGTCGAAGAAGAACTGGGTGAGCGCGCGGCTGGCACCATTGTCCACCTTGCGCTTCAACATGTCGATGTCGGCCGCATCGTCCGGGCTTTCCGGGTGTTTTTCCGGATAGGCCGATACCGATATCTCGAAATCGCCCAGCTCACGCAAACCCGCGACCAGTTCAGCGGCATTGGCATAACCGCCCGGATGCGGCTGGTAGGCCGTGCCCATGCCGTCCTGCGGGTCGCCGCGAAGCGCCACGAAGTGCTTCACGCCGACGGCGCGGAACTGCTCGACCACCTGATGCACCTCCTCCTTCGTCGCCCCGACGCAGGTCAGGTGCGAGGCGGTGCGAAGCGGCGTCTCGGTGATCAGCCGCTTGACGGTCGAAAGCGTCGGCTCGCGCGTCGTGCCGCCGGCGCCATAGGTCACGGACACGAAGTCCGGCTCCCAGAGGCTGAGCTCGTCCACCGTCTTCCACAACTGGTCGGCCATGTCCTCGGACTTCGGCGGGAAGAACTCGAAGGAGTAGCGCAGGCCCTGGCGGGTCGGGACGTTACGATCGTGCATGATAGCCATTCACCTGCTCCCGGTCTGGTCGGCGGACCCGTTGATGGGGGTTGCGGAGGTACCGGCGCCCTGGCGGGCAAGCCAGATGGTGACGGTCAGTCCCTTAGTCGCCGGGCTCTCCGGCGCCAGGTCGACGGACTTCTCGACCGTCAGCCCATACTTCGTCAGCCATTCCGCCATCGTCTGGTGCGAAAAGCCGAGCCGCACATGGGCGTGCTCGTCGCGCAGGTATTCCAGCGCATGCGGCGCGAGGTCGATGATGATCAGCCGCCCGCCCGGCTTCAGCATGCGGCTCGCCTCGGCGAGCGCCAGTTCTGGCTGGACGAGGAAGTGCAGCACCTGATGGATAATGACGATGTCGTATTCATTGCCGTCGAGCGGCAGGTTGAGGATGTCGCCATGGCGCACGGAGGCCTTGAGGACGCCGGCCTTGTCGAGATTGGCGCGCGCCACGGCAAGCATGTCGCGGCTGGCATCGATGCCGGTGGCCCGACGATAGCTGTTCTGCAGCAGTTGCAGAATGCGCCCGGTGCCGGTGCCGAGGTCGAGCAGCGCATCGACCGTTTCCGTGCCGATCAGGTCGAGGAGCCTCGCCTCGACTGCGGCATCGTCGACATGCAGGCGACGCAATTCATCCCATTCGGAGGCATTGAGCTTGAAATATTCCTGGGCACGCTCGGCCCGGGTCCGCTTGACCGCGGCAAGACGTTCGCCATCGCGCACCAGCACGGCATCATTCTCGCAGGTGGCCGCCAGAAGGGCATTGGCCAGCGCCGCCGCATCACCGTCCTGCTTGAGCCGGAAATAGGCCCAGGCACCCTCCTGATAGCGGTCGACCAGCCCGGCCTCGGTCAAGAGCTTGAGATGGCGGGAAATGCGCGGCTGCGACTGGCCGAGGATGTCGGTAAGGTCGGTGACCGTGAGATCCCCGGCGGACAAAAGCGCCAGCAGGCGCAGGCGCGTTGGCTCACCGGCCGCTTTCAACAGTTCCACCAGGGCATCGACGCCGAATTTCATGCTTGCCGCCATGTCGTATCCAATCAAGATATAAACATGTCTTTATGTCATCACGACAATCGATGCAAGCGCAAATCACCCGGCAACAGTTCCGGTCGCTCAAGCAGTTGAACGATCTTATGCTTCTAGACCCCACAAAAAAGGCGGCTGCGCTGGGCAGCCGCCTTTAGGATCAATCATTGGTCGGATGTCAGAACTCCTGCCAATCCTCGCCCTTTTGCGCCAGTGCTGCATTGCCCTGGCTGGCATAGGCCGGACGGGCCCGCTCTGCCACGGGTCGCGTGATCCGAGGCGTCATTGGCGCGACCGCCCGAACTGCCGGGATAGCCGCGCCAGGCGCGGACCGGTTTGTCTCGTGACTCGTACGGAAACGCGACAGGAGCTCGGCCAGCCGTACACTCTCATGGGCAAGGCTAGCGCCTGCGGCATTCATCTCCTCGACCATCGCAGCATTCTGCTGCGTCGCCTGGTCCATGTGGTTCACGGCAGTATTGACCTCGCCAAGCCCTACGGACTGCTCCTGTGCAGCGGTAGAGATCGCCCCCATATGGCTGTTGATTGACAAGACGAGCTCGGTGATCGACAGCAGCCCCTCGCCCGTATCATTGACCAGACGGACGCCTTCGCTGACGGCTGCCTCGGAACTGACGATCAGCGCCTTGATTTCCTTGGCGGCCTTGGCCGAGCGCTGGGCGAGTTCGCGCACTTCCTGGGCGACGACGGCAAAGCCCTTGCCGGCTTCGCCCGCACGGGCAGCCTCGACGCCGGCATTCAGCGCCAGCAGATTGGTCTGGAAAGCGATCTCGTCGATCACCCCGATGATCTGCCCGATCTGTCGCGAGGAATTCTCTATGCGGCTCATGGCCGCGACCGCATTGTTGACGACCGCGCCAGACTTCTCCGCCCTTTCGCGAGTCGTCTCGACGAGATCACGCGCCTCCGCCGTCCGTTTCGAGGTGGACACGACGTTGGCGGTGATCTCCTCCAGGGCCGCCGCGGTCTCCTCCAGAGAGGCGGCCTGCTGTTCGGTGCGCTTGGCAAGGCTGTCCGAAGCCTGCGAGATCTCCCCCGATCCGCTGGTCACCGTGCCGGCAACCTGGCCGACACTCTGCATGACCTCGCGGAGCTGGCGCACCGAGGTGTTGAAGTCATGGCGCAGGGCCTCGAATTGCGGCGCAAACTCCTCCTCGATCTCGGTCACGAGGTCGCCGGCGGCAAGCCTTTGCAGACCCGTGGCCAGCGTGCCTGTCGCACGGCTCAGACGCGCCTCGGCCTCGGCCTCGGCCTTGGCCTGCATCTCCGCGCGCTCACGTTCTGCGGCGATGCGGTTCTGCTCGGCGCTGGCTTCCAGTTCCGCGTTACGAATCGCCGCCTGCCGGAAAACCTCCACCGAACGCGCCATGCCGCCAATCTCGTCGCGCCGTTCCGCATAGGGGATGGCACTTTGCGTGTCCCCTTCGGCCAGCGATTTCATCCGCTCGCCGATGCGGTTGATCGAGCCGGACAGAACGCGGGCAATCGCCACGGCAAGGCCTATGACTGCCAGCACCGCCATCGTGATGCCGGCGATCAGCACCAGAAGTTGCGTGCGGGCTGCGGCAGCCTTGTCGGCGATCAGACTTGTCATACGCTCGCCGGCCTCGGCGACCAGACCGGAAACGAAGATCCGCCGTTCCTCATGGGCGGCAATCCACGCTTCGAGTTCGCCTTCGGCCGCGGTATGGAGCTCATTTTTCAGCATCGACTGGCGCAGCATTTCGATACGCTTGCCGGTCGGTTGTTCGAAATAGGCGGCATGGCGCGAGACCAGATCGGCCGGAACGGATTCCGTGACCACCTTGCCATAGGTCTTAATCTGCATGTCGCTGCGCTGGACCATGGCGAAGGCGGGCAGTTCAAGGGAACCGGACTTGATATAGGCCTGGCCCAATCGGTTTAGCATCTGGTAGGCGTCACTCAACTGCATGAAGGCGAAATATCCCGAGATCGCGGCCGACAGCTCATGATCCTGGGAGAGGTTCGCCGTCCGCCGCGTCAATTCCGTGCCGGCCGCGACCAGCGGCTGCATGATTTCAAGCGCCAGCAATGGCGGCGCTGTCCCGTCATCCGTCTTGGCGCGATATTCGGCAAGTCGCGCCAGCTTCTCGTCGAACACAAGCTTGAGAGACTGAAGTCCTGGATCTTTGTAGCCGGCGGCCAGAACGTCCTGATAGCTCGTTTCAATCGCCGCCACGACCGCATCGGTCTCCGCGCGACGTTTAGCGCGCTGGGCCGGGGATGCGCCGGTTTCGGCCGGTCCGGCCAAACCCATTGCGATGCCGTTTTCGGCGAGGGCGGCAAGCCGCGTGGCCCGCTGCAATTCATCGCTCTGGCGATAGGAAATCAGGCTAAGCCAACCGCCGAGCACGAGGACGGCCAACAGGGGCACCGCCGCGAGGCCGATCAGCAGCGTGCGAAAAGAAAAGGCTCCAAGAAAAGTGCGCATCAAATCCTCTTAAACGAAATTTCCGGTCATCATGACGGTGGCGAGTGACGGGAAATCGGGGCATGGCACTCCAATCGGGAGCATGCTGCGTAAATCTTGAAATTGTCTTTATGCAAGACGATGCGCCTGCAATTGACGGAAGCCTAAATTGCCCGTCGCGACGGCTACTGGGCAAAAAGAAACCCCGGCGGATCGGGAGATCCACCGGGGTTGCTGTCGGACCAACCTGATCAGCGCGTCAGGCGCTTGTAAGCCTGGCTGCCCGGGTTGAGGGCATCGGGACCGAGCCGGCGGACCTTATCCTCTTCGTAGTCTTCGAAGTTGCCTTCGAACCATTCGACGTGACCGTCACCCTCGAAGGCGAGGATGTGGGTCGCCAGGCGGTCTAGGAACATGCGATCGTGGGAGATGATGATCGCGCAGCCGGCGAAGGCTTCCAGCGCGCTTTCCAGCGCACCAAGCGTTTCGGTGTCGAGGTCGTTGGTCGGTTCGTCGAGCAGCAGCACATTGCCGCCGGCCTTCAGCATCTTGGCGAGGTGAACGCGGTTGCGCTGACCACCCGAGAGATTGCCGACCTTCTGCTGCTGGTCACCGCCCTTGAAGTTGAACGCGCCGCAATAGGCTCTGGAGTTCATGTCGAACTTGCCGAGCTTGATGATTTCGGCGCCGCCGGAGATTTCCTCCCAGACGGTCTTGTTGCCGTCCAGCGCGTCACGGCTCTGGTCGACATAGCCGAGATGCACGGTGTCACCGATGCGGATCGTGCCGGCATCCGGCTTTTCCTGGCCGGTGATCATCTTGAACAGCGTCGACTTGCCGGCGCCGTTCGGGCCGATAACACCGACGATGCCACCCGGCGGCAGCTTGATCGACAGATCCTTGATCAGCGTGCGGCCTTCAAAGCCCTTGGTGATGCCTTCCAGCTCGATGACCACGTTACCGAGACGCTCGGAGACCGGGATGATGATCTGCGCGTCGCCGGGCCGGATGTTTTCGGCGGCATCCACCAGCTGTTCATAGGCCTTGATACGGGCCTTCGACTTGGCCTGACGGGCCTTCGGGCTGGACGCGATCCATTCCTGCTCGCGCGACAGCGCCTTCTGGCGACCGGCTTCCTCGCGCGATTCCTGCTGCATGCGCTTGGCCTTGGCAGCGAGGTAGGCGGAGTAATTGCCTTCGTAGGGGATGCCGCGACCACGGTCGAGCTCGAGGATCCAGCCCGTGACGTTGTCGAGGAAGTAGCGGTCGTGGGTGATCATCATCACGGCGCCGGGATAGTCGCGCAGATGCTTTTCCAGCCAGGCGATCGTCTCAGCGTCCAGATGGTTGGTCGGCTCGTCGAGCAGCAGCAGGTCCGGCTGCGACAGCAGAAGGCGGCAGAGCGCAATACGACGACGCTCACCGCCCGAAAGCAGGGACACGTCGGCATCCTTCGGCGGGCAGCGCAGGGCTTCCATCGCCATTTCGACCTGCTGCTCCAAATCCCAGAGGTTCTTGCTGTCGATGATATCCTGGAGTTTGGCGCCTTCATCCGCCGTCTCGTCGGAATAGTTCATCATCAGTTCGTTGTAACGGTCGAGCACGGCCTGCTTGTCGGCCACGCCTTCCATGACGTTCTCAAAGGCGGTCTTGGTCGGGTCGAGGTGCGGCTCCTGCTCCAGATAGCCGACGGTCGCGCCTTCAGCCAGCCAGGCCTCCCCGGTGAATTCCTTGTCCTTGCCGGCGATGATGCGCAGCACGGTCGACTTACCCGCTCCGTTCGGGCCGAGAATACCGATCTTGGCATCCGGATAGAAGGACAGGTTGACGTTTTCGAGGATCTTCTTGGCGCCGTAAGACTTGTTCAGTCCCGACATGTGATAGATGAACTGGCGTGCCATCGTGTTGAATTGCTCCGCGGGCGTGAGGGGATTTTGCCGCTATGTAGGCGAAAGCGCCGCACGGGGCAATGCGCATGGCTGTCGCGCGGGCGCTTTTCTCGCCCGGCAAGGCCGTAAATGCGCTAGTTCAACGCCGCGTGGTCGATCGAAAAGATCTGCAGTCTGGTTGCCGCCGGGCCGGCGACCGGCACCAGCCCCGGCCAGGCGCCGCCGGAAGCAAGCGCGGCAAAGAGCGGTGCCGTCTCTTGTGCCGGATCGAGCGGAAAACGGCAGACCGCGACATAATCGAACGGTGCAAGCGCTGTCCGACGCACGGCGGGGTCTGTTGTGGTGAAGGCAAGCAGGCTTTTCCGGATACCGGGCGAGGCACGGTGGAAGGGAACCGCCGCGACGGAGACACCCGCCGGCGCCCGCTCGATCAGATTGAGGGACAGGCCGATGGGCGCCATGACGATGCCGGGCGCAAGGTCCTGAAGCACGGAGAAATCCTCGTCGCGGCAATCATCGACCGACATCACATGGACGGCATCCATGCGGGTCGCCTCCGCCGGGACGGCCAGAAAGATCAGGATCGGCGTAAGGGCCGCAAGGACGGCCGGCACCAGCCAGGCCAGCTTCTGCCCCGCAGTTCTCGTCGTCCGGCCGGAGGCGAGACTGTCGACGACGGCGGGGATGAAAAGCGCCATCAGCGAAGCGGGAAAGCGGATATAGCGGATCAGAGCCACGGTCAGCAGCAGCGACGACAGCGCAACGAGCCATGCCACCAGATAGCCCGGCCAGTTTCCCTCGGCCTCCCGCGCCATTGGCAGGCTTCGCCAGGCGACCACGCCAAGCGCGGAAAGCACGATCAGCATGACCAGCCCGACCCGTCCCTGCTGGCGGAAATAGAGGATATCGTGCTCCTGCATCACCCGGTCGAGCCAGAGCGCCTTCGAGACCGGATCGATCATGTGATAGGGGCCGGAAAGGCACAACGGAAAGGCCAGGGCCAGCGCCGCACAGCCAAGGAGCCCCAGCGCACCCAGCAGCAGGAAACGCGGAAGGCGCCCTGTCCGCTCCGACAGAAGACCCACAGCCCCCCACAGAATTGCCGAAAATCCGGCCATCGCGCTGATATAAGGAGCGGAGAACGCATCGCATTGGACCGATGCCATCCCCGACGGCCCGGCAAAGGCGAGCGACGACAGGAGCGTCGTGACAAACATCGAGGCGCTGGCGCGACGCAGGAAGCCAGCCGCCCCGGGCCAGCCGAGGCCATAGGCGACGACCATCCCGCCAAAGGCGATGACGACGAATGGCAGGCATTCGAGACCGACGACGACGGACAGGGTCGCGGAAAAACCGACGGCCACCGCACCTGCTGACGACCATGCGGACAGCCCCCAGAGCATGGTGACCATGAGCACGAGTTGGACATTGTGATGATCGATCCGGCCGGGCGCGAACTCGCTTGCCGCCACCGCCATGGCGATCACCGCTGCCATCAGCCCGATCGGCTTCATCTCCCGACCACCATTGAGCCGCCGCATCGTCTCGAAGGAAAGGACGGCGAACGGCAGGAACAGGATCGGCGGCCAGGCGAGCATCGCGAACTTCAGAGCGTCCTCAGGCGCAACGAACAGTCCGAACAGCCAGGCGAGCAGGACATAGGGCAGATCGACGAGCCTCGACCAGGGCGAGACATAGACCTCCGGCATGGTGATCATCGGCAGCCGCATGTCGAACCATGCGCCCGAGCCCATCAGATGGCGAAGCTGCAGATAGCGCATCTGGTCGTCGATGTCGGCGACGATCGAACTGCCGTCCGCCATGTCGAGCGCGATCAGGCCCGAAAGGACGGCCAGAAACAGCAGGAAAGAACCGAGCGGCCAAGCGCTCCGGTCCGCAACCACGCCCATCTTGCCGTTCATGGTATTTTCCCCGTTGTTTCGCGCGCATCCTCGCCGACCGATCTAAAGATTTCCTTTGCGCCCCGCGCCGATGCCATTAAACCCGTGGGCCAGGCCAGGGAGGACGGGGATGGCATTCGAAACCAGCCGGCGGATCGCGACCGTGACGGGCGCGGAACTCAGCTACCATCATCAGCCCGCAACAATGCCGGCCAGGGGCATCGTCGTGATCTGCCACGGGCTTGCCGAACATTCGCGCCGCTACCGCCGCTTCGCCGAGGCGCTTTCCGCGGCCGGCTATCACGTCTTCGCCCACGACCACCGCGGCCATGGCGAAACCACGGCGATCGACGCGCCGCCGGGGCGCTTCGCCCGGCGCGAGGGCTGGAGGCTGGTGATTGCCGACACGCTGGCCCTGCGCGACTTCGCGGCCGGGCAATATCCCGGCCTGCCGGTCATCCTGTTCGGCCATTCCATGGGCGGCCTTGTCGCGCTCAACACCGCCGCGGATCATCCCGAGGCCTTCGATGCGGTGGCCGTGTGGAACTCAAATTTCCGTCCGGGCCTCGCCGGTCGTTTCGCTCTGTTGGTGCTGGCGATCGAGCGCATCCTCAAGGGCTCCGACGTACCGAGCCAGATCCTGCCCCGCGCCACCTTCCTGGCCTGGGGAAAGCGCATACCCAACCGCCGCACCGATGCCGACTGGCTGTCGCGTGACCCACAGGAAGTCGACGCCTACGTGAACGACCCGCTGTGCGGCTTCGACGCCAGCGTCTCGCTGTGGCGCGACGTCTTCACGCTGACCTTTCGCGGCGCCTCAGTCGAGCAATTGAGCCTCTTGCCGAAGGACAAGCCGATCCATCTGGTCGGCGGCGGACAGGATCCTGCGACCGACAATGCCAAGGCCGTCCAATGGTTGAGCCGGCGGCTGGGAAAGCTTGGTTTTTCGGCGGTCACGACGCGGATCTATCCCGGCATGCGCCACGAAACCTTGAACGAGATCGGGCGAGAAGAGGCCACCGCCGATTTCGTCGCATGGTGTGACACAGTGACAGCGCCGACTACGGCAGTAAGAGCCTGAAGCCTTCGCGATGCCGAAACGGAATGATCCCATGAGAGAAATTCAAGTGCTTCCGGCAAGGTGCGAAGCTATAGATAGTCCAACGTAATCTGTCCAAAGCACCGCAGGCGCAAAGCTGTAGGCGGGCCGCACCGCAAAAGAGCAAGGCAGCGATGACCACCCCACCCGGACAAGCCGCGCAGGCCCTGCCCGCCCCGTCCGCGGATGTGACGGTCGGCCTGCTGCTGATGGTCGCCGCGGTGCTGATCGCGCCCTTCATCGACATCTTCTCCAAGCTCGCCACCGAGACCACATCCCCCATGGAGATCACCGCGGTGCGGTTCCTGCTCCAGATGGTGTTCATGCTGCCGATCTTCGTCTGGCGCAGACGTCTGCCGCGTTTCTCCATGGCCAATACCGGTTCTCATGTCGCCCGTGGCGGTCTGATCGCACTCTCAATGGTCTGCTACGTCTCCGCGCTCTCGGTCATGTCGGTGGCCGACGCCCTGGCGATCTTCTTCATCGAGCCGATCATCCTGACGATCCTGTCCAGCATCTTCCTCAAGGAAACCATCGGCTGGCGTCGCTATAGCGCCTGCGCGGTGGGATTTGGCGGAGCGCTCCTGATCATCCAGCCGACCTTCGAGCAGGTCGGCTTCATCGCCCTTCTTCCGGCGGTCTCGGCGCTCTGCGTCGCCATCTTCGCCATTCTCACCCGCAGGCTGGCCCATCGCGAAGACCCCTGGTCGATGCAGATCGAAACCGGGTTCTGGGGGCTGGTGATTTCGCTGGGGGCGATTGCGCTCTTCGGCCGGAGCATACCGGCGACCTTCGCCCCGAGCCTGCCCGACCTCACCAGCATGGTGTGGATGACCGGCGTCGGCCTCGCCGCGGCGATCTCCGGCATATTCGGCGTCTACGCCTATCGTTCGGCCCCGGCCTCGACGCTTGCGCCGCTGCAATATCTCGAGATTGTCACGACGACGATCTTCGGCTGGCTGGTCTTCCGCGACTTCCCCGACCCGCTCAAATGGCTGGGCATCGCCATCATCATCGGCTCCGGCCTCTTTATCATCTGGCGGGAACGCCGCTTCTCCTCGAAACCGGTCTCCGAAAACGCCACGCTTGCGCCATGACAGGACATTCCATGACCGACACGCAACCGAAGAAACCGCCGCTCGACGGCATCCGCGTCCTCGAGCTCGCCCGCGTTCTCGCAGGGCCCTGGGCCGGGCAGATGCTCGCCGACATGGGTGCCGACGTGATCAAGGTGGAAAACCCGGAAGGTGGCGACGACACCCGCGCCTGGGGGCCGCCCTTCGTCGAGGGCAAGGACGGTGAAAATCTGTCGGCCGCCTATTACCACTCGACCAACCGCAACAAGCGTTCGATCGCCGTTGACCTGAGGACCGAGGAAGGCCAGGAGATCGTCCGCCGGCTCGCGGCAGCCTCCGACGTGGTCATCGAGAACTTCAAGCTCGGCGGCCTGAAGAAATACGGCCTCGACTACGAAAGCCTGAGGGCGGTCAATCCCAAGCTCGTCTATTGCTCCATCACCGGCTTCGGGCAGAACGGGCCCTATGCCGAGTTCGCCGGCTACGACTACATCGTCCAGGGCATGTCGGGTTTCATGTCGATCACCGGAGAGCCGGACGGCCAGCCGATGAAGGCGGGCGTGGCGATCGCCGACATCTTCACCGGCATCTATGCGGTCACGGCGATCCAGGCCGCCCTCATTCACGCGATGAAGACGGGCGAAGGCCAGTTCGTCGACATGGCGCTGCTCGACGTGATGTCGGGCGTGCTCGCCAACCAGAACCTGAACTACCTGATCTCGGGCAAGGCCCCCGTCCGGCTCGGCAATGCCCATCCCAACATCTCGCCCTACGAGGTCGTGCCGACCGCCGACGGCCATCTGATCCTTGCCGTCGGCAATGACGGCCAGTTCAAGCGGCTCTGCGCCATTCTCGGCATTGCCGGGATCGCCGAGGACGAGCGCTTCGCCACCAACAAGGCCCGCGTCGCCAACAAGGCCGAGGTCCGCCGCATCATCACCGCCGAGACGGCAAATTGGGCCAAGCGCGACCTGCTGACCGCCTGCGAGAGCAATGCCGTGCCGGCCGGGCCGATCAATTCGATCGCCGAAATGTTCGACGACCCGCAGGTGAAGGCCCGCGAATTGCGCATCGACCTCGAGGATGCCGACGGAAACGTCATTCCGGGCGTGCGCACGCCGATCGTGCTGTCGGAAACGCCGCTGCGCTACGAGCGCCCGAGCCCGCGCGTCGGGGAACACCAAGAGGAAATCCTCGCCGAACTGGCCAAGATCGAAAGGGAGAGAGACCAATGAAAAGGACCGGCGGGGAACTGATCGTCGAAGCACTCAAGGCGAACGGAGTCGAACGCGTCTCCTGCGTGCCGGGCGAAAGCTATCTGGCGGTGCTCGACGCGCTGCGCGACAGCGGCATCGAGACGCTTGTCTGCCGCCAGGAAGGTGGCGCCGCGATGATGGCCGACGCCTGGGGCCGCCTCACCGGCAAGCCGGGCATCTGCATGGTGACCCGCGGTCCCGGCGCGACGAACGCTTCCGCCGGCCTGCACATCGCCCGGCAGGATTCGATCCCGATGATTCTGTTCATCGGCCAGGTCGGTCGCGACATGCGCGAGCGCGAAGCCTTCCAGGAGGTCGAGTACCGCCGCGCCTTCACAGAATTCGCCAAGTGGGTTGGCGAGATCGACGACGCCCGCCGCATCCCGGAATTCGTCACCCGCGCCTTTGCCGTGGCCACCTCCGGTCGCCCCGGCCCGGTCGTGCTGTCGCTGCCGGAAGACATGCTGGTGGACGAGGTCGAGGCCCCGGCCGCCAAGGCCGCCATGCCGGTCGAGGCTCATCCAGGCCCGTCGCAGATCGCCCGACTGGGCGAGATGCTGAGCAAGGCCAGGCGCCCGATCGCCATTCTCGGCGGCACGCGCTGGACCAAGGAGGCCGTTTCCGACTTCGAGGATTTTGCCAACCGCTGGAAACTGCCGATCGGCTGCTCCTTCCGCCGCCAGATGCTGTTCGACCATCTCAACCCTTCCTATGCCGGCGATGTCGGTATCGGCATCAATCCGGCGCTGTCGAAGGAGATCAAGGAGGCCGACCTCGTTCTGCTGATCGGCGGACGCTTCTCCGAAATGCCGTCCTCCAGCTACACGCTGCTCGACGTCCCCTACCCGTCCCAGACGCTCGTGCATGTCTATCCCGAACCGTCGGAGCTTGGCCGCGTCTATCGCCCGGATCTCGCCATCTGCGCCGCTCCGGTCGAATTCACCTCTGCGCTGAAGGCATTGAAGGCGCCGGCAACACCCGCCTGGGCCACCCGCACCGAAGCGATGCACGCCGCCTACCTTTCCTGGTCGACGCCGCCGACCCAAGGCCCCGGCCCGGTCCGTATGGGTCCGATCATGGACTGGATCGAGGCCAACACCGCCGAGGACACCATCTTCACCAATGGTGCCGGCAATTACGCCACCTGGGTCCACCGCTTCCATCGCTTCCGCGACTTCGCCACGCAGGCCGCACCGACCTCCGGCTCGATGGGCTACGGCCTGCCGGCCGCCGTCGCCGCAAAAGCCTTGCATCCCGACCGCGAAGTCATCTGCTTTGCCGGCGACGGCTGCTTCATGATGCATGGCCAGGAATTCGCCACCGCCATCCGTTATGACCTGCCGATCATCGTCTGCCTGGTGAACAACGGTATCTACGGCACGATCCGCATGCACCAGGAGCGCGAATATCCGGGGCGCGTCAGCGCCACCGACCTCACCAACCCCGACTTCGCCGCCTTCGCCCGCGCCTATGGCGGGCACGGCGAGACGGTCGAGGCGACGGATGACTTTGCCGGAGCTTTTGAGCGCGCCCGCGCCTCCGGCAAGCCGTCGATCATTGAGATCAAGCTCGATCCGGAAGCCATCACGCCGATGAAGACGCTGACTCAGATTCGCGACAAGACCTGACAAGGCATTGCGATAAAACGAGAAAAGGCCGGGAGCGATCCCGGCCTTTGTGATTCGACAGATGAAGCGCCAATCAGAGAGCGGCGGTGACGATGAACTCGACCTTGTAGTCCGGGGTCGCGAGCGCGGCTTCGCTGGTGGCGCGGGCCGGCGGGTTCTTCGGGTCGATCCAGGCTTCCCAGACGGCGTTCATTTCGCCGAAGGTCGACATGTCCGAGAGGTAGATGATCGTCTGCAGGATCTTCGACTTGTCCGAGCCGGCAGCGGCCAGCAGGCGGTCGACTTCAGCCAGGGCCGACTTCGACTGCTCGGTAACGGACGTGCCGTCGCCGACCTGGCCGGCCAGATAGACGGTGTTGCCGTGGACGACGGCGCCGCTCATGCGGGCGCCCGGCTCGATACGCTTGATGGTCATGGCAAATACTCCTGTTGCACGTGATGGGACGGAAGGCGAAAGGGCGAGCGAAAGCGAATACGGCTTTCTCAGCCGCGCAGGTGCTGGCTCTTCTGGTAGATCGCGGTCGAGCGTGCGCCCGAGCGGCAATAGCCGAGCATCGGCCGGTCGAAATCATCAAGCGCGTCGACCATGCCGGAAACGGCCTCGGTCGTCAGGCCCATCGGGCCGACTGGCACATGGGCGATCTTGAGGCCGAGTTCCTCGGCCCGTGCAGCAATCTCGGCAAAGGTCGTCTGGTCCGGCTCTTCGCCGTCGGGCCGATGGCAAACGATGGACTTGAAGCCGAGCGCCTTGATCGTGTCGAGATCGGCAACCGAGATCTGGCCGGTCACGGAATATTCGTCGTTGATCTGCGAAATGTTCATGGGGTGCTCCCTGCTTGCGAGGGGCAAACATCTACGATGGGTGTAGACAATCGTCAATCGCCGACTGCCCTCGTCGATGTAGGCTCGGAGGGTTACACGAAGGCGAAGGCAAGCCGGTATTCGCGGCTTTCGCCCGGCGCGAGATTGATAAGTTCGCCACGCTCGGCAAGCTTGGCGCGGGGCTCCCAGCGATGCGAGACCGGCTCGATTCCGAGCACATGGGCGGGATTTGCCTGGTTGCGCCAGACCTGCAGGAAGGGCAGCGTATCGGTGCGGAAGCGCACAAGAAGCGTCTTGCCGCCGATCGCCGCAATCGGCCCGAGCCGGATTTCGGCCCATCCGCCCCTGCCGGCCGGGACGCAGAACACCCCGCCATCGCCCTCGCCGAAGGCCCAGGGAAAGCCGCCGCCTTCGAGCATGGCCCCTTCGAGCCGCACGCCGTCGTCGAATTGCGCTGCCCCGAGGTTCATGTGGTACATCAGGAAGGCCGGGAACGGCGCCTTTCCGGTATTGGTAACGGTGTCGGCAAGGCTCACCTCGCCGGTCTTGCCGTTTATCCGCCAGCATCGGTCCAACCGGGCGCTTCCGCCATCGGCGAGATCGACATCAACGACGGCCCGGCATTGGAGATCGTCTCCATCGCCCGAAACCGCCACCTCGCGCGCCGGATGGGAGGAGAAGGAACCGTGCAGCGGATATGTACGCCCATGTGCGCCGCCGATCGGTTCGGGATGGCGAATATGGTCGGGACCGCAGGTGAACAGAAATCCCTCGAGCGAATGATCGATGCGCGGATCGCCATCGTCCGGAATGGCGCGGCCGGGCGCGAGATCGACCCCGTCGACCACACAGCCGCCGATATCCAGCACCGAGCCCTCGTCCAGCGACAGCACCGGCCCCTTGCGTCCCTCGAATTTCATCATGCAGCAGGCTCCTCGACCGGCGGCAGCAACGATTGAAGCTGCCCGCTGGCGATCATCGTCTCGACGCCGGACAATCCATCGTCGATCGCGGTGAGGTACGGCAAATCGAGA
Source organism: Arenimonas sp. (assembly GCA_019459145.1). Classification (GTDB taxonomy): domain Bacteria; phylum Pseudomonadota; class Alphaproteobacteria; order Rhizobiales; family Rhizobiaceae; genus Allorhizobium. The sequence continues at coordinate 69,952 of JAIBEK010000010.1, forward strand.
CTCCCCTCAAGCCAGCGCTGATAATCCCCGGCACGAAGTTTGAGCCGCCGATAGCCATCCATTCCGGCCTGCGTGAGGGCGAGAAGCTCGAACCGGCGATCCTCACGGTCGCGATGGCGTTCCAGCCAGTGGCGATCCTCGAGCGCCTTCACCGCCCGGCTGATCTTGGTCTTGCTCAGTCCGGAATGGCCACAGATTGCCTTTGCCGTCGCATGCACCTTTTCCCCGAGCGACCACAAGACCTGCCATTCCGCCCAGGTGATCTCCTCGCTCTCGCCGCAAAAGCGCATGAAATGCGAACTCATCCGCTCGGCCGCGCGATCGAGCCGATACGGCAGGAAATGATCTATCTCGAAATCGTTCTGCATCGTCCCCCTCACGATGTTACGACTGAACCGCCCAGCCGGCCCGGCCTCCTCCGCTTCAGCTCTTCTAGCGAGCGGATTTTAAAACAATATTCACCATGAATTCACCTTTTCCACACTAGTGTCAAATTTGGCGCGTTGTAGGTTCAGTCAGGAAAGAAGGAGTGAATCGTGGCCGATATGATCAAAGCTGGAGTGATGGTTGCCTCCGTCGCCGCCCTTTTGGCTGGCGTCGCCGCGCCCGCCCTTGCCAACGATCCCTATGGCTATCGCAACAGCCAGGTTCTGCTGGTCTCTCCCGAGGGTGATCTTCTCGATTACATGCCCGAACAGGGCGAAGTGGTGATCAGCCGCGACAATATGGGCCGCCGCGTCCTCATCGACCGGTTCGGCAATCTCATCGCCACCGAAGTCCCGGCGGAGACCTATTTCCCGCGCCAGCGACAGGCGCGCGCATCGGAGGCCTACGACGATTTCGGCGCGCCGCAGCCCGGATGGGAGGATGACGGCATCGTCACCGGTGCCATTCCCGGCCCCGGCACGATCGATCGCCAGCCGCTCGACGAGCCGATGCCCGGCATGCCATCCGGCGGACCGGACATGGCGCCGCCCGCCGAGCAGGTCCCGACCCGCACGGTTACCCCCGACATCCCGGTGAAGAGCAATCTTTCGCAATTGGAAATCACCGCGCTGCAGGTGTTCCTCGACCGGGAGGGTGTCTCCCCCGGTGTCATCGACGGCAAGATGGGCCAGAACGTCAACAAGGCGCTGGTCGCCTGGCAACAGATCACCGGCGAGACCATCGATCCGAACAATGCCGAGGATATCCTCGAGCGCCTGCGCCTCTCCGGCGGACTGGCGATCACGTCCTACACCATCACGCCCGGCGATGCGGCCGGTCCCTACGTCGCAGCCATTCCCGAGGACTACGCCCACAAGGCGCAGCTTCCGGCGCTTTCCTACACGTCGACCGCGGAAATGCTGGCCGAGAAATTCCACATGGACGAGGCCTATCTGCGCGCCCTCAACCCAGGCGTCGACTTCACCATCCCCGGCACGATCATCAAGGTCGTCGAGCCCGGCCAGGCGAAGAAGGGCGAAGTCGCGCGGATCGTCGCCAACAAGGGGCTGAAGCAGATCTTTGCCTACGGCGCCGATGGCGCGCTGGTCGCCGCCTATCCGGCCAGCATCGGCTCCACCGACACCCCGTCGCCCTCGGGTACGGTTACCGTCGAGCGCATCGCTTTCGATCCGGGCTATACCTATAATCCGAAGATCAACTTCCAGCAGGGCACAAACGACAAGGTCCTGTCGATCCCGCCGGGACCGAACGGCCCGGTCGGCACGGTGTGGATGGCGCTGTCCAAGCCCACCTACGGCATTCACGGCACGCCGGAGCCCTCCAAGATCGGCCGCACCCAGAGCCATGGCTGCATCCGCATGACCAATTGGGACGCCACGGAACTCGCCAAGATGGTGAAACCTGGCGTGACAGTCGAGTTCATCGACTGACAGGGCCCTCAGAGCTCGCCACCCCTCGAACATCGACGCACGAAAGAGCCGCCAGACGAATATCTGGCGGCTCTTTCGTCGCACTGCTCGGGAGGATCGGGAGGATCAAGCAGCGTCGCGAACGATGCGGAACAGTCGCCGCGGCTCCTGGCTCCGGATGACCTTGGTGGGCAGCAGGCGGCGGACCTCGCCGGCAAAGGCCTGGGCATTCTCGCGCGCCTTGTCGAGATTGCTGATCCTTGACCCATCCATGCCGTAGAGCGTGCCGCCACAGTCGAAGATCTCGCGAAAAGCGGCCCGCTCGACGATAGGCGTATCCATGACATTGACGCCGCGGGCGGAGAGAAGGCCCTTGATGGTCAAAAGGGCGCGCGTCGTCACCATCGAGGCAACCCGTGTGAGCACCACGGAATGGGCGATCTTCATGCGGCCGGTCTCTTCCATCATCTTGATGAGGTCGAGAATCTGCGCGGCGCCCTTGGCGTCCATCGCGCAGCCCTGGACCGGGATCATCACATGATCGGAAAGACCGATGGCCGTCGTGACGATCGCGTCGCGGGCCCCGGCGAGATCGATGATCGTGTAATCGGCGGTGCGCGATGATTCGCGCAGGTGACCCTGGATCGACGCCACCGAGACTTGCGAAATCACTTCGATATTGTGCTGCGGTCCGGAAAGGTCGTGCCATTGGCTGATCCAGCGCTGCGGATCGGCGTCGAGGATGGCGACACGGTAGCCCTGGTGGGCGAGTTCGGTCGCAAGCAGAAGGGCCGCGGTGGTCTTGCCGGCACCACCCTTGGCATTAGCGAATGAGATGACTGGCATGCTTCTTCCTCGAAAGGCTATGGGCCGAGCGTCTGATCGCTCTCGCAGGCACCCTTGGCTCATGGTGCCGGTAAATTCATCATTGCTAATTATGGTTAACAAAATGGAAAGAGCGGACACTACCCGCCTCCCCAAAAATGGTAGTGCCGAAACTCATCCCCCTGAACGGCAAAGCAAAAAGCCCACGGCGCCGAGAGCGCCGTGGGCCGGACATTGGGTAACTTTAAAGCGTTCAGAAGCAGTCGGGGAACAAAGCCATGGTGTTATCCCACGTCATCTTCACCGGATTGCCGCCCCCGCTCGGGTGCAAGATAGCCCCA
>JAIBEK010000028.1 GCA_019459145.1 Arenimonas sp.
GGGACTATATCCGCATCGCAGCACTACCGGACGCCGAAACAGCGCTCCGGCTCATCGACGGATGGATCGAGGACTATAACGAAATCCATCCCCATTCCGCGCTCAAGATGGCTTCCCCTCGGCAGTTCATCAGGGCTAAATTAAACTAGCCGACATGTCCGGTCAAACGGGGTGCACTCCATTTCCGCCATTTGCATTTGCAGAGAATACTGACAAGGCCAGCGACCCCAACAAGCCATGCAAGCAAGGTGAGGAGGACCGCAACTCCGATATTTGCGCACAATGGAAGGCTGCCGATGCTGCCAGAGATTCGGCTGACTGGGGTATGCGCACTTTCTTCCTCGGTGTCATTGGTACGGTAATAGGCTTTTTCACTCTTGTCGCCGCTAGCGCCGCCGCCCTTTACGCCAAGGCTGCCGCTAATCATGCTGGCAGGGGGCTGACGCCGCTGACATAGCGATAATTGAAACCAGAAAAATCGGACAAGCTCAGACCAAAGCGTACTTGAGTTGCACTTCCGCCAAATACAAACGAACCAGGGACAGCATTACGGCTATCCTTGAAATTGAGAATATTGGGAACTCGCCCGCTAAGTACGTGAGAATTGCCGGAGATGTAGTAATCCACGAGGCCGTCGGAACTCAGTCTCACTCTAGGGTTATTGGTTGGGCCAGCTCCACGCGAGAAACTTTCAAATGCCAACCTATCGTTACTAAAGGGAAGATTGTCGAGGAAGCCTGGTTTGGGTGGGAAACGTGTTTCTTACCAAAGCTGGATGAATTCGACACCGAAGGGCACGCACTCAGCATTTTTCGTTCTGGTAACGAAATATGGTTCAATCTCACTATCATTTACACCGACGTATTCGGCGAGAAGAATGTGGTTCCACTCGATTTGGAGGCCATCATTGATGCCCATCCACTCAGCCCCAATAAGAAGCGATCGAACACTGGAACTCTTAGGGTCAGGGTTAGTGACGATCGGCTCGATCATCTTGAAGAGGACGAAGGAACTGCCTAGTGCAGAAACGACGCATCTAAGGATCATTCACCCCTTCCTTTGAAGCTTCGTCGGCTTGCGCCGACCACGCCTCACCCTTCACCTTGCCGGGAATCAGTGCTACCCGTTCGACCAGCGTTTCATCGTTCAAGGCATCACGTGTTTCGGGTTCCCCTCCTCATCGCCGTTGCGCTTGTCATCGCCTTTGGCGGCGGGATATTGACGACGCTTTCGGCGCTCAATGCCTCGGCGGGCTTCGGGGCCATTCGGCTCGGCGTGTGGAGCGCCTTTCCTGACGTGCAGACGGCCGATGCCGATCCTTATGCGAAGTCGCACAGGGCCAAGGCCGGGCGGCTGCTCTATGGTTCGGCCGAGGGGCTGTCGTTCACCGCCTCGAGCGACGAGGACGGCAACCAGTTGACCGGCACCTGCAGCTACAGGATCGTCGGGCGCACGCCGGCGGCAAGGCTGTGGACGCTCTATGCCGCCGATCCGGACGGACAGCCGCTCGCCACCCGGACCGAGCTGCCCTTCGCGCATAATTCGCAAGGCATCCTGCGCAACCAGGACGGCTCGTTCGAGATCACGGTTTCGCCGACGGCCCGGCCGATGAACTGGCTGGCGCTGCCCGATACCGGCGCGTTTTCGCTGGTGCTGACCCTGCTCGACACGCCGGCGGCCGGAAGCTCGGGCTTGATCGGGCTGGAAATGCCGAAGATCGAGCGCCTGGGGTGCGGCCAATGAACCGGCTGACCTATGCGGCGCTGACCGGCCTGATCGGCGCGGCCCTGCTGCACATCATCATCATCCTGGCGCTTCCCAATTTTACCGGCAAGGACGCCTATACCCGGATCAAGGCGGCCGGGCCGTCGCATCGCTTCATCATGCTGCCTGACAGGGCCGACAACCGGGCCGACAATAAAGTCGACGGGCAGGCCGAGGGTTCCGATCGGACGGCGCTTGCCAATGTCGATCCGTTCCTCAAGGTCGCGGTCTGCCATTTCGACATCACCCGCGCGCCGCTCAGGCTTTACGCGGCGGCAGGCCCCAGCTTCTGGTCGATGGCGGTCTTCGATGCCGGTTCCAATGAAGTATTCTCGATGAACGACCGCACCTCGGTCGGCGGCGATCTCGATGCGGTGGTGGCGACGCCGGCCCAGGTGGCGCAGATCCGCAAGGCGCCGGGCGCGGCGCTGACCCAGTCGATCCTGGTCGAATATCGCGGCTCGACCGGTTATGTCGTGCTGCGCACCATGGAGCCGGCGCCAAGCTTTGCGGCCCAGGCCCGCGCCTTCCTCGACGAGGCGCTGTGCGCGCCGCTGGTCGAGGACTGACAGCCCACCGGCTTTTGTCCGGGCGTCGGCTGCCGCAGGCGTGGACCCGGGGGATTCACCAGGCTTGTTCAACAGCCGAGGCTGTCCTGCCCCTTGCCGCCCTTCGGCCGCGGCAGCGCCGGCAGGCGGGCATCCGCCTTGGCCGGCGTCTCGCGCCGCTCGTAGCGTATGCCGGTAAACAGCAGCACGTCCGCCTTGCCGCCATCGCTGCGGGTCACGCGGCCGGACAGCGACAGCCGATCCTCGATCTTGATAATTTGCGCCATGCTCGTCTCCTTCAACAGAAATCGAGACGGATGAAGTTTGAAGCGATCTCACCCTGTCCTTCCCCTGGAAGGACCGGCGCAATCCCCGGCTGCCGGACCGCGCAAAGACACTGCGGCCGGCGCTGGCCGAAGCCATTCTGCGCCTTTCTCCTGCGCGATCAAAGAGGGTGTCTGGCAGCCCTCTTAGGCCACGCAATTTGCGGTACATGCGCGGTTTGGCGAATCATTTGTGCGCCACCTCGCTGACTGTCGATTGAGCCAGAGCTTAGTTAACAGGTTGCTAACAAATTCCCTATAATGTGTGCCAATCGGGTATTGCGTAAGTGTGGGTCTTGTTGTGATCGATCAGTTTCGAGAGCTGGAAAAGCCGGTAAGCGTGAGAAAAAGGGACGTTGTGCTGATGGCGACGGTCACGAGTTTCGAGGCCTTGCAGTTTCCGACAAGGAACGAACTCAGGCAGTTCGCCGAGCTGTTTTCGCCGCTGTTCCACGCCTCGACCGAAGAGGCCCGCCGCCAGGCCGTCTCCGCCCTGTCGCAGTGCCCGAACGTGCCGAGCGCGGTCGCGCTGTTCATCGCCTCGCAACCGATCTCGATCGCCGCGCCCTTCCTCGTCTCCTCGCCCTGCCTGTCCGACGACCTTTTGATCATGATCGCCCGCACGCAAGGCACGGCCCATGCGCGCGCCATCGTCCGGCGCGAGCAGCTGTCGCCCACGGTGATCGACGCGCTGGTCGGCCTGCGCCACAGCGAGCCGCCGAAGGACACGGCAAGCGCCCGGACATTTGCGCCTCTTGCCGCCGGCACGACGACACCCCCCCCGGCCCGATCGACATCTGCTCAAGCCGAGCCTGCCTATGCCAGACGCAGCCGGTCCCGGTCCGCCAAGGGCGCGCCGCCGCCAATGGCCGGCGCTTCGGCAGCCGCCTCAGAATGGCAGCCGGCGCCCGCGCCAAGCGCCCCGGCCACCGGCGCCGCCGCACGCGAGGAAGAGCTGCGCGACCAGATCCGGCGGCTTGCCGCCCATGTCAGCCGCCCGGCTTCCGACCGCCTCGGCCTTCGCACCATCACGCCGATGCAGTCGGCGCTGCTGGTGCGTTTTGCCCGCAACCGCGAGGGCGGCGCCTTTGCCACCACGCTCGCCGATGTCCTGTCGTCCAGCCGCTGGCTGTCGGAGCGAATCCTGCTCGACATTTCCGGCCGGCAGCTGGCGACCACGCTGCTCGGCGTCGGCATGGAGGCTGACGAGGCGGTGTTCGTGCTGGAGAGGCTCTATCCGCATCTCGCCAAGCCGGCGACCGGCTCGACCCGCGCCGAGCAATTGTGGAACGGGCTCGATGCCGTCGAATGCGAGGAGAGGATCGAAACCTGGCGCCGCGCCGACAGCTATACCTTCCCCACCGAGCGGGAACCGGTCGCCGCCCAGCCGGTCGCCGTTCAGCCGCCCCCCATCCAGCCGGCCAATACGCCGGCCCCTCGTGCCAATCCGGCCGCCGTTCCGACCAGCGATACCCTGAGCCGCCCGGTCTTGCGCCAGCGGACGCGATAGACCGCATCCTCGCCCCATCGCGGTAGAAGAAGCAAAATCGGGGCTCTGGGCGGCAGGAAGAGGAACGCTTGCAGAGGTTCCGGCGCTTGTCTGCGGGGCTGCGGCGACCTACATCCGCCTCGACAGTGATGGAGAGCCGGAATGATCCTTGACGCAGCAGGCCTTGCCCTGCGCAATCTCTTTGCCCCCGAGACGCGCTCGGTCTTCTGGAAGGTGATCGGCCTGACGCTCGTTGTGCTGGCGGGGCTGTGGTTCGCGCTGCGCGAGACCTTCGTCGCCTATGCCATGCCCTGGGTCGATGCCCTCATTCCCGGCACGCCGGAATGGGCGGGATGGCTCACCTTCATCTTCGGCATTTTCGCCAGCATCGGCCTGGCGCTGGCGCTGGCGCTGCTCTTGTCCTCGGTGACGGCGATCATCGCCGGCCTGTTCCTCGACGATGTGGCCGAGGTGATCGAGAAGCGCGATTATCCGGGCGATCGGCCGGGCACGGCCATGCCGATCGGCGCGGCCATGCTCTCATCGCTGAAATTCTTCGGCATCGTGCTTGTCGGCAATTTCATTGCCTTGTTGCTGCTGCTCGTGCCCGGCGTCAACATCGTCGCCTTCTTCCTCGTCAACGGCTACCTGCTCGGCCGGGAATTCTTCGAATTCGCCGCCATGCGCTTCCGTTCGCCCGATGAGGCGCGGCTGTTCCGCTCGCGCCATTCCGGCACGGTGTTCGCCGGCGGGCTGGTGATTGCCGGCTTCCTGGCGATCCCGTTCGTCAACCTCCTGACCCCGCTCTTTGCCGCCGGGCTTATGGTGCATTTGCACAAGAAGCTGTCGGCGCGGGACAGTGTCCAGCCCGTCTGATCAAGACGGCAGCGCCGCCAAGTCGTACATCGCGGCGAACTCCGCGCTCGGCGGGATCGGCTTGATGATGTCGATCAGAACGCCGTTGGGGTCGGCGGTGATGAAGTGGCGCTGGCCAAAGTCCTCTTCCGTCAATTCCTTCAGGATCGGCAAGCCGGCCTTCTTGCAGGCCTCGTATAGCGCATCGGGATCCTCGACCTCGAAGTTCAGGATGAGGCCGGCTATGCCCGCGCGGGCCTTGGCCGGTACGGTTTCGTGGGACGCATCGAGGATTGCAAGCGTGACCTTTTCGTCCTCGGTGGACTGCAGATGCACATACCAGTCGCTCTCGAACAGCGGCGCAAAGCGGAAATGCTGGCAATAGAAGCCGGCAGTTTCGGCGACGCGATCGGTCATGATCACCGGGTAATAGCTCGTCGTCTTCATGGCTTTCGCTCCTCCTCGATTTAACATACAACGTGAATGTATCCTGATGGGTAACATACATACATCGTGAATGTAAAGAGGGCTCATGGCGAGAAACACCCGGGAAGGCATGGAGCAGACGCGGCAGGCGCTGATTGGCGCAGCCCGGCGGCTGTTCGCGGAAAGAGGATTTTCCGACACCGCCACACCCGACATTGTCGCGGCTGCGGGCGTCACACGAGGTGCTCTCTACCATCACTTCGACGACAAGAAAGCCCTGTTTGAAGCGGTCCTTGCTGCCGAAGCGGAGGCGGTTGCCGCAGCCATCGAAACTCAATCCGATGGGGCCACGTCTGCGCGCCAGGCTTTGCTTTCGGGCGCCAAGGCCTATTTCGACGCCATGCGTGAACCCGGGCGGACGCGGCTGCTTCTGCTCGACGGTCCTGCCGTGCTGGGAGCCGCCAGGGTGTCGAAGATGGATGCCGAGCAGGCCGAAGGTCGATTGCGCGAGGGGCTCAAGGCCCATCTCGAAGAGGCCGGCTGTCCCCTCGAGGGTCTCGATGCGTTGACCGATCTGCTCTCGGCTGCGTTCGACCGTGCTGCCCTTGCTGTCGAGGCGGGAGGGTCGAGGGGCGAATACGAGCGAGCGATCGCAACGCTTGTCGATGGCCTGGCGCAGGCACAGCCCTGAGGGAGCGGCGCAGTCTCCAATGCGATTGCGGACGGCATCGTCGAGATAGCTCAGTCAGCGGCCCCGACCATCTGTGGTGGCAGCTCCACCAACGGGGCCGGCACGTCACAGGTCTTTTCCGGCGACTTGCAGATGTCGGCGATGACGCAGCGTTCGCATTCCGGCTTGCGCGCCTTGCAGCAGTAGCGCCCGTGCAGGATCAGCCAGTGATGGGCGTGGAAAAGATACTGTTTCGGGATGATCCGCAACAGCTTGTCCTCGATCTCGTCCGGCGTCTTGCCGGGGGCGAGGCGGATGCGGTTGGCGATGCGGAAGATATGGGTGTCGACGGCGATCGTCGGGATGCCGAAGGCCATGGACATGACGACATTGGCGGTCTTGCGGCCGACGCCGGGCAGCGTCACCAGTTCCTCGCGGGTTTTTGGCACCTCGCCGCCATAGACGTCCACCAGGCGCTGCGAGAGCGCAATCACGTTCTTCGCCTTGTTGCGGAACAGCCCAATCGTCTTGATGTAGTCGCGGACCTTTTCCTCGCCGAGATCGAGCATCTTCTGCGGCGTGTCGGCGACCTTGAACAGGGCGCGCGTCGCCTTGTTGACGCCGGCGTCGGTCGCCTGGGCCGACAGCGCCACGGCAACGACGAGGGTAAACGGATTGACGTGTTCCAGTTCGCCCTTCGGCTCCGGCCGCTGGATGGAAAAGCGGCGGAAGATCTCCTCCAGCTCGGCTTTCGAATAGGCTGATCGCACTGCCGGCTTGCGCTTTGCGGCGGCGGGAATTGACTTTTTCAAGGTTTGGGTGCTGGATTTCTTCGATGGACTCGTCATGGACAATCTATAGTCGGCCCCAATGACCAATGGCAATGTGAACCCCGTCGCGGAGCAGCCGATATTCGCTGCCGAACTCGTGCCCTACCGCTCGCTCGGCCGAAAGGGCTTCCGCATCCTGCTGATGATCACCGGCACGGTCTGCGCCGTCCACGCCGCGTTCTTCATGTCGACCGGTGCCTGGCCGATCGGCCTGTTCTTCGGCCTCGACTTCCTGCTGCTCTACGGCGCCTTCTGGCTGAACTACCGATCCGGCCGCGCCCGCGAGGAGGTCTATGTCTCGCGCACCGACCTTGCGATCCGCAAGTTCACGCCCTCGGGACGGATGACCGAATACTGGTACAACCCGTTCTGGGCGCGCTTCTTCGTCAAGCGCCACGACGAGATCGGCATCGTCTCGATGCAGGTTACCGGCCAAGGCAAGCGCACCGAGATCGGTTCGTTTCTCAATCCCGACGACCGGGAGAGTTTTGCCAGGGCGTTCAAGGGCGCGCTGGCGACGGCCAAGCAGCGGATTTGACTTGGGTGTTCTTTGAGAGGTCGGTGATCAGCCCCTCATCCGCCTGCCGGCACCTTCTCCCCATGGTCATGGGGAGAAGGGACAAGCGGCACCGCCATGGCCGTCCCCTCTCCCCGTTTACGGGGAGAGGGTCAGGGTGAGGGGCTGTCGTTTACTCAAGGTCATCGACCGTCACTAGGCATGGCAAGAAACGGGTGGCGTGGCGGCCTTGCCCGTGGTGAAGTCGCATCACAGATGAGGACCGCGCCATGACCCTTGCCCAGCAGATCGACCTATCCGCAACCACCGACATCACGCCCGAGGGCTCCGACTACGAGACCGTGCGCCGGGTGATCGAGATGCTGACGCTCGACTATCAGGCGCAGCCGTCGCTGGAGACGCTTTCGGCGCGGCTGGGCGTCTCCCAGAGCCAGTTGCAGAAGACCTTCACCCGCTGGGCGGGGCTATCGCCGAAAGGCTTTCTGCAGGCCGTGACGCTCGACCATGCCAAGCGGCTGCTCGGCCAGGAAGGCATGCCGCTCTTGGAAACCTCGATCGAGCTCGGCCTGTCGGGACCGGGCCGGCTGCACGATCTGTTCGTCACGCACGAGGCCATGTCGCCGGGGGAATGGAAGGCGAAAGGCGCCGGGCTGACCATCCGCTACGGCTTTCATCCCTCCCCCTTCGGGCTGGCGCTGGTGATGGTGACCGAGCGGGGGCTGGCGGGGCTGGCCTTTGCCGATCCGGGCGGAGAGGCCGCCTGCTTCGACGACATGGCCAAGCGCTGGCCGCAGGCGCACTATGTCGCCGACCAGACTGCTACCGCGCCCTATGCGAGCCGCATCTTCGAGCCTGCGAAATGGTCGGGCGAGCAGCCGCTGCGGGTCGTGCTGATCGGCACCGACTTCCAGGTTCGGGTCTGGGAGAGCCTGCTTGAAATCCCGCTCGGCAAGGCGGTCACCTATTCCGACATCGCCGCCCGGATCGGCCAGCCGACGGCCAGCCGGGCGGTCGGTGCAGCGGTCGGACGCAATCCGATCTCCTTCGTCGTGCCCTGCCACCGGGCGCTCGGCAAGAGCGGGGCGCTCACCGGCTATCACTGGGGCCTGACGCGCAAGCGCGCCATGCTCGGCTGGGAGGCGGGAAAGATCTGTGGCTGACATCGCCGACGGATCACTTAATCGATTAGAATCGTTTTCCCGCATTCTTGACTTTGCCATCTTCGGCTGGTGATAGTCGGCTCGAATTTTCAGGCCTTGGCAGTTCAGGATCAGGGCCGCTTCGAAGAACAGGGATGACGATCATGACTTCCAAACTCGAACAGCTTCGCGCCATGACCACCGTGGTCGCCGATACCGGCGACATCGAGGCCGTTGCCCGCCTGAAGCCGGTGGACTGCACGACCAATCCCTCGATCGTTCTGAAGGCGCTTGGCACCGAGGCTTTCGCCGACGCCTTCAAGGAAGCGATCACCTGGGGCAAGGCCAGGGGCGGCTCCAACGAAGCCGTGGTTGAGGCCATCGCCGATCGCCTGGCCGTGTCCGTCGGGGCGGCGCTTGCCGGCCTCGTGCCGGGCCGCGTCTCGACCGAGGTCGATGCCGATCTTTCCTTCGACACCAAGGCGTCGATCGAAAAGGCCCACCAGATCATCGCCGCCTACAAGGAGCGCGGCATCGAGCGCGACCGCATCCTGATCAAGCTCGCCTCGACCTGGGAAGGCATCCGCGCCGCGGAAGTGCTGCAGAACGAAGGCATCGACTGCAACCTGACGCTGCTGTTCTCCAAGGCCCAGGCGATTGCCTGCGCCGACGCCAATGTGTTCCTGATCTCGCCTTTCGTCGGCCGCATCCTCGACTGGTACAAAAAGTCGACCGGCGAGAACTACACGGCCGAGACCGATCCGGGCGTCCTCTCGGTGCGCTCGATCTACAACTACTACAAGTCGAACGGCATCAACACGATCGTCATGGGCGCCTCGTTCCGCAATGCCGGCGAAATCGAGGCGTTGGCCGGCTGCGACCGGCTGACGATCAGCCCGCAGCTGCTCGACGAACTCGATGCCGCGACGGGCGACCTGCCGCGCCTGCTGTCGCCGCAAAGCGTTTCGCCGGAGCCGCGCGTCTCGCTCGACGAGAAGGCCTTCCGCTGGGCGATGAACGAGGATGCCATGGCGACCGAAAAGCTGGCCGAAGGTATTCGCGGCTTCGCCAAGGACCTCGGCACGCTGCGCGCCCAGATCGCCAAGGCGCTGGCGGCTTAAGGCGTCAACCCTCCGGAATCGCCCCTCATCCGCCTGCCGGCACCTTCTTCCCGTTTTGACGGGGAGAAGGACTGAACCCGCCAACGGAAGCGTTCCCTCTCCCCGCCTGCGGGGAGAGGGTCAGGGGCATGCTTTCCGCAGGCAGGATCGCCCTCACCACCCCATCACGACATCGTCGGGAATGTGGAAGGTCTCTTCGCCGTTGACGGTGACGACGGCGACTCCGCCCTGCTTGCGGGAGCGCACTTCCAAGCCATCCTTGGCGGAAAACCGGCCGGCACGGTAGGTGAGCGAGCGGGTATGGCCGTCGGCAAAGGTCAGGTCGATCTCGGCGAAGGGGCCGTTGCGGACGATGCCGAAGGCGCAAGGGGCGATGCGGGTGTCGTCCAGCCGCTGGCAGCGGATCGTGCCAGTGGCGTGATATGCCGTTCCCGGGATCACGCGGTCCTCATCGTCCTCAGGCTCTGCGCCGGCCGGCGGCACCCATTCGTCGGTGATGTAGCGACCGTTGACCCAGCCGCTGATGCGCGGCACGTCATAGGTGGAAATCCGGCACCAGAAGCCGCCATCGCGCTCGCGGCAGCCGAGATTGCGCACCGGCTGGCCCTCCTGCAGGGCGCCGATCACCCGGAAGGCCGGGCCGGCGCCGGAGCGGATGTTGAGCATGTCGCCGGGGATCAGCCCGTAGACATGCCAGATCGCCGCGTCGTCGGAGGGATTGCCGCCCATGGTCGGGGCCGGGATCACCAACGGTTCCTGCGCCGGCGCGACGGCTGGCCAGGAGAACATCGCCAGGGCGATCAGGACGGGCAGGATGCGACGCATGCGGTTCTCCATGATTTGCGGCGACGATAGTACAGCCGCCGTCGCGTCGCCACCGGGGAGAAGGGGAAATTCAGTTTTCACCCAGCCGCCATCGGCAAGAGCGCATCCATATCCTCGAGCTCGACCTCCAGCACCCAGAAATCAGAGTCGAAGCGGCGTTCGCGCTCGAGCAGGGTGTCGACGGCGGCGGCCTCGCCGCGCTCCAGCCTCACCTCGAACATGCGGGAATCGCGGTCCTCGTCGATCACCAATGCCTGCGGGGCCGGGCCGAACAGGGTTTCGCTGCCATCGCGGAAGCGTTGGCGCACGAAGATGGCGCCTGCTTCCTCGACGCCCTTCTTGGCCACGGCGGCAAAGCCGCCCATCGAAAAGACGCGGCGGACGAGGGCGGAGACGAAGAGATCGGAACGGACACGCATGACCGCGTTCTACGGCAAAGGTTGAGGAATGGGAATGGGGCTCGGGCTCGACGCGCGGATGCGGGCGCGGCCTGGCTTCAGGAACTGCCCGCGCACCACGCTATCCCCTCCCCCCTCAGGTGCGGCCGGCGTTCAGCCATTGATGCCAGTCGCCCTCACTGCCGGAAAAGACGTTCAAGTCGATCTTTTCCTTCACGCCATGCGACAGGCCCGAGCCGGAATACTGCCAGAACAGCCATTTGCGGCCGGGATAGACCTTGGACGGGTGGGCGGCGACGGCGCGCAGCCAGAAGGGATAGTCGAGGAAATGGCCGCGCAGGTTGTCCTTGTAGAAGTCGGGCGCGGTGTAGATGACCGGGCGCTTGCCGTAGTGGCGCTCGAGCCTGTCCATGAAGACCTGCATCTTCTCGCGCGCCTTCTCGGCCGACAGCTTGAAGCGGCAGCTCGAACCGCCGTTGTATTCGACGTCGATCACCGGCGGCAAAGCGTCCGGATCGCGCGGCACGTTGCGGATGAACCAGTCGGCCTGTTCGCCGGCGGTGCGGCACCAGTAGAAGAAATGGTAGGCGCCGCGGCGGATGCCCGCCTCCTTGGCGCGCCGCCAGTTGGTCTTGAACATCGGATCGATGTGGTCGCCGCCGTCGGTCGCCTTGATATAGGCGAAGTTGGCGCCCTGGGTGCGCAGCTTCTGCCAATCGATGTCGCCCTGCCAACGCGACACGTCGACGCCATGGACGGCATACTTCTTCGGCGAGAGCTTGCCGAAATTGATCGGCTTGGCGTCGCGGAACTGGTGGCTGTAGATCTTCGAGCGGGTGCGCTGGCCGTGTGCGGCGGGCGGCTCGGGCGCAACCAGCGCGGTGATCGGCTTGTCGGACGGCATCGGCATGCCGACCGTCATCGCCGTCGTGGCAAAGGCCTGCGGCTGCGGCACATTGCCGGCCCAGGCGAGTTCATGGCTCTCGCCGACGGGGGCCGCGGCCGCGGCCGGGGCCTGGGCGATCGCGGCCGGCGGGACCTGGACGGCGCCGATGTCGGCGGCCGGCACAAGGCGGGAGGTCTTCGCCACCGCCCCGGTCGTCTCGCGCGAGGGGGCGGGCGAAAGGACACTTTCCGGGTCAGAACCGGATATGCAACCCGACAGGGTCAGGCAGGCGAGGAAGATCGCAGGAACAGCCGAAAAACGCATCAGGAACCCATACGCACAACAAGGGGATGACCGGATCTCGCGCCCTCGGGGTGACCTTGGGAGCGAATTGCTAACGGAAACTTACCGGAAAAGACTTAATTCAATCTTTACGGATTAGGATCTGCTGCATGACGGGGCGATTTATCCGCCCTGCCCTACCTTCACCTGCCCTGCTCGGACCCGCCAACGCTCCCTGGCCGCGCCGGCTAGACGCGGATCGCCAGCCTAAGCCCGCCCCAATGGCGGCCCGACACGATGATCGGGGCGGAAATATCCTTCATCACGACGAAATTGCCGCCGCCCATGTCGCGCCGGTAGGTCTGCACCAGGAAAGGTGCGGTCGAGCGGCCGGCCGACAGGCCGACGCGATCGGCGAAGATGCGGCGATTGCGGCAATTGGCGGTGTTCCAAACCGGATCGCCGGGGCGCTGTGGAGCGGAGAACTTCCTGTTGTGGGTCGGCAGGTAGCCATTATTGTCGACCGCGGCGCAGAAACCGACGCGATCGGACAGGCCGAGCACCGGTTCGAGAATGGCGGGCAGGACCTGGTCGGTGAAGTCGGTGAAGGCCGCCATCATCTGCACCGGGTCGGTGCCGGGGATCGGCCGGTAATTGCGGTCGAACAGCGCGCTGATCCCGATGCGGCCGCTATCGACGCCGCGCTGGAAGGTGGCGGAAATCTGGGCTGCGACATCGCAGGCCGCGTTGATCCACGGACTGTCATGGGTCTCGATGCCGGCCGAGGCGGTGAGCTGGATCAGCGTCTCGGAAAGGGCGACGACGCGGTCGACGCGGGTCGCGGCATTCTGCAAGGCGGTATCGGATTCCAGTACCTCGGCGGCCATGACATTGAGCGTGCCGACGAATTCGGCGCATTGGCGGTCGACCGTGTCGGTGGTTTTCGCCATCACGCTCGATCCGTCGAGGATGCGGGTGATGACCTGTTCCATGGTGCCGAAGGAATTGTTCATCGCCTGGGAGGTCTCGCGCACGGCGAGCGCGCTTTCGCTGGCGCCCTGGCCGGCCTGCGACAGCCGGGTGATCTTGCCGCGGATCTCGTTCAGCGTCTGCTGGATCGAGCCGGTAGCCTGCGAGGTCTGCAGGGAGAGAGCGCGGATTTCGGCGGCGACCACGGCAAAGCCCTTGCCCGCCTCGCCGGCGCGGGCCGCCTCGATCGCGGCATTGAGGGCGAGCAGATTGGTCTGGCGGGCGATCGCGCCGATCTCCTCGGCGACCTTGTCGACATTGGCGAGCGAGACGGAAAAAGAGCCGATCTCGGTCGATATCTCCTTGGAGGCCTCGACCATCAGGTCGATCTTGCCGACCGCGCCCGACAGCCGCGTGGAGGATTCGCCCAGCATGCGACGGGCCTCGACGGCGGTCTCGTCGGTAGCGCGCAGCGAGGAGGCGACCGTCTTGTTGGTCTCGGCGATGGACAGCGCGGTGCGCGTCACGTCGTCGAAGGTCGAGGCATGGCGCTTCGACATGGCGGCGACGTCCTGGATCGCGCCGGCGATGTCGACGAGATCGATGCCGAGCGTCGAGGCCTCGTCGGCGAGCTTGGTGACGATGCGGCGCAACGTCTCGGCATCGGCCGCCTCGGGCTGCCGTTCGGTGCGCCCAGATGTCTGCTCGGGCGTCGGCCCGATCTCGGCGAGTTCTTCTGGCGAAGCCAGGCTGTTGCTTGCATTCATTGCAGATCCTCCCCCGGGAATGCGCGATTGTGACGCGTCACGGTTAAGGATTTGCAAATCTGAACATATGCGAATTAACGATGCCGGCGGCACCGCGCGACGATCACAGCGCGCCGATGTCGCGCAGTTTCTTCAAAACGGCCTCGCTCGGCTCGCCGGTTTCCGGCAGGCGGTAGTGGCGCTCGAAGCGACGGATGGCGTTGCGCGTCTGCTCGCCGGCCACGCCGTCGACGCTGACATCGGTATAGGCGATGTTGGCGAGCCCACGCTGGATCTCCATGATCAGCGCCGCGTCGGCGGCCGTGCCGCGCAGGGAAACGGGAAGGGCCGTGGGGGTCGCGTTCCGGTTGACCGGCGCTGTCGTGACGACCTTCGAGGCATTGCGGATGGCGGCGGCGACCGGGTCGGCGGCGGCCGCGTCCAGGTCCTCCGGCGGGCGGCTTTTCGGTACGGCGGCGGTGACGCTGCGGTCGGCCTTCAGCGCGGCCAGCAGTTCCGGGCCGACAAGGCCGTTCGCCTCGACGCCGATCGACTTCTGGAAAACGGTGATCGCAGCTTCCGTGCGCGGGCCGATCACGCCGTCGGCAAGCCCGTCATAGAGGCCGCGCCGGGCAAGTTCGTTTTGCACGGAGACGATCAGCGCGGCATTGTCGCCAGCAGCAGCGGCGACCGGGGTGGCGGCGGCCTGTTTGGAGGATGCCGGGGCGGCATCCGGCGCGGTGGCGGTTTGCGGTGCCCTCGTCGGGGCGCCCTCGGCCGCGGCGTCGGCGGCACGCTCGATCTTGAAGCTGGTTACCTCCGCCGGATCCGGCTCCACCTCGGCATGGCGGGTAATGCCGGCCAGCGCGTTGAAATCGCTCGCATCGCGGGTCGAGAAGATCGGCGACGGATGGTGGCCCGGCTGGTACCAGAGGGCATTGGCGGCGACGAAGCCGAAGGCGACGGCAAAGGCGGCAAAACCGCCCACCGACCGCGGATAACGGCCGACGAGGCGCGCCACAGCGCCAACGCCTTCGAGCAGAAGGCCGGCCACCTTGAGGGCCGGCTTTCTCTCAGGCGATTTTCGCTTTCGCTTCGTCATAGGCAGTCTCTCTCTCGCTTTCCATCGCGGCCGGCCAATCCGCGCGTTTAAGCCGCGGCGGGAATTCGACCGTGTTGTGTCCTTCGGCGGCGTCGATGATCGCACCGGAACCATCGGCCGGCAGGCAGACGGTGACGACGGTACCGACGCCCGGCAGGCTTTCCATCAGGAACGTGCCGCCATGCAGCGCGGTCAGGCCCTTGACCAGGGACAGGCCGAGACCCGATCCCTCATAGGCGCGGCTGAGATCGGCATGCACCTGGGTAAACGGCCGGCCGATCAGCGCCATCTTTTCCGGCGCGATGCCGATGCCGGTGTCGGAGACGACGATCTTCAGGTCGTCGCCCTCGCGGCTGGCATCGATGATGACGGCGCCGCCGCCTTGGGTGAACTTGATGGCATTGCCGACGAGATTGATCAAGACCTGTCTGACGGCGCGCCCGTCGGCGACGACCTCGCCCAGCCCGCGGGCGACGCGGCTGGTGAGCCTGACACCCTTGTTCTCGGCCTGCAGCGACAGCATCTGCTCGCATTCAAAAACCGCATCGGCGATCATGAAGGGTTCGAGCACCAGTTCATAGCGGCCGGCCTCGATCTTCGACATGTCGAGCATGGCGTTGACGACCGACAGGAGATGGGCGCCCGACTGACGGATCAACTGCACATATTCGCGCTGGCGATCGTTTTCGAGCTTGCCGAAATATTCACCGGCGAGAATGTCGGAAAAGCCGAGGATGGCATTGAGCGGCGTGCGCAATTCGTGGCTGACGGCGGCGAGGAAGCGCGACTTTGCCTCGTGCGCGGCGGCGGCCTCGTCCTCCTTGCGGCTGGCATCGGCGCGGATCGACATTTCGCCGGCGATGTCGAGCAACTGCGCATAGACGCCGGCGTGGCGGCCATCGGCGCCGCGCAGGGCGGTCATGTCCATGCGCACGTTCATGAACTGTGCCTGGTCGAGACCGATCACGGTGCGGTCGAGGCGCAGGTCGATGACCACGGCATCGGCGCCCTGGCGCAGGTCGTCGAGCGCCTGGATGAAGGCGATCCGGTCGGAGACATGGACCTGGTCGACGAAGGGCCGGCCGAAGGGGTCGCGCAGGAAGGACAGGAACATGTCGCGGTCGCGGCCGGCGGCCTCGCGCACCTGTCCGGACGTGTCGAGGCGGAGCATCAGGCCGGGGCAGACGTCGAAGGGCGACGGCAAGGCGTCGTCGCTAAGGCTGTCGGCTGAGGTGCCCGGCCGCGCGCGGCGCAGGGTGACGAGCGCCACGGCGCTGACCAGGAACAGCGAGACGACGACGGCAAAGCCGAGGGGCAGCGCCACCGCCGGACCGTAATGAAAGGAGAGTGCGACCGGGACGGTGGCGAGCATCAGTGCAGAGCCCGCGGCCAGGCGGCGCAGGGCGACGATCTCGCGCGGATCGGCTTGCCTGCCATTCGCCTGCGAGGCGAGGCATTTGCCGGCCATGCGATCGAAAATCGCCTTCGCCCTGTCAGCCATGTTACGCAATACTTGCACGCCAATAATCCGCGAAACTGTTCGTTTTCGAGGCCCCGACCTTAGGCCCGCCGCGCTTAAGGAAAAGATAAGGGGAGGCCCCGCGGAGGCTCCCGAACACCCCTCGAAGCCCCATATCGGGACACCTGGGGGGAGCTTTCTAAAACGTAGTTAACGGGGCGTAAGCGCCGGATTTGTCAGTGTTTTCCTGATTGCGTTAAGAATTGTGTCCGGCCGCGCGGCCGAGAAGCGGTGGATTGCCGGGTGGCCGCCACATTTATGCTTAACAGCGGTCGGTAAAGTTTGACGGAAATGCCGGATGAAGGGTCGCCAGCCGTCCATTCGTTCAAATTTGAAACAAATCCGAGCGGCTTTTGCAAAGCGATCTTTGCACCGCGGCGATAGCTTGCCCTCACAAGTCCGGGAGACAACCCGGCACGACCCGACAATGACCGGCGAAACGGGATTGGGACGGGCAAAACGGGATTGGTGAAGACGATGTGGTTTCTGATCAAGGGAGCTTTCTGGTGCTCGATGACGCTGGTGGTGCTGTCGTTCTTCGGCAGCCAGCCGAGCGAAGAGACCGCCGGCGGACCGCGCCTTGAAATGGGCGATGCGATCGTGGCGGCAACCGACGCCTATCAATATCTCTCCGCCATCTGCACGGAAAAACCGGACGTCTGCGAAAAGGGCGCCGAGACCTTCAAGATTCTGGGTGAACGGGCCCGCGAAGGCGCCCTGGTCGCCTACCAGATCCTCGACAGCCAGTTTGCCGACGACGGCGAACAGGCGGTCGCCAAGGACGAGCCCGCCCGGCCGTCGCTGAGCGCGGAAGCCGCGCCCGCCCAGGCCGAGGCCACACAGGCCGAAGCGATAACCGACGTCGTCACCACCGGCACGGTCATCCCGGCGAGCCGCCCGAAAAACGGCAACCTGCCGAAACCCTATACCCCGCCGAAGTCGTAACCCGACGCCGGCACGGCCGCCACAGCCGAAAGGCCCGGGCACCGCTCAACGAGAATTTCACCGGGCCATGTGCCGGCCCGGTCCCCTCTTGCATCGGAGCAGGAACCGCCCATCCGGGCCATGCCCCCTTGCCTGTCTGCCTGTCTGTCTGCCTGTCCCACAGGAAACTTCGGCCTTTTGCCGAGCCGCGAGGAACCCCTTGTCCTCGCGGCTTTTTCTTTTTCCCCGCCAGCCGCTCACCGCAAAGGTTCAAATGCCCGCCCGGATCGCCTATACCGGGTCACCCATGCTTGAACCGGATGTGACACCCATGACGACGCTTGCGCAGATGACCGAGGATTTTGGCTTCCTGGACGACTGGGAGGACCGGATGCGCTACGTCATGGAACTGGGCAAGGAACTGCCCGAGCTTCCCGAGGCTGAGCGCACGGCGGAAAACAAGGTCAAGGGCTGCGCCAGCCAGGTCTGGCTTTCGAGCCATCCGCACGCGGGCCCGGACCCGATCATCGACCTTGCCGGCGATTCGGACGCGCATATCGTGCGCGGCCTGGTGGCGATCGTGCTCGCTGCCTATTCGGGCAAACATGCCTCGGAAATCGTCGCCTTCGACGCCATCGCGCTGTTTTCCAGTCTGGGGCTGATCGAGCACCTCTCGGCCCAGCGCGCCAACGGCCTGCGCTCGATGATCCAGCGTATCCGCGAAGAGGCGGCGCGGCACCTGGTGTGAGGCCGTTCAACGCCGGGCAATGATGCCCCGGCGATGTCGGAATGGCCATCGATTTGACCGATCGCGTTAAGCCGGTGTTAACCGCCGGTGGCAGTGCGGCCCTGCCGGCTCGCGTTGTCGTGGTATGAATCGCCACGCCACAACGCAGGAGTCCATGATGGGCCAAAATCTCGACGGCTATGACTTCGCCGACAAAGGCCAAGGGGATGCAGTCTCCGACCCACGCCTTCCCGCCGCCTGCGACGCGACGCCCACGCGGTGCCGGGAGCCATTCCCGGCATGAGGTCGATCAAGATCATCGCGGGGCTGACCTTCGTCATTCTCGCCCTGTTCGTCATCTTCCGCGAGCAGACGGCGGGGGTGAGTGCGGATGCCTTCGTCAATGCGAGGATCTCCACGATCCGGGCGCCGATCGCCGGCACGTTCGAGCTCGTGTCCCGGCCGCTGGGCGCGCGGATCAGCCGGGGCGATACGCTGGGGGCACTCTCCGATCCGCTGGTGGACAATATCCGGCTTTCCGATCTCCTTCAGGAAAGGGCCGAGACCCTGGCGGAGATCGACAGGCTGAGCCGGACCGGAAGTGCCATCCAGAGTGCGATCGAGGAGCTGCGCGCCCAGGCCGCGTCCCATCGCAAGGAAAGGACCGAGCAGTTGCGCGCCCTGGTGGAGAGCGCCGAAGCCAGCCGTTCCGCGGCAGAGGCTCGGCTGCGCTATGCCGAACTCAGCCTGGAGCGCTCCAGACGGCTGAGCAAACAGGGCATAAGGACGGGGGAATCGCTGGAGGAGGCGCAGTCATCGGCGGAAGTCGCGGCGCTCAACCTCAGAAACGCCGAGGAAAGCAGCCGCGTCGCCCGGATCAACCTGGGGGCCGCCGAGCGCGGCATCCTTCTGGGCGATGGCTATAACGACACCCCCTCTTCCGGGCAGCGCATCTCCGAGCTGCAAGCGCGCATGGCGGAGATCGATGCCAATGCGGAGGCGCAGTCGGCGATCTTCAATGCCCTGGAGGCGAGGATTCGCACCGAGCGGCTGCGCGTCAACCTGCTGACCTCTTCGGCGCTCGAGGCCAATGTCTCCGGCCTCGTCTGGGACTATCTGGCGCTCTCCGGCGAAGCCGTGCAGCGGGGCCAGGACCTGTTGCGGCTGGTCGATTGCGATTCCGCGATCGTCACGCTTTCCGTGACGGAACGGGTGTATAACGGCATCGAACTGGGCAGTTCGGCCTCGTTCCGGATGAACGGCAGCGGCCGCCTCCTGCAGGGCACCGTCACCCGCGTCGCGGGCTCAGCCGCCGCCGCCGTCTACGACAACCTCGCGATCGCCCCCAGCGAGCGTCATCTCGGGCGTTTCGACGTCACCCTCGACGTGCCCGCATTGCGCGAGGACCCGCAATTGCGCTGCCTTGTCGGCCGCACCGGGCGGGTATTCCTGGAAAGCCGTCCGCTGGATTGGCTGCGGCGGCTCTGGAGCTGAGGATGGAAAGCCTGCTCCTCGGCAGCGAGGTCCAGTCGGTGGCGATGCTGGCGCTGCTGCTGGTCGGTGCGGCCCTGCTGCTGGACGACGTGCTGGATCCGAAAGACAGCTGGCACCGGGCCGGCCTGTTTGCCATCGCCGCCCTGCTCACGCTGCGCTATCTGTGGTGGCGGGCAAGCGAAACGCTTTCGCCCTTCGGCCTGACCTGGGACTGCCTGTTCAGCTGGACCTTCTTTTTCTCCGAGGCCGCCGCCGCCCTGTCCTCGCTCAGCGCCTTCACCATTCTCAGTCGCACGGGGTCGCGCTCGGAAGAAGCCGACCGCCATCTTTCGTGGTGGGAGCCGGATCCGCCGAAAGTGGCGATCCTGATCGCCACCTATAACGAGCAACGCGACGTGCTCGAGCGGACGATCGTCGGGGCGAAGGCAAGCCACCATCGAAATTGCGACGTGCTCGTCCTCGACGACGGACGGCGCGACTGGCTGCGGGACTTCTGCAAAGGCCAGCGGGTGCGCTATCTGCGCCGTTCCGACAACCTGGGCTCCAAGGCCGGCAATATCAATCACGCGCTGGGCGTGCTCGCCTGCGATCCGCATCCGCCGGATTTCGTCGCCGTTCTCGATGCCGACTTCGTTCCCCATGCCGATTTCATCTCGCGGGCGCTGGCGCTGTTTCACGCACCGGAGGTCGGTCTCGTCCAGACCCCGCAGCACTTCTTCAATCCCGACCCGATCCAGCACAATCTCGGGCTGAGCCGATCCTATCCCGACGAGCAGCGCTTCTTCTTCGATCACCTGCAGCCGAGCCGGGACGCTTGGGGCATCGCGTTTTGCTGCGGCACCTCCTCGATCGTCCGCTTTCAGGCGGTGGAGGCCGTCGGCGGTTTTCCCACCGAGAGCGTGACCGAGGATTTCATGATGACCCTGGTGCTGCAGGAGGCGGGGTGGCGCACGGTCTATCTCAACGAGGCGCTGACCGAGGGTCTGGCACCGGAGGGCCTGAAGGAATATGTGACGCAGCGGGCGCGCTGGTGCCTCGGACTGATGCAGATCGCCCGCAGCCGCGTCGGCCCGCTCGCCGCAAGCCGCCTGAGGCTGCGCGACCGCTGGAGCGTCATCGATTCGGTGCTGTTCTGGCTGACGAGCTTTTCCTTCCGCATCGCCTGCATGGTCTTTCCGCTGCTCTACTGGTTCTTCAACGTCGCCGTCGTCGAGGCGAGCATGACGGATGTCATCTTCTATTTCGTGCCCTATTATTTCTGGGTGCTGTTCGCGCTGAACTTCGTCTCGTCCGGGCTGATCGTTCCGATCGTCAACGATGTCAGCCAGTTGCTCGGCGCGATCCCGATCACCCGCGCCGCCGTGGTCGGGCTGATCCGGCCCAAGGGGCATCCGTTCAGCGTCACCGCCAAGGGCGGCGACCGGACGAGGGTGGTCATCCAGTGGCGGATGATGATGCCCTTTCTCATCCTGCTGTCGCTGACGGGGCTGGGCCTGCTGCTCGGCATCGTCTTCGACAGCTTCGCCTTCACCGATGCCGGCGACGGCAAATATGTCATTCTGTTCTGGACGATCTACAACCTTTTGATCCTCAGCGTGGCGATCACCGTCTGCGTCGAACTGCCGAGGGCGGAGCAGCATCTGGCCGATCATCCGGAGCGCTGCATCATTCTCACCGAGGGCCGGCTGAAGCGGATCTGGCTGACCGATCTCACCGAGGGAACCGCGCGCATTCGCGGCGTTCAGCTGTTGCCGGGGGCGGCGGTCGAGCTGAAGATCCGCGATATCGGCGACATGAAGGCCTTCGTGCTGGAGACCACCGGCGACGGGGCGATCCTGTCGCTGGAACTGGACGAGCATCAGTACGAGGCTCTGTTGCGGCGGCTTTACGCGCAAGGGTCAGTGCCGAGCGTCACCTCGACCCGGCTGTCCGCCGTGCTGGGCGAGGCGCTTTCGCGTCTTGAACGTCGCTAGCGCGATCCTCGTTCTCGCCGGCCTGCGGCATGTCGTGCGGATGGGCCGCCGATTGCAGGCGCGCCAAAGCCGCGCCGATCATGCCGAGTTCGCGCGTCCGGTGGCTTTCCAGCGGATAGACGTCCCTGCCCTCGGCGATCTCGACTGCATTGCGGGCGAGATCGGCGAACGGCCGGATGAAGGCGACGATGAACAGCAGGGTGAGCAGCGCCAGGATCAGGGCGAAGCCGGCCAGGCGGAGCATCAGATCCCGCGACAGGATGCGCGCGGGCAAGGCGGCATAGTCGCCATCGATCCGGGCCACCAGGTTCCAGCCGAACCGCGGCAGGTCGGCATAGCTCAGTTCGGGGACCGTGGTGGTGAAATAGGTGCGGCCATCCGGCCAGGTTTCCACGCCGGAGCCGGAGGCGCCGGAGCGGGCCATGCGGAAGCTCGGCAGGTCGAGGCTCGCCGTCTTATCCCCGGTGGACGAGGCGACGACAGCGCCATCGGCGCCGACGACGAAGATGTCGACCCCCATCGACGCGGCCAGTTCCTCCAGCATACGCTGGGCCCAGGCGACGTTGAGGTGCAGGCCGAGCACGCCGACGGTCGAACCATCGGCATCCGAAACGGGCGCCGCAAGGTCGAGGAATTGCAGGGGCGCGCCGGCGGCCGGTGGCGGCAGCCTGGCGGCGAGCAGAAGGGCCTCATGGGCGTCTCCGGCAAATGTCCCCTTCAGCCCCTCCCGGAACCACGGGCGTTGCTCGACGCTCTCTCCCACGAGCAGACCGCCGGACGCGGAAACGACCGTCCCGTCGCTTTGCGCGTAACCGGCCCAGGACACCACGCTTCCACCGCCGACCAGCGTGTCGAGCTGCGTCTGCAGGTCCTGGGGCCGCAGCACGGCCAGTTTTCCGCGCACCGCCAGGAGATTGAGCCACTCGCGATGCAGCGATTGCGCCATCGCCGTCTGGACACCGCGCATGCGTGTCTCGACGGCCATCGTCAGCCGCGCCGCCTCGTAAGCGCGGCCCCGCTCGTTGATCAGCACATAGGCCATGACCAGGCCGATCACCGCGCTTGTCAGGACGAAGGCCATGGTGATGAAGGCCAGCGAAGGGCTCAAGGCAGTGCGGATGCGAAAGGGCATGGATGTATTCCGGCGGTCGGGGGTTTTCAGGCGCTGACATACCCGTTCGTGCTTTGCCGGGATGGACAAGCTTGCCCGGTGGCGTTTACCGCTTATTTAGCATAATGTCACGTAAATGCCGACCGCGCGGCGGCTTATTCCCAAAAAACGCCAATCCCTCGTCCCGCCCCGGTCAACCAACGGATGCGCGGCGACACATCAGCCGATCTCCGGCCGGAAATCCGCAGCGCCCCAGTGATGGCGGCGGCGGTGGCCCGGCGTAGGCGGCGGCGCATAGTGGCGGGCAAGCGCCAGAAGGGCCGCGCGCAGCATCAGCTTGGCGGACCGGGCAGGCCATTGCCGCTCGCGCTCGACCGTCTCCAGCCCCTTCATGAAACAGCAGACGTCGAGCGCCACGCCGGCAAGTTCCGGCCCCATGGCCTCGATCGCCGCATTGACCCTGGCGCGGGCACCAAGCGCCTGATCGGCGATCTCGACCGAGGCGGGCGGAGCCCCGCGCACCCGGCCGGCAAGGCGCGGCTCGAAGGACGAGGTGATGCGCGGCTGCAGCCCGGCGCGCTCGAAATCGGCGGCGAGCCGCTCGCCCGCGGCGATCGCCTGTTCGCTGTAATAGGCGGCGCCGCTGCGATCCTTCAGCCGGGCAAGGCCGGACAGCGGCGATTCGGCCAGATTGCGCCGGACCGGCCGCCTCCGGCCGTTCTCGACCAGGATCTCGTCGGCCATGTCGCGGTGCTGCTCGAGAAAGGCCTCGTCGCCGGATGCGACCATGGCGCGGCGCAGATAGGTGGCCGTCCCCTCGCCGGGCTTGAGCAGCGGTCCGTCGCGGACGATCAGGCCGCCCGCCACGGCAAAGCGCAGCAGACCGGCCGGCACGTCGGCGATGCGCCGACTGGCATCCGGACCGCCATCCGCCCCCTTGTTGGTCGCGGCGGCCCTGGCGCAAGAGACCGACAGCCGGCCGTCATCGCCTCTTTCGACCACAAGGGGCCTGCGCAGGACAAGTTTCAGCAGGCGCAGAAGCAGGCGCCGTTCGGCAGGCGTTGGAAGCACCGCGCTCATGCCGGCCTCCCGGCGACCATGCAGACCGATTCGGCCAGCCGCTCGACCGTGCTGACGAAGGTGTCGAAGGCCGGATCGTCGCGCCGGTCCTCGACCACATGGCAGGCATGGCTGACCGTAGTGCGGTCGAGCCCGAAGGCCTCGGCGATCTCGCCATACGACATGGAGAGCGCGACATGGCAGACATACATGGCGATCTGGCGCACATGGCAACTGGCCCGCCGGCGCGCCCGCCGAACCTCCTGGCGGTCGCCGACCACGCCCAGCAGTTCGGCGGTGAGCTGGCGCACCACCATGCAGACGATGCGCCGGTCGGCCAGAGCGGCGCGGTCCGTGGCCTGGGCCAGGGTCTGGGTCTGGGTCTGGGCCGGTGATCGGGTTGCGGATGGCGTTACGGGTATCGATGCGGATGGCGAGGAAATGGCTTGCTGGTGCGGCATATGACTACTCCCAATAGATAGGAATTAATTCATACACCCATAACAGAAAGCGGGGATGTTGAAAGGGGCGTATTTTTGCATCCGTTATGACATTCCTCTTTTTTTCGCAGTTTTCACGCTTTTCGCGGGATTTGTGATGGGATTTATTTCCTCTTTCCGGACAACAAAAAAACCGGACCTCGCGGTCCGGTTTCGTCTTGCCCTTCGCCTTCCGGCAGGGCACGTGTCGTGGGCTGCGCTTACTTGCCGCGCTTGCGGCGCTGGCCGAGGCCCATTTCCTTGGCCAGGCGCGAGCGCGCTTCGGCATAGGCCGGGGCCACCATCGGATAGTCCATCGGCAGGTCCCACTTGTCGCGGTATTCATCCGGGCCGAGATTATGGTGGGTCATCAGGTGGCGCTTGAGCGACTTGAAATTGCCGCCGCATTCCAGGCAGGTTATCTGGTCGTCCTGAACGGATTTGCGCACGGCGACCGCCGGCTTCTGCTTCTCGACGACCGCAACGACCGGGGCCGGCGACGCGGTATTGCTCAAGGCCGAATGGACGTCGGAGATGAGGTTGGCGAGGTCCCCGACGGGCACCACATGATGGCTCACATAGGCCGCGACGATATCCGCGGTGAGTTCCACCAGCAGATCCTGGCCCGAGCCCTGGGCGATTTCTGTCATTTCTAGTCTCCTGTTCAACTGTGCTTGCCAAGGCGCCGGCTGACCGGCCGGCACCACTTGTTGAAGCCAAGGAACAAAGGCCTTGAACGCAAACCCTGTCGTTGCTGACATGGAATCCACCCCTAGATTCCGGATTAGCGCTCAGGAACTTGTCCCGACATACCCTGTATTCAGGTCCTCCGTGAACTTAACCCCCGGCAGATCAAGCAGTTGCGAATACAACTCAAGTGAGGGAATCAAGCGTGCAAGAAAACCAAGTCTCCAAGGATCGTGACTCTATCAACTCGTTACCACTATTCCGGAAAAAATCCACGTAATATTTTTCCCCATTTATGGGGAGGCTCATGGAGCTTTTGCTCGGAATCCGAATCAATTGACTTGCTGCGGTTGCGAAATGTGCAGCATTGCCGGCAGAACATAGCGGCAGACAGGCGCTTTACTTGGCTTTTCGACTGGGCGGCGGCAGCCGGCTCGTGTCTCTACGCCTTTTGCTCTACGCCTTGACCTTCGACGCCTTGAGCTTCTGCTCATCGCGCTTCAACTCATCGCAGACGGAGACCGCCGAGAGGCGGTAGCCGACCTGGTGGGCCGCCTTGGCGAGCAGGTGGGCCGAGACCGGCGCGGTCAGGATGAAGAAGAAGAAGCCGGCGACCGCGCGGCTGAACGTGGCAAGGTCGCCGGCATGCAGCCCGACGGCGAGCAGCAGCAGGCCAGAGCCGACCGTGCCGGCCTTGGAGGCGGCGTGCATGCGGGTATAGAGGTCCGGCAGGCGGTTGATACCGATCGCGGCGATCAGCGCGAACAGGGCGCCCGCGACGATCAGGAGCGCGGTGAACAGGGCTATGCCGTAAGCCATCATTTCCGTGCCCCTCCCCTTGTCGCGCCGCCGGATTTGCCCCCGGCGGGCGATGCCGCGGCAGACTTTGCCTTCTTGCCGCCCTTGGTCTTCTGCTTGTCGGTGCGCAGCACCGGTCCGTCCTCCAGCGGCTTCTCGCCGACCACGCCGCGCGCCAGGATGAAGCGGGCAAAGGCGACGGTGGCGAGGAAGCCGACCAGGCCGAGCGAGATGGCGATGTCGATATAGAGCGTATAGCCGGTGCGAATGGCGATCACGGCGATGAAGCCGATGGCGATGCCGACCAGCATGTCGAGCGACAGGACCCGGTCGGGCAGCGTCGGCCCCTTGACCACCCGATAGACGGTGAAAAGGAAAGAAATACCGAGAATGACGAGGGCGAAAGTGCATGCCGCCTGGATGATGTCTTCCGGAGCAATCATGCGAAGGCCTCCAGGATCTTGCGCTCGAAGCCATCGGCGATATCGCGGCGCGCGCTTTCCGGGTCGGCGCAGTCGAGTGCGTGGACGTAAAGCGTCTTCCTGTCGTCGGAAACATCGACCGACAGCGTGCCGGGCGTGAGGGTGATGAGATTGGCCAGAAGCGTGATCTCGAAGTCGCGTGTCACCGTCAGCGGAAAGGCGAAGATGCCGGGCTTGATGTCGAGCCTCGGGCGTACCACCATGACGGCGACCTTCCAGGCCGACTTGGCCAGTTCGATGAGGAAGAGCCAGAGCAAGGACGCAACCCGCAGCGAGCGGGTTATGTAGCCAGTGCCGTTGATCTGCTCGCGGATAACGCCGAGCGCCAGCGTCGACAGCAGGAAACCGAAGATCAGATTGTGCAGCGAGGCGCTGCCGGTCACGGCGGCCCAGACGATCGCCATGAGGAGATTGACGGCATAGAGCATCATGGCTGACCTCCCGCGGGGAAGACGGACTTGAGATAGGCTACGGGATCGGCAAGCCCGATCGCGGCGCGCTGGCTGAGATCGATCAGCGGCTCGGGGAAAAGGCCGAACCAGACGACGAGCGCCGAAAGGACGAGGATCGGCACCATGGCCGAGGCCGGGGCACGCGGCACAAGCGCGATCGGGGCGGACGAACCGGCGGCGTCAGCGGCGCCTGTCCCTTCGCCCGCCGCCGTCACGGTCGAAACCGGCGCCGGGCGCCAATAGGCGAGCAGGAAGAGGCGGCCGAAGGCGATGGTGGTGAGAAAGCCGGACAAGAGGATGGCGCCGGCCAGCCACCAGGCGCCGATGTCGAGCGAGGCCTTGACCAGCATGGCCTTGGGCCAGAAGCCGGAGAAGGGCGGCAGGCCGGAGCCGGCGAAGAACAGGGCGAGCGACAGGCCGGCAAAGGCCGGTGCCGCGGCCCACAGCCCCGACAGGCTTTCCAGGCGATAGGAGCCGCCGCGTCGCGCCGCCTCGCCCGCCAGAAGATAGAGTGCTGTCATCAGTACGATCGAATGCAGCGCATAGAAGATCGCCGCCGACAGCCCGGCCGTTCCGGCGATCGACACACCGGCCAGCATGTATCCGATGCCGGAGACGACGACGAAGCCTAGAAAGCGGCGGATATCGGACTGGGCGAGCGCCCCCATGGCGCCGAGCACCATGGTGAGCGCCGCGGCAATGGCGATGACGAGGCTCAGGGCCTCGCGCTCGACCGGCAGAAGCATGACCATGACGCGCAAGAGCGCATAGACGCCGACCTTGGTCAGAAGGCCGGCAAACAGCGCCGAGACGACGATGCGCGGCGTGTGATAGGAGGCCGGCAGCCAGAAATTGACCGGAAAGGCGGCCGCCTTCATGCCGAAGGCGAATACGAACAGCGCACCCAGCGTCATCAGCGGCGCGGTGTCGCGCAACTCGCCGGCCTTTAGCGCGATGTCCGCCATGTTGAGCGTGCCGAAGATGGCATAGAGATAGCCGACGGCGATCAGGAACAGCGTCGTGCCGATCAGGTTGAGCACGGCATATTTCAGCGCCCCGTCGATCTGCTCGCGCTCGGAACCGAGGATCAGCAGGCCGAAGGACGAGATCAGCAGGACCTCGAACCAGACATAGAGGTTGAAGATGTCGCCGGTGAGGAAGGCGCCCGAGACACCGGCCATCAGCACCATTAGGAAGGGATAGAAGCCGTAGCGCCGGCCGCTCTGGTTGATGTCGCCGAGCGCGTAGATGCTGCCGGCCAACGCGACGATGGCGGCGGCGAGCGCGAGAAGCGCGCCGGTCAAATCGACGGTAAAGGCGATGCCGAAGGGCGGCAGCCAGCGGCCCATCATCATCGTCACCGGGCCGTTTTGCGCGACATGGGCCAAAAGCAGCGCATCGACGACGACCATCAGGGCCAGCCCGGGAATGGCGATGAACGGATGCGCCCTGGTTGAATGGCGCAGCATCATCAGCACGGCGCCGAAGCCGAGGCCGATGGCGACCGGCAGGATGGTCAGCCATTCGGCACCGCTGGACGGCGCCATGACGAAGGCGAGCGAGAGGTCGACGGGGGAGGAGGACGTGGCAGCCATCAGAAACAGACCCCTTGCTGCAGCCTGTGTCGCTGCCCCTCATCCGCCTGCCGGCACCTTCTCCCCGTCCTGACGGGGAGAAGGGACGAGCGGCGGACGCTCGGCACCATCCCACGTCGCATGCGGTCAGCACCGATTGAGCAAGAGGCACGTCCCCTCTGCCCGCCTGCGGGGAGAGGGTTAGGGTGAGGGGCAATTGTCAGCAACATCATCATGCACTCAATATCCCATCGGCGGCAGCGGCTCGCCCTTTGGCTCGGCGACGCGCATTTCGTCGGTGTCATCGGTGCCGAGGTCCTGGTAGGCGCGATAGGTCAGCACCAGCAGGAAGCAGAAGAAGGAGAAGGAAATGACGATCGCGGTCAGGATGAGGGCCTGCGGCAGCGGATTGGCGGCGCTGGCCGACAGCGTGTCCGAGCCGGCCGCGATGATCGGCGGCGTTTCGCGCGTCAGCCGGCCGGTGGTGAACAGCAGGAGATTGACCGCATTGCCGAGAATGACGATGCCGAGCAGGACGCGGACGATGTGCTTGGACATCATCAGGTAGAGGGCGCCGGCAAAGAAGATGCCGACCAGACCGGACAGAACCGCTTCCATCAGTCGCTCTCCCTTTCTTCCAGTGCAAGCGCGATCGAGGTGATCGACCCGACCACCACCAGATAGACGCCGACGTCGAAGGATATGACGGTGGCGAGCGGCACCTCGACGCCGAAGATCTGCGGATAGACCCAAAGGCCGGTCATGAACGGCACGCCGAAGATCACCGAGATCACGCCCGACAGCGTGGCGAGCAGCAGCCCGGCGCCGGCCACCGACATGGGGTGGAACCACAGCGCCCGGCGGACCGCGGAAACGCCGAAGGCGATGCCATAGATGGCGAAGGCGGAGGCTGCGATCAGCCCGCCGATGAAGCCGCCGCCCGGCTCGTTATGGCCGCGCAGCAGCACGAAGATCGAAAACAGAAGCATCAGTGCGGTGAGGAAGGGGGCGACCGTGCGGAAGATCAGCGTGTTCATTTGCGCAGCTCCTTCTCGACATTCTTGCCCTTGAGCGCCGCGACGGTCTTCTGGCCGGGCGCGACAGTGACCACCCGGATGCGGATCAGCGCAAGGATGGCCAGACCGGTGATCATCACCACCGAAATTTCGCCCAGCGTGTCCGTGCCGCGGAAGTCGACGATGATGACGTTGACCACATTGGCGCCGTGGGCGATCACCTTGGAATAGGCGTTGAAGAAATCGGTGAGCGCAGTGTCGAACGGCGCCTGGGTGGATTTGAGCAGCATCAGGGTGAAGCCGAGGCCGGCGGCGATGGCGATCGAGCCGTCTCCCAGCACCTGTGTCCAGGTGCGGTGGTCGGAGGGCGAGAGGCGCAACCGGGTCATCACCAGGGCGAGGATGACGACCGACAGCGTTTCGACCATGAACTGGGTGAACGACAGGTCAGGCGCGCCGAACAGAAGGAAGATCACGGCGACGGCAAAGCCCTGGATGCCAAGCGAGACGATGGCCGTCAGCCGGTCCCTGGCGGCGAGCACGGCGATCAGGCCGACGACGGCGATGACGATGAAGGCCAGTTCGTGGAAACGCGCGTCGGACGGCCAGGTGGGCATGGCGGGCAGTTCGCCATAAAGGACCGGCGGCACCAGCAGCACGATCGCCAGAAGCAGGAAGGTCGAGGTCACGTAGACCTCGAGCCGGCCGTTCTGCACCCATTGCGTGACGCGCCAGGACAGCCGCACCAGTCCGGCGATGAAGTGGTCGAAGCCGCGATCAGGGCCCGGACCGAGCGCGTCGAGCATGCGAGCGACGAGGCTGCGGGCGCGGTCGAGAAAGAGGAAGACGACGATGCCGAGCGCCACCGTCAGCAGCGAGAGCGCGAGCGGCAGGCCGATATGCGGGACGAGGCTGATCGTCACGGTCTCCGCCTCGCCGGCCACGGCGCTCGCCATCGGCGATGATACATAGGCATGCGCCACCGGCGAGAACAGCGCCGCGGCAAGGCCGAACAGCGACAGCACCAGCGGCCCGAGCCAGAGCAGCACGGGACCCTCATGCGCGTGCTTCGGCGTCTCGACCTTGGCGCCGAGGAAGGGTTTCAGCGCCACGGCAAAGGCGATGACGAACATCAGCGCATTGCCGATGATGGCAATGAGCGTGAACAGGATGGCGCGCGGATCGGGACCGGCCAGCGCCGCATAGATCTCCTCCTTGGCGAGGAAGCCGAAGAAGGGCGGCAGGCCGGCCATGGAGATCGCGGCGAAGAGCGCGGCGACGAAGGTGATCGGCATGGCCGAGCGCAGGCCGCCAAGCTTCGTCACGTCGCGCGTGCCGGCCTCGTGGTCGATGATGCCGGCGACCATGAACAGCGCGCCTTTAAACAGCGAATGGGCGACCAGATAGAGCACCGCCGCCTCGATGGCATAGGGCGAGCCTAAGCCGGTCAGCATGACGAGGAGCCCGAGCGAGGCAACCGTCGTATAGGCGAGCATCAGCTTCAGGTCGCTCTGGCGGATGGCGAGCACGGCGCCGACCAAAAGCGTGATACCGCCGAAGACCGGCAGGAGGATTTCCCAGGCCGGCGTATCGCCCATCACCGGATTGAGCCGCATCAGCAGATAGACGCCTGCCTTCACCATGGTGGCGGAATGGAGATAGGCCGAGACCGGGGTCGGCGCCTCCATGGCATTGGGCAGCCAGAAATGGAACGGGAACTGGGCCGACTTGGTGAAGGCGCCGCCGAGCACGAGGAACAGTGCGGCCGCATAGAACGGGCTTTCGCGCAGGATGTCGCCGGAATGCAGGAGCAGCGAGAGCTGGGTGAGCCCGGTGACGTTCCAGATGAAGATCAGCCCGGCGAGCAGAAGCAGACCACCGCCGCCGGTGACCACCAGCGCCTGGAGGGCTGCGCGGCGCGAGGCCTCGCGGCCGTGGTCAAAGCCGATCAGCAGGAAGGAGGTGATCGAGGTCAGCTCCCAGAAGACGAACAGCATGAGGAAGCTGTCGGACACCACGACGCCGAGCATGGAGCCCATGAACATCAGGATGAACGAGAAGAAGCGGCCCTGCTGGACATGGCCCTTCATGTAGCCGCCCGAATAGAGCACGATCAGCGTGCCGATGCCGGTGATCAAAAGCGCAAAGGTCAGCGACAGGCCGTCGAGGAACCAGGAGAACGACAGATTGAGGCTCGGCACCCAGGCATAACCGCCGGTCACCACCTCGCCCGCGGCGATCGCCGGCCAGAAACCGGCGAAATGGACAAAGGCGAAGGCGGGAATGAGGGCCAGCAGCCAGGCCGCGTTGGCGCCGAGACGGGCGGTCAGATAGGGGGCGACAAGCGCGCCGGCGAACGGCAGGAGCATGGCCATCAATGTCAGACCGGCGACGTCGTTGAGCATTCCCTATCCCTGTGAGCGCGTTGCGGCGCCGCCCCTTGTCAGAAAGGGGCGGAAAGTGGGCATGGTGTTAGGACAAAGCGTCGCGCGTCTCAAGGAAAAACGGAAAATCCTCTGTTCAAATAGACGTTTGTCAACGCTTTCCATCGACTTCGACGGACCATGTCCCTGTTGCATCAAAGACGCAGCCGCATATTCAGGAAAGTTGTTTTAGTCATGACTGCGACGCCTCGCCCATTGCTTGGACGGCAGGATCAAGGAAATGAGCCCACGGATAAGCGTCAAGGCCTGCCGCGGCGGCAATTGCCGTCTGCTTGCCGCCACCCTATCTATCGGCCAAGACAATCGGAGTAACGACGATGACCGACATGACGACCGGTGCCAACGGGCCCAAGATCGAAAAGACGGATGACGAATGGCGCGAGCAGCTTACGGCGGAACAATACCGCATCCTGCGCGAGCACGGCACCGAGCGGCCGTTCACCGGCCCTTACTGGGACAATTTCGACAAGGGGTTGTATCGCTGCGCCGCCTGCGAGACGCCGCTGTTTTATTCCGACACCAAGTTCGACGCCGGCTGCGGCTGGCCGAGCTATTTCGAGCCGGTAACGCCCGGCGCCGTGACCGAGCACCGCGACGCCTCGCTCGGCATGGTGAGGACTGAAATCCGCTGCGCCAATTGCGGCGGCCATCTCGGCCACGTCTTCCCCGACGGCCCGAAGCCGACCGGCCTGCGCTACTGCATCAACGGGCACTCGATGGTGTTCGAACGGGCGGAGTGAGGGCTGGGGCTCACGGACGAGCCGTGCTGGGCTACCCCCTCTGCCCTGCCGGGCATCTCCCCCACAAGGGGGGAGATCAGCAAGACGCGCCCGCTCTCCCGACGGAGCGGCAGGATTATCCAAGCTCGGCTCCCCGAACGCGGACATTTTTCCGACCGGTAGCATCGGCGACAAGTCATCCGCAGTCCGGTCTCCCCCCTTGTGGGGGAGATGCCCGGCAGGGCAGAGGGGGTGATCCGAGGAAACGCGCGGGCGCCGCATCAATGCTGACGGCCGGCCCGCCGCCTAATCGCAAATCCACCCTCCATCAGCACTTTTTCAATCTCCTTGCCGCTAAGGTCCGGGCAAAGCCGGAACAGGAGTTTTGCATGAGCAATGTCGTCGAATTCAAGCAGCCGCCGAAGGCGCCCGAGCCGAAGAAGCCCAATCCGGGCCGCCAGAGGCTTCTGGTCGTGCTCGGCGTGATCGCCGCCTTCGCCCTCGCCTGGGTCTATTTCCAGTTCATCGGCGGCTGAGGCCGCAGGGCATTCGCCCATTGATCGCATCGCCGGGCGGCGGGCGCCGTCTCAGCCGTGGCTGTGGCCGTGGTGCAGGTCGGGATAGTGCGGGTGCTTGTGGCTCAAGGGCTCGTGGCGGTGCCGGTGGGAGTGCGGCTCGGTGACCGGGCCGTGGTAGCCGTGGCGATGGTGCTCGTCATGCACATGGACATGGTCGTGCTCCAGCACCTCATGGCTGCGCTCGTGCTCGTGGCGTTCGCTCAGATGCAGCGATCTTGCAACAGCGTCGAGGCCCCAGCCTTTCGCCTTTTCGTTGCGCGCAGAATCGTTTCAACAACTGTACAAGTGGCTCCTGCCTCTGTACTTAATAGAACGGGAGGCTGATCTTGGCCTCCCCGCCGTGCCGTCATCGATCAAACTCTTGGCCTGCTGCGTCAATGCGCAGGCCCTCGCGAATAGCAACGGAGATCAAGTGCATGTCGCTCGGAACAATTCTCATCATCATCCTCATCATTGCCCTGCTGGGTGGCTTTAGCGGTCGCTTCGGCGGCTATGGCTACGGCTTCGGCCATGGCGGCGTCGGCGTGCTCGGCGTCGTGCTGATCATCCTTCTGATCCTGGTTCTCACCGGCCGGCTCTGATCCCAACACAAACCTGCACTCGGCCAACCAATCCCTCCGGTGAGGCTTGGTTCGAGTGCGGGAGACATTCCCTCGCTTGCCGGGGGCGGGAAACATCGTGACCATATTCTCGGTTCGCCACATCACGGACTACCAGTACAAGCGGCCTGTGAAGCTCGGCGAGCACCGGATGATGTTCCGTCCGCGCGACAGTTTCGACCAGACGCTGCTTAATGTCAGCCTCGTGGTGGAGCCCCTGCATGACCAGATCCGCTGGATCCACGACCCTTTCGGCAACTGCGTCGCACTGCTGAGCTTTACCAAGCCGACCCGCACGCTGCGCTTCGAAAGCAATATCCGGCTCGACCACACCCCGCATGCGGCGCTCGATTTTCCCATCGACAGCACGGCGGTCAACTACCCGTTCGCCTATGACGGCGAGGAACTGCCCGATCTGGCACCGACCATTGCCCGGCACTACCCCGATCCGAACGATGTCGTCGGGACATTCGCCCGGCAGTTCCTGCACAGCGGCCGGCCGACGCGGACCAGCAGCATGCTGATGAGCCTGTGCTACATGATCCACGACAGCTTTGCCTATGTGCGCCGCTCCGAACACGGGGTGCAGACGCCGCTGGAGACGCTGGAGTTGAAGACCGGCACCTGCCGGGATTTCGCCCTCCTGATGATGGAGGCGGCCCGGGCGCTGGGCCTCGCCGCCCGCTTCGTCACCGGCTACATCTACGTGCCCGACCGGGACGGCTCGACGACGCTCGGCGGCGGATCGACCCATGCCTGGTGCCAGATCTATGTGCCAGGCGCCGGCTGGGTGGAATTCGACCCGACCAACGGCATTGTCGGCAATCGCGACCTGATCCGGGTGGGCGTGGCGCGCGATCCGCGCCAGGCCGTCCCGCTGTCGGGCAGCTATGACGGGCGGGCCTCCGATTTCAAGTCGCTGACCGTGCAGGTCAACGTGACCTCGGATGCGGATGGCGACCCGGCCGCGCCACCCTGAGCGGCCAGCCGGAACACCGGGACATCTTGCGCGTTCACCCGAGGCCGGCAGACCGGCGCGTTTCACTCTCCCTTCAAAGGATCCACGATGAAGATACGGGCCGGCTTCCAGATTGGCTATGAATGTGAGCGGGATACCGCGATGCTGCTCGTTCTCAACATCCACCCGTCGCGCCGGGCAGACCTCTTGACCGAGCAGGTGCTGAGCTTCGACCGGCCGATCGAGGCGCGCGACTATATCGACGGCTTCGGCAATGCCTGCAGCCGGATCACCGCGCCGGCCGGCATCACCACCATTTCCACGCAGTTCGAGATCTACGACAACGGCCAGCCCGACGTGCTGCCGGAGGGTGCCTTCCAGCACGACATCAAGGATCTGCCGAACGAAGTCCTGGTCTTCCTGCTCGGCAGCCGCTATTGCGACACCGATCGCCTCGCCGATTTCGCCTGGGCGACCTTTTCCGACACGCCGCTCGGCTGGCCGCGGGTGCAGGCGATCCTCACCTTTGTCCACAACCACATCAAGTTCGACTACATGAAGGCGGATTCGACGCGCTCGGCCCATGACGGCTTCATCGCCCGCACCGGGGTCTGCCGCGACTTCGCCCATCTGGCGATCACGCTGTGCCGCTGCATGAACATTCCGGCACGCTATTGCACCGGCTATCTCGGCGATATCGGCGTGCCGGCCGACGGCAATCCGATGGACTTCAGCGCCTGGATGCAGGTCTATCTCGGCGGCCACTGGCACACGGTCGACGCCCGCCACAACAAGCCGCGCATCGGCCGCATCCTGATGGCGACCGGCCGCGACGCCACCGACGTTGCGCTGTCGACCGCGTTTGGCCCGGCCCGGCTCGCCCGCTTCGAGGTGGTGACGGAAGAAATCCCGACGGCCTGACGAAAAGCGGCCCTGCGGTGAAGCCGGGTAGGCCGGCGGGCGCTCAGAGTGCCGGTTGGGCGGTCGATGCGACCGCCCGGTGCGCCGTGCGAAAGGCGGTCGGGCTCGACGCTGTCACGCGCAGGAATTCCCGGTTGAAATTCGACTTGGTCATGAAGCCCGCCTCGAAGACGATGCGGGTCACGGGCATGTCTGTTTCCGCCAGAAGCCGGCAGGCCTCGGCCACCCGGAAATTGTTGACATAGTGCGAGACACTCATGCCGTGTACGCGGTTGACTGCCTGCGAGACGGTGCGCGCCGGCAGGCCCAGGCGCCGCGCCAACTTGCCAAGATTGAGGCCGGTATCGCCGTAGAGCCGGCGCTCGGCCATCAGCCGGTCGAGACTTGCCGCCACCGCCTCGTGCTCGCCGGACATGGGCGGAGACAGCGCCGGACGCGAGACCAAAGGGGCGCCGGGGCTGCACAGTTCGCCACCATCGCCATCCGTCTCCCCGTCTCCCTCCTCGGCGCCGGCCACCACGGCGGCAATGCCGAGCAGCAGCAGGATGACGGTGGTGGCGGCCGAGACTATCAGCGCCGAATGGCGTCCCTCGCCCCACAGCAGATCGAGGCTGACCGCTATATCGGTGAAAGCCGATGCGACGAGCGTGAGAGCCGAAAGCAGCAGCGAGCGGTGGGAGCGCAGCGTACCGTCGAGACGCGCGGCGACCAGACCGTCCGGCCCGAGGCGGGCCAGCCAGAGCAGCCGTAATCCATAGGCCAGGAATTCGGCGATGATCAGAAGGTCGATCGGATCGCGCCAGACCAAATGCAGGAGGACGAGCGCGGCAGTCGGCAGAAGATGCGGCCAGTCGGCCAGCGACAGACCGGCCCCATCTTCGCGGGCGAGGTCGCGAAAGGCGAGATAGGTGAACGGCGGGATGGCGGTTGCCAGCAGCGACAAAAGCGGCAGGACCGCCGCCATGCCATAGCCCCAGCGCAGGCCGACCAACGTCGTCTGAACCGCATAGAGCGCAATCAGCAAAACGAAAAGGTGGTTGCGCGCCAGGCTCTCGCGCCCCTGCAGCAGGAGACGCACGAGAAAGGCTGCGAGAAACAGCGAGACGGCGAAGGACAGCGGAATGAAGATCATGGGCGGATTTTTCAGCCAAGGGAATGGTGAGAGCTTTGCGCCACCATGACCGCAAGCGCGTTCGAGGTCGACCTGAAACGCGATCAAGGTCGCGGGATCCGGCAACCTCATGCTCGATGGGTCATCGTCACCCCGACCCGGAGCAGTCACCATGAGAACCCGCAATATCCTTCTTTCCATCGCCGGCACCGTTCTGGCGCTCGGCTTACTCGACGCCGCCGTCGCCTTCATCGCCACCCGCGACAGCGTGGCGGGGCCGCTCGACCTCAGCCATGTCGCCAGGATTCGGGTCGAAGGGGCGGCGAGCGACATCGTCATCACCGCCCGGGCGGACGCAGCCCTGGTCGCGGAGATGAAGGGCGAGCGGCGCGGCTGGGGTGCAGTATGGCATTCCGGATGGTTCTCCGGCGGCTGCCCGGCCCAGGGCAGCATGCGCATCGACGGCGACACGCTCATCGTCGATGTCGGCCGCGCCGCGCGCTTGTTCGACTGGTCGGACTGCATGATGGAGTTCTCCGCCAATCTCAAGCCCGAGGCCGCCGTCGTCATCGAACAGAAGGCGGCGCGCGCAAGGCTCACCGGCGACTTCTCGGTGGTCGACATTCGCAGCGATGCCGGCGACCTGTCTTTCGAGGGGCATGCAACAGAGGTCTCGATCTCGGGCGCGGCCCTTCGCGCCCGGCTCGTCTATGACCGGGTGATGCAGGACGAGACCATCGCCATCGCCGGCCGGATGCTCGACGCCTCGGTCAAGTTCCTCGTGCCGACGCCGATCAGCTATCTCATCGATGCGGTCGCCTCCTATGTCGACAGCGCGCTGCCCAACACGCCGGGCGCCAAGCCGGCGATCACCATTCGCGGCGAGATGGTGCGCACTCGGATCGAGTGAGACGTGGACGCACCGGGACAGGCCGTCGAAGGGCCGGTCGGCCGCAGGTCCCGCTGCGGCTGCGCGCCTCCGTCCCGCCCGGATCGCGACGATCCGGGCCGCGCCACACTGAAGCCGGGTTTGGTGTATCCACTGAAGTGACGGGACGCACAACCTTTGCGGCAAGGCACCGAGCGAACGCAGGGCGGCCGCGAAAACAGGAGGAGCGAAGATGAGCTACACGATCGACAGGACGTTCGAGGGCACGGATTTCGACAGCGTTGTCGAAAGGACCCGCGCGGCCCTTTCCGCCAACGGTTTCGGCGTGTTGACCGAGATCGACGTCAAGGCGACGCTGAAGAAGAAGATCGACCAGGACATCGACGACTACCTGATCCTCGGCGCCTGCAACCCGAAAATGGCGCACCAGGCCATCGGCATCGAGCCGAAGGTCGGCGCCATGCTGCCCTGCAATGTCATCGTGCGCCGGACCGGCGCCCATTCCGTCATGGTCAGCGCCATCGACCCGCAGGCTTCGATGGAGGCAATTCCCAACGACAGGCTGAAATCGGTGGCGGGCGAGGTGCGCGACATGCTCGAAAAGGCCGTCGCGGCGATCTGAGAGAGGAGGCTACGGCCGGCCTGCGCCGCTCAGAGCTGCAATTCCATCATCGCCAGGTCGAGCCAGCGGCCGAATTTCTGGCCGACCTCGCGGTGGATGCCGACGAGGCGGAAGCCGAGACGTTCGTGCAGCGCGATCGACGGCTGGTTCTCCGCCTCGATCGCGGCGATCATCACATGCTTGTCGTTTGCCCGCGCATGGTCGATCAGCGCCTGCATCAGGAGCCTGCCGAGCCCCGCACCCCGGCAATCCTTGTCGACATAGACGGAATGCTCGACCGTGTGGCGATAGCCGTCGAAGGCGCGCCAGTCGCCATAAGAGGCATAGCCCGCCACCTTGCCGTCGCGGATCGCCACCAGAACCGGAAAGCCCCTGGCCTGGCGCTGCTCCATCCAAGCGCGGCGGTTCTCGGTATCGACCAGCACCTCGTTCCAGATCGCCGTGGTGTGCTCGACGGCGTGGTTGTAGATGTCGCGGATCGCCTCGAGATCAGTCTCGACGGCGGCGCGGATGGTGATGGAAGCTGGCATGGATTAGGTCCCGGTCTTGATTTTCGACCGCCTGCTTAGACCGCGCCGAGGGAGCCTGTAAAGCGGCGGAACGGATGCGCGCCGGAGCCTTGCCGGCCCCTGCCCGCCTTTGCCGGTCCTTGCCGATCCTTGGCCGTCAGTGGCCGATGGCGGTGACGACGGCCGAATAGTGGACGGCCGCCGCGGTGACGACGAAACCGTGCCAGATGGCGTTCTGGAAGCGCAGGCGTTCCCATACATGGAAGATCACGCCGGCCGAATAGATGCAGCCGCCGATGATGATCAGAAGCAGGGTAATGCTCGGCAGGGTCTGCGAGATCGGCCCGAGCGCCATGGCCCCGCTCCAGCCCATGGCGAGATAGAGCAGGATGGCGAGGCGGTCATAACGGCCGGGATAGCGGCATTTCAGATAGATGCCGACAAAGGCGGTCGCCCAGATACCGACCAGCAGCGACAGAATGACCCAGTCATGCGCGCCCTTGACCAGGAAGGGCGTATAGGTGGCGGCGATCAGCACGAAGATCGCCGAATGGTCGAAGCGGCGCAGAATCCACTTGGTGCGCGAATGCGGCCACATATTATAGGTGAACGACACGGCGAGCGCGATGACGAGGCCGAGGCCATAGATCCAGGCGGCGGCCATTTCGGCATAGCTCGTCCACACCGTGGCGTAGAAGATCAGGGCGGTGGCGCCGATCAGCGCGAAGACGACGCCGATGCCGTGGACGATACCATCGGCCACCAGTTCGTGGAAATCGTAAGTTCGTCCGAAGCGGAACTGGTCGGTCATGGCGGTCGCAAACCCTTGGAAGAAGATCGTTTCGGCGATCATCCACATCATGTGCAAATTTGCCGTTACCTTCAAGGGTCGCGGTGGCGATTATAGGGCGGCGGCAGCCCGCGTGCCTGCCTTGCGCGGTCGTCTTGCACGCCGGGCGGCCTTCACCTAGCATCGCGCCATTGCCGGCCAATCCTTTTCTTCGTCTACCCCAGGGAAATTCACCGATGCGCTTTACCGTCCTTGCCACCTTCTCCGCGCTGGTCGCCTATGTCTGGTTCCTGCTGAAGGTCGCCCGAGCCCGGCAGCAATTCGGCGTCGAGGCGCCGAAGACCACCGGCAATGCCGATTTCGAGCGGATTTTTCGCGTGCAACAGAACACGGTGGAACAACTGGTGCTGTTCCTGCCCTCGCTCTGGCTGTTCGGATTTTACGTCTCCGACGCCATCGCCGGCCTGCTCGGCCTCGGCTGGACGGCATCCCGCGTGCTCTACGCCTCGGAATATTACGCCGACGCCAAGAAACGCGGGCCGGGCGCCGCGCTGACGTTTCTCATCGGCATCGTGCTGCTGGTGGGCGGCACGATCGGGGCGTTGTTGAAGATGGGGTGAGCGGGGGGCGAGACCTTTGCAGGCATTTGGGACGCCATCGAAGACAATGCGGTGGAAGCCGAGAACATGAAGCTTCGCGCCTCCCTGATGATGGCCCTGGACCGGCAAATCCGAACCAAGGGCTGGACTGAGGCCCAAGCCGCGCGCCGGCTCGGCGTGACCCGGCCGCGCATTTCCGACCTCTTGCGCGGCAAGATCACCCTGTTTTCCATCGACACGCTCGTCGGCATGCTGACGGAGGCGGGGTTGCGCGTGGAGATGCGGGTTGGGGAGATGGCCTGAGGGAGGGGAGAGCCGTTTCTGGCCACTATCGGCCCTTAACGGTCATTCGCCTGATAGCAAAAAAACAGGTAAACTCGGATTTCGCATTGAATAATCGCTTGAGAATGATCTAAGGTTGCAAGAGCTTTTCACTTGGCGTCTGCGAGACTGAAATGCCGAACTATATCTATAGTATTCCGATTGCGACTGAAACCGTTGTTAAATTTCTTCGCGAAGAGAAAGATCGTTACATTAATGACTATAAGGAAATACGACAAATTGTCGTAGATAACTTGGGAAAAAATAGCTATTATAAAGTCTATGGCCGGGAGGATCGTCAGCCTGGAGAGTATTTGAAAGCCGCAAGAAAGATAAAGTTAAAATTTGACAAACATCACAGGGACACAAATCTTATGGAGGGGTCGATCTGGACTACTCCAGATGTCGTAGGATTCACAATTGTCGTACTCTTTCCATCGGACATATCCGAGATTTGCGCAGTTATAGACCGCTTAATTGATTCTAAAAAAATAAAGGCTGCACCTCTCTCTCGTGAAAGTACTACTATTGAATTCGGAAGCCCCATATCGACCATATACGGCCGAAGGATCACAAAGGGAGGTTATTTTGCGTGCCATTACAATATCGTTACCGGGGGAATTGTTGACTATAGAAAGCCAATTATCGAGATACAGATAAAAACAGTCCTGCACGATGCGTGGGGTTTGAAGACTCATGATTTGACCTACAAATCCACCGGTAGGTCGAATAAAGATTTGGTTCGAAACTTCAATTTGCTTGGGGATTCCTTGGCAAATATGGACATGCAGACGGACATTCTTCGAAAAGGGATAACAAAAAACAGCTCGATTCTGATAGCGAAAGAAGATAATATATCGCGTAATCAGCTAGAACATGAAATTGAATTGCTAAAAATTGAAGATGAGCCTT
The DNA here is from genome assembly GCA_019459145.1 of Arenimonas sp. Classification (GTDB taxonomy): domain Bacteria; phylum Pseudomonadota; class Alphaproteobacteria; order Rhizobiales; family Rhizobiaceae; genus Allorhizobium. Next base: position 41,158 of record JAIBEK010000028.1, read on the forward strand.
ACAAAGGTATTTATGATTCAGTTAAGGCGATCAATAATAAATCACGTCGGGAGGAAATAGAGTCTATTGAGAGCAAGATATGGGATTGCGGAACTTCTCGAATTCGGCTCGTTGCTAGATTATATTTCTATTTGGCTTTGAAATGCTCTATCGAAAAAACATACTCTCACGCCTTAGACGTCTTTTCCATATGGCTAGAGCATGAGAAGTCGCCTCTTGGCCGTGCTGTCGCACATCACATTGTTGCCCTCGCAGCCTTGAATCGAAGGCAATTTGGGCCAGCTATCGAATCTGCTGAATCCGCACTTGAGCTATTGGATTCGCTTGACACCACCGATTTCTCACCGAGCGAGCATGCCACTTATACGGATCGCTTATCGAGGGTCTTAAATCTGCTAGCGTACTGTCACGCAAGTTTGATTGGGTCCCATGAGGGTGACTACCGCGACTCTAGAACAGCAGCACAAATTTACATTGAAACGCTAGTGGCTCAGCAGGCGAAGATCGGGGCGCTCTCGCAAGGAATTTTTAGTCCAGCCGAAGAGATCGAAGCGGTTTTGATAGCCGATAACGGATGGGATAGCTATTGCCACCTGGACACTGAAATGTACGTCAGAAGCCAGCTTGCCGATGACGAATATCAGCTCCAATCGATCCGCAACCGCGTTGAAAAGATATATGAAGAAAGAGAGGGCTTTCCTCACTTGGTACTGCTACACCGAGATTTTATTGACTACGTAATACGGTCGCGGCTTAATGAAGTAGAACAGATTTGAGGTCGAGCATACAATGTCTCAATAACCGCAATTGGCGCAAACCGGCCTTTGCCATTCTCTCCTCATCCTACTGCCGACACACAATGCGTTCCTCCCTGCCTATACGAACAGCCCCTGCCAATCCTGCCGGCCGTGAAGGACGCGGACGATCAGAATGTCACCGTCGTGAAGGAGATAGGCGATCAGGTGCGCGTGATAGGGATGGAGCCGCATGGGCGGGTTCAATTCGCGGCGTTCGCGCGCCATCAGCGGATTTTCCGCAAGCAGTTCAAAACTGTCGAACAACTCATCGACATATCGTTCGGACTGCGCCACGCCGAACTGCTGCGCACCGAGAACATAGATCTCGATGATGTCGCGATCGGCCTCGACGGTCGTGCGGTAGGTCATCGCCGGGTGACGGCAAGCCGTTCGCGGGCGGCTTGAAGAATATCGTCCTTCGAGCGCTCGCTGACGCCGCTGTCGAGGCCCTCGGTGACAAGGCCTTGCAGTTGCGCCAGCGCGTCGGCGCGTTCCTGGTCGCGCCGGATCAGGGCACGCACATAGTCGCTGGCATTGCTGTAGCGCCCCGTCCGGGTTTGGGCGTCCACCCATTCCTTCATCGGATCGGGCAGGGAAACATTCATCGTCGCCATATCGGTCACCTCGTCGGGATGAAAATGGCATAATTTGGCAAAGTTTGCCAAAGCAATTTGACGGCAGCCCTCAGGCCTTGCCTAGCCAGTCACCATGCAAGCTGCGCTCGCAGGCTCAACCGGCTTGCAGACCTCGGCGACGCATGCCTAACTGAGAGCATGACAAACGAAGCGAAAACTGTTCCTGGCGGAGCCGAAATACACCTTGAGCCGCACGAGGCTTTGGTCCTGTTCGAGCTTCTTTCACGATGGAGCGAACCGGATCAAGCCCGCGCGCCAAGCGCAACGTGTTTCGAAAGCACCGCCGAATGTGCCGTTCTCCACTTGTTGCTCGGTCATCTGGAAAAGCAGCTGGCTGCCCCGTTCTCTCCAGACTACAGGAGGCTTCTTGAACAGGCGCGAAGCCGGCTTGAGGATGCGTGGGATCACCCGACGCTCGGTGGATGATGTCTGCTGAGGGGGTCGCTGCCCTCCGGCGCTTGTTCGCGTTCGGCACCATCCGCCCCTCATCCGCCTGCCGGCACCTTCTCCCCGTAAACGGGGAGAAGGGCGATGGGGTCAGGCCTTCCGATACCGCCTTGCCTGATAGACCACGCTGCCGCCCGTCAGTGCCTTGTAGAGCACCGAGCCCTTGGAGCCGGAGAATTCGGTCATGAAGCGGCGCAGCAGGAAGGCCTTGCCGATGCGGGCCTGCTTGCGGGCTTCGGCCGCGTTGAGGGCGGCGACGACGTTTTCAGAGATGTTGCGCTTGTCGATCAGTTCGAGGCCGGGCGCGGCGAGCTGGTCGTCAAGCGCCGCAAGCTGGCTCTTCGGGCGCATGTCGGCGAAGGTGAAGATGCCGCCGGGTTTGAGCACCCGGGCGACCTCGCGGGCAAAGGCCGGCACGTCGCCGTAGCAGTGCGAGGATTCGATGTTGACGACGATGTCGAAGGAGGCGTCGGGAAAAGGCAGGTTCTCGGCGTCGCCCTGCACGAAGGAAAGGGCCGGCGTGTCGGCATTGAGCTTTTGCGCCCGGCGCACGGTTTCCGGCGAATAGTCGAGGCCGGTGACGGCCGCGGGCGCGTGATAGCGGGCGATGTAGCGCGAGCCGCCGCCGCGGCCGGAGCCGACCTCCAGCACGCGGGCGCCCTTAACGGCAAGGCCCTCGACCGCCTGCTGGTAGAGGCCGATGAAGGCGCGCTCCGCCTCGTCCTCGGATTTGAGCGCAAACGGCGCGCCGTCCGGCACGTAGCCGTAGTTCATGAAGCGCCAGTCCTTGTCGCCCCAGAAGCGCGACAGCATGTTGTAGATGCGGCGCCAGACCCATTTCTGGGTGCGCGGAAACTTGCCCAGCGTGGCGACATCGAGAACGCTGGAAAACAGGCGGCTGGTCATCGGGGCTCTTTCACTCGGCGGCGGCGGGGGCGGATTTGGCGGCCTCGAGGGTCATGAATTCATCGTAGAGCCAGGCGCGGCCCTTGCGGATCAGGTCGTGATCGTCCTTGTTCACCGGGTTGAAGCCCGGGAGATAGTATTTCAACACCAGCGGCGCGCATTTGCGCCAGTAGCCGGGATTGCCGAACAGCACCCAGACGAGACGCGCCCAGAAGCGCGGGCCGGTCTTGATGCCATCGGTTGCGGCAAAGAGCATGAGGTTGCGCAGGATGATCTTCAGGAAGGTCCAGGCCACCGCGTTGAACGCCATGGTGCGCAGCATGTAGCGCTTGAAGGGCGAATATTTCGGCGTCGCCGCGGCAAAGACGTCGAGCGCCACCGCCTTGTGCTCCAGCTCCTCCAGCGCATGCCACATCCACAGGCGGCGATAGGCGGGCGAGGCATCGTCGAGGAATTGCGGATTGCGCAGCGTCACCGACGACAGCGTCGCGGTCAGGTGTTCGATGGCGCAGGTGACGGCGAGGCGGAAGATCGGGATCTTGTCGGAGCGCAGCGTCTTGATCACCGGCGCTTCCATGGCCTCGACATCATAGCCGAGCCTGGCGAGCGCGCGATTATAGTCCTCGTGCTCGCGGGTGTGAAAAGCCTCCTGCACCGAATAGCCGTTTATCTCGGCGGCGAGGTGCTTGTCCTTCAGCTTGGGCGCGTAATATTTCAGCGAACGGATGAAATAGCGCTCGCCTTCCGGCAGGAAGATGGAAAGGCCGTCGATCAGCGCCGTCTTGTGGAAATCGCCGCCGAGCCAATGGCGGGTCGGGCTTTCCAGGATGCCGAAACGGATGTCACGCGGGATGATATCCTCGTCGTCGGCGCCGGGGGCCGCATCCTTCCACCGCGCCGTCTGGCCGGCTGCATCCGCAATCGCCATGTCCCTCACTCCGACTTCCGCGCCGCACTCAAACGCCGTACTGGAACGCCGCCCTTTAGACGCAGCATCGTCGCGGCGCGGCCGGCATTGGAGGGATTTCTACCGCCTGGGGCGGGCGGTGGCAACCTCAGGGCGTCCATGGCCGCTGTTCGCATAAAGGAAACGCCCCCTTTCCGCATCGCGGGAAGAGGGCGCAAGGTCGAAAGGTCGATCGGCCGAGCCGGATCAGTCGCCGGTCGCGCATTCCTGGCAGAGCGGGGCGTAAGGGACGGCGGCGAGGCGCGCCTCGGAGATCGGCTGGCCGCATTTGGCGCAGGTGCCGAAGGTGCCCTTGGTGATGCGGTCGAGCGCCGCGTCGATCGCCTTCAGTTCCTTCTCGCCGACCTCGCCCAACTCGTCGAGCACCTCGTCATTCTCAGCCTGGACCGCCTGCTCCTCGCTGTCGGGGTCGCGCCCGGTGGCGATGTCGGCATTGATCTTGTGCAGTCGGGCAAAAAGCTCGCGCTGACGGTCTCTCAGGATCTGTTCGTATTTTTCTGTGTTCATCCGGGTGTTTCCTCGTTCTTCTTGTCGATGTCGGCCAAGGATCGATCAGTGGCCGGCCAGTGTGGTCCGCCTGGGCCTAGCGGTCAACGAGCACCGAGCACTTGGCGTGGCGCACGACGCGGTCGGCGGTCGCGCCGATCAGGTAGTTGCCGAGGTCGGGAATATGCGAGGCGACCAGGATCAGGTCGGCGCCGTGCTCGTTGGCGGCGGCGAGGATCTCGCGGGCCGGCGCGCCGGTGCGCAGCTCGACGCGGGCGGCAATGCCGGTCTTTTCCTTGAGCTCGACCAGCTTTGCCTTACCGTCCTTGATCGCGTCCTCGATCGCGTTCACCGGCAGTTCGATGGTGATATAGCCCGGCATGTCCTCGATCACCGTCATCAGGATGATCTCGCCGCCGGCATCGAGCAATTGCGCCGCCTTGCGCAGGATCTTCTCGCCCTTGTCGAGCGCGCCGCAATCGACCGGAACCACGATTTTCTTGTACATTCTCGCTCTCCTTGTGGCGCGGCCCTTCAAGGCCCGCCTCCCTCTCTTATGATGCTACAATCGGTCGCCGCCGGCCATCCCGCATTGATCAGGATCAATTTTCCCCGGCCTGACCGTCAACATATGTCGAACGATAAATCGCTAAAATCCGATCTTTCGTGAACGATGCGGACGGCGCATATTCTGATCCGGAACATGATAAACCACAAGGGACCGAGGATGACCCGGATCACCCGCCGCGGCATGCTCGCGCTTGGCGCCGGCCTTGCCGCCGGCGCGACACCGACCCGATCGGCCACAGGAGCCAGGATGATGAACAGCAACAGCACGACGGACACGGCGACAAGCTTCGCCCTGACCCGGCCGATCCATGTCGGCGCCGCCCATCTCGTCGTTTCAGATCTCGACCGAGTGCGGCGGTTCTACGAGACGATGCTCGGCCTCAAGGTGCTCGAGCAGGGCATGAGCGGCGTGGTGCTGGGCGCCGGCGCCCGCCCGCTTCTCACTCTCACCACCCGCGCCGACGTCACGCGCGCGCCGCGCAATGCCGCCGGCCTGTTCCACACCGCCTTCCTCATGCCGGACCGCACCGAGCTTGGCCATTGGCTGGCCCATGCGGTTTCGCAAGGGGTAAAGCTCGACGGCGCCTCCGACCACCTCGTCTCGGAAGCCATCTATCTCAGCGACCCGGAAGGCAACGGCATCGAGGTCTATCGCGACCGCGCGCCACAGGACTGGGATTTCCACGCCGACGGCACGGTGGAAATGGCGACGCTGGCGCTCGACCTGCAAGGGCTCTACGACAGCGCGCCGAAGACCGCCTGGGGCGGTATGAGCGACAAGGCGGCGATCGGCCACATGCACCTGCAGGTGGGCAATATTCCGGAGGCCGACCGCTTCTACGAAGGGGTGCTCGGCCTCAAGAAGATGGCGACCTATCCCGGCGCCAGCTTCTTCGGCGCCGGCACCTATCACCACCACATCGCCGCCAATATCTGGAACAGCCGCGGCGCCACCGCCCGCGAAGGGGCGATGACGGGGCTTTCCGACTATTCGCTGACCTTCAACGACGCCACAGCGCTCGACACGGCGCTGGCCACGCTGGAAAGCCTGGAGATTGCGGTCGACCGCACGGCGGAAGGCCATGCGCTGAAGGACCCGTGGGGGATCGGCCTGACGCTCAGGGTGGCGTAAGGGCGGCGTCAAGCCAGTGCCGCGGTCCGTGGGGATGGCTGGCTCCGGCGCGGCCTTCTTCCACAGCGCGCTGTCATCTGGCCTTCACGGCAAGATGCCAAAGCCTCCGCGGGGGTATGTTCCCTCTCCGCACTACACAGGAGGTCATCGTGACTGGTGCAGGAATTGAAATCTCTCGGCGCAATCTTTTGAAGTCCGGCGTCGTCTTCGGCATTTCCGCCATTTCTCCCTTTTTGATCTTCCGCTCGGGCCATGCGGCCGCCGGTGAGCTACAGATGGTTCCGGCAGAGCCCAATCCGAATGGAGCGTTCGAACGCCTCTTCCTGCTGAAGGGCGATCCGCTCGCGGGGCCCATCAACACCATCATCACCGAAGCCGGTAGCCCCGTTCCGGCACCGACGCTGGCCGCCGGCGAACGCCGCGTCCTGCGATTGATGCATTTCAATGACCTTCATAACCACATCACCGACACCCATGCGGCCAAGGGCGACAGCCATCGCTTCTCGCAGATGGTCAAGAAGGTGCGCGCCGCGCGTGCAGCGGCCGGGGAAAAAGAGATCGTGCTGTTCGTCTCCGGCGGCGACGATCATACCGGTTCCGTGTTCGACGAATTGCTCGGCTGGTCGCCGGAGGGTTTTGTCGCCGACGCCTCCTATCGCGTCTACTCGGCCGCGGGCGTCGACATCTCGGTGCTCGGCAACCACGAATTCGATCGCGGTTGCGAGATGCTGAAACTCGGCATCGAAAAGGATGCACGCTTTCCGGTCCTGTCGGCCAATGTGAACGGCTCGAAGTTCATGGAATTGAACCGCGACTATGTCTGCGCGGCCATTGCTGAAGCCAAGGGCCTGCGCATCGGCTTTGTCGGGCTGACAACGCCCGTCGACACCCGCGTCGGCCAGCCGTCCGATCCGACGCTTGCCGTTTCGAGCCCGGTGGAGGCCATCCGCAACATCCTGCCTGCCGTCGCATCCATATCGGACGTCGTGGTGATCCTGTCCCATTGCGGTTATGGCAGCGGCAACCACATGAGCGGCAAGGCAGCGACCAATCGCAAGATCGGTGAAGGCGATTTCGACATCGCTGCCGCGGCAGGAATGCTGACCGACAAGCCCGTCGTGTTGATCGGCGGACATTCGCATACCCGTCTCAACGCCGAGGGCATCGATCCCGACAACATGATCGAAGGCGTACTGATCACCCAGGCGGAGGCGAACGGCCAGTTTCTCGGCGAAATCGCCATGTCGATCGCAGCCGAGAACGGCCGCAAGGCCTGGTTCACCTCCGTCAGCCTGCATCCGGTCAAAGGCCGCGACGACCGCGTCAAGGCGGACGATCCGAAATATGCCGGCCTCGAGCATGACGGCGATTTCGACGCGGAATTCGAAACCAGCCATGTCGCCCCGTTGCTGGCCGCCCTCGACGAGAAGCTCAAGGACGTCATCGGCAAGGTCGAGGGAGCCGATCTGGTTTCGACCGAGCGGACCATTGCCGACCGCTATATCCGGGAATGCGCGATCGGCAATTTCATGAACGACGCGCTCGTGGACCGGTCGACGACGTTCGCCAACGGCCGGATCGATTTCGCCGTCTTCAATGCCACCGGACTGGCGGCCGGCATCACCGAAGGGCCGCTGACTTTCAAGCAGTGGTTCGATGTCATGCCCTATGCGGACAATGTGCATGTGGCGACGATGACGGGCGCGCAGATCAAGGAGATGCTGGACAACAATGCCAAGCGCATCCTCCGTCCGGAAGAACTGGCCAAGGGCGACGTGAAGCTCGAAAGCTTCGTCTCGCGCGGTTTCCTGCACTTCTCGAGCGGCATCCGCTATAGCGTCGACTACGGCAGTTCCGCCGCCGAGGCACGTGCGGTGGAGATCCTCCTCAACGAACAACCGATTGAAGGACAACTCGACAAGACCTTCCAGGTCGCCTTCAACACCTATATCGCGCTTGGCGGCTTCGGCGAAGCCTGGAACGGCAAGCCGATCGGCGGCGGCGTGGCGGGCGAGATCGCCAGCATGGATCTGCGCAAGCTGGACTACCTGCATACCGGCCTCGTCTACCGCAACGAGATCATCGCCTTCATCCGCGACAAGGGCGTCGTGTCGGACGCCACTGGCGCGAAGCTCGACGGACGCCTCAAGACAATCGAGGCGTCCTGAGACTTTCTGCGGGGTGGCTTTGACGTCACCCCGCAGCCCTCCCCCGGCAAAGCATCGCTCCACTTTGCCAAATCGGCCGAGAGGGATTGCCGCAACACAAGCGCCGCGGGCCGGCGCTTGCTCCTCCCCCCCGCCGATGGAACACTCCGGCCGTTCCCGCGTTATGGCGCAGTCGTATCGGGGGTTTTCGGAATGAATGACAGGGCGAACGGGTCGAGGACCGGCCGCGAGGCGATGGAGCACGCGGCCTGGTCGGCCGAGCGGGCGCGGCGCAAGGCGACCCACCGGGTCAAGGTGCGCAAGACCGCGCTCGATCTGGCGCTGATCTGGTCGGTGATCGGAATATTCTCGATCATGGCCGTCGCCGTCGTCTATCTCGCCTCCAGCGTGCTGATGCCGATCACGCTCGCCATCGTCGTCGGGCTGATCCTCGGGGTGGCCGCCGATAGGCTCGGCGCGCTCGGCATTCCGCCGATGGCGACCGCCGTCATTCTCACCTCGCTGTTTGCCCTCCTCTTGTTCTTCATCGTCACCACACTGGCGACGCCGCTTGCCGAGCTCGCGGGCGAGGCGCCGGCGATGATCGAGCGGACCGTCGAGCGAATGCTGCCCTATCTCGAGCGCTATGAATGGCTGAACGTCACCGCCGCCACCTTCCGCTCCGGGCCGCTCACCTCCGAGGCGCTGATCGAGAACATGGGCACCGTGCTGTCGACGCTGGCGACCCGCGTGACGCCGGCCCTGGTGCAGGGGCTGATCTTCTTCGGCGCGCTGGTGTTCTTCCTCGGCAGCCGGCTGGCGCTGCGCCGCGCCCTGATCATCGCCTTCAACGATCGCGCCCGGCGGCTGTCGGCGATCCGTATCCTCAATTCGATCGAACAGGCGCTCGGCTATTATTTTGCCACCGCCACCCTGCTCTATGCCGGGGCCGGCGTGGTGATGACGCTGATCGCCTGGATCGGCGGGCTGCCAATGCCGGCGCTGTGGGGCCTGTTCGCCTTCCTGTCGAGCTTCGTTCCCTATCTCGGCATCGCCCTGATGACGCTGTCGCTGGCGGTCGCCGGCTTCCTCGCCCATGACGGGCTGATCTGGGCGCTGGCGCCGGCACTCGCCTTCTTCACCGTGCATGCGATCATGGAAAACCTGGTGACGCCCGCGGTGATGGGGCGCCGGCTGGAAATCAACCCCTTCATGGTCTTCGTGGCCATAATCTTCTGGACCTGGATGTGGGGAGCAGTCGGCGCGGTGCTGGCCGTGCCGCTGTCGCTGATCGCCATGACCATCGCGGCGGAAATGCTGCCGCAGACCCGGGTGCAGCCCAAGCTTCCGGGCTGAGGCCCGGCGGCTCTGGGTCCTTTTTCGCGTCCGTTGGGCGGCGGATAATAAATTCGTCGGGATTGACGAAAATCAAATTATATCTACGAAGCTTCGTACATACTGCTTCTCATATGTTTTGCAGCAAATGGGAGGTTGCTTCATGGCGCATATCGTCGTTCTCGGTGCCGGTCTCGGCGGCACCATCCTGGCTTACGAACTGAGAGACAACCTCTCTCACACCGACCGGGTCAGCATCATCAACAAGGGCTCGAAGTATTCCTTCGTGCCGTCCAACCCCTGGGTCGCCGTCGGCTGGCGCGACCGGGACAGCATCGAGGTCGATCTGGAGCCGGCCTGCAAGAAGCGCAATATCGGGCTCTATCCGCAGGGTGCCAAGCGGCTGCATGCCGCCGAGAACCGCGTCGAACTGACGGACGGCAGCTTCATCGACTACGATTACCTGATCATCGCCACCGGTCCGGAACTCGCCTTCGATGAAATTCCCGGCTTCGGCCCCGAAGCCAATACCCAGTCGGTCTGCCATATCGACCATGCGCTTTCCGCCAAGGCCAATTTCGAAAAGCTGGTCGCCAATCCCGGCCCGGTGGTGATCGGCGCGGTGCAGGGCGCGTCCTGCTACGGCCCGGCCTATGAATTCGCCTTCATCCTGGAAAAGGCGCTGCGCGACGCCAAGGTGCGCGACAAGGTGCCGATGACCTTCGTCACCTCCGAGCCCTATATCGGCCATCTCGGCCTCGATGGCGTGGGCGACACCAAGGGGCTTCTGGAAAGCGCGATGCGCGCCAAGCACATCAAGTGGATCTGCAATTCCAAGGTGCAGAAGTTCGAGGCCGACAAGGTGACGGTCGAGGAGGTCAACGAGGACGGCTCGACCAAGACCATCCACGAGGTTCCCTCCGCCTATACGATGATGCTGCCGGCGTTTCGCGGCGTCGAGGCGGTGCGCGACATCGAGGGGCTGACCAATCCGCGCGGCTTCATCCTGGTCGACAAGCACCAGCGCAACGGCAAGTATCAGAACATCTTCGCCGTCGGCGTGTGCATCGCCATTGCCCCGACCGGCAAGACACCGGTGCCGGTGGGCGTGCCGAAGACCGGCTTCATGATCGAGAGCATGGTGACGGCGACCGCCAAGAACATCGCCCGGCTGGTCAAGGGTGAAAATCCCAATGCCCAGGGCACCTGGAACGCGGTGTGCCTGGCCGACTTCGGCGACGGGGGGATCGCCTTCGTCGCCCAGCCGCAGATCCCGCCGCGCAACGTCAACTGGTCGTCCGAGGGCAAATGGGTGCATGCCGCCAAGATCGGCTTCGAGAAATACTTCCTGCACAAGATCAGGAGCGGCACGGCCGAGCCGTTCTACGAGAAACTCGCCCTGCAGGTGCTCGGCATCGACAAGCTGAAGGCCGTCAAGTTCGACGACTGACCCCCTAAGATCCTGTCTCCCCGCCGGGGAGACAGGATGGGGCGCGGATATGCGCAATGATGGCGCGGCTACCACCCTGCCCCGATCCGGACATCCTGAACCGACCGTCGGGTTCAGGCGTCGATCAGTTCGATCTTCAGTCTCTTGCCGACCGAACGGGCCGCTCTGTCGAGCGTGTCGAGTGAAACCGCCACATTGTGGGGATCGAGCACCCTGTTCACTTGGGTCCGGCTCGTGCCCATTCTCGCCGCCATGTCCGATTTGCTGATCGCCTGCTTCTTGCGCGCGGCCTCAATCTGCCAGGTCAGGACCCGCTTGATCGCCTCGCCATAGATCTCCTCTCTTTCGCCGATCTCATCGAGGAAATCTTCAAGGCTGCCGCCGACAGAAGGCTGCAAGTCGTTCATTTCTTCTTCCTCTTCTCGATCTTCCTCAGCCGTTTTGATCGCTCCAGATGCTCCTTCCAGCGCTTGACCGCGAGTTTGATAGCATCCTGCTGGCCATCCTTGCCTTCTTCACCGTGCAGCAGAAGCATCACGCCGCCATCAATGCCAAAATAGGTTCTAGCTTCGACATTCCCGTCCTTTATGGTGGATCGCACCTCGCGGACGCCTTCCCTGATCGGTCTGCAGGTGGGCATGCCGACGGGCCAGCCGAACTCCACGGTGGCGATGTCGGCCCCGACCCTGTGCCGGTCCGCCTTGTCGAGCGACTTGAGCCAGTCCTTTACTGGTTCCGCCCCTTCGTCCGTAACGAAGAACCTGGCTACAACGCGCTTCATTCACGTTCCCTGTACCGCATACGGTTCAATTTGACAAATGGATAGTCGCGCGATCGGTTTGAAACGCCGCCGGTTCGGTTTCAATCACGAGCTGTATGATGCATTTTTTCGCCAAGCGTTCCAATCACCTTCATGGCCGGAACGGTCCCCCGCCAGCCGGTGGCTCAGCGGGAGCGGCGCCGGTCGTCTGACCGTTCACCGGCGATCCGCTCGCCCGCCTCCTGTGCGCTCATCGGACGACCGAAGAGATAGCCCTGCACATAGCGGATGCCGGCCGATTGCACGGTTCGCAACTCGTCTTCGCGCTCGACGCCCTCCGCCACGCATTCGAGGCCGAGATTGGCCGAAAGATCGGCGATCGCTCGCAACAGGGTGTGGCCGACGGCATCGTCCTCGGCCAGCCGGGTGAGGAAGCAGCGGTCGGTCTTGATCCGGTGCAGCGGGAAACGGTGGATATAGGCAAAGCTCGAATAGCCCGAGCCGAAATCGTCGAGGGCGATCCGGCAGCCCCTGGCGGCGAGTACGCCGAGCGAATCCCTCGCCCGCTCGAAATCGGTCATCACCGCCGTCTCGGTGATCTCGAAGACCAGCCGCTCGGGATCGATGCCGCTGTCGTCGACGATGCGGGCGATGTTGCCGATCGAGCGGCTGGAAACGAGATCGACCACCGAGAGGTTGAAGGAGAGCGAGATTTCCTTCGGCCAGGTGGCCGCCGCGGCCAGCGCCTTTTCCAGAAGAACGCCGGTGACGCGCTCCATCAGCCCGGTGCGCTCGGCCGCGGCGATCAGCAGGTCGGGGCGGATCTTGCCGAGCGAGGCACTTTCCCAGCGGGCCAGGGCCTCGAAGCCGGAGATCCGCTGGCGCATCAGGTCGAATTGCGGCTGGAAGGCGAGCGACAGTTCTTTGACCAGATCGCAGGAGCGCAAGGCCTGCTCGATGCGGCCGAGATCGTTCATCTCCGCCTCATGGCGCTCGGAAAAGATCACCACGTCGCCGCGCGTCTGGCGCTTGGCCCGGTAGAGGGCATGGTCGGCGCGCTCATAGATCTGGCGCACCGTCTGGCCGTTTTCCGGGTAGCGGGCAAAGCCGACCGAGGCCGAGATCGAGATGTCGACGCCGGAAACGACAAAGGGCCGCCGCAGCGCCTCGCAGATCGCCGAGCCGAGACCGATCAGACCGTCCTCGGTCAGCGGCCGGCCGATGGCGAGTGCGAACTCATCCCCACCGAGCCGGGCGACCAGATGGTCGGGCGGACAGGCATGGCGGATGCGGCGACCGACCTCGATGAGAAGATCGTCGCCGACGGCATGACCATAGAGATCGTTGACCGGCTTGAAGCCGTCGAGATCGATGATCGCCACCTGAAGGCCGCTCCCCGGCGCCGCATCGTCGCCGATCAGTTGCTCCAGGGTGGCGAAGAAGTTGCGGCGGTTCGGCAGGCCGGTCAACGCGTCGAAATCCGCCTGACGTTCGGCGCGTTCGCGCAGCCGGTCCGCCAGCAGCCGCGAACAGACCGCCTTGGTGATCGCGCCACGCATCAACACAGCCAGACCGATGGTGCTGAAGGCGCCGGCAAGGCTGACGAAGGAGAAGTAGAAGAAAGGATCGCGGCCGAGGAGATAGGCGAGCGAAAGCATGGTGACGAGCGTGATCACGCTGACGCCCGCCACCACACGATTGCTGATGCCGACCGTCGAGGCCAGCATCATCAGCAGCAGGAAATAGATCAGGTTCGACGGGTGGAAATCGACATAGAGCACGGCGCAGGTGTTGAGATAGATCAGCAGCAGAACGCCCGCGCCGATCAGTTCCAGCCGGGCAAAGCTCGCCTCCTCAAGCCGCAGCGAGCGGCGGAGATAAAGCGCGATCGCTGCCGTCGACGCCGACAGCGAGAACAGCAGGGCGGCATCGGCAGGCGCGCGCAGCAGGAGATGGGGTATGCCGATGAACAGATAGAAGAAGAAGACGGGAACCAGGAAGCTGCGGATGATCGGCTGGAACGCCCGCGCCATCTCGTCGTGGATCGCGGCAGGCCATAGCCCGACGGCTTCGCAATCCGAACAGGAGGCGGTTTGCTGTGGGCGTCGACGAGAGGGCATGAGGACCATGGGCGTTCCAGGACGTCGGGAATTCGAAAGCACCGTGTCTGGACCGGCCCTCATGCCACGCGGGACCACAACCGGGTCCATTCAGACAGGCTAATACTAACCTTCATGCGTTAAGAGATCATAAACGGATCGCATTTGCCCATTTTCGATCCCCGGTGCGAATCAGCGGTCGCGACCGAAACAATTGACGAAAGAGGCGATTCGCCGGTCGAATTCGGCCCTTTGGTCGGCCGCCCATCGTTCAATTCACATATACGAACATACTGGCAAAGCCTTTCGGAGCGATGAACGACCGCTGCCGATCGAAGAAACACCCTCAAATTCACAGGGGGCACATCTCGGCTTATATCTTGACAACGCTATTCATGTTTGCAAATTGGGCACATTGAATATGACTTAATTACTCCACTATTCGAAAGACCTCCGATGCCCGCTCATCGTCTCCCCCTCACCCTGGCGGCCGTTCTCGGCCTTGCCGGCGCAGCATTTGCCGATCCGATCACCTTTACCGACCAGGGCGGCCGCACCGTCACGCTGCCCAAGGCGGCCGAGCGCATCGCCTCGATCCCGATCCCGATGGCGTCCACCATCATCGCCATGGACGGCGGCACCGCAAAGCTGGTCGGCATGAACCCGACCGCCAAGTCGGCGATCGTCGAGGGCGTGCTGGGCAAGATCTTCCCGGAAGCCAAGGACATCCCCTCCGATATCACCGCGCCGAACTTCATCCCGAACGTCGAGGAACTGGCCGCCACCAATCCGGAACTGGTCATCCAGTGGGCCGATTACGGCGCCGATCTGGTCGACCCGATCAGCAATGCGGGGCTCAACGTCGCGCTGATTTCCTACGGCACGGAAGAGAAGACCCGCTATTACCACGAGATGGTCGCGACCGCGATGGGCAAGCCGGAGCGGGCCGCCGCGATCAACGGCTGGCGCGACATGGTCGCCAAGGAAATGGCGGAGAAGGCCAAGGCCATTCCGGCCGACAAGCGCCCGAAGGTGCTCTATCTCGGCCGCGCCATGGAGAACCTCACCGCCTCCGGCAACAAGGGCAACTACAATGGCTGGTACATCGATCTGGTCGGCGGCGTGAATGCGTCCGGCTCGGTCGAGGGCAATGGCACGACGATCAGCCCCGAGCAGATCGCTGAATGGAACCCGGACGTCATTCTCTTGAACAGCTTCGAGGCCAAGCTCGGCATCGACCGGATCTACAGTGACCCGATCCTGTCCCTGACCAAGGCCGCGCAGGAGAAAAAGGTCTACAAGATGCCGCTCGGCGGCTATCGCTGGGACCCGCCGAGCCAGGAAAGCCCGCTGACCTGGATGTGGCTCGCCAATCTGCTGCATCCCGACGTCTTCCAATACGACCTGCGCGCCGAGATGAAGACGGCCTACAAGACGCTCTACAATTACGATCTGAACGATGCCGATATCGACGGCATCCTGTGGACCGACATGCAGGGTGACGCGACGAACTACGCCCAGTTCAAGGCCAAGTGATGAGCGCGGTCACGGCGGAGCCGGTTCGGCGCGGCGTCTCTGTCATGCGGATCGGCGTGTTCGGCGCCCTCCTCCTTGCCCTTCTCGCCGCGATGCTGTTTGCCATCGGCGCCGGCCGGTTTTCCGTCAGCGTGCCGCGCATCATCGACATCCTCGTGGCCGGGGCCTTGAACCCCGGCCTTGCACTCACACAGATGGACGAGCGCATCGTGCTTCTAGTGCGCCTGCCGCGCGTGCTGCTCGCCGCGCTCTCCGGGGCCGCACTCGCCGTCGGCGGGGCGGCGCTCCAAGGCGTGTTCCGCAACCCGCTCGTCTCGCCGCAGGTGCTCGGCATCAGCCAGGGCGCGGCCTTCGGCGGGGCGATGGCGCTGTTGTTCGGCTATTCCGGCGTCGTGCTTCTGGGGCTCGCCTTCGTCTTCGGCCTGTCGGCCCTGATCCTGGTGGGTGCACTCGCCCGCATCAACGGCCGCACTGAAGTCATCACCGTCATCCTGTCGGGCATGGTGATCGGCGCGCTGTTCGGGGCGCTGGTGTCGATCGTGCAGTTCATCGCGGATCCGAACACCTCGCTTCCGGCCATCGTCTACTGGCTGATGGGCTCCTTTGCCACCGCCACCTGGGCGCGGCTCGGCCTTGCCATTCCGGGCATGGCGATCGGCCTTCTGATCGTCTTTGCCCTGCGCTACCGCCTCAACCTTCTGGCGCTCGAAGACTCAGAAGCGCGTTCGCTCGGCGTCAATCCCGACCGCGAACGCTGGTACATATTCATCGCCATTTCGCTGATGACCGGCACCTCGGTCGCGGTCGCCGGCATTGTCGGCTGGATCGGCCTCGTCGTGCCGCATGCCGCGCGCATTCTCGTCGGCGAGGACCATCGGGCGCTGATCCCGGCCTCGGCAATCATCGGAGCTGCCTATCTCACCTTCATCGACACGCTGTCGCGCACGCTGACCTCGGCTGAAATCCCGCTCGGGGTGCTGACCGCCCTGATCGGCGCGCCGGTCTTCGGCGTGCTGCTGCGCAAGCATTTCAAGGAGGCGAACCGCCCATGATCGGCCTCGACAAGGCATCCGTCGCGTTTGGTCCGCGTACGCTGTTCAAGGATATCAGCTTTTCCGTGCCGGTCGGCCGCTCCATGGCGATCCTCGGCCCGAATGGCCGGGGAAAGACCACACTTTTGCGCGCCCTGCTCGGCTTCCAGCCGCTGGCATCGGGCACGCGCCATGCGCCCAAGGTCGCCGGCTACGTGCCTCAGCATGGCGCCTCGCAGGCCAAGCTTTCCGGCCTCGACGTCGTCGTCATGGGGCGGGCCGTGCAACTCGGCCTGTTCGGCCAGCCGTCGGCCGCCGACCGCGAGGCGGCGGAGGCAGCCCTTGTGCAGGTCGGCGCCTGTTCGCTCGCAAACCTGCGCTATGACCGCATGTCCGGCGGACAGCGGCAGATGGTGCTGATCGCCCGGGCGCTTGCCACCGGCTCGCCGGTTCTGGTGTTCGACGAGCCGACCTCGGCGCTCGACCTCGGCAACCAGGCCAAGACCCTGGAGCTTCTCGATACGCTGAGGCTCCGGCGCGACTTCGCTATCGTCTTCACCACCCACGACCCCAACCATGCGCTCGCCGCCTCCGACGACGTCCTGCTGATGATGCCGGGCGGCGGCGAGATCCACGGCCCGGTATCGGCGATGATCGAGCCCGACAGGCTCTCCGAGCTCTACGGCGTGCCGATGCGCTGGGTCGCGGTCAACGGTCCCACGGGCGAGACACGCCGGGCGATCCTGCCCGCCTTCGCCGGAACAGAGGCAGCATGAGTACGATCTATCTGAAATCCGCCTTTGGCAAACCATCGCCGGGCATCGTCGAGGCGGGACAGCGCGGCGAGGCCGTGATCGTCGAGCAGAAGGACCTGACGGCGGAGATCCTGAGCGCCCATGGCGGCCTGATCACCGGCCAGCAGCTCGACCAGGACGCCATGCTCACGCTCAAGCCGGCGCTCGAGGCCTTTCTCGACCGGGGCGGACGCTGGTTCTTCAACGGCCATATGGTGCGCCCGCTGGTCGACGGCATGGCGCAGTACCGGCCGATCGCGGAGCCCAGGCGGGCCGACTTCGACTTGTCCGCAGTCAATCCGCACCCGATCTATGACGGCATCGACCTCACCAAGCTGGAGACCAACAAGGGTGTGGCCGGCTTTTACGGTCGCGGCTGCAATCCGCTGCCGGAGGGTGCGGTGGCCGTCAACGGACTGGGTGCTTCCAAGGTGCCGGTCGACTGGGTCTGGGCGCGGCCGAAGGGCGGGCGGATCTTCTCGCATTCCGGCAATGATCTCGCCGGCATGGGGCTGGAATGGGGACTGGCGCCCGAGCTTTCGGCCCGCATCGTCGCCTGGGCCAATGGCGGCCCGTGCTTCGACCCATGGCCGAAGAACCCTGCGCGCCCGGCCGCCGAGCTGCCGCTGGCGGAACCGGAAGACTATCGCGGGCTTCGCACCTCCAGCCGCAGCGGCTGGCGGATCGTCGCCCCCTCGTCGGGCACCTATTACAACATCCGCAGCCTGGAAGGCCCGCGCTACACCCAAGCCTTCGACGTGATCTGCACGTCGGAACAGCTCGGCGATGTGCTGCGGCCCGACGACATTCTCTGGGTGCCGTGCCGCACGCCGGCGCAGCGGATGATCGCGCAGAAGGCCATCGTCGCCCGTCATCTCGACGCCGGCGGCACCGTCGTCGCGCTCGGCGAAAGCCGCTCCGATCTCTGGCTGCCGGCCGTTCAGTTCACCGAGACGCCGACGAACTGGTGGTGGTGGCTCGACCCGTCCGCCGATCTCGGCGTGCGGGTGAGCGAGGAAGCCGCCGCCCATCCGCTGATGGCCGGGATCGGCGACAGGGAAGTGACCTGGCATCTGCACGGCTGGTTCGTCGCCCCTGAAGGCGCGACCGTTCTTGCCCGCGACGGCGAAGGCCGGCCGATCCTCTACGAGGACAAGGTGTCGACGCCGGGCACCATGATCGTCTCTTCGCTCGATCCGATGTTCCACCACGGATCGCATTTCATGCCGGCGACGACGCGTTTCCTCGACCACTTCGTGCCCAATCTGAAGGCTTATGCCCATGTCTAACGAGATCACCGTCCTCGATAACGGCCACCCGATCAGCTTCACCTTCGACTGCATCAACGCCTATCACGGCGGCGGCTTTCCCGGCGGCGTGGCGCATGCGCTGAAAGCCATGCAGGCCGCCTTCCCGCTTCTGTCGACCACGCCGCTGGAGCGGCGCGAGGTCGCGATCGTCACCGCCTTTTCCGGTCCCGGCGGGCGCGATGCGCTGGAAATGGTCACCCGCGCGGTGACCGGCGGGCGGCTCGTCGTCGACAAGTCGATCGGCGGCACCCATGTGATCAACGATCCGCCCGGCCCTTACGTCTTCCGCTTCAGCTATTGCGGCAAGACGGCGGAGGCTGTCATCAAGCCGGGGCACGTGAAGGAGGAGTTCATCACGCTGGGCGCCAAGCCCGACAAGACCCCCGACGAGATCGCCCGCCACGAGGAGCTGAAGGCGGAAATGGCCTACCGCCTGCTGCCGCTTTCCGGCAGCGAGGTCTATGCGGTGAAGGTGATCTGAGGGAGAGCTGATCAGCTCGCGGCGATGCGGCGCTCTCCCGTGGCCGTAGCCTTGCCCCTCACCCTGACCCTCTCCCGGTTGCCACGGGTAGAGGGGACGGCCAAGGCGGTGCCACGCGTCCCTTCTCCCCGCCTGCGGGGAGAAGGTGCCGGCAGGCGGATGAGGGGCAATTGCACCAGGCTGTCCGCCCGCCTTCCTTCCCCCTCATCTGCGAAATCTGAGGTTTAGCCTGCGGCTAAGCCCTCGATTTCGCTTCTTCTCCCACAAGGGGAGAAGAAGCCCAGCCCCTGTCACACGACTGTCATGCCCCGCACCTATGTCCGGCCATCCCTTTCATGACGTGTCGAAAATGTCCTCCCAGCACACCGCCCCCCTTCTCCGCTTCGGCCTGATCGCCGATCCGCAATATGCGCCGATCGCGCCGAATGACCGGCTCAATCGTCATTATGGGCAAAGCCTTGCCAAGCTCGAGGCGGCGATCACGCGGTTCAACGGCGAGGATCTCGACTTCGTCGTGACGCTCGGCGATGTGATCGACCGCGATTGGGAGAATTTCGACCGGGTTTTGCCGCTTTACGATCGGCTGAAGCATCCGCATCATTTCCTGCCCGGCAATCACGACTTTGCCGTCGCCGCCGACCGGCTCGCAGAGGTGCATGCCAAGCTCGGCATGCCGGCGCCTTGGCACGACTTCGTCGTCAATGGCGTGCGGCTGATTGTGACCGACGGCAACGAGGTGTCGCTGTTTGCCCCGCCGCTCGACGATCCGCGCAGGAAAGAGGCGGCCGAGCGGCTGGAGGATCTGACGGCAGCGGGTGCTGCCAATGCGCAGATGTGGAATGCCGGCATGAGCGCCGCCCAGGTCGACTGGCTGGCGAACCGGCTGAGACAAGCGGAAGACGCCGGCGAGCGGGCGATCGTCTTCGGCCATTATCCGCTTTATCCGGAAAGCGACCACAATCTGTGGGGCGCCGAGGACGTGTCGGCGCTGATCGCCGCCTCGCCGGCGGCCATCGGCTATTTCTGCGGCCACAACCACGCCGGCAATTACGGCGTGCTGAACGGCACGCATTTCGTCAACATCAAGGGCATGGTCGACACCTTTGACGAAAACGCCTTCTGCATAGTCGCCGTTCATGCCGACCGGATCGAGATTGCCGGTTTCGGCCGCGAGGAAAGCCGGGTTCTTGCCCTTTAGGCTGGCGCCTCGACGCCGTTGCTTGTCCACCCCGCGGTCCACAGTTCACGCAGGGCATCGCCCTCGCCGGGGAAGAAGGTCTCGAGCGGCCGGCAGTCCTCGACCCGGTCGGCGCGGAAATTGCGGATGGCCTTGCGCAGTTCGCACCAGGCGACGATGACAGCCATTTCCGAATAATAGACGAGCGCCAGCGGCCGCACCGCGCGTTCGGTCGCATTGCCGAATTCGTCGCGATAGTCGAGGAGCAGCTTGCGTTCGTCGCGGATGGCCGCCCTGACCTCGGCAAGATCAATTCCTTCCGGGACTGGCGCAATGGAACCCCAGGCATGCAGGGCCTTGCTGTCCAGCACGCGGCGCAACGGCTCCGGCACGGCGGCGGCTATCTTCCCGTTTACCCGCCGGGCCGCCTGTTTCAGTGCCGTATCCGCCGTGCGCTCCAGCAGCGCCAGGCCGAGCACGATCGCCTCGGTCTCCTCGACCGAAAACATCAGCGGCGGCAGGTCGAAGCCGGGGCGCAGGATATAGCCAAGCCCCCGCTCGCCCTCGATCGGCACGCGCATGGCCTGAAGGGCGGCGATGTCGCGATAGATCGAGCGCGGCGTCACTTCCAGCCGCTCGGCGATTTCGGCCGCGGTGACCACGCGGCGCGACAGGCGCAGGATCTGGATGATCTCGAACAGCCGCGACGCCTTTCGCATGATTGCTTCCCCGCAACGGAATACTACTGACACAAGCATGTCAGTTGGCCGGGCTTATGGAAAGGCACAACGGGCTGGTTTTCAGCCTGAAAGACTGGATTCCATCTCCCACATACTGAAGGCAACTGACATGACCTATACAGACAATCTCTGGCTCTTTGTCGTCCTGATCGCCGGCATCATCATCGTTCCCGGCATGGACATGCTCTATGTCCTGGTGAGCGCGCTGTCGGGCGGGCGGCGCGCCGGACTGGTGGCCACCTCCGGCATGATGACGGGCGGCGTGGTGCACACGCTTTACGGCACGCTCGGCACCGGGTTGTTGCTGGCGCTCGCGCCAAAACTGTTCACGCCGATCCTGATCGCCGGAGCGCTCTACATGATCTGGATCGGCTGGACGCTGGTGAGCAGCGCGATCACCGTCGATACGGTCGAGCGCGCCGACAGGGGCGCCCTTTGGCAGACCTTTCGCCGGGCGGTGGCCACCTGTCTGTTGAACCCCAAGGCCTATGTGTTCGTCATCGCCGTCTATCCGCAGTTCCTGAAACCCGTATACGGGCCGATCTGGCTGCAAGGACTGGTGCTGGGATTGATGACGATCGTCACGCAGGCGCTGGTCTATGGCGGCGTGGCGCTCGCCGCCGACCGGGCGCGGGCGACCCTGACCGGCAATCCGACCGCGACGATCTGGCTCGGACGGGCGGCGGGCGGGCTTTTGATCGCGGCGGCGGCGCTGACGTTGTGGCACGGGCTCGCCGCCGGCTGAGGCGCCTGCGGGCCGCCAATTCATGATATTTATCAAATCATTGGGCGAAGGCCCAAACTTCACCTGAATGTGACTTCATTCCTGTCGCACAATTTTGCAAACATCATCGGGCGCATTTCCGCGCTCCAAGCGCCGGTCCGCCCGGCCCGCCCAACTGGAGAAACCTGATGAAGCTGAAACTAGTGATGGCTGCCGCCATCGTCACCGGACTGGGCCTGACCGCCGCGACCGCCGCCGACGAGCCGCAGGTCGTGCGTCAGGAGATGATGAAGAAGGTCGGCGGCGCGATGGGCGCCATCGGCGCGATCGTCAAGGGCGAAAAGCCGTTCGACGCGGAGGTCGTCAAGGCTTCGCTCACCACCATGACAGAGGTGTCGAAGGATTTTCCCAACCATTTCCCGGCCGGTTCGGAGACAGGCTTTGAAACCGAAGCCACGGCGAAGATCTGGGAAAATCCGGACGACTTCAAGGCCAAGTCGGCGGAACTGGCCAAGGTGGCCGAGGCCCAGCTTGCCGCCATGCCCACCGACCAGGCCAGCACAGGAGCGGTGATGAAGGCCGTCGGCGCGACCTGTTCGAGCTGTCATGAGACCTACCGCGTGAAGAAATAAGGCGGGATCGCTCCTTCCCGGCACGGCGCCGACTTGCTGACCGGCAAGCGGGCGCCGTGCCGGTTCTTCCGCGTGGACGCACGAGACAGGATCGGAGGCCGTCATGGCATCGAAATGGCTGAAGAGGCTCGGCGCGCTTTTGGCGCTCGGCGTGGTCGGCGGCGCGGGATTCCTGTTCGTCACGGCGCCCGAACGCCAGGACGCATCCGTCTGGGCCGATCTCGGCGCGCCCGACCTCGACAACGGCCGGCGCATCTTCTTTGCCGGCGGCTGCACGAGCTGCCATGCGGCGGCGAAATCCGAGGGCGAGGCAAGGCTGGTGCTGTCCGGCGGCGCGCCGCTCAAAAGCCCGTTCGGCACGTTCCATGCGCCCAATATCTCGTCTTCGCCGACCGCCGGCATCGGCGCCTGGACGCTTGCCGAATTCGGCGATGCGATGACGCGCGGGGTCGGCCGCGACGGCGAGCATCTCTATCCGTCCTTCCCCTACGGCTCCTATGCGCGGATGGCGCCGAAGGACATCAACGATCTCTACGGCTTCATGAAGACGCTGCCGGCGAGCGAGACGGTGGCGCCCGATCATGAACTGCCCTTCCCGTTCAACATCCGCTTTGCGCTCGGCGGCTGGAAGTTCCTCTATTTCGACGATCAGCCGCGCATCGAACTCGCCAATGCCGACGAGCAGGTGAAGCTCGGCCAATATCTCGTCGAGGGTCCGGGGCACTGCGGCGAATGTCATACGCCGCGCGATATGCTCGGCGGCTTCGAGAGCGGCCAGTGGCTGGCCGGCGGCCCGAACCCGGAGGGCGAAGGCACGATCCCCAACATCACGCCCGGCTCGAAGAGCATCGGTTCCTGGTCGGCCGGCGATATCGTCTCCTATCTCGAGACCGGCTTCACCCCCGACTTCGACAGCGTCGGCGGCTCGATGGTCGAAGTGCAGAAGAACATGGCGGAACTCACCGCCGCCGACCGCGAAGCGATCGCCGCCTATCTGAAGGCCGTGCCGGCGGTGAAGTGATTGCCAAAGATGCTAGCATGATATATGGTTTTGCCGATGAACAATCGGCAGAAGAAGACGCTGCTTGCGATTTTCACCGATCCGGTTCCAGGCTCCATCGCCTGGGCGGACGTTGAAAGTCTGCTGATTGCCGTAGGTTGCGTCGTGATCGAAGGTAACGGTTCGCGCGTTCGGTTCGAGATGGACGGGCGCTTGGCTTTCTTTCATCGCCCACACCCGGAAAAGGAAGCGAAGCGCTACCAGATCCGCGACGCGCGCCGCTTTCTCGATGACCTGGGAGTAAAGCCATGAATGTGATGACCTACAAGGGATTCTCGGCTCGGATCGCGTTCGATGCCGAGGATGAGATCTTCTTCGGCAATCTCGCCGGCATCGCCGATGTCGTCGGGTTTCACGCGGAGAGCGTCGACGAACTCAAGCAAGCGTTCCACGAGGCCGTGGACGACTATGTCGAAACATGCCGCAAACTTGGGCGTGAGCCGCATAAGTCCTATTCGGGAAAGATGATGTTTCGTGTTGACCCCGATGTGCATGCGCGCGCCGCGAAGGCGGCCGAGCTTTCCGGCAAGAGCCTTAACCAGTGGGCCGAGGAAGTGCTCGGCAAGGCAGCAGAGGAAACGGCTTAGTCGCCCGCAGAGCTGCAGCGCTCCCCCCGCTCCCTCCAGCATCGCGCAAGCCTGCCCGGCCAGAGTGCGCATTGTCACAATGGCCAGGGACCAAAGCATGAGCATGGAACGTCGGCGAATGGAAAGCGCGTTGCGCTCGCTGCTCGACAGCTATCCGGATCCCGCCTTGCACCGCTGGGTGGACGAGACCGTCCGGGCTTTCGAGAAGCGGCTTTCCAATATTGTTGATCCGCGCGAGCGCGACCATGCGCAGCAGGCAGCCCTGGTGCTGATCAAGACGACGCTGCAGCAATGGTCGCAGCATCCGCCGGTCCGGCACTAGGCGCTGGTCTGCGGCTCGCGACCGACGCGCCTACCGGTGTTCGGCGGCAAAGGCCGAGATTTCGGCTTGCGCTTCCGGCGTCCACAGATCGAGGGCCTTGAGGACCTCCATGGCAAAGGTGACGGGTGCCGAACCCGGCGCGGTGACGATGCCCCGATCGGAGACGGCACACGGCTGGTCGCGATAGTGATCCGCGCCCTGATAGCCCGGATATTTGGCGTGCGAGGCGCGTGAATTGCCGGTATGGGCGACGCCGTCCAGAATACCGGTTGCGGCGAGCGCGCTTGCCGCGGCGCAGATGCCGGCGACGACCTTGCCCTTCGCGTGGAAATCGCGGGCCAGTTCGGTGAAATCGAAGGCCTCGCCCTTTTCCCAGGCAAAACCGCCGGGGATCACCAGCGCGTCGAAACGCTCAGGCTCGATCTCGGCAAAGCCGATATCCGGCGTGACCTCGAGGCCACCCATCGAGGTGACGGGACGGCCGTCCGGCGAGGCAGTCAGCACGTCACAACCGAGATAGCAGCGCGCGGTGGCCATCAGCAAGGCAGGCTCCCAATCGGCGAAATCGTCTTGCAGGGCAATGGCGATGCGGGGCATGGCAAATATCTCCTCGGGAACGAAGCGCGGGCGCGGCGCGTGCTCAGGACAGGGCCTGCATATAGCGCATGCCGGTGACCGGACGCGGCACAAAGTCCATGTGTTCGTAGAAGCGGTGGGCGGCGAAATTGCCGGTGGCGGCACTGACCGAAAGGTAGTCGCAACCGGACTGGCGGGCAAGCTCGCGGGCGCGGGCGACGAGGTGCTGGCCGATGCCATTGCCGCGCTGGCCGTCGCGCACGTAGAGGTGATGCAGGTCCATGCCGCGCTTGCCTTCGTCCGCCCTGTAGAGCGGCACGAGAATGGCGTAGCCGATCAGGCCCTCATCCCCGTCGGCCACCAGCGCGCTGATCCACGGCATCGGGCCGAACAGGTCGCGCTCAAGCTTTTCCGGCGTCATGGCCGAGGCATCGCCGTGGTGCAGGGCGAGCGCGGCGATCATGGCGTTCAGTTCCGGCAGGTCATGGGATTTGGCGGCGCGGATCACCACGACGGGCGGTCGCGGCAGGGTGATGTCGGTATCTTCGGTCATTTTTTCGCTTCCCTTTTTCGTTTGCGCCGTCAGGGAGAGCTTTTGTTTCTCAAAACAACAAGGCCGCCTGACGGCGGCCTGTTGACATGATGATCTGTCGAGCCGCCGGTTACCGGTAGGCCCAAAAATACGTGCAGGAGATGGGTGCGCGTGCGATGATCATGGCCGCTTCAATGCGCCGATTTCAATCGATTGTCAAGGCGGGGTGATCCGGCGGCACGCGCTTCACGTTTTCCGTTCATGACCCTGCTTCACCTCGTTCTCGGCGACCAGCTTTCCCATTCCCTCTCCGCTCTGCGGGACGCCAGCCCGCAAGGCTCCACCGTGCTGATCGCCGAGGTCATGACGGAAGCAAGCCATGTGCGCCATCACCAGAAGAAGATCGCCTTCCTGTTTTCCGCGATGCGGCACTTCGCCGAGGAATTGCGGGCGCGTGGATTCTTCGTGCGTTATGTCACGCTCGACGACCCCGACAACAGCCAGTCGCTGGCGGGCGAGGTGGAACGGGCGCTTGCCGAGACCGGTGCGAAGCGGCTGGTGGTGACCGAGCCTGGCGAATACCGGCTGATGGAGGAGATGCGCGGCTGGCAGGAAAGGCTTGGCGTTTCCGTCGAGATCCGCGCGGACGACCGTTTTTTGATCGGCCGGGCCGACTTCGGGCGATGGGCGGACCGCCGCCGGGAATTGCGCATGGAATATTTCTACCGCGACATGCGCCGCCATTTCGGCGTGCTGATGCGGGGCGCGGAACCGGAGGGCGGACAATGGAACTTCGACAAGGAGAACCGCAAATCGCCGCCCAGGGGGCTGAAGGGCCCGCGCCGGCTGTCATGGCGGCATGATGCGATCACCAGCGAGGTGCTGGACCTGGTCGAAGCGCGGTTTTCCCATCACATCGGCCGGCTGCGGCACTTTCAGTTCGCCGTGACGGCGAGAGACGCCGAGGCCGAGTTCGAGCAGTTCGTCACCGAGATCCTGCCGTCCTTCGGCGACTGGCAGGACGCCATGGTGGCGGGCGAGCCCTATCTCTTCCATTCGATGATCGCCGCCTATCTCAATGCCGGCCTGCTTCTGCCGATCGACGTGATCCGCCGGGCCGAGCGCGCCTATCACGAGGGCGCGGCGCCGCTCAATGCCGTGGAGGGCTTCATCCGCCAGATCCTCGGCTGGCGGGAATATGTGCGCGGCGTCTACTGGCGCTTCATGCCCGGCTATGCAGACCGCAACGCGCTCGATGCGCATCGCCCCCTGCCGGCGCTTTACTGGAGCGGCGAGACGAAGATGCGCTGCATGGCGTCCGCTGTTCAAGACACGATCGAGCATGCCTATTCCCACCATATCCAGCGGCTGATGGTGACCGGAAACTTCGCCCTCCTCGCCGGGCTTTCGGTGACGGAGGTCAGCGACTGGTATCTGGCCGTCTATGCCGACGCCTATGAGTGGGTGGAGCTGCCCAACACGCTCGGCATGGCGCTCCACGCCGATGGCGGGCTGATGGCGAGCAAGCCCTATGCGGCGAGCGGCAAATATATCGACCGGATGAGCAATTTCTGCGGATCTTGCGCCTATGACGTTAAGGACTCGACCGGCGAACACGCCTGCCCGTTCAATTCGCTCTACTGGCGCTTCATCGCCGTCAACCAAGACACGCTGCGCGGCAATCACCGCATGGCGAACATCCTCGCCGGCTGGCGGCGGATGGACGAGGGGAAGAAGATGGCTCTGCTCAAGCGAGCCGAGGACTGCCTCTCGCTGCTCGAGAAGAACGCGCTGTAGGAGCCGCCTAACGGCTGACCGGATTGCCCGCCCTGTCGGTCAGGGTCTTTTCGAAGTTCACCTTGGTGAGCAGCAGATCCCTGTCGGTGTAATGCACCACGTCGTTGGGCGAGCGGGTGCCGACCACGAGATAGGTGACATCGGCATCGGAGCGGTTTTCCAGGCGGTGACCGATGGGCACGCCGGCCTTGAAGGTTGCGGCATCGCCGGGCCGCATTTCGGTCAGCCTGTCGCCCTCGTTCAGCGTCACCGTGCCCGCGATCACAAAGACGAATTCGTCCTCCCGCTCATGCCAGTGCTTGTGCGAGGAGAAGGAGCCGGGCGGCAGGGTCTCGACGAAGGCGCCGAACTTGGTGAGCCCGCCGGCATCGGACAGGAGCCGTGCCGTATAGGCACCGAGCTCGGCATTGATCCCTTCGGCCTTGCCCTCTTCCAGCGGCGCGTCCTGCTGACTGATGACCGGCATCGCCTCTTCCCCCATCAATGCTCGTGGTCGCACAGGCCGTGGTCGGACAGCGCGCGAATGACATAGCAGTCGCCGACGGTGTGGTTGCCGCAATGGGAAGCGATGCGCTCCAGTTCCTGCTCCAGCTTCTGCAGCCGGGCGATCTTGGCGCGCACCTCGACCAGCTGCTCGCGGGCGATGTCGTCGGCGCGCGCGCAGGGCTCGTCCGGATGGCGGCCGAGCGCCAGCAGCTCGCGGATCGCCTCGATCGGAAAGCCGAGATCGCGGGCATGGCGGATGAAGGCAAGCCGCTCCAGCTCGGCGCGCTCGTAGCGCCGCTGGTTTCCCTCCGACCTGTCGGGGGCGGCAATCAGGCCCATCTGCTCGTAATAGCGGATGGTCGGCACCTTGACGCCGGTGCGGCGCGACAAATCGCCAATCGAGTACATTTTGCGCAATATTCCCTTGAACCTCTAGTCGCTATAGAGATTAGGTAAGGAACCGGACCAGTTCAAGACGGAAAGGAATCAGCATGAGTGCCAGCCATGGCCATAGCCACGGCCCCTTCGACGGGATGTCCGATACCTACAAGCGCCGGCTGTGGCTGGTGATTGCCATCAACGCGGCGATGTTCCTCGTCGAAATGACCGCCGGGCAGCTGGCGCGCTCGCAGGCGCTGCAGGCCGACGCGCTCGACTTCTTCGCCGATGCCGTGACCTACGGCATTTCGCTCGCGGTGATCGGCGCCTCGCTGAAAGTGCGCAGCCTTGCCGCCGCCACCAAGGGCATCAGCCTGTTCTTCATGGGGCTCTGGGTGTTCGGCTCGACCGTCTGGCGGGTGTTCTACGACGGCATGCCGGAGGCCCCGGTGATGGGGGTGATCGGCTTCCTGGCGCTCGTCGCCAATGTCACGAGCGTGCTCCTCTTGATGAGCTACAAGGACGGCGACGCCAATGTGCGCTCGGTCTGGCTGTGCTCGCGCAATGACGCGATCGGCAATGTCATCGTCATGATCGCGGCGCTCGGCGTCTGGGGCACGGCCACCGCCTGGCCGGACCTCGCCGTCGCCTTCATCATGGCCGGCCTGTTCCTCAATTCCTCAGGCCAGATCCTCTGGCAGTCCTGGCACGAATGGAAGACCGGCGGCGCGGAGGCGCTGGCGAAGAAGGCCGGGGAAGGCTGCGGCTGCGGCAGCACCTGTGCCAGCGACGGGGGCCCCGCGCATCACGAGCCCCACGCCCATCACGACCACGCCCATTGAAGCGTGGGCTCCGGGCCGGATGAAGGGGGCGCGCGAAGCGCACAAGATGTGCCGGGCAGCCCCCTCATCGCCTCGCATAGGCTCGGCACTTCTCCCCGCTGGGGAGAAGAGGGAGGCCGGAGCCGCAACAGGAATCCCATATGCGATTACCTTGCCGCCTGCGGGGAGAAGGGGCAGCCGCCGATGGCGCAAGGTATCGGATAGGACGAAATCCACGCCGGCAAAAAGGGCGCTCGCGGCGCCCTTGCTTAATGTCCATTCCGGCAAATCCTGACGCTCAGGCGTCTTCGCCGAGCTCGTATTCGCGGTAGAGTGCTTCGACCTTCTCGGCAACCGAGGGAGCGGCGGCCTCTTCGGCGACCGTGGTCAGTTCCGGCTGGAGGCTTGCCGAAGCCTTGCGCCCGCCTTCGACGATCCACAGGGCGGTGGCAAGATTCGAGGACAGAAGCGTGCTGGAGAAGGCGCTGTTGCCGCTGTTGCGCGGCTTGGCGGCGGTCGCGGCGTCGACCGATGCGTCTTCGCTCTCGCTCACACTCGGTATGTATCGGTTCTGGTAGGAATAGCCGCTGAGGCCGCTATCGATCCGCATGGCAGACACTCTCGTTCCAATGGTTAACAAATCCTTAACCATCGAAGCTTGCGCGAGGCTTGCGCCGCAGCGCAGCAACCGAACGAATGCACCCTTCAGCCGCTTGACAATCCGCACCGCCCGTGACGCTGCTTCGTGACCAATGTCACATTGCGGCGGCCGAGCAATCGCGAATAGCTCAGAGCGCGGGGTCAAGGCATGGCCCTCCGGCACAGGTGGGGCGCGGATTGTCCTTGTGGAAAGAACCGGGGGAGTGGACTATCTCTTCCTCAAGCCCGATGCCGGCCATCGCCAGCCGCATCCCGAAAGTCCCGCAGGCGCGCGCGGTCGTCCTCGAAGGCGAGTGTGGCCATTCCCCGCTTGTAGACGGTCTGCGCCATGATCCTTGCCGCGCTGGAAAGCGCCGGATTGGATGTTGCAGTCAAGGCATCAAGCGCCGTCAGGACGGCGGATACCACTTCGATCATGCCTGCTCCATCACGGGAAATGGCAAGGAATGCCCCCTCGACAAAGGCCGTCGGTTCGATCGCACGGACAAAGACACGCGGGTATTCCGGTTCCGCCGCGTCTTCGCCCATGGTCGACGCGGAATGGGACGGCATTGCCGCCTCCGACAGGAGACGTGTGAGCTGCGCAACCACATCGATGGCCGTGCCGGGATCGTTGATACCGGGCGACAGCGCCCGCGAGGCGATTTCCGACAGTACCGTCAGGCCGAACAGCGGATCCTGATCATAGCTGCGGGAATCACCGATGGTGAACGCCCGGCACAGGGCAGTCCGCGCGGATTCCGGCTCATCGCCAAAGCCCGCCGCTGCCTCGACATAGAGCACAGGCCTGGCTGGCGAACAAAACTCACCCGGCCGCTGAACGACGTGGATTTTGGCCTCAAGCTCTTCTGCAAGACGCTGCAAGCGCCCCATGTCCAGGTGACGCAGATAGCCGATCTGGTCGTGATGCAGTGGCACCGCGCCTTGCGGAACCCGGATCAGAACCTCGCCGCCAAGCGCCGGCTGAGCGCTGTTGAAGACCATCCCGGCGGTGGCCTTTTCAGCCGCCCTGCGGATCGTCTCGCTGACATTGCCAAGGCCTGCGAGATGATCGATCCAGCGCAGCAGCATGGTGACGATGAGCAGGATCACCGCCAGCGTCGCGGCGAACAGAACCAGCCGCCCCCCGCCGCCGTAAAGACCGGTATTGAGCGCAATCAGCCCGACGAGGGAGAAGAGAAAGGCGCCGAGAAAGGTGGAGAGCGCCGTCTGGGCCGTTCGGTCCTGAAGGATCAGGCTGATGGCGCGCGGGGTGCCGCTATTGGCCGCCGCGTTCGTGGCCGAGACAAGCGTGGAGAGCGAGAAGGTGGTGACCGCCAGCATGCTCGACGCAAGAATGGTCAGGATGGCATCGACCGCCTTGGCGCCGATCAGATCGGACAGGCGGTCTGGTATATAGGGGCCAATGGCGATGCCGACGACAGCCGTTACCACCGCCATGATGGCGAACAGCGTGGCGCGGAACCACAGCCGCTTCATCATCTGAACCGCCAACCACCAGGTTCGATTCATCGTCGGTTCTCCAGCTCGGCGGCCGGTGCGGCCAGTTTCACAATGGTATTGATGTTGCGCGCCGTGCCGGTTTTCAGAATCGGCAGCTTGAGCCGCGAACGGCCGGAACCGATCGGATAGTGGATGAAAATCTCCCGGCCCCTTGCCACCACCTCCTCGCCGTCAGGGGCGACGAGGCCGTGGAGCGCATCCTCGGGAACCGGTTCCGCAAAGAAGCTGACCAGCACGCGGTTCGGTTCCATCGCTGGAAACGGATTGGCCTTGGCGATCGCAGCCAGTTCGCCGGACCGGCGCAGGAAGACGCCCGGAGGCTTGCCGAGCCTTTCCGCAAGCGCGGCGTCAAGGCGGGCGCAAATGTCAGCCGCATCACCGCTCTCGCGAAAAATCACGTTGCCGCTCTGGATGAAGGTCAAGACATCGGCAAAGCCGAGGTCTTCGCACAGGCTCTTCAGCTCGACCATCGGCAGCTTGCCCGTGCCGCCGACATTGATGGCGCGAAGGAGAGCGATGTAGACGGGCATCGAATTACTCCAGTTGCGACCTTAGGAGCCTGAACCCCTTTTAGCGTTTTCTCGCCGGGTGGGAGGTCAAGCTCACATCTTCCCCGCCACCTTCACCGCAAACGCATATTCGAACGCGATCTCCTCGAGCCGCTGGAAGCGGCCGGACTTGCCGCCGTGGCCGGCGGCCATGTTGGTTTTCAGGAGATAGGGGCCGGCGTCGGGGGCCTTGTCGCGCAGCCGTGCGATCCACTTGGTCGGTTCCCAGTAGGTCACGCGCGGGTCGGTGAGGCCGGAGAGCGCGAGGATCGGCGGATAGGGTTTTTCGCCGACATTGTCGTAAGGCGAGTAGGCGGCGATCCAGTTGTATTCCTCAAGCGTTTCGATCGGATTGCCCCATTCGCCCCATTCCGGCGGGGTGAGCGGCAGGGTGTCGTCGAGCATGGTATTGAGCACATCGACGAAGGGCACGGCGGCGATGATGCCGGCGAATTTTTCCGGCGCCATGTTGGCGACCGCCCCCATCAGCATGCCGCCGGCCGATCCGCCTTCGGCGATGATCCGGTCGTAAGACGTGAAGCCTTGGCTCACCAGATGGTCGGCGGCGGCGATGAAGTCCTTGAAGGTGTTTTCCTTCTTTTCCATCTTGCCGTCTTCGTACCAGGCAAAACCCTTGTCCTTGCCGCCGCGGATATGGGCGATGGCGTAGACGAAGCCGCGGTCGGCGAGCGACAGGCAATTGGTGTTGAAGCCGGCGGCGATGGAGATTCCGTAGGCACCGTAGCCATAGAGCAGGCAGGGGGCCGAGCCGTTAAGGGGCGTGTCCTTGCGGTAGAGCAGCGTCACCGGCACGTCGACGCCGTCATGCGAGCGGGCAAAGACGCGGCGGGTGACATAGTCATCGGGATTGTGGCCCGAGGGCACTTCCTGGGCCTTCAAGAGCACGCGCTCGCGGGTCGCCATGTTGTAGTCGAAGAGCTGGGTCGGCGTCGTCATCGACGAATAGGAGAAGCGGATGACGTCGGTGTCGTATTCAGCCGCGCCCTGCAGGCCCAGTGCATAGGCCTCCTCGGCAAAGGCGATTGAATGCTCCTCGCCGGTCGTGCGGTCGCGGATCATGATTTCCGGCAGGCCGTTGCGGCGCTGCAGCCAGATGAGATGGCGGGCAAAGGCCATGTGGTTGAGGATCAGCCGGCCCGGAACATGGGCGACGACCTCTTTCCAGTTTTCCTTGCCAGGCGCGGTGACCGGCGCCTCGACGATCTTGAAGTCCTTGGCGGCGCCGTCATTGGTGAGGATGTAGAAAACGTCGCCGCCCTCGGTCAGCGAATATTCGATGCCCTCGACCCGCTCGGCGACCAGCATGGGCTCGGCGGTAAGGTCCTTCGTCGACAGGATGCGGTACTCCGAGGTCTCGTGGTCGTGGATGTCGAGATAGATGAAGTCGTCGAGCAGGGACCCGCCGACGCCCATGAAGAAGCCCGGATCCTTCTCCTCGTAGACCAGCCGGTCTTGCGATTGCGGCTGGCCGACGATGTGGTGGAAGACCTTGGAGGGGCGATGGTTCTCGTCCTGGAGCGTATAGAAGAAGCTCTTGCCGTCCGGCGCCCAAGCGCCGCCGCCGCCGGTGTTCTCGATCACGTCGGCGAGATCCTCGCCGGTCGAGAGATCGCGGATGCGCAGGGTGAAATATTCCGAGCCCTTGTCGTCATAACCCCAGAGGCCGAAGGCATGGTCGGGGGTGTGATCGATGCCGGCGAGGCGGAAATAGTCCTTGCCCGTCGCCTCCTTGTCGCCGTCGAGCAGCAGGTGGCGCTGGCTCTCGTCCTTGTGGTCGGCGTCGCGCGGAATGCGGAAATAGCGCGGCTGCTCGCCGCCGGTGACGAAGGCCGTGCCGTAGGCGAAGGGGCCGTCCTTCATCGGGATGGAACTGTCGTCTTCCTTGATGCGGCCTTTCATCTCGGCAAAGAGCTGTTTCTGCAGATCTTTCGTGTCGGCCATGGCCGCTTCCATATAGGCGTTCTCGGCCTCGAGATGGCGGCGTAGCTCGGCGTCGAGCAGGCTCGGATCCTTGAACATGGCCTGCCAGTTTTCGGCGCGCATCCAGGCATAGTCGTCGGTGCGGGTGATGCCGTGGCGGGTGTCGGAGACGGGCTTTTTCGGCGCGACGGCGGGATTCGGCAGATTGGCGAAAACGGACAAGGGGAGGCCTTCCTTCTTCGAGGAAATCGGAAACGATCCTTCGAGAGATAGAGAGGCCGGTGCATCCGATCAAGCCGCAATCGCGCCTTGACGATCACCGATAGGCGCGCAGGTAGTGGCCTTCGAAATAGCGCTTCAGCCAGTGGAAGATCTTCATCTTGGGCCCGAGGAAGCTGCGCGTCTCGCTGCGATAGACCAGCATGGCCGTGTCGAGCATGTCGACGATGCAGATCAGCTCCGGCTTGAAATCGATCTCGGGCGCCCTGCCCTTCAGCACCGCGGCGATGTTCTCCGCCGCTGCCTTGGCCTGCAGGTCGGCCTGGTGCGCCTGTTTCGGCAGCCAGTCCGGTCCGGGGAAGCTGCCGCTGTCGCCGACCACCCAGACGCCGTCACGGTCCTTGACCCGGCATTTCTCGTCCGCCGCGATCATGCCGCCCGGCGAGAGCGGCAGGTCGGCATCGGCAAGCCAGGCGGGACCGGTCAGCCCCGGCATGAACAGGATGAGGTCGGCTGAAAACTCGCCGCCTTCGGTCACCACCTTGTCGGCTTCGAGCCGGACCATCTTGTGGCCGAGCCTCGTTTCGATGCCACGCCGCGCCATTTCCTTCAACAGGCCGTCGACCGCCTTGTCGCCCAGCCGCTGGCCGGGCCTTGGCGACGGATTGAAGAAGATCAGCTTGAAGCGCTCGCGCCTGCCCTGGCGGCGCAGCAGGCTGTCGATGATGAAGAGGAATTCGAACATCGGCCCGCCACGCACCGCGCCCGGCTCGTTGGGGTTGGCGCCGAAGCCGACGGCGATCGTGCCGGCCGTCATGCCGTCCAGCCGGCGGGCGATCTCCTCGCCGACGGCAATGCCCTCGCAAGGGACCAGCGCATGCTCGATGCCGGGCAGCTTGCGGATGAAGCGTGCGCCGGTGGCGATCACCAGCTGGTCGTTGTGAAACTCGCCGGCATCGGTCTTGACCACCCGGCCGTCGGCGGAGAGCCCGGTGACCGACTCCCTGACGTGGCGCACGCGGTGCTCGGTGAAGAAATTGGCGAGCGGGATTTTCAGCGCCTCCCCCTTGCGCAGGCCGGCCGGCAACCAGATCGAGCTCGGCAGGTAATGCAGCTCGTCGCGCGGCGAGATCACGGTAATCTCGTCCTCGACGCCGTTGCGGCGCAGCTCGCGGATGGTGGTAAGGGCGCCGAAGCCGGAGCCAAGAACGGTGATATTGGCCAAAGAGCCCTCCCCCAAAGAAACGTTTCTTCATATATACGAAGATTTAATTTCTTTGAGAAGAGGCGCTTCGCCGCAGGTGCGGGAGGTGGGGAGGTGCAGGTGCGGGCTCCTCTTCTCCCCGCCGGGAGAAGGTGGCGCGCAGCGCCGGATGAGGGGGGGGGCGAAGCCACTTGATGGCCGCGCACTCGGCCCCCCTCATCGCCTCGCATTCGCTCGGCACTTCTCCCCGTCGGGGAGAAGTTGTTTCGACCGACGCGACGACACCGCGGTTATCGTATCGTAAGCGCGCCGAATGAATGAGCGTCAGCCGACGCGCGTCGTGCGCGCCCAATCCATGTAGAGCTCCAGCGCCTTGCGGGTGACAGGTCCTTCCTGCAATTCGCGGTCGTCGAGGCGCGAGACAGGCGCCACCTTGGAATAATTGCCGGAGGTGAAGATCTCGTCGGCGCCCATGAAGTCCTCGACCGTCAGCGTCACCTCGCGCACCTCATAGCCCGCCTGGCGCAACAGGCCGATGACGCGGGCGCGGGTGATGCCGGCGAGGAAGGTGCGGTTGGCGGCCGGGGTGAAGACCACGCCGTCCTTCACCATGAAGACGTTGGAGGAGGCGGTTTCGACGACATTGCCGTTCATGTCGCGCACCAACGCATTGTCGAAGCCGCGCGCCCGCGCCTCGATGATCATGCGGCCGGAATTGGGATAGAGCGAGCCGGCTTTGGCGTCGGTCATGGCGCATTCCGGCGTCGGGCGGCGGAAGGGCGACAGCGTCAGCCGGCTCGGCTGGGCCGCGCCGAGCGGGGCCTCGAACAGGCACAGCGCGAAGCGGGTCGATTCGGGGTCGGCGGCGACGATCGAGCCGGCCTGGCCATGCTCGGCCCAGTACATCGGCTTGATGTAGATCGCCGTCTTGCCGTCGAACTTGCGGATACCTTCCCAGGCGAGGCGCTCGATCTCCGGCGCCTCGACCACGGCCTTCATGCCCATCGACACCGCCGAGCGGTTGATGCGCTTGCAGTGCTCGTCGAGATCGGGGGCGATGCCGTCGAACCAGCGGGCGCCGTCGAACACCGTCGAGGCGAGCCACATGGCATGCGAGGTGGGGCCGATCAGCGGCGGATTGCCGGAGATCCACGCTCCATCGACATAAGTCCAGGTGGTGCTGCGGGGCGATGTATCGACGGCCATTGGTTTCTCCTCGTTTCTTGTCTTTCGCTGTCTCCGCTTTATCCGGAAAAAACAGCACTGGGGTGAATAAATCGATCAAAAATACTCATGCCCCAATCCTTGCCCGCTGCGCTAGGTTCCGGCGAGATTTGTCCTTGCCTTCCGGAGACGACCCATGCGCGCCATGTACTACGAAGCCTTCGAGCAGACGCCGGAGATCCGGCTCGTGCCCGATCCGACACCGACGGAGAACGGCGTCGTCGTCAAGGTCGAGGCGAGCGGGCTCTGCCGCAGCGACTGGCACGGCTGGATGGGCCATGATCCGGACATCCGCCTGCCGCATGTGCCGGGCCATGAACTGGCCGGCGTGATCGCCGCGACCGGCCGCGGGGTGATGCGCTACAAGGTCGGCGACCGGGTGACCGTGCCCTTCGTGTCCGGCTGCGGCCGCTGCGGCGAATGCCGCTCCGGCAATCAGCAGGTCTGCGAGGCGCAGTTCCAGCCGGGCTTCACCCATTGGGGCTCGTTCGCTGAATATGTGGCGATCGACTTTGCCGAGCAGAACCTCGTCCATCTGCCGGAAAGCGTGGATTTTGCCACCGCCGCCAGCCTCGGCTGCCGCTTCGCCACCTCGTTCAGGGCGGTGACCGACCAGGCAAAGGTGCGCGGCGGCGAATGGGTGGCGGTGCATGGCTGCGGCGGCGTCGGGCTGTCGGCGATCATGATCGCGGCCGCCCTCGGCGCCAATCCGATCGCCATCGACATATCGGCGGAGAAGCTCGCCTTTGCCCGCACGCTCGGCGCCGTCGCCGCCGTCAATGCGCGCGAGACCGACGACGTCGCCGGCGCGGTGCGCGAGATCACCAAGGGCGGCGCGCATGTGTCGATCGACGCGCTCGGCTCGCCGGTTACCTGCTTCAACTCGATCCAGAATCTCCGCCGCCGCGGCCGCCATGTGCAGGTCGGCCTGATGCTAGCCGATCACGCCACACCGCAGATCCCGATGGCGCAGGTGATCGGCCACGAACTGGAAATCTACGGCAGCCACGGCATGCAGGCGTGGCGCTACGACGCCATGCTGTCGATGATGGCGGCCGGCAAGCTCGACCCAAAACGGTTGATCGGGCGGGAGATTTCACTCGATGAAGCGGTGCCGGCACTGGTCGCCATGGACCAGGCGACCGACCTCGGGATCAGCGTGATTACGCGGTTCTGAGGGGTTAGGAACGATAGACCTCCCGCTTTGAGCGGAAGACGCCCGCCAGGGCGGACCGGGGCCAGTCACGCGACACCTCCGCCTCTCCCCTTGTGGGAGAGGTTACAAAATCACGGTCTTGGCGCGAGCCAAGTCGTAGATTTTGTTGGTGAGGGGGAAGGTATGCAGACACCGCTTATCCCCCTCACCAACAATTTCTAGCACTTAGCTGACGCTAAGATGCTGAAATTGTATCCTCTCCCACAAGGGGAGAGGACAGACTTTACGTCACCTGCATCGCCCCTGGCCCCGGGATCGCTCCCGGCGGGCATTTGCCGAGGATGATCATGCCGAGCACCTCGTCCTTGGTGACGTCCTGCGTCCGCGCCTGGCCGACCACCTTGCCGTTCTTCATGACGAAGACGCGGTCGGCCAGGTCGAAGACGTCGTGGATGTCGTGGCTGATCAAGAAGATGCCGATGCCCTCGCGCTTCAGCTGCTGGATCAGCTCGCCAACCTGGGCGGTTTCCTGCGGCCCGAGCGCTGCCGTCGGTTCGTCCATGATCAGGATGCGGGCGTCGAACAGGATCGCGCGCGCGATCGCCACCGACTGGCGCTGGCCGCCGGAGAGCGCCTTCACCGGCTCCTTGAAACGGCGGAAGTTGGGGTTGAGGCGGCCCATGACCTCGCGGGCCTTGGCCTCCATCGCCACGTCGTCGAGCGTGCCCCAGGGGGTGCGGAGTTCCCGACCGAGATAGAGGTTGGCGGCGGCGTCGACATTGTCGGCGACGGCCAGCGTCTGGTAGATCGTCTCGATGCCGTATTGCTTGGCGTCGCGCGGATTTGCGATGTCGGCGGGCGCACCGTCGATCAGGATCTCGCCGGCATCGCGGCGATAGGCGCCCGACAGGATCTTGATCAGCGTTGACTTGCCGGCGCCGTTGTGGCCGAGAAGCGCCACGACCTCGCCGGGATAAAGATCGACCGAGGCGTTCTCGACCGCGTGGATGCCGCCGAACGAGATGGAAACATTGTTCATCTGCACGAGCGGAGTGCGTTTGTCAGTCATGATGAAATCCTCTTATCTCGCCCGCGCGCGGTAGATCGTGTCGAGCCAGACGGCGACGACGAGAACGACGCCGACGACGATGCGCTGGAACGGCGTGTCGATGCCGACGAGCACCATGCCCGACTGCAAAGACTGCATGACGAGCGCGCCGAGCATGGCACCGGCAACCGTGCCCATGCCGCCCGAGAGCGAGGTTCCGCCGATGACGGCCGCGGCGATGGTGTAGAGTTCGTCGAGCTCCCCTTGCGCATTGGTCGCGGCATTGAGGCGGGCGGTGGAGATCGCCGCGGCGATGGCGCAGAGCATGCCCATCAGCGCGAAGATCTTGACGGTGACCCAGCGGGTCTTGATGCCGGCAAGCTCGGCGGCTTCCGGATTGCCGCCGATGGCGAAGACGTAGCGGCCGAAGCGCAGCCGGGTCGAGATGAAGGTCATGACGATGCCGACGCCGATGGCGATCAGCACCGGAATGGCGATGCCGTGGGAGATGAACAGGCCGCCTTCCGGCCAATCCATGCCGCTGGCCTCGGCGAACTTGCGGGCGATCGCCACCGGCCAGGGGTAGTTGTTGAACACGTAG
The DNA here is from genome assembly GCA_019459145.1 of Arenimonas sp. Classification (GTDB taxonomy): domain Bacteria; phylum Pseudomonadota; class Alphaproteobacteria; order Rhizobiales; family Rhizobiaceae; genus Allorhizobium. The sequence continues at coordinate 79,977 of JAIBEK010000028.1, forward strand.
ACGGTGGCCAGAACCAGGAAGCAGCTGACGCCGGTCAAGAAATACTCGGCCCAGATCGGGCGCAGCGGAAAGCCGAAGCGGCGGCGCTGCTTGCGCGAATTGACCAGCGTCGCGACGATGGCGAGGCAGGCGATGACGCCGACGACCCAGCTGGCGGTCGCGCCGATCGAGCCGGCGGTGCCGCCACCCATCAGGCGGAAGGTCGCGTCCATCGGAGCGACCGTGCGGCCGGAGGTGACAAACCAGGTGGCGCCGCGCCAGACCAGCAGGCCGCCGAGCGTGACGATGAAGGACGGCACGTTGAGGAAGGCGATGATGACACCGTGCAGCGCACCGATCGCCGCACCGAGAAGAAGGCCACAGCCGAGCGCGATGACCCAGGTGAGCGGATGGTCGAAGCCGAGCACCTGCGGCAGCAATTCGGCCTGCAGCACGCCCATGAACATTCCGACGAAACCGAGCACCGAACCGACAGAGAGGTCGATGTTGCGGGTGACGATGACCAGTACCATGCCGGTCGCCATGACGGCGACGGAGGCGGTCTGCACCGACAGGTTCCACAGGTTGCGCGGGGTCAGGAACAGTCCGCCGGAAATGATGTTGAAGCCGATCCAGATGATCAGCATGGCGCCGATCATGCCGAGCAGGCGGGTGTCGATCTCGGTGGCGCGGAAAAAGCGCTTCACCGGGTTTTCGCCCGCGCCGGCGCGCGCGGCCTGCGTGGTATTCGTGATATCGGCCATGCCGTGCCGTTCTCCCACTTTTGGTAATCCCTTGCGATGGCGCGCCGCCGCAGATCCTGCTGCCATGGCGGCCCGGCCTCCCTCCGATCCGAAGAGGCGTCGCGACCCTGCCGGGGTCGCGACGCTTCAAGGCTCATGAGGCCGTCAGGTCAGGCCTGTGTCAATTGCAGGCTGCGACGGAACCGGCGGTGACGCCCTGGCAGGCGGCTTCCTTGGTGATCCAGCCGGCATCGATGACGACGTTGAGGTTGTCCTTGGTGATCGGCAGCGGAGCGAGGAAGACCGACTGCATCTCGACGCCCTTCGGACCACCGGAGAACGCGGTGACGCCTTCGATCTCGGTCAGCTTCTTGCCGCCGGCAAGCTCGACGGCGATTTCGGCGGCGCGCTTGCCGAGTTCACGGCTGTCCTTCCACACCGACACGGTCTGGGTGCCGAGCGCCACGCGGTTTAGCGCGGCGAAGTCGGCGTCCTGGCCGGAGACCGGAACCGAGCCGGCAAGGCCCTGGGCCGAGAGCGCGGCGATGGCGCCGCCGGCGGTGCCGTCGTTGGAGGCGACGACCGCGTCGACCTTGTTGTCGTTGGCGGTGAGGAACTGCTCCATGTTCTTCTGGGCATTTTCCGGCTTCCAGCCGTCGGTATAGGCTTCGCCGACATTCTTGATCTTGCCGGCGTCAACGGCTTCTTTGAGCACTTCCATCTGGCCGGCGAACAGGAAGTCGGCGTTCGGGTCGGAGGACGAGCCCTTGATGAAGACGTAATTGCCTTCCGGCTTGGCCTTGAACACTTCGCGGGCCTGCATGCGGCCCACTTCCTTGTTGTCGAAGGTGATGTAGAAGGCGGCCGGGTTTTCGATCAGGCGGTCATAGCCGACGACCGGGATGCCTTCGGCGGCGGCCTTTTCGATGGCCGGGCCGATGGCGTCCGAATCCTGGGCAAGGACGATCAGCGCATTGGCGCCCTGGGCGATCAGGCTTTCCACGTCGGTCAACTGCTTGGCGGCGGACGACTGGGCATCGGCGGAGATGTACTTGTCGCCGGAGGCCTCGAGCGCTGCCTTGATGGCGGCTTCGTCGGTCTTCCAGCGCTCTTCCTGGAAGTTCGACCAGGACACGCCGACCACGAGGTCCTTGGCGTTGGCGACGGTATGCAGGCTGGTGATGACGGCGGCGCACGCCATCAGCTTCAAGACGGATTTCATAAAAGCCTCCCTTTGAAAGACGCGGCACGCCGGCGAACCTCCCGTTCACCCCCTAAAGCGGCCCGTCGAAGAATACTGCCTTGCTCCTGGCCAAGCGGCCATTGGTTTTTCTCGACAGTCGAGAAAATAAATGTCAGAAGAATCCGAGGCTGTCAACACGGCTCCTCGCGGCTTGCAAACCGCCCCTTCTGGTGATCTTTGTGACGGGCATATCGAGAAGGACCACGATGAACGGACGCCTGCCATGCTGACGAAATCGAGCACCGAAATGGTGCGTCAGCAAAACAGCGCGCTGGTGCTGTCCGCCCTTCGCCGCCAGGGGTCCCTTGCCCACACCGACATCGCCGCCGCCACCGGGCTTGCCTCGGCCACCGTTTCGGCGATCACCGCCGAGCTGGAGCGCATCGGCGCGCTGGAGCGGCACGAGCAGCCGGCGACCGGCGGGCGCGGCCGGCCGCGCGTGCTGTTCGGGCGCAGGCGCGATTTCAGCTATCTGATCGCCGCGCGCATCTCGTCCGACAGCGTTCAATATTCGCTGGCCGACTATACCGGCACGCTGATCGACCGGTTCGAGGAACCGCGCGACCATGCCGCCGCTTCAGGCCAGGGCTTCCTCGCCAGCTTTCGCGAGGCGCTGACGCGCATGGCGAGCCGCTCGCGGCTTTCCCCCGAGCGCATCGCCGCGGTGTCGATCAGTTCCAAGGGCATGGTCGATGCCGGCGGATCGCGCCTCCTCTGGTCGCCGGTGTTCGGCCGCGAGGAGATCGATTTTTCCACCGCGCTTGCCGTTTCGCCGCAGACCCGCATCCGCCTCAACAACGAGACGCTGCTGGTCGCCCATGCGCTGGGGCTTCGCGCCGACAAGGATCAGGACCGGCCGTTCCATGCGCTCGCCACCCTGTCGCTCGGCCATTCGATCGGGCTCGGCATCGCAAGGCGGGGGCATTCGGGCGAACTGGAGGTCAGCGCGCCGAACTTCGGCCATATGCTGAACGCCTCCGACGGCAAGCTCTGCCGCTGTGGCTCGTTCGGCTGCGTCGAGGCCTCGGCCGGCTTCTACGGCATCCTTCGGACCGCCTTCGAAGTGCCGCCCGACACCATCCCGGCGAAGTTCGTGCCGCTGGCTGAAATGGACAAGATCGCCAACCGCGCCCGCCAGGGACACCGGATGTCGGAATATGCCTTCCGCCAGGCGGGCCTGGCGCTCGGCCAGGGGCTCTCGCGGGTCTTGAGCCTCTACGAGAACATGCCGATCGTCATCACCGGCCACGGCACGCGCTATATCGACCTCTTACTCCGCGGCCTCGACGAGGGGCTGTCGCAATCGCTGCATGTGCGCATCTACGGCACGCCGGAGATCACGATTGTCCCGGAAGAGGCGACGCTGGTGTTCGAAGGCCATCTCGACCGGGCGCTGACCGAGATCGACCATGATGTCGCGGGGCTCAGGGCCGAAGAGGCGCAGGCGCGCTGAACCGAGCCGAATGGCGCCCTTGCCGCGATGCCGCGCGCGTCCTATCACTGCGGTGAATGCGATTAAGGGAGGCGCGATGTCCACCGCAGCTTATGTCTTTGATGCCTACGGCACGCTGTTCGACGTGCATGCGGCGGTCCGCCGCCATGCCGAGCGGGCGGGGGCCGAGCATCAGCGCTTTTCCGAGATGTGGCGGGCCAAGCAGCTCGAATATTCCTGGGTGCGCACGCTGATGGGCAGCTATCGCGACTTCTGGCAGCTGACCGAAGAGGCGCTGGACTACACGCTCGCGCGCTTCCCCAGCGTCGACCGGAGCCTGCGCGCCGACCTGCTCTCGGCCTACTGGACGCTCGACTGCTATGCGGAAGTGCCGGCCGTGCTTAAAGGCCTGAAGAGCCGGGGCGCGAAACTCGCCATCCTCTCCAACGGTTCGCCCGACATGCTGAAGGCGGCGGTGAAGAATGCGGCGCTCGACGGCATCCTCGACGACGTGTTCTCCGTCGACGCCATCCGCGCCTACAAGACCGCGCCGCAGGTCTACGACATGGTGACGACCGCCTATCGCCTTTATCCGGATGCGGTCTCCTTCCAGTCGTCCAATCGCTGGGACGTGGCGGGCGCACAGAAATTCGGCTTTCGCACGGTGTGGATCAACCGCCTCGACCTGCCCGACGAATATGCCGATCACGGGCCGGACCTGATCCTGCGCAGTCTCGAAAGTCTCTGAAGAAGGAAGACGCCATGGCCTGGTCGGCGACGCAGTATCTGAAATTCGAGGAAGAGCGGACGCGGCCGGCGCGGGATCTTTTGGCGCAGGTGCCGCTCGACAAGGCCGAACGGGTCTTCGACCTCGGCTGCGGGCCGGGTAATTCGACCGAACTGCTGATAGAGCGCTTCGGGCCTGCCGCCGTCACCGGCCTCGACAGCGATGCCGACATGTTGGAAAAAGCGCGGGCGCGCTTGCCGGACACGCCTTTCGTCAAGGCCGATCTCTCCACCTGGAAACCCGAGGCGCCGGCCGATCTGCTCTATGCCAATGCGGTGCTGCAATGGCTGCCGGATCATCTGACCCTGATGGAAAGCCTGATCGGCCATCTGGCGCCGGGCGGGGTTCTGGCCGTGCAGATGCCCGACAATCTCGACGAGCCGACGCATCTCATGATGGAGGAGACCGGGGCCGCCGGCCCTTGGGGCTCCGTCTTTGCCGGCGGCAGGCTGAGGCGCTCCCGCTTGCCCTCGCCCGCAGACTATCTCGAACGCTTGTCGGCCAAGGCCGCGCGCGTCGATGTCTGGCACACGGTCTACTATCACCCGATGGAAAATGCCGAGGCGATCGTCGAATGGGTGAAGGGCACCGGCCTTCGCCCCTATCTTGATGCCGCGGGGCCGCAGCACCAGGCTGCCTTTCTGGCCGACTATACGAGCCGCATCGCGCGTGCCTATCCACCGATGGCGGACGGGCGGGTGCTGCTGCGCTTTCCGCGTCTGTTTGTCGTGGCGGTGAAGGGATAACTTCGCTAGAAGGCGATCCCGACCCTTGACGGCACATGCCGACGCCAACCGAGTTTTTGAAAGCCTTTAGCCGATGAGCAAGCCCTGGACACAGCCCGTCACCCTCGCGCTCGGCGAAGAGGGCGAGGACGTGACGATCGACAGCACGGAAGCCGCCTCCTGGGCGATGATCGAGGACTGGCCGACCGAGGACGGCCCGGCGCTCGACAAGGCGCTGCTTATCTGCATGGACGTGGTGGCCGGCAAGAAGAAGGACGAGGATGCCCGCAAGGCTTTCATCGCCGCGGCAATCGAGGCAGGGATCGCCATCCGCGACTGAAGGGTAGACGCGTTCCGCACGCCTTGAAGTTATTGGAGTGAAGCTCCGGCCCCTCATCCGCCTGCCGGCACCTTCTCCCCATGAACGGGGAGAAGGTCAGGGTGAGGGGCGTCGCTTGCTCGACGGGTTAATGGGGTACAGGCCGAAGATTGCCCCTCCCCCGGCGCGCGCCATCTTGGCCGCAAACTCCGAGTTCCCGCTTGAAGCGCGCGACAAAAGCCTCATGTTATGGAGCGTCACCGCTGGTCTGGGGATGCTCGGCCCGCCTCCCCCGCGCAGAAGAGGAATTCTCCCATGAAATATGTCACCGCCCATGGCGCGCATATCCCGGCCCTCGGCTTCGGCACCTTCCGCATGCCGGGCGAAGACGTTTTGAAGATCCTGCCGCTCGCCCTGAAGACCGGCTTTCGCCACATCGACACCGCCCAGATCTACGGCAATGAGGCCGCGGTCGGCGAGGCGATCGGCCGCTCGGGGATTGCCCGCGGCGACATCTTTCTCACCACCAAGGTGTGGGTCGACCAGTTTTCCCGAAGCGCCATGGGCCCCTCGGTCGACGAGAGCCTGAAGAAGCTTCAGACCGACCATGTCGACCTGCTGCTCCTGCACTGGCCGCAAAGCCCGGTGCCGCTCGAAGAGCAGATCGAGGGCCTGAACGCGCTGGTCGATGCCGGCAAGGTGCGCCATATCGGCGTGTCCAACTATAATTGCGCGCTGATGGGCGAGGCCGTCCGCCTGTCGAAGGCGCCGATCGTCACCAACCAGATCGAATATCACCCCTATCTCGACCAGACCGCGGTGCTCTCCGCCGCCCGCTCCTACGGAATGTCGGTGACCGCCTATTACGCCATGGCCGACGGCCGCGTGCCGAAGGACGGACTGCTGCAGGACATCGGCGCCCGCCACGGCAAGACGGCGGCCCAAGTTGCGCTTCGCTGGCTCATCCAGCAGCAGGACGTGGCGGCGCTGACCAAGACCGCGACCGAAAGCCGGCTGGCGGAAAATTTTGCCGTCTTCGACTTCTCGCTCGACGGGGCGGAGATGGACGCGATTTCGGGCCTCGCAAGGCCCGACGGGCGGATCGTCAATCCGGGGCATCTGGCGCCGGCGTGGGATTGAGGGGGGAGCCTTGATCGCGGCGGGGAAGGTTGTCATTCTGGTGTTGGCTCGCAACCATTTTTGTAGTAACAATAATGGCAATCGTGTTCGACGAACAGAAGCGCTGGAAAACACTGGACGAGCGCGGACTGGATTTCGCCGCCGCTGGCGAGGTTTTCGACGGCCCGCATCTGACGATCGAGGACGATCGGTTCGACTACGGCGAAACCCGCTTCTTCACCATCGGATTTCTCGCCGGTCGAATGGTGGTCATCGTCTGGACGCCGCGCGGCGAGGATCAACGCATAATCAGTATGAGAAAAGCCAATGACCGCGAACAACAAGCCTATGGCGAACGCTTGGCAGGACCCGGACGACGCCCCTGACCTCAGCCAGACGCCGTGGCGCGAGAAGCTGGAGGCGACACCAGTCCGCGTCGGGCGGCCCAAGAGCGAAAGCCCGAAGGTCTCGACCACCATCCGGCTGGATCTGGACGTGCTGGAGGGTTTTCGCAAGACCGGCCCCGGCTGGCAGTCGCGCATCAACGCGGCGCTGCGGGAGTGGCTGGCGGAGAAGGGGTGAGAGGCCTTGCAGGTGGCGTTACGCCGGCTGATGTGGAAGTAGGACGTGGCGCGCTGACCATGACCGTATCCGAAAGCCGGCTCGCGGAAAATTTTGCCGTCTTCGACCTCTCGCTCGACGCCGAAGAAACGGACGCAATCTCGGGCCTCGCAGGGCCGGTCGGTCGGATCGTCAACCCGGAGCACATGGCGCCGGAGTGGGATTGAGGGGGGATTTGCGCAAAGCGCGCCAGACATCTGAGCAATGTGGCGGTACCTCGCCTCACAGGTAGTTCCTGGAGAAGTCTCGACCAACACGTCCTAGAGCAATAAAGGACGGCACCATCGTTAATAGTATTCCGGATGAAAAAAGGAAAAAAACTGCAATCCTGAACACGCCTCTCGATTTGTCTTTTATTTCGAAAAAATTCCGTAATGTGAATATCTTCGCCGCCTGCTGTGATGAGCTACCGACGCCTGTGGACAAGGCATTCTTGTAGAGAGAAGCCTCTTTTTCAACGACCGAACCAACCTCGACATGTTGCAAGATAAATACCAACCTCGGAGTCAAATCTGAGTTATTTGTCACTGAGTGAATACGCTCAACATATTCATCCGCTGAACTGAACCTTTTAGCGGTATCGGGCGAAGCCACCTGGAAAAGGAAGGAACCAAAGCCAAATAAAAACAGTCCAAAATATAGAAAATAGAATCCAATCCCAAGTTCAAAATCTAGCTTATCGCCATTGACTACGAATGGGCTCATAAATCTAGATACATCGTCCTGCAAAAGCAGAATATATCCAATGAACGGCATAATTATCGCAATTTTTGAAATGGGCGATCTGCCAATAGCTCCAAGGGCGGACCACGTAATTTCGTGAAAGAGCCTCATAATTCCAACGCATCCAAAATAGCATTGACATTTTCTGGCTGCAGCGCCCAACGGTATGCGGGATGAATTTCCCAACCGTATCCAAAATCGACAATTTCATGACCCAGAAAACGGGATTCTTCAAAATACTTTCTTACTATATTTCCGTCAGCCTCCACTTTTCTGGCCGTAATGAAATCGATTTTATATAGAAACTGTATGAGCGCGCGAGAACTAATTGCCTTCCCGTTTGTAAATGTAAAATTGTTTTGTTGGATTATATTTGTAAGTTTCTTAGACAATTGATCAGTAGTAAACGTATAGCTCGTGGCCGCTCTCCTCTCTATTTTTGTCGGCTTCATCGCAAGAAGCAAACGTTCAATCTGCGGCAATTCACTCTTGAACTCATTTATGATATCCTGAAGTCTTTCTTGTGAGTACATTTCAAATATACTATTTAGGTCTTGTGATGATATTATCGTAGCGCTGCGCTTATTTGCACACTTTGCAGCAAGTCTAAATAACTTCACTAAATCACGCGGCCTCGCTCGCGTAAGTGACAGCAAGATCTTGTGAACTGGTCGATCCTCCCATTTTCCTTTTCCGGAAAAGCGAGGTTCAATAACTTCCTTTAGAATAAGGCTCGTAATTTGGCCCTGATCAAGTTTATCGATAGCCTGTTGGGTGTACTCCAATTTGAAGAACGTGGCGATTCTTTTGGCAATCACCCGGATGATGTCATCATTGATCCACCTCAGCCAAATAACGTTTCCTTCGATTTTGTCCGTGGATTCGTCTGATGTTCGTACTAAGAAGTACACATCGCTTCTGAGACCGATCCGGAACCGGATGCGCGGATGCTTACCTCCAATATCGCGAATAGCATTCAGCAATGCTGAAATATTTGTTATATCGTCAGGATTTGCTTTCCATCCGCGATCTATGTCATCGATGTAAATGTTAATCGAGCGTGCCTCGCCACTGCCCAAGCTCTGTTCGTCCAGCCATCTCACTATTAATTCAGCAAGAGAATTAGCTGAGGCCTTCTCTAATTCGGGAAGTTGATTGAGCATTGCTTGCTCAAACAGTGCACCCAGTATTTCCCTCAAGATTCCCGTCTTCCAGACAGCAATTCTGCGGACGAATTGGTCATTTGGGTTGGCGTCAGTCTGGACGTTAAGCAATGCATCTGGCTGCAACCAGACGCAGGGGACATGAGCCTCTACATCGGATAGGTAGGCCCGCTTAAGAAGTGCGCTTTTGCCCACTCCTTTGTGGCCGACAAGAACCCGGACAGGGAGATTGGACGTCAGGGAGTCGTACGCCATATTCCGATAGAAGTATTCCTTTAGGCGCTCGTCATCCTCGTTTTCTGCATCATCCGCACCAAATATCTGTTGTATTGTAGCATCGTCAAATGTGTGCACCTGATGACCCCAGATTCATCGTCAACATCCATATCTTAGATAAGCCGGCTTTTAATTTACGCACAACTGTCGTTTGTGTCCTGAAGCTAAATTCTCCGTCCGCTTCTTCATCCTGTAAGCCTTGCGCGTAGCGCCCCGCGAACTTACAGCATCTCCGGCCAAAATCCCTCCCCTCCCCCACGCACAAAAAAACCGCCGGATCGCTCCGGCGGCTTCTTCAATTCCAATCGCCCACCCGTCTCAGACGAACTGCGACAACCCCGGGACCGAGGCCACCACTTCGTCGACGACTTCGTCGCCGGCATATTCGCGGGCGGCGGTCATGGTTTCCTTGGCGAGCTTGGAGATTTCGCCCATGCCGAGGCCCTGGGCCATCAGCTGCTGGCCAAGCCCCATGATGCCGCCGCCGCCGATGGCGCTCATCAGGCCGCCGAGCAGGCCCTTGCCTTCGCCCTCGCCATTATACTTGGCGACGAGCTCGAGCGCGCCGGGGACGGATTCGATCATCTTGGCGACCGGGCCGTCGGCGGCTTCGCGCTGGAGGAAGCCGAGCATCATGCCGACCGACTTTTCAGCCACGGCCGGTTCGATGCCGACCTTGTCGGCGATGCGGTTTACGAGTTCGTTCATGGTGAGCCTCCTGGTGCAAAATTGACGTTAACGTCAACGTAATTGAAGTTTCCGGTGAACTCAAGCGGCGAGCCGCCCAAGGCCGCATTTCTCCGCAGCGTGTTTTTTCTCCCGGCGCAACTGTCCGGGGCGCATCTGTCCCCGGCGTATTCGTCCGAAATTCCGGCACGCGACGCTGGCTGGCGCGCTGTTGTCGATGTTTCACACTATCCTTATAACAGCAAGGTGACGATTCAGGGAATGACGGGGCCGGCGCATGCGCCCGGCTTGTGCCCGTCGGCCAAAACAGGGACGGAACGCGGTTCATGCTTCAAGACGGAAAGCTCTATATCGGTACCAGCCGCAATCCCGACGACAGCCTCAACAAGGGCGAATATCTCGATCTCAAATACGGCAATCGCCACGGCATCGTCACCGGCGCCACCGGCACCGGCAAGACGGTGACGCTGCAGGTGCTCGCCGAGAGCTTTTCCAATGCCGGCGTGCCGGTGTTCTGCGCCGACATCAAGGGCGATCTCTCCGGCATCGCCGTGATGGGCGAGAAGAAGGACTGGGTCGACCAGCGCGCCGCGCAGATCGGCTTCGACGATTTCGACTATCAGCAGTTCCCGGTGATCTTCTGGGATCTCTACGGCGAGCAGGGCCACCGCGTGCGCACCACGGTTGCCGAAATGGGCCCGCTTCTGCTGTCGCGGCTGATGGATGCGTCGGAGGCGCAGGAAGGCGTCTTGAACATCGCCTTCAAGATCGCCGACCAGGGCGGCCTGCCGCTGCTCGATCTGAAAGACCTGCAGGCGCTGTTGAACTATATGGGCGAGCATGCGAGCGAGTTGTCCAGCCAGTTCGGCCTCATTTCCAAGGCCTCGGTCGGCTCGCTGCAGCGCGGCCTGCTGGTGCTGGAACAGCAGGGCGCGGAACATTTCTTCGGCGAACCGGCGCTCGCCGTCACCGACATCATGCGCACGACGAATGACGGGCGCGGGGCGATCTCGGTGCTGGCCGCCGACAAGCTGATGATGAACCCTAGGCTCTATTCGACCTTCCTCCTGTGGCTGCTGTCCGAGCTGTTCGAGGAACTGCCGGAAGTGGGCGATCCGGACAAGCCGAAGCTGGTGTTCTTCTTCGACGAGGCGCATCTCTTGTTCAACGACGCGCCAAAAGTGCTGGTCGAGCGCATCGAGCAGGTGGTGCGGCTGATCCGCTCCAAGGGCGTCGGCGTCTATTTTGTCACGCAGAACCCGCTCGACGTGCCCGACACCGTGCTGGCGCAGATGGGCAATCGCATCCAGCATGCGCTGCGCGCCTATACGCCGCGCGAGCAGAAGGCGGTGAAGACGGCGGCGACCACTTTCCGCCCCAACCCGGCCTTCGACTGCGAGACCGCGATCACCATGCTCGGTATCGGCGAGGCGCTGGTCTCGACGCTGCAGGCCAAGGGCGTGCCCTCGATCGTCGAGCGCACGCTGGTGCGCCCGCCGGCCGGCCGGCCCGGACCGATCAGCGAGGCCGAGCGCCGCGCGGTGATCAATGTGAGCCCGGTCGCCGGCGTCTATGACAAGGATCTCGACCGGGAATCGGCCTATGAGATCCTGATGGCCCGCGAACAGAAGGCGGCCGAGGCCGAGGCCGCCCGCCGGGCCGCCGAGGAGCGTGAGGCGCGCGGCGAGGAAAAGGATTCGGCCGCCGGCCGCTGGTCGCTGCCGGGCTTCGGCGACAAGGACGATGACGATGACGACCGCCCGACGAAAAAGACCACGACGCGGCGGACCTCCGGCTACCAGCGCGAGACGGTGATCGAGGCGGCGATGAAGAGTGCGGCCCGCTCGGTCGCCAACTCGGTCGGACGCGCCATCGTGCGCGGGATCTTGGGGAGTTTGAAACGGTAACCCGTCCCCTCCCCCGGCGGCGCGGCCCCGGCACAACCCCGCCGGGGATGTACTCGAACGGAGCCGCAACCACCGCACGCACACAAAATGAACACAAACAAAAAGTTGACGCCGGACAGGCGAGCGTGTATCTATGGCTGATCGATACTTTGTTTGCCGATATTTGTTTATGGCGCTTGCGCCTCTGGACGAACTTCCCCCTCTCAAAAGTCGAAAACAACCGTCGAGCGTCGTTCGGCGGACATCAATGCTGCTATGAAAGGGTTCGTCATGACCACCGGCACAGTAAAATGGTTCAACTCCACCAAGGGCTTCGGCTTCATTCAGCCTGACAACGGCGGCGCGGACGTATTCGTCCACATCTCGGCTGTAGAACGCGCCGGCATGCGCGACCTCGTCGAAGGCCAGAAGATCTCGTTCGAACTGGAACGCGACAACAAGTCGGGCAAGATGTCCGCCGGCCAGCTGCAGGCCGCTTGAAGCTTCAGCTAGCCGCGACCACGGATGTACTGGCGTGGCGGGCTTAAAGAAGTTGAGAAGGCCAGGCGGATGTCTGGCCTTTTTGCGTTTGCGGCGCCTTGAACGCTTAGGATGCAAACGCGAAATACAATCGTTAAGATTGCATATGTGGCCCTGGCAATGACGCACGGGGTCGCAGAGGAAGCCAGCGCCGGCTTGTCGCGCTCGAAACCAACGGATCGGACTTCATGAACGCCCACGTCACCATCCACGCACCTGCTGCACCTGCCGAAGAGAATGTCGGCGCGTGGTTGAAGATCCTGGCGCGCTATCGACAGCCGCGCCTTAGGCGCAGCGTCTTCGAACTGGTCATCACGCTCGTTCCGTTCGTGCTGTTCTGGACGCTTGCTTATCTCTCCCTGGTCAACGGCGTCTGGCTCGGCCTGATCGCCATCGTTCCGGCCGGCATTTTCCTTCTGCGCCTGTTCATGATCCAGCATGATTGCGGCCACGGCTCGTTCTTCGCCCGCCGCGGTCTCGACGACTGGACCGGCCGGCTGATCGGCGTTTTGACGCTCACCCCTTACGGCTATTGGCGCCGGGCGCACGCTGCCCACCATGCCAGCGCCGGCAATCTCGACGAGCGCGGCATCGGCGACATCACCACGCTGACGCTTGAGGAATATCGCGCGCTTTCGCCGCGCAGCCGGCTCGGCTATCGCCTCTATCGCCATCCGGCGGTGATGTTCGGCATCGGCCCGGCCTTTCTCTTCCTGTTCAAGCAGCGCCTGCCGTTTGGCATGATGAAGGACGGCGCGCAGCCGTGGATCTCGACCATGGGCACCAATCTCGGCATTGCGGTGGTGTCTGCCCTGATGATCTGGGCCGTCGGCCTCGTGCCCTTCCTCGTCATCCACCTGCCGATCGTGCTGATCGCCGGTGCCACCGGCATCTGGCTGTTCTATGTCCAGCACCAGTTCGAGGAAACGCACTGGTCGAAGGGCGATGACTGGCAGTTTCCCAAGGCCGCGCTGCACGGCGCCTCGCATTACGACCTGCCGCTCGCCTTGCGCTGGCTGACCGGCAATATCGGCATTCACCACGTCCACCACCTGGCCAGCCGCATTCCCTATTACCGCCTGCCGGAAGTGCTGCGCGACCATCCGCAACTCGCCGGCATCGGCCGCATCACGCTGCGCGACAGCTTTGCCTGCGTCAATCTCGCCCTTTGGGACGAGAAGCGCGGCCGGCTGCTCTCCTTCCGCGAGGCCGAAAGCGCGCTTGCCGCCACCTGATCCGCCGGCGGCCAGTCCCAAGCCGGCCGCGGCACTAAAACCGACACCACGTCAGATTTTCAAGGACCGACCATGCTCGAACTCACCCCCGTCCAGATCCGCGGACTGAAACTTGCCAAGGATGGCGACCTCTTCCCCGCCGAAGGCAATAACTGGACCCACCTCAATGCCCAGGTGACCTATGCGCGCACCGACCGCTTCAAGGAGCGGCCGCAGAAGATCAAGTCGATTAAGACGAATACCGTCAACGAACTGCGCGAGCATGGCCTGTTGCAGCCGGTCAATCCCGACACCGCCGTCGAGCAATCCGCCCATGGCATCACCATGGCCGGCAAGATGTGGCTGCTGCAGAACAAGTAAGAAGGCAAGTGGCGTCCGCTTGCCTTCTCCGCAGCGAGGAGAAGGTGGCGCGTAGCGCCGCCCGCGTCGCGCCACAATTCCCGGAACCGGCACCCCGGCTCCGGGAGGATTGCTTCAGAACGTCGCGCTGTCGATGACGAAGCGGTACTTCACATCGCCCTTCTGCATCCGGTCATAGGCTTCGTCGATCTTCTGGATCGGGATCATCTCGATCTCCGACACGATGCCGTGCTCTGCGCAGAAATCGAGCATTTCCTGAGTCTCAGTGATGCCGCCGATCAGCGAACCGGCAATCGAGCGGCGCTTGAAGATGAGCGAAAAAATGCTCGGCGACGGATGCGGATGCTCCGGGACGCCGACCAGCGTCAAAGTCCCGTCCCGCTTCAGAAGATTGGTGAAGGCGTCCAGATTGTGGCTCGCCGCGACCGTGTTGAGGATGAAGTCGAAGCTGTTGGCATGCTTTGCCATCTCATCGGCATCCTTCGAGACGACCACCTCGTCGGCTCCGAGTTCATGCGCATCCTGGCGTTTGCTTTCCGAGGTGGTGAAGGCCACGACATGGGCGCCCATTGCATGAGCGAGCTTGATGCCCATGTGGCCGAGGCCGCCGATCCCGACGATGCCGACCTTCTGGCCCGGACCGACCCGCCAGTGGCGTAGCGGCGAATAAGTGGTGATACCGGCGCACAGAAGCGGAGCGACGGCAGCCAGTTGAGCTTCCGGATGGCTGATCTTCAGCACAAACTTGTCCTTGACCACGATCGACTGCGCATAACCGCCAAGCGTATGGCCCGGTTCGTCTGCGGTGGCGCCGTTATAGGTGCCCGTGAAACCGTGCTCGCAATACTGCTCCAGCCCGTCGTCGCAGGCATAGCAATGCTGACAGCTGTCGACCATGCAGCCGACACCGACGGTGTCGCCGATCTTGAACTTCGTCACGCCGCTGCCGACGGCCGTCACATGACCGGCGATCTCGTGGCCGGGCACGCAGGGGTAGATCGTGCCGCCCCATTCCGAGCGGACCGTGTGCAGGTCGGAATGGCAGACGCCGCAATAGGCGATCTTGATCTCAACATCGTCCGGCCCGACATCGCGGCGGAAGATGTTCATGGGCTCGAGCGGTTTGTCGGCTGCATTGGCGCCGAAGGCTCTTACAAACATGGGCGTTCTCCTTTGGGTATGGAAACGGTCTGAAGCGGGCAATCTCGAATGGATTGCGCGTCGCGTGGGGCGGTCACTGACCGCGGTGGGATCAGAATGAATGTTGTCTTAGCGGCAGCGGCGTCGGCTCAGCCAGCGTATTGCGCGGCGGTAACCGGTTCGAGCCAGTCGACGGTCTTGCCGTCGAGCGCCTCGTGGATGGCGATATGGGTCATGGCGACGGTCGCCGAGGCGCCGTGCCAGTGCTTTTCGCCGGGCGCGAACCAGACGACGTCGCCGGGGCGGATCTCCTCGATCGGTCCGCCCTCACGCTGAACGAGGCCGAGGCCCGCCGTGACGATCAGCGTCTGGCCGAGCGGATGGGTGTGCCAGGCGGTGCGGGCGCCGGGCTCGAAGGTGACGGCAACGCCATTGGCGCGGGCCGGCGCTTCGGCCTGGAACAGCGGATCGATGCGCACGCTGCCGGTGAACCAGTCCGCCGGACCAATGGCCGAGGGTCGCGATCCCAGTCTCTTGATGTCCATGATGCGCTCCCGCAGGCCTTGTTGAGCGGGGTGGCTTACCACCCCTTGCGACAGACCATAGCGGATCTGGTTTAATTCGATTAGACTACATAAAGAGATTGCACCTATATCAAGGATCAATGAATGCGGCGCGAAGAGCTTGGCGACCTGATGGCGTTTCGCAGCGTGGCCGAGGAGCGCAGCTTTACCCGCGCGGCGGCAAGGCTCGGCACGTCGCAGTCCTCGCTCAGCCTGATCGTGCGACGGCTCGAGGAAAGGCTCGGCGTGCGGCTTCTCACCCGCACCACCCGCAGCCTTGCCCCGACGGAGGCTGGCGAACGGTTGCTGGCGGCACTCGGGCCCGCCTTCGACAGCATCGAACAGGAGCTCGAGGTTCTCGGCCAATACCGGGACCGGCCGGCCGGCAGTTTCCGCATCACCGCCACGCAGCACGCGATCGACACGGTGCTGTGGCCGGCGCTCGCCCCGGTGCTCAGGCATAATCCCGATATCAAGGTCGAGCTGTTCTCCGACCTGGCGCTGACCGACATCGTCGCCGAGCGCTTCGACGCCGGGGTGCGGTTCGGCGAGCAGGTGGAAAAGGACATGGTGGCGGTGCGCATCGCACCCGATGCACGCCTCGTGGTGGTCGGTTCACCGGCCTACCTGGCGAACCGGCCCATGCCGCTTTCGCCGCGCGACCTCACCCAGCACGACTGCATCAACACCCGCCTTCCGACCTATGGCGGCATCTACGCCTGGGAATTCGAGAAGGAGGGACAGGAAATCCGGGTCAGGGTCGACGGGCAACTGGTGTTCAACGATGTCCGACAGGTGCTGACCGCAGCGCTCGACGGGTACGGCCTGGCCTTCCTGTTCGAGGACATGGTGCGCGATCACCTGGCGCAGGGCCGCCTGCTTGCCGTGCTCGACGACTGGACGCCGCCGTTTACCGGCTACCATCTCTATTATCCGAGCCGCCGCCATGCCTCGCCGGCCTTTTCGCTGCTGGTCAATGCGCTGCGGTATCAGCGGTCCTGACGCCGCTGCCGCTTGCGCCACTCCTTGAAGAGGGCAAGGGCCACGCCGATGGCCAACCCCGGAAGGGCGGCCATGACGCCGATCGACACCGCGCCCATTTCGCAACCGCCCGAATCGCCCGGCGTGCCGCAACGCGGGTCGAAAGCATGGGCCAGCGCCAGCACCAGCAGCGTGGTTGCGATCGGCAGGCCGACAAGGCCGAGCAGGCCGTAGGTTACCACCCTTGCAATCGATCCAATCATCCCACGCTCCGCAAACCGGGTCCATTTCAGCGAGCCTTGGCCAGAATAGGTCACTCACCACGGAAGGAAAGCCTCCGGCCCGCAGGAATCGGAACCCTGCCTTCCGGCTTCGGACGGCTAGGCCTTGCCTGCCATTGAACACGCCCTAAAGTTATGTTTTGTAGATTATGAAATCCCCTTTAAATTGCATTTGGCTGGGTGTATCTTTTGTCGGAACGCGCATGAACGCGCGCGGCGGCGGCCTGGGTGAGCATTCCGCCGCATGGGGGGACATGATGTCAAACAATCCAATATGCGCCTTGCTCGGCAAGGCGCGCGGCGCAGCCATGCTCGCTGTCATCGCCTGCCTCTCGGCGTGCAGCACGGCCGACGGCTATTATGGCGGGCTGGCGCCGGTGCTTGACGCCGCCGATGTCGAGCGCGCGGCCAGCCACAGGGCAAGGCTTCTCGACGCGCTGGTGCGCGACGCGGGCTATGGCGGCAAAAGCGTCGACTGGTATGACGTGACGATCGCCGGCTACAATTATGTCGACGACAGCTGCTCGCAATATTTCGACCGGCTGTTCAAGCTTCAACGCAAGCGCGACGCGACGCGTTCGGCGATTTCCGTCATCGGCCAGACCACCAATGCGGTGCTCGCCGTCACCGGCGCCGCGCAATTGAGCATGGCGGTGGTGGCACAGGCCTTCGGACTGAGCTCGAGCCTGACGGACATCGCCGCCGGCACCTATCTCTATCAGCTGCCGCCCGCGCCGACCAGGCAGTTCGTCAAGAAGCTGGCCACCGCCTATCGTGACGGCACCGCGCGGCAGAGGCAGGAAATCGCCGCCTCCCCGACGGTCGCCTACAGCCACATCCGGGCCTATCTCGACCTTTGCCTGCCGGCCGGCATCGAGGCGCAGCTGATCGAGCATATCGGCGCGGCGACGGCCGCCGCCAAGGCCGATCCGGACAGTTCCGGGGTGACGCTCACTGTCGCGAGCATCAGGAGCGCGGAGGTGGTCCGGGCGCTGCAGGCCCCGCCGAGCCCCTTGACGCCGCTGCCGCCATCGCCGCGCCCGACGCCGGACAGCACCTATGAAAGTCTGCTCTCCCCGGTCGTGGTCAAGCGCATACAGCGGACGCTGTGCCTGACGCCCGACGGCAAACTCGGACCGGAGACGCGCGCGGCGATCAAGGAATTCTATCGCGGCCGCGGCGAGGAGCGCCCGGATCTCGACAAGACCGGCGTGACCGAAGACGACGTCCGCCTGCTCGAAAAGCTAGCGGAGGCGGCTGGTGACAAGGATTGCACGGCGCGCAAGGTCAAGAACGCGTTCGAGGTGGGAAACCTTTCGCGCCAAGAATGACGGAGATGAAGGGGGGATCTGATCCATGGCGGTGATGAAACAGACCCGCATGATGCGGGATGAGCGCGGCGGCAAGCCGCTCGGGGTGAAGGCCACGGCCGAAATGGTGGTCGACATCCTCGACGACACGCAATTGCCCTGGACGAAGATCCGGCTTGCCACCGGCGACAAGACCGAGGGTTGGGTCAGCGACGACGCGATCGACAAGACGGCAGACAAGCTCGGCTCGCTCGACAAGGACCGCGTGGCACAGCACTTGGTCGAACAGGCAGCGATGTTCGGCGCCAATGCCTTCTACCTGATGGCCGTGGCGCAGCTGCGCAGCAATGTGCGCGAAACGCCACCGGCCGGCGTTTCGGGTCACGGCCCCTTTGCCTTCACGGCGAAGGAGTGGGCGCTGCAAGGCGCCGATCCGGGCTTCGGCATCCATTACGGTGCCGAAGACATATCCGACTGGCGCGCGCAATGCACCCTGTTCGCCATCATGGCGGCGGAAGCGCAGGAGATGCTCGCAACGACGCTCGGCCGGCCGGTATCGATGGTGCAGCTGCTGCTGTCGCAGATCCTCGGGCGCGAGGCGGCGGTGCTGGCGATCGAAACGCCGGCGACGCGCAGGGAGGACCTGCTGGCCCAGGCGACGAGCACGGCGGATCAGGACCGGCGCGACAAGGAGACACTTTCCGGGCGCGATGCGAAGCTGTTGACCGGGGAGACCGGGCAGCAGATCCTCGATCTTGTCGCCGGCGCCTTGCAGGGGGCCTTCGAGGAAAGCCGGCCGTTCATCGCCAGTGCGGTGGAGACATACGTCGCGGGACTGCTCCAGTCGAGCGGCGGTGCGCCGGTTTCACCGGGAGCGATCAACTACGGTTCGCCGCGCATCAAGCCCGCGCGCCGCAAACATGCCGAGCTGATCGCCATGACGTTTGCCGCCCACGGCTACGGCACGCTCCAGCAGATTGCCGCCATCGCCAATGCGATCGCCGAATCGGGCCTCGACCCGGACGCGTCCAATCTCAAGGGGGAGCGCAGCTTCGGGCTGTTCCAGCTCAACCAGACCGGCGGTGTCGGGGCCGGCTTTCCCGATCACGTGCTCAAGGATCCGCAACGCAATGTCGAAATCATGCTGGCGGAGATCGCCAAGCCTTACCAGAAGACGAATCGCGAGGCTTTCGCGACGACGTCCAGCCTGCATGAGGCGGTGAGGATCTTTGTCCACCATTTCGAGCGACCGGCGGAAAAGGACAAGCAGACGGAGGCGCGCTACAAGATCGCCCAGGGGCTGGTCGCGTGAGGCGAGCGCCATGCCCGCCCGAAGCGCGGCCGGAAAGGCCGAGCCACCAGGGCGCAGGCCGTCATGGGCGTCGCGCCTTCGCGCTCTCTGCGTGCGGCGGGCCTGCGGTTTTCGTCGCGCGCGAAAAATGGATATCCCGAAGATTCTTCATTCGATTATTGCAATCCGTGGCAAAAAGTTTATATTGCCGCTATCGAAGATTGCTAGTGTGTTTGTCTACGCGCCTTGGCGCACCGTCAGATTTCCTCTCAACGTCGATCAAGCCGGACGAATATCTCACCGGCGAACCCAACGATTGAAAGGATATCGTTATGAATACCGGTACCGTAAAGTGGTTCAACAGCACCAAGGGCTTCGGCTTCATTCAGCCTGACGAAGGCTCGACCGACGTATTCGTTCACATCTCCGCCGTTGAACGGTCGGGCATGCGCGAACTCGTCGAAGGCCAGAAGGTTTCCTACGACATCGTGCGCGACAAGAAGTCGGGCAAGAACTCGGCGGACAACCTCCGGGCTGCGTAATTGTCATTCGCCGCGACTGACCACGGATGTACCGGCAGTCAAGGCTTTGAGTGACAGGAAGAGGTCGGGGTAACGCCCGGCCTTTTTGATTTGTCCCAGGTTCTCGTATTCCGCGGGACAGGTCGAGAAAGGACCCTAACATGCGCATATCGTCTCCCCGCGTGGGTGATCGGGTCCTGCTTCGGGACGGCATTTCCGGCACCAGCCGGAACAGGCAGGCCTGTCGCATCATTACGGTATTGCCCGCCGAACATGGCGAGCCGGAATACCGCGTCCGTTTCGACGCGGAAAATTTCGAACGCCGCGTCACCCTGTCCGACATCGACGGCATTGAAACGTCGTCGGGAATAGTGGAGAAGCAGCAACAGGTGACGGTCAAGGCCGAACCCTGGCTGAAGCCCTCCTCGATCCGCGTCGGGCGTTAGTCTTTCAACCCTCAACCACGAAACGGCGCTTGGGCGCCGATGGAAAGGAAATCCCTTGCAGGTTCTCGTTCGAGACAACAATGTCGACCAGGCACTCCGGGTATTGAAGAAGAAGATGCAGCGCGAAGGTCTCTTCCGCGAAATGAAGGCCCGCAGCGCCTTCGAAAAGCCTTCTGAAAAGCGCGTTCGCGAAAAGGCCGAAGCCGTTCGCCGCCTGCGCAAGCTGGCTCGCAAGAAGATGCAGCGCGAAGGCCTGCTTCCGATGCCGAAGAAGGCTGCCGTGCGCACCCGTTAATGGCCTCACCCGCGGCCTGCGCCCGACATCGGGCGCAAGCCGTCCTCCGTCCCCTTTCGGAAGGCTGATCCCATGACCGCGACCAAAGACAAATTCTTCAAGCCCGGCAGGGTCGACGCGCGCGACAAGGCGGCGACGACCGATCATACCGCCCGCGCCATCATCGCGGCCGAATCGACGGCCCGCGACAAGAAGACCGAAAAGCTGAAGGCGCTGCGCATGCTGCGCGAAGCCGAAGCCGTGCCGGAAGCGGCAAAGCCCGCCAAGCGGGCGACGAAGAAGGCAGCCAAGGCCGACTGACGGCACGATCCGTCAGGCGCTAGCCTCTCCGCCGCTTTGTTTCCCCTTATCTTGACCTGATCGCCAGAGCGCGCCAACGCGCGCCTTTCTCCGCTTGCCTTGAAGACGCGATCGGCAGCAATCTGCAGGCGATCGATGCGGACCCGTCGCGATGCGGCGGCATGCTGCGCCTCGGCTTGCGAACCCGGAAGAGGACGACAGATGAACTGGCTCAAAGGCTCCGGCTCGACGTCCTCCTATGTCGCCGGCGCGGCGCTGGCCGCACTTCTCGGCGGCTTCGGCCTGATCGCCGACGAAGTGAGCGAGGGCGAGACGATGAAAATCGACCAGGCCGTGCTCATGGCCCTGCGCACGCCCGGCGATCCGACCGACCCGATCGGCCCGGCCTGGCTGGAGGAAGCCGCCCGCGACGTGACCGCGCTCGGCAGCTTCACCGTTCTTGCCATCCTGATCACGGTCGTCGTGGTCCATCTCGTCCTCATCGGGCGAAGGCGGACGGGATGGTTCCTCACGGCTTCGGTGATCGGCGGCACGCTTCTGAGCAGCGGCCTCAAATCGCTCTACGACCGCCCTCGCCCGGATCTTACCGGCGTTGCGCGCGTCTTCACCACCAGCTTCCCGAGCGGCCATGCGACGGTTTCGGCGGTGGTCTACCTGACGCTCGGCGCGCTGCTGGCGGAAATGGCGGAGAGCCGCGGCCAGAAGATCCTCTATCTCGGATCGGCGGTGTTGCTCACCGTCTTGGTGGGCCTTAGCCGGATCTATCTCGGCGTGCACTATCCGACCGACGTTCTGGCCGGCTGGTCGATCGGGGCTGGCTGGGCGCTGGCCTGCACGATGCTGGCGCATCTCTACCGGCAACGCCTCGCAGTGGCGGCGTAGTCGGCGGTCGCGTCTAGAGCAATTCCGGTGAACACGGGTTCACCGGAATTGCTCTAGCTTTTTGATTTTGTCGCATTGTCCAACGCCGAAGCGATCACGCATCGGCTGGAAATGCTCTAGGCGCCGGTGCCGCCCGCCCTTATGATTTCACCGGCTTGATCGAGGCGATGACCGCGACGAAATCGTTGAGATGTTTCTCCTGCTCGCCCTTCGTTCCCCAATAGGTCATCAGCAGGAGCTTTCCGGGCCTCGGCGACAGGAGCGTGACGCCGACCGAGACAGGGCCGTCCTCGTCCTCCCCTTCCCAGTCGAGGGTCGAGACATCCATCCCGTTCAGCTTGTTGTCGGCTTCGGTCTGGGTGGCCGGATCGACCTTCACGCCGTTCTCCTCAAGAAAGGCAAAGATGTCGTCGATGATCTTGTCGGTGGTCCGCTCGTCCGCCACCTCGATCGACAGATAGACCGCATCGTCCGGCGAGACGGCCTCGACGCCGTGGTCGATTTCGGTCGGGTTCCAGCTGTCGGGAATGGTGACGGTGGCGACCGGCGCGTCTGCGGGCAGACGGATTTCGGCGGCGATGGCCGCGACCGGCAGGACGAAGGCAAAAAGGGCGGCGATCAGGGTCTTTCTCATGAACCTATCCGTATCTTGAGCAAAGCCATGCCGGGCCGCCAGAGGCGCCTGGTCGCACCGGTCCTTCTGCCCAATAGCAGAACAGGACCGGAATCGCAGATCATCGACAGGGCTTTCGCCCGGTCCACCCAAAATTGGACCGGGCGAGGCTGCTGTTGACACGCAACGGGCCGCGAAACGTCAGCGCTTCGACGCGGTCAGCGCGAAATAGGCGCCCTGCGGGTCCTGGCCTTGCAGGATGAAGCTACCGCCGGGCACGGCTTCCGGCCCGAACAGGATCTTGCCGCCGGCCTGGCGCACCCGCTCGGCCGCCGCGTCGATGGCATCGACCGTGATGTAATAGCCCCAGAAGGGTGCGCTCACCATGGGCGGCTTGGTCATCATGCCGCCCAGCACATTGCCGTCCTTGGCGAAGCACTGGTAGGTGCCCATTTCGCCCATGTCGACGGCCATGTCCTTCTCCCAGCCGAACATCGTCTGATAGAAGGCGAAGGCCTCCTCACCATTGCCGGCCATCAGTTCGACCCAGCCGAAAGCGCCGGGTGTTCCGCGCTCCGGTTCCGGCGGCATGGGGCCTTCCGGCATGATCACCTTGAGAAGGCTGATGACCGCGCCCTGCGGATCGGCGACAACGGCAAAGCGCCCGACGCCGGGGATGTCCTCCGGCGCGTGATGCACCGTGCCGCCATTCTCGGCGAATTTCTGCGCCATGGCATCGACATCGTCGACGGCCACATAGCCCGCCCAGTTCGGCGGTATGCCCCTCGCCTTCATCTCGTCAGTGAGCTGCATCACGCCGGCCACCCCCATGTCGTAGCCGGGAATGCCAAGGATCGTGTAGTCATATCCGGGCATGCCGCTGTCCTTGGCCGTCCAGCCGATGACCTTGGTGTAGAATTCGACGGCAGAGGGCGCGTCGGTGGGCATCAGTTCGTACCAGATGAAGGTGCCTTGCATGGCGGTTCCTTTCTCTTTCTGTTGCGGAATACGGGTCAGTTGTTGAGCGCCCGCAAGCCTTGGCCGGCGGCCCGGTTCATCATGCCTCAGGGATGCGTCAGCTCCGGGCAGCAGCCTCGAGCCCGGCAATGTCGAATTTCACCATTTTCAGCATCGCTTCCGTGACGCGCCTGGCCGTTTCCGGATCGGGGTCCGCCATCAGTTCGCCGAGCCGTGTTGGGGTGATCTGCCAGCAGAGGCCCCAGCGGTCGCGCAGCCAGCCGCACTGCTCGACCTGGCCGCCTTCGCTCAGCGCTTCCCACAGCCGATCGATCTCTTCCTGGCTGTCGCAGCCGACGATGATGGAAAAACTGTGGTTGAACGGATCGAGCGGCCCGGCCTCGATCGCCATGTAGCGCTGGTCGCCAAGCGTGAAACCGGCAAGCCTGACGCTGCCGGCCGGGCCGCTCGGGGTGTCGGCGGGAATGGCCGAAATCCAATCGAGCGAGGAACCGGGGATCAGCGAGGTGTAGAAGCGTACCGCCGCTTCCATGTCCTTGTCGAACCAGAGATGCTGGGAGACCTTCATCATGCGCTCCTTTGCCTTGGCGATCCCGAACCGGGATCGCGATCGAATGGACAAGCCGTGGCCCGGGCGCCGGCGGCCGGTCGGGCCGCGGGGGCGCGGCCCCCAAAATTTGTTGGGGGGTGGTGGCCCGGGCGGGCGCGGGGGGGGGTTGGATGGGTTTGTCGGGGCGGGGGGGCCGGGGCCGCGGGCGGGGGGGGGGGGGGGGGGGGGGCGGGGGGCGCCGAGCCCCCAAAATTCTATCGAGGCTTCATGCCCGGCGCCGCATCTCGCTGGTCATGAAGGTCTTGAACGTGCCGTCGGGCAAGCGCACGCTGCCGGAGAAGGTGCGCCGGTCATCATCGATTAAGGTGATGACATCATGATAAACGTCGGTCCTGTGCGGGTCGTCGAAACTCGGCCCCTCCGCCTCGAGCGTCAGCGTCTTGCCGTCCGGCTCGATCCAGCCCTTGTAGATCCACAGCTTGTCCATCATCGAACCGATCCAGCTGCCGACATAGTGGCCAAGCCTTGCGTCGTGGCCGAGCGTCATGACCATCTGACCGGGACTGCCGTCGGGCATGGCGCCCCTGCCCTCGGCGACGAACCACAGCCCGCCGAGCGAGCGGACCGTCTCGGTCCAGACCTTCGCCGGATCGTCCGGATCGTAGTTTTCATGGCCGGTGCTTGACGTGACGACCCAGTCGCCGACGAGCTTTTCAAGAAAGCGGTGTTCCTCGCGCGGTTTGGAAAACTCCATGATTTCTCCTCCTCGGTTGGGTGTGCCTTCAATGGCAGCAGGCCGCCGCCTTCGGGCGGGTCTCGTACTCGTCGTGGCGCTTGACGAAGTCCATGGTGGAACCCTCGTTGCGGCCAAGCGGTGCGCAGTCGAGGATCATCATGGTGCCGAGCATTTCCTCGCCGCCGCGGGCATAGTTGGAATAGGTGTGGAACACGGCGCCATCGGCTTCGCGGTAGAAGGATGACAGGCCCGGCAGTTCGTCATGGGCCTCTTCGGCCGGCGTCTCGCGATAATTGTAAGTGACCGGGCCGGCGGCGAGCTCCTCCCTGGTGAAGGAGACGTGGTAGTCGAAATTGAAGTCGGAGCCGAAGGACGACACCCAGGGGAAATGCCAGTTCATGCGGCGCTTGTAGGCCTCGATCTTGTCGAGCGGCGCGCGCGACACGCAGACGAACGAAACGTCGTGATTGTTGAGATGGACGATCGCTCCGTCCAGGTGATCGGCGAGGAAGGAGCAGCCGGGGCAACCGGCCTCCCAGTCGGGACCGAACATGAAGTGATAGATTACCAGCTGGCTGCGGCCGTCGAACAGTTCGGACAGCGTCTTGGCGCCGGCGGGGGTGTCGAAGACATAGTCCTTGTCGACCCTGACCCAGGGCAGCGCCAGGCGCGCGGCATTCACCCGGTCGCGCATCCGGGTCATTTCCTTTTCCTTCGTGAGAAGCGCGCGGCGCGCCTCCAGCCATTCCTCACGGGATACGACAGAATGTTCCATTCTTCCCTCCTCCGGGACCGGTTTCATCTTGACATTTACGTTGATATCAACATATTTATCATATGTCAACCGAGCCGCTGATTCCTTATTCCACCACCCTTCATGTGCGCGATACGTGCCTCTGCCTGCATGCCCAGCGGGCCGCGCGCGCGTTAGCGCGCCGCTTCGATACGGCGCTGAGGGCGCTCGGGATGACCAATGGGCAATTCTCTCTGATGATGGCGCTCAATCGCCCGGAGCCGCCGCCGATGGGGCCGGTCGCGCATCTGCTCGCCATGGACCGCACGACGCTGACGGCGGCGCTGAAGCCGCTCGAGCGTCGCGGCTGGGTGTCGATCGAGACCGATCCGAAGGACCGGCGCGGCAAGCGACTGCGGCTGACCGCCGACGGCGCCGCCGTGCTCTCGGCCGCCGTACCGATCTGGCGCGAGACCCATGCGGCGGTCGAGTCCGAGCTTTCGTCGGGCGACCCGGACGGATTGCGACGGGATCTGCTGGAAATCGGGCGATGATCTTGCCACCTCCCCCTTGAGGGGGGAGGTTGACGCGAAGCGGCGGGTGAGGGTGACTTTTGCCCGCCGGGAAACACCCCGCCCCGGACCTTCGGCCCGACCCTCCCCCTCAAGGGGGGGGGTGCTGCCCCTTATCCGCCGCAAGTCCTGACAACATCCGGACGCATACGCAGCCCCTCATCCGCCTGCGGCACCTTCTCCCGTTCTGACGGGGAGAGGGTGAGGGTGAGGGTGAGGGTGAGGGGTAGAAGCACGACGATTGCGGCAGGGGAACAGCCGTCACCCGAATCTTCCCTTCAACCGTTCATCCCCCACAAAATCCGCGATCGCGAAGCCGACCAGGCGGCGGGGGAAGTCGCAGAGGGCCTGGACGCCGGAGGACGAGAGGCGGATGCGCCAGGTCTGGCGTTCGACCGGCTCGCGGGCGGCAAAGCCTTTCGCCGTCAGAAGCGCGATGTTCTTAGCCCCCTTCGGATCGCGGACCGAGCGGTAGAGGATGGCTTCGATCCCGCCGGCCCGCGCCGTGTCGGCGAGCGTCTGGCAGGCGGTGTAGTCGGCGGGCCCGGTCCAGGCCGCCTCGTCTCTCACCAAGGGCGGCAGGGTCAGATCGATGGCGCGGTGGGTAGCGATCCGGGCGGAAAAGGCGGTGTAGTCGCTGGCATTGGCCGGCAGCGGCGTTGCGGGCGATTCGGCGTAAAACAGCAGGCGGTAGAAGGCCATTTCGGCGAGCGCCGTATCGACGCTTTCCGCCGCGTAATAGACACCGAGCGTGCGGCCGGCCCGACGAAAGCGCGAACCGTGCGGATAGACACCACCGTAGCGGAACGGGGTCGCCAGAAGGTAGTCAAGACCGGCGCATTCAGGCGGAAAGGCCGGCTTGGTCTCCTCCAGAAGGCTTTCGAGCAAGGTTTGCTCCTCGACGCTGTCGACCAGTTTCATGGTCGAGACCTGATGCTGCGCCTCGACCAGCCGCCAGAAGGCGCCGGCGATGGCGCGGGCTTCAGACGAGAGCGCGGCGGGCGTCCAGATAGGCCAGGACATCGACGAGACCCGATACGGTTGCAATCTTGATGAGGGGCGCGCCGCCGAGCACGGTGTTTTCGGCCTTCAGCCAGGCGCGTGCGACGGCCTCGTCGCCGCCGGTGATCGCATCCAGCGAGCGGAACAGCCGGATGAACAGCAGCGACAGCTCGAACGGCTTGGTGCCGCGTTCGAGACGGAAATCCAGCCGCTTCATCCGCGATATGCTGGCTTCCGATACGCCGATCACGGCCGACAGCTGGCGCGCCGACAATCCCAGCCGATCGGCGGCGGCGATCACCGCCTTGGTGACGGTCACGGCTTCCGAGACGGGCGGTTTTTCGTACTCGAGCGGTTGATGGAGCATGACACTATCCTTTCTCTGGAAAGAATGTAGTGCATTTTTGTCCTTAGATGAAGAGGGGCCGTAAATTTAGGTCGCGGAGATTTGTTCCGCCCCTCATCCGCCTGCCGGCACCTTCTCCCCGCAGGCGGGGAGAAGGACCGTGCTGCACCGCCGTGGCCGTCCCCTCTCCCCGATTACGGGGAGAGGGTCAGGGTGAGGGGCAAAGGTCGGCGGAACGCGAGCGGCTGATGGTGAGCGACAATTCCGCCCGCCCTCGCCCTTCGAGGGTCGCTGACGCTCCCGCCTCAGGGTGAGGGCTCACCATTCCCCTGAACACGGCTCAACATAAGGAAAAAGGCCGGCGCGGGGCCGGCCTTCAGGCGGTGGATCTATTTGGAGATGCAAGGAAGGCGATGAAGCCGGGCGGCAAACCTACTGCCTACTGCCTACTGCCTACTGCCTACTACCTCCCCTCCCCTCAGGCAACCGAGACCGGAACCTCGGTCGAGGTGCGCATGGCGTGGCTGTAGGGGCAGACGATGTGGGCGGCGGCGACCAGTTTTTCGGCCAGTTCGCGCTCGATGCCCGGAAGTTCGGCGGAGATCGCCACCTCGATGCCGAAACCGGTGCCGTCGTCGCGCGGGCCGATGCCGACGCGGGTGGTGATCCTGGCGTCGTCGGGGATCTTCACCTTTTCCTTAGCGGCGACGAATTTCAGCGCGCCGAGGAAGCAGGCGGAATAGCCGGCGGCGAACATCTGCTCGGGATTGGTGCCGGTGGCGCCGTCGCCGCCGAGTTCCTTCGGAACGGTCAGGGTCACGTCGAGGACACCATTGTCGGAAACGGCGCGGCCGGCGCGGCCACCGGTTGCGGATGCCTGGGCGGTGTAGAGGATTGCCATGGAGATGCTCCTTGTTTCGGGTTGGGACGGATTCTATATAATGCACAATTCAATTGTGCGCAATTGAATTTTTGCACATTGCCCCGGAGACGAGAATTGGCGACAGTCGGCACGGGGAATTCAAGAAGGAGCTTCGACGTCGGACATGAGTGATGCGGATGCGGAAAAGGAAGTAACGCTCGACCGCCAGCTGTGCTTTGCGCTCTATGGCGCGGCGCATGCGTTCAATCGCGCCTACAAGCCTCTGCTGGAGCCGCTCGGCCTGACCTATCCGCAATATCTGGTGATGATGGCGCTGTGGGAGGAGGACGGCCAGCAGGTCAAAGCGATCGGCGAGAGGCTAGGGCTCGATTCGGGCACCCTGTCGCCGCTGTTGAAGCGGCTGGAACAGACCGGCTATGTCGAGCGCCGGCGCGACACCGCCGACGAGCGTCAGGTCTTCGTCACGCTGACCGAGCCCGGCCGGGCGATGAAATGTCATGCGGCCAAGATCATGCGGGCGATCGGCGAGCAGACCGGTTGCACCATGAGTGAACTCGGCACGCTGCGCGACAGTCTCCAGCGCTTGAAGAAACGGCTGGTCGAACTGGAATAGGGGCGACCGGCCGCCGCATCGCAGGTTCCCTCCTCCCCAACGGGGAGAAGGTGGCATTCAGACCGGCACGGGGCGCGACGGCGCCCGCCTTACTGCCAGACGAGCACCCTGGCCTTGTTGGGCACGCGCTCGTAAAGGTCGATGACGTCCTGGTTGAGCAGGCGCACGCAGCCCGACGACACCGCCTTGCCGATCGACTGCCATTCCGGCGAACCGTGCAGGCGATAGAGCGTGTCCTCGCCGTTCTGGAAGATGTAGAGGGCGCGCGCGCCGAGCGGATTGTCGAGGCCCGGCGGCATGCCGCCATTGTCGGCGGAATACTTGGCCAGTTCCGGCTTGCGGGAAATCATCTCGTCCGGCGGGGTCCATTTCGGCCATTTCTGCCGCCACTGGATGACGCCGGTGCCCTGCCAGGCAAAACCCTCGCGACCGATGCCGACACCGTAGCGCATGGCGGTGCCGCCCGATTCGACCAGATAGAGGAAGCGCGACGGCGTATCGACGACGATGGTGCCGGGCGGCTGGCCGGTCGGGTCGACGACCCGCTGGCGATAGAAGCGCGGATCGATCTTGCGATAGGGCACGGCCGGAATGACATAGCCGCCGTCATAGATCTCGCCGTACATGGCGTCGAGCTCGGCCGAGCCGGCGGCCATCGGGCGCTCAAGCCGGCTCTGGCCGTCGCGATAGGTGATGGTGGTGGCGACTGGGCCGCCGACCGGCCTGGACGAGGCGCAACCGGCCAGCAGGCTGGCGGCGCCGACAGCCGACAGGGAAAGGAAGGTGCGGCGCGAAAACTGATCGGATGAAGGCATGGACGAGGAAGCTTCCTGTGAACGACACGGCAAGAGGACGCAGCTAAAATCCCGAGGATCAGCTTTGTTCCCGATTTTTGCGCAATGCAACAGGAAAGCGCCCGACATGCAACCGCCAGGCCGGGTCAACTCTTTGCGAGGCTGCGGTTTTGCGACAGCGCGTGGCAAGCCGTCTACAGTTCGTCTCAGATCACCACGATCTGCGCCTTGGCGCCGACGCGGTCATAGAGGTCGATGACGTCCTGGTTGAACATGCGCACGCAGCCGGACGAGGTCGCCTTGCCGACCGACTGCCAGTCGGGCGTGCCGTGAACGCGGTAGAGCGTGTCCTTGCCGTCCTGAAAGATATAGAGCGCGCGGGCGCCGAGCGGATTGTTGAGGCCGGCCTCCAGGCCGCCTTCGGAAGCCGAAACGCTGCGCAGGTCCGGCTGGCGCGCCACCATCTCGTCGGATGGCGTCCAGCGCGGCCATTTCTGCTTCATCTGGATCGTGCCGCGGCCGGACCAGGCAAAGCCGTCACGGCCGATGCCGACGCCGTAGCGGATCGCCTTGCCACCGGCCTGGACGAGATAGAGATAGCGCGCCTTGGTATCGACGACGATGGTGCCGGGGGCCTCGTTGGTCGAATAGGTGATTTCCTGGCGCAGCTGCGCGCGATCCACCCGGTCGAGCGGGATGGCCGGCAGGGTGTGGCCGTCATCGCGGATCACGCCATACATGACGCGGTGCAGGGGATTGCTGACCGGCAGGCCGTAGGTCTGGTGGAACTGGGTGGTGTAGAGCTGGCGCTTTTGCGGCACCGGCTGCGGATCGGCGGGCTGGACGCGGGCCGGATCGTAATAGACCGGCGCCACCTCGTCCTGGAAGACGTCGATGTTCATGCGACTGGTATCGGTGACGAACAGGCAGCCGGACAGGACCGACAGGAGCGCCGTGCCGGACAGGAGGCCGATCAGGCGACGCGCCGGCGCACCGGCGCTGGCCGAAAGGAACCGCTTGGAAGATTGCTTGGACAACATCGTTCACCGCTTCATGCCGAGATATTGGCGGCACTCTGGCAAACGCGGCTGGCGCGAAGCTGTCGTGAAGCATTCGCGCCGGCCCTCTCTCTCCGTCCTACCTCCCCTTTCCCGCGAGTGGCAGGCGCACGTTCTTCAGCATCAGCGCGGCGACGAGACCGATTGAAACGATGCCCGAGGCCGTGAGGAAGAGCGGGTAGAAGGCGCCCGCATAGGCTTCGGCGACTGCGGTGCGGCTCGCTTCCGGCAGGCCTGCCAGCATCTGCGGCGTGAGTTGCTGGAAGTCGGCAACGCCGGGGATCTGGTTGGTCAGATGCGACAGGCCGGAGCCGATGATCGCGCCATAGATCGAGATGGCGATCGCCGCGCCGGACATGCGGGCAAGCGTCACCGTGCCGGTGGCGGCCCCGACATCGTCACGCGAGGCGGCGTTCTGTACGCCGAGCACCGGAACCTGCTGGCCGATGCCGATGCCGATGCCGTGCAGCAGCATGACGGCGGCGATGAGGGCCACGGAGGTGCCGGCGTGCATCTGGCTGAAGAAGGCCAGACTGACGACGCCGAGCGCCGTGGAGGCGACCGAAAAGGGCTTGTAGAGGCCGCTCTTCGAAATCCGCCGGCCGGCCCACAGCGAGCCCGCGGCAATGCCGCCGGTCATGGCGATGAACAGCAGGCCGGCATGGGTCGGGCTAAGGCCCGTTGTGGTCTGCAGGAACAGCGCAACATAGTTGACCGAGCCGATGCCGATGGCGCCCGACACCAGCGAGACGACGAGCAGGAGATTGATCGTCCGGTTGGAAAACAGCGAGAGCGGCACGACCGGTTCGGCGACCCGCCGCTCGACGGCAATCCAGCCGAGGGCACAGGCGAGGCCGAAGGCGATCACGGCGAGGCTTTGCGTGGCGACAAGCGAGCCGAAGATCTGCGCGCTGTCGGCCCACAGCACGACGCTGGCGACGGCGCCCGCCAGGAGGATCGCGCCGGCATAGTCGATCTTCGGACGGCGGTGCGGCTTGCGGTAGGGCAAGAGGACGGCAAGGCCCGCCAGCACCAGGATGCCGATCGGCAGGTTGACGAGAAAAATCGAGCGCCAGCCGAACAGGTCGCTCAGCGTGCCGCCCAAGACCGGGCCAATGGCGCCCGATGCCATCAGCGCGAGGCTGGAATAACTCTGGTAGCGCGCCCGTTCGCGGGCTTCGAACAGGTCGGCATTGATCGAGAAGATCGACACCATGATGCCGCCACCGCCGAGCGCCTGGAGAACGCGCGCCGCGATCAGCGTATCCATGGAGACCGAAAGCCCGCAGACCAGCGAGCCGAGGGTGAAGATTGCGACCGCCGCCATGATCACGTATTTGCGGCCGAACAGGTCGCCGAGCTTGCCGTAGAGCGGCATGACGGCGCTGGAGGTCAAGAGATAGGCCGAACCGATCCAGCCGAAGCGTTCGAGTTGGCCGAACTCGCCGACGATGGTCGGCAGCGCGGTGGAGACGATCTGGTTGTCGAGCGTCGCCATGAACAGCGCCGTCAGCAAGAGGACGAAGACGACGACACGCCGGCGCGGGTCGGCGACGAGCGAGACGAAGGGTGCCGGAGTCGGTGTCGGTGCCGGTGCCGGTGTTGGCGCGGGAACGGCGGGGGCGGCCGTCTGCGAAGACGATTTCATGTCCATGGCGAGGGTCCAGGTTTGAAGTTCGTCAATTTATGTGCTCTTGGCATATATTTGTCAATCGCACTTACATGAGGATTGCACGAACATTGTTGGAAGGCAGGCGAACATCTGCTATCCAGAGTCATGTCAAACGAAACGACACCACCCTCCCCGCCCGGTGCCGGCCTCGCCGCCGACACCATTGCCCGCATCGGAAGCGCGATGGCGCGCATGCGGCTGATGATCGGCCGGCGTTTCATCGGCAATCTGGTGATCAGCCGTGTCGGCGGCGGTATGGAGCTTTCACATCTCGATGTGGTGGGCACCGTCAGGCGCTTGCAGGCGACGCAGGAGGTCACCGTCGGGGCGATCGCCGAAGAGCTTCGGGTCGATCCGTCTCGATCGAGCCGCATCGTCGCCGATCTCGTGCGCCGGGGATTGCTGAAGCGGGAGGTTTCACAGGAGGACGCGCGCCGCGCCATCGTCATCATCACGCCGGTCGGCCACGACCTGCTGAAGAGGGCGGACGAGGTCAAGCGTGACACGATCCGCGAGATCGTCGCGGACTGGCCCGCAGACGATGTCGAGCGCTTTGCCGAACTCTATGACCGCTTCATTGGCGGATATGAACGGCGCCGACAGCAGTTCGAGATGGAAGCGCAGGCCAGGACGGACGACGAGAAATAGCGGCGCTATAGGCTAAAGGAAAACGGCCAAGGCTATCGCGAAACCGTTGCGACCGGCCTCATCCGCTCAGGGACAAAGCCGGCCGTCGTCGCGCGCATCGAACCCCGATCCACCGGCATCGGTCCGCCCAAGGGACGCCGCCAGGCCCAGCGCGCGGTCCAACGACTGCGTCAGGCAGTCGCCGAAGGGGTCTTCATCGCGTTGTAGATCTTGCGACCGAGAATGGCCGAGACCGGCAGGGCGAGCACGCAGCCCGCAGCGAAGGCCCCGGCGATCTGCCAGGCCTCCATCATTCGCATGGCAAGGACGGCCGTGACGGCCGCGCCACCCATGGCACTGGCGACCAGAATATAAAGAACTGCGGTAAGACGAAGCATGAAGCCCTCCATCGATTTACTGTCTGGCATGAAGATTAGACCTTGCCGAAAGACGGGCATTGATCTGGCGCAAACTGTTCCGGACGGACGACCGATGGATGATTTGTCGCAGCCGCGCTTGCCGTGCCCGGCGGTTTCGGCCAAGTTTCAACAAAGTTTCGGCCGTTGCGGCCGGGCAAGGATCGATCCGGCGCCGCGGGACGATCGCCAACGGGGAGCGATGATGCTGAAAAGGCGGGTGATCCTTCGAGGGCTGGCAAGCCTGCCGGCCCTGCGGCTGGGCTTTTCCGCCGGCGACGCTTCCACCCAGCACCTGCCGATCGCCGCCGAGCTGCGCGGGGCGCTGGATGCGGCGCAAGCCGGCATCGTGCCGGGCGCCGCCGACGACCAGAGCCGCAAGCTTCAGGCGCTGCTGGATGCCGCCGCCGCCAGCGGCCAGCCGGTTTTCCTGCCGGCCGGCACTTACGAGGTTTCCAATCTCGAGCTGCCCGACGGCACGAAGCTGTTCGGCGTGCCGGGCGCCACCCGTCTGTCCTATACCGGAGAAGGCCATCTCCTGACCGCGCGCGACGCCCGCCATGTGGCGCTCTCCAGCATCACTCTCGACGGCGCCAATCGCTGGCTGGCCGACTATGCCGATGCGCTCGTCTCGTTTCGCGCGGTCGACGAAGTGCTGGTCAGCGACTGCGAGATCGTCGGCAGCCGCAAGCACGGCCTGCAACTGGAGCGCTGCGGCGGGAGGGTCAAGGGCTGCCGCATCACGGGCGCCGCCGATGCCGGACTTCTGGCGATCGAGACGAAGGCGCTCTCGATCAAGGACAATGACGTCACCGACTGCGGCAATGGCGGCATACTCGTGCATCGCTGGACCAAGGGCGAGGACGGCGCCATGGTGAGCGGCAACCGCGTGGCCCGGATCGGTGCCCGGGCCGGCGGCACCGGGCAGCACGGCAACGGGATCAACCTGTTTCGCGCCGACAATGTGCTGGTCTCGGGCAACCACGTCTCCGACTGCGCTTTCTCGGCGATCCGTGCCAATTCGGCATCCAACGTCACCATCAGCGCCAACCAGTGCCTGCGTTCGGGCGAGACGGCGATCTATGCGGAGTTCTCCTTCGAGGGGGCGCTGATCGCCGACAATCTGGTCGACGGTGCGGCCAACGGCATTCTCGTTGTCAATCTCGACGAGGGCGGCCGGCTGTCGACCGTGTCGGGCAATATCGTGCGCAACCTGAAGCGCGACGGCCCCTACAGCCATGACGGCGCCGGTTTCGGCTTCGGCATCGCCGTGGAGGCGGACACCGTGGTGAGCGCCAATGTCATCGAGAAGGCGCCGAAATGGGGGATGATGCTCGGCTGGGGGCCCTATCTGCGCAATGTCGTGGCGAGCGCCAACATCATCCGCGATTGCCCGGTCGGCATCGCCGTCTCGGTGGTCGAGGGGGCCGGCACGACGCTGATTTCCGGCAATGTGATCGGCGGGACGGCCGACGGCGCCATCCTCGGCTACCGCTGGAACGACCAGGCGACCGGCGAACTGATCGACGGCGCCGCAGGCCACACTCACCTGACGGTCGAGGGCAACCGGCGGGGCTGAGTGGCCATCGGCGATGACCTCGGGGAGCCTGTCTACCCGGCGTTTTCGTCGCTATTTTAGTATTTCCGTAATGAGTATTTAAGGGCTGCGTGTTTTCATTGTTGGCACACGGGAACCGCGCACGGCCATGCTGACACAACTGCAAAACAAAATCCTCGAAATGATCGCCACCGGCCAATCGCTGGGCGAGACCGTCGATCTGCTGTGTCGCACCGTCGAGCAGACCGCGCCCGACATCGTCTGCTCCGTCCTGGCGCTCGATGCGCAGAAACAGCTGCGTCACCTCGCCGGCCCTTCGCTTCCCAAGGCCTATGCAGCGGCGCTGGACGGCACGGCGATCGGCCCCGGGGTCGGTTCGTGCGGCACAGCCGCCTTTACCGGAAGCCCGGTGACCGTGACCGATATCGCCACCCACCCGTTCTGGGCCGATTTCAAGCGCTACGCGCTTCCCCTCGGGCTCGCCGCCTGCTGGTCGACGCCGATAATCGGCTCGGGCAAGGTGCTCGGTACCTTCGCCTTCTATTTCCGCACGCCGCGCGGCCCTTCTGAGTTCGAGCAAAAGACCGTCGATGCCTGCGTCCATCTCTGCGCCATCGCCATCGAGCGCGACCAGCGCGTCACCGAACGGCAAAGGCTGGCCGAGACCGACGCACTGACGCAATTGCCCAATCGCGGCCTATTCAATGACGTGATAGCCGCGCAGGACGAGACCGGCACGCCCTGGGGCGTGCTGCTCGGCGATGTCGACAATCTGAAGCTGGTGAACGACACCTTCGGCCACCTGGCCGGCGACGACCTGATCCGCACCGTGGCGGCCCGTATCGCCTCGGTCGCAGAGCCGGGCATGAGCTTCCGCCTCGGCGGCGACGAATTCGCCGTCATCGTCACCGGCGAGGCAAGCCGGGACCTCTCCGCCATCGCCGCCCGCGTGCTGGACAAGATCCGGCTGCCCTGCACCTGCTTCGACCAGTTGATCTATCCGTCGGTCACGCTGGGTGGCGCCGTGGCCATGGCCGGCGACAGCGCCGAGCAGGTGCGCCAGAACGCCGATTACGCGCTCTACCATGCCAAGGAACGGGCGCGCGGCAACTACGTCGAATTCGTGCCGGGGCTGGGCACCGCCATCGTCAAGCGGTTCCGCGCCATCCAGGATGTCACCGAAGCGCTGCGCGAGGACCGCATCGAAGCCTATTACCAGCCGATCGTCGAACTTGCGACCGGCCGAGTCGCCAATCTCGAGGCGCTCTGCCGGATGAAGACGCGCAACGGCGAAATCCTGTCGGCGGCGCATTTCCACGAAGCGACCAAGGACGTCAACATCGCCTTCGAACTGACGCGGCGGATGCTCGGCAATGTCGCGGCCGACACGCGGCGCTGGATGGATGCGGGGATCGATTTCGGCCGGGTCAGCATCAACCTGTCGGCCGCCGACTTCTACCGACCGGGCCTTGCCGAAAGGGTGGCAAGCCAGTTCACCGAAGCGGGGATCCCCTTGCGCAAGGTTACCCTGGAGGTAACCGAAAGCGTCTATCTCGACCAGCGCGACCAGATCGTCGCCGGGCAGATCCGCGAACTGCGCTCGGCCGGCATGAGCGTCGCGCTCGACGACTTCGGCACCGGCTATGCCTCGCTTACCCATCTGCTCACCGTTCCGGTGGACATCGTCAAGATCGACAAGTGTTTCGTCCAGCGCATGGTCAACGACCAGCGCGGTGCCGTGATCATCAAGGGTGTGATCGACATTGCCCGCGGCCTTGGCATCGGCGTCGTGGCCGAAGGCGTCGAGACCGCGGAACAGGCCGAAACGCTGCACTGGCTGGGCTGCACCTATGCCCAGGGCTATCTCTATTCGCGGGCGGTCGACTGTACGGCCATTTCGGCGCTGCTCAAGGAGGGCCGCGTCATCGGTACGCCGCTTTGCGAAAATGAAGTCCCGCTCAGCGCCGCCGGCTGAGACAGCACGTTTTTCAACGCTTTCGACCATCAGCGAAATTCATGGCCGGATCAGCGATCCGCGGCTTTTCAATCCCGCACCCGGCCGCTAGCCTTCCGGCGCATCAATCGGAGGGTTCCTTTCATGTTGAAGATCTACGGCGTCTACAAGTCACGCGCGACGCGCACGCTCTGGCTTGCCGGCGAACTCGGGCTCGCCTTCGAGCACGTGCCGATCCTCCAGGCCTACAAGCTGGCCGACCCGATGGCGCCGGGGGTGAGGACCAATACCCGCTCGCCGGAATTCCTCGCCGTCAACCCGATGGGGGCGATCCCGGCGATCGACGACGACGGGTTGAAACTCTACGAGAGCATGGCGATCAACCTCTATCTCGCCAAGAAGCACGGCGGACCGCTTTCGCCCAAGGACCTTACCGAGGACGCGCTGATGACCCAGTGGTCGTTCTTCGCGGTGTCCGAGATCGAGGCCAATGCCTTGAAGATCTCCATGGCCAATGCGCAGGGGCGGCTTGCCACCGAGGCCGGACAGGCGGAGGCGGACGTCGCCTCGCGCCTCTTGAAGCGGCCGTTCGGTGTTCTGGAAAACCACTTCGCCGCAAACGATTATGCCATCGGCGGGCGGTTCACCGTGGCCGACCTCAACCTCGCCGAAGTGGTGCGCTATGCGCAGGCCTATGCGCCGGCGCTGGAGCCCTTTCCGCATCTCACGGCCTGGCTCGAGCGCTGCCACGAGCGCCCCGCCTTCAAGGCGATGTGGCAGGCACGCCTCGACGAGCAGGAGTAAGGACAGGCGCCGGGCGGTTTGCCGGCTTGCAGGCCCTGCCCGGCGACGTTGCGCGACCGGCTCAGCGAAGCCGAGTCATCTTGTAGCCACCCTTGCGTATATGCAGGTGGTAATAGGTGCCGGGAGATTGCGAGGTGATGAGGGTCCGGTAGATGGTCTCGGGCACACCGGCAATCTCGTAGACATCGCCCTTGCGCAACTCGACCTCGAGCCGCAGGGCGTGCGGATCATAATCCACCGCCGCGATTTCGCGCGACGAAAGCGTAATCCTGCTCATCAACGCACCTCGTGCACTTCCGGGCCGATGCCATGGCCTTCGCCCCTGCGGTCAACGGAATTGATTGTGCATCGCAGCATGCAATTGTCAATTGCGCAGCGGCTTCCAGGCGACCTTGCCGGCGACCTTGATACGGGTTTGCCGGCTTGCGCGCGGGCCGGATCAGGCTAGTCTGGACGGACAACAAAATCGAGGAGACCCCATGCGCCCCTTCCATCTGGCCTTTCCCATCACCGACATCGAAGCGACGCGGCATTTCTACGGCACGGTGCTCGGCTGTCGCATCGGTCGGGAAAGCCCCGGCAAATGGATCGACTTCGACCTGTTCGGCCACCAGATGTCGGCGCATTTGCGGGCGGAAATGCCGAAGGACACGGCGAGCGGCGCGGTCGACGGCGACACGGTGCCGATCCCGCATTTCGGCGTGATCCTCGCCATGGAGGATTTTCTGGCGCTGGTCGAGCGATTGGAAGCCGATCCCAACACGCGCTGGGGGCTGAAACCAAAACTGCGCTTCGAGGGCCAGGCCGGCGAACAGCGCACCATGTTTATCTTCGATCCCTCCGGCAATGCGCTGGAGTTCAAGGCCTTCAACGACGACGCGGCGATCTTTGCCGTGTGAGGGCTGCTGCGCCCGGCCGGGGGCGCCCCCCCCCACCCCCCCCCCCCCGGGGGGGGGGCAAACCCCCGCCCCCCCCCGCTATTCTTCTCCCCCCTTGTGGGGGTGATGGCCGGCAGGCCAGAGGGGGTGTTTTCTCGGGCGCGCAGTGGGATGATGGGGCGGAGGTCGGCGGCGGCGGACTTTTGGGCCAAAGCGGACTCTCGCGCCAGAGAAGTGGTGTTGCCCCCGTTTCTTCATGGTAGGCATGCTTCGCTTCAGCATGACGAACCAGAAGGAGCCAGCAGCAATGAAATGCCTGCGCATCTATGCCAGCCCGGATGGCGAGTCGCATTTCGACGAAGTTGAATTGCTGACGACGAAGATTTCGGTGCACCCCGACGCCGTGTCGTTCGACGTTACGGCCAGCTATCCGGCGTCTCGCGTCCGCTTCACCCATATCCCGGCGGGCATGCGCGAGGTTACCTGGCATACGGTTCCCGAGTCGGTCCTTACGGTCCGGCTGGATGGCTCGGTGGAATACGAGACGAGCGACGGAGAGGTGCGCCACGTTCAGGCGGGCAGCTTCGTGTTGGTCGAAGACACGCACGGCAAGGGCCATCTGTCACGCCATTCCCCAGAGGCACAGACCGTCATCTGGATCTCATTGCCAAACAGCCTCGATTTGCCGCCCGCATAGTCTGTACCGGTACCCCGCCGGTGCGGCATTCCGTCTCCCCCCTTGCGGGGGAGATGGCCGGCAGGCCAGAGGGGGTTTTGATGGGGCGGAGGTCCGGCCAAAGCGGTCATCACCCCTTGTCGCGAATCACGCAACTCGCTAGGTTTCGAGCATAGGCTGGACCCAAGCCTCCCCCCTCCTTTCGGGAAAGCATCGTACATGTAGGGTGTCGCCAATTTATCGAACCATCTGTTCGAGCATCGCATTAGGAGGGGTTGCGGTTCGGCTCGCAATGGAGGTTCTTGATGAAGCTTTCTGCACCGATATTCCAGCTTAAACGTCGGGCCAAGTTGATGGCACGCAACAACAGTGTTCCCCTGAATGAGGCATTGAACCAAATCGCCCGAGACGAGGGATTTGCGACGTGGAGCCTGCTTTCAGCCAGCGTATCTTCGGAGCCGCTTTCCAAAACGATCCTGTCGCGTCTCGAAGCCGGGGACCTTCTGCTACTCGCAGGACGACCGGGACACGGGAAGACCAGGCTCGGTCTTAAACTTCTGATCGACGCCGCTCGCGATAATCACAATGCCTTGCTGTTCACGTTGGAATTTACGGAACAACAGGCGCGGAAGCATCTCAGAGCGGCGGACCCGGACGACGGCAACTTCTCTGACGACATCCAGATTTTCACGTCGGATCAGATCAGCGCCGACTACATCATCCGGCACATGTCGGGACTGGAACCTGGCGCGGTCGCAATCATTGACTATCTCCAATTGCTTGACCAGCAGCGAAGCAAACCATTGCTTTCCGAACAGGTACAAACTCTGGGTGAGTTTGCACAACGAACTGGCGTCATCCTGGGATTCATTTCGCAGATAGACAGGTCCTTTGAAGTGCAAGGCAAACGGCTTCCTGACATCGGTGACGTTCGCCTACCAAATTTTGTCGATCTCGGCCTCTTTAGAAAGGCGTGTTTCCTCCATAATGGCGAGGCGCAGTTACAAGAGGTTGCATAATCTCCAGCCGCGACATTGATGTGTCGCGGCACTCCTCCCGCTCAATGTCCGGTGTTGGCGCATTCCGCCCGCTGTCGGTTGCGGGGCCGAACGGACGGCCCTCCAACCAGCTTCAGCCGAACAGCACGTCCGTCACCCGCGCGTCGCCTGGCGACTTTCAGCCCTTTACTGTTATCGGCTGTATTTCACGACGTACTCACCAGCGATTGGCCCGCTCGTCCAAGGACCAAGGTCGCAACCCGCATTAATGTCGTCGAGCTGCCTCTGAACGGCGTCCTCCAGTTTATCCTGCAAGGATTGATATTGTTCGATTACACCGAATTGCGACCATCGTGATCGATTGAACCCACTCTCGAAGTGATTGTAATAGATTACAACTTCGCCAACCAGTGCTACGATCCAGCAAGGGCCATAGCCACCTGCGCAGCATTCTGTTCAGACAGCGGAATTCTGTGGCTTTTTGCAGATTGATGCCGCGCAAACATAAGTTTCGCTAAAAGGCCCTGACCGCTTCGCGGATCGCGGACGAACTTTTGATAGAGTGCTATTCTTATTTGCTGTTCGACGGCATCCAACCGGTGGTCGGCACGAAATTTAACACAGGGTTTCGAAATGATACTGACCGTGGAGAGAGAACAGTCCGATGAAGGGGAAGTGGCCATCTGCTTCGATCAAGAAGGATTGGAACTCCTGATCTCTAAGCTATCGAAGCTTCGGGGCGGGCCAGATCATCTGCACTTGATGACCCCTGCGTGGGCGGGTAGCGAGTTGACCGAAGAACGGCAAGGCGGCGGCGGCTATGAGCTATGCAACAGCCTGAGGCTCGTACGCATCGCCTAATGTCTGTGAGTGTCGTCCCACCATTCGATCTCGCACATTCGTCCGCTGTCCGTTCCACAACCGAGCAATCCTGCAACCCCACTCTCACCCAAACAGCACATCCGTCACCCGCAGGTCGCCGACATGCAGGCCGATCCAGTTGCGCATGGCATGGTTGGCCATGGGCATCGGGGCGCCATTCGATCTTCCCCTCTGGAAGGGAGATGCCCGACAGGCCAAAGGGGATCCGGAAGGCAGCGGAATGGCGCGGACGATGCCACAAAAAGCGGACTCTCGGCCCGTTGCGACTATTGATGCCGCCGTTCGCAAGATCAGAGTCATATCGAAGTTTGCACAAGCTCTCGAAGGCGCCCAACAGACCCTATGGGAAACTCTCCTTCGCCCCATATGGCTGCGTATCCTGCCAGACCATGTTCATCAAGGACTCGGTCGGCAGCTCGTAGAACGGCATTTCCAAAGACTGCAACATCGCATATTTCGTCAATCAGGACCGTTCCGGCTTCGATCGGATCATTCGACCAGAGCCTGCCGAATTCAATTATGCGAACTCTGCAACTTTCTCCTGTCCTATCGATAACCCACCGATACTCCCCTGGTTCTTCCCAGAAATGCGCCTCCGAGCACGTTTCCCCTGACATGATGAGACATGCGGCCTCGACAAGCTCTTCGAGAGCATGTCCCAAGTAAGAGGCCGTGATCGTGGCTGACGACGACGCAATGGCCACCTTGCACGATGCCCAGCCAATCGTGTTGAGGACAAGCTCGTAATCGATGTTCATGACATGCGTCGGCGTTTGGAACGAATTCGTCATCGCGATCTCGTACGTTGTCGGCGCTCAGGACGACGACCCTTCAAAGATGATAGGCGGTCGATCTGTTCTTGAAGCACTAGCCCCCTCGCCTCAACCGAACATCACATCCGTAACCTGCCCCCTCATCCGCGTGCCGGCACCTTCTCCCCGTTTTGACGGGGAGAAAGGACAAGCGCCGCCGCCCTGGCCGTCCCCTCTCCCCGCTTGCGGGGGTCCGAAGGACGGGCGACACACGCGGCTCGACCCCGGTCAGGTCAGGGTGAGGGGCAAACGCACTTCGAAAGAGCGTGAGGCCGGGTTGCTCTTGTCCCGGACGACACCCCCCTCACCCAAACAACACATCCGTCACCCGCACGTCGCCGACATGCAGGCCGATCCAGTTGCGCATGGAATGGTTGGCCATGGCCATCAGGGCCGAATGCTCGGCCGTGTCCTTGTCGAAATGGCGGGCGAGAAGGGCGGCGATCATGCTTTCGGCGGCGCGGGTCGCGCCGTCCTCGCACTTGACGGCGAAGGACAGGCCCTTTTCCGGGAGCAGCGCGCAGAAGACGCCCTCGGCCCCGGTCTTGGCGAAGATCTTGCCGGGCGCCACCTGCATCAGACGGGTGCAGAAGCGTTTCGTGCCGGCGACATAAAAGGGCTCAGCCATGCAGGCCTCGATCAGGCGCCTGGACGCGGCGGCCCGCACCGGCTCCAGCCCCTTGCCGGTCGCCATCTTGCCAAAACCGCGGGCAAGCGAAACGAGCGGCACGGCATAAGTCGGGATCGAGCAGCCGTCGGTGCCGCAATTGTCGCGGCCGAGCGGCGTGCCGGTCAGGCTTTCCATGATGCCGCG
Organism: Arenimonas sp.; assembly: GCA_019459145.1. Classification (GTDB taxonomy): domain Bacteria; phylum Pseudomonadota; class Alphaproteobacteria; order Rhizobiales; family Rhizobiaceae; genus Allorhizobium. The sequence continues at coordinate 122,794 of JAIBEK010000028.1, forward strand.
GATTTCCGCCTGCAGCGGGTGGTCGTAGCCGGCATAGCCGCGCGGGTCCTCGCCCGAATGGCAGCAGGCGCAGACGAAGCCGGAATGCTTGCCCGAGCAGTTGTTGTGAAGCGCGGTCGGCTTTTCCAGCGTGCGGGCCTGGTGGATCAGCACCGGCTGTTCGAACGACCAGTGGGCGCCGCATTCGAGCACGCTTTCATCGCGCCCGGCGGCCTTCAGCATGGAGGCGGCGAGCGCCACATGCTCGTCCTCGCCGGAATGGGAGGAACAGGCGAGCGCCAGCTCCTTCATCCCGAAACCATAGGCGTCGGCCGCGCCGCTTTCGATCAGCGGCAGGGCCTGCATCGCCTTGCAGGCCGAGCGGGGAAAGGTCACCGCATCGACATCGCCGGCGGAAAAGACGATGGCGCCGTCGCCATCGGTGACGACGGCCAGGCCGCGATGGCGGCTCTCGACAAGTTTACCGCGGGTGACTTCGACGGTGATCGGATTGTTCATGGCTCGCCTCAAAAATTCCGGATTGTCTCCGGCTCATAGCGCAAACAGAAGCCCGATGCACGAGGTCCGCGATTGAAAACCATGCTGCGCCTGCTCACCATGCTTGCCCTTGTCTTTGTCCTGCCGACCCTGGTGTCGGCGGGGCTGTGGGCCGCCAAGGACCGTCCCGCGCGATGGAACGAGGCGGACTGGGGATCGGCCGGCATCCTGCCGAAGGCAGGCGATGCGCCGGAAGCCGCCATCCATGTCTATTCGGCGATGACCGGCGGCATCAAGGGCTCGGTCGCCAGCCATGCCTGGATCGTCACCAAGGAGAAAAACGGCCAATATCAGCGCTATGACAAGGTCGGCTGGGGTTCACCGATCCGCCGCAATCACCGGCCGCCGGACGGCTATTGGTATTCCAATCCGCCGCGGCTCGTCACCTCGGTGAAAGGCCTTGAGGCCGAGCGGCTGATCCCGAAGGTGGAGGCGGCGATCGCCAGCTATCCGCATGGCGAGGCCGGCGGTTACCGGATCTATCCGGGGCCGAACTCGAATACGTTTGTCGCCCATGTGCTGCGCTCCGTGCCGGAACTGGGGGCGGTTCTGCCGCCGGATGCGGTCGGCCGCGACTACCTGCCGAACGGGGACTTCTATGCGCTCGACAGCGACGGGCGCGACCTTCACGTCAGCCTCGGCGGGCTGGCCGGGCTTTCGCTCGGCGCCCGCAGCGGGTTCGAGGTCAATCTTCTCGGGCTGGTGGCGGGGCTGGATTTCCATCGGCCGGCGCTCAAGCTGCCGGGTTTTGGCGCGATCGGCTGGCCCGATTGAGCGGTGGGGCCAGACCGGCAACAAAAAAGGGCCGCGCGAGGCGGCCCTTCCATGAGTTTGGTCCCATTCCGGACCCGGATCACGCGGCGCGATCCGTAGCAAGGCGAGGTCAGGCCGAGGGCTGCCCCGTCGAGACCATCGTCTTCGCCAAGCCCGTCATGCAAACCGAAATCTCATTAGACATTCGATCACCTCCCTTTCGTTCGTTAACACTAAAGAAGAGATGGGCGTCGAAGCCCAAGGTTTCAAGGGGGGCCGATCAGGACGCTTCGCCGGAGAAGGGCGTTGTGCGCGGCGGCAGGGCCTCGACGTCGATATGGTCGGGCGGCAGACCCGCCCTCGCCCGCGCCGCCATCGCCTCATAGCCGCGCTCCAGATGGCGGCAGAAGCGTTCGTTGTCGAACAGCGGCGCGGTGAAGCGGGCCTCGTCGAGGCGCGAACGCAGGGCCGTCAGCGCATAGGGGTCGCGGGCCAGCATCACCGCCTTGTCAACGAAGTCGCGGTCGCTCTCCGCAATCAGTTCCGGCAGGCCGATCGCGGTCAGGAGGCTCGCGGATACCCGGCTGGCGAAGGTCCCGCCCCTTGTCGCCAGCACCGGCAGGCCGGCCCACAGCATGTCGGAGGTGGTCGTGTGGCCGTTCCACGGCCGGGTGTCGAGCGCGAGATCCGCGAGCGGAATGCGGCTCACATGCTCGGCATAGGGCCGGTTGTCGGCAAAGATCATCCGCGCCGGATCGATGCCGTGGCCTTGCATCGCGGCGGTGAAGTTGCGCCTCGCCTCGCTCGTGCGGCAGAGGATCCACAGGAGCGAGCCCGGCACGGCGGACAGCACCGCGACCCAGAGCGACAGCGTGGACGGCGTGATCTTGTAGCTGGCGTTGAACGAGGCGAAGACGAAGGCGTCCTCCGGCAGGCCGGCATCGCTGCGCTCCATCGGCTGCGGCCGCGGGCGGGTGCGCCAGTTGTTCGCCTGATAGGATTCCGGCAGACGGCAGAGCTTTTCCGCGTAGAAGGGTTTGGAGCTGTCGGGGGTGATGATCGGGTCGGTGATCGCATAGTCGAGATCGACGCCGGTGACGGAGCCGGGGAAGCCGAGATAGGTGACCTTCAATGGGGCGTCGGAGAGATTGACGATGCCGAGCCGGGCGCCCATCGTGTGTCCCTTGAGGTCGACCAGGATGTCGGTCCGGCGTTCGCAGATCAGGGCCGCCGCTGCCTCGTCGGAGAGGGGACCGACCGGAACGACACGGGCGCGAAGGTGCTCCGGCCAGGCGGCCTGCTGGGCGGCGGAATGGCGCTCGGTATAGCAGAACAGGGTGACGTCGAACCGCTCGAGGTCGTGCGCGGCCATGGCCTCGAGGAACAGCGTCATCGTCGCATGGCCGTGGAAGTCGTTGGAGAGATAACCGATGCGGATCTTTTCGCCGGGGGCGGAGAAGGTCCGGCGGGTGCGGCCGGTGACCGACGGCAGGGTCGCGGCATAGCTCGACGCTTCCTGGCTCGGACGGGCATTGAGCGCCTCGTCGTCGCACCAGAGGATGCGGCCGAGCGCCGGCTCGCGCGCCATCAGGCCGGCGGCAAACGGTGCGTCCGGCTGGCGCATCAGCGCCTCGTGGCGCTCGATCGTGGGGAAATCGAGTACCTCGCGGGCGACGGCGAATTTCGAGACATTGAGGAACAGGTCGTCGGGGCGGGTGACAAGCGCCCGGTCGAGTTCGGCGTAGAGCGCGTCGAACCGGCTCATCAGCCGGTGATGGTTGACGATCAGCGCCATGTGCCGGTCGTTGCCGCGATCGAGCCGTTCCAGCATCGGGTCCATGTCGCCCCAGCGGCCGCGGGTGAAGAAGGCGCTGGCGACCGTGAAAGCCAGCTCCGGTTCGGCGGGGTTGAGCGTCACGGCCCGGACGCCGGCGGCGAGCAGCAGATCGGTCAGACCGGCCGCCTGGGCAAGCGTCACCGCAAGCTTGAGAAAGCCGGCGGCGGCCTTGTCGTCGGCCTTCTCCGCCGCGCGGGCAAAGGCCTCGGCGGCGGCCGCGCGATTGCCGGACTTGAACTGGATATTGCCGATCAGCGCCAGGAGGCCGGGATGGTTCGCGCCGCCTTCGGCCACGGCCTTCTCGGCGAATTTCAGCGCCTCAGGCAGGCGCCCGGCCTGATATTCCTTCAGCGCCTGCTCAAAGCTCTTCTTCATGGCTTTCGCCTCCATCCGCCGCCGGCAGGTTTACGGAGCGACGGTTGCACGAGGCTGGCGACGGGGGAGGCCATTGCGGTTGGAGGAACTGCCCCTCATCCTGCCGGCCTTCGCACTTGTCTTTCGCCCCTCATCCGCCTGCCGGCACCCTCTCCCCGTCCTTACGGGGAGAGGGTCAGGGTGAGGGGCGCAGCGCTGGCCACTTTGCGCCAATAGGAGACATTGCGGCTGCCTTCGAGCGCATGCTTCTTATTGTACATAGGCTGTCACCTACATGCGCCGTATGAGGTTCTTTATCCAGCTCATACTGAACTCGATTGCCCATTCTGTTTGTGGTCTTGTCAGCGACGGCATGGTTGAGCTACCCGCTCCATGCCCGAATGGATTTCGAACGTGGGTGAAAAAGTCTTTGATCAAGGCGCTTTCCCAGGGAGCTATGAAGGCGTTTGTCTTCGAGCCGAGGTTATCAATATAGTTGTGGGCACCCTTCTCTTTACCGTGCGTCCATCCTTTGGTGTCGGAGATGATCTTGATGGTGCTTTCCAACGCCCGCGCCGCATAAAATGCAGGATCCCTGCCGTCACTGTCGCGGAGGTCTAGCGCCTCTTTCATGTCGAGATCTACGTTTCTCCATTGCGGGGTCGCGAGTAGTGACCAGAACGGGGTTTCAACCTCGATCTGTACGAGATCGTCGGTCACTATCTGAATGAAGCCGTTATGGTAATTCAAAGGATATTTGGCTTGGCGGAAGCGAGTGTTCAATTCGTCTACAGCGGTCTGAAATACCTTTGTTCGCATAGCCCGTCGAGCGCGGGCGCCTTCTTCTGGGTCTCCAGGCAATCTCAGTCCTGGGCGGGTAAGAGAGGCAAGTAGCTTCTCGCCGTCCGATATGTCCCTAGAATTCATTGCCACAATTTCGGTTTCCTTGGTACGGAAGCCAAGTTCGATGAGGCTCAAGCGTTCCTTTATGAAGGTATCCGGTGAGCCAGCAGGGACCTGGGTCAGCCACGTTTCGCAAACCGTTAGCAGGGTGTTTTTGAACGTCTGAAATTGTCCGTTGGTAGTATACGATGACCAGTGTCGGGAAAGTTCTTTCACGCCAAGTTCGCGTGATAGGCTACTTTCAAGCGTCGTCCAGAAGCTAACCGATGCAGGGTTTTCCTTGCCATCGATGTAATAAGGCGACAGGTCTTCTGCCAAGATACGAAATGATTGGACAAGCAGGCGGCTGTCCCGCTCCTCAAACGCTTCACGAAGCTGACTTCCTTCGTATCGGCGAGCAAAAATATCGACAAGCATTGTATTTATCCGTCACAGCGACCGGGCGTCTTCGTCATTAGCATCGATCCTTTTTTTGAGTTTGATGTCCAGGAGATTGCTCGCTCTCACTTCAAGTAGGCGCTCGGCAACCATTTTGCGCCGGTCGCCAGCAGAGGGAATCCCCCAAGCTCGACTGCCTGCATAACAATCCAAGATGCGCCCTGTGAAACCCGTCGTCGTCCGTGGTTGGATTCCGGCGAGAGAATTATGCTTCATCTGGCCCACCTGGTGCGATGACAGCACTTTCACGCCATTCGGTTCATACTTCAGTACTGCAGAAAATTCGACTTGATCAGTAATCTGGTTCAGCTGCAGTGGCCGCAAGATGTCCTCTCCGGGCCGGAAGCGGTCGCTGATGGCATCTTCTGCGTAGTCCGGCAAACAGGCAAGCGGCGGAGGGCCGAAAACACCCCCCCGCCCTACCCCAGCGTCATCACGATCTTGCCGATATGCTGCGAGCTTTCCATCAACCGATGCGCCTCGACGACGTCGTCGAAGGGCAGGACGGTGTGGATGACGGGGGCGACTGTGCCGGCTTCGAGCAGCGGCCAGACCTCGGCGACGAGTTCGTCGCGGATGCCGCGTTTTTCCTCGGCGGTGCGCGGGCGCATGGTGGAGCCGGTGATGGTCAGGCGCTTGACCATGATGGGGCTGAGATCGACCTTGTCGGCGACGGCGCCGCCGAGGAAGGCGATGATCGACAGGCAGCCGTCCTTGGCCAGTACCGAGAGGTTCTTCTGGAAATAGGCGGCGCCGATCATGTCGAGCACGGTATCCACGCCGCGCCGACCCGTCTCGGCCTTGATGACCTCGACGAAGTCCTCGGTCCTGTAGTTAATTGCCCGCTTGGCGCCGAGATCGGTGCAGGCCCTGCATTTCTCGTCCGAGCCGGCGGTGGTAAAGACTTCGGCGCCGAAGGCTTTGGCCAGCTGCATCGCGGTGGTGCCGATGCCGGACGTGCCGCCGTGGATCAGCACGGTTTCGCCCTCGGTCAGGCCCGCCATCTGGAAGAGGTTGGCCCAGACGGTGAAGAAGGTTTCCGGCAGGGCCGCGGCCTTCACGGCGTCAAAACCCTTCGGCCAGGGCAGCGTCTGGCCGGCCGGAACCACGCAAAATTCGGCATAGCCGCCGCCATTGGCAAGCGCGCAGACCTTGTCGCCGATGGCAAACTCCGTGACCCCTTCGCCGAGCGCCACCACCTCGCCGGCGATCTCCAGCCCAAGCACGGGGCTTGCGTCCTTCGGCGCCGGATAGGTGCCCTGGCGCTGGGCGACATCCGGGCGGTTGACCCCGGCGGCTTCGACGCGAACGAGGATTTCGCCCGACCTTGGCGTAGGCAGCGGGCCGGTGGCGAAGGTCATGACATCGGCTTCGCCGAAGGACGGCAGGTCGACGAAACGCATGGATGCGGGAAGCGGCATGGCGGTTGTCCTCTCGTTCGGCGGATGTCCCGACATAGGGCATGGTGCGCGATCTGGAAAGGAGGCTCATTGACGCGGAGGCGCCTTGCCACTCGCCTTGCCCATTGACCCGGCCTGCCCCTTGGCCGCCTTGCGCGTGTCGCCCGCCTTTGTGCCGTCAGCGCCCCGTGTAGATGTCGATCACCAGGCCGCTGTCGCTGTTCTTCGCCTTCTTCTTCAGCTCGGCGATCTCGGCCGAGACCCGGTTGACGTCGTCGATCACCAGCCCCTGCGGCAGTTCGAGCACGCCGATCGAGCAGCGCATCAACGGGAATTCGCGGTCGCGGCCATGGCGATCCTGGCCATGGATGCGGCCGGTGCTGCGGTCCTCTTCGGAATAGAGCTCGATCACGTCGTCATGGAAATCGGAAAGCAGCCGGTCGAGGATCTCGGTCAGTTCCTCGCGGCTCCAGTCGCGCAGGCCGATGAAGAAGTCGTCGCCGCCGACATGGCCGAGGAAATCGCCCTCGGCGAAGAAGTAGCGCCGCAGCAGGGCGGCGAACAGCGAGATGGCGTGGTCGCCGCTCTGGAACCCGTAATGGTCGTTGAACGGCTTGAAATGGTCGAAGTCGCAATAGCAGAAGAACCGGCTGTCATCGCCGTCGCGGGCGAAATCCTGCATCAGGTCGCGGATGGCGCGATTGCCGGGAAGCCCAGTCAGCGGGTTCTGGTCCTGCGCCGTCTTCAACTGCTTCTCGTTGATGATGCGGATCAGCGAGGCGGCCGAAACGACGCCGGCATAGCGCATGTTCTCGGTGAGGATGACGCAGTCGGAACCGTCCATGTTGGCGAAGATCGACATCAGCCGCTCGGCATCGGCGTCAAGGCCGACGATCGGGGCGCGCTCGACGAAATGCGAGATCGAGCGTTCGTAAATCTTGTTCTTCAACAGGTCGCGGCCGAACGGCTGGTAGATGAATTCCTTGAGGTGGAATTCGTTGATGATGCCGCGCGGTTCGCCATTGGCGTTGAGCACGGGGAAGAAGGACTGGCGCGGATTGCGGCGGAACAGGTCGAAGACGCTGTCGATGCCCTCGTGCTCGAACACGGTCGGCATGTGCTCGATCTGCCGGCGGATGAGGATCTCGTCGAGCGACTGGGTCGAGCGGCGCACCTTGCCGATCTCCTGCAGGTGCGGGAAAGACGGCTTCAGTTCGTTCATCAGCGTAGTCGGACGGGCGATGAACCAGCCCTGCACCAGATCGACGCCGAATTCGCGGCAGGCGATGAATTCGGCTTCCGTCTCGATGCCCTCGGCGATCACCCGCACGCCGAGCACGTGGCAGAAGTTGACGATGTTCTTGACCAGATGGCGCTTGCGCGGATTGCCGTCGAGGCCGGCGATGAAGTGGCGATCGATCTTCACATAGTCGACCGGGAAGTCGCAGAGCAGCTTCATCTCGCCGTGGCCGACGCCAAAATCGTCGATCGCCAGCTTGAAGCCCGTTTTCCTCAACCGCGCCACCAGGCCGGCAAATTCGGGCACGCTGGTATTGTCGAAGCGCTCGGAGAGTTCAAAGCATACCGAGGACGGCGGAATATTGGCCAGGCGCAGGTGATGCAGCACGCTGTCGATCAGTTCGTCGCCATGGGCGATCAAGCGAACGTCGAGATTGAGAAAGAGCGTGGTGTCGGAGAAGTGCGGCAGCGTGGCGAATTTGGCGAGCGCCCGGCTCGCCACCATCTGCTCGATCGACACCAGCTGGCCCGAGGCCGCCGCCTGGTCGAGCAGGTCGAGGGGGCTGTCGAAGCCGATTCGATCATGGCCGCGCATCAGGCTCTCATAGCCGAACACGGCGCCCGTACCGACTTCGACGATCGGCTGCAGCGCGTTTTCGACGACCAGCTTGGCAAGGGTCAGCAACTGGTCATTGGCAAAGCGGCGCAAGATGCCCGTCTCCAACGCGGCGCCAGTAACCATTTGTCTTTCTCCAAAATCCATTTGTTGTTATGGCCGCAAGGCTTGCTTGGAAATCGTCAAGAAAACCTTTCCGCAATGTGAAGGTTCGATGAAGGTTTCATGACTGCCGGACCGCGCAAGCCGACGGCCCGCCGGCGACACGTCCCGGCAGGAGGCTTGCGCTCGCGCAGCAACGGATGGTGTCGAGGGTGATGGATCAGCCTGCGGCAGTGCCATCCAGCAGGCGACAACCGAGTGCGGCGATGGCGATCTTGTCCTCGCGATATTTCTCGTCGAGCTCCGCCAGCGCCTCGGGATCGTCGAGCACGACCTTGGGATTGGGTTCCTCAAACGGGAATTTTCTCATCAGCGTGCCCATGCTGGCCAGTTCCGTCGGGGTGAGGACGTCCTGCAAGGCCTCCATCACCTGCCAGCCCTTGGCGGTCAGCGAACGATTGATGGCAAGATTTCCCGGTGGAACGAAGAGTTCGGCCGCGATGCCGGGGGCCAGAATATCGAGCACTGCGCCCGGAGCATCGCGATAGTGCTCATAGGTCCAGACCGTCAGACGGTCGGCGCCCACCACCTTTGCGACATCGGCCACGACGTCGGCCCAGCCACGCGCGCCTCCAAGGAATTCGGCCGTCACGCTTTCGAGCGGGGGAACCCGCCGGCCCTGGATGACCAGATGAAGGTACATAGAGACGATGAATTCCGGGTAGTTGCGGATGCAGAGGAAATAACGGGCGTCGCTCGGCCCGACCGCGCGCTTGACCGCGGAGACCATGCGGACGGCATGGGGATAGAGCCTGTGTTTGGCCGCGATCGGCGCCAGGCCACCCAGAAGGTTCTCATCCGAGATCACCACCAGGGACGCGCCCGACAAGGGTGCAAGCTGGTCGCGGAACCTGCTTTCGATAAACGGCGACAACAGCCTGACGAAGGCGGGATACCTGTTTTCGATCCGGTTGAGAAAGGCCGAATAGCGCTTTCGGAACTCCGGCATGGGAATATAGGCCATGCCGGCGCCTGAGAACTTCGCCTCGTTCTTGCGCAAGTGAAACTGCAGCGAGGTGCTTCCCGTCTTGTGCGCGCCGAGATGAATATGCAGCTTCATAAGACCCCTTCACCCTTCACCGATGCTGACCGGCTTAGGCGAAGCGGTCCCGACGCTTCTAGCATGCCTGCCGGCGCGGCCTCAACTCGAGAGGGCTGGCAAGAGTGCCTCGCAAGAGGGTCCGGCGGCGCCGCGCCATGCCGGTTTCGGCGGCATGGGCCGCGGATCAGGGTCTCGGCTCAGACGAACATCATCAGGACGACATAGCCGACCGTGATCAGGATCAGGCCGACGATCAGCATCGGCAGAAGGGAGCTGCCGCCATCGATCGTCTCGCCCGCCAGGGTCTTCGGGGTGTCTTTCTCGGGGGTCTCGGCCATGATTGTTCTCCTCTTGTCAGGGCATGGTTTTCGGCGCGGCCGGCGCGGTGTCACCCACGCCAGGCATGGGCTCGGCCTTTCGGCGATAGGGTCTGCGCGGCCGGGGCGGCGCGTCGGGCAAAAAGGCGGCGAAGGCGGCCGGCTCGAGAGCAATGTCGGCGAGCGTGTAGCGGTCCAGCGCGGAGAGGAAGGCGCCGATCGCATCGCCCAGCATGCCGGAAAGCTTGCAGGATCGGGTGAGGACGCACTGGTTGCCGGTGGCGAAACACTCGACGACGGCAAAATCCGGCTCGGTCAGCCGGACGACGTCGCCGATGCGGATCGTCTCGGCGGGTCGGGCGAGCAGCAGCCCTCCCGACCGTCCGCGCACAGCCTTGAGAAAGCCGCCGCGCGTCAGCGTGCTGGCGACCTTGTTGAGATGGGTCCGCGATACGCCGAAGGCGCGCGACGCCGCCTCGATGGTGAAAGACTTTTCGCCGCTCGAGGCGGCGAACATCAGCATGCGCAGGGCATAGTCGGAAAAACTCGTCAGGCGCATGGCAGTGCTCCGCGCTCCGTCACGTCAGTTTCGTACCGGGCCGCCATCACAGCGCGTCCTCGCCGATCGGCTGGATGTGGACCGCATTCTCGCCGCGGTGAAAGGCGATCGCCAGGCGGAAGCTGTGGGCGATGCGCAAGGCCCTGTTGATGAACAATTGCGCGACCTCGGGCGGACAGAGCCGCCGCACGGTGGCGCGAAACAGCGTCAGCCAGCGGCGGAAATGGCGCTCGTCGAGACCCTCGATCGCCAGATGCGGCGGCAGCGGCCGGCCGTCATAGCGCGAGGTGCGCAGCAGGGTCGCCGACCAGAAGTCGCACATCTTGTCGAGATGCGCCGGCCATTCATCGGCGGAGATTTCGCCGGCAAAGACGGGGCCGAGCAGGTCGTCGCGGCGGATCTCGTCATAGAAACCGTGGACCACGGCGCGGACCATGTCCTCGTCCAGCATGTCGGGCAAGGGGATGCCGTCTATGACGATGGTCCTGTCGATACGGCTTTCCTCGATCATATGCCCGCGCGCCCGTTGTCATCCTCTGTCTTGTCTCGAACCTGCGCCGCAAAAGATAGATTGTCAATCTATGTTTAAATCCGGGCCTGTGGCCGGGGCCTTTGCCATGAGAACAGGCGGTGTCGCAAACGGAACGGAATCTGGCCTCGGCAAAAGGGGGTGCTGGCCCTTCGCCCGCTTATATGCTTGGTTCGGCGAAGAATTACCGAGCCATTGCCAGACGGGGGTCGAACATGCGGGCACAGCCCAAAGCCAGCCATTTCATCGACGGTGACTATGTCGAGGATACCGACGGCACCGTCATCGAGAGCATCTATCCCGCGACCGGCGAGGTGATCGCCAAGCTGCATGCGGCCACGCCGGCGATCGTCGAGAAGGCCATCGCTTCGGCCAAACGGGCGCAGAAGGAATGGGCCTCCTGGAGCCCTATGGCGCGTGGACGGGTGCTGAAAAAGGCGGCCGACATAATGCGGGAGCGCAATCGCGCGCTGTCGGAACTGGAAACGCTCGATACCGGGAAGCCGATCCAGGAGACGATCGTCGCCGACCCGACCTCGGGCGCCGACAGTTTCGAATTCTTCGGCGGTATCGCGCCGACCGCGCTGAACGGCAGCCAGATACCGCTGGGCGGCGACTGGGCCTATACCAAGCGCGTGCCGCTCGGCGTCGTGGTCGGCATCGGCGCGTGGAACTATCCACAGCAGATCGCCTGCTGGAAGGGCGCGCCGGCGCTCGCCGCCGGCAATGCCATGGTGTTCAAGCCGTCGGAAGTGACCCCGCTCGGCGCCTTGAAGATCGCCGAGATCCTGATCGAGGCCGGCCTGCCGAAGGGCGCCTACAACGTCATCCAGGGCGACCGCGACACCGGGCCGCTGCTCGTTTCGCATCCGGACGTCGCCAAGGTGTCGCTGACCGGCTCGGTGCCGACGGGGCGCAAGGTGGCGGGCGCCGCCGCCGGCCTGCTCAAGCACGTCACCATGGAGCTCGGTGGCAAGTCGCCGTTGATCGTCTTCGACGACGCCGACGTGGAAAGCGCGATCTCGGGCGCCATGCTCGCCAATTTCTATTCGACCGGCCAGGTCTGCTCGAACGGCACCCGCGTCTTCGTGCACAAGGGCATCAAGGGCCAGTTCCTCACCCGGCTGAAAGAGCGCACCGAGGCGATCCTGATCGGCGATCCGCAGGACGAGACGACCCAGATGGGTCCGCTGGTTTCCTGGGCGCAGCGCGAAAAGGTTCTCGGCTACATCGCCAAGGGCAAGGCCGAGGGCGCCACCCTCGTCACCGGCGGCGGCATTCCGAACAACGTCTCCGGCGAAGGCTATTTCGTCCAGCCGACCGTCTTTGCCGACGTCACCGACGAGATGACCATCGCGCGCGAAGAAATCTTCGGGCCTGTCATGTGCGTGCTCGACTTCGACGACGAGGCGGAGGTGATCGCGCGGGCCAATGCCAGCGAATTCGGGCTCGCCGGCGGCGTCTTCACCGCCGACATCACCCGCGCCCACCGCGTGGTCGATGAACTGGAAGCCGGGACGCTGTGGATCAATACCTACAATCTCTGCCCGGTGGAAATCCCCTTCGGCGGCTCGAAGCAATCCGGCTTTGGACGGGAGAATTCGGCGGCGGCGCTGGAGCACTATACCGAGCTGAAGACGGTTTATGTCGGCATGGGCAAGTGCGAGGCGCCGTATTGATTTTCCTCTTCTCCCCCGCGGGGAGAAGATGCCCGAAGGGCAGATGAGGGGGCGCTTGCGAGGCTTCGCCTCCCCCTTATCCGGCTGCCGCCACCTTCTCCCCGCTGGGGAGAAGAGGGACGACGGCCGGCGCCGTATTGAGATCCTTCTCCCCCTTGGTGGGGGAGAAAGCAAAATCAACAGTTTAGCGAAGCTAAATGTTAGATTTTGCAAGTGAGGGGGTACCCCCTCACCTGCGATTTCTAGCACTTAGCTGACGCTAAGACGCTGAAATCGCTTCCTCTCCCACAGGGGGAGAGGAAGCGCGAGGGCCAACACCATGAAAAACGCAGATTACATCATCATCGGTTCCGGCTCGGCCGGCTCGGCGCTCGCCTATCGACTGTCGGAGGACGGCAAGCACACCGTGCTGGTGCTCGAATATGGCGGGTCGGATGTCGGGCCGTTCATCCAGATGCCGGCGGCACTGGCCTGGCCGATGAGCATGAAGCGCTACAACTGGGGCTATCTGTCGGAGCCAGAGCCGAACCTCAACAACCGGCGCATCACCGCGCCGCGCGGCAAGGTGATCGGCGGGTCGTCGTCGATCAACGGGCTGGTCTACGTGCGCGGCCACGCCGAGGATTACAACCGCTGGGAAGAGCTTGGCGCACGCGGCTGGGCCTATGCCGACGTTCTCCCCTATTTCAAGCGGATGGAAACCTCCGACGGCGGCGAGGCCGGATGGCGCGGCACCGACGGGCCGCTGCATGTGCGGCGCGGGCCGGTCAACAACCCGCTGTTCCATGCCTTCATCAAGGCCGGCGAGCAGGCCGGCTTCGAGACCACGGAGGACTACAACGGCTCCAAGCAGGAAGGCTTCGGCCTTATGGAGCAGACGATCCACAAGGGTCGGCGCTGGTCCGCGGCGAATGCCTATCTGAAGCCCGCGCTGAAGCGACCGAATGTGTCGCTCACCCGTTGTTTTGCCCGCCGCGTCATCATCGAAAACGGCCGCGCCGTCGGTGTCGAGATCGAGCGGAACGGAAAGATCGAGGTGGTGCACGCCAACCGCGAGGTGATCGTCTCGGCCTCGTCGTTCAATTCGCCGAAGCTGCTGATGCTATCCGGCATCGGGCCGGCGGCCCATCTGAAGGAGATGGGGATCGAGGTCGTCGCCGACCGCCCCGGCGTCGGCGCCAATCTGCAGGACCACATGGAATTCTATTTTCAGCAGGTCTCGACCAAACCGGTGTCGCTCTATTCCTGGCTGCCATGGTTCTGGCAGGGGGTGGCGGGCGCGCAATGGTTGCTGTCCAAGGGCGGGCTCGGCGCCTCGAACCAGTTCGAGGCCTGCGCCTTCCTGCGCTCCGCGCCCGGGCTGAAGCAGCCCGACATCCAGTATCACTTCCTGCCGGTCGCCATCTCCTATGACGGCAAGGCGGCGGCGAAGAGCCACGGCTTCCAGGTGCATGTCGGCTACAACCTGTCGAAGTCGCGCGGCGCGGTCACGCTGCGCTCGCCCGACCCGATGGCCGATCCGGTGATCCGCTTCAACTATATGAGCCATCCGGAAGACTGGGAGAAGTTCCGCCACTGCGTGCGGCTGACCCGCGAGATTTTTGGCCAGCAGGCCTTCGATCCGTTCCGTGGTCCGGAAATCCAGCCGGGCGAGCATGTGCAAACGGACGAGCAGATCGACGCCTTCCTGCGCGAACATCTGGAAAGCGCCTACCATCCTTGCGGCACGAACAAGATGGGTCGCGCCGACGATCCGATGGCGGTGGTCGATCCGGAATGTCGGGTGATCGGGGTCGAGGGCCTGCGGGTGGCAGACAGTTCGATCTTCCCGCACGTGACCTACGGCAACCTCAACGGCCCGTCGATCATGACCGGAGAGAAGGCCGCCGACCATATTCTCGGCAAGCAGCCCCTGCCCCGCTCCAACCAGGAACCGTGGACCAATCCGCGCTGGCAGACGAGCGACCGGTAAGGCTCAGTGGTAATCGTCCTCGCGCTGGTGGCGGATCGCGAGGATGGTCACTGTCTTGGCGTCCTCGATTTCGAAGAGGGCGACATAGCCGCCCGCGCCAAAGGGGATGATCAGTTCTCGCAGGAAACTGTCGTCCCCAGGCGCCTTGCGCGCGACAAAGGGAAATTCGCGGAGCCCGTCTATTGTTCGGATGATGACCTCCACCGCCTTCTCAGCGGCCACGGCATCCCGCTGCAGCAGGAAGGCGTAGAGACGTTTGATGTCCGCGCGCGCTTCCAGGCTGTAGCGCAATTTATAGCTCATTGCCCGAGCTCAGCCTTCTTGGCCGCGAGCATGGCCCTCAGTTCGGCATGAACCTCGTCGGCATCGAAATAGATGCCCGTCTTCTTTCCATGCTCCCGGGCCGCCAGTCCCCTGGCAATAAATTCGGCCTGAGTCTTGCGATAGCGGATCTGCGCCTTCACCGAATTCTCGACGAAGGCGGAGAGGCTTTCGCCCTCCTCGAGCACGCTTTCGGCGGCGGCCCGCAATTCTGGATCGACGCGGAGAGAGGGAAGCGTTGCGGTCTTCATGGAAACCTCCAGCGTTGCAAATGCGATGCATTGTGTGACGCGGAGGGAGAAACGTCAATCCACCGCCCTTTGCTGCCCGAACAGCTTCCACCGCGTCGGGCGGAAACGGATGTCGGCGCCGACGGCGACGGGGGCGTCGAGGGGCACTTCGATTTCGAGATGGTAGGGCTCGTGGCCGTCATTGGCGACGTCGATCTCGGCGATGCGGGTGCCGGCGAGGCGGCGGCAGGCGGTGACCTTGCCGTAGAGCGAGTGGCTGTCGGTGGTGACGACGACGTCCTGCGGGCGGAAGAACAGTTCGCCCGGTCCTTGGCCGTTCTCGGTCGTGCCGATCGGCTCGCCCTGGAACAGCACGGTCTTGTCGCGGACCGTGACGGGCACATGCGAGGACTCGCCGATGAAGGAGAAGACGAAGGGCGAATTGGGCGTGTCGTAGACGTCGTCGGCGGTGCCGACCTGCTCGACCCGGCCCTGGCTCATCACCACGACGCGGTCGGCGAGCTCCAGTGCCTCTTCCTGGTCGTGGGTGACGAAGAAGGTCGTGTGGCCGGTGCGGTCGTGGAATTCCTTCAGCCAGCGGCGCAGTTCCTTGCGCACCTTGGCGTCGAGCGCGCCGAAGGGCTCGTCGAGAAGCAGCACAGTCGGCTCGATCGCCATGGCACGGGCCAGCGCCACGCGCTGACGCTGGCCGCCGGAGAGCTGGGCCGGATAACGTTTCTCCAGGCCCGTCAGGTGCACCATGTCGAGCAGGTCGGAGACGCGCTTGCGGATCTCATGGGCCGGCGGACGGTTGGCCTTGGGGCGCACTTTCAGGCCGAAGGCGATGTTCTCGGCGACCGTCATGTGGCGGAACAGCGCATAGTGCTGGAAGACGAAGCCAATATGGCGCTCCTGCACGCTCTTTTCCGAGGCATCCTCCTCACCGAAGAAGATCTTGCCGGCGGTCGGCTGTTCGAGCCCGGCGATCAGGCGCAGAAGCGTCGTCTTGCCGGAGCCCGAGGGACCGAGCAGCGCGATCAGCTCGCCCGAGCGGATCGACAGCGACAGGTCGTAGAGTGCCGGAAACTGGCCGAACTCCTTGCGGATATTGGTGATCGTGACATCCATCGGGAGGACCTTTCAGTGTTTGCGGCTGCCGGCGATCGCGTGGCCGTAGCGGAGTTCCAGAACGGTCTTCAGCGCCAGCGTCACGAGGGCAAGGAGAGCAAGGAGCGTCGAGACGGCGAAGGCCGCGACGAAGTTGTATTCGTTGTAGAGAACCTCGACATGCAGCGGCATGGTTTCGGTCAGCCCCCGCACATGGCCGGATACCACCGAGACGGCGCCGAACTCGCCCATGGCGCGGGCGTTGCAGAGCAGCACGCCGTAGAGTAGGCCCCATTTGATGTTGGGCAGCGTCACGTACCAGAAGGTCTGCCAGCCGCTGGCCCCGAGCGACAGCGCCGCCTCCTCGTCGCCGGTGCCCTGTTCCTGCATCAGCGGGATCAGTTCGCGCGCGACGAAGGGGAAGGTGACGAAGACGGTGGCGAGCACGATGCCGGGCACGGCAAACAGGATCTCGATGCCGTAGCTCTTGAGGAATGGGCCAAGCAGATTCTGCGAGCCGAACAGCAGCACATAGACCAGGCCGGAAATGACCGGCGAGATGGAGAACGGCAGATCGATCAGGGTGATCAGGAAGGTCTTGCCCTTGAACTCGAACTTGGCAATCGCCCAGGCGGCGGCCACGCCGAAGACCAGGTTGAGCGGCACGGCGATCGCCGCAACCGTCAGGGTCAACTGGATCGCAGATGTGGTGTCTGGGTCGCCGAGCGCCTCGAAGAAGGCGGGAATGCCCTCGCGAAAGGCTTCGATAAACACCAGGAGGAGCGGCAGGAGCAGTACGAAGGCCATGAAGGCGAGCGCAACGGCCATCAGCGAGAAGCGCGCGAGCGGACTTTCGGTCGAGGCGTCGCGGAAGCGGGGCTTGGGCATGGAGGCGGTCCTAGCGGACATTGGCGTATCTCCTGCGGCTCCACATCTGCAAAAGGTTGATGAACAGCAGCATGGCGAACGAGATCGCCAGCATGATGCAGGCGATCGCGGTGGCGCCGGCATAGTTGAACTCCTCCAGCCGGATGACGATCAGAAGCGGCGCGATCTCCGACACGTAAGGAATGTTGCCGGCGATGAAGATGACCGAGCCGTATTCCCCGACGCCGCGGGCAAAGGCGAGCGCGAAGCCGGTGAGGATCGCAGGGGTGAGCGCTGGAAGGACCACCATGCGCAAGGTCTGGAACCGGGTGGCTCCGAGCGTCGCCGAAGCCTCCTCGACCTCGCGGTCGAGCTCTTCCATCACCGGCTGCACCGTGCGCACGACGAAGGGCAGACCGACGAAGACGAGCGCCACGACGATGCCGACAGGGGTAAAGGCGATCTTGATGCCGAGCGGCGCAAGCAGCGAGCCTATCCAGCCGTTGGGGGCATAGAGCGCCGCAAGCGAGATGCCGGCGACCGCCGTCGGCAGGGCGAAGGGCAAATCGACCACCGCATCGAGCAGGCGGCGGCCGGGGAAATCATAGCGCACCAGCACCCAGGCGACGATGACGCCGAACACGGCATTGACGGCGCCGGCCGCCAGCGCCGAGCCAAAACTCACCTTCAGCGCGAGCATGGTTCGCTCGTCGGTAGCGATGGCGAAGAACTCCGCCCAGCCGAGCGAGGCGGAGCGCCAGACCAGCCCCACCAGCGGGATCAGGATGATCACCGTGAGGTAGAAAATCGTGTAGCCGAGCGTCAGACCGAAGCCCGGCAGGATGCTCGGCTGGCGCCAGTTCTTCATCATCTGTCCCGTCGTCATAGCCTTGGGTCCACCCGCATAATGCCTTGAATATCGCCTGCCACAGTCCCTGGGCTGTTACCGCGGTCGGGGCTTCATCGGCCGCGTAACGACCGATTACCGGGCCGGCTTGTAGATCTGGTCGAAGATGCCGCCATCGGCAAAGTGGGCGGGCTGCGCCTTGGCCCAGCCGCCGAAGATCGGATCGTCGATCGTGACGAGATCAACCTTGGCGAATTTGGCCAGATCTTCCGCCGCCACGAGTCCCGGCCTGGACGGACGGTAGAAGTGCTTCACCGCGATCTTCTGGCCTTCCTCGGAATAGAGATATTGCAGATAAGCCTCGGCGACCTTGCGCGTGCCCTTGGCATCGACATTGCCGTCGACCACGGCGACCGGCGTCTCGGCGAGGATCGACTGCGGCGGCGTGACGATCTCGACGGCGCTGTCGCCGAACTGCTCCAGCGCAAGATAGGCTTCATTTTCCCAGGACAAAAGCACGTCGCCGATCTGGCGCTGGGCAAAGGTCGTGAGCGCCCCACGGGCGCCGGTGTCGAGCACGGGCGCGCGCCTGAACAGTTCGGCGATATAGTCGCGGATCTTCGCTTCGTCGCCGCCATATTGCTTGTGAGCCCAGGCCCAGGCGGCGAGATAGTTCCAGCGCGCTCCGCCGGAAGTCTTCGGGTTGGGCGTGACGATCACGATCTGCACGTCGCCCTGCACCAGGTCGCCCCAGTCGCGGATCGCCTTGGGATTGCCCTTGCGCACGAGGAAGACGATCGTCGAGGTAAAGGGTGCGGAATTACTGTCCAGGCGACCCCGCCAGTCCCTGGCGATCTTGCCGGTCTTTTCGCCGATGGCGTCGATGTCGCCTTCGAGCGCCAGGGTGACGACATCGGCATCGAGGCCGTCGATCACGGAGCGGGCCTGCTTGCCGGAGCCGCCATGCGACTGACGGATGGTCACGTCCTCGCCGGTCTCGGCCTGCCAATGCCTGGCGAAGGCGGCGTTGTACTCCTTGTAGAGCTCGCGGGTAGGATCGTAGGAGACATTCAGCAGTGTCGTATCGGCATGGGCCGGAACCACGAGACCGGTCGACAGGGATAGCCCCACGAGGAACCTGGCCAGTTGCCTGGTAAAGCTGTTCATCGCTGCCTCCTTTGCTCATGTCCCGAGGTTAAGACTACTGGACAGGTCGTGTTAGTCAACGCGAGCGGAAAAATAGCAAAACAGTACCCTGGGCGATGGGGCGCGGGAAAATGCGGGGCCGTCCCCGCCGTAAGCACGCAGGTAATTTCGTTCGCCAAACGGCGATGTCACAGAAAAGTCACGTTGGCGAAAACGACCCGCCAAGGGCGTCGGAGCGAAATATTTCCGACCCCGGCGGCGGTCTCAGGCACTCTCCTCGACCGCGATCCGGGCTTGGTGCGTATTGAGAGCATCGGCGATCGTCGTCGAGAACAAGACGGCGCGCGTCTCGTCGGCAACGCGCGCGAAGACATGGCGAAGCTCGCAATCGGTTTCGCCGTTGCAATCCTCGCAGCGGCGATAGGCCGTCAGCGACAGGCAGGGCAAAGGCGCGATCGGCCCGTCGATCAGGCGCAGCACTTCGCCATAGGTGATCTCGCCCGCCGGTTTCAGCAGAAGATAACCACCCTGTTTACCGCGACGGCTGGCGACCAGGCCGTTTCGCTTCAGGTCGAGCAGGATCTGTTCGAGGAACTTCTTCGGGATGTTCTGCCGGTCGGCAATGTCGGAAATCTGCAAGGGCGCGCCAGCCTCGGCGCGCGCCAGGGCCGAAAGCGCCCGCAAGGCGTATTTAGCTTTCTGCGAAATCATCGAAGAACCGAATGCTGGCCGATGCGGTCGCCCGACCGCCTGTTTCGAAGCGTTTAGCCTAATTCGCATGGAAAAACAAACTGGCGCCGACACTCCTGGCAGACGGACCAGGAGCGGACGCCACGGCGGCTTTTCTTCCGAATGCGCCCGTAAGAGAGATATTTGCTCGCCTGCCCAGTTCTTTGGGAATGGCTGTTTCTCGTCCTTCCGGCATTTTGTTGCGATACTTTCACACAGCTCAGCTAGCAGGATCGACACATGACCTCCCAAGACCTTGAGATGCGTGCGCAACGGCTCGACGCCGACCTGGCCGGCCTCGACCTTTCCGGTCGGCTGGCCCTCATCGCCGCGTTCGGCGGCCGCGCCGTGTTCACCACCAGCCTCGGCATCGAGGACCAGGTGATCACCGCCGCGATTGGCCTGGCCCGGCTGCCGATCGACGTCTCGACGCTGGAGACCGGTCGTCTGTTCAAGGAGACGGCGGATCTGATCGGCGAGACCGAGGAACGCTTCGGCATTTCCATCAAGCGCTTCCGTCCCGAACAGGACGACATCGACGCCTATGCGGCGAAGTATGGCCTGAACGGCTTTTACGAGAGCGTCGAGGCGCGTCACGCCTGCTGTCATGTGCGCAAGCTGGTGCCGCTGGCCAAGGCGCTGTCCGGCGCGACGATCTGGATCACCGGCCTGCGCCGCGGCCAGTCGGGCAACCGGGCGACCACGCCCTTTGCCGAATACGACGGCGAACGCGATCTCATCAAGGTGAACCCGCTGGCCGACTGGTCGCTCGCCGACATCGACGCCTATGTCGAGGCAGAAGCCGTGCCGACCAATCCGCTGCACAAGCGCGGCTATCCCTCGATCGGCTGCGAGCCCTGCACCCGGGCGATCAAGCCCGGCGAGAGCGAACGCGCCGGCCGCTGGTGGTGGGAAAACGACGAGAAACGCGAATGCGGCCTGCACGTGCCGGAAGCGGCGACGCAACTGGAACGCACGCCGGCCTGAACAAAAGGAACGGCCCCTCACCCTGACCCTCTCCCCGCTTGCGGGGAGAGGGGACTGAGACGACGCAATCTGCGGCCTTCTCCCGATCTCGACGCTGAGAAGGGACGGAGACGGTGCGGCAAGTCCCTTCTCCCCGCCTGCGGGGAGAAGGTGGCGGCAGCCGGATGAGGGGCAAGGCCCGACCAAATGATACCCGGCATCACCGGGCGCCAAGGACAAGAGACAATGCATCATTCGGAATTCGATCCCCATTCCAAGGATCACCCGGCCAAGCCGCCGCTCGATCCGCATCTGAAGGCGCTGGAGAACGAGGCGATCCACATCTTCCGCGAGGTGGCAGCCGAGTTCGTCAAGCCGGTCATGCTCTATTCGATCGGCAAGGATTCGTCAGTGCTGCTGCACCTGGCGCGCAAGGCGTTTTATCCCGGTCGCGTGCCCTTCCCGCTCTTGCACGTGAACACCGGCTGGAAGTTTGCCGAGATGATCGCCTTTCGCGACGAGATCGTCGAACGCTACGACCTCGACCTGATCGAGCACATCAATCCGCGCGGGGCTGCCGAAGGCGTCACCCCGTTCAGCCATGGCTCGGCGCTCTATACCGACATCATGAAGACGGAAGGCCTGCGCCAGGCGCTCAATGCCGGGCAGTTCGACGCCGCCTTCGGCGGTGCGCGCCGCGACGAGGAAGCGAGCCGCGCCAAGGAGCGCATCTATTCCTTCCGCACCCCCGACCATCGCTGGGACCCGCGCAACCAGCGCCCCGAACTGTGGAACATCTACAACGGCCAGATCCGCCGCGGCGAGAGCGTGCGCGCCTTCCCGCTGTCGAACTGGACCGAAGTCGACATCTGGCGCTACATCCAGGCTGAGGACATCCCTCTCGTGCCGCTCTACTACGCCGCCAAGCGCCCCTTCGTCGAACGCGACGGCATGATGATCCTCGCCGAGGATCCGCGCCTCGAACTGCTGCCCGGAGAGGTCAAGCAGGAAGGCATGATCCGCTTCCGCACGCTCGGCTGCTTCCCGCTCACCGGCGCCATCCGCAGCCATGCGACGACGCTGGACGAGGTGATCGCCGAGCTTGAAATCGCCACCGTGTCCGAGCGCCAGGGCCGGGCCATCGACCGCGACCAGTCGGGTTCGATGGAGAAGAAGAAACGCGAAGGATATTTCTGAGATGACCGCCGCCATTACCGCTCTCGCCGCCGAGCTTCCGGACGTCCAGCCGGCCTTCGTGACCCGCGATTCGCGCCCGCTGCGCCTCATCACCTGCGGCTCGGTCGACGACGGCAAGTCGACGCTGATCGGCCGCCTGCTGTGGGACACCAAGGCCGTCAAGGAAGACCAGGCCGCGACGCTGCACCGCGATTCGGGCAAGCAGAACGATCTCGGCCTGCCCGACTTCGCGCTGCTGCTCGACGGCCTGCAGGCCGAGCGCGAACAGGGCATCACCATCGACGTCGCCTATCGCTACTTCGCCTCGGACAAGCGCTCCTTCATTGTCGCCGACACGCCCGGCCACGAACAGTATACCCGCAACATGGCGACCGGCGCCTCGACCGCCGATCTCGCCATTCTTCTGGTCGATGCGCGCTCCGGCCTGCTGGAGCAGACGCGGCGACACGCCACCATCGCCTCGCTGATGGGCATCAAGCAGTTCGTGCTGGCGATCAACAAGATCGACCTCACCAACTACGACCGTGCCGGCTTCGACGTGATCGCCCACGAGTTCCGCACGCTGGCGCTGTCGCTCGGCGTGCGCCAGGTGACCGCCATCCCGATGTCGGCGCTGAAGGGCGAGAACGTCGTCTATTCCGGCGCGGCCGTGATGCCGTGGTATGACGGTCCGACGCTGGTCGAGGCATTGGAACTTGCCACGCTGCGTTCCGCCCAGACCACCGGCTTCCGCCTGCCGGTGCAGCGCGTCTGCCGCCCGGGCGAAAGTTTTCGCGGCTATCAGGGCACGGTTGCCGGCGGCGCGGTGAAGCCCGGCGACGGCGTGGTGATCCTGCCGTCGGGCCAGATCGCCAACGTCAAGCAGATCGTCACCTTCGACCTGGTGCGCAATGCCGCGGTTGCCGGCGATGCGATCACCCTGGTGCTCGACCGTCAGGTCGACGTGTCGCGCGGCGACATGATCGTCTCGCTCGACAGCCAGCCGCAGTCGGGCCTGTCCTTCGACGCCCATCTGGTGGCGCTGCAACCGGACGGCATCCAGCCAGGCAAGCGCTACTGGCTGAAGTCGGGTTCGCGCCGCCAGCGCGTGCAGGTCAATCCGGTCTCCCAGGTCGATCTCAAGTCGGGCAAGTGGAACCAGGCCGATGCGCTCGCCATGAACGCCATCGGCAAGGTGCACCTCGCCTTCGACGAGGCGGCGATCTTCGACCCCTACGAGCAGAACCGCTCCACCGGCGCCTTCATCCTGATCGATCCGGACACCAACAACACGGTGGCCGGCGGCATGGTGACCGCCAAGCGCGCCGATCTCGGCGGGTTGAACGCCCATGACGGCCGGGTCATCCTGTCGCTGCCCGCCGATCTCGCCGAGCAGTTGATGGCGACCGAACTCCTGTCGGCCCGCCGCGACGAGGTGGAAACCCGGCGCATCACCAATGCGGCCGCCCGCGACCTCATCGACGGTATCGACGGCTGAACGACGTTCTCCCCGGACGCCTGGCGTCCCACATGCCCGCTCTCTTACCCGGAGCGGGCTTTTTTTTCGTTCAGAGAGATATGAGGAAAAGGATCAGGCCTTGCGGTCGCGGCGCACCGGCGCGCCGCGGGCGATGTTCATCTCCTCGTGGACCACCTCTCCACCCAGCCCGATAACGGCGCGCCAGATGCGATTGCCGATGCGCAGGCTCAGGCGGCTCGTGCCGGCATCCTCACCCTCGCCCACTTCGACCGTGCTGTTGACCAGCCCCTGCTCCTGCAGGCGGCGAAATTCCGCCACCGGCAGACCGAAGCGCTGCGCAAGCTCGGCCGGATCGAGGATGAAGTCGCCATTGCCGTCGCGTTCGATCCGCATCCGCTTCTCCTTCGCGTGCATCCGTTTCAGCCGACCGCGAGCATCGGCCTATTGAGCGCAGGTTTCAAGTCCTGCCCCTCCCTGAGGGCCAGCGCACGCGATACGGCGGAGAGCAGATCGGTTTGAGAGATCAGCCCTTCGATCCGTTCGTCCTCGTCGACGATGACCACGGCATGGGCCTTTCCGTCGGTCAGAAGCGGCAGCAGCGCCAATGCCGGATCATGTGGCAAGGCGGTTGCCGCCCGCGAGATATTCGGCCTGATCGCACCGTCGGCGCCGATCAACTCGCGAAGACCGACCGTGCCGAGCAGCCGGCCTTCGGCATCGGTGACCGGCAGCGTGCGGATATTGTGCCGCAACAGAAGCGCCCGCGCCGTCTCCGGCGTATCGTTCTCACTGACCCGGATGACGTCGAGCGACATGATGTCGGCGCAGGACAGAGGGCCATGCCGGCGGATGGTGGCGTGAAGTTCCACCTGCGTCAGCAATTGCTTGAGATCGCCGCGGTCGATGTCGAAGGTCTCGTGCATGGCGGTCAGTGCCGCCTCGATATCGGCCTCGCTGAAGCCTGCGCGCAATTGCGGGGGAAGGTCGCGCGTCTGATGGAGATTGGCGGCGACGGGCGGGGCAAGGTGCGGATAGGCGCGGCGCGACAGCTTGTGCGCGACGATGCCGAGCGTAACCAGGATGGCCGAGTTGAGGCCGACCGGGACGATGGGAAAGAGCAGCCCCCAGTCGGCGATCGCCTGGCCGCCGAGCACCGTCATCATGGCGACCGCCCCGCCCGGCGGATGGAGGCAGCGCGTGAGCGACATGGCGGCGATCGCCAGCGAGACGGCAAGACCGATGGCAAGAGCCGGCTCATGGATGAAATGAGCCACGATGAGGCCGGAAAGTGCCGAAAGAGAATTGCCGCCGATGATCGACCAAGGCTGGGCGAGCGGGCTTGTGGGGACGACGAAAAGAAGGACGGCGGACGCACCGATCGGCGCGACGATCAACGGCAGATGCGGATCGGGACCGAGCAGCAGACCGCAGAGAAAGCCGGTCAGGGCAGTCGCGACCAGCGCGCCGAGACAACCGATGAGCCGTTCCGTGAGTGTGGCTCCGGCAAGGATCGGGTTGAACAATTGCCTGAGGGCAGCCTTTGCCGAACGGCGGGCGGGATCGCTGGTGGTCATCGAAGTGCTTCGTCCCGGAATCTGGCAGCGTTGGCAGGAGACAGGTCCCCCTTATTGGCCAGATCGGCTTTTTGTTAAAGGTAGGAAGTTGCGCAATTGCACCCTGCACCGGAATGTTTCTTCAGGCCCGTTCGCCCCTGCCGGTGACCGTGCCGGGAGCGGAGCGACCTTGCTGGCAGCCGCTCTCCATGGCCCTCTTCATTCGTGGGACGTGAGCGATCCAGCCCTTAGAGGCGGTGCGAAGAGGACGACAATTTGCCAATCTGGAAAAGACATGGCTCCGAAACGAAAAAAGCCCGCAATCGCGGGCTTTTCTAGCTGGTCGGAGTGGAGTGATTCGAACACTCGACCCCCACGTCCCGAACGTGGTGCGCTACCAGACTGCGCTACACTCCGTGCCAGCGGCGCCTCTATAGACCAGCGTTTTTTCTTGCACAAGCGGTGATTTGAAGATTTCCTGCGGAAGACGAAAATTTCGTGACGGATGCCGGCGCGTCCTCTCCGCTCAGGAGGGCGGGAGTGGCCGAAAATGCGGCGGAACGTGGCCCCTTGGCATCATTGGCGAAAAATGCGCGGTACAGCCAGAAGAGGCGATTTTCATCCACCCGCTTTGCGGCTAAAGCCGGCATTGCGAAACGGCGCCGATGGGCGGAGAATCAGGGGCTCCGGGCGACCGTCTTCGCCGACATGAGCTCAAGGGACAGAGAAATGAATTTCCGCGTGATCACCATGGCCGGCCTTGCGCTGGCGCTTGCCGGTTGCACCACTACGGGTGTCGCCACGAACCCGATCGAAGCGCGCTGGAACGGCCAGCAGGCCGGTGCCTTCTTCGCCAGGTTCGGCCCGCCGATTACCGATGTCGAGACCGGCGGCACGACGCTCTACACCTGGCGGGGCGGCTACAAGACCCGCGCCGTTCCCGCCGTCTACGAGGATCTCGGCAATGGCAAGAAGGGCAAGCTGTTGAAGCCGGCGCGCTCCGAATATCTGCGCTGCGAAGTGCAGCTGACGGTGTCGCCCGACTACGTGATCCGCGGCGTGCGCACCGTCGTCGACAAGCGCACCGACGGCAAGAGCTATTGCGAGGAATTCCTCGCCGGCGCGTGAGCGATCGCCACGGCGCATTCTTGACAGGCAAAAGCGCCCGCGGATCATTCCCGGGCGCTTTTCTTTCCTCGACGTCGCTGCCTGTGGCCAAACGTCAGAGCAGCAGGTCGAGGAAGCGTTCGGTGCCGGAATTGGCGATCTGCAGCGCCTGGATGCCGAGCTGTTCCTGGGTCTGCAATGCCTTCAGCCGCGTGGCTTCGGCGTTGAGGTCGGCATCGACCATTTTGCCAACCCCGAATTCGATCGAGTCCTGCAGGTCCCGGGTGAATTCCGTCTGCAACTCGATGCGCGTGCTGATCGCGCCCAGCGATGTCGCCACCTCGATGATACGCTCCGCCATGGCATCGACGACGCTGATCATTTCCTCGATCTCCGCGTCGGTCGTCGCGTCCGAAAGGGTGATCTCGTCATAGGCGCCGCCGTTCTCGCCGTTGAACAGTACCCAGTCCTTGGAGGTGCCGAGTTCGGTGGCGAAACCCGAGCCGGTCAGGATGCCGCTGTCGCCCGACAGGTCATCGATGAGGAAATTGACGTCTGACGTGCCCGCCGTGCCGGCAATCTCATAGGTGATGCTGGTCACCGTCACACCACCGTCGGCGTCGCGCCGGAAGGAGCCGACAAGTTCACGATCGACATCGTCGGCGAGATCGGTGCGCTTCAACCAGTTCTGTTCGGAGAAGCTCGACGCACTGGCGATGGTCTTCAACTGATCCTTCAGCTGGTCGAGATCGATATTGACCTTGTCCCGATCCACCCCCGGCTCGCGCGCCAGAACCAGCAGCTTCTTGATTTCGACCAGCGTGTCGGTCGCGGCGGAAAAGCCGTTATTGGCGCTGTCGACAATGCCGCTCGCCAGGCCAAGCGCGTCCTCGACGGCGGACAGCATCTTGTTGTCGGAGCGCATGGTCGTGGCGATCGACCAATAGGCGGCATTGTCTGCCGCCGTGGCGACGCGCTGGCCGGAGGACATTCGTCCCATGGTGGCGTCGCGATCGCCCGTTGTCGACCGGAGAACGTCGAGCGCAAGAATAGCGCCGTTATTCGTATTAAAACTCAACATTCAACACCTACGCAATACTGTTCGTTCGAAGAGGGCGCCGTGGATGACGCCCTCCCGAAAGAAACTCAGAACAAACACGCCTCACGAACGCACTACCGACTGGAAGCGATGTTTTTATACATGCGTTAGGGTTAACACTTGCCTTACGTGCTTTAGATTTTATGGTTAATATTCAGTATATTACAACAGAGCACCCGAGGCCGCGAGCAAAGCCTGGGTGGCTGGCCACCCCCCATGCCGGTGCCATGCCTTGAATATGCGCCGCCCCTTGACTGCGTTCTTTGTTTGTTCCATTTCATCCCCATGGCCGTCAGCATCGACACTCTTGGCAAGGCAACCCGCCACAACATGCTCGTGGTGGCGACCTGCCGGCATTGCGAGCGCCAGGCGCGGTTCCTGGCGAGCGATCTCGCCGGCTTCTACGGCCATGGGCGCGACCCGCGCAGCCTGCCTTTCCGCTGCAAGGCTTGCGACCGGCGCGACTGCCGGGTGACGCTGATGGACTGGCCGTTCGACCGCACGCCGGAGACCATCGTCTGGCGGCCGGTGAAGGTGCGGGGATAAATGGCGGTTGGATTGCAGCGGTCGCTTACCAATGCCGGAGCTCTCGGCGCCCGGCGGAAAACTCGCGTGGCCGTTTCTATCGTGCAGCCGTTCTGTAACTGACCGCTCGACCAGAGCGGCCGCGAGGACTGAGCGAACCTGTGCCGCCGGAGCTTTCGCGTCGCCCCCGCCCTGCGCCGATTTGACAAGCAAGCATAGCGAACCGTATATATTTGCTGCACGGCACAATCCTGTGACCGCGTCATGACAGACGGCTTTGACAGAGCGATGCAACTGACACGGTTTTCCGACTATGGCCTGCGGCTGATGATGATGGCAGCCGCCAATGGCGAGCGGCGCATCACGATAGAAGAAACGGCCCGGGCCTATGACATTTCGCGCGCCCATCTGATGAAGGTGGCGCAAGTGCTGGTGCGCGAGGGTTTTCTCAAGGCGGTGCGCGGCCGCGGCGGCGGGCTCACGCTGGCTCGGCCCGCCGAGACCATTACCATCGGTTCCGTCGTGCGGGCGACGGAGAGCGATTTCGCCATCGTCGAATGCATGGGCCCCGGCAACCAGTGCCGCATCACGCCGGCTTGCCGGCTGCGCGGCGTGCTGGGCGAAGCGCTCGGCGCCTTCCTCAAGGTTCTCGATCGCCATACGCTGGCCGAGCTCGTTCTCAGGCCCGAGGACTTCGGCTTTCCCATGGCGGCATGAGATTGCGCGCACAAGCGTCACTCTCGCCGGGAGCGCCAGAGTTGCTCACGGCTGGCCGTCCATGAGCAAGGGTCGGCCCCGGCTTACTCTCTGACGGCCTGCAGGCAGGCGATCAACTCGCCGGCGCATGCCTGGGCCCTTAGCCGCTCGTCCTCCTGCTTTTCCCGCTCGGCGAGATCGAGATAACAGTCGAGCAGCAATTCGCACAGCGGCACGAGCCGTGCGTCCGCCCCTTCCGGCACGGCGTCCAGCACCTGCGACCTGCCGAAGGGCGTGGCCACGGCTGCGGCACTTCGGGCCTGCGCCGCCTCGGCCAGGGCGCGAAACCGCTCGGCCTCCTTGCCGGCGGCGCGGAGCGCCCGCGCCTCGAGATGGTCAGACAGCCGAAGCTCGAGCGCCGCGATCTCGCCGCGCACCGGGCTTGCGCCGGAACGGCGCAGGTCATGGAAGGCCAGGCGCCGCTCGCGCCGCAAGGTGGCGACATGGCCGAGTTCCTCGTGCGCCATCCGCTCCGCCGCCCGACGAATCTCCTCGGACGTCGCGTGCGCCGAGACATAGGACCAGAAAACGAAGGCGCGCTCCTCGTTGCGCACCGCCATGGAAAAGGCGCGGTAGGAATTGAGCAGTTCCGGGGCCACCAGGGCTGCGCCCTCGTCATCGAACATCGACTCCTGCAGCGGCACGGCGGACGGAAGGGCAACGGCCGACTGGCTGATCCAACGGTCGACGGCGCCGAGGTGCCCCTCCTCCTCCGCCACCAGCCTCTCGAACACGGCGGCCAGATCGGGGCGGTTCTCGTTTCGCATGCGCTCGGCAAGCGCCACATAGCCGGCGATCGCCTCCTGCTCCATCGCTCTGGCGAGCGCCAGAAGCTCGTCCATAGTCTCGACGGCCCACGGCTCGTCCCTGTTGTCGCTCATGGCACTCCCCCGGATCGCTCTTAAGGCCCGCTCGGCCTCCGTCATTATGCCGAAAAGATACCTTTTGTATATTTGATTTGAATCAACGAGTTTTTGCTTTAGGCTGAATAAACACAGCGTTACCGTACGGGCACCCCGAAGAAAAAGACGAGGCCGATGACAAAGAGCGCGACACTTCAGCACCGTATTCCCTCGCTCCCGGCCTGGTTCGCAATCCTCGTGATCGCCTTCGTTGCCGCCCTTTCCTTCGCCTCTCCGGGCCATGCCGCCGGCCAGTTGGCCGCCTATCTGGAGAAGGTCGAACCTGCCGAACTCATCGACGGCGCCGACCGATTCGGCGAGCTGAGCGGCGATCCGCCGATCGCGCCGGTCATGCGTGGCGACGAACTGCTCGGCTATGCTTATCTCAATTCGGATTTCTCCAGTTCCATCGGCTATTCCGGCAAGCCGATCCACATTGTCGTCGGCATCGATGTCAAGGGTGTGATTCGCGGCTTCAAACTGGTCGACCACAAGGAGCCGATCGTGCTGATCGGCATTCCCGAGGAAAAGGTCGTCGCCTCGATGAACGCGCTGATCGACAAGGACATGGGCCGCGTCGCCTCAGGTGCCGAGCGCCCGCCGCAAGTCGACATCGTCAGCGGTGCGACCGTCACGGTCCTGGTCATGGGCGACAGCGTGTCTCGGGCCGCCGTCCAGCTCATTCGCAGCAATCGCCTCGGCGTGGACCTGGCACCGAGCGTTGCGGCCGCGACCGAGACCCGCAAGCTCGACCTGTCGAAGACCGAAACCAGCGACTGGCAGACGCTCTTGGGCGACGGCTCGGTGCGCAGCCTGCGCATGACGGTTGGCGAAGTGTCCGAGGCCTTCCGGCAGGCCGGTCAGACGATCGCCGCCGACAAGCCGGAGACCAAGACGCCGGGCGACCGCTTCATCGATCTCTACCTCGCCCCCGTCAGCGTGCCGACCATCGGCCGGACCCTGCTCGGCGACGCCGCCTATGACCGGCTGGCATCCCGGCTGAAGCCGGGGCAGACGGCCATTCTGGTTGCCGGCGACGGCGCCTATTCGTTCAAGGGCTCGGGCTATGTGCGCGGCGGCATCTTCGACCGCATCGAGCTCCTGCAGAACGGCCAGGGCGTGCGCTTCCGCGACCGGGACCATACCCGCCTGCCGGCGCTGGCCGCCGACGGCGCGCCGCGGCTGCGCGAGATCGCGCTGTTCGTCGTGCCGGCCGAATTTACCTTCGACGTGACGCAGCCGTTCGAATTGCAGATGCTGGTGCAGCGCAATGCGCAGGGGCGCGACAAGTCGGTGCTGCCCTATAACCTGTCCTATATCCTGCCCGACAAATATGTGACGATCGAACAGATCGCGGCACCCGCCCCGGCCCCGGCCCCGGCCGCACCGGCTGCACCCGCCGCTCCGGCGTCGGGTCCGGGCAGCGACATGCTGACCGACCAGCAGATCGCCGACGGCCAGCCGCTGTGGATGCGCATGTGGGACATGAACCGCATCAATATCGGCATCACCATCGCCGCCCTGATCGTGCTGACGGGTATCTTCTTCTTCCAGGACTGGCTGGTGAAGCGGCCCACTTTGTTTGCCTGGGTGCGCCGGAGCTACCTGCTGTTCACGCTGGTCTGGCTCGGCTGGTATGCCAATGCACAGCTTTCCGTGGTCAACGTGCTGACCTTCGTCAACTCGCTGATCACCGGCTTCAACTGGGAATTCTTCCTGTCCGCCCCGCTGATCTTCATCCTCTGGGCCGCTGTCGCCGCCGGGCTCCTGTTCTGGGGTCGCGGACCGTTCTGCGGTTGGCTCTGCCCGTTCGGCGCGCTGCAGGAACTGACCAACAATATCGCCCAGTGGCTGAAGGTGCCGCAGGTTCGCCTGCCCTGGGGCCTGCACGAACGCCTCTGGCCGATCAAGTACATGATCTTCCTCGGCCTGTTCGGCCTGTCGCTCTATTCGCTGGCGCTTGCCGAGATGTTCGCCGAGGTCGAGCCGTTCAAGACCGCGATCGTTCTGAAATTCGCCCGCGAATGGCCCTTCGTCATCTTCGCGCTGACCATGCTGTCGGCCGGCCTGTTCATCGAGCGTTTCTATTGCCGCTATCTCTGCCCGCTCGGCGCGGCGCTCGCCATTCCCGGCCGCATCCGCATGTTCGAATGGCTGAAGCGCTATCCCGAATGCGGCTCGCCGTGCCAGCGCTGCGCCAAGGAATGTCCCGTCCAGTCGATCCATCCGGAGGGGCAGATCAATGTCAACGAGTGCATCTACTGCATGCACTGCCAGGAACTCTACCATGACGACCATCGCTGTCCGCACATGATCCAGGTGCGGCTGAAGCGGGAGAAATTCATGGCCCTTTCGACGCCGACGTCCCGCGGAGATACCCCGCCCAAGGTCGCCGTCACCCACAATGGCGCACCGATCGGCAAAGCCGGCGGTGCGTCCGAACAGCCTGCGTGATCAACCAGCCAAGGAGAGGCAATTATGTCAAACGAAGAAAACAAGGTGCGCTTGAACAGGCGCCAGATGCTGGGATCCACGGCTTTCGTGGCGGCGGCGGGGGCGGCGACGGTCGGGGGCGCAATCAGCCTCACCGGCGGTTCGGCCACTCCGGCGGCGGCACAGGAGGCCGGCCATGCCGGCGAGGTCAAGCCGGGCGAGCTTGACGAATACTACACCTTCTTCTCCAGCGGCCAGTCCGGCGAAGTCCGCGTCGTCGGCCTGCCGTCGATGCGCGAACTGATGCGCATTCCGGTATTCAACCGCTGCAGCGCCACCGGCTGGGGCCAGACCAACGAGAGCCGCAAGATCCTGCTGGACGGAATGCTGCCGGAAGACCGCGAGTTCATGGCGGATCGCGGCGGCATCTTCCAGAACGGCGACCTGCACCATCCGCATCTTTCCTTCACCGACGGCACCTATGACGGTCGCTACCTCTATGCCAACGACAAGGCCAATACGCGCGTTTGCCGCATCCGCCTCGACGTGATGAAGTGCGACAAGATCATCCAGCTGCCGAACCAGCACACGGTCCACGGCCTGCGCGTGCAGAAATATCCGAAGACCGGCTATGTCTTCGCCAATGGTGAAGACCGCGTGCCGATCCCCAATGACGGCAAGATCCTCGACGACCACAAGCAGTATCACGCCATCTTCACCGCCGTGGACGGCGAGACGATGAAGGTCGCCTGGCAGGTGATGATCGACGGCAACCTCGACAATGTCGACTGCGACTACCAGGGCAAATATGCCTTCGCCACCTGCTACAACTCGGAAGAAGGCGTCAATCTCGCCGAGATGATGGGCAATGAACAGGACTGGATCGTCGTGTTCAACCTGAAGCGGATCGAGGAAGCCGTTGCCAAGGGCGATTTCAAGGAAATGGGCGGCGTTCCGGTCATCGACGGCCGCCATGGCTCGGCCTATACCCGCTACATCCCGGTTTCCAACAGCCCGCACGGCATCAACACCGCACCCGACGGCATCCATGTCGTTGCCAACGGCAAGCTGTCGCCGACCGTCACCGTGTTCGACGTGCGCAAGTTCGACGACCTGTTCGACGACAAGATCAAGCCGCGTGATGCGGTCGTCGCCGAGCCGGAACTGGGCCTCGGCCCGCTCCACACCGCCTATGACGGCAAGGGCAATGCCTATACGACGCTGTTCATCGACAGCCAGGTGTGCAAGTGGAACATCGAGGGTGCCAAGAAGGCCTTCGCCGGCGAGAAGGTCGATCCGATCCGCCAGAAGCTCGACGTGCACTACCAGCCCGGCCATAACCACACATCTATGGGCCAGACCAAGGAAGCCGACGGCAAGTGGCTGATCTCGCTCAACAAGTTCTCCAAGGACCGTTATCTGAACGTCGGCCCGCTGAAGCCGGAGAACGACCAGTTGATCGACATTTCCGGCGACGAGATGGTCATCGTCCATGACGGCCCGTCCTTTGCCGAGCCGCATGACGCAACCATCGTCCATGCGTCGAAGATCAACCCGGTCAATGTGTGGAACCGTGACGACCCGTTCTTCGCCGATGCGGTGGCCCAGGCCAAGGCCGACGGCGTCGACCTGATGGCCGACAGCACCGTCATCCGCGACGGCGACAAGGTTCGCGTCTACATGACCTCGGTCGCCCCGGCCTTCGGCCTGGAAAGCTTCCAGGTCAAGCAGGGCGACGAAGTCACCGTCTACGTCACCAATATCGACGAGGTGGAAGACCTGACCCACGGCTTCGCCATCATCAACTACGGCGTCAACATGGAGGTCGGCCCGCAGGCCACCGCTTCCGTGACCTTCAAGGCCAACAAGGCCGGCGTCTGGTGGTATTACTGCTCGTGGTTCTGCCATGCCATGCACATGGAGATGAAGGGCCGCATGTTCGTCGAGCCGAAGGCTTGATGATGCTCTCTCGTCCCTTGACGAAAAGACTTGGAATGGCGGCCCTCGCGGCCGCCATTCCAGCCATGGCGACGGCGGCGGAACTCGTCGTTACGCCGGCCGGCCCGCCATTGCAGGACATCATCGCCCAGGCGACGGCGGGGGACGTGCTGATACTCGCGCCGGGCGAATATGCCGGGCCGATCACCATCGACAAGCCGCTGGTGCTTGCGGGCAAGCCCGGCGCCGCCGTGATCGGCAATGGCAAGGGCAGCGTGGTGACGATCGCCGCGCCGGGCGTCACCGTGCGGGGACTTTCGGTTACCGGTTCGGGCCGCGACCTGGCCCATCGTGATTCCGGCATCTATGCCGCCCAGGAAGCGACCGGTGCGATCATCGAGGACAATACCGTCACCGACAACATGTTCGGCATCTATCTCTACGGCGCGGTCGATTCCATCGCCCGGCAGAACCGGGTCGTCGGTCTGAAGTCGGGCCGCATGAGCGAGGCCGGCAGCGGCATCACCATCTGGAACGCTCCCGGCGCCAAGGTGATCGGCAACGACATCCGCTTCGGCCGCGACGGGATCGCCACGACGGCCAGCAAGAAAAACGTGTTCAGCGGCAACCGCTTCACCGACCTGCGCTTCGCCATACACTACATGTACACCAATGACAGCGAAATCAGCGACAATGTCTCGACCGGCAACTCGGTCGGCTATGCGATCATGTTTTCCAACCGGCTGAAGATCACCGGCAACATTTCCGACGGCGACCGCGACCATGGTCTGCTGATCAATTCGGCCAATGGTTCGGATATCCACGACAATGTGGTGATCGGCCGGCTTCAGCCGATCGATCGCTGGCTGTCGGCCGGGCAACAGACCGGCGAGCACGGCGTTCCGGCTTCCGATGGCACAGACGCGGCCGTCGTCGGGGACCAGCGCCTCGGGCCGGAAAAATGCGTCTTCCTCTACAATGCCAACCGCAATCGGTTCATGGATAACAGCTTCGAGAACTGCTCCATCGGCATCCATTTCACCGCTGGTTCCGAGGGCAACCGGATGAGCGGCAATGCCTTCGTCAACAACCGAAACCAGGTCAAATATGTCGGCACGCGCTACCTCGACTGGTCGGATGAGGGCCGCGGCAATTACTGGAGCGACAATCCCGCCTTCGATCTCGACGGCGACGGCATTGCCGACAATCCCTACCGACCGAACGACCTGATCGACCAGGTGCTGTGGACCTCGCCGCAGGCCAAGATCCTTATGTCGAGCCCGGCCGTCCAGGTGATCCGCTGGGCCCAGGCCCAGTTCCCAGCTCTCCTGCCCGGCGGCGTGGTCGACAACCATCCCTTGATGGCGCCCATCGCGCCGAAGAAAGCACTTCAATGACGGCGACTGTGAGTACCGCCGGCGTTTCCAAACGCTATGGCGCAGTTCAGGCGGTGAAGGAGGTGAGCTTCACGCTCAATGCCGGCGAGACCATCGCGCTCGTCGGCCATAACGGCGCGGGCAAGACGACGCTGATCAAGCTGATGCTCGGCCTGATCCGTCCGACCACCGGAACCGTCAGCGTGCTCGGCGAAGACCCGGCCCGCGGCGATTTCCATGTTCGCCAGCGGCTCGGCTACCTGCCGGAAAGCGTGTCCTTCCACATGGCGCTGACCGGGCGCGAAACGCTTGCCTTCTATGCCCGGCTCAAGCGCGTGGCGCTTTCCTCCGCCGACGCCCTGTTCGAGCGCGTCGGCCTGGCGCAGGAGGCGGCCGACCGGCCGGTGCGCACCTATTCCAAGGGCATGCGCCAGCGCCTCGGGCTTGCCCAGGCGCTGCTCGGCGATCCGCGCGTGCTTCTGCTCGACGAGCCGACCAGCGGCCTCGACCCGGCGCTGAGGCGCAATTTCTACGAGCTGATCACCGATCTGCGCACCGCCGGCGCGACCGTGCTTCTGTCCTCGCATGCCCTGACCGAACTCGAGGACCGGGCCGATCGCGTCATCATCGTCGATCGCGGCATCAAGATCGCCGACGGCACGCTCGACGAATTGCGCCACATCGCCCGCCTGCCGACCCGCATCGGCGTTCGCCTGGCGGAAACGGGCGCGACCCCCGGCTGGACCCGCGATGGGACAGAGTGGAGACAGACGGCGGGCGGCCTGTTCGAGGCCAATGTCGCTCCAGAAGACAAGATCGCCCTGCTGCACGACATGACGGCCGACCCTTCCCGGCTCGCGGCGCTTTCGGTTGCCGAACCGACGCTCGACGAGCTTTATGCGCATTTCCTCAAAGGGCAGTCGCCGACATGACGAATATCCTCATCATCGCCCGCAAGGAAATCCAGGAAGGCCTGCGCAATCGCTGGGTCCTGGCGACCACCCTGCTTCTGGCGGCGCTGGCGCTGACCCTGTCCTTCCTCGGCAGCGCGCCGACCGGCAATGTCGGCGTCAATCGCCTCGACGTGGTGATCGTCAGCCTGTCGAGCCTGACCATCTTTCTCGTGCCGCTGATCGCGCTGCTCCTGTCGCATGACGCGATCGTCGGCGAAACCGAGCGCGGCACCATGCTGCTGCTGCTCAGCTATCCGATCGGCCGCAGCGAGGTGATCTTCGGCAAGTTCCTCGGCCATCTGGCCATCCTCGCCTTTGCCACGGCGATCGGCTACGGCGCGGCGGCCGGCGCCCTGACCATCACCGGAACCGAAATCGCCGCCGACAGCTGGCGCGCCTTCCTCTCGATGGTCGCCTCCTCCGTCCTGCTCGGCGCGGTCTTCCTCGCGATCGGCTATCTGACCAGCACGCTGGTCGGCGAGCGCAGCACGGCCGGCGGCATTGCCATCGGCATCTGGCTGTTCTTCGTGCTAATATACGACATGGCACTGCTCGGCGGGCTGGTCGCGGCCAAGGGCCAGGCGGTTCCGGCGCTGGCGCTCGATCTTCTGCTGCTCGCCAATCCGACCGATGTCTACCGCCTGCTCAATCTCGGCTCGGGCAATGCAGGCACACTGTCGGGCATGGGAGGGATCGCCGCCCATAGCGGCCTCACCGCCCCGGTTCTGATCGCAGCGCTGGCACTGTGGACGATCGTGCCTTTGGGCTGGGCAACCGTCATTTTCTCAAGGAGGGAAGTATGAGACTTTCCATCGCCATCGGCGCAATCGCCGCCTCGCTCCTGCTTTCCGCCTGCAACGGCAAGGAGGAAGCCGCCATGCCGCCGCCCTTCGCGCTGACCGAAGAGGCCATGGGGCGTTATTGCGGCATGAACGTGCTGGAACATGCCGGTCCCAAGGGACAGATCATCCTGCAGCAGATCCCCGAGGCCATCTGGTTCTCCTCGGCGCGCGACACCATCGCCTTCACCATGCTGCCGGAGGAACCGCGCGACATCGCGGCGATCTATGTCTCCGACATGAGCAAGGCGACGAACTGGGACGAGCCTGGGGCGGAGAACTGGATCGACGCCAGGAAGGCCTTCTTCGTCATCGAAAGCGCGCAGCGCGGCGGCATGGGCACGGAGGAGGCCGTTCCCTTCTCCAGCGAGGCCGACGCCAAGGCCTTTGCCGAAAAGCATGGCGGTCGCCTGGTCTCGTTCGACGCCATGCCCAAGGACTATATCCTCGGCTCGGGCAGCGCAGCCCCGACGGACGGCTCTGCATTCGACCCCAAGGCCAACAGTGAAGACGCGGAAGGACACGATCATGGCTGAACCGATTACGCGCCGCCGGGCGATGACCATCATGGCCGCCGCCGCCGGACTGCCGCTCATTTCCTTTGCCGGCCCGTTTGCCGGGGCGGCGAACGCTGCGGTCGAACCCGTTGTGTGGAAGGGCCAGGCGCTCGGCGCGCCGGCGACCCTGATCCTCAACCATCCCGACCCGGCCAAGGCCAGAACGCTGGTGGCGCGGGTCGTATCCGAGGTCGACCGGCTGGAATCGGTGTTCAGCCTCTATCGGCAAAACTCCGCGCTTGCCGAGCTCAACCGGCTCGGCGCGCTCGCCGCGCCTCCGGGCGAACTGGTCGTCCTGCTGGAGACCTGTCACGACGCCTGGAAGGCCAGCCAAGGCGCCTTCGATCCGAGCGTGCAGCCGCTCTGGTCGCTCTATGCCCGTCACTTCTCGACGCCCGGATCGAATCCGGCCGGTCCATCGCGGCAGCAACTGGACGAGACCCTGCCGCTGGTCGATTTTTCCGGGGTGCGCTTCAACCGCGACCGCATCGCCCTTGCCCGGCCGGGCATGGCGCTGACGCTGAACGGCATCGCCCAGGGTTACATCACCGACCGGGTGGTCGAACTCCTGCAGGCCGACGGCATTACCAGCAGCCTGGTCAGCATGGGCGAGAGCCGGGCCATTGGGGCGAAGGCCGACGGCGGCCCCTGGCACATCGGCCTTGGCGAGACCGAGGACGAAGCGACACCCGACACCGTCGCGGCGATCATCGACCGTGCGGTGGCGACCTCGAGCGCCAACGGCTTCCACTTCGACGCGGCGGCCCGGTTCGGCCATATCCTCGACCCACGGATGGGCAGCGTTGCGCCGAAATATCGACGCATGACGGTGATCGCCCCGAATGCGACGACGGCCGATGCCTATTCCACCGCCTTCAGCCTCCTAGAGCCGGACGCGATCCGCGCCATAGTCGACGCCGAGCGGGAAATCTCGGTCGACCTGGCGATGGTCTCGGGAGAGCGCCTGCGCCTCGGCCGGCCGGTCGACATTCGCTGACCACATCGCGCAGTGCAGCATCCACAATGCGTACCGCCGGGCGGCCTGCTCCAGCCGCCGGCACGATGCCCTACGTCAACCTGAAGATCACCCGCGAAGGCCTGAAGATCACCCGCGAAGGCGCGACGGTGGCGCAGAAGGCGGAACTGATCGCCGGCGTGACCGACCTTCTCGTGCGCGTCCTGAAGAAATCCCCGGCCACCACCTTCGTCGTCATCGACGAGGTCGAAACCGAAGACTGGGGCGTCGGCGGCTTGCCGCTGCTCGACTACCGCGCGCAGCTTTCCGGCCAGACCGTGGACTGAACCGAACCGCAAGGCGGATGTGTCCGCCCGAAAACAGCCGAAGGCCGGGGCCCGACAGGGTTCCGGCGTTCGGCC
Organism: Arenimonas sp.; assembly: GCA_019459145.1. Classification (GTDB taxonomy): domain Bacteria; phylum Pseudomonadota; class Alphaproteobacteria; order Rhizobiales; family Rhizobiaceae; genus Allorhizobium. Next base: position 161,415 of record JAIBEK010000028.1, read on the forward strand.
GGGTTCATCGCGACCATCTGGAACGGGAAGAAAACCGCGCGCCTTTCGGCGGAAAAATGGCTGGGGCGCCAGGATTCGAACCTGGGAATGCCGGTACCAAAAACCGGTGCCTTACCGCTTGGCGACGCCCCAACGACGCGGCGACATTCGGTCGCCGGCGGTGGTGGCCTGATTAGCAAAGCCGGGCGCGGGCGGCAATGACCTTGTCGGTTAAATTTTCGCGCTTCCATCGCGCCTGTCCGGCTTTGCCAATCAGGCCACCGCCGCGCGCAGGCGACGCCGGTGTTCGCCTTTTCCGCGATTTCGGCGGAACGATCGGCGCGCCTGGGGGTTTGTCTCTCGTTCAATTCAGGCGCAACCCAGCAAAGACAAGGAGCCACCCATGCCCTCCATCCATTCCGCACGCATCCTCATCCTCTCCACCGACGGCTACGAGCGCTCGGAGCTTCGCTTCCCGCTCGACAAGCTGAAGGCCCATGGCGCCAAGGTCGAGATCGCCTCGTTGAAAAAGGCGCCGATCAAGAGCTGGGACGACAAGAACTGGGGCGACACGGTCGACGTCGACCACCTCGTCGGCGATGTCTCGGTCGAGGATTACGACGCGCTTGTCATCCCCGGCGGCCAGATCAACCCGGATATCCTGCGCGCCGACAAGGGCGCCGTCGATCTGGTGAAGAACTTCGTCCAGTCGGGCAAGCCGGTTGCCGCGATCTGCCACGGCCCCTGGCTGCTGATCGAGGCCGGCGCACTGAAAGGCCGCAAGGCGACGTCCTATGCCTCGATCAAGACCGACCTGATGAATGCCGGCGCCGCCTGGCGCGACGAGGCGGTGGTGACCGACCAGGGCATCATCACCTCGCGCAGCCCGAACGATCTTGACGTCTTCGTCGCCAAGATCGTCGAGGAAGTCGAGGAAGGCCGTCACGACCGTCGCGCCGCCTGACCCGCAGGGCCGGAGCCTGATGAGGGGGGGGCGCAAAGCGCACAAGGTCTGCCGGGCAGCCCCCTCATCGCCTCGCACACGCTCGGCACTTCTCTCCGCTGGGGAGAAGAGGGGGGCGGAGCCGCCCCAGCACCTTGGCCCTTTACGGCGACCCTCCTGCGGTGCGATAGCTGAGGTCTGGTCCCGCATCGCCACAGGAGCTTTCCCATGCCCGGTTATTCCGCCCGCCCGCCCGCCATCCCGACGCTTCTGGTCGACGACGCGGTGGTGCGCGTGACGCGCTGGGATTTCGAGCCGGGGGCGGCAACCGGCCATCACGTCCACGGCATGGGCTATGTCGTCGTCACCATGAGCGAATGCGATTTCCTGATCGAGGACGCCACCGGCGAACATCGGCTGAAGAGGCCGGTCGGCGAGGTCTATCGCCGCGATGCGGGCGTCGAGCACAACGTGATCAACGGCGGCAATAAGCCGATGTCCTTCATCGAGATCGAATACAAATGAGCGCGCCGCGCGATCGGGCGGAGGCGCCGGAATTCGACCTGTCGTTCGAGCCCGCCCATGGGCTGGCGGTGCCGGTGGCCGAACATGTCCAGCGCATCACCGTCAACAATCCCGGCCCGTTTACCTTCCACGGCACCAATAGCTACATCGTCGGCGACAAATCCGTCTGCGTGATCGATCCGGGGCCACAGGACGAGGCGCATTTTTCCGCCCTGATGAAGGCGCTTGCCGGGCGCGAAGTCACCCATATCGCCGTCAGTCACACCCACAAGGACCATTCGCCGCTGGCCCGCCGGCTGAAGGCCGAAACCGGAGCGATCATCGTTGCCGAAGGCCCCTATCGCCCGGCCCGGCCGCTGCACGAGGGAGAGGCCAATCCCTTCGCCGAAAGCTCCGACCTCGATTTCGTCCCCGACGTGACGCTGGCCGAGGGCGACACGGTCGAGGGCGACGGATGGCGCCTTACCGCCATCCTGACGCCGGGCCATACCGCCAACCACGTCGCCTTCGGGCTTGACGAGCGCGGCATCGTCTTTTCCGCCGATCATGTCATGGCCTGGGCAACCTCGATCGTCGCCCCGCCGGATGGCGCGATGGGCGACTACATGGCCTCGCTGGAACGGCTGCTGCTGCGCGACGACCGGATCTATTTTCCCGGCCATGGCGGGCCGGTGAAGGAGCCCGCCGCCTTCCTGCGCGGGCTTCGCACCCACCGCCGCATGCGCGAGCGTGCCGTGCTGGAGCGCATCCGCGCCGGCGACCGGCTGATCGCCGAAATGGTCCGCGTCATCTATGCGAGCACCGACCCGCGCCTGCATGGCGCGGCGGCGCTCTCGGTGCTCGCCCATCTGGAGGATCTGGTGGAAAAAGGCGAGGTTGCGACCGACGGACCGGCGCGGCTTCTGGGCGTCTACCGGATCGGCTGAGAGCGTCCGACGGGCTCAGTCGCCGGCGATGCCGAGCAATTCCGCGTCGAGCGCATGCAGCAGATGTTCGGCGATCTCGGTGCCGATGCCGAGATCGTGCGGGCCGTAGCGGCTGGCGACACGCAGGTCGACCAGGGTCGTCTCCGCCTCCTCGCGCAGGCGGATGACCACGTCGAACGGCAGTCCCAGCGCGAAGGTGCGGGTCGCTGCCTGCAACCGCACGGTGCCGATCGGTTCGGGCGGCAGGGCCGTTGCCGCGGGCTCCGGTTCGGGACGCGGCAGAGGGACCGGAACGCCTTGCGGCAAGGCATTGGGATCGGGATCGGTGGCGACTTCGGGTGCGGCGGGTGAAAGCGGCTGGAATTCGGGCACGGCAAATTCCTGACCACGCTCGGCGATGACCAGAAGACCGTTGGCACCCGCCACCTTGCGCACCGCCTCGTAGACGCGGTCGAGCGCGCCTTCGTAGCGTCGGCCGGTAAAGCCCGGATAGGCCTGGGCCTGAAGCTCGCGGCTGGCAGTCGTCACCGCCGGTCGCTCCAGCCATTGCTGCCGGGCGGCGGGCACCCTTAGCCATTGCGGCGGATCGGCGTGGTCGCTCGAAACGTCATAGATCGGCGGGCGATCGAGATAGCGAAAGGTCGCCCAGCCGGTCAGTCCGAGCGGCAGTGTGGCATAGAACAGCGCCCAGCCCGCGGCCACGCCGCCGAGCGCCCCGACCTGCCAGAGCCGGGCAAGGCCGATCAGGGCAAAGGGCACGGCAAGCGCCGCCGGCACGGCGGCAAGGGCCGCCAGCGCGACGAAATCCGGGGTGGTGAGCGGCCCGAAGCGGTGGGCGAGGATGACGATCGCCAGCACCCCGGCGCCGAAAACCCCGAGCCGCCAGGCGAGGTAGGCCGAGCGCGAGACGGGTCTGTCGTAGCGGATTGTCATCTGGGCAGCACCGGATCAGGCGGAAGGACGAGCGAAGCAGTCCGACCCTGTTTATCGTCTGGCCGCAGGGGCGACAAGCCGGCAGAACGGGGCTTGTCGCGCTCGAACAGACCTGGCCGTTCGCGCGGCATACGCCGCCTGCCCGCGATCTCGATCAGGGCTTGGCCGGCATTGCCGGCGGCGGGGCGGCGTCCGGCCGGGTGGCCGGCGCTTGCGGTTCGGCGGCACCGTCCAAATCGAGTGGCGCGCCGTTCAGCGTCGGCGCCGAACCGTCCCCCGGCACCTGAAGTTCGATCGCACCGCTGTCCGGCTGCGACGGATCGGGCAGCGGCGGCGCCTTGAGCGGCATGGGCACGTAAAGCGAGACGAGCACGATGACGCCGATGACGATGAGCCAACTGCCGACGATGCGCGCCGGAATCTTCAGCCAGGAACCGCGGAAATGGCGCAGCATCAGCGCCGGCGCCAGCACCAGCCAGAGCGCACTCAACACCGTGCCGAAGGCGAAGTCGATGAGCCCCACCCCGAGATCGTCAAGGCCGACGAACAGCGCGAAGGAGAAGGCGACGACGGCCGCGGCCAGCATGACCGCCCCTTGCCGCCATCGCCCCGTCAGCCAGAGCGCGGCGCCGGTCGAGATGACCGCCGTCGGTGCGATCAGGTAGAGGACCTCGCCGAGCGGCGACGCCAGGATGAGGCCGAAGATCGGATCGAACAAGGTCAGCATGAGGAGCAGCACGCCGAGGAAGACACCGACGACGGCGGCGAAGTCGCGGCGGGTCTCCGCCATGGCGGCGCCGAGCGCCAGGCCCAGCATGGCGAGCACCAGATCGTAGACCGACAACGTGAACAGCGCGCCGAGTTCGAGGAAGCCGTAATCGTGCGGGATTGCCTGCGACAGGAGCAGGCCGATCAGGCCGGCGGCAAGCAGCCCGAGCGAGCGGCGAAACGACGGACTGGCGAAGATGGCGGCGAAATCGGGACGGTTGCCGGCGGACACCGGGGGGGCGCCGGACGAGGCGGACCCGGCCAAGGCCACAGCAGCAGTGGCCGTGGACTTTCCACCTGCACGGCCGGTGGTCCTGGTTTTGACCTTGGTCTCAGCCGGTCCCTTCGGCGAAGGCGAGGACATCTCCGGGCGAGCGCGCTGACCATTCGCCGCGCTGCCGTCGACCCTTGCCCTTGCCTTCGCCTTCGGACGAGATTTCTGGCTCTGGCGGCGCTTGCTCATTGGTCGGCCGGTCTTTCTGCTGTCTCTTTCGAGGGCCTGGGAAGGGCTATTCCACAAACGCCCCGCCTTGTAGGCCGCCGGACGATGCGGCAGCCGTGAGCGGGCCGAAGCTCGCCGTCATCCACGGCGATCGGACGGGACGGTGCGCGATTTGCCAGCGCCGTCGGTCGATCAAGGGTCGACCTTGGCCGCACTGCCGATCGCCGCCTGCGCGGCCGACAGCCGGGCGATCGGCACGCGGAAGGGCGAGCAGGAGACGTAGTCGAGGCCGGCGCTTTCGCAGAAGTGGATCGAGGCCGGGTCGCCGCCATGTTCGCCGCAAATGCCGAGCTTCATGTCGGGCCGGGTCTTGCGGCCACGCTCGGCGGCGATGCGGATCAGTTCACCCACCCCGTCGAAATCGAGCGAGATGAAGGGGTCGTGCTCGATGATGCCCTTGCGCTGATAGGTCGGGATGAAGGCCGACGCATCGTCGCGCGAAATGCCGAAGGTGGTCTGCGTCAGGTCGTTGGTGCCGAAGGAGAAGAATTCGGCGGCCTCGGCGATCACATGGGCACGAAGGGCGGCGCGTGGCAGCTCGATCATCGTGCCGACGAGATAGGAGATCTCCAGCCCCGCCTCGGTCATGACCTCCTTCGCCACCTTGTCGATCAGCGCCTTGACGTAGTCGAGCTCGGCTTTCAGGCCGACCAGCGGCACCATGATTTCCGGAACGACTGCAGCGCCCGTCTCGCGGGCGGCGGCGATGGCGGCCTCGAAGATGGCGCGGGCCTGCATTTCGGCGATCTCGGGATAGGAGATCGCCAGACGGCAGCCGCGATGGCCGAGCATGGGGTTGAACTCGTGCAGGGCGTCGACCCGCTGGCTGAGCAGTTGCGGGTCCATGCCCATGGCGGTCGCCACCTCGGCGATCTCCTCCTCCGTCTTCGGCAGGAATTCATGCAGCGGCGGATCGAGCAGGCGGATGGTCACCGGCAGGCCGTGCATGATGGAGAAGAGCTCGGTGAAGTCGGAACGCTGCATCGGCAGAAGCTTGCCGAGGGCCGCGCGGCGGCCGGTTTCGTCCTCGGCGAGGATCATCTCGCGCATCACCTGGATACGGTCGCCCTCGAAGAACATGTGTTCGGTGCGGCAAAGGCCGATGCCCTCGGCGCCGAAGGAGCGCGCGGCGCGCGCGTCAACCGGCGTATCGGCATTGGTGCGCACCGTCATGCGGCGGGTCTTGTCGGCCCATACCATCAGTTGGGCGAAATCGCCGGAGAGTTCGGGCTGGAGCATGGCCACCTCGCCCTTCAGCACCTGGCCGGACGAGCCGTCGATGGTGATGACATCGCCCTTCCGGAGCGTGACCCCGACGCCGATCAGCAGTTCGTTTCGCAAGTCGACGCGCATGGTGCCGGCACCGGCGACGCACGGAATGCCCATGCCGCGAGCGACGACGGCGGCGTGGCTGGTCATGCCGCCGCGGGTGGTCAGAATGCCCTGGGCGGCGTGCATGCCGTGAATGTCTTCCGGGCTGGTTTCGACCCGCACGAGGATGACCTTGCGGCCCTCTTCCGCAGCGATCACCGCCTCCTCGGCGGTGAAGACGATGGTGCCGGTGGCGGCCCCCGGCGAGGCCGGCAGGCCGGAGCCGATGACATGGCGCTCGACCCTGGGGTCGATGGTCGGATGCAGCAACTGGTCGAGAGAGGACGGCTCGATGCGCAGCACGGCCTCCTGTTCGGAAATCAGGCCCTCGGCCACCATGTCGACGGCGATCTTCATCGCCGCCTTGGTGGTGCGCTTGCCGGAGCGGGCCTGCAGCATCCACAGCTTGCCGCGCTCGATGGTGAATTCGAGGTCCTGCATGTCGCGGTAATGCGCTTCCAGCCGGTCGCAGATGCGGCCGAATTCGGCAAAGGCCTCGGGCATGACCTTTTCCAGCGAGGGCTTGTCGGAGCCACTGTCGATACGGGCGGCCTCGGTGATCGACTGCGGCGTGCGGATGCCGGCGACGACGTCCTCGCCCTGGGCGTTCACCAGGAATTCTCCGTAGAGCGACTTATCCCCGGTCGAGGGATTGCGGGTGAAGGCGACGCCGGTGGCCGACGACGTTCCAAGATTGCCGAACACCATGGCCTGGACCGTGACGGCCGTGCCCCATTCGGCGGGTATGGCGTGGAGATGGCGATAGGTGACGGCGCGCGGATTCATCCAGCTGGCAAACACCGCACCGATCGCGCCCCAGAGCTGGACATGGGGATCCTGCGGGAAGGGTTGGCCGAGCGATTCCTCGATGACTTCCTTGTAGAGCGCGGTGACATGCTGCCATTCGACGGCGGAAAGATCGGTATCGAGTTCGTGGCCAAAACGGGTCTTCTCGTCCTCAAGGATTTCCTCGAAGGCTTCATGGTCGATGCCCATGACGACGTCGCCATACATCTGGATGAAACGGCGGTAGCTGTCCCAGGCGAAGCGGGCATCGCCGGCATTGCGGCCAAGCGCCTCCACCGTCTGGTCGTTGAGGCCGAGATTGAGGACGGTATCCATCATGCCGGGCATGGAGGTGCGGGCGCCGGAGCGGACGGACAGAAGGAGCGGCAGGGTGGTATCGCCGAAGCCGCGGCCGGTGACGGCCTCCATGCCCTTGATGCCTTCCAGCACCTGGGCCTTCAGGTCGTCGGGCAGGCTGCGGCCGTTCTTGTAGTAGAAGGCGCAGGCATCGGTAATGATGGTCAGGCCCGGAGGAACCGGCAGGCCGAGGCTTGCCATTTCAGCCAGATTGGCACCCTTGCCGCCCAGATGGTCACGGTCGGCAGCGCTTCCCTCGGCCGTTCCGTTGCCGAAGGTATAAACCCATTTCCTCATGCCTCATCTCCACCCGAACAGGCCATTTGTCGACGGTTTACAGCATATGTGACGGAATGAAAACGCCGAGTACGCATGATTATGTTGCATTGCATCATAATTGCGGCAGACAGTTAATGCGGACGGCTTTAAGCCTCCCCGGCGAGCGCTCATTCGGCGGCAAGCACGTCCAGTTCGTCCGGACCCGGCTCGCCGAGCACGATGGTTCCGAGCTTGACGTCGGCGATCCGCATCACCGCGCGCTTGCCGCTACTGGAATAAAGCACGCGGATCGCGCTTGCGGCGCAATTTCCCGGCTGGCAGGCGGCAAAAAGTTGCATCTGTTTGCCGTCGATCTCGACCCGCCGCGAGGCGAGCGCAACGTAACGGTCGCGGCTGATCATGTTGCGCACCCAGGCCGGCAGGCCGGGCTTGCCGCGAATGAGGCCGGTCAGGGCCGTGCGATGCGGCTCGGAACCGGCGATGATCGCGGGCAGGAAATTGCCCGACAGGGACGGTTCGGCGGCAGTCGCGACTGCCGCGCCGGCGAGCGCCATGCAGAGCGCAAGCAGGAAGACCGGTGCCGCCGTTCCACGCTGTCTTCTTGCCCTCATCGCGCTTGATCCTCCCGTAGCGAATCAGACGCCAGGGCGCCCTCCCCCATCCTTTCGCGATGTCGGCGCGATGGGAAGAGGCCAGCCAGGGACGAAATCGTGGTCGGACGGGCTGACGCGGGCGGCGGTCAGACGATCGAGCTGTCGACAATGACCATGGGTCGGCTCAGCGAGCAACGCTCGACGCGGGCGTCGACGCGGTAGATGTCGCGCAGCATGTCGCGGGTGATGACCTCTTCGGAGGGACCGCTGGCGACCAGCTTGCCCTCGGCGATCACCAGCGTGCGTTCGCAGTATCGCAGGGCGTGGTTGAGATCGTGCAGCGCGATCACCACCGCCATGCCGGTGCGCTTGGCGAGCGCCGACATATAGGTCAGCACCTCGATCTGGCGATAGAGGTCGAGCGCCGAAGTCGGCTCGTCCATCAGCAGGATTTCCGGCTTGCGGATCAGCGCCTGGGCGATCGCCACCAACTGGCGCTGGCCGCCCGACAGTTCGCCGAGGTTGCGGAAGGCCCACGGGGTGATCTTCAGCGAGGCCAGCACCCGGTCGATGTCCGCCAGTTCATGGTCCTCGACCTGCCAGCCGGAGCCCTGCTTGGCCGCCATCAGAACGGATTCGTAGACGGAGAGTACCGCATTGCAGGCGGTGTCCTGCGGCATGTAGGAAATGCCGGCATCGCCCTTCTGGCCATCCACCACGACGACGGTGCCCGCCCCCTTGGCAAGCCCGGCAATCCGCTTCAGGAAGCTCGACTTGCCGGCCGCATTGGGGCCGATGACCGCCGTCAGGCCACCCGGAGAGGGGATTTCGGCGCTGATGCCGGAGACGATCTCGGAGCGTCCGTAGCGGACGGAGAGATCCTGCATCATCAAGCCTACCATGCGCGCCTCCGCTGGGTGAAGATGAGGACAAAGAAGAACGGCACGCCGACCAGCGCGGTGATGACCCCGATCGGCAGAATGGCCCCTGGAATGAGCGACTTGCTGACCACCGAGGTGGCAGAAAGCAGCAGCGCACCGCAGACCACCGAGGCGGGCAGGAAGAAGCGCTGGTCCTCACCGACCAGCATGCGGGCGATATGCGGCCCGACCAGGCCGATGAAACCGATCGTACCGACAAAGGAAACGGGGATCGCGGCGAGCAGCGCGACGACCATCAGCGTGGTGAGCCGCAGCCTTTTGACATTGACACCGAGGCTTGCGGCCTTCTCGTCGCCCATCCTCAGAGCCGTCAGCTGCCAGGCGTTGCGGGCAAACAGTGGCACGGCGATGACCAGCATGGCCCCGGTGACCGCGACCTTGACCCAGGTCGCTTTGGTCAGGCTGCCCATGGTCCAGAAGACCACGGCGGCGAGCGCCTGCTCGGAGGCGAGATATTCGAGCAGCGACAGCGCCGCGTTGAAGGTGAAGACCAGCGCGATGCCGAGCAGCACGATCGTCTCGACCGTCACGCCGCGCAGCGTCGAGGCGAAATGGATGAAGAGGGCTGCCAGCATCGCCATGATGAAGGCGTTGATCGGCACCATCAGATGGACGGCGATCGGCACCAGCGAGACGCCGGCGACAAGACCGAGGGCCGCCCCGAAGCTGGCGGCGGCGGAAATGCCGAGCGTGAACGGGCTCGCCAGCGGATTGGCGAGGATGGTCTGCATCTGCGCGCCGGCGAGCGACAACGAGGCGCCGACGGTGACCGCCATCAGGGCGATCGGCATGCGGATGTCCCAGATCACCACCTGCCGCTGGATGTCGACGCTGTCCCGGGAAAAGAGCGTCTTCAGCACTTCGGCGATGGTGTAGTTCGCCGGCCCGACCGCCATGTCGGCGGCGACCGACAGGAACAGAAGACAGCATAGGAAAGCGATCAGCAGGATGCGCTTGAAGGACAGGGCGCGGTACTGACCGCGCCCTTCCTTGTTCGTGACGGTTTCGACGGCAGCGGCCATATCAGTTGCCGGCGTTCAGCGAGGCCCAGTAACCGGGCCTGTATTCGACCGGCAGGAAACGCTCGTGCAGGCTGCGGAAGGTCTGGTCCGGATCGAGGTCCTTGAACAGGTCGGGGTGCAGCCACTTGGCGATCTGCTGGATGGCTACGAACTGGTAGGGGTTGTTGTAGAACTGGTGCCAGATCGCATGGACATTGCCGTCCTTGACCGCCTTGATGCCGGTAAAGGCCGGGCGCTCCATCAGCTTGGCGAGCTTTTCGGCGCTCTTGGCCTTGTCGGCACCCGGGCCGACGCCGACCCATGCACCGCCGGGGACATAGAGCTCCCAGTTGGCGCCGGTGATGATGACCTGATCAGGGTTGGAGGCGATGATCTGCTCGGGATTGACCGTGCCGAAGGTGCCGGGGATGAAGTCCGAGGCCATGTTGGTGCCGCCGGCGAGCGCGACCATCTGGCCGAAGTTCTCGTTGCCGAAGGACATGCAGCAATCGTCGGAATAGCCGCCGGCGCGTTCCATGAAGACGCTCGGACGCTTGAGATCGGCGACCTTGGCGAGCACGTCGGTGACCTTGGCGATCTCGGCGGCGCGGAAGGCGATGAAGTCCTCGGCGCGATCCTGCTTGCCGAACAGTTCGCCCATCAGGCGCATCGACGGCTCGGTGTGGAGCATGGGCTTTTCACGGAAGTCGACATAGACCAGCGGAATGCCGACCTTGCCGAGCTTTTCGATATAGCCGGCCTCTTCGGTCGCGGTCTTTGCGTCGATGTTCATGATGATGACGTCGGGCTTCAGCGCCACCGCCTGCTCGATGTCGAAGGTGCCGTCCTTCATGCCGCCGAAGGTCGGCAGTTCTTCCATCTGCGGGAATTTTTCCAGATAGGCGTTGTAGCCGTCGAGGTCGGCCTTCTTGAAGTCGTCGCGCCAGCCGACCACGCGCTTGAAGGGCTCTTCGGTGTCGAGGGCGGCGACGAAATACATCTGCCGGCCTTCGCCGAGGATCACGTGCTCGACCGGCACGACGACCTCGACCTCACGGCCGGTGATGTCGGTCACCTTGACCTTGTCCTTCGCCGATGCCGCCCCTGAAAAAAGCACGACAAGACCCAGGGCGGCTGACGCCACCTTATTGAAGATATTCATTTTTTTCTCCAGCACCTGAATTGCTGCTGGAATAGTTTTCATGATCTTTACAGTCAAGAATTATCTTTTATAACGCTTCCAAACTCGGAGCGTGTCGGAGCAGAGAAAATGAACCTAGCGAGCAATTACAGCCTGAAGGACGAGATCAAGGCCTACTGGTCGGAGCGCGCGGCGACTTTCGACGAACAGCCGGGGCACGAGATTTTCTCCGAAGGGGAACGCGCCGCCTGGCAGGCGCTGTTCGTCCGGCACTTGGGGCGCGGCGAAGGCCGGCGCGCCGTCGACCTGGCCTGCGGTACGGCGGTGATTTCCCACCTGCTCGACGATATCGGCTTCAGGGTCACCGGCATCGACTGGGCTGAGCCCATGCTGGAGCGCGCCCGACAGAAGGCGGCGCTGCGCAAGCGGAACATCGAATTCCTGCTCGGCGACGCGGAAGTGACGATGGAGCCGGACAGTTCCGCCGACGTGGTGACCAATCGCCACCTGGTGTGGACGCTGGTCGATCCGGCCGCGGCGTTTCGCGAATGGCACCGCATCCTCAAGCCGGGCGGCAAGCTCCTGATCATCGACGGCGACTTCGTCAATCCGGGTCCATTGTCGCGGCTGTTCTCCGGACTTTCCGGGCTTGCCCAGAAGTTGGGCCTGATGGCGCCGGACAAGCGGCATGGTCCCGGCGCACTTGGCGACACCCATCGCAGCATTCTGTCGCGCGTCTATTTCTCCAGCGGCGCGCGGGCAGACGAGGTCGTGCGCCTGCTGACCGAAGCCGGATTTGCCGACATCCGCGTCGATTTCGACCTCAAGGCGATCCATCGCCAGCAGCGCCGGAACTTCTCGCTGCTCAAGGGGCTGGAGCGCGCAACGCAGCACCGCTACGCGATTTCTGCGGTCAAGACGGGTTGAACAGGCGCCGGCGACCGTCCTCAACCGGCGAACACGCCTGCGGCATAAGGCGGAAATCGGAGATCTTCGATTTCCCTAATTTATTAATAATTCATGGTTCCCGCCCATGATGACCATCGGAATGGCTTGAACGATGGGAACCGATCACAGGTGGATAAAGAGCAGATAGCGAACAAACTGGCCTCACTCCGCGAGGAATCGGCGGCACTTATCGCCGTTTACGACCCGGAAGACCGCCTGCGTTACGCCAATGCCGCTTTCCGCCAGACCTACTTTGTCGAACCCGGCGAAACGCCCCTGTGGCCAGACCTGTGGCGCCGCAACTGGGAGGCGGGCCGGGGCGCCGTGATCGCCCATCCCGACATCGAGGCCTGGCTAGCCTCGGCCCTCTCACGCCGGGGCAAGGTGCCGCGCCGCGCGTTTGAAAGCGATCTCGTCGACGGGCGCTGGCTGTGGATTGTCGAGACCGTACAGCCGGACGGCTGGATGCTGTTCATCGCCACCGACATCACCGAACTTCGGCGCGAGGAACGCGAATTGCGGCAGTTGCGCGATCTTGCCACGCGCGCCTCGCAGACCGACGAACTGACCGACATTTCGAATCGTCGTCATATGTGGGCGCTGCTGGAGAATCTCCTCGACGGCACGCATTCCTCCGGCACCCGACAGGGTTGCCTGTGCCTGTTCGACCTCGACCTATTCAAGCAGATCAATGATCGCTTCGGCCACCAGGCCGGCGACACGGTGCTGGTCGACTTCGCCCGTACCGTTCAAAGCAATATCCGTCTGCGCGACGGATTCGGTCGCATCGGCGGCGAGGAATTCATGCTGATCATGCCCGACACCTCGATCCTCCATGCGAAGAAGATCATCGATCGGATCTTTGCCGCGATCCACGAACGCCGGCCGCTGCCGAACGCCAAGGACTTCACCTATACCTTCTCCGCAGGCCTCGCCGAGATCAAGGCCGAGGACACGCCCCAGTCCGTCTATTCGCGCGCCGACCAGGCGCTCTACCAGGCCAAACACGATGGCCGCGACCGCCTGATGCTGGCGGCGTAGATCCGCCCTTTCGGCGGCAAAGGCGAAGGCACGGATCGACGCCTCAGACCGCGTCGCGCTCGCGCAGCGCTTCGGCCGTCTCGAGATCGACCGACACCAGCTGGCTCACCCCCTGCTCGGCCATGGTGACGCCGAACAGGCGGTTCATGCGGGCCATGGTGATCGGATTGTGGGTGATGATGACGAAGCGCGTCTCGGTCGAGGCGGCCATTTCGTCCATCAGGTTGCAATAGCGCTCGACATTGTGGTCGTCGAGCGGTGCGTCCACTTCGTCCAGCACGCAGATCGGCGCGGGATTGGTGAGGAAGACGGCGAAGATCAGCGCCATCGCCGTCAAGGCCTGCTCGCCGCCCGAAAGCAGCGTCATGGTCTGCGGCTTCTTGCCCGGCGGGCGGGCGAGGATTTCCAGGCCCGCCTCGAGCGGATCGTCGCTCTCGATCAGCTGCAATTCGGCCGTGCCGCCGTTGAAAAGGTGGGTGAACAGGCGCTGGAACTGCGCGTTGACCACGTCGAAGGCGGCGATCAGGCGCTCGCGGCCCTCGCGGTTGAGGCTCTGGATCGCGCCGCGCAGCTTCTTGATCGCATCGATGATGTCGTCGCGCTCCTTGATCAGCGCCGCCAGCCGCTCCGACAGTTCCTTCTGCTCCTCGTCGGCCCGAAGGTTGACGGCACCGAGGCGCTCGCGCTCGATGCGCAGGCGGTCGAGATCCCGCTCGACCTCGCGCAGGTCGGGGATCTCGGACGGGTCCTTCAAGCCGGTCAGGCGGAAGGCCTCGTGCGGCGAAACGGCGAGCGTGTCGTGGATGCGCGTTTCGGCCTCCTTGCGCCAGTCGCGGGCGGAGACGAGACGCTCCTCGGCACGGCCGCGCTTCTCGCGGCTTTCGGCCAGTTCGGCGAGCGCTGCGGCAGCCTTCTGGTCGGCCTCGCGCTGGCGGGTTTCCGCCTCGACCAGCCGGTCGGCGGCGGCGCGACGTGCCGCTTCGGCCTTTTCCAGCTCGTTCATCAGGGCGCGGCGCTTTTCCTCGACCTCGTCGGGCGCCATTTCCAGCCCAATCATCTCGTCCTCGGCCTCGGCCACACGGTCGCGCAGGGTGGCGATGTGGTCCTCGGCATTGCGCGCCCGCGCCTGCCAGGTGGAGCGCTCCTGGCGGATGGCGAGGATGCGGCGGCGGCGGCTTTCGTCCTCGCGGGCCAGCCCCTCGAAACGGGCCCGCGCCTCGGCAAGGCGGCCGCGATCGGTCGCCACTTCGGCCTCGGCCTCGCGCAGCCGGACATCGAGGGCGGACAGGTCCGGGGTCTCCTCGATCTCGATGCGGGCGTTTTCCTCCTGTTCGAGCGCCTCCTCGATCTGCGCCTTCAGGCCGTTCACCGCCTCCTCGATGACGACGCGGCGGCGGATCAGGTCGCCGGAGGCGCGCTCGGCCTGGGTCAGCGCCTCGCGCGCTTCGGCGAGATGGCGGATCGACAGACGCTGCCTGTCGCGGGCCTCGGCAAGACGGGACTCCTCCATGCCGATCGCATCGACCGCCTCGGCCAGACGCTCCTCGGCGTCGGTGAGCGCGTATTGCGCCTCCTCGACCTCGGCCTCGATCTCGGCCAGGCGATTCTTCTGGGCAAGGCGCAAGGCCGCCGCACTGGGGGCTTCGGAGCCGGCGACATGGCCGTCCCAGCGATAGACGGCGCCTTCGCGGGTGACGAGGCGCTGGCCGGGCAGAAGCTGCGGCATCAGGCGCAGCGCCGTCGCCTCATCGGCGATGCCGATCTGGCGCAGGCGGCGGGTGAGCGCCGGCGGCGCGCGCACATGATCGACCAGCGAGGCAATACCGGCCGGCAGGGCCGGATCGCCGGCACCGTCGCCGTTCATCCTCCAATGGGCCGGGGCGGCGGCATCGAGCGGGCTGTCGAGATCGTCGCCAAGGGCGGCGCCGAGCGCCGTCTCATAGCCGCGGGTGACGGTCAGTTCCTCCGCCACGGGGGTGAAATCGCCCGAGACGGCCGAGGCCAGCATGCGGGAAATGGTGCGCGCCTCGGTTTCCAGCGCATTGAGTCTCGCGCGGGCGGCCTCAAGCGGCGCGCGCATCAGACCCTCCGCCCGGCGCGCTTCGGCGAGGCTCTCCTCCACCTCGGCGGTTGCGGCCTCGCTGTCGGCCAGCGCCTGTTCGGCGGCCTCGACCATTTCCCGCTTCTCGTCCGGATCGGGAAGGGCAGCGATGCGGGTGGCGATCTGTTCCAACTCGCCATTCGCTTCCGCCACCTGGCGCTCCAGCCGCTGGCGGCGGTCGGCGAGGTCGCGGATCAGGCGTTCCAGCTGGTTGCGACCTGCAGCGGCCTCGGCGCGCTCGGCGGTGAGCGCGGCAAAGCGCTTCTCGCTGTCGGAAAGGGTCGCCGCGGCAGCCTCGAAGGTGATGCGGGCTTCTTCGCCGGTGCGGCCGGAATCGGCGAGGATGTCCTCGAGTTCCACCTCTTCCGCCGTCAGCCGCTCCAGCACTTCGGCATTCTCGGCGACCAAGCGCTCCTCGCGGCGAATGTCCTCGCCCAATTGGGCAAGCCGGCGGGTGAGTTCGTCGCGGCGGCGCAGCAGACGGCCGGCCTCCTCGTCGAGCTGGGTGCGGGCGATCTGCAGGCGCTGGAGGGCGGCGGCGCAGCGCGCTTCCTCCTCGCGCAGTTCCGGCATTTTCAGGCTGGCGATGCCTTGTTGCTTCGCCGCCTCCATCTGCTGTTGCGCCTTCTCGGCGACGATCGAAGTCGCCTGGTTGAGCGCGCTTTCCGCCTCGCCCTCGGCCTGCTTGGCCTGGCTCCAGCGGATGTGCAGCAGCATGGCTTCATGCGCGCGGATGTCGGCGGAGAGCATCTTGAAGCGGTTGGCCTGGCGGGCCTGGCGCTTCAAGCTTTCGATCTGCGTCTCGAGTTGGGCGGTGATGTCTTCCAAGCGCTCAAGGTTCGTCTCGGCGGCGCGCAGCCGCAGCTCCGCTTCGTGGCGGCGCGAATGCAGGCCGGAAATGCCGGCCGCCTCTTCGAGCAACTGGCGGCGCGCCTGGGGCTTGGCCTGGATCAGCTCGCCAATGCGGCCCTGGCCGACCATGGAGGGCGATCGGGCGCCGGTCGAGGCGTCGGCGAACAGCAGCTGGACGTCCTTGGCACGGGCTTCCTTGCCGTTGATGCGATAGACCGATCCCTCGCCGCGCTCGATGCGGCGCGTCACCTGGATCTCGTCGGCGTCGTTGAAGGCGGCGGGTGCCGTGCGGTCGGAATTGTCGAGATAGAGGCCGACTTCGGCGGTGTTGCGGGCGGGACGGTTGCCGGAGCCGGAAAAGATCACGTCGTCCATGCCGGACGCGCGCATGTTCTTGTAGGAATTTTCCCCCATCACCCAGCGCAACGCCTCGACAAGGTTCGACTTGCCGCAGCCGTTCGGCCCGACGACGCCGGTCAGGCCCCGTTCGATGATGAACTCGGTCGGTTCGACGAAAGACTTGAAGCCGAGCAGACGCAGGCGGTTGAACTTCATGTGGAACGCTCCCTCTTCTCCCCAGCGGGGAGAAGGTGGCCCGCAGGGCCGGATGAGGGGGAGCGTCGTGTGCGAAGCCCCCTCATCGCCTCACTGCGTTCGGCACTTCTCCCCGCTGGGGAGAAGTGGGAGCAGGTCAAAACGGGCGTGCGGGTTTCCCCGCCGCCCGCCAGAATGCCGAAGCGCCGATCAGAGCATGCTGTCGATGAGCGCCGACATGGTTTCAACCGACATGTCCCCCGAATAGCTCTTGCCGTTGATCAGGAAGGTCGGTGTCGACTGGATGCCGAATTCCTTGGCCCCACGATCCCGGACTGCCGACACATCACCGGCAAGTTTCTGGTTCGTCAAGCAGGCGTCGAAGCTCTCCTGTGTAAAACCGCCGAGTTTCGACAATTGCAGCATGGCGCCGCGCACATCGTTGTTCGCCGGGGCCGCCCAGGACATCTGCTGCTTCATGAACATCGAGACGAAGGGGAAGTAGCGCTCTTCCGGCGTGCAGCGCGCCAGCATGAAGGCGGCAAGCGACGCGGTGTCGCCCGGGAAGGGGAATTCGCGGACGATGAAGTAGACTTTGCCGGTGTCCGCATATTTCTGCTTGATCGGTTCGAAGGTGCGGGTGTGGAAGTTGGCGCAGTGCGAGCAGGTCATCGACATGTATTCGATGATCTTGACCGGAGCGTTTGGATCGCCGACCGCCATTTCCTTCAGCGGGCCGGGCTTCAGCGCCTCTTCCATGTCGATGTCACGATCGGACGTCGGCAGCTCGACCTTGGCGGCGGGGGCCGCCGGTTCGGCGGCGGGTGCCGGCGCCTGGGCGGTCTCGGTCGCGGCGGGAGCCGGGGTTGCAGCAGGCGCCGTCGCGGTTTCAGCCGGGGCTGCGGGCGTTGCCGGAGCGGCAGGCGCCGCCGTGCTGGTCTCAGCCGGCTTCGGCGCTGCGTCGGCAGCCTTCTTTTCGGTGTCGTCGCTGCAGGACGCGAGCACGGCGGCCATGGCGATGACGGCGGCGCCACCGAGCAGGCGGCTCTTGGAGAGGATCGGATCGAGTTTCGGCATCAATGCACCCTGATGACTGTTATGACGTTGGCCAACCGTTAACGCGCCAAACGGCCTCAAACAAGGCGGCCCCCCTGCCCCGACATCAAAGAATCGTGACTTCAGGAGGCCTAACGCATTAAATCTTCTTCATGTTCGCGCTTGATCGCTATTTGCGCCGCGCCGACATGACGCCCGTGCCGAGACGCTCGATCGCCAAGCGAAGCTTGTCGTCGGTGATGCCTTCCATCATGCCGGCGAGCTTCTTGGCCTTTTCGCCCTCCAGCTTGCGCGGCCGCGGGCGCTTCAGCGTAGCGGTGGAGACGGGTTTCTGGACAATGCGGATCTGGCCGATCGCCGGATAGCCGAAGAACCCGTTGATACGGGCGATCAGTTCGCCCTGAGCGTGCGAGAGAAAGAGCGCGCGGGCGCCCTCGCAGGCAATGGTCAGCACGCCCGGCCGGTGACCGCCCTCGTCGCCCAAATCGCCGCGGCGCGGCCAGGCGATCTTTTCCGGCCTCGTGCAATCGGCGAAATTCTCGCCGGCGATCTCGTCCCAGGAGCCGAGCAGCGCCGTCGTGATGCCGGCGCGACGGGCCAGCACCGGATCGATGATGCCGTTCGCCACCTCGGAAATCTGGATCACGCCTTTTCTGGGAGCACGCATGGAATACCGTTTAAGCCTTTCGCTCACCCCTTGAACGGCCGGGTGATTCGGCCAGATATAGGGCATTCTCCTTCCAGGCAGCAAATGACGAGCGTGACAATCCAGAACAAACCCGCGGCAACGCCCCTGCTCGCCTGGTATGACCGCCATCACCGCGACCTGCCCTGGCGCATCTCGCCGGCCATGGCGAAACGTGGTGTCAGGCCCGATCCCTATCACATATGGCTGTCCGAAGTGATGCTGCAGCAGACCACGGTCGCAGCGGTGAAGGCCTATTTCGCCAAGTTCGTCGATCTGTGGCCGACCGTTGCCGATCTGGCCGCCGCTCCCTCCGAAGACGTGATGGTTGCCTGGGCGGGCCTCGGTTACTATGCGCGGGCGCGAAACCTGAAGAAATGCGCCGAGGCGGTGGCGTCCGTGCATGGCGGATCCTTTCCCGACACGGAGGAAGGCCTGAAGGCGCTTCCCGGTATCGGTGATTATACGGCAGCCGCCGTCGCGGCGATAGCCTTCAACCGCCCTGCGGCGGTAATGGACGGCAATGTCGAGCGGGTGATCTCGCGGCTCTTTGCCATCGACGCGCCGCTCCCCGGCTCGAAGCCGCAGATGAAGGCTCGCGTCGCCGAGCTCACACCGCAGGACCGGCCGGGCGATTTCGCCCAGGCGATGATGGATCTCGGCGCGACGATCTGCACGCCGAAGCGGCCGGCCTGCGCGCTCTGTCCATTCAACGATGTCTGCCTGGCCCTTGCGACCGACGAACCGGAGCGGTTTCCGGTCAAGGCGGCGAAGAAGGACAAGCCGGTGCGGCTCGGTGCCGCCTTCGTCGCGGTGGATACGGAGGGACACCTGCTGCTGCGCCGCCGGCCGGACAGCGGCCTGCTCGGCGGCATGAGCGAAGTGCCGACCACGGCCTGGACCTCGCGGGTCGACGGCGAAACCTCGACAGACGCCGCGCCGTTTGCCGCCGACTGGCAGGCCTGCGGCACGATCAGCCATGTGTTCACCCATTTCGAGCTTCGGCTCGGCGTCTACCGCGTGCATGTTTCGCGCGCGGATGCCGGCGCGGTTCACGGCTTCTGGGCGCCGGTCACAAAACTTGACGACGAGGCGCTGCCGACTGTCATGAAAAAAGCAATCGCCGCCGCTATTCCGACCGCGTTTTCCATCAGCAAAGGATAAGACATGCCAGAGCCCATCCGCCATATCGTCTTCGACATCGGCAAGGTGCTGATCCACTACGATCCCAACCTGCCCTATTCCCGCATCATTCCCGACGCGGCGGAGCGGCGCTGGTTCTTCGACAATGTCTGCACCCATGACTGGAACCTGGAGCAGGACCGCGGGCGCGGCTGGGCCGAGGCCGAGGCAGAAGTCATCGCCCGCTATCCCGAGCGCGAGGAACAGATCCGCGCCTTCCGCCGCCACTGGCACGAGATGGTGCCGCATGCCTATGAGGACAGCGTGGCGATCATGAAGGGGCTGATCGACGCCGGCCGCGACGTCACCATGCTGACCAATTTCGCCGCCGACACCTTCCAGGAGGCGCGCCGGCTCTATCCCTTCCTCGACCTGCCGCGCGGCGTCACCGTGTCCGGCGAAGTCGGCCTGTTGAAACCGGATGTGGCGATCTACGAGCGCCACGCCGCCGATTTCGGCCTTGATCCGGCGGCTGCCGTGTTCATCGACGACGTGACCGTCAATGTCGAAGGCGCCCGAGCCGCCGGCTGGCAGGCGGTGCAGTTTTTCGGCGCGGACAAGCTGCGGGCGGATCTGAGGGATCTCGGCGTCGAGATCTAGAAGCAGGGCTCCGATCAGCCCGCGGCAATCTCAAGGAACTTCTCCTCGAGCCGGCGGGTGAAGAGCGCCGTGTCGAACAGGGGCGCGGTGGTGCGCGCGGCGATCAAGTCCTGGCGCAGGCGGGAATGGCGGTCCCCGTCCTGCGCCAGTTCGACCGCCAGGCGGACGAATTCGTTCAGACCCCCGGCGACCAGTTGCGGCTGGCCGACGGCGGAGAGCAGGCTTTCCGACACGCGGCTGGCAAAGCTCGTGCCCTTGACGGTGATCACCGGTATGCCGCACCACAGCGCGTCCGACGTGGTGGTATGGCCGTTGTAGGGGGCCGTATCGAGGGCGATATCGGCCTCGACGAGGCGGCGCAGATGCTCGGCGAGCGGTAGTTTCGGCGCAAAGACCAGGCGGGCCGGGTCGATGCCATGCGCTTTCGCCGCCTTATGCAGGTTTTCTCGGATCAGCGGCGACTGCTCCATCAGCCACAATACCGAACCTTGCACGGCGGCCAGCACCTGCATCCAGGCGGCAAACATGTCGCCGCGGATCTTCTGCGGCTGGTTGAAGGAGCAGAACACCACGCCCTGTTCCGGCAAACCATGGGCGAGGCGCGCGGCGGCGCGGTCGGGCGCGCGCTCCACCGCCTCGCGGCTGCGGTCGTTCGCCTGGTAGCTGCCGTCGAGGCGGAGCAGCTTTTCCTGGTAGAAGGCGATCGAACGGTCCGGGGTGACAATACGATCGGTGACGGCATAGTCGATGCCGACGCCCGCGACGGAGCCCGGAAAGCCGAGATAGGTGACCTGCACCGGCGCCGGCCGGCGGCAGAAGATGCCGAGCCGATTGCCCTGGGTGAAACCCTTGAGGTCGACGAGAATGTCGAGGTCGAGCGAGCGCACCAGTTCGGCGGCTGCATCGTCGTCGAGAGGCAGGATGTCGATGTAGAAATCGACCGCCTCGAGGAAACGCTCGCGCACCGGGCCTTTGCGCTGGTCCTCCGCGGTGTGGCAGATGCCGTAGACGGCGAAGTTCTCGCGGTCATGGCCCTCCAGCACGCCGGCAAACAGCGCCATGGTGGCGTGATCGCAGAAATCGGAAGATTGATAACCGATGCGGATCGGGCCGGGCGCACGTTCGCTGCGCGACCATTTCGACGCGACCGGGGGAAAGACCGCTTCGGCCGTGCGGCGGGCGCAGCGGGCGTGATATTCCTCGTCGCCGGACCAGACGAGCGCGCGGAAGGCGTTTTCGCGGATGTCGGCGGTCACGCCCTCGCGGGCATAGGCCGCCTTGAGCTCGGCCTGCAGGCGATCGGTGAGCGAAAAATCGCAGAGGTTTCCGGCGCACCAGAACAGTTCGGACAGCGCCAGACGTTCCTCAGGATTCGCCACATAGGCCTGAAGCAGGGGCGGATAGGCCTCCTCATAGAGGCCGAGCCCCGACAGCACGATGCCGGCATTGAGGAAATTGCCGAAGTTCTGGCCCTTCTCCGTCAGCGTGCGGGCATAGGGCAGCGCGTCGGAATAGCGACCGGCCTCGCGATGCAGGCTGCAGATCGAATGGGCCAGATCGAGATCGTCGGGTAAGTGCCTTTCCAGCATCCGCATGGCGGAAAGCGCCGCATCGCCGTCGCCGACGGCGAGGTAGTGGGAGGCGGCGCGGAAGGCGACCTCGCGCTTGAGGTTGGGGGTGAGATCGATGGCGCCGGCATAGAAGGTCGCGGCCATCGCCCGATCGCCGAGCCTCTCGTGAATGGTGGCGGCAAGGATCATCGGCTGGGCGTCGCCGCGCTCCGTCTCGAACAGCGCATAGAGGGTCGCCAGGGCGGATTGGAGATCGCCCTCGTTGAACTGCCGCTTGGCCTGATCCAGCAATGCCGTCACGTCTTCGTCATCCCCATGTTTCGCCGCCATGGTTAGGCGGATCGACTTGTCCGAAGCTGTCGACCGGGCGAGAATGGCGTGGCGCCGCCACCATCCGCCGGCCGCCTACCCTTCCCCTGCCCTTTCCGGAGCCTTCATGACCTTCGATCCCGTCGCCGCCGCCAAGCGCTATCTCGACGCCGTCAACGATCTCGACTTTGCCGTCATCGAGGATTTCTTTGCAGAGGACGCCGTCTATGGTTCGGTGAAGGTCGGGGGCCTCGAGGGGCGCGATGCGATCCTCAACGCGTTCCGCCAGTATTTCGAGACCTATCCCGACCAGCAGGCGGTCGACGAACTGATCGAGGCGGTTTCGCCCCTTGTCGCCCGCGCCGTGTGGCGGCTGAAGGCGACAAACGCTCAGACCGGCGAACCGCTCGTCCGCTTCGGCGAGGAGACCATCACCTTCAATGCCGACGGCAGGATCGTCTCGGTCGAGGTCACCGACTACAAGGTCTGAAAGAGGTCCGCCAAAAAGGATGACGCCCGGCGCTTTCGCACCGGGCGTCAAGGCTCTCCTGCCGGGACTAGAGGTACAAGACCGGCCGGAGAATTTCCGGACTGGCAAAGCTGGGCGGATCGTCAGTCCAGCTTTGCCAGCCCACTGCGGACGACCGCCCTCAGTTCATCGATCGGACGCAGGGTGTGCCCGTCATCGATGTGCCAGAAGGTCCATCCGTTACACGCATCAACGCCCTGCACCTTGGCACCCAGGCGATGAATGGAACCGGCATCGCTGCCCGAGGCGAGCGTGCCGTCGGCCCGCACCACCGCCGAATGGCGGCGCTTGGCGCAGGTGAGAACCTGGCCGGGCTTGACCATGCCGCTCTCGACCAGGCTGTTGAAGGCGACGCGCGGCTCGGCCTTCTTGCCGGTCAGCACGGTCAGTTCGGTCTTGCCGAGCGGTGTGACGGCCGCGATGCGGGCAGACGCCGCATCGATATAATCCTGCTCGCGCTCAATGCCGACGAAATTGCGGCCGAGACGCTTGGCGACCGCACCGGTGGTGCCGGAGCCGAAGAACGGGTCGAGCACGATGTCGCCGGGCTTGGTGGAAGCCATGATGATGCGGGCCAAGAGCGCTTCCGGCTTCTGGGTCGGGTGGACCTTCTTGCCGTCGTCGCCCTTCAGGCGCTCGCCGCCCGAGCAGATCGGGAAGAGCCAGTCGGAGCGCATCTGCACGTCGTCGTTCGAGGCCTTCAGCGCATCGTAGTTGAAGGTATAGCCCTTGGCCTTGGCGTCGGGCGAGGCCCAGATCATCGTCTCGTGGGCATTCTGGAAGCGGCGGCCCTTGAAGTTCGGCATGGGATTGGTCTTGCGCCAGACGATGTCGTTGAGGATCCAGAAGTTGAGGTCCTGCAAGGTCGCGCCGACGCGGAAGATGTTGTGATAGGAGCCGATCACCCAGATCGTGCCGGTGGGCTTCAGCACGCGGCGGCAGGCCAAGAGCCAGGCGCGGGTGAAGGCATCATAGGCCTCGAAGGAGGCAAACTGGTCCCATTCGTCGTCGCAGGCGTCGACGAGGCTCTGGTCGGGCCGGTGCAGCGCGCCGCCGAGCTGAAGATTATACGGCGGATCGGCAAAGATCGCATCGACAGACTTGTCGGGCAGCGCTTCGAGTGCGGCGACGCAGTCGCCCTTGATGATCGAATTGACCCAGGAAAACGGATCACTGGAACGGCGGAGATCGGCGAGCGGGAATACGGAAGCCATCGGTTACTCACTCTTACGCTGACGCAGCACGGGAATAGAGGCCTATGGTTACCGAACTTGGTTACCAAAGGCTGAAGGGCGGCGGCGAAGTTTGATCTATCGTACGGCTCACACCCGGGACATCCCTCTCCGCAAACGGCACTTGGCGTGACGGGGCCAAGCAGAACGCTCACCAATCATCTCAAATAGAACAGTTATAGACCATACGCTATACTTGTATTTTTTTGTTTTACACTTTTTAAGTGTTTCGATACTGTGTTACGCAGGAGCGAAAACTTCAACGACAGGTAAATAGAGGCACAAGCACCGCTCCGAAAAAGGGGGACATCATGCTTATATTGCCGAAGACGGAAGAAGACGGGGCGCTGAACAGCCTGCCCATACTATACTGGAACCACGTCGGCCTTGAAATGAACCGCATCACCCACTCGCTCGGCGGGCCACAGGCCGGACCGACGATGAGTTCACGCGCATTAGGGCTTTTGCATCTGGCGATGCATGACGCCTATTTTGGCTGCCTGAGATCGCCGGACTACGGCAGCTATCTCAAGACCCTGCCTCCTCTCGAAAGCGTCCCTCAGACCCATGAGGCCGCCAACCTTGCACTTACCGGGGCCGCGGTGACCGTCCTCGATCAGCTTTATCGCTTCACCGGATCGGGAATATCGCGGCTGGCCACCGACACACTAACCAGCATGCTGTCCACCTGTATCCGCGACTTTTCTGATCATATCGACACCTTGGATGTCGCCTATAATTTCGGGGAGCAGGTGGCGAGAGCGATTATCGGCCAACTTGGCGTCAAGCCGGGGCAACTGGGTGCCGACCAGGGGCGCTACGAACCCAGGAACGGTCGCTATTACTTCCGGGACGAACCGGCGAACCCCGTGCGTCGGGTCGATATCGACCCCGATCACCCGGAGCGCGGACAAAGGTCAACGCGCATGTATCACGGCCCGTTCTACGGCCTGGAGGTGGAGCCCTTCGATACGACGGCCGACGATCATCGCCTGGCGCCCCCGCCTAGAGAACTTGGCCACGGTGGAGATCAAGCGCAGGACGATGCCTACAAGAGAGCACTAAGAGAGGTGATCGCTTTCGGTGGGGCACCGGGCCGGGCCAAGACGGCCCGGAATGCGGACCAGACGGTTCAAGCCCTGTACTGGGCCTATGACGGCGCCAATCTGATCGGAACCCCGCCACGGCTCTACAATCAGATCATCCGCAAGATCGCCTGGGACCGAAAGCCAAACAATGCGGAAGAGGCCACCGCGGAATTCGTCCGACTGTTCGCACTCGTCAACATCGCGATGGCGGACGCCGGAAAATATGCCTGGAAGGAAAAGTACCAGTATCAGCTCTGGCGCCCCCTGTCCGGCGTTCGCGAGCATGACAGCGGCGCTGATCCCCTCTCGATCACCGTGAACGCGAAGCTCGATCCGGATGCCGATCCCTTCTGGCAGGCGCTCGGCGCCCCAGAAACCAATACCAACAAGATCTCGTTCAAACCGCCCTTCCCCGCCTATCCGTCCGGCCACGCAACCTTCGGGGCTGCCTGTTTCCAAATGGCACGGCTTTTCTACAAAAAACGGGATGGCCTCGAATTTGATGACAACGCTGCCGACAACATCGAATTCACCTTTGTGTCGGACGAGTTGAACGGCATCAATCGAGACCTTTACCAGCCTCATGATCCATCGCTGCCGATCGAAGAACAGCCCGGCCTTGTGCGCACAAGGGTGAATCGGCGTTACCCTTCCTTGTGGCATGCGATATTCGAGAACGCGCTCAGCCGCATTTATCTCGGCGTGCACTGGCACTTCGACGCGTTTGCGCTTGCAGATGTGGAGGGCGAGCCGAAAGACCCAAAGGACACGAAAGAGGGCGAAGTCTGCTACAAGGACCCCAGCCACATCCAGTACAGCAATGTCTGGACGCCTAAGGAACCGAAACGACAGACCAGCCCGGTCGGCGGCGTTCCGCTTGGCCTCGGAGTAGCCAATGAGATATGGTCTCGCTGGACAAAACGGGACGAAGAAGCCAACAAGGGCGAGTTGCCAGAGACAGCACCGGCTGCCGAATTCCTGCCTCAAACCGAGCAACTGCTGAAATCGTCCAATACCAACATTCGCTAGAACTGAACGCGTTCCACAAGCCAACGCATCGCCGCTCTTCGCAAGACGGCGATGCGCAGCATACAGGGCCAAACACAGGCCGTTGGCGGCGGCAAAATGTTTTTGCGCAAAACCTATCGATTGTCGCCGCGGTATAGAGCATCACCGCCCCCGCCTCTTGGTGTAAGAATTCGGCAAGCGCATTTGAGCGTTAGCCATGCACCGCGCGGCTATCCTCGGGCGCCTCCTCCCGCTGGTGAAGCCCGTAATCCCTCAGCACATCGGCGACGCGCAGGCGGTAGTCGGCGAAAACGCCGCCGCGGCCGGCCGTTTGCGCCTGGCGGTGCTCCTCCGTTTCGCGCCAGCGGCGCACCGCGGCCTCGTCGCGCCAGAAGGACAGGGACAGGAGCTTGCCGCGCACGGTGAGGCTCTCGAAGCGCTCGACGGAGATGAAGCCGTCCATCGTTTCCAGTTTCGCCCGAAGCTCTCCGGCGAGGTCGAGATAGCGATGCCGCTCGCCGAGAAAGGGCGTGACTTCGAAGATCACCGCGATCATGGCTGCACCATGAGGGCGGGGAGTTCGGACACGCATTTGAGGAAGAGCCGTTCCTCCTTGAGAATGAAACGGGCATTGCGGGCGAACTCGTAATTGGCCTTGCCGAGCGGATCGGCGGCAAGCCGGGCGCGGTACGTCTCATAGGCCGCGAGATCCTTGACGTGGTAGATGCCGTAGGCCGTGGTGGCGGAGCCTTCATGCGGGGCGAAATAGCCGACCAGATCGGCGCCGCAGCGCGGGATCGCCTCGCCCCAGTTTCGGGCATAGGTGGTGAAGGCATCCCTGGCGAAAGGGTCGATCTCGTAGCGGATGACGCAGGTGATCATGGGTGTTCCTCTCTTGCTGCAATCGTGTCGATGTCCCCTCCTCGCATATTGCCCGACGACAATGCTTCGATTACGATCGAAGCATGAGTGAAGGACCCGACATTGCCCGACTTGCCGCGCTGATCGGCGACCCCGCCCGCGCCAACATGCTGCTGGCGCTAATGGACGGGCGTGCGCTGACCGCGACCGAGCTTGCCGGCGCCGCCGGAATCGGCCTGCCGACGGCCAGTTCGCACCTCGCCAAGCTGGAGGAAGGCGGGCTTCTGGCCCAGCGCAAGCAGGGGCGGCACCGCTATTTCACGCTGGCAGACCCGGCGGTCGGCCGGATGATCGAGAGCCTGATGGGCTTTGCCGCCGCCCGCGGCCATGTGCGCCACAAGGCAGGCCCGAAGGAGCCGGCGCTGCGCAAGGCGCGGATCTGCTACGACCATCTCGCCGGCGACTACGGCGTGCGCATGCTCGACAGCCTGCGGAGCCTGGGTGCCATTGTCGGCGAGGAGGAGCATCCGCAGCTTGCGCCTCTCGGTGAAGCGCTGCTCTGCGACAACGGCATCGACCTGGCCGGGCTGAAGGCGCAGCGCCGTCCGCTCTGCCGCGCCTGCCTCGACTGGAGCGAGCGGCGCATCCATCTCTCCGGCGCGCTCGGCAAGGCGCTGCTCGCCCATTTCCTCGACCATGGCCATGCGCGGCGTTCCCCCGGCAGTCGGGCGATCGTCTTTTCGCCCGAGGGCGAGCGGCGCTTTGCGGCGATGTTCCCGCTGCCATGACAGGACCAGCCTGATCGATCCGGACGACTGTCGCAGGAACCAAGGACACCGTCCCGGCGTAGCGCCGCGCCAGCAGTGTCGGGCGGCCTCGGCCGATACGTCCTCTTGCGAAGATACCGACCATACGGTATCTTTCTCGGCAATCGCTTTTTTTGAAAGAAACCCCTGATGAACCCCGTACTTCTCGCCTACGGATCGCTGGCCGGCGCCATTGTCTGCGAAGTGGCCGGCACCGCCTTTCTCCAGCAATCGGCGCAGTTCACCCGGCCCTGGCCCACGGCTGCCATGGTCGGGCTCTATATCGTCTCGTTCTACCTTCTGTCGCAGGCCTTGAAGGGCATGCCGCTCGGCATCGCCTATGCCATGTGGGGCGGGCTCGGCATCATCCTCACCGCGATCATCAGCGTCACCCTGTTCAAGCAGACGCTCGACATGCCGGCCCTCATCGGCATCGGCATGATCGTTGCCGGCGTCGTGGTGATGAACACGTTTTCCAGCGCGGTCTCGCACGGATGAGTGCCAATGCCTACAGCCGCAAGAAGCAGCCCGAACAGGTGCGCCGCGCCCTGCTCGACTGCGCAGCGACGCTGGCGGTCGAGAACGGCCTTTCCGCCGTCACCCTTCAGGCCGTCGCCGACGCCGCGGGCGTGACCAAGGGCGGGCTGCTGCACCATTTCGCCAGCAAGCAGATCCTTGTCGAGGCGGTCTTTGCCGGTCTGCTGGCGGAACTCGACCGCGAGATCGACGGCTATATGACAGCGGATGACGAAGCCTATGGCCGTTTTACGCGCGCCTATGTGCGCGCCGCCTTCGCCGATCACGAACTCGGCCTGCGAAGCCCCTGGGCTGCCTTGTCGGTCTCGCTGATCGCGGAGCCGGCGCTCCGCCAACTGTGGTCGGACTGGCTGGAGGCCCGGCTTTCGGACCATCGCGCGACGGACGGCAACCCGATGCTCGAGATCGTCCGGCTCGCCGCCGACGGAGTATGGCTCGCCGACCTCCTGCAGCCGGACACCGGCCCGCGACGCGACCTGACAGGCCTCAGATCCCACTTGCTGTCGCTCGCCTCGGGAATGGCGCTGCCCTCCCTGTGAGCATCGACTTGGCGATTGTTCTTTGCCGCCGCCTCGTGTAGGGGAAGCGCCTTCCCAGGACGACAGACGGATTTTCCAATGAGCGGTTTCGACCTCACCATCTTCGATTGCGACGGCGTGCTCGTCGATTCCGAAATCATCGCCGCCAAGGTCGAATCCAAGCTGCTCGCCGAGGCCGGCTATCCAATCTCGGTCGAGGAAATGGGCGAACGCTTCGCCGGCATGACCTGGAAGAACATCCTGCTCGCGGTCGAACAGGAAGTCGACATTCCGCTTTCGGCAAGCCTGCTCGACAAGTCGGAAAAGCTGGTCGACCAGCGGCTCGCCCGCGAAGTCAGGATCATGGAGGGCGTGCAGTTCGCACTGGCCCGGATCAAGGGTCCGCGCTGCATCTGTTCCAATTCCTCGCTGGCGCGGCTCGACATGATGCTGACCAAGGTCGGCCTCAAGGACTTCTTCGCGCCGCATATCTTTTCCGCCAAGGATCTCGGGGCGGACCGGGTCAAGCCCAAGCCGGACATCTTCCTGCACGGCGCAGCCCAGTTCGGCGTTTCGCCGGACAAGGTCGTGGTCATCGAGGATTCGGTCCACGGCGTGCATGCGGCGCGCGCCGCCGGCATGCGGGTGATCGGCTTCACCGGTGCCTCGCACACCTATCCGTCGCATGCCGACCGGCTGACCGATGCCGGCGCAGAGACGGTGATTTCCCGCATGGTCGACCTGCCGGCGGTGATCGCCGCCATGGAGGAATGGGCCGGCGCCTTCTGAGGCCGTTTTACGCCCGCCTGCCCGGCTGGGACCGGCGTTCAGATCTTCAGGCTGAGCGCCGAAGGCATGACCTCGACCCGCAGCCGGTCGAAGGGCAGCGCCTCGCCGTCTGCCTCGATTGACACAGGCCGATCGCCGAGCGGCTCGATCTCGATCACCCGGCCGCGATGGAAGCTGATCAGCGGATGGCCGACATGCGAGGCGGAGTAGAGCCGCGACAATATGCCGAGCACGCCCGTCCTGCTTGCACCCCGCAGGATGCCGATGTCGAGAAGGCCGTCGGCCAGATCCGCGAAGGGCACGACATGCATGCCGCCGCCGAACCAGGCGCCATTGGCCACCGCGGCAACCGTCACCGGCCCCTTGAATATTTCCGCCCCGTCGACCGTCACCCGCACCGCTTCGGCCCGGTAGCGCAGGATCTCACGCACCGAGCAGAGGAAGAAACGCAGCGAGCCGCTCGCCACGCGCCGGCCGCGACCGTTGACGGCCTGAACGATGCGGCCCGAGACGCCGACGCTGGCGATATTGGCGAAGTGGCGCTCGACCTCCTGCCCGCCGATGGGCGAACCGGTCAGGCGCGCGACGTCGATCCGGCGCACCGGCGCATCGGCGATCCGGCGGACCAGTGCCTCCGGCTCGCGCGGCAGAGCGAAATTGCGGGCGAAATCACATCCCGTGCCGGTGGGGATGAAGGAGAAGGCCGTGCCCGGCCTCGTCGAGCGCATCAGTCCGTCGACCACGTCGCCGATCGTGCCGTCGCCGCCGACGGCGATGATGAGGTCGCAACCCGCCTCGACCAGTTCGATCGCCAATCGCGCGGCGTCACCGACGCGCGCGGTTTCACGAACTTCGCACGCACCAAAGCGCGCGGCCAAAGCCGTGCCGATGCCCCTCCATTGCGCGCGGCCAGAACGGCCGCCCGAGACGGGATTCCTGATGACGCCGATTCTCACCCCTGCCCCCCGGCATTCGGGTGTCGGCGACTGCGGAAACAGACACGTTCCACGGCGCTGTTCGCCCGATGAAACGCGGCGGGCCGCGGTCGCTTCCCCTTGCTGATTACTTCTTCTTGGCCGGTCCTTCGTCGAAACCGATGTGAACCTTGGTGAGACCACCAAGCTCGCCGGGCACGGTCACGTCCTTGGTGAAGACGAACTGGGTCGCCTGGGCGACGTCGGTCATGGTGACCGGGAATTGGGTCAGTTCGGAAAAGACGACCTTGTCGCCTTCCGTCACGGCGACCCGGATCGGCAGATTGAACTGTCCCGGCTTGCCCTCGGGGCCGGCCACCAACCTGCCCTGGACCATGGCGGAGATGGTCAGCGTGGTTTCCGAGCGCGTGCACGACCGCGTCGTGTCGGCCAGCGAGGCCTGGTAGACCACCTTGGCCGGATCGTCCTTGGCGCCCTTGGCATAGACACGATGGTAGGCGGTGCCGTCGCGCAGCGTGATCGGCGGGCAGAAGCTCTGAACGGCCGCGGCTGCGTTGACGGCCGGCGTCGCTGCCGGCTTGTCGGCGGCCGAACCGAGAACGCCTCCCGGATTGCCGGCATTGCAGCCGGTAAGAAGCATCAACAAGGATGCGGCCAAGATCCCGCGCGATACGTTCACAGACACGATACTCCAACCTTCCGCAATGCAGGCTTCGAGAAGCCAGAAGTCATTCGAATTGAGGCCTTTTCATGCCCCTTGTCGATGGTCTATACCAGCGGCGCTGTGAAAAATCGATTGGGTCGCCGGTGTTTTGGTTTAATTTTCAACGGCTGCGGGCTGGCCATGCGGCGAACGTATCCGGCGGCAGCGATCGGTCAAGGGTGGATACCGATGACCAGCCGGTGAGCGCCGGGATGACGAGACCGACGACAGCGCCTGGAGCGACCTAACCTTCGGCCCCCGGACGGCCCTTCCTTCTTCAAGACCAAGGACAAGAATCGTGGACTATATCTCGACCCGCGGAGAGGCAAAGAGCCTCGGTTTCTGTGACGCCCTCCTCGCCGGACTGGCCCGCGACGGCGGCCTTTACGTGCCGCGCAAGTGGCCGCACATGACCAAGAAGGAAATCCGGGCGCTGCGTGGCAAGAGCTATCAGGACATCGCCTTCGAGGTGCTCTACCGGTTCACCGGCGGAGAGATCGAGGCCGACCTGTTCCGCGCCATGATCGACGAGGCCTATGCCACCTTCCGCCATCCGGCGGTCGCGCCCCTCGTCCAGACCGGGCCGAATTCCTTCATCCTGGAGCTGTTCCACGGCACCACGCTCGCCTTCAAGGACGTCGCCATGCAGCTGCTCGCGCGACTGATGGACCATGCGCTGGCGCAGCGCGGCGAGCGCGCCACCATCGTCGGCGCAACTTCCGGCGATACCGGCGGGGCGGCCATCGACGCCTTCGCCGGCCGGGCCAGCACCGACATCTTCATTCTCTTCCCGCATGGCAAGGTCTCGCCGGTTCAGCAGCGGCAGATGACCACGTCCAAGGCGGAGAACGTCCACGCGCTCGCCATCAAGGGCAATTTCGACGACTGCCAGAACCTGGTGAAGGCGATGTTCAACGACATCGACTTCCGCGACCGGCTGAAGATCTCCGGCGTCAATTCGATCAACTGGGCGCGCATCATGGCGCAGGTGGTCTATTATTTCACCGCCGCGATCTCGCTCGGCAGTCCGGACCGCAAGGTCTCCTTCACCGTGCCGACCGGCAATTTCGGCGATATCTTTGCCGGCTATGTCGCCAAGAAGATGGGCCTGCCGATCGACAGGCTGGTGATCGCCACCAATGAGAACGACATTCTGGCGCGCACGCTGAAGACCGGCCGCTACGAGATGCGCGGCGTATCGGCCACCACCTCGCCGTCGATGGATATCCAGATCTCGTCGAACTTCGAACGTCTGCTGTTCGAGGCCTATGACCGCGACGACAGCGCCATCCGCGCGGCGATGGAAAGCCTCAGGCAGTCCGGCGGCTTCGAGATCAAGCCGGGCGCGCTGAAGGCGATCCGCAAGGAGTTCCGCGCCGGCCGCGCCAGCGAGAAGCAGGTCGCCTCGACCATTCGCGACACGCTGGCCGAGACCGGCTACCTGCTTGATCCGCACACCGCCGTCGGCGTGTTCGTCGCGCGAAAGTTCGAGAAGCCGTCGAGCCCGATGGTGACGCTGGCCACCGCCCATCCGGCGAAATTCCCGGCCGCGGTAAAATCGGCGAGCGGTATTGACCCCGCGCTTCCGGCGTGGCTTGCTGACCTGATGGACAGGGAGGAGCGCTTCGACATCCTGGACGCCGAGCTTAAAGCCGTCGAAACCTTTGTCGGCGAGCATGCCCGACGGGAAAAATAAGAAGTGCAGAAAGACAGATCGATGAGTGTTGAGTGTACCCGTCTGCCCTCCGGGCTGACGGTCGTGACGGAGACCATGCCGCACCTCGAAAGCGTGGCGCTCGGGACCTGGATCAAGTCCGGGGCCCGCGACGAGATGGATGGCGAGCACGGCATCGCCCATCTGCTCGAACACATGGCCTTCAAGGGAACCCGCAAGCGCGGCGCGCGGCAGATCGCCGAGGAAATCGAGAATGTCGGGGGCGAGCTCAATGCCGCGACCTCGACCGAAACGACCTCCTATTATGCCCGCATCTTGAAGGACGATGTTCCGCTGGCGGTCGACATCCTGGCCGACATCCTGACCGATTCCGTCTTCGACGAGGACGAACTGGGCCGCGAGAAGCACGTCATCCTGCAGGAGATCGGCGCGGCCAACGATACGCCGGACGACGTGGTGTTCGACCGATTCTCCGAACTCGCCTATGCCGGCCAGCCGCTCGGCCGGCCGATCCTCGGCACGCCGGAAACCGTCCAATCCTTTTCCAGCGCGGAAATCCGCGCCTATCTCGACCGCAATTACACGACCGACCGCATGTTCGTCGTCGCGGCGGGTGCCGTCGATCATGATGCCTTCGTCAAGCAGGTCGAAGACCGCTTCTCGTCGGTAAAAACCAAGCCGGAGGTCAGCCCGATCGCCGAGGCGGCGCGCTACACCGGCGGGGAAGCCCGCGAGGAGCGCGACCTGATGGACGCGCAGGTGCTGATCGGCTTCGAGGGCCGCGCCTATCATGCGCGCGACTTCTATGCCTCGCAGATCCTCGCCAACATCCTCGGCGGCGGCATGTCTTCGCGGCTGTTCCAGGAAGTGCGCGAGATCCGCGGCCTGTGCTATTCGATCTATGCCTTCCACTGGGGCTTTTCCGACAGCGGCATCTTCGGCATCCATGCCGCAACCGGCGGCGAGAACCTGCCCGAGCTGGTGCCGGTGATCATCGACGAGTTGCGCAAGGCCTCGCAGAGGATCGACGTCCAGGAGATCGACCGGTCGCGCGCCCAGGTGCGCGCGCAGTTGCTGATGGGCCAGGAAAGCCCGGCGGCCCGCGCCGGCCAGATCGCCCGCCAGATGATGCTCTATGGCCGTCCGATCTCCAACCAGGAGATGATGGAACGTCTTGCCGGCATCACGCCGGAACGCCTGACCGATCTTGCCGGGCGCCTGTTCTTCGAGACGACGCCGACGTTGTCGGCCATCGGACCGCTCGAACACCTGGCGCCGATGCATGAGATTTCCGGCGCGCTTTCGGCCGGACGCTCCGCCGCGTTCAAGGCCGCCGGCTGACGACGCCGGGATTGCACCAGATTTTCGCCAGCGGAAAGCTCCCGCCGGTCGAGGCTTCAGGGGGTTCGATGACACGTTCGGTCTTTCGGTTTCTGTCTCGGCAGCCGGAAACACCGGATCTGAACAGCGCGTCCCATCGCCTGCGGCTGCCGCGCTACGACGACTTCGAGCAGTGGCACGCGCTGCGCCGCGACAGCCGCGCCTTTTTGCAGCCGTGGGAGCCGACCTGGCGAAGCGACGAACTGACGGAGCGTGCCTTTCGCGCCCGCGTCGTGCGCAACAGCCAGGAATTCCATTCCGGGCTCGCCATACCCTTCCTGCTGTTCAGCCAGGCCGACCATCTCCTGCTCGGCGGCCTCACCATCGGCCTGATCCGGCGGGGTGCGTCACAAAGCTGCATGATCGGATACTGGATGGGCGAACGACATGCCGGCAAAGGTCATATGTTTGCCGCACTTCAACTGGCAATTCCCTATATCTTCAGGGTGCTTGAGTTGCACCGGATCGAAGCAGCCTGTATTCCAGACAACGAAAAAAGCATCCGGCTCCTCGAGAAGGCCGGCTTTCAGCGGGAAGGTCTCTTGCGGGAATATCTGAAAATCGACGGGAAATGGCGCGACCATGCGATGCTATCGCGATTGAGCGACCGTGCCGCGGGGAACGGGAACAAAGAGAACTCATGACGTTTGACCGGAACAGGCAAGCGGGAGCCGGCCCTTGGCTGGCGGCTGCGCTGGCCACGGCGATGCTTGCGTTCGTCGCGCTTTTCTCCTCGATGGCGCTGGCCGCCGAGCCGGTGAAGATCGCCCGCGACGATACCGCACTCGACCTGACCGCCACGACCGAGATCTACACCAACCAGGGCAATGCCTTCCAGGTCTCGACCGCCGCCGGTGCCGACGGCATTCGCCGCCGCATCGAGGTGCGGGCCTCCTCGCCGCAGCACCAGGGCGACTGGGCGGTCTTCGCGCTCGCCAACGTCTCGGAAGAACAGTTGGAGCGCGTCATCGTCGCCCCGCATTTCCGCCTCGCCGGTTCGCGCATGTTCTGGCCCGACCTCGGCTCGCAGCGCATCATCTCGATTACCCCGTCGGAAGGCTTTGCACTGGACCGCGTGCCGAGCCCGGATGCCGACGTCTTCCGCATCACCCTCAATCCCGGCTCGGTCATCACCTTCGTCGCCGAACTGTCGACCCCCCACCTGCCGCAGATCTATCTGTGGGAACCGGACGCCTACAAGGACACGGTCAACGCGTTCACCCTCTATCGCGGCATCGTGCTCGGCATTTCCGGTCTTCTCGCAGTATTCCTGACCATCCTCTTCGTCGTCAAGGGCACGTCGATGCTGCCGGCGGCCGCGGCGCTTGCCTGGGCGGTGCTTGCCTATATCTGCGTCGACTTCGGCTTCATGGAAAAGCTGATCAGCATCACCTCGAGCGACCAGCGCATGTGGCGGGCGGGCGCGGAAGTGGTGCTGGCCTCGAGCCTGGTCATCTTCCTGTTCACCTATCTCAATCTCAACCGCTGGCACGTGCATCTCGGCTATGCCACTTTCGCCTGGATTCTCGGCCTTGCGCTGCTGTTCGGGGTAGCGATCTACGACCCATCGATCGCCGCCGGCATTGCCCGCCTGTCCTTTGCGCTGACCGCGACGGCCGGCATCGTTCTAATCTTCTATCTCGGCTTCAATCGCTACGACCGCGCCATCCTGCTGATCCCCACCTGGGCGCTGATCCTCGTCTGGCTGTTCGGCGGCTGGCTGACGGTGACGGGTCAGCTCGACAACGACATCATCCAGCCGGCGCTCGGCGGCGGGCTGGTGCTGATCGTGCTGTTGATCGGCTTCACCGTGATGCAGCACGCCTTTGCCGGCGGCGCTTACCAGCAGGGCCTGTTCTCCGACCTCGAGCGCCAGTCGCTGGCGCTGACCGGATCGGGCGACACGGTCTGGGACTGGGACGTGGCGCGCGACCGGGTGGTCACCTCCCCCGACATTTCGCTCCGTCTCGGCCTGTCGCCGGGCACCATGCACGGCCCGGCGCGCAACTGGCTGCCGCGGCTTCATCCCGATGATCGCGACCGCTTCCGCGCCACGCTCGACGTGCTGCTCGAACACCGCAAGGGCCGCCTCAACCACGAATTCCGCATCCGCGCCGAAGACGGCCATTTCCACTGGCTGAAGATCCGCGCCCGGCCGGTGCTCGGCTCCAACGGCGAGGTCATCCGCTGCGTCGGCACGATCATCGACGTGACCGAGCAGAAGAACTCGATCGACCGGCTGCTGGCCGACGCCATGCACGACAACCTGACCGGCCTGCCCAACCGCGAGGTTTTCCTCGACCGGCTGCAATCGGTGCTGACCCTGGCGAACGGCACGGAGACGGTTCGCCCGACCGTGATGGCGATTGACATCGACCGCTACAAGCAGGTGAACGACAGCCTCGGTATCGCGGCGGGAGACAACATCCTTATCGCGCTCACCCGTCGGCTGCGCCGCCTGATGAAGCCGCAGGACACACTGGCCCGGCTTTCCGGCGACGAGTTCGGCCTGATTCTCGTTTCGGAACGCGACCCGGCCAAGATCGCCGACTTTGCCGATGCCGTGTCGAAGGCGATCATGGTGCCGCTCAATTTCGCCAGTCGCGAGATCATCCTGACCGCCTCGATCGGCCTGGTGTCCTGGGTCGACCAGCAGGAGAATGCCGCCGGCCTTCTCTCCGACGCCGAACTTGCCATGTACCGCGCCAAGCGGGCGGGGGGAAACCGGGTCGAGCCCTTCCGCCCCGCCTTCCGCGGCACCGGCAGCGACCGGCTGCAGCTTGAGACCGACCTTCGCCGTGCCATCGAGCGCAAGGAACTGTCGATGGTCTATCAGCCGATCGTGCGGCTGGTCGACGGCGAGGTCGCCGGTTTCGAGGCACTGATGCGCTGGGACCATCCCAAGCGCGGCAATGTATCCCCTTCGGAATTCATCCCGATCGCCGAGACCTCGGACCTGATCGAACCGCTCGGCATGTTCGCGCTCGAACGGGCGACCACCGACCTCATGGAGTGGGAGCGACAGACGGGCGAGATCCCGGTCTTCGTCTCGGTCAACCTGTCGAGCGCCCAGCTTCTGTCGAGCGAGCTTTACACCGATGTCCGCGCCCTGCTGACCAAGACGCAATGCGACCCGCACCGCATCAAGCTGGAGCTGACCGAAAGT
Organism: Arenimonas sp.; assembly: GCA_019459145.1. Lineage (GTDB taxonomy): Bacteria > Pseudomonadota > Alphaproteobacteria > Rhizobiales > Rhizobiaceae > Allorhizobium. The sequence goes on from JAIBEK010000028.1 coordinate 198,566, forward strand.
GTGGTGATGGAAAACCCCGAACAGGCGCGCCTGGTTCTGGCCAAGCTGAAGGAGACCGGCATTTCGCTGGCGCTCGACGACTTCGGCACCGGCTATTCGTCGCTCGCCTATCTCACCCGCTTTCCCTTCGACACGATCAAGCTCGACAAGGCACTGGTCAACGACCGTTCCGACAAGCGCGCCGTGCTGTTGAAATCAGTGATCGCCATGGCCTGCGGGCTGGAAATGCAGGTGGTGGCGGAAGGCATCGAGAGCGATGCCGATGCCGAGGAACTGGGCAAGCTAGGTTGCGATTTCGGCCAGAGCTACCTGTTCGGCGCGCCGCTTGGCGCAGACTCGGTGCAGCGGCTGCTGAAGGAACGCTTTCCGCTGACCAAGCGGGCGTGAGATCGATGATCATCGCCGGGCAAGGATGCCTGCCCGCGACGACCTCTTCTCAGGCGTGGCCGGCTTCCATCGACAGCATGGCGGGGCTGACGCCCATCAGGGCGAGTGCCCGGTCGTATTTGTTGTCGAGCGCACGATCGAAGATCAGGTCCTCGGTTGCCCCGCAATTGAGCCAGCCATTGTTGGCGAGCTCGAATTCGAGCTGGCCCGGGCCCCAGCCGGCATAGCCGAGCAGCATGGTGGCGCGGCGCGGGCTGCGACCCTCGGAAATGGCGCGGACGATGTCGACGGTCGCCGTCAGTGAAATGTCGTCGCTGACAGGGATGCTGCTGTCGCTGGTATAGTCGTCGCTGTGCAGGACGAATCCGCGGCCGGTCTCGACCGGTCCTCCGCTCTGGATGGGGAAATCGCGGGCATGCTGCGGCAGCATGATCGCATCGGTCTTGTCGATCAGGCCGAGATGCAGCAGCACGTCGGCGAAGGTCACCGGCTGCGGACGATTGATGATGAAGCCCATGGCGCCGGCCGGCGAATGGGCGCAGATATAGACGACCGCGCGAGAAAAATTGCCGTCGGCCATGCCCGGCATGGCGATCAGAAGCTGGCCGTCGAGGAAGCCCCGTTCACGATCCTTCTTCAGTGTCGAGAAAGCCATACTCCACCTCCACTGGCCCTGACGGGCGCCGGTTCCAGACCGGACGGCCGGGCGCTGATCCCGTCTGCCTAAGAAAGATGGGGCAGGATCGGCAATCAATCAACTAAAAATGATCCCGGTCTCGCAAGCGTGACTGGTGAAGCGCCAAGGCTTGCTCTAAACGGCTCGTCCATGATGAACATCGTCTCCGCGAAAATCTGTCGGCTGCGTATCGCACTGACCGTATTGGCCGTCGCCCTATCCGGGGCCCTGCCCGGCGCCATTGGCACCTCACGGGCGGAAACGAGCGCTTGGGCGGTGAACGAGGGCGGACGCATGCGGCTCGTCGTGCTGCCGGCCGACGAACAGGGCAAGCGGGCCGGCGCGCTGCAGATCGAACCGTCTCCCGGCTGGATCACCTATTGGCGCGAACCGGGCGATGCCGGCATACCGCCCTCCATCACACTTGCGCCGGACAGCGGCTATACGCTGACGGAGGTCGCCTATCCGGTGCCGAAGCGGATCGACAGCGGCGATCTGCGCGACATCGGCTATGATGGTCCCGTCACGCTGCCGCTGGTCCTTTCCGGACCCGCCGACGGCCGCCTGTCCTCCGGCGAATTGAAGGCTTCGGTCTTCATCGGCCTGTGCCGCAATATCTGCATTCCCTTCCAGGCCGAATTCCAGCTGGCGCTGACGCTCAGCGAAACGGCCGATACGGAGGAGACCGAACTGGTGGCGGCCGCGCGCCGGACCCTGCCGGAACCGCCGTCCGCGGACTTCGCGGTCCGGTCGCATGCGCTGTCGGCCGACGGCAAGGCGCTTTCGCTGACCGTCACCGTGCCCGAGGCGACGCGGCAGGACGAGGCCGAGATCTTCGTCACCGGACCGAGCGGCCATGTGTTTTTCAAGGAGCGCGAACGACGGCTCGAGGGCAATGGGCTTTCCGTCGTGCTGCCGATCAGCGGCCTGCCGCGCAAGTACGACATTCACGGTAAGCGCTGGGGTGTGCTGGTCAAGGCCGGAGGGCGCGCCATGGAAACCACCCTTGCCTTTGACAAGCGTCAATCTATATTCCGCGACTGACGGCGAGCCGAGCCCGGCACGACCGAAACCAGCGAGGAGGATTTGATGACCATCGCAATCGGCGAACGCCTGCCCCAGGCCACATTCAAGGAAAAGACGGCGGACGGCGCCGTCGAGCTTTCGACCGACGATCTGTTCAAGGGCAAGCGCGTCGTTCTGTTCGCCGTGCCGGGGGCTTTCACCCCGACCTGCACGCTGAACCACCTTCCCGGCTACCTGGAAAACCGCGACGCGATCCTTTCGCGCGGCGTCGACGACATCGCGGTGATCTCGGTCAACGACTGGCACGTCATGGGCGCCTGGGCCGAGCAGAGCGGCGGCATGGGCAAGATCCACTTCCTCGCGGACTGGAACGCGGCCTTCACCAAGGCGATCGGCCTCGATGCCGACCTCTCCGCCGGCGGGTTGGGGGTGCGCTCGAAGCGCTATTCCATGCTGGTCGAAGACGGCGTGGTGAAGTCGCTCAATGTCGAGGAAAACCCCGGCCAGGCGACCGTCTCGGCGGCCGCGGCGATGATCGAGCAGCTCTGAGGCTCGAATCCGATTTGTGCGAAGGCGGCGGAGCGATCCGCCGCCTTCGTCGTTTCAGATTTCCATATCGAAGACCAGCACGCCGGACAATCCGCCGTCGGTCGCCTTGACGATACGGTCGCCGACGAGGACGTGATCGGGGTGCTTGAGATAATAGTCGCGCACCATGGCATCCTCGAAGGTGATGATGAAGCCGTCGAGATAGCCGCCGTTCAGGCCCTCGGGCGAGATATTCGGGCCAAACTTGACCTCCAGCATGCCCGGCACCACGGCCTTCAGCGCGGCAATGCCCTCATAGATCGCCTGCTTCTCACCCTCCGACGTCGCCGCCTTGAAGCGCAGGAACACGCAGTGCTGGATCATGACGTCTCTCTCCCTCTGTGGTCTTTTGAGCGCGCAGGATAAGGCCAATGGGCGAGATGGCAAGGCGGGAAAGCGACGCAGGGGGCTTGCGCCGCGGAGAAGCCCGCGCCCATCCTTACCTGCCCTGCAGAAGCGCCCTGCCCAGGTTGGGTTTCTTGAAGGGTTCCATGCCCTTGCGGGCGAGCTCGTCGGCGCGCTCGTTTTCCGGGTGGCCGGCATGGCCCTTGACCCAGTGCCACTTGACCTTGTGGCTCTGGTTGGCGGCATCGAGCTGTTGCCAGAGTTCGCCGTTCTTGACGGGCTTCTTGTCGGCCGTCCTCCAGCCGTTCTTCTTCCAGCCGAAGATCCACTTCGAGATGCCGTCCATGACATATTTGCTGTCGGTGTAGAGGTCGATCTCGCATGGGGTCTTTAGCGCATTCAGCGCGGTGATCGCCGCCGTCAGTTCCATGCGGTTGTTGGTCGTGTCGGCCTCGCCGCCGAACAGTTCCTTTTCCGTTTCGCCATAGCGCAGGACGGCGCCCCAGCCGCCCGGTCCGGGATTTCCCGAACAGGCGCCATCAGTGAAAATATCGACATGCTTCATGGATTGAGCCCGTATTCGGCGCTGGTCGCCACCTTCTGGTGGAAGCGCAGTTTCTTCAGATATTCGAGCGGATCCTTCTTCACCACCAAGGCGCCGGCCGGCGTGGTCAGCCAGTCGTAGAGGCGGGTCAGGAAGAAGCGCAGCGCCGAGCCGCGGCATAGAATCGGCAAGGCTTCGATCTCGGCCTTGGACAGCGGGCGCACCGACTGGTAGCCCTCGATCATCGCCATGCCCTTGGTGATGTTGAAGGCGCCGTCCTTCTCGAAGCACCAGGCATTGAGGCAGATCGACAGGTCGTAGACGAGAAAGTCGTTGCAGGCGAAATAGAAGTCGATGAGGCCGGAAAGTTCATCGCCGAGGAAGAAGACGTTGTCGGGAAAGAGGTCGGCATGGATGACGCCATCGGGCAGGTCGCTCGGCCAATGCGCGGCGAGGTAGGCCAGCTCATTGCCGATCTCGGCTTCCAGCCCGGTCTCGACCTCGTCGGCACGGTCCTTCGACTTTTCCCACAGGGTCTTCCAGCCGTCGAGCGACAGCGCGTTCGGGCGCTTGAGGTCAAACCCCTCGCCGGCCACATGCATGGCGGCCAGCGCCTTGCCAACCTCGCGGCAGTGCTTCGCTTCGGGCTTGCGCAGCCACATGCCTTCCAGGAAGGAGATCAGCGCCGCCGGGCGGCCGGACAACTCGCCCAGCAGCGCGCCGTCCTTGCGCGGCAGCGGCAGCGGGCAGCTGAGGCCGCGATCGGCGAGATGGTGCATGAGGCCGAGGAAGAACGGCAGGTCGTTCTTTTCCACCCGCTTCTCATAGAGCGTCAGGATCAGCGGCGCCTTGGAGGTGTGCAGCAGGAAGTTCGAGTTCTCGACCCCTTCGGCGATGCCCTTGTAGGACAGCAGTTCACCAGCGTCGTACTGCTGGAGGAAAGCCTTGAGGTCGATTTCGTTGATGTCGGTGTAGACTGCCACGTCAAGAATTCCCGCGCTGCATGCGTTGAGCCGCAATGATAGCGCAAGCCATACAGCGGGGGAAAACGGAGTGAAAGTGCCGAGGAGGATGAGGGCACAGGAAATGGGGGTGGTGGCCGGAATACGGCGGGTCAGGCGGAGAGGGCATATCCGCTGATGTTGCCGGAATTCTTCTCGCCTCGCATCTGGTGCAAGGCCGCCTGCGCGAGAAATCCCGACCGGGTCAGCCCATTGGCTTCCGCGTAGGTATCAATTTCCCGCAAAACGTCCTCCGGCAACGTAATATTCAGCCGCACCGCCTTTTTTGCCGCAGATTTTAGGGGAATGAGCACGGCGACAGCCTCCCTGTTCTCCGGATCGCTCATGATGACGTCAAGTGAGGACGGCTCGGGGATGGCCTCGCCATCCTCGACCATTCCTTCGACATGCAGGGCCAGAGCCTCCTCCGCCATCCGTCGCGCATCGTCGAGATCGATCCCGGCCGTCACCGCCCCCGGGAAATCGGGAAAGGAAACGCCGAAATCACTGTCTGCATCCTTGTGGATCAAGCCGATATAGTGCTGCATGCATTACCTCAATTTCAGACCCGATTGCCTCTCGATACTCTTCAGCGTGCCGAGCGGGATGTCACGCTTCGGGTGCGGGACGGTGACGCGGCCGGGCTTTTCAGGATGCTTGAACTGGTGATGGCTGCCGCCGGTAGCAACCAGAAGCCAGCCGTCTGCTTTCAAGGCCAAGATCACGTCCGCGCTTTTCATGGCAAATCATACACACTGGGTGTGTATTGTTCAAGTTGGTTGTTGTCTGTGGCGGCGGACCGGCCCGTCGCTTTGGGCTCCGGGCGTTCGTTGCTAAAAAACGATTCACTGGATCGTTTTTCCGGCTTCGCCGTCGCAGTGCCGGCCCGTCGCTTTAGGCTCCGGGCGTTCGTCACTGCAATCGATTCACTGGATCGATTGCTCGGGCGTGCCTTGCACGCCCGACCGTTCCTCACCCATTCACCCAGGCCATGTCGTCGTGGGTGAGTTCGATGTCGCGCAGTTCTCGGTTGACGAGGAAATGCTCGTTCTCGATCGAGAATTCGGCGAGTTCGATAGTCGCTTCATAGCGGGCCTTGAAGGCCTCGATGATCTCGTTGACGATCACTTCTGGAGCGGACGCGCCGGCGGAGAGGCCGAGCGTGCCGATCGGGCCGATCGCGTCCCAGTCGATTTCGGCGGCGCGCTGGACAAGAATAGACTGTTTCGCCCCCGCCTTGAGCGCCACTTCGACGAGGCGCTTGGAATTGGACGAATTGGGGGCGCCGACGATCAGGAACAGGTCGCAGCCGGGGGCCGCCTGCTTGACCGCTTCCTGGCGGTTGGTGGTCGCATAGCAGATGCTGTCGGCGGACGGCGCCGTCAGGTTGGGAAAGCGCTGCTGCAGCCGCTGGATGACGCCGGCGGTATCGTCGACCGAGAGCGTTGTCTGGGTGACATAGCCGAGATTGTCGGCATCGACGGGCTCGTAGCGGTCGGCGTCCTCGATCGTCTCGATCAGCGAGACCGAGCCTTCCGGCAATTGCCCCATGGTGCCGATCACTTCCGGATGGCCGGCATGGCCGATCAGCACGACATGGCGGCCGAGGCGCTGGTGGCGCATGGCCTGCTTGTGCACCTTAGAGACCAGCGGGCAGGTTGCGTCGAGATAGAAGAGGTTGCGGGCCTTTGCATCCTCCGGCACGGATTTCGGCACGCCATGGGCGGAGAAGACGACCGGCTTTTCGCGATGCTCGGCCGGGATCTCGTTCAGTTCCTCGACGAAGACCGCGCCTTTCGCCTCCAGCCCCTCGACGACATAGCGATTGTGGACGATCTCGTGGCGGACATAGACCGGGGCGCCATAGCCCTTGAGCGCCAAAACGACGATCTGGATGGCGCGGTCGACGCCGGCACAGAAGCCGCGCGGGCCGCAAAGCCTAATCGTCAGGGGCGGTCGGGACACGGTCACATTCATCATCAGTCAGCCAGCAATACCAGGATCAGGGCGAGGACGGCGGGAAGCGCCTGGATGTAGAGGATCCTCTTCGACGCCGTCACGCCTCCATATAGGCCGGCGACGAAGACACAGCCAAGGAAAAACAGCTTCAGCTGAAAAGCGAAATCGGCGGATGGATGGACAAGCGACCAGAACAGGCCGAGCGCCAGAAAGCCGTTGTAGAGGCCCTGGTTGGCGGCGAGCACCTTGGTGGCTTCCGCCTGCGCCGGCTTCATGGCGAAAGCTTTCAGGCCGGCGGGCCGGGTCCACAGGAACATCTCCAGCACCATGATGTAGACATGCTGCAGCGCCACGAGGGCCACCAGCAGATCGGCAAGGGTTTTCATCGGGCTCTCCTTTGCTGCGCATCCCGCGCCTTTGCATATCCGGGGCCTGTGTCTTGGGAAAAGTGGGTTCCCACCTCCCCGCTGGGCGACGTCAGGGCTTGCGGCGAAAAACGCCGTAGAGAACGACACCGGCCAGCGCCAGCGCCAGGCCGTACCAGGTCACGGCATATTGCAGATGGCTGTTCGGCAGGGTGATCTCGGTCACGCCGCCCTCCGGCATGCCGCCGGGCACCGGCGTCGCGTCGGCATCGAGGAAGAAGGGCACGACCTTGTCGGCCGGCAGGCCGGTGCTCGCCGCCATGCGGTCGAGATCCTTCCAGTAGAAGATGTTCTGGCCCTCGTCATTGTCCGGCACCATGGAGGACGGCTTTTCGCCCAAGCGGGCGCGAGCCAGGCCTTCGACGACTTGCGGACCGTCCAGCAATCCCTCTGTGCGCTTCGCGGGTTCCTTCAGTTCATAGGGCACGAAGCCGCGATTGACGAACAGGTAGCGGCCATCGGCAAGCACCAGCGGGGTGTAGACATAAAAGCCGGCACGGCCACGGAAGGTCGCGAGGAAATGCCGTTCCTTGTCGTTCAGATAGGTGCCCTGGGCCTCCGCGGCCCGGTAGTCGACATCACCGCCCTTCGCCAGGATCGCCTCGATGCCGGCGAGATCCAGCGGGGCTGCGTTGCGGCGCTCCTCGATGTCGGCGATCAGCGCTTCCTTCCAGTAAAGGCGTTTTACCTGCCAGGTGCCGAGCGACAGCAGGATCGCCATCGCAACGGCGACCGCCGCGACGGTCAAGACCAGCCGGACGTGGCCGCGCCGCGCCGCCTCAGCCACGGTCGATCGTCCCCTGGGAAGCCTTGTTCTTATACTGCAGGGCGATCAGCAGGGCCTTGATGGTGCGCAGGAGCCAGAGCGAGACGATGATCGCCATCGGCCCGAACAGGACGAAATGCAGCCAGAGCGGCGGCTGGTAGGTGAGTTCGGTCCACACCGCCAGCCCAACGACAAGGAAGTCGGCGAGCAGGATGACGAAGATCGCCGGGCCGTCACCCGAATCGGCGAAGGAATAGTCCAGCCCGCAATTGCTGCAGCCTGGCTTGATGGTGGAAAAACCGTCGAACAGGCGCCCCTGGCCGCAGCGCGGGCAGGATGCCGAGAACCCGGCCTTTACCGGGTCGACCGGGGCGAAATGGGCTTTGTCCTCGTTCATGATTATCCTTCCGTCTTGACGCCGGCTTTTCTCACCGAAACCGCGATCCACTGTCCTTGGCTTATACGCTGCGAGCGGCCAACCGCAAATGCCGGGCTTGGTTCCGATCGTCGCCGATCGTTGTGCCATAAAAAAAGGCGGCACCGTCGAGATGCCGCCCTTTTCGTTTCTGTCGCTGCGATCAATGGGCGAGCGGTGCGCCCCAGCCGCCCCAGACATAGATGGTGAAGAACAGGAACAGCCAGACCACGTCGACGAAGTGCCAGTACCAGGCCGCCGCCTCGAGGCCGAAGTGCTGCTTCGGGGTAAAATCGCCCTTCATCGCGCGCAGCAGGCAGACGATCAGGAAGATCGTGCCGATCAGCACGTGGAAACCATGGAAGCCGGTCGCCATGTAGAAGGTCGCGCCGTAGATGCTTTCCTTGAAGCCGAAGGGCGCATGGGCATATTCGTAAGCCTGGACGGCCGAGAAGATGATGCCGAGGACCACGGTCAGGGCAAGGCCGTTGACCAGTCCCTTGCGGTCGTCATGCAGAAGCGCATGGTGCGCCCAGGTCAGCGTCGTTCCCGACAGAAGCAGGATGATGGTGTTGTAGAGCGGCAGGTGCCAGGGATCGAGCACCTCGACACCCTGCGGCGGCCACTGGCCACCGGTGAATTCGACGCGGCTCGCCTGGATCGCCTCATTGGCGAAAAGGCTGGCATCGAAGAACGCCCAGAACCAGGCAAGGAAGAACATCACTTCGGAAGCGATGAACATGATCATGCCATAGCGCAGGTGCAGCGACACCACGCGGGTATGGGCGCCTTCATGGGCTTCCTTGATGGTGTCGGCCCACCAGCCGATCATCGTGTAAAGGACGATCGCCAGGCCGATAAAGAAGACCCACGGATTGGCCATTTCGAGACCGAACATCTCGAAGGAGCCGCCGTTGAGGTAGCGCATGTAGCCGACACCACCGAAGGTGAGCAGAAACGCGCCAATCGAGGCCAGAAGCGGCCAAGGGCTTGGATCGATGATGTGGTAGTCGTGATTCTTCTGATGCGCTTCGGCCATGTCAGCAATCCCCGAATGTCAAATTTCCTTAGAGCCCGGCGCACCGGACCCCTCCTCTCACAGTTTCGGCTGTCCGTTGTCACCCTGCTGCGGCAGCGAGGCCACAGGCTTCTCATCCTGATGCGGATAGAAGGTGTAGGACAGCGTAATCGTCCCGATGTCCTTCGTCTCGGCGGCCTCGGTAATGGCCGGATCGATGAAAAAGACCACCGGCATTTCCAGGCTTTCGCCGGGTTTCAGTTCGGTCTCGGTAAAGCAGAAGCACTCGACCTTGTTGAAATAGGCCGCCGCTTCCATCGGCGTGACGTTGAAGATCGCCTGACCCGAGGTCGCCACCGACGAACGGTTGGTCGCGGTATAGTTGATCTGCACCGTCTCGCCGATCTTCGGCGTGATCGAACGGTCGACCGGCTTGAAATCCCAGTTCAGGCCGGACGATACGTTGGCGTCGAAGGTGACCTTGATCGACTTGTCGAGCACCACGTCGGAGACCTGTTCGACCCGCTGCGTCGTGCCGTTGTAGCCGGTGACCTGGCAGAACAGCCGATAGAGCGGAACAGATGCGAAGGAGACGCCCAGCATGCAGCCGACGAACACCACGCAGGCGACGAGGATCCTCGCATTGCCGCGCGGTGCCGCCTTCATTTCATTGCCCGTCATCGCCACGACCGCCCCCTCCCGCTCTCAATTGCCCACGGCGCCGAATTTGATCAGCGTCACGACATAGAAAATGGCGACCAATGCGGCGAGCACCACGCCGAGCGCGATATTGCGGCCGCGGCGCGATTTCTTCTGCGCATCATTGAGCTTGATGGTTTCCATCAGGCAGCACCTCCGAATAGCGTCGCAAGCGTCGCGACGTAGTGATCGACCAGCAGGGCCGAGAAGATGGCGAAAAGATAAAGGATCGAATAGGCGAACAGCTTCTTGGCCGGCAGCATCTTCTCGTCGCCGTCCGGCATCCGCCAGACGGCGATGGAACAGTGCACGAGGTAGATGCCGAGCGCGCCGGCTAAGACGCCGTAGTAGAGCGAAGCAAGGCCGGTAAAGGCCGGAATGACGGCGGTGATCGCGGTCAGCACGGCATAGAGCGCGATCTGATGCTTGGTGACACGTTCGCCCGAGACGTTCGGCAGCATCGGCACGCCGACGGAACCGTAGTCGCGCATCTTGAACAGCGCCAGCGCCCAGAAATGGGCCGGCGTCCAGAGGAAGATGATCAGGAACAGGACGATGCTGTCGAGCGATACGCCGCCGGTCACGCAGGCCCAGCCGACCATGGGCGGGAATGCGCCGGCGGCACCGCCAATGACGATGTTCTGCGGCGTCGAGCGCTTCAGCCACATCGTGTAGACGACGGCATAGAAGAAGATGGTGAAGGCGAGCAGGCCGGCCGAGAACCAGTTGACGGTAAGGCCGAGGATCGACACCGAGAACACCGACAGGATCAGTCCGAAGGCGAGCGCCTCGGTGGGCGCGATGCGGCCGGCGGGGATGGGGCGAGTGGCGGTGCGGCTCATCACCGCGTCGATGTCGGCGTCATACCACATGTTGAGCGCGCCGGAGGCACCGGCGCCGACCGCAATGCACAGAATGGCGATGAAGCCGAGAACGGGATTGATATCGCCCGGCGCCAGCACGAGGCCGGCAAATGCGGTGAAGACGACGAGCGACATGACGCGAGGCTTCAAGAGCGCGAAGAAATCGCGCGCACCGGCTTCGGAAAGGCGGATCTCGCCTTCGAGCCCCGCGATGTCGCGACCATCGATAACCGTCATTGTCTCCGTCCCATGCTTGTTCTTGTTGTTGTCGGGTGCCGCGCCCTTTGGAAAGGCGCGGCACCCGCGATGCGTTGAGGCCAGGCCGCCGCTTACTTGATGCGCGGCAGCTGTTCCCACTGGTGGAACGGCGGCGGCGACGACAGCTGCCATTCGAGCGTGGTTGCACCCTCACCCCACGGATTGTTGCCCGCGATGCGCTTCTTGGCGAAGGCTTCGAAGACGCTGACCAGGAAGATCAGCACGGCGAAGGCCGAGAGGTAGGAGCCGATCGACGACACATAGTTCCAGCCGGCAAAGGCGTCCGGATAGTCGATGTAACGACGCGGCATGCCGGCCAGGCCAAGGAAGTGCTGCGGGAAGAACACCATGTTGACGCCGATGAACATCACCCAGAAGTGCAGCTTGCCGAGGAACTCCGAATACATGTAGCCGGTCATCTTCGGGAACCAGTAGTACCAGGCGGCGAAGATGGCGAAGACGGCGCCGAGCGACAGAACATAGTGGAAGTGAGCCACCACGTAGTAGGTGTCGTGCAGCGAACGGTCGAGACCGGCGTTTGCCAGCTGCACGCCGGTGACGCCACCGACGGTGAACAGGAAGATGAAGCCGATCGCCCAGACCATCGGCGTGCGGAAGGTCAGCGAACCGCCCCACATCGTCGCGATCCACGAGAAGATCTTGATGCCGGTCGGCACTGCGATGACCATGGTGGCGAACAGGAAGTAGCGCTGCGCGGCAAGCGACAGGCCGACCGTGTACATGTGGTGCGCCCAGACGATGAAGCCGACGGCGCCGATCGCGACCATGGCATAGGCCATGCCGAGATAGCCGAAGACCGGCTTCTTCGAGAAGGTCGAGACGATGTGGCTGATGATGCCGAAGCCGGGCAGGATCAGGATGTAGACTTCCGGGTGACCGAAGAACCAGAACAGGTGCTGGAACAGGATCGGATCGCCGCCGCCTTCCGGCGCGAAGAAGGTCGTGCCGAAGTTGCGGTCGGTCAGGAGCATGGTGATGCCGCCCGCCAGAACCGGCAGCGAGAGCAAGAGCAGGAATGCGGTGACCAGAACGGCCCAGGCAAACAGCGGCATCTTGTGCAGCGTCATGCCCGGAGCGCGCATGTTGAGGATGGTGGTGATGAAGTTGATCGCACCGAGGATCGACGACGCACCCGAGATGTGGATCGCGAAGATCGCCAGGTCGACGGCCGGGCCGGGCTGGCCGGAGGTCGCCAGCGGCGGATAGAGCGTCCAGCCGCCACCGACGCCATAGGCACCGGACGGCCCCTCGACGAACATCGACAGCACCAGCAGCAGGAAGGCCGGAATGACCAGCCAGAAGGAGATATTGTTGAGGCGCGGGAAAGCCATGTCCGGAGCGCCGATCATGATCGGGATCATCCAGTTGGCAAAGCCGCCGATCAGCGCCGGCATGACCATGAAGAAGATCATGATGAGCGCGTGCGCGGTGGTGAACACGTTGTACATGTGCTTGCCGCCGTCGATGGCGGCATCACCCTCGAAGCCGTAGACGATCGCCGCCAGCCCGTGGAAGATCTGGATGCCAGGCTCCTGCAACTCCATGCGCATGGCAACGGAGAGCGCGCCGCCGATGATGCCGGCGAAGATCGCGAAGATCAGGTAGAGGGTGCCGATGTCCTTGTGGTTGGTCGAGAAGAACCAACGGGTGAAGAAACCGAGCTTATGGTCATGATTGTCGTGATGCGCGCCTTGACCGTGGGCGTGATCGTCGTGGGCAACAGGTCCAGCCATTGTCCGATCCTCTTCCTTAATTCGAAACGTTTGAGGCGAGCCGCACGGACGCGTCCGCGCCGTCGACGGCGGCCATCAGGGCCCGGTTGGCGCCCTCCAGGTCGGATCCGGCGGCCTGCAGCCAGGCTGCATAGCGCTCATCGGAGACGACGCGGATGGCGATCGGCATGTAGGCGTGGTCCTTGCCGCAGAGTTCCGAACACTGGCCATAGAACAGGCCTTCGCGGTCGGCCTTGAACCAGGTTTCGTTCAGACGACCGGGGACGGCGTCGATCTTGACGCCGAATGCGGGCATGGCGAAGGCATGGATGACGTCGGTCGGGGCGGCCGTCACGAGCAGACGGACGGACTTGCCGACGGGCACGACCATTTCATTGTCGACGGCGAGAAGGCGCGGATAGATGGCCTTGTCTTCCTTGCCGGCGGCAGCGCGCTCATCTTCCTTGAGCATGTAGCTGTCGAAGGAAAGCTCGGCCTCGCCGTCATACTCGTAATTCCACTGCCACTGGGTGGCGGTCGCCTTGATCGTCACATCCGGATTTTCCGGCTGCGTCAGCTGTGCCGAGAGCAGATTGAACGACGGGATGGCGAAGAACAGCAGGATGAGAACCGGAGCGACCGTCCAGACGATTTCAATCGCCGTATTGTGGCTGGTCTTCGACGGCACCGGATTGGAGGCGGCGCGGAAACGCACGGCCACGACAATGATCAGCAGCAGGACGAAGACCGTGATCGGGACGATGAACCACAGGGTATATTGCTCGAACCAGCGAATCTGCTCCATGATCGACGTTGCCGCCGGCTGCAAACCCATCTGCCAGTCGATCGGCTGGTCGGCGAGGCTGCCGGAAGCGAAAAGCAGACAGGCCGCGGCGGCCGATGCTGCAAAAGCTCTCTTCATCACGATGTTTCTCCCCAAGCGTTTGATCCACATCAAATCAGAACGCAAAATTCATGCTATCATGAGCGTTTAAAATCACAGATTGGCCGCATTCGCAATACGCCGATCCAAATGCTCCCGCGGCATTTTTGCGCTTCATCAATTCCGCTCGCAAACCGTCCACCGACATTCAGGCCTGCGTCATCCGGGAAGCCCGCCCGGTGGCAAGACTGGTCGCAATTAAGCCTCACTCCCTTGGAAAACACGGGTCAGGGCTTTCATTTTGCCCGCCCGGACGCCATGAATGTCAGGGATGATTCGATTTCCAGAGGTACCCATGGGTCTTCCTAGACTTTACCGGTCGGGCCTGGTTGCAAGCGCCCTCGCCATTGCGGCGCTCGTCGCTCCGGCCGGGGCCCAGCAGCAGCAGCCCGGCACCATCCGCTCCAACCACGGCGCCTGGTCGGTGATCTGCGATACGCCGGCGGGCGCTTCCGCCGAGCAATGCGCGCTGATGCAGAACGTCATTGCCGAGGACCGCCCCGAAGTGGGCTTGTCGGTCGTGGTGCTGAAAACCGCCGATCGCAAGGCCAAGATCCTGCGAATTCTGGCACCGCTCGGCGTTCTATTGAAGGACGGCATGGAGCTTTATGTCGACGGCAACAATATCGGCCGCGCCTATTTCACCCGCTGCTTTTCCGAGGGCTGCTATGTCGAGGTCGAGATCGACGAGGAGCTGATGAAGATCCTGCGTGCCGGCAAGAATGCCGTCTTCGCCTTGCGTGAGTCGGCCGACCAGGACCGCGTCGGCATCCCGATCGAGCTTGCCGGCTTCGCCGAAGGCTATGACAAGCTGCCGTGAGCGCGGCTGCGGCATTTTCCTTGCAGACTTCTCCACCAAAGTGATGCGCGACCGGGGTCATGGCCCCGGTCGAACCTTGTCGGCGGGTCGCAATGCGCCTACATCGGAGCGACCATCGCAAGGAGATTTCCATGACTGAAGACCTTCTCGGCCTGTTCGACTGCGACGAAATGACGCTGCGTCAGCATGTGTCGAAAGCGCTCGCCGGCGCCGACGATGGAGAGTTGTTCGTCGAGCACGCCCAGGCCGAATCGCTGATCTTCGACAATGGCCGCCTGAAGGGCGGCAGCTTCAACACCGACCAGGGTTTCGGCCTGCGCTCGGTCGCCGGTGAAGCCGTCGGCTATGCCCATGCGGGCGAACTTTCGCTCGCCGCGCTGTCGCGCGCCGCCGACGCGGTCGGTGCCGTGACCCATGGCTATTCCGGCACCTATGCGAGCGCCCCGCAGCGCACCAACGCCAAGCTCTACGGTGAAGGCAATCCGATCGGCGCGCCGTCCTTCGAGGAGAAGGTCAAGCTGCTGACCGAAATCGACGCCTATCTGCGCGGCAAGGACGACGCCGTGCGCCAGGTCACCGCCTCGATCGCTGCAAGCTGGCAGGTGGTGGAGATCCTGCGGGCCGACGGGCACCGCGTGCGCGACATCCGGCCGATGACGCGGATCAACATTTCCGTCATCGCCGGCAAGGGCGACCGGCAGGAAAGCGGCTCCTACGGCACCGGCGGCCGCATGGCCTTTTCCGACTTCCTGACCGAGGAGAGCTGGCAGCACGGCGCCGACGAGGCGCTGCGCCAGGCGCGGGTCAATCTCGAGGCGATCGACGCACCGGCCGGCACGATGGACGTGGTGCTCGGCAATGGCTGGCCGGGCGTCATGCTGCACGAGGCGGTCGGCCACGGGCTCGAAGGCGACTTCAACCGCAAGAAGACCTCGGCCTTCGCCGGCCTTATGGGCGAGATGGTGGCGGCCCCCGGCGTCACCGTGGTCGATGACGGCACGATCGATGCGCGGCGCGGCTCGATCACCATCGACGACGAGGGCACGCCCTCGGCCTATAACGTGCTGATCGAGAACGGCCGGCTGGTCGGCTACATGCAGGACCGCCAGAACGCCCGGCTGATGGGCATGAAGGCGACCGGCAACGGCCGCCGCCAGGGCTATTCGCACCAGCCCATGCCGCGCATGACCAACACCTACATGCTGGGTGGCGACAAGAGCCCGGAAGAGATCATCTCCTCCGTCAAGAACGGCATCTATGCCGTGTCCTTCGGCGGCGGCCAGGTTGACATCACCTCGGGCAAGTTCGTGTTCGGCTGCACCGAGGCCTACATGATCGAGAACGGCAAGATCGGCGCGCCGGTCAAGGGCGCCATGCTGATCGGCAACGGGCCCGAGGCGATGAAGCGCATTTCCATGGTCGGCAACGACATGGCGCTCGACAAGGGGATCGGCAATTGCGGCAAGGCGGGCCAGTGGGTTCCCGTCGGCGTCGGCCAGCCGCATCTGCGGATGGACCAGGTGACCGTGGGCGGGACCAGGGCGTAGGGGGCGGTCGTAACGCCCACCGACCGGTCCGGAAGAGACAGATTGACACCAAGCCGGTCGCGGAACATCATTTCGCGAGCTGGATGAGGTGAGCCATGGGCAAGAGCAGCATTCAGATTACGCTTAGCGACGATTTGCAGGAGCATGTCCGTCGACAGGTCGCCAAGGGTGGTCCCTATCGGGACGCCGACGACTATATCCGTTCGCTCGTCAGCCGTGATCGCCAGGCACAATCAACCGCGTCGGCATGGATCGGCCAACATCTCGCCGATGCGATGCAGGCGGATGAGGAAACTTATCTGCTCGTCTCGGCCGAGGACGTTATCAAGCGAAACAAGAAAGCCTGATCTGGTGGGCTATCTCTTCTATCCGACGGCGAATGCGGCGCACGATAGAAAGAGAGCTTCCGAGCGGCAAGATCGGTATCATCAGCATCCTTCACGAACGCATGGACATGCCCGCGCGACTGATGGAAGAACTGCAGAAGCTAACCGCCAACCTTGGTGAAGAAACCTAAGGTTCGAGACGCAAAGCCAGCGCTGCTGCCTCCGCGTCTCATCCCCTCGCCGGCATCAACACACAGTCATAGCGGTTCTTCACCAGCTGGTCGCAGGCCGAGCGGGCCTCCGTCTTGCTGGCGAAGCCGGTGAAGCGGGCGCGGTAGAAGGTCGAGCCGTCGCGGGTGACGGCTTCGGTATAGGTGTCGCGGTTGGCGAGAATCCCGCCGATCTTCGCCTTGGCGTCGGCAAGCAGGCCCATCGCCAGTTCGGCGCTGGAGGCGGCGGCGATCTGGATCTGCCAGCCGCGAGCCGCGCCGGTGGCAGCCGCGGACTTTGCAGGCGGGACTTCCGCCTGAGGGTTCAGCGGCGTAACATCGCTGGCGACGGCGGCGGCAGCCACTTCGACCGGAGCCTCCTCGACCGGCCGGGCATAGGCCGTGCCAAGCGTCGACGCAGCGACCGGGCTCGCGCTCGCCAGGCCGATCACGGCAGCAACCGCATCCTGGCGCGGGGCGGGAACCGGCACATTGTCGCCGAGGCGGGCGAGATCCATGCCGACGCGGGTCGAGTTGCTGGCCAGCAGCTGCGTTCCGCCCGATGCCTTGGCGATATTGCCGGCGATCAGCTTTTCCATGATCTTGTCGCGGCTTGCGGCGGAACGGCCGCCCATGACCACGCCGATCACCCGGCGGTTGCCGTCCCGGACGGCGCTGACGAGATTGAAGCCGGACGCATTGGTATAGCCGGTCTTGATGCCGTCCATGCCCTTGTAGCGGTACATCAGGTTGTTATGGCCATTGATCGTGCGGCCGCGGAAGGCGAAGCTCTTGGTGTTGAACAGTTTGTATTCTTCGGGGAAGTCGCGCAGCAGCACGACGCCGAGGGTCGACATGTCGCGCGCCGTGGTGATCTGGCGGGCATCGGGAAGGCCCGAGGCGTTGACGAAGGTCGTCTTGGCCATGCCGAGCGCCCGCGCCTTGCGCGTCATCTCGGCGGCGAATGCGCTTTCACTGCCGCCGAGTTTTTCCGCCAGGGCAGCCGCGGCGTCATTGGCCGACTGCACGATCAGGCCGAGCACCGCTTCCTTGACGGTAATGCTATCGCCTGCCTTGACCCGAAGCTTGGTCGGCGGACGCGACGCGGCATATTTCGAGAAGGGCACGCGGCTGTCCCAGGACAATTCACCGCGGCGAATTGCCTCGAACGTCATGTACAGCGTCATCATTTTCGTCAGCGAGGCCGGATGATTGAGACTGTCGGGATTTTCCGAGGCGAGAACCTCGCCGGTGCGGGCATCGAGGAGAAGTTGGGCGCTTCCGGCGGATGCAGTGGTCGAAAACGAGGCGACCGTCAGCAAAAACGAAAGCGCGATCAACAACTTCTGCATAATTCCTCCAAAAGGCGGCGGGCTTGAACGAGGGCCCCGGACGGTCTGCGCGAATGGCGATGGCGCTTGCTAGTACAAGAATGGGGCGACAATCGTGCAAGCCTGAAGGCGATCCACAAGAGTTAACCGAAAGTTTTACGATATAAGTAAACGAAAGGTTGATAGCGGGTGACCATATCGCGGGGCTTGCGTGGCGAAAGCCGCCACGGCGGATAAAGCAAGGTTTAACCGGCATGTGCAAGTCTGGGTGGCGAAAATCGTGTCGGGCACCAGAAGCCGCCGGAGCGGGAGAATGGAAAGACGATGAAGGCCACCCTCAAGGGCCTCGTGCGCACCGCCGCGATCACCGGCGGGCTCGAGGCATCCCATCTTTTAAGCCGCCTGGGCGCCCTTGGCGCGGCGCGCGGCCTCGGCGCGATCTTCACCCTGCATCACGTGCGACCCTATTTTCCGCGACCGTTCGCAGCCAATGGTCATCTGGAGGTCAGCCCGGACTTTCTCGACGCGGCGATCCGTCGGCTGAAGGCCGAGGGCTACCGCTTCCTCGCGCTTGACGACCTGCTCGGGCTCCGGGACAGCGTGGCGGACGGAAGACCCTTTGCCGTCTTCACCCTCGATGACGGCTATCGCGACAATGCCGAACATGCCCTGCCGGTGTTCGAGCGCCACGGCGTGCCGTTCACGGTCTTCGTCACCAAGGGCTTTTCGGAGCGCAGCCACACGATGTGGTGGGAAACCGCGGAGGCATTGCTGAACGCCACCGACAATTTCACCATCGAGACCGACAGCGGTGCGAAAACCTACAAGGTCGAAACCCTGGCCGCCAAACGGTCAAGTTTCGACCAGCTTTCGCAGGCGATCTGTGGGCCGGGGGAAGACTTGGCGATTGCCCGGCTCGATGCGGCCGCGCGAAGCGTCGGGATCGATCCGGCGGCAATCGTCGCGGACCTGGTGATGACGGGAGAAGAGCTTCAGGCGCTGTCCCGCCACCCGCTGGCCCATCTCGGCGCCCACACGATCAGTCATCGGGCACTGGATTTTCTCGCGGACGAAGACCTGCTGAGCGAACTGACCGGCAGCGCCGATTACGTCGAAGCGCTCGTCGGTCATCGGCCGAAGAGCCTGGCCTATCCCTATGGCGATCAGCGCAGCGCCACCCGGCGCGTCGCCACGCTTGCTGCCAAGGCCGGTTTCACGCTTGCCGTCACCACCCGGGCCGCGACGATCGACCAAGACAGGCTGGCCGAGCCCCTCCTCCTGCCGCGCATATCGCTCAACGGCCTGTACCAGAAGCCGCGCTATGTCGCCGCGCTTGCCTCCGGCATCCCCTTCCGCCTGACGGGCTGATCCGCAAGGACGGTCAAGGCCGGCGAGAAACCCGGCGGCCGACCACGGCGATCAGGGATACATCCGTACCTTTTGCCACGGCGCGTCCGGCGTCTCGCGGCGGAATTCGATGCGGTCGTGCAGGCGGAACTTGCGGTCGTGCCAGAACTCGATCGAGGTGGGCTTGATGCGGAAACCGGACCAGTGCGATGGGCGCGGAACATTGCCGAGTGCGTAGCGGGCGGTGTATTCGGCGACCGCCTTTTCCAGCGCGAAGCGGCCTTCGAGCGGGCGCGACTGCTTGGAGGCCCAGGCGCCGATGCGGCTGCCGAGCGGGCGGGACTGGTAATAGGCATCCGCCTCGGCGTCCGACACGACCTCGACCTCGCCGCGCAAACGCACCTGGCGGCGCAGCGATTTCCAGTGAAAGCACATGGCCGCCTTTTTCTGGCCGAGAATTTCCTGTCCCTTCTGGCTCTCGAAATTCGTGTAGAAGACAAATCCCCGGTTGTCGAAATCCTTGAGCAGAACCATCCGCACGTTCGGCAAGCCGTTTTCGTCCACGGTTGCCACCGCGACGGCGTTCGGATCGTTGAGCTCCGAAGCCTCGGCATCCTTCAGCCAGGTGCCGAAAAGTGCGAAGGGCTCGCTTTCCTCGGTGAAGTCACCGCTTGTTAACCCAGTTTCTGACATATTGATTCAATGGCTCCCGAACTTCATCATCATTGCCCAGGGGCGAAGCACCGGACAGGACGTCTGTTGAGAGACATAGCAAAGTCGAACGAGCGCCAAAAGAGCGCACCCTTGGGTAAGCGCGGAATAGTCGTCGTTCTTGTCGCGACGCTGCCGCTTGGCGGTTGTTTCGGCGGCAGCATGGACCTGTTCGGCGCCGATGTGGATCGTTCGATCTCCACCAGCACCGTCTCGACCAAGAAGACCGATGAAGGCCGCTCCGACGAATTGACGGTGCAGAATGCCGTGTCTTCCGCCGATCTGTCGCGCACCGACAGCCCGCTTCCCTGGGCCAATGCATCGACCGGCAGTGCCGGCGTGGTCACTGCGATCAATGAAAAAAAGACCGATGGCGTGGTGTGCCGTGACTTCTCGACCACCCGCCACTCCTATGAAGGTATCGCCTATTTCTCCGGCAAAACCTGCACGGCGGGCTCGGGTCAGTGGCAATTGATGAGCTTCGACCGCAAGCCGTAATGCGGCTCGTTCGGCAAGGGCTTCCCGCCCCCGCCAGGCACGGCTCGGCCCCTCCCCTGCAGTCCGGGCGTAACCACTGATTAGCAACTTCTTGCCATACTCCCCGACATATAAAACCGCACCGCCGGAACAAAGGCGTGTCGGGACCTGTTTTCTTGCCGGCGCATCGGTCTTTGGGGCTGTGATGCGCGGTCCATTGTCAATTGGTGGCCTAGATGCGCGATTTCTATTCAGTGCTCGGCGTAAAGCGCGATGCGGGAGCCGAGGAGATCAAGTCCGCCTGGCGGACGAAGGCCAAGAGCGTGCATCCCGACCAGAACCGCGACGACCCCGACGCCAATCGACGCTTCACCGAGGTCGGCCGCGCCTATGAGGTGCTGAAGGACCCGGAAAAGCGCACCCGTTACGACCAGCAGCGCGACAAGGTCGAGGCGCTCGCCCGCGAGCAGACGATCATGCAGCAGCGCCAGCATGCCCGCGAGGCGGCCGAAAAGGCCAAGATCGCCAAGGCCAATGCCGAGCGCATCCTCGCCGAACTCGCTCGCGCCGAAGCGGAAAAGGCCAAGGCCGACAAACAGGCCCAGGCCCAATCTCAGGCACAGGCCCAATCTCAGGCGCCGCAGGCCGCGCAAGCGAAGACGGAAAAGCCACAGCCGGACGCCACACAGGCGCAAGCCCAACCCCAGTCACAGGCGCAAGCCCAGCCTCAGGCCCAGACCCAAGGCAAGCCCCATGTCGCCGGCGAGAGCCCCGAGAACCTGGTGTCGCGCATCTTCGGCGATACGCCGGAGGCTGCAGCCGCAGCCGAGACGCTGAAGCGCGAGGCCGAGGCGGAGGCCGAAAAGGCCGAGAACGAAACACCGTCCGGCGCGGCCAAACCCGCGTCCATCCTCGCACCGATCGAACTTTTGAGCTCGCTCGTCCGGCGGATCCGCGGCGTCCAGCCGCCGCCGGAAAAGGCGCCCGACCTGGTGGTCGAGGCAACCGTGACGATCGATGACCTTTTGGCACAAAAGCCCGTGCCGATCACGCTGTCCGACGGCCGCGAACTGCGCGTTCCGCTGGAAGGCGGCGTCACCCAGGGTCATATGGTGCGGCTCAAGGGCCAGGGCCTGAAGCTGCAGGGCATGGGCCGCGGCGACGTAGCGGTCACCCTGCGGGTGGCGAAGGACGAGAAATTCACTGTCGACGGCTATGACCTGAAGACCGCCCTGCCGATCACGCTGGAGAATGCCGTGCTCGGCTGCGACGCCAAGGTCGATACGCCGAATGGCCCGCTGGACATCGTCGTTCCGCCCTGGTCGAGCTCGGACCAGGTGATCAGGATCGACGACCTCGGCCTGCCGAACGACGAGGGCGGACGCGGCGCGCTGGTCGTCGAACTGCGCGTCATGCTGTGGGAAAAGCCCGACGACAAGGTTACGGATTTGATGCGCGTCATGCGCGAAGGCCTGTTTTTATAAAGTATTTGTAACAACCACACCCTTTGTTACGCTGCCTTACAGTTGATGATCCGGTCCAATCTTGAACCGTGATGCCGGCTATGCCATAGGCAGGTTCAATTGAAAGTTTCAGGGAAGCAGAACATGGTTCAAGGTTCCGGCCTCATGGCAGGCAAGCGCGGCATCATCATGGGCGTCGCAAACAATCGCTCGATCGCATGGGGTATCGCCAAGGCCTGTCATGAACAGGGAGCCGAAATCGCCTTCACCTGGCAGGGCGAAGCGCTGAAAAAGCGCGTCGAACCGCTGGCCCAGGAACTCGATGCCTTCATGGCCGGCGACTGCGACGTCACCAATCTGGACAGCATCGACGCGGTCTTCAAGAATCTCGAGGACAAGTGGGGCAAGATCGACTTCGTCGTGCATGCCATCGCCTTTTCCGACAAGGACGAACTGACCGGTCGCTATATCGAGACGACGCGCGACAACTTCGCCCGGACCATGGACATTTCGGTCTACTCGTTCACCGCGGTCGCGGCCCGCGCCGAAAAGATCATGAACGACGGTGGCTCGATCATCACGCTGACCTATTACGGCGCCGAGAAGGTCATGCCGCACTATAACGTCATGGGCGTCGCCAAGGCCGCGCTCGAGGCCTCCGTGCGCTACCTCGCCGTCGACATGGGCGGCCGCGGCATTCGCGTCAACGCCATCTCGGCCGGCCCGATCAAGACGCTGGCCGCATCCGGCATCGGCGACTTCCGCTACATCCTGAAGTGGAACGAGTACAACTCGCCGCTGAAGCGCAATGTGACGACCGACGAAGTCGGCAAGTCGGGCATGTATCTGCTGTCGGATCTGTCGACCGGGGTGACAGGCGAGGTTCACCATGTGGATTCCGGCTACCACACTGTTGGCATGAAGGCGGTCGATGCGCCGGATATCAGCGTCGCCAAGGAATAGTTCTCCAGTTCGAGGTCGCATGCCGTGCTCATCTACCTGATCCGTCACGGCCAGACCGACTGGAACGCCGAGGGCCGGCTGCAGGGGCAGAAGGACATCGGCCTCAACGAGAACGGACGCTGCCAGGCGAGCGAGAACGGTCTGCGCCTGGCGGAAGAACTGGGCGACAGCGCGAGCGCCTTCGACTATGTCGCCTCCCCCCTCGGCCGCACCCGCGAGACCATGGAACGGGTGCGCGCCGCCATGGGTCTCGATCCCCTGGCCTATCGCACCGATCCCCGGCTGGTCGAACTGTCGTTCGGCGACTGGGAGGGATCGACGATCCCGGAATTGCAGCGCGTCATGCCTGAAAGGGTGGCGGCCCGGGCGCGGCAAAAATGGGATTTCATCCCGCCGGGCGAACAGGCCGAGAGCTACGAGATCCTGTCGTGGCGGGTCGGGGCCTGGCTGACCTCCGTCGATCGCCCGACCGTCTGCGTCAGCCATGGCGGCATCGTGCGAAGCGTGTTTCGCATCGTTGGCGGCTGGAGCGGCAACAAGGCCTGCGACATGAACGTACCGCAGGATCGCGTTCTCAAGATCGACCGCGACGGCGGGCTGATCGGCTGGCTCTGACGAGCCTCGACCCCTTCGTCCTACTGCACGATTTCCAGATCGTCGACGACGCGCTTGCCATCGACCTCGGTGTAGAAAACGATCACTTTCACGCCGCTTTCGAGACCGTCGAAGTTGAACTCCTCCGGCAGCGAATAGGTCTTTCCGTCATCGAGCATGAGGCTCAGGCCGTCGACATTCACCGCCTTGATGGTCGCCTCGACATCGTCGCTGCCCGCCAGCACGCTGAGCGGCGAGAGAAAACTCGCTGTCGCCAGAAGCACTGCAATCATCATACGCATGCGGGTTATCCTTGCCAGTCTCGACGGATTGAGGACGTGTGTCAAAATAGGCCTCCAGAATGTGGCAAAAATTGCCCGCAATAGTGACTTTTTCGGTGTGATTGATGAACGGAAAAACGGTGCCGTTCAAGCCGGCGAAACGGATATCGCCCGCTTTACACCATTTTTAGCGAGAGTTTCGCCAGCCACGAGCAATGCCCGGCCCATCCACCTTTGACGCGAAGGTATTGGCATGCCGACACTACTGCCGGATTCAATTCTATATTAACCGCCGCCCTTTAGGCTTGCCTAACAAACCTGGGGATTATCCTGTCTTGAGAGTTTTCAATCGAAACCGGCACCGCGACGGAGGCCAGAGGCCGGGCGCGGGAGCGTTCCTTGTCGGCCTTGCCATCGTCGGCCTGACGATCGTCATCGCCGGGCTGGTGCTCGACCTGCACAGCAGCATCGCCGCCGGTCTCGCCATGATCGTTCCCCTGATCTTCAGCCTCCACCTGCTGCGCGAACGCAATCGCAACATCGTCAAGCTGGAGGGTCGCGAGGAGAAACTGCTCGACCTTTCGCGCCGCTTCCACCTCGCCATGGAGACGGCCAATATCGGCATATGGGAGGTCTCCGAAGCCGAGGACGTTTTGTCATGGGATGCGCGCGCCGCCGCGCTGCACGGCCTTGAAGCCAGCGAAGGTCGCGATCGCCTCGACCACTGGTACAAGATCATCCATCCCGACGATGTCCAGGCTATCGAGGCGGCCTTCTTCGAGCGGCTGCATGGCGGCTCGACCGCCAGCTGGGACATCACCTATCGTATCACGCTGCCGGACGGCACGACGAGGCACCTGCGGTCTGTCGGCGCCCATTCGAGCGGCAATCCCGAGACCCGACGGCTGACCGGCATCGTCTGGGATGTCACCAATGACACGCTGTTCACCCAGGCGCTACGCGCGGCAAAAGCGACCAGCGACATCAAGAATGCCGAGCTGGAACTGGCGCTCGACGAGCTCTCCAGCCGCGAACACGAGCTTTCCGAACTTTCCCACAAGCTGGACCTGGCGCTCGCCTCCTATAATTGCGGCATATGGGAAGGCGACCCGGTGGCGACCACCGCCTATTGGGACGACCGGATGCACCAGTTGTACAATCTGCCGTTCAGCGATCAGCCGGTGACGCGCCAGCAATGGCTGTCGGCCCTTCACCCCGACGACCGGCAGGAGATCCTGCTCGCCACCAACCGGGCGACGAGTTTTGGCACAACGGTCAACACCATCCAGCGCGTTCTGCTGCCCAACAACGAACTGCGCTATGTCCGCTCCGTCGGCCAGGTGCATGTCGGCAGGGACGGCAAGAAGAAGATCATCGGCATCGCCTTTGACGTGACCGCGGACGCGCTTCTGGCCGAACAGCTGCGCTCCGCCAAGGCGGAGGCCGACAGCCGCAATCTCGAACTGGAACTGGCCAAGAACCGGATCGAGTTCAATGCGCTCCACGATCCGCTGACTTCGCTCGCCAATCGCCGCAAGCTCGACATCGAACTCGACGAGCTCAGCCAGGCGGGCCAGGGCCATCGCGTCAAGTTCACCATTCTCCACCTCGACCTCGACCGTTTCAAGGAGATCAACGACACGCTCGGCCATGCGGCCGGCGATGCCATGCTGGCCCATACCGCCAGGGTGCTTGCCCGCACCGTGCCGCGCGGCGATCTGGTGGCGCGCATCGGCGGCGACGAGTTCGTCATCCTGGCACGCCGGGCGACCTCGGCACAGGAGATCGCCCAACTGTGCGAGCGGATCATCGAGGAGATGAGCAAGCCGATCGATTTCGAGGGCTTTTCCTGTCGCTGCGGCATTTCGATCGGCATCGCGCAGGCATCCGGTATCGCCCCCGACGCCCGCCGGGTGCTGGTCAATGCCGATATCGCGCTCTACCAGGCCAAGGAGAAGGGGCGGAACTGCTTCGAATTCTTCACCCCCGACCTGCAGGCCAATATCGTCTCCAAGAAGCGCATGGCCGACGAGATCCTCACCGGCCTGGAGCGCGACGAATTCACGGTCTGGTACCAGCCGCAGCTGGAAGCCGCCACGATGCAGCTTTCCGGCGCCGAAGCGCTGGTGCGGTGGAACCACCCCGACAAGGGCGTGCTTGCGTCGGGCCATTTCCTCAAGGTCGCCGAGGAACTGAACGTCATGGCCCGGATCGACCAGCTGGTGCTGGAAAAGGCGCTGAGCGACCAGATGCGCTGGACCGCGCTCGGCATGAAGGTGCCGCGCATCTCGGTCAACGTCTCGTCGAAGCGCCTGCACGATTCCACCCTGGTCGAGCAGCTGCACGGTCTTGCCATCGCCCCGGGCTCCATCTGCTTCGAGCTGGTGGAATCGATCTTCCTCGACGAAAGCGACGACATCGTCACCGACAATATCGAGCGCATCAAGGGGCTCGGCATCGACATCGAGATCGACGACTTCGGCACGGGCCATACCTCGATTGTCAGCCTGCTCAGGCTGAAACCGAAGCGGCTGAAGATCGACCGCCAATTGGTGATGCCGATCGTCAACGCGCCGCAGGAGCGCGCGCTGGTGCGTTCGATCATCGAGATCGCCCGTTCACTCGGCGTGGAGACCGTGGCCGAGGGCGTCGAGAGCCTCGACCATGCGGGCCTGTTGCGCCAGCTCGGCTGCGACTATCTCCAGGGCTATGCCTTCGCCAGGCCCCTGCCCTTCGACGAGTTCTGCCGCTTCACCAAGGGCTATCCGCAGCGCAAGGCCTCGTGAGCGTATCGCCGATGGCGAACGCTGCGTTGCCAAGAAAGGCTTGTCGCGCTTAGGGCTTTTCCACTAAGAGTGAGCCCCAACAAAAGACGAGACGGCTTGCCGAGATCCACGGGCCGTCTGAACAAGCCGGTGCATAGCCATGTCGCACAATACCTTCGGTCACCTGTTTCGCGTCACCACCTGGGGCGAAAGCCACGGGCCGGCGCTCGGCGCCGTGGTCGACGGCTGCCCGCCCGGCATCCGCTTCACCCTCGACGACCTGCAGTCCTTCCTCGACAAGCGCAAGCCCGGCCAGTCGCGCTTCGTCACGCAAAGGCGCGAGGAAGACCTCGTCAAGGTGCTCTCCGGCGTGATGCCGCAAGATGACGGATCGATGATTTCGACCGGTACGCCGATCTCGCTGATGATCGACAATACCGACCAGCGTTCCAAGGACTATGGCGACATTGCCAAGCGCTACCGGCCTGGCCATGCCGACTACACCTATGACGTCAAGTATGGCATTCGCGACTATCGCGGCGGCGGCCGCTCTTCGGCGCGCGAGACGGCGGCCCGCGTCGCCGCGGGCGCCCTTGCCCGCCTCGTCGTGCCCGGCGTCACCATTCGCGGCGCGCTGGTGCAGATCGGCCGCCACAAGATCAACCGCGCCAACTGGGACTGGGCACAGGTGAGCGAGAACCCGTTCTTCAGCCCCGACCCCGAAACCGTGCCCGTCTGGGAGGCCTATCTCGACGAGATCCGCAAGGCCGGCTCATCGGTCGGTGCGGTCATCGAGGTGATCGCCGAGGGCGTGCCCGCCGGCATCGGCGCGCCTGTCTACGGCAAGCTCGACCAGGACATTGCCAGCCTGCTGATGTCGATCAATGCGGTGAAGGGCGTCGAGATCGGCAATGGTTTCGCCTCCGCCGAGATCACCGGCGAGGAGAACGCCGACGAGATGCGCATCGGCCCCGACGGCAAGCCGGTCTTCCTGTCCAACCATGCCGGCGGCATCCTCGGCGGCATTTCGACCGGCGAGCCGATCGTCGCGCGCTTCGCCATCAAGCCGACCTCGTCGATCCTCACCGAACGGCGCTCGATCGATGCCGACCTGAACGAGGTGGACGTGCGCACCAAGGGCCGCCACGACCCCTGCGTCGGAATCCGAGCGGTTCCTGTCGGCGAGGCGATGCTGGCATGCGCCATTGCCGATCATTATTTGCGAGACCGCGGCCAGACCGGCCGACTGAAGTGACGAGGACTTTCCATGAGCTATGACCAGACCCGCGTCGTCGACGCCATCCGCGCCTTCGAGGCCGGCGAGATCGTCGTCGTCACCGATGACGACGACCGCGAGAACGAAGGCGACCTGATCGTCGCCGCCGTCCATTGCACCGCCGAGAAGATGGCCTTCATCGTGCGCCACACGTCCGGCATCGTCTGCGCCCCCATGCCGAAGGAGGAGGCCAAGCGCCTCAACCTCAACGCCATGGTCGCCGAAAACGACAGCGCCCACACCACCGCCTTCACCGTGACCGTCGACTTCAGGCACGGCACGACGACCGGCATTTCCGCCGAGGACCGCACGCTGACGGTCCGCAACCTCGCCAACCCGAATGTCGGCCCGGCCGATTTCGTCCGCCCAGGCCATATCTTCCCGCTGGTCTCCCGCGAAGGCGGCGTCCTCATGCGCTCCGGCCATACCGAAGCCGCCGTCGACCTCTGCAAGCTTGCAGGGCTTCCGCCGGTCGGCGTGATCGGCGAACTGGTCAATGACAACGGCACCGTCAAGCACGGGCCGGAGGTCTTTGCCTTTGCCGAGGAACATGGCCTCAAGCGCGTCTCGGTCGCCGACCTCATCGCCTATCGCCAGCGCAAGGAAACGCTGATCCAGCTCGCCTCGAGCTTCAGCATCGAGACCCCTTACGGTCCGGCCAAGGCGCATGCCTATTCGCTGCCCTGGGACCCGATGCAGCATCTTGCCGTGGTCTTCGGCGACATTCGCGACGGCGTCGACATTCCGGTGCGCCTGCATCTCGAGCATGTCGGCACGGACGTGTTCGGCAAGAACCGCCAGATCGACGAGATCATGCAGAAGATCGCCGCCAAGGGCCGCGGCGTCATCGTCTACCTGCGCGAAGGCTCGGTCGGTGTCGGCGTCTCCACCACGGCGCGCACCGGCCTGCACGAGCGCGAAGCCCACGAACAGGCCCAGGCCCGCGACAGCGAATGGCTGGAAATCGGCCTCGGCGCGCAGATCCTCAAGGATCTCGGCGTCACCTCCATCCGGCTGTTCGCCTCGCGCGAACGCCATTATGTCGGGCTGGAGGGCTTTGGTATCCGGATCAGCGGGACGGAGATTGTTTGAGGGGGAAGTGACACCTTACCAATCAGACGGATGGTGAGACCAGCGGTCCCTCGATTACAGGCTTCGCTGCGCCAGCCCATCTCAACCGCCAGACATCGCCCTGACGAACCGACTGCACGGCGGCCGGGCGAAGGACGGCAAGGCACGTGCCACCCTCATGACGCACCGAGGGATAGATGATGCCATTGAGGCCGGCGGCGCGGGCCTCGGCGGCCAGCGCATTGCCAGCCGGATAACCCCGCTCCTGTTCCGGCGCGAGGGCCGGATGTTCGGGTAGCGGCCGCAGGTCGAGAAAATCACCCGAAACGCTCGAAAACATTTCCGCATAATCGACCGTTGCCTCGAAGACACCGGTGCGCGCCAGGAAGTCGGTCATGTGGAAAGCGATTTCCGCAAGGCAGGTCTCGACCGAGAGTGCCGAATACCAGGCACCACGCGTCTCCCCATTGAAGCGATTCGGCTCGCGCGGCTTGGCATAGGCGAAACTCGCATTGATGAAATGCGCGTGCGGGACGTCGAAGACGAGTTCGTTGGCGGCGAGTCCCGAAATGCCGGTCGCCTGGGCCTGAATGCGGCTCGAGGTCGCCGCTTCGATTTCGGCGAGTTCGGCGAGTTCGTCCTGGCTGTCGACCAGGCTTGCCAGAACCGCCTCGCGCAGCCTCGCCGTTGAGACAAGGCGGACCGTCTTCGGATAGGCGATGGTGCTGACGGGAACGTCCGCGACTCGCACTCAGAGTCCTCCGCGCACCGCATCCAGATAGCGGCGTACTTCCAGCATGTGCGGAATACCGCCTTCAATCATCGCGGTGACAGGTGTTCGATGGCCGAAAAGCGGGCCGGCGTTCACCAGTTGCGGCCAGCGGTCGGCCATGGCATCGGCGAAAAGCAGATTAAGGGCCTTATAGATGCCAACGAGTGCCGAGATGCGGGTCATCTGGTCCTGGGTCAGCGACTTGGACGCCACCTCCGGCTTCAGCCGCTCCCATGTGCTGGTCGACACCCCGAGAAGCGCTGCCGCCTGCTGGCCCGTCAGGTTCCATTGCACCACCAGGCGCCGAAAGGCCTTGAGCGCCGTCGCCGAAAGGCGAAGGCGATCTGCCTCGCTGGAAAAACCCTGGAGCCGTGGCGCGGGATCTTCGTGCACAACCTGGTTCAGTATCAAAGCCTCCATCGAATGATGCATGAAATATACGTCATTTGATGGAATATTCAAGCTTTGTGCGACCGGCGAGGCCAACAGGAAGCTCCAGGGGCTCGGCCTCAAACCCTTCCTCGAACCGCGCGGCGGCATGTTCCTCTGGTGCCAGCTGCCGGACGGCCTCGACGCCGCCGACGTCGCGCGCCGCGCGCTCGCCGACAAGATCGTGCTCGCCCCCGGCAACGTCTTCAGCGTCTCGCAGACGGCGACGCGGTTTTGCGGTTCAATGTGGCGCAGTCGAGCGATCCGCGGGTGTTTGCGGCGGTGGAGCGGGCGATGCGGGGGTCGCTCAAAGGGGCGTCTTGACGGTGCGATGCGTTGATCTTGTGCACGATGGGGCAGTTATTGGCCCGAAGCGGTCATTGCTGCACTGCCGCGCGTCGCGAACCACGCCCCTCTGTTAAGTGCAACTTTAAGCAACATTTGGCATCTTTCTTAAAGCTTCGGATTTAATTGTGGCCCACAGGGTCAGAGAGCTGGGGATATGCTTTGGAGAAGCTGATTTGCGGCGGGCAGTATGCGCGAGGTCTCGGGAAGCGTTTTGGCGCTTTTGCAGTTATCACTTTGGCGTTCCCGTTTCTTGTCTATGGTGTGATCGGGATATCCGGCGCGCGCAGTGTTGGCGGGGCATCCGGGGCACTTGCTCTGGTTCTCGGGGTATATCTGAAGCCGATTATCTATCTCTGGTTCGCCTATTCGACGTTGCGCATCTCCCTGAACCGCGCACAGACCATCGGCATTTCACCGATGATTGGGCTTTGCATACCCTTGCTCATCCTGGCTGACCTCTCTTTTGGAATTACGTTCGGCTCCTTCTGGGCTGTCGGCTTTTCATTGGGGATCATGTCTACGTTGGTTCCAACATCTCTGCTGACCGGTGTGATTACGGTCGTAACGTTGAGCTTGCTGCGAGGCATCGAAGAAACAATGACGGAAAGAATGGAGAGCCTCTATAGGATTTGGAAAGCCCTTCTTTTCGTTTCCCTCGGGCTGGGTCTTGTCGGGTTATTCCCCTTGTTGTCGATGTGGTTCTTCGGCGCAAGCGGTATGAACCTGAGTATTCTGCTGACTAGGGCGATTTCCTATCTTAGAGTTTTTCTGATCTACCCCTATGGTCTGCTGCTTGCATTCGCGGCCGCTTCCACGGCTCTAATCCTAGAAAGCAGGCGACCAAGTACCGGTGGTGGAAGCGGCACTTCTACCCAAAATCAGGCTCCGCTGTTCGGAAGCCGAAGCCTCTAAATAACAGTGACGGCGAATGGCGCAAAGCTGCCAAGCACTGCCCCCTCCCCCCACCGTCCCCCTCACCCCAACCACCCGTCGCGATATTCCACCCGCTCCACCCCCGCGAACCTTGCCAGCCGGACCAGTTCCGCCTCCAGCCTATCCAGCCGTCCGGCGGAGGGTTTGACGCCCTTCTCCAGCCAGAGCCGTTTCACGTCGAGCAAGCCGGCCTTGCGGTCGGCCTTCATGTCGATGCGGCCGATCAGGCGGTCGGATTCGAGCAGCGGGAAGACGTAGTAGCCGTATTCGCGCTTCGGCTCGGGCACGAAGATTTCGATGCGGTAGAAGAAGCCGAACAGGCGTTCGGTGCGGGCGCGGTCGCGGATCAGCGGGTCGAAGGGGCTCAAAGTGCGGATGCGGGCCGGCGGCTCGGGCGGGTTCATGAGCTTGGGCAGGCTTTCGGCGAGCGCGAAGGAGGCGCGCGGCTTGCCGTCGACCGTCTCGATCAAGACCTCCTCCAGTTCGTCGCGGTGCGCTTCCACCCAGGCTCTCGCCTCCTGCGGGGCGACCAGATCGAAGAAGGCGGCGATTTCGCCATGGGTGGCGAAGCCGAGCCTTCGCAGCGCCTGCCGGCAGGCCCAGTCGATGAAAGCGTCGGGATCGACCTCGGCCAAGAAATGCTCGGGCGGGATGACGCGTTCGGACAGGTCGTAGATCTTCTGGAAATTGTCGCGGCCGGCGATCGCCAGCTTGCCGGTGTGCCAGAGGAATTCGAGCGCGGTCTTTGACGGATGCCAGTTCCACCAGCCGCCCGACTTGTGGTCCTCGGCCTTGACCTCGCGGGCCATGATCGGGCCGGCCTCGCGGATCTTCTCATAGGTCTCGTCGAAGGCCCGGTCAAAACCCTCGCCCTGCCATTTCGCCCAGTTTTCCAGGATGCGCGCCTCGCGCCGCACGAAGCGATGCTTCCAGTAGGGAAAGAAGGCCGAGGGGATGATCGAGGCGTCGTGCGTCCAGTGCTCGAAGAGCGCGCGGTCCTTTTCCAGAAGCGCGGTCAGGTGTTCCGGCCTGTAGGTCTGGTTGCGCGAGAAGAGGATCTGGTGATGGGCGCGCTCGACGGTCGCGATGCTGTCGACCTGGACGAAGCCGAGATCATGGATCAGCTCGTAAAGCCCGGCCTTGCCGAGCGCCAGATGCGGCGGGCGGGACAGCCCCTGCCGCTCGAGGAAGATTTTTCGCGCCTGGGTGTTGGAAAGGGGAATCGCCATGACAGCGAGAGTAGAGGATGTTCATGGTATGTTCAATGGATGAAGAATGGTCCGCGAAGCCGACGGAACGATCCAGTGAATCGTTTCGAATGACGAACGCCCTGAACCCAAGCGAAGGGCCGGCCGAGGCGCGGCTCGGCATGCGGGGCCGGATGCTTCGAGGCCCTCGCGATGCGAGGGCACCTCACCATGAGGGGGAAGATCGGCTCGGCCGCGCCATAAGGGTAGCCCTCACCCTGAGGTGGGAACGCAAGCGACCCTCGAAGGGCGGGGGCGGATGGAGAAGTGCCCCTCACCCTAACCCGACCGGGGTCGAGCCGCGTGTCTCGACCCGTCCTTCGGACCCCCGCATGCGGGGAGAGGGGACGTGCCCGACGGCGCCGCTCGTCCCTTCTCCCCGCCTGCGGGGAGAAGGTGCCGGTAGGCGGATGAGGGGCAGTCCCACGCCAAGCCCTGGGCATATTCCCCTCGCCCCTCCCCCGGTCTATAGAGACCGCCAGACATCCGCGGGGACTTTGCGCTTGCAGATAACATTCGACCGAGCAGAGGTGCGCTATGGCACGCAGACGGCGCTTCATCCGTTGAACGTCACGCTTGCCGAGCGCCGCATCGGGGTGGTCGGGCTCAACGGGTCGGGCAAGACGACGTTTGCGCGGCTGATCAACGGGCTGGTCAAGCCGTCCGCCGGCACGGTTTCGCTCGACGGGCTCGATACGGTGAAGGATGCCAAGGCGGTGCTGTCCAAGGCCGGCTTCATCTTCCAGAACCCGGCCAACCAGATCATCCTGCCGATCATCCGCGACGACATCGCCTTCGGGCCGAAAAGCCGGGGGCTGAAAGGTGCTGCACTCGACCAGGCGGTCGATGCGGTGCTTTTGCGATTCGGCATCACCCACCTCGCCGACCGGCGGCCGCACGAATTGTCCGGCGGCGAATTGCAGTTGGCGGCGCTTTCCGCCGTCGTCGTCACGGAGCCGGAGCTCGTCATCTTCGACGAGCCGACCAACCAGCTCGACCTGAAGAACCGCGCCATGGTGAAGGACGCGATCGAAGGGCTCACGCAGCAGGCGATCGTCATCAGCCACGATCTCGACCTGATCGCCGATTTCGCCCGCGTGCTGGTCTTCGACCGGGGGCGGATCGCCTTCGACGGCGAGGCCGGCCAGGCCATCGCCCGCTACCGGGAGATCGCGCTCTCATGAGAAGCCTGCATGTCGCCGGTAACAGCCTGATGCACCAGACGAAGCCGGCGGTGAAAATCGCCGGGCTGGCGCTGATGGCCGTTTTGATCTTCCTGACCCGCGATCCGCGCCTTCTCGCACCCGCGCTGGTCGCCTCCGGCGCGCTTTATTTCAGCCTCGGCCAGCCGCTTCGCGCGGCGCTGTCGCCGCTCAAGCCGGTCTTCCTCACCATCGCCATCGTCGGGCTCTTCCATCTGCTGCTGACCAGCGCCGAGGAGGCGATGGTCACCGTGCTCCGGTTGTCGACGCTGATGCTGCTGGGGGCCGCGGTGACGGCGACGACCACAGTTTCGGCCTTCATCGAGACGATCAGCAAGGCCGCCTCGCCGCTCGAGCGGATTGGCCTCGTCAGGGCGTCCGATATCGGGCTTTCGGTCGGGCTCGTGGTGCGCTTCGTGCCGGAAATTCTTTCCCGCTACGAGGCGATCCGCGAGGCGCACCGGGCGCGCGGCATCCGCCCGAAGATCGCAACGATCCTCGGACCGCTGGTGATCGCCACGCTGAGGGATGCGGATAGTATCGCCGAGGCCATTGACGCGCGCGGCATTCGCGGGCAGTGACGTTTCCCGCTGGGGAAATTATCGTTTCACATCTGTCGTCATCGCAGGACCGCTTCGGTGCTCCTGCCGACAGGCCCAAGGGAGACATCATGCAGACCCGTGACCTCGTCCTCATTTCGCTGTTTGCCGCGATCATCGTCGCACTCGGCTTCGTTCCGCCGATCACGCTCGGCTTCATTCCGGTGCCGATCACCGCGCAATCGCTCGGCGTGATGCTGGCCGGCGTCATTCTCGGCGCCCGGCGCGGGGCGCTCGCCGCCGTGCTCGTCATCCTTCTGGTGGCGATCGGCCTGCCGGTGCTGTCTGGCGGCCGTGGCGGCCTTGCCGTCTTCGCCGGCCCGACCGTCGGCTTCCTGCTCGGCTGGGTGCCGGCGGCCTTTGCCACCGGCCTGATCGCCGAACGCTTCGCCCGTCCGGGTCTTTCCGCCCTTTCGCAAACGCTCGGCTTCTTCGCCGCCGCAGCCCTCGGCGGTGTCGTCGTGCTCTATGTCTTCGGCATCGGCTATCTGGCTTTCGGCGCAGGCCTTGGCCTGCAAAAGGCCTTCCTCGGCTCGATGGCCTTCATTCCGGGCGACCTGTTGAAGGCGGCCATCGCCGCGCTTGCCGGCCGCGCCGTGATGGTCGGCTATCCGCTGCTGCCCGTGCGCACCTGAGCGGTCGACTTCCGCAGCGTCTCACGCTCAGCTCTCTCGCCGCCGCAGCAGCAAGCCTGTTGCGGCGGCCGCCAGGAATGCCGCGATCACCGGTGCCTCCGAGACCACAAGCGCCACGAAGAATGTCTCGAAGGATCGGCCTGCGAGCATCCACTGCAAAAGAAGCCCGGAAAGCCAGCCGCCAAGAGCAGCGGCGGCGGCCCAGGCCAGGCGAACCGCCGATCCGCGCGGCGCCCGTATCTCGTGGTTCCGCCTTCCGGACAAAATCCAGTACCAGAGTCCCGCCGCGAGGGCACAGATGATCGCGACGGCGGGGCCGATGATGAAGGCCAGCCCCATGGCGGCGGCGCCCTCCCGCTGCGACACCTCGAAAACGTCGAAGGCGACCAGCCCGACGCCAAGCGCCGCGAGATATCCGGCGACCAGGGCCGCAAGCGCAACCAGGACCGTCTTCAGCACTCTTGAAGCCATGTGATCCCGGCCGAATGACCGCCCCCTCGCCATGCACCATCGTCAGCAGCAGCAAAGCCGATGTGCGCCCGAGATTGGATCATAGCGAAATTGGCGACCGGCGCGAGCGGGCTGTGAGACGTCGAATCCGTCCGCCGGAGGCGAGTGGCGAGTGCTCAAAACCGATACGTTTCGCTGTATTGCAGGCGGCGAAGGGTGGCTTCTAAGATCGCATGGCTTGGAGGAGTGTCCAGCCGGCAGCCTTCCGATCTATCGGAAAATCGGCGTTTTGCTTTTGCGAAGGACGACAAGCGCGCTCTTCAACCTTGGGAGGAACTACCATGAAATGGAATGCCCCTAAATTCGTCGAGGTCAGCTGCGGCATGGAAATCAACCGTTACGCCCCTGCGGACGGCGGCGAGCCCGTACTGTTCTGATCGATAGCCGGGGCACGGGGCGATGACGCAAGTTCGTTTCCTCGTGCTCGGTGCCGCGGCCGGCGGAGGCCTGCCCCAGTGGAATTGCGGCTGTGCGAATTGCCGCGCGGCGCGAGACCCTGCGTCGGGCTTGAAGCCGCAGACGCAGTCGTCGCTGGCGGTCAGCCCGGACGGCGAGCGATGGGTCGTGTTCAACGCCTCGCCCGACATGCGCGCCCAGATCGAAGCCAATGCCTGCCTTCATCCGCAAGCGCTGCGCGACAGCCCGATCAAGGGCGTGGTCGTCACCAATGGCGACATCGACCACATCACCGGTCTTTTGACGCTGCGCGAAAAGCAGCCGTTCACGCTTTTCGCCACGGCGGCCCTGATGGAGACGCTCGGGCAGAACCCGGTCTTCCAGGTGCTCGACCCCGCTATCGTGCGCCAGCAGGCCGTTGGCCTCGATGCGCCGTTCTTACCGCTCGACGGCCTCGAGATCCGGCTGTTCGCCGTACCCGGCAAGGTGCCGCTCTATCTCGAAGGGGCCGACCTGAAGCTTGGCCAAGAAACGGACGACACCGTCGGTGTTGAATTCAGGATCGGCGACAAGCGCGCCTATTACATTCCCGGCTGTGGCTCGATGCCGTCCACGCTTGCGCAGCGGCTCGAGGGTGCCGACCTCGTTTTCTTCGACGGCACGGTGTTCGAGGACGACGAGATGATCCAGGCCGGCGTCGGGCAAAAGACCGGCCGGCGCATGGGGCATATGCCGATTTCCGGCGATGGTGGCAGCCTGTCGGCACTTTCATCCCTGTCGATCGGCCGCAAGGTCTTCGTGCACATCAACAACACAAACCCGATCTGGCGCGCCGGGCCGGAGCGCGCGGCCGTCGAGGCTGAGGGTTTCGAAATCGGCCATGACGGAATGGAGGTCACCCTTGCTGCCCAATCCTGACAGACAAGCCCAGAACAGAACGGCCCAAGACAGAACTGCCCAGGACAGAACGGCCTTCGAGGCGCGCCTCCAGGCAATCGGGGCGTCGCGCTATCACGACAAGCATCCGTTCCACCAGATGCTGCATGGCGGCGGCTGTTCGATGATCCAGGTGCGCGCCTGGGTGATCAACCGCTATTACTACCAGAGCCGCATCCCGATGAAGGACGCTGCCTTCCTGTCGCGCTGCGAGGATCCGCAATTGCGGCGCATCTGGCGCAGCCGCATCGAGGACCATGACGGCGGCATCAGCGAAGGTGGCGGCATCCGCCGCTGGCTGAAGCTTGCGCAAGCCGTCGGGCTCGATCCGGATTTCGTCGCCTCGACGCGCGGCGTTTTGCCCGGCACGCGCTTTGCCGTCGATGCCTATGTGCATTTCGTCCGCGAGAAGCCGCTGCTCGAAGCGGTCGCCTCGTCGCTGACCGAGCTTTTCGCCCCGGCGATCCACGAGAACCGCATTGCCGGGCTGCTGAAACACTATGCCTTTGCCGATGACGGCGCGCTCTCCTATTTCCGCCAGCGGCTGAACGAAGCGCCTGAGGACGTCAAGTTCGGGCTGGCCTTCGTGCTCGACCATGCCGACACCTTGGAAAAGCAGGATGCGGCGGCAGCGGCGCTGACCTTCAAGACGGATGTCCTGTGGTCGCAGCTCGATACGCTGCATTCGGCCTATGTGGCGCCGGCGCGCCTTCCGCCCGGCGGCTGGGACGGGCGCGAGGGGGTGACCGGCGCGCTCGACGACAATCCCTTGCGCGGGGCGGCGGAATGAGCGGCGAAGGGACGACACCGATGACCGGCGAGGGCACGGGAGAGGCCGCGGCAGCCAGCGGCACGGGTGTTGCCGTCACCGGTTCTACCGTCGCCCGGCTGGCGCGCGGCGTGCGTTTGCGCGAGGACCCGGTGCGCGGCCAGACGGTGCTGCTCGCACCCGAACGGGCGCTGGCGCTCGACGAGATCGCGGTTGCCATCGTCAAGGCACTGGACGGGACCCGCGACCTCGATACAATAGCCGCGGATTTCGCTCGTCAGTTCGAGGCGCCCAAGGATCAGGTGCTCGCCGACGTCATTGCCTTCATCCGCGAGTTTTCCGACCGGCGCCTGCTGGAGATCGTCAGATGAACGAACACCCCTCGCCCGTCCGTTTCGCCGCCCAGCGCCCGCCGCCACCGATCGCGATGCTGGCGGAACTCACCCATCGCTGTCCGCTGGCCTGTCCCTATTGCTCCAATCCGCTGGAGCTTTCCCGCGCCTCGGAAGAGTTATCGACTGCGGAATGGATCGACGTGTTTCGCCAGGCCGCCGATCTCGGCGTGCTGCACCTGCATCTCTCCGGCGGAGAACCCGCCTCGCGCCGCGATCTGGTGGCGCTGACCAGGGCCGCGTCCGGCTTCGGGCTCTATACCAATCTCATCACCTCGGGCGTCGGGCTGACCGAGGCCCGGATCGCCGAACTGTCCGAGGCCGGGCTCGACCATCTGCAACTGTCGATCCAGGGGATGACGCCGGAAAAGGCCGATCTGGTCGGCGGATATGCCGGCGGCTATGCCCG
Source organism: Arenimonas sp. (assembly GCA_019459145.1). GTDB lineage: Bacteria > Pseudomonadota > Alphaproteobacteria > Rhizobiales > Rhizobiaceae > Allorhizobium. The sequence continues at coordinate 236,970 of JAIBEK010000028.1, forward strand.
CAAGATTGCTGTCGCCGGCTGGACCCACGCGGCCGGCATTCCGCTCACCGTCAACGCCGTCTGCCACAAGCAGAACATGGACGAGATCGACGACATGGTGGGGCTCGCCATCGAACTCGGCGCGCGGCGGATCGAGATCGCCACCGTGCAGTTCCACGGCTGGGCGGAGCGCAACCGGGCAGCACTCATGCCGACCCGCGCGCAGGTGGAAGCGACCACCGCCTTCGTCAATGAGGCAAGGAAGCGGCTCGCCGGCACGCTGGTGATCGACTATGTGCCGGCCGACCACCATTCGCGCTATCCCAAGGCCTGCATGGGCGGCTGGGGCCGCACCGGGCTCAACGTCAACCCGGCGGGGCGCGTTCTGCCCTGCCACGCGGCCGAGACCATTCCGGGGCTCACCTTCGACAATGTGCGCTCAACGCCGCTCGCCGAAATCTGGCTGGACGGCGCGGCCTTCAACGCCTATCGCGGCGACGACTGGATGGCCGAGCCCTGCCGCAGTTGCGAGCGCAAGCATATCGACTTCGGCGGCTGCCGCTGCCAGGCCATGGCGCTCGCCGGCGACGCCACCGCCACCGACCCGGTCTGCATCCGCTCGCCGCTGCATGCGGCCCTCGTGGCCGCAGCCGACGCGGACGGCGAGGCGGAACCCGGACCGTTCGTCTATCGCGGACGGTGAAACCGGCACCGCTCCGTCCTCGTTCAAGGAGAAGTGACCATGACCTCCGTCACGCGGACACTGCCGGATACGATGACTTCGCCCGAGACCGGAGAGATCCGGCGGAGCGGCATTCTTCCGTTCGAGCTTCGCTACAAGGCCGAAGCCGTGACCATAGACCTGCCCGGCTACTACCCGGAGGGCCAGGGCGAGGGCGTGCATGTCGGTGACGACATGGCCCTCGCGGGTGAAGCCTTGCGCGTCCTCAAGGAAAAGATCGACGGCATTCCGTCGCCGAAGACGATCCGCCGGCTGAATCTGGCCTGATCGAGCCGAGCGGCCCGACCAGTCAACTCCTCCTCCTGCTCGACCGTCATCCGAAGCTGATCGACGACCTGCGCTGATTTTGCCCTTCGTCAGTTCCAAGCGCTTCGGGCTTCGGCTATGGTGCCGGCGAAACACTGGAGGAGACTGACATGACGGCCCTTTTCGCTCGCCTTGTGGCCATGATCGGTGCGGCGATGATCTTGATGCGGCGCTGGGGCAAGAGCCCGGAAAAGCCGGCTCTCGGCGGTGCGCCGATCATTCCCGAGGCGAAGGCGCAGCGTATCCCGACGCTCAAGATGCCGACCGCCAAGGGCTGGGAAGACGGCCATGCGCCGACCGCCGCCCCCGGCCTCAAGGTCAATGCCTTTGCCAAGGGTCTCAAGCATCCGCGCTGGATTTATGTGCTGCCGAACGGCGACGTGCTGACCGCCGAGGCGCTCGGCGTTGACGGCGGGCGGATCAGGACGCCGTTCGACTATGCCATGTATTCGACGATGAAGCGGGCGGCGGCCGTCGGCAACAGCCCGAACCGCATCACGCTCTTGCGCGACGCCGACGGCGACGGGGTGGCCGAGGTGCGTCACACCTTCATGGAGGGGCTCAACCATCCCTTCGGCATGGCCATGCTCGACGGCACCTTCTATGTCGGCAATACCGACGGCATCATGGCCTTTCCCTATGCCGAGGGCGCGACGAAAATCCAGGCGCAAGGTCGCAAGATCGCCGACTACAAGCCGGCCGGCCACTGGACGCGCAGCATCCTGCCGAGCCGCGACGGCAAGAAGCTCTATGTCGGTGTCGGCTCGCTCAGCAATATCGGCGAAGACGTCATGGACCAGGAGGAAGGCCGCGCCTGCATCTACGAGGTGGACCTCGAGACCGAAACGCAGCGTATCTTCGCTGGCGGCCTTCGCAATCCCGTCGGCCTCGCCTTCGAGCCGACGACCGGCGACCTGTTCACCGTGGTCAACGAGCGCGACGGGCTCGGCGACGAGACGCCGCCCGACTATCTGACCTCGGTCAAGGATGGCGGCTTCTATGGCTGGCCGTTCTGCTACTGGGGCCAGACGGTGGACGACCGCGTGCCGCAGAACCCGGCGCTGGTGGCAACCGCGATCCGGCCCGACTATGCGCTCGGCGGCCACACCGCCTCGCTCGGCCTCTGCTGGCTGCCGGCTGGAACGCTTCCCGGTTTTCCCGACGGCATGGTGATCGGCCAGCACGGCTCGTGGAACCGCTCCAACCTCGCCGGCTACAAGGTGATCTTCGTGCCGTTCGAGGACGGCCGCCCTTCGGGTCCGCCGCGCGACATCCTCACCGACTTCCTCGCGCCGGACGAGAAATACTCCTATGGCCGCCCGGTCGGCGTCACCATCGGCCCGGACGGCTCACTGCTGGTCGCGGACGATGTCGGCGATGTCATCTGGCGGGTGACCGGCGCCGGGGCTTAAGGCTTCGGGCCGCAAGCGCCAGCCTGGCCTCAGAATACCGGCCTCGCCGCCCAACGCGGCGGGGTCTTTGCCGAATGACGACCAGAACCCCAAAATGGCCCGTGCTTCTGCGACGCGCTCCGCTAGCATGAGCTTCAATCGTGGCCGGCAGGATGCCCGCTGCATCCAGCGTTCCGGGGCCTTCATGCGACAGATCCAGACTTTACTCTTCGCGCTCTCCACCCTGCTGCTCGCCTGCGGAATGTCCTCTCCGTCCAGCGCGCAAGGCTATGACGAGGCCTGCATGCGGGCGGTCGAAACGCTCTGCGGCAGAACGTCCGTGATGCAGTGCTTCGCCGACGAGGCCCAGTGGGGCAAGATCCCGGAGCGCTGCCACGGCGACGTGCAGAGCATGTTCGAGGCGGAAAACGATTCCGCTGCCGCGGGAGGCGCCGATCCTGCCGACGGCCAGGCGAGCACGCCGATCGAGGCGCTCTCGGCGCTATCCTACGGCGGCATATTGCGCGCCGGCCCGAGCATGGACTCGAAGAAGAAGGCCAGCGTCAAGCCCGGCCAGCCGATCGAACTGCTCGAGGCGACAGGGATCTGGACCGACGATTACCAGTGGTTCAAGGTCAAGACCGCCTCCGGCACCGGCTATCACTGGGGCGGCATCTTCTGCACAATGGGCGGGGTCAAGCCGGAAGGCGTTCTCTACGACTGCGACGAGAATCCGCCGGGGAGTTTCTGAGCGGCCAGGTGACATGGTTTGGGCTGGCAGGCTCTGATCCGCTCGGCGGGAGCACTGGATTGCACCGCCCGAAAACACAACCGAAATACGAGAGCAACAATCTCCATAAACTAAAAGTTGACAAACCGAATGCGGCTCTCTATATGAAGCTTATCGAGATTTGCTTGCTGAGCTTTGGTTACCGCGCGTCTGGCACCGCGCCCTGAACGAACCTTCCTTTCAAAAATCGTTATCACATACGCAGCGCGTGAGCGCTGTGGTCACTCAATATGCTATGAAAGGGTTCATCATGACCACTGGCACAGTTAAATGGTTCAATTCCACCAAGGGCTTCGGCTTCATTCAGCCTGACGACGGCGGCCAGGACGCCTTCGTCCACATTTCGGCCGTCGAACGCGCCGGAATGCGCGAAATCGTCGAAGGCCAGAAGATCGGCTACGACATGGAGCGCGACAACAAGTCGGGCAAGATGTCCGCCTGCAACCTGCAGGCCGTATAATCGGTAACGGCTTTCCTTTGACCACGGATGTACTGGCACTGTCGAAAGCCAAGTTACCAAGCGAGGTCAGGCAAATTGCCTGGCCTTTTTTTATGTCTTGCAGACCGTCTGACCGCTCTTTGGCCATCCTGATCGCCGACGGCATGGTCGCGTCGCAGAACAACCGGAGTGACCCATGACGGCAGCGGAAAAGGAACTCCAGGCGACCACCACCGCCTGGCAGATCGCCATCCAGGAAATCCTGCGGATCGTCGTGCGCGACATTTATCGGACAGGCAGCGAGACCGAGTTCCAGGCGCATATCAAGCGCATCGAAGAGGCCGCCGTCGACAGCATCTATACCGGCCTGATGCTTCGCGGTACAAACGAGTGGACGGAGGTTCTGGTGAAGGAAAAAGCCAGCAACTTCGTGACCAGTCTGTTGACCTCGTTTACCTTCGACCGTGCCTAGGGTCGGCGGGTATTGCCGGGCTTGACGGAGCATGAACGAACAGCGGCCTGCGTGGCGGTCGCGGCAAGACGGCCCTGCGAGACCGCATCGTCTCCACTCGACGGAAAGCTGACCGATGACCCATCTTTTCAGTCCGCGGATCAAGCCTTGAGCGGGTCCGACATGTCTTCATCGCTGCAACGGCTCGGCTGGTCCGATTTCTTTGCCGATCAGGTGGACCCAAGCGAGGCCCATCTTGCCCCGCGGCGCGTCGCCTCGGTTCACCGGGACCGCCTCGAGGCGATCGACGCACGCGGTCCGGTCGGGCTGGAGCTTGCCGGCAATGCCAATACCGCCGACTACGCGGTGGGCGACTGGGTCCTGGCCGATCCGCTGACCGACATGGTCGTGCGCCGGCTCGAACGCAAGACCCTGCTGCAACGGCACAGCGAGATGAAAAACGGCCTGCAGCTGGCCGCCGCCAATGTCGATACGCTGTTCATCGCCACGTCCTGCAATACCGACTTCAACCCGGCGCGGCTGGAACGCTACCTGATCATGGCCCACCAGGCGGGGACGCGGCCGGTGATCGTGCTGACCAAGGCGGACACCGCCGTCGACGCCGGCGACTATCATCGCCAAGCCACCGCCCTGCAGCGCGACTTGCCGGTAGTCGTCCTCAACGCCCGCTCCGCTGATGCGATCGGTTCGCTCAGGCCATGGATAGGTGCCGGGCAGACGGTGGCGCTGGTCGGCTCTTCCGGGGTGGGAAAATCAACCCTGGTCAACACCCTGGCAGGGTCCGCGAGCGAGACGGCGCAGAAGACCGGCACGATCCGCGAGCACGACGCGCAGGGTCGCCATACGACCACGGCCCGCTCGCTGCATGCGATTGCCGGCGGCGGCTGGGTGATCGATACGCCGGGCATCAGGACGCTCTATGTAAGCGACGTGACCGACGGCATCGACACGCTGTTCGGGGACATTGCCGATCTGGCGGAGCAATGCCGGTTCCGCGATTGCACCCATGTCCATGAACCGGGCTGCGCCGTGCAGGCGGCGGTCAAATCGGGAAATCTTGACGCCGACCGGCTGGGCCGGTGGCGCGTCCTGATCGAGGAAAGCCGCAGCCGGACCCCGGTCAAGACCGGACCACGCGGCAACAAGGTGGTCCGCCGGAACAAATACTGAGCGGCCATCACCACAGGGACGCCGGAACATCACGCGGGCGCATTCCGCACACGGCCCGGCGCCTTGTCCCTCTCACCCTTCCATCCGAACCCAGGGGCTCGGCATCTCGCCGAGCCCCCACAACAGGAGACAATCATGTCCGACAACACGACCAACACTTCGACAAAGAACCTGCCCTACGAGCCCGTTCAGTTCGCCAAGAAGCACCGAATCTCCGTCGAGGATGCAAAGGTCATCGTCGAAAGGCACGGCGCCGACCGCAAGTCGGCCGACAAGGAAGGCCGCCGCATCAGCCTCTGATCGAAATCGCGCAGCCGCGGCAGCCTCGCTGTCCGCGGCCGCGGCCTTGAATGAATGTCGGCCGTTACTTCAAATAGCCGTACAGCCAGTCGCGGATGTCCTCCGGCAATCGCACCGGGTCGCCCGTTTCCGGATCGCAGGCTGCCCAGATCACCTCGATTTCGGCGCAAGGCGCCTTGTCCTTCTCGATCAGCACGTTGAAGCCGATCGACTTGCCGCCGATCTTGTCGATGCGCACGGTGAGCCGCGCCTCGTCGTCGAGCCTTAGCGCCTCATGCAGGCGCAGTTCGATCTTGGTGGCATGGAAATACGGTTCGTCTTCCAGCGGTGGACGGTAGCGCCAGAAATGGGAGAGCGCGGTTTCGGCATAGGCGAGATAGGCGGCATTGTGCAGCCGGCCGGTCATGTCGATGTCGCGATAGGGCACACGGATGTCCGTCACCTCGACGCGTTCTGTGTCGTCCATGAAACCTCTCCCCTTCTGCGATCGCCCTGACATTCAAGGGCATTTTCCCGGCGACCACAAGGCGCGATCAAAAATGACCGTGCCGACCGGCACCGCCCGGCGCGGGCCATCCGTCCGCTCTGTCCACAGGACGCGGACCAGAGTCTTGGCCGCGCCGGTGGAACATGACGGCCGGGCGCACTATGTTGGCCTCGACCTTCGAGGAGAATGAGCGATGACCACACGCCTCTACGAGAACGCCGTCTTTCTCGAGCACGAGACCCCTGCCGGCCATCCGGAACGGGCCGACCGGCTGCGCTCGCTCAACATTGCGCTGGAACACCCCAATTTCGCTCCCCTCCAGCGCGTCGAGGCGAAGATCGCCAATGAGGACGCCGTCCTGCTCGCCCATCCGGAAGAGCATCTCTTCGCCGTCATGCGGCAGATCCCCGAGGAAGAGGGCGAGATCAACCAGATCGAGGCCGACACCTATGTATCGCCCAAGAGCCTGCAGGCGGCGCTCACCGCAATCGGCGGAGCGATGGCAGCCGTCGATGCGGTGATGAGCGGCGAGATTTCCAATGCCTTCGTCGCCGGGCGCCCGCCGGGACACCATGCAGAAAAATCCAAGGCCATGGGTTTCTGCCTGTTCAACACGGTGGCGATCGCGGCACGCCATGCGCAGAGGAAGCACGGCGCCGAGCGGGTGGCGATCGTCGACTGGGACGTGCACCACGGCAACGGCACGCAGGACATCTTCTGGGACGATCCGTCCGTGCTGTTCTGTTCGACCCACCAGATGCCGCTCTATCCCGGCACCGGCGCGAGGGACGAGACGGGCACGAAGAACAACGTGGTCAATGCGCCGCTTTCCCCCAATGTCGGCTCGGATCATTTCCGCGAGGCGCTCAAGAGCCGCGTCCTGCCGGCGCTCCAGGATTTTGCCCCCGACATCATCCTGATCTCGGCGGGCTTCGACGCGCACCACCGCGATCCGCTGGCACAGATCAATCTGGTCGGCGAGGATTTCGACTGGGCGACGGGGCGGCTGATGGAAGTGGCCGACCGTTTTGCTCATAACCGGGTCGTCAGCATTCTCGAAGGCGGCTATGATCTGGAAGGTCTGGCCGAATCGGCCGGCCTGCACATCCTGCGACTGATGAAGGGTTGAGTATGACCGAGAACGCCGTTTCCGCCGAGATTTCCAGCTATTCCTTCGAGAAGGCCGTGGCCGAACTCGAAAGCATCGTGGCGCGGCTGGAGCGCGGCGACGTGGCGCTCGACGAGTCGATTTCCATCTACGAGCGCGGCGAACTGCTGAAGAAGCATTGCGAAACGCTGCTCAACGCCGCCGAAAGCCGGATCGAGAAGATCCGCCTCGACCGCGCCGGAAAGCCCGCTGGCACCGAGCCGCTCGACCCGCAATAGGCGAATTGCGTCACAAGCCAAAGGCTTGAAACCGGCAGACGATCGAAAAGCATACTTATCGTTATCCCGGCAAAAAAGCCTGCTCGCGATTGACGCGCGGGCATCGCCTCCCCCATGATGCCCCCCATCAACAGACTGGTTTGGGAGGACCTTCATGAAGACCACGACATTCGCAACCGTTCTTGCCGGCGCTCTGGCGCTGTCGACCGCGTTTGGCGCCATGCCCGTCAGGGCAGCCGAATTCATCAACGTGCTGACCGGCGGGACCTCGGGCGTCTATTATCCGCTCGGCGCGGCGCTGTCGAAGATCTACGGCGAAAAGATCGAGGGTGCCCGCACCCAGGTCCAGGCCACCAAGGCCTCGGTCGAGAACCTCAACCTTTTGCAGCAGGGCAAGGGCGAGATCGGCTTTGCCCTCGGCGACAGCGTCAAGCTCGCCTGGGACGGCGACGCCGATGCCGGCTTCAAGGCGCCGCTCGACAAGCTGCGCGGCATTGCCGCCATCTATCCCAACTACATCCAGATCGTCGCCGCCAAGGAGTCCGGCATTGCCAGCCTCGCCGACATGAAAGGCAAGAGCCTCTCGGTCGGCGCCGCCAAGTCCGGCACCGAACTCAACGCCCGGGCGATCTTCGGTGCTGCCGGCATGAGCTATGAGGATCTCGTCAAGACCGAATACCTGCCGTTCGCCGAATCCGTCGAACTGATGAAGAACCGCCAGCTCGACGCGACGCTGCAATCGGCCGGCCTCGGCGTGTCGGCGATCAAGGACCTCGCCACTTCGGTCGAGATCCAGATGGTGGCCGTGCCGGCGGATGTGGTGACCAAGCTCGGCGCGCCCTACGTCGCGGCGACCATCCCGGCCGGAACCTATCAGGGCCAGGACGCCGACGTGCCGACGGTCGCCGTGGTCAACTTCCTGATCACCCATTCGGAGGTTTCCGACGAAACCGCCTATCAGATGACCAAGCAGTTGTTCGAGAACCTGCCGGACATGGAAGCCGCCCACAAGGCCGCAGCCCAGATCAAGCTCGAGAACGCTCTGACCGGCATGCCGGTGCCGCTACATCCCGGCGCCGAGCGCTACTACAAGGAAAAGGGCATGCTTTGATGCCCGCTGCGGCTCGGCCTCGTCCGGGCCGCATCTTTTTCTGAGCCTTCTTTCCTAACGACATGCCCGGTGCAAGGCGCCGGTATCAGGAGCGTTTCATGCTGCATGACACGGTCAAGCACGACATGCCGGCCGACAGCCGCGAACTCGGTCTGCACGATCCCCTCGCCGAGAGTTTCCCGCCCGGACGCGAGGGGCGTTTCCTGTTCTATCTGGCGATCGCCTTTTCGCTGTTCCAGGTGGCCACCGCAGCGCATGTGGTCGACTTTCCGAGCCAGGTCGTGCGCGCCATCCATGTCGGTTTCGTTACCGCGCTGATCTTCCCGCTTCTCGCATTGGCGCGTGGCTACGGCCCGCTCGCCAAGGCCGTCACCTGGGGGCTCGCGCTGCTCGGCGTCGTGGTCGCCGGTTATCAATGGGTCGAATACGAGGCGCTTCTGGTGCGCGCCGGCGATCCGCTGCCGCTGGACCTGGTGATGGGCGTGATCGCGCTGTTCACCGTCTTTGCCGCGGCGTGGTTCGCCATGGGACCGACGCTGCCGGTGATTTCCGGCCTGTTTCTCGCCTATTGCCTGTTCGGCGAATACCTGCCCGCGCCCTTCGACCATCGCGGCTATGACTTCGGCCAGGTGATCGAGCACATGGCCTATGGCACGGAAGGGATCTATGGCATCCCGATCTATGTCTCCTCGACCTACATCTTCCTCTTCATCCTGTTCGGCGCCTTCCTCGAAAAGGCCGGCATGATCCGGCTGTTCACCGACATCTCGCTTGGCCTGGTCGGCCACAAGCAGGGCGGCGCGGCCAAGGTGGCGATCATCTCCTCGGCGCTGATGGGAACGATCTCCGGCTCCGGGGTCGCCAATGTCGTGACGACCGGGCAGTTCACCATTCCCCTGATGAAGCGCTTCGGCTATCGCGCCGCCTTTGCCGGCGGCGTAGAGGCGACCGCCTCGATGGGCGGGCAGATCATGCCGCCGGTCATGGGCGCCGTCGCCTTCATCATGGCAGAAACGCTCGGCGTGGAATATCACGAGATCGTCAAGGCGGCGATCATCCCGGCGCTCCTCTATTTCGGTTCGGCCTTCTGGATGGTTCACCTTGAAGCCGGCAAGCATTCACTGCACGGCCTGCCGAAAAACGAACTGCCCTCGGCGATGAAGGCACTGACCACGCAGTGGTACCTGATCCTGCCCCTTGCCGCGCTGGTCTGGTTGCTGTTCTCGGGCTACACGCCGCTGTTTGCCGGCACGGTCGGCCTTGCCTTCACCCTCCTCCTCATCCTCGGCAGCTCGATCGCACTTGGCCTGCCGTCCATGGTGGTGCGGGTCCTGTTCTGGATCGGCCTTGGGCTGCTCGCCGCCTCCTTCTTCAAGTTCGGCATGGGCGTTGTGCTTGTCGGCGTCGCCGTGCTGATCGCCTGGAACGCGTTTTCCAAGGGCGGGCGCGAGACGCTGCTGATCTGCCGCGATTCGCTCGCCGACGGCGCCAAGACGGCGCTTCCCGTCGCCATCGCCTGCGCGGTGGTCGGCGTGATCGTCGGCACCATGACGCTGACCGGGGCCGCCAACACCTTTGGCCAGTTCATCGTTTCGGTCGGCGGCACGAGCCTGTTCCTGTCGCTGGTGCTGACCATGATCACCTGCATCGTGCTCGGCATGGGCATTCCAACCATCCCGAACTACATCATCACTTCGTCGATCGCCGGGCCGGCCCTGCTCGAACTCGGCGTGCCGCTGATCGTCAGCCATATGTTCGTCTTCTACTTCGGCATTCTCGCCGACCTCACGCCGCCCGTGGCACTCGCCTGCTTCGCCGCAGCCCCGATCGCCAAGGAGAGCGGGCTGAAGATCTCGATCGAGGCGATCAAGGTGGCGGCGGCCGGCTTCGTCATTCCATTCATGGCGGTCTACACGCCGGCTCTGATGCTGCAGGACGGGGGGGCGCTCGCGCAATCGGTCGGATTTCCGGCAGCGGTCGCCTATATCGTCTTCAAGACGACCGTCTCGATCGGGCTGTGGGGCGCGGCGGTCATCGGGTTCCTCGGCGTGAGGCTCGGCGTCCTCGAGCGGGCGCTGGCGGTGATCGCCGCCTTCACCCTGATTGCCGCCGTACCGATGACCGACGAGATCGGCTTCGGCCTCGCCCTGCTGTTTGCCGTCGTCATCTGGCGCAAGACGGCCGCGGCAAAGCGGGCCGCACCGGTCGCCGAAAAGGCGTCATGAGCGTGGGCGTCTGCATCCTGGCAGGCGCCAAGGCGATGAGCTTCGCCGTCTCGCTGTTCTCGCTTTCCTGGACCCATTCGGTGGAGAAGACCGAATGGCGGGAGGACTGGGCCGTGACGCCGGCGGGCCTGCAGTTAACGATGGCGCGCGTCAAGGGGTCAGGCGCCGGCATGGAACCGGGCGACGGCGCGGTGCTGAAGGACGGCTGGTGGGAATGGCAGCCGACCAACCCGCCGATCGCGGAACTGCGGCTGGCCGCCTCGGGCGCAACCGGCGGCGGCTGGAGGTTCTGCCATGCGGGAGGATGCGTGGAGTTGGGCGCTAAGGCCGGCGAAGAGGTGGTGCTGAGCACCTGCGCTCCCTGAACCGGCCCTTGCCAAGGACCGGCGCCTCTCGACCAAAGAGCCGAAAGCGCCTATCTTGTCGGTCATGGACAAGGACGCCGTCATCGCCAAGCTGAGGGAACACCGCGAGGAGCTCGCGGCATTGGGGTTGGAGCATATCGCCTTGTTCGGTTCGGTCGCTCGGGGAGACCAAACTGCTGAATCAGATTTGGACCTTCTGGTCCGTTTTTCCGAGCCTACGCTAAAGAGCGGGTTCAGTTTCTTCAGCTTGCTCGAGGATTTGACGATCCGCCTGAAGGAACTGACCGGCGCCCCCGACGTGGATGTCGTGATAGACCCCATCCAAAAGGAACGTGTGCGAAGATCCGTCGAAAAGGATCTCGTCAGTGCCTTCTAAACGTCCGCTGTCCCGTCTACGTGACATACGAGACAATGCTCTCAGCATTCGCGAATATGTCGGAGCAATGGATGAATCGGCATTTCTCTCAAATAAGTTGATACGCGACGCCAGCGAACGATGCCTTTCGAGGATCTCCGAAGCAGCGGTGAAACTCGGGCCAGTCGCAGAGGAACTGCTTCCCGGCGAGGATTGCGCGCCCTACGGAATCTCGGCAATGTTCTTAGGCACGATTAGAGCAACATCTCGTTGGTCACCATTTGGGAGCTGATCTCGAACCGGCTTGAGCCGCTTCTTGACCAGGTGGATCAGATCCTCTCCCGATACCCGGAAGACCAGGACGATCTCTCTGAGGGCTGACTTCGCGCGTTCAGCGACACAGCGTTCTTCTTTCGCCACTATCGCTGAAACAAGGGCGTCGGTAACCTTCCGCAACATTTTAACGTCAACGGAGGCACCCATGTCCTTCTTTCCTGGCAAAGACCCCCTGCCCGTGCTTTTGCCAGCGATGCGATCGAACAGCTGATCATCCCGCGTTCCAGCGATATCGGCGGCTTCGCGGTCCGGCGGGCCCTGCCGACGGTGCGTCGGCGGCTGGTCGGGCCGTTCATCTTCTTCGACCGGATGGGTCCTGCACTGCTTCGGGCCGGCGAGGCGCTGGACGTCAAGCCGCATCCGCATATCGGCCTGTCCACCGTCACCTACCTGTTCGACGGCGAGATCAAGCATCGCGACAGCCTGGGCACGGAACTGGTGATCGAGCCCGGCGACATCAACCTGATGACGGCGGGACGCGGCATCGTGCATTCCGAGCGCACGCCGGAGAAGCTGCGTGGGCAACCGCTGTCGATCTCCGGGCTGCAGACCTGGCTGGCGCTGCCGGACCAGATGGAGGAGATCGACCCGGCCTTTGCCCATACCTCGAAGAGTGCCATGCCGACATTCGAGGCGGATGGTGCTTCGGGCCGCGTGGTGATCGGGTCGACTGCCGGGCTTAGCTCCCCGGTCAAGGTCTTCTCCGACACACTCTATGTGGACCTCACGCTCCAGCCGGGCGGCCGGTTCCACTTCGAGGCCGACCACGAGGAGCGCGCGGCCTATCTGCTGTCCGGAGAACTGGAGATCGCCGGCGACCGCTTTGCCCCCGACCAGTTGCTGGTCTTTCGCCCCGGCGATGCGCTGACGCTTGTCGGTGGCCCACAAGGCGGGCATGTCATGCTGTTCGGAGGCGCGGCCCTCGGCACCAAGCGCCACATCTGGTGGAACTTCGTCTCCTCGTCCAAGGAGCGGATCGAACAGGCCAAGGAAGAGTGGAGAACCGGCCGCTTCGACATCGTTCCCGGCGACGAGGAGGAGTTTGTCCCTTTGCCGCAGGGCAGTTGAACTCTATATAGGAAGCCGGCCTTCTGTCCTTGACGCGAGCTTTTGCCTGAGCGGTAAATCCTCTATAAGGCGAGCGACACGCCGAAAAGACGACAACGACAAGAGGCACGAGCCCCGTGACATCCCAGCCCCTGACGCCCTTGCTGGACAAGGTCAGCTATCCCGCAGACCTGCGCCAGCTCGATGATCGCGATCTGCCGCAGCTCGCCCGCGAACTGCGCGACGAGATGATCGACGCGGTGTCGAAGACTGGCGGGCATCTGGGCGCCGGGCTCGGCGTGGTCGAGCTGACCATCGCCATCCACAAGGTGTTCGACACGCCGAACGACCGGCTGATCTTCGACGTCGGGCATCAGTGCTATCCGCACAAGATCCTGACCGGCCGGCGCGACCGCATCCGCACGCTGCGCCAGGAAGGCGGGCTTTCCGGCTTCACCAAGCGCGCCGAGAGCCTGTACGACCCATTTGGCGCCGCACATTCCTCGACCTCGATCTCGGCTGGCCTCGGCATGGCGGTCGCGGCGGATCTCTCCGGCACCGACCGCAAGGTGATCGCCGTGATCGGCGATGGCGCCATGTCGGCCGGCATGGCCTATGAAGCCTTGAACAATGCCGGCGCGCTGGATGCGCGCCTGATCGTCATCCTCAACGACAACGACATGTCGATCGCCCCGCCGACCGGCGCGATGAGCGCCTATCTGGCCCGTCTCGCCTCGGGCCGCACCTATATGGGCTTCCGCGACCTCGGCAAGAAGCTGACGGCCTATCTCGGCAAGAACATCGACCGGGCGATCACCCGGGCGGTCGAGCATGCGCGCGGCTATGTGACCGGCGGCACCATGTTCGAGGAGATGGGCTTCTACCATATCGGCCCGATCGACGGACACTCGTTCGAGCACCTGTTGCCCGTGCTGCGCAATGTGCGCGACAATGGCCAGGGACCGGTGCTGATCCATGTGGTGACGCAGAAGGGCAAGGGCTATGCCCCGGCTGAAGCCGCCGCCGACAAGTATCACGGCGTCAACAAGTTCGACGTCATCACCGGCACGCAGGCCAAGGCCAAGCCCAACGCGCCAAGCTATACCGCCGTGTTCGGCGAGGCGCTGGTGCAGGAAGCAAGGCTGGACGAGAATATCGTCGGCATTACCGCCGCCATGCCGTCGGGCACCGGGCTCGACAAGCTGGCCGAGATCTTCCCCAAGCGCACCTTCGATGTCGGCATTGCCGAACAACATGCGGTGACCTTCGCGGCGGGCCTCGCGGCGGAAGGCTTCAAGCCGTTCTGCGCGCTCTATTCGACCTTCCTGCAACGCGGCTATGACCAGGTGGTCCACGACGTGGCGATCCAGGGCCTGCCCGTTCGCTTCCCGATCGACCGCGCCGGCTTCGTCGGCGCCGACGGCCCGACCCATGCCGGCTCCTTCGACACCGGCTTCCTCGCCTCGCTTCCCGGCTTCGTCGTCATGGCGGCCGCCGACGAGGCGGAACTCAAGCACATGGTGCGCACAGCCGCGGCCTATGACGCCGGCCCGATCTCGTTCCGCTATCCACGCGGCGAAGGGGTCGGCGTGCAATTGCCGGAACGCGGCGAGATCCTTGCCATCGGCAAGGGCCGGGTGATGAAGCAGGGCACCAGGGTGGCCCTTCTGTCCTTCGGCACGCGGCTGGCCGACTGTCTGGTGGCGGCCGAGGACCTCGATGCCGCCGGTCTTTCGACCACGGTCGTCGATGCCCGCTTCGCCAAGCCGCTCGATGCGGATCTCATCCGCCAGCTCGCCCGCCACCACGCCGTGCTGGTTACCGTCGAGGAAGGCGCCGTCGGCGGCTTCGGCAGCCAGGTCGTGCAATTGCTGGCCAGCGAAGGACTGCTCGACAACGGCCTGAAATTCCGCTCGCTGGTGCTGCCTGATTTCTGGATGGACCAGGCCAAGCCCGAAACGATGTATGCCAAGGCCGGCCTCGACGCCCCAGGCATCACCCAGACGGTGTTCAAGGCGCTCGGCCAGGCCGGCATCGGGGTGAATGCCGCGGGGTGAGAGGGCCCGAATTCTCCGCTGGAGGCTGCTGACGATGAGCGTGCGCAGATCAGTTTGCTGCCATGGTGTTCATCCTCGCACTCGCCAAGACGATCTCAGCGCGACAGCAGTTCAGCGCGGCACGATATGGGCGATCGTCTGTCGATGCCACTTTGACGCCCCGTCGATGCCATGCTAAATTATACGGCATTTCGTATAAATGAGGTCGCGATGTCGAAGCTGAGTTACGACAACATTTTTGATGCCATGACCGAGGACGACGCCGAGGCGGCCGACTTGCGTTTTCGTGCCGACCTGCTGTTGACCTTGCGAAAGGTGATCGAAAGCAAAGGCTGGAAGCAGGCGGAGATCGCGGAAGTGCTCGACGTTTCACAGCCACGCGTAAGCGAGCTCATGCGCGGAAAGATCGAGCTCTTTTCGGCCGACAAGCTGATCGGCCTGCTGGCGAAGCTCAACATCCGCCTGAAGCCGTTGCTCGGAGCAAATGGTAGGGTCGTGTGCGAAGTCACCGATGCGGCCTAGCGCCCTTCTCGACCGATACGCCCCACCATCTCCCTATAGCGCTCGCGCGCGGTGTTCATCGCCGTGCGGTCTACCCCGTTTGTAGTCTTCGTGAAGGCGTGCAAAATAAAGACCGTATCCCGATATTTGGCACAGTAGACCGCACGATAGGCCGGGCAAAAACGGCCGCTCGCCGTTCTGCACAGCCTGCAAATCAACCCCGAACTGCCGCATCACATCACGCGGCAGATCGAGAAAGGCGCGCTTTGCCGCCTCGTTGACGAACTCGAAACGTTTCAAGGACCCACCAGCCGACGCCACCCTCTTTGGTTGCATAAAACTATAGTGCCCGCTGGTCGACAAGGCTTACCAGACCGCCCCCTGCTGGACTTCGTCCCCTCCCCCGGATAGACCGGACGAAAAGCCCGAGCCCAAGGGCATTTGCGCCTTGAGGGAGGCCGTCATGGCGTCGCATGCCATCGCCGAGGATTTTGCGCCGGATTGGGCGGCGATTGCCGTGGTCATTCTCGGCGTCACGGCTTTCTCCGTCGGACAGGGGCTCACCTATCCGCTGATCGCGCTGGTGATGGAGGGGCGCGGCGTTTCCTCGACCCTATCCGGACTGAACGCCGCCGTCTTTGCCGCGGGATTGGCGACTTCGACGCTGATGATCGGCAGGCTGACGGCGCTCCTGCGCGGCGACCGGCTGATCGTCGCGGGCCTCGTTGGCGCGTCCGCCTCGCTTGCTGCCTTTGCAGCGTTCGATCAACTGTGGCTGTGGTTCGTCGCCCGCTTCATGCTCGGCTTTTCGGCCAGCATCATCTTCACCATGAGCGAGGCCTGGCTCAATGCCGCCTGCCCGGACCGGCTGCGCGGACGTGTCTCGGGCGCCTATGGTGCCGGCATGTGCGCCGGTTTTGCCGCCGGCCCGCTCGCCATCCCGCTGGTCGGCACCGAGGATGGTTTTGCCTTTGCCCTGATTGCCGTCTATGTCGCCTTCGTCGCCTTCGTCACGGTCATGCTCGGCCGGTTCGCCCGGACCCGGCCGGAAGCGGCCTCGGCCCGTGGCTTGATCGACTTCGCGCGCGCCGCACCGCTTCTTCTCCTGATGGTGCTGGCCTTCGGCTATTCCGACATTGCCGCCATCTCGACCATCCCGCTCTATTTTGTCGAGCGCGGCTATTCGGAGAATTTCGCCGCCCTCGTCGTCAGCATGGTGGCCTTGCCGACGGCGATTGCCCAGCCACTGGTCGGCTGGCTGCTCGACCGCAGTTCGCGGGTGCGGGTGGTCGTGGCGTCCGCATTACTTTGCGGAGCAAGCTTCATCGCCCTGCCCTTCCTCAGCGGCCAGGCGCCGCTGCTTCTGGCCGTCTCGCTTCTCGGGACGGCCAGCTTCTCGCTCTATACCTGCGCGCTCACCCTGCTCGGCGACCGGTTTCGCGGCGGTCTGCTCGTATCGGGGGCGGCAGCCTATGCGCTGATCTACGCGATCGGCAGCGCGGCGGGGTCGAGCTCCACCGGCCTGATCATGGACTGGTCGCTCGACGCCGCCCCGATCCTGACCGGCGGCATGATGCTGGGCTTCGCGGCGATCTTCGCCCTCGGTCTTCGGGATCGGCCGGCACGCGGTTGAGCTTGCGCAGATCGTGCTGGCTTTTGCCGGCCCGATCTGCTTTGACCGCAGAATGCTGGAAACCTCGCCGCCCGACATCTTCGACTGCCAGTCCTGCGGGGCCTGCTGCGCCTATTCGGCGGAATGGCCGCGCTTCTCGCTGGAAACCGACGAGGAGATCGCCCGCATCCCCGAGGCGTTGATCGCGGCCGACCTGTCCGGCATGAAGTTCGAGGCGGGACGCTGCGCGGCGCTGACCGGCGAGGTCGGCAAACATGTCGGCTGCGCGGTCTATGCCGACCGACCGATTGTCTGCCGCACCTGCATGCCGGGCGACGAGGAATGCCGAATGGCGCGCGCCGAATTCGGCTTCAGCACCGAGGCGTTGCCCGATCCGGACCGCTTTCTCTAAAAAGCCGTCAGGGGATCGTGACACCCAGCGTCTCCGCCGACAGTTCGCTGCCGAGTTCGACGACACCGGTCTGCTTGTCCATCACGCAGACATAGGACACGGTCACATCCGCCCCCTTCGCCTTGCCCGACAGCACGGCGAGCCCGAAGCGCTCGCTGCCGAACGGATCGACCGCAACGCGGGCGCCCTCCAGCATGGGTGTGGCGGCCTCGAGGCACTTCTTGCCGACCTCCCCGGCGAATTCCTGCCACGCATCGTCGGAGGAGGCAAAGGCCGGAACGGCGGCGGCGAGGAGCAGGGCAAAGGCTGGAGCGAGACGCGGCATGGAAGCATCCTTTTCGATCGGCGGGCGCCGATTCGGCGACCCTGGAAAACACAAGACTTTCTAGCCCGGCAGACGAGATAAATCTTCTCGCCGGCGGAACGATTTTGACCTTTGGCAGGTTGCCTCGGTAGGGTTCCCCTCCTATGTTCCCGATCACCGATTTCCGCATTCAGTTGCCAAAAGGAGATTTTACCATGGCTTTCGAATTGCCCGAACTCCCCTATGCCTACGACTCGCTCGCGCCCTTCATGTCGGCCGAGACGCTCGAATATCACCACGACAAGCACCACAAGGCCTATGTCGACAACGGCAACAAGCTCGCCGCCGAAGCCGGCATGGGCGACCTGTCGGTCGAGGAAGTGGTGAAGAAGTCGTTCGGCACCAACCAGGGCCTCTTCAACAATGCCGGCCAGCACTACAACCACATCCATTTCTGGAAGTGGATGAAGAAGGACGGCGGCGGCACCAAGCTTCCGGGCAAGCTGCAGGCGGCCATCGACAGTGATCTCGGCGGCTATGACAAGTTCAAGGCCGATTTCATCGCCGCAGGCACCACCCAGTTCGGCTCCGGCTGGGCCTGGCTGTCGGTCAATGACGGCAAGCTCGCCATTTCCAAGACCCCGAACGGTGAAAACCCCCTGGTTCACGGCGCCTCGCCGATCCTCGGCGTCGACGTGTGGGAGCACTCCTACTATATCGACTACCGCAATGCCCGTCCGAAGTATCTCGAAGCCTTCGTCGACAGCCTGATCAACTGGGACTACGTGCTGGAAATGTACGAAGCTGCCACGAAGTAAGCTTCGACCGAATTTGCATTCAAAGAACCCGGTGCCGAGAGGCGCCGGGTTTTCTTTTGACATGAAGCCGCTTGCTAGAACGGCCGCCGGGTGAAACAGTCATATCTGTCGAACGGTTCGGATTTGACCAGACCAGAAGGAGCCATCCATGGCCGACAATTCCCTACAGACACAACTGCGCGAGCTTCAGGCACAGGTGGCCGCGCTGACGGAAAGCCTGGCGGAACAGGGGGACGCTGCGTCCAACCGGCTTCGCAAGCGCACATCCGCCGCGATGCGCGATGCGTCCCGCACTGCCGAGGAGGTCGTCGACTATGCCCGGTCCGAGGCGGAGAGCGTCGCCGGCATGGTGCGCGAGCATCCGGCCGCCACGTCGACCGCACTGCTGACCGCCGGCCTGATCGGTGGCCTCGTCGGCTACCTCATCGGCGCGTCGCAGCAGGCCGCGCAGCATCCCCACCGCCGTTGGTATTGACGTCGCAGGACAAGGCTACCTGCCGCTCCAGAAGCGACGTCCCGCAGGTTCCGTCAGCCCGGCTCTGGGCGTGACGTCTGTGGCGCGGGCGAAGGCCGCGCCACAAGCGGGTGCGTCGCCTGTCCGCGCGAAAAGGCACGCATCCGCCCGCCGTCACGGAACCTTCCCACCGGGACGGCGTTTCCCCCCGGAACAATGCCCTCAACCGGAAAGGATACCCCATGGCCAGCAATAACAGCGACATGATGAACGAACTGCGCAGCCTTCAGGCTCAGGTCATGCACTTCAAGGACCTGCTTTCGGAAGAAGGCGAAAAGGTCGCCGGCGATGCCCGCGGACGGGCTGCGACCCTGTTGAACGGCGCCGGACGCAAGGTGCAGGATGCCGCAAGCTACGCCAAGGACGAAGCCGTCAGCATGGGCTCCGTGGTCCGCGAGCATCCGACCGCAACCTCGACCGCACTTCTGACCGCCGGTGTGGTCGGCGGACTGATCGGCTACTTCCTCGCAACCTCCTCGTCGCAATCCTCCAGCTATTCGCCGCGCCGCTGGCTCTGAGTTTTTCGACACAGCCGCCAAAATGACGACACCCGGCCCTCGCAAGAGAGCCGGGTGTTTTTCATGTCAGATTTCGATCTGCGGCGATCAGAATTCCGACCATTCCTGCTTGGCGGCGGCGCTGCCGCCGGAAAACGCCTGCGAGATGCGGCCAGCCAGCGCGCGGGCCGGCGAGGCTGCGGGCTTGGCGCTGTGGTCGGCGGGAACCGGCGCCGATGCGCGCGCCGGCGCAGGGCGGGCCTGGCGGACCGGGGCGGACATATCGCCCTGACCCAGCTGGAACTGACCCAGCAATGCGTTGAGTGCCGCGGCCTCGGTCGCCAGCGAATGGCTGGCGGCGGTCTGTTCCTCGACCATGGCGGCATTCTGCTGGGTGCCCTGGTCCATGGTGTTGACCGCGGTGTTGATCTCCTGCAGGCCGGTCGACTGCTCGCGGCTTGCGGTCACGATCGCCGAGACGTGATGGCTGATTTCCTCGACGGCGGCGACGATCTTCTCGAGCTGCACGCCGGTCTCGCCGACCAGCGCCACGCCGTTGCCGACCTGGGTGGACGAGGTGGAGATCAGCGCCTTGATTTCCTTGGCCGCATTGGCCGAGCGCTGGGCCAGTTCGCGAACCTCCTGGGCGACAACCGCGAAGCCCTTGCCGGCCTCACCGGCGCGGGCGGCCTCGACACCGGCATTGAGGGCCAGAAGGTTGGTCTGGAAGGCGATCTCGTCGATCACGGAGATGATGTTGCCGATTTCGCCGGACGACTTCTCGATTTCCGTCATCGCGGTGACGGCGTTGCGCACCACCTGGCCGGAACGCTCGGCACCGGCGCGGGTGCTGGCGACCAGTTGGCCGACATCTTCTGCCCGGCGGGCGGTATCCTTGACGGTCGTCGTGACCTGCTCGAGTGCTGCGGCCGTTTCCTCGACGGACGCGGCCTGTTGTTCGGTGCGACGCGACAGATCATCGGCCGAAGCGCGGATTTCGGCCGCACCGGCATTGATCGCAGCGGCATTGGTGCCAACCGAACGCAGAGCGTCCTGAAGCTTTTCCAGCGAGGCATTGAAGTTCATGCGCAGCGCATCGAGACGCTCGGCGAAGGCGGTGTTGATACGGTAAGCGACGTTGCCGTCGGCAAGGGCCGAAAGGCCGGTTGCCAACTGGTTGACGGCGAAGGCGATCTCATCGGCTTCGCGGGCCTTTTCGGCCTCGGCGCGGCGGCGCTCCTGCTCGGCGCTGGTGCGCATGGCTTCGGTTTCGCCAGCCAGACGCTGCTTTTCAACCGCTGCATCCTTGAAGACGACCACGGCCTTGGCCATCTGGCCGACTTCGTCACCGCGGTCGAGGGCGGGCACATCGACATCATGCTCGCCGGCAGCAAGGCGCGACATGGCGCCGGTCATGCCGACGATCGGGGTTACGATCGAGCGCGACAGCAGCCAGATCAGGGCGACGGCAACAATACCGGCGATCGAGCCGCCGATCAAAAGGGCGAGTTCAAGCGTGAGATGGGCATTGGCCAGCGCCGCCTGGTTCTTTGCCGACATGCCGGCGATCAGATCCTTGATCTTTGCCGACTCTTCGCGGAACGCATCGAGCTGCCCCTTGGAGGCATTGCGGCCGATTTCGATGACCTCGGCGATCGTGGCCTCGGTATCCTTGCGTGCGGCAAGCTGCGGCTCGGTCAACTGGGCGTGGAAGACGTCGGCCGCGGCCTTCATCGCGTCGAGCGAGGCAATGATTGCCGTGTCGCCCGCGGCAATCTTCTTCGCCTCCTCGATATAGCCGAGCATTTTTTCGCGGTGAGTGAAGACGTCCTTATAGGTGCTCTCGCTGCGGAACAGCAGGTAGCCACGCTGGTTCACGGCCTGTTCGAGCATGGATTCGAGCGCCCGGTCGGACAGGGCGAGAATCTTTTCGGAGCGTTGCTGCTCCACCGAAGCGACCTTGGCGCGGTAGGCCTCGACGAACACCACCGCGGTCGCGAGAAAACAGCTGGCCATGATGCCGAAAAAGGTAAGGATCAGCTTCTTGTTCAGGGAAATGTTCTTGAAGGACATGCGAACTACTCTCTCGCGCATCGCCATGGGGGACCATGGCTCAAGCGCGCGGACACACTGGGGCTGAGGCATGATTGGTTCCTGCCGCGGCGCTGCCCTTCATGGCGCACCCTATGATCGCGGGAGTTCGTACAATCGTACCGAAGATGAGCAAATGCTATTATGATTCGGTTATGGCCCAGTGCGAAATTTCGCATGAGGAAATTTACCGGCTCGGAACCACCAGAAGAATGTGCAGGTCCTTCTCGGGATAGAAGTCGGTCGCGGTCATCTCGAAACGCGTCGGTCCGACCTTGCGGACATTGCTGCCGCAGAAGCTGACAAAGTTCTTCGCGTCGCCCTTGTCGACGGTCAGCTTGAACGTGCCGATCGACCCGCCCCAGTTGGCACCGGTCGTCAGGATGTAGGACATCCATTTCTCGAAATAATAGACGCCGGCATCGTAGTTCTGTTGCTTTTCCAGCTTGAGCGCCGTCTTGAGGAAGGCATCGTCGACACAGTAGCGTTCGCGGTATTCGTCCAGTTGCGGCGTGGGCTTGCCGTCCTGGATGAAAGTCATGGCAACGGTTCCGCCGACGCTCGGCCTGTAGCTGTGATGGACCTTCACCTCGCGTCCGGCCGGAAAGGTGGTGCGCCACCAGTAGACGGTTTCCAGCTTCCACAGGACCTCGTATTCCGGCGCGACCGGCTTGCCCGTGCCGCCCGGATCATAGCTGGTGTCGACGATCAGCCCGCGCGTCTGCCAGTCCTTCTGCACGTCTTCGGGCAGCCTGGCGATTGCCGCGCGGGTCGCCTCGCTCAAAGGCAGGAGCGAAACACCGCGAGCGACAATTTCTTCGGTCATGTCGATGCCGTTGACGGTGGCGCGCTGCTGCAGACGCGGTTCGATCTTCCGGCCGTCCTGCGACACGGTAAAGCCCATGAAATTGTCGTGCTCGAAATCGTCGAGCGCGGCATTGAAGTCCATGAAGCCGCCGATCTCGGGCATGGGAAAGGCAACCAGCGTTTCCAGATCGGTGTCGGACTGGTTCTTGAAGACATAGTCGACCCGGATCTCTTCCTGGGAGATGAACAGGTCCTCGCTCAGCATGTCGACCTGATCCTGCCGGGTATAGACGAGCCCGCCGGCCTCGAGCACGGCGGAGGTGTCGTTGGCCAGCGCCGGGACCGCCATCGTCAGGGAGAACAGGCCTGCAAGCACTGCATTCTTCATCGTCGTCTCCTGGCTGTGGCGAGCGGCCGGACATGGCCATGCGCAAAGTTAGGCGGCAAGTCGGAGCCAAGTCAATCGAACGACCAGACCTTATCCGGCCTTATCCGGGCGGATCGTCCCGGTCACGGGCATCCGCCTTGCACCGCGTATTTGCCCTCCTGCAACCACCCGAGCGCCCGCGCGCAACAAAAGGCTTGCCATTGCGGCGGCGGACCGCCATTGACAGGCCATGTCTTCACGTCCCGAACCTCAGCGTCTCGACCAGCTTCTGGTCGCCCTCGACCTTTTCGCCAGCCGCTCACGCGCGCGCGACGCGATCCAGCGCGGCACCGTCAAGGTGGACGGCAAGGTCGTCACCAAGCCCAGCCTGGTCTTTTCCGCCGACCACGCGTTCACCATCGAGGACCCGGCGCAGGACTATGTCTCGCGCGCGGCGCTGAAGCTGGTTGCCGGCCTCGACCATTTCGGGCTCGATCCGGCCGGTTGCGAGTGTCTCGACGTCGGCGCTTCGACCGGCGGTTTCACCGAGGTTCTGGTGAAGCGCGGCGCAGCGCACGTGACCTCGATCGATGTCGGCCACGGCCAGTTCCATCCGCGGCTCGCCGCCGATCCGCGGATCACCAATATCGAGGGGCTCAACGCCCGCTATCTCGAACCGGACGACATCGACGACCGGCCGATCGACTTCATCGTCTCCGACGTGTCGTTCATCTCGCTGAAGCTGGCGCTGGCGCCGGCCCTCGACATGGCGGAGCCCGGCTGCCGCTGCCTGCTGCTGGTCAAGCCGCAGTTCGAGGCGGGCCGCGAGGCGATCAGCAAGGCCGGGCTGCTCAAGGAACCGGAGACGGCACCGGCGGTCGCCGCCGAACTGGAACGCTGGCTGACCGAGGAGATGGGTTGGCAAAGCCTCGGGCTTATCCCCTCGCCGATCGCCGGCGGCGACGGCAATGAGGAATTCCTGCTGGCCGGGGTAAAGCCGGAGGACGAGGCATGAGCGCCGAGACAGTCACCATCGACATGCTGGGCGCCCAGGGCGACGGCATCTTCCACGCCTCGAACGGGCCGGTCTATGTGCCGTTCTCGCTGCCGGGCGAAACGCTTGCCATCGCCCGCGTGAAAAACCACGGCACGATCCTCTCCTACGGCGAAACCTCGCCGGACCGCATCGCCCCTGCCTGCCGGCATTTCGGCCCCGACGGCAAGGGCGGCAGCTGCGGCGGCTGTTCGTTGCAGCACATGGCGAAACCCGCCTACAACGCCTTCAAGCGGTCGCTGGTCGTCGCGGCGCTCAAATCCAAGGGGATCGACATATCGGTCGGCGAACTGGTCGAAGCGCAGCCGGGCGAGCGCCGGCGCGTGACGTTCGCCGCGCGGCGCACCGAGAAGGACGTGCTGATCGGCTTCAACCAGGCCGAAAGCCATCATATCGTGCCGATCGAGGAATGTCCGATCTCGGCACCGGGAATCGTCGCCAGCCTGGACGCGCTGAAGAAGATCGGTGGCGCTGCCGCGACCACCGCCGAACCGTTCCGCATGACGGTGATCGAGACCCTTTCCGGGCTCGACGTGGCGATCGAAGGCATCAAGGCGCTTGCCGACAAGGAGCGCCGCGCGGTCACCGAAACCGTGCTTGCCCTGCGCGGCATTGCCCGCGTCTCGGTCAACGGCGAGATCGTCATCGAGCCGCGCAAGCCGATGCTCGACATGTCCGGCGTTGCCGTCGCTCCGCCGCCGGGCGCCTTCACCCAGGCGACCGCCACCGCCGAAGACGCCATGGTGCGTCTGACGCTTTCGCATCTCGGCAAGGTCAAGCGCGCCGCCGATCTGTTCGCCGGCATCGGCACCTTTGCGCTGCGTCTGGCGCGCATGGCCCAGGTCCATGCCGTCGAGAGCGACGAAAAGGCGATCCGGGCGCTCGACCACGCGGCGCGCAACACGCAGGGGCTGAAGCCGGTTTCGGTCGAGCGGCGCGATCTCTTTCGCCGGCCGCTGATGGTGTCCGAGCTGAAGACCTTCGATGCCGTGGTCTTCGACCCGCCGCGGGCCGGCGCGGAAGAGCAGTGCAAGGAACTGGCCCGCTCGGTGGTGAAGAAGATCGTCGCGGTCAGCTGCAATCCGCTGTCCCTGGCCCGCGACCTGGCGATCCTGCAAGTCGGCGGCTATCGCGTCACCTCGGTCACCCCGATCGACCAGTTTCTCTGGACGTCGCATGTCGAAGTCGTGGCAACCCTGACGAAGGGCTGAAAAAGGCACGGACATGCGCCTCCGAACGCAACGGCCTCAGGAATGTCGCCAGACTTTCACGGCCGAGATCACCAGGATCAGGGCGAGTGCCGGCAGGAGGACGCCGTTCGGAACGAGGCCCAGGAGCAAGCCGCCGACAAAGGTCCCGATGACCGACCCGGCTGCCATGACGAGAAGGAAAGCCTTGTTGCGACCCAGTACAGAAAAGCTCTGATCGCGGCTGTAGCGCATGAAGCCGACGAGCATGGTGGGCAGGCTGACGGCCAGCGACAGGCTTCCCGCAAGTTTGATATCCGCACCAAACAGCAAGACCAGCGTCGGGATCAGCAATTCGCCTCCCGCCACGCCGAGCAGCGCCGCGACAATGCCGATGATGAAGCCCGCGACCACGCCGGCGACGAGTTGCGCCAATCCCGACAACACGGCATGGCCAGCCGTCGCGTCATGCCCGAGAACCAGGACGACCGCGATTGCGACAAGCATGCCCGCAATGACCTTGTAGAGTGTCTCGGACTTGAGGCGCACCGCCCAGCCGGCGCCAAGCCACGCACCGAGAAGACTGCCGGCAAGCAGGTTGACGACGATTGCCCAATTGTCGGCGATCGTGCCAAAGGAGATTGTTCCCGCCCGGAACGGCAGGGCGGTCGCGACCACCACGAGGCTCATCGCCTTGTTGAGAATGACCGCTTCCAGAGCCGCGAAGTTGAAGAGACCGATAAGCAGCGGCAGGCGAAACTCCGCGCCACCAAGGCCGATCAGGCCCCCGAGAGCGCCGATAATGGCTCCCGCGCCGAACGCGGCCGTGCGGCTTCTGACGGTCGATAGATTGGCAGCGTCACTCATGCCCGATATATACGCATAGATATTTCGCAGTGCATAGAAGGCCATGCTGACCGGCAAACCGGATGGATTGATGACGGACCTGGCCAGCTTGGGCGCCGTCACCGATCCGATCGCCGACCCTGAAGCCTAGCGCGCGTAAAGCGTGCCGCTTCCCGTGGTATTGGGGCAACGGCAGCGGCCGCCGACCCGACCGGGCTTGGCCGGACAGGAATACATCATCGACGTGTCGGCGCTGTCGGGCGGCTGGATCACGCAGAAGAAGCGTTGCGGCCGCATGCCCGGCGTCGGCGCATTGCGGTTCGACTGGCTGTCGACGATCACGTCGCCACTGCCGGCCAGGGCCAGGGCGAAGCCGGACACCAGGGGTTCGGCCGCCAAAGACATCATGCCGACGAACAACAGGGCAAAGCCCCTCGTTTTGCTGCGCATCCGATCCTCCTTTTGTCCGCGTCACGGCATATGAACCGGAGAAGCATTAAGGAAGGGCGAATGGGCGCAAATGTGGCCGGTGCGGGCGTTTCTGCAACGCGAAACGGCACCGGCGGTGCGCCGGTGCCGTCAAGGCATCAAGGTTGAGCCGTGACGGAAGCCGTCAGGCGGCGCGGCGCGACCGGTCTGAATATCCCGCCTGGGCTCCGGCCTGCTGGATCCGGAACTGCGCCAGCAGCGCGGTCAGGGCCGCCGCTTCCGACGCCAGGCCGTGGCTTGCCGCCGTCTGCTCCTCGACCATGGCCGCGTTCTGCTGCGTGCCCTGATCCATGGTGTTGACCGCGGTGTTGATCTCCTGCAGCCCGGTCGACTGTTCGCGGGTCGCCGTGACGATGGCGTTCACATGGCGATTGATCTCCTGCACCTCGCGCACGATGACTTCCAGCGCCTGGCCGGTCTGGTTGACCAGTTCGACGCCGGACTGGACCTGTTGGCCGGACGCGCCGATCAACTGCTTGATCTCCTTGGCGGCGTTGGCCGAGCGCTGGGCCAGTTCGCGGACTTCCTGGGCGACGACGGCAAAGCCCTTGCCGGCTTCTCCGGCGCGGGCGGCCTCGACGCCGGCATTCAGCGCCAGAAGATTGGTCTGGAAGGCGATCTCGTCGATCACGCCGATGATGTTGGAGATCTCGCCGGAGGATTTCTCGATGCCGTGCATGGCTTCCACCGCCCGCTGGACGATCTCGCCCGACTTTTCCGCACCGCTGCGGGCGCGGCCGACGAGCTGGCCGACCTCCTCCGCCCGGTGGGCCGAATCCTTGACGGTGGTGGTGATTTCCTCAAGCGCTGCCGCGGTCTCCTCGACCGAGGCCGCCTGCTGTTCGGTGCGCCGGGCCAGGTTGTCGGCGGCCATGCGGATCTCGTTGGCGCCATTGTCGATCGCCCGGGCGTTGAGGCCGACATTGGCGAGCGCATCGTGCAGCTTGGCGACCGAGGCGTTGAAGTCGACCCGCAGGCGATCGAGGTCGCCGGCGAATGGCGTGTCGATGCGATGGACGAGATCACCGTTGGCGAGGCAGCCAAGACCATCGGCGAGCGCCTGGACGGCGAACGAGACCTGCTCGGCCTCGCGAGCCTTCAACGCTTCCCGCTCGCGCCGCTCGGCTTCGCTCTGGCTGCGGTTGTCGTCCGCTTCGCGAGCGAGACGGCTGCGCTCGATGGCGTTGTCGCGGAACACCGCGACGGCCTCGGCCATCTGGCCGATCTCGTCGGTCCGTTCGGTTCCGGGGATTTCGGTGGAGACGTCGCCGCTCGCCAGCCGGCCCATGACGCCGGTCATGTCGACGACCGGGCGCACGACGAGGCGCGAGAGCAGGAAAGCCAGCACGCCGATCATGGCGACGACGCCGATCAGCGTGGCGATGGCGGCGGCGGTGCGGAACGCACTGATACCGGCATAGGCCATGTCGCGATCGACGGTGACGCCGAGATACCAGTCGCTGGTCGGAAGTCCGTTGACCGGGAGGAAGCTGACAAGCATCGACTTGTCGGCAAAGACCGTTTCGGACAGCTCGGCACCGATGGCCGGGGTCTCGGCCGGGAAGGCATCGGCAAGGGTCTTGCCGACCAGCGCATTGTCCGGATGGACGAGGATGACGCCCGACTTGTTGACCAGGAAGGCGGAACCCTTGCCGCCCATGTCGACCGTGGTGATCATCTCGACCAGGGACTTCAGCGAGAAGTCGCTGGCCGTGACGCCGAACAGCTTGCCGTCGCGCTTCACCGGCGTGGCGGCGCTGATGATCAGATCACCGCTCGAGGCATCGACATAGGGATCGGTCAGGACCATCCTGTCGGCCTTGACCGCATCTTGGTACCATGGGCGCTTGCGCGGATCGTAGTCCGCCGGCAGGGGCTCGTTCGGAACACTAGTGAAGGTTCCCTGCTCGTCGCCGACATAGGTCGACTTGAACTCGCGGATCAGCACGGGATTGTCGAACGTGGCCGAAATCTCCTCCGCCGTGGTGGTCTTGGCGGCGGCATTGGCGGCCAGTTCGGTCAGCATGATCCGGGCATGGAGCCAGTTGGCAATGCTCTGCGACGCCTGAAGGCCGGTCGACTTGATCTCATCCTGTACCGCGCGCGTCGTTGCCGCGCGCTGCAGGCTGTCGATGTAGATGGAAAAACCGGACAAGGCAGCGACGACCACAAGGGTCGCAGCCACGAGGATCTTGGTCATCAGGTTCGAGCGTTTGCTCACGGGGGGACACCTCATTCAAGCGGCAATCCCGATCACGACGCTGGGACAGTCTTCTTCGCGGCCGATCCGGGCATTGCCAATCCACTTTGGGAAAGACGACAAAGGCCATCATGGCGCGAACGCGGCCCACGGACCGCCATCCCGTTATATGCACACAGGCTTAAAAGCCTGTTAATTCGGGGAGGACCGGTCACCCGGGCCCGCCGCCGCCTGCGGTCAGCTGCGGCCCTTCGACATGAAGGCTTCAAAGGCGGTGCGCGCCTCGGCACTTTTCAGCCGGTCGACGAAGTACTTCAACTCCTCGTCCATGCGGGCCGCAAGTTCGCCGCGATCGCCGCGGATCAGGTCGCGGGCAATCCGCATGGCTTCCGGCGGCTTGGCGGCGAGCGAGGCGGCAAGTTTCAAGGTCTCTGGCTCGACCTCGGCTGGAGAAACGACCTTCCAGATCAGCCCGGCTTCCCTCGCCTGCTCGGCCGAAAATCCTTCGCTGGCGGCCAGCATGGCAAAGGCGCGCTGGTGTCCCATCATCTTCGGCGCGAGCAGGCTGGAACCGGCTTCGGGCACCAGCGCCAGATCGACGAAGGGCGTCTTGAACAGGCTGCGATCGGAGGCGATCGTCAGGTCGCAATGCATCTGGATCGTCGTGCCGATGCCGATGGCAAGGCCGTCGACCCCGGAGACGACCGGCTTCGACACGCTCCACAGGGCCTTGAGGAAGCCGAAGGCGGCCGGCTCGCCGACGGCGCCGGCCAGGGCGAAGGCGAGGAAATCGGGCATGTCATTGCCGGCCGAGAAACAGCCTTCGGTGCCGAGAAAGGCGACCGTGCGGATCGCCGCATCGTCCTCGGCCTCCAGCAGCCCTTCGGTCATGCGGGCATACATGCCTTGTGTGATGGCGTTCTTCTTGTCCGGGCGGTTGAAGCGGATCACCAGCACGCCGGGATGGGCCTGCGGCCGTTCGATCAGGATATGGTCGGTCATGGGTGTTTCCTCATTGAACTAGAATCTGCAACTGCGACCTGCGCCCCTCACCCCGCCTCCGCTTCGCTCGGCGCACCCTCTCCCCGTGAACGGGGCGAGGGGGACCGGATAGGCCGCGGCACTCGGCCTTCTCCCCGCTTGCGGGGAGAAGGTGCCGGCAGGCGGATGAGGGGCCGTGCCTTGCCTCACACGGCGGCGGCCAAGCCCCTCTCCCTTGTGGGGAGGGGTTGGGGAAGGGTCTTCAGGCGAAAAGCGCCCGCGCCACTTCGAGGCTCGCGGCGCCGTGGATGACGCGGTCCTTGAGGGCCGCGGTCTCGGCGATCATGTTTTCGGCGGCGAAGCGGCAGAGCGCCAACCGGTTGTCACGGCCGTGCTCCTCGTCGGCAAGCGCGCCCTTGGCGAGGTACGCGCCGGTCAACGCCAGGCCGAACAGCCGCTGGTAGGGCGTCGCACCGGACAGGGCAGCCGCGGCATTGCCGGCGGCGAGTTCGGCGAGCAACCATTCGGTCGTCTCCTCGAGATCGACGAGGCTGGCGTCCAGACGGTCGGCGGTTTCGCCGAAACCCTCGAGGTTGGAGCCGCGCACGGCCTGGGCGATCTCCTTCAGCTCGGCGATGAAGCCGCGCACCTGGGCGCCGTCCGACAAGGGCAGCTTGCGGGTGACGAGGTCGGCGGCCTGGATGCCGTTGGTGCCTTCATAGATCGGTGCGATGCGGGCGTCGCGCAGGTAGCGGGCGGCTCCGGTCTCCTCGATGAAGCCCATGCCGCCATGCACCTGGATGCCCATCGAGGCGACGTCGACGCCGGCATCGGTGGCGAAGGACTTGGCGATCGGGGTCAAAAGCGCGCCGCGCTCGGCCCACTTTTTCGCCTCGGCACCTTCCGTGTGGTGCGACATGTCGATGGCGTGGGCGCAGGCATAGCAGATGGCGCGCGAGCCTTGCGTCAGCGCCTTCATGGTCACCAGCGTGCGGGCGACGTCGGGATGCTCGATGATCGGGCTCATGCCGGAACCGCTCCAGCCCGGCGCCTTGCCCTGGGTGCGGTCCCTGGCATAGGCGACCGCCTTCTGCGTGGCGGCTTCGCAGATCGCCACGCCCTGCATGCCGACGGCAAGCCGGGCATTGTTCATCATGGTGAACATGCAGGCCAGCCCCTTGTTCTCCTCGCCGATCAGGTAGCCGATGGCGCCCGGCGCGTCGCCGAACTTGCCGTCGCCGTAGATCATCGTGCAGGTCGGCGAGCCGTGGATGCCGAGCTTGTGCTCGAGCGAATGGCAATGCAGGTCGTTGCGGGCGCCGATCGAGCCGTCGTCGTTCACCAGGAACTTGGGCACGAGGAAGAGCGAGATGCCGCGCGTACCGGCCGGTGCGTCGGGCAGTCGGGCGAGGACCAGGTGGACGATGTTGTCGGTGACTTCGTGTTCGCCCCAGGTGATGAAGATCTTCTGGCCGAAGATGCGGTAGGTGCCGTCGTCGCGGCGCTCGGCGCGCGACTTCATCACGCCGAGGTCGGAGCCGGCATGCGGCTCGGTCAGGTTCATCGAGGCGGTCCATTCGCCCGACACCATCTTGTGCAGGAACTTTTCCTTGAGCGCAGCGCTGCCGTGGGTGGCCAGCGCCTCCGAGGCACCCATGGTGAGCGTCGGTCCGAGCGCGAAGGCCATGGAGCCGGAATTCCACATTTCCAGTGCCGCGACATTCAGCATATGGGGAAGCCCCTGCCCGCCGAATTCTTCCGGAGCGACCAGCGCATTCCAGCCGCCTTCGGCCCAATGGCGATAGAGCTCGGCCCAGCCGTCCGGTACCAGCACCTTGCCATCGACCATGCGGGCGCCCTGCTTGTCGCCGATTTCTGCGAGCGGGGCGACTTCGTCGGAGGCGAAACGGCCGGCTTCGTGCAGGATGGCGTCGACCAGATCGTCGCTCAGATCGCCGAGCCGGCCCTGTTCGAGCGCTTCGGCCATTCCGGCGACATGCTTGAGGGTGAACGCGATTTCGTCTACCGGCGCCTTGTACATGGGCATGCTCCTCCTGCTTGCGACTGGCGGTTTGCCGCGCGGCCGGCTACGCGGCGGCGGCGGAAACGTGTCGATTTGGCTAATTGATTTTTACGTAAACGTCAAACCGTTTTGCGCTCCGCAGTCGTTCGGATCGCACCCGCGAGGCTAGCCCATCCGCGGCATCCGGAACAGAGCCGACGAAAGCGGCCGCGCCCAAATCGCGCTTGCCGACCCTCGCATCCGAGACCGGCCACGGCCAATAACACCCCGACGCGCCATCGCTCGCCCGGAAGGGTCGTGAACAAAGGCGCTTCCGTCACAGCACTGTAACGGAGGGGCGCTAACCGCAGATGGGAAAGTCCACCCGTGACCAAACGAGGAGCATGATCATGACCGACGTAGACAAGAGCAACCTGTCCTGGGACGAATGGGACGAACTGCAGAACCCGCCGCCGGTGGAAACCGATTTCGACCGCGTGGTCGAGACCGCCCTTTCCCGTCGCGGCTTCCTCGGCGGCGTGCTGGCGCTCGGCTCGGCCGCGGCTGCCATGGGCACGCTCGGCGCCGCCGCCAACCTGATGTCCTCGACCTCGGTTCAGGCTCAGGAAGCAGCCGCCTCGCGCTTCGCCTTCAAGCCGATCCCGGTATCCACCGACAAGACGATCCATGTTCCGGAAGGCTATAGCTGGAAGCCGCTCGCCAAGTGGGGCCAGCCGCTGTTTTCGGGCGTTCCGGACCTCGATCACGTCAATGGCGTCAGCCTCGAGCATTCCGACAAGGTCTTCGGGGAAAACACCGACGGCATGGAAATGTTCGTGATCGGCGCACACCAGGTGGTCGCCGTCAACCATGAATACGTCAACACGAAGGTCAACCTGCCCAAGAACCAAGACGGCAAGCCGACGAGCGCGGACGACGTCAAGATCCTGCAGAACATGCAGGGCGTGACCGTGATGGAAGTGGCCGAAGGCGAAAACGGCTGGGAGATCGTGCTCGACAGCCCGTTCAACCGCCGCATCCACCACAACACGCCGATGAAGCTGTCGGGTCCCGCCGCCGGCTCGGATCTCGTCAAGACCGCCGCCGACCCGAACGGCACCGACTGTCTCGGGACGTTCAACAATTGCGGCGCCGGCCGCACGCCGTGGGGCACCTATCTCACGTGCGAGGAAAACTTCAACGGCTATTTCGGCACCACCAATGCCGAGTTCCAGATGCCGGACGACTACAAGCGCTACGGCATCGCCGCCGAGACGCGCTATGCCTACGAGAAGTTCGACGAGCGCTTCGACGTGGCGAAGAACCCGAACGAACCGCGCCGCGCGGGCTATATCGTCGAGATCGATCCGTCGAACGCGTCATCGGTCCCGGTCAAGCGCACCGCGCTCGGCCGCGTCAAGCATGAGAACGCCGCCGTGGTCATCGCGCGCGACGGTCGCGTGGTGGTCTACATGGGCGACGACGAGCGCGGCGAATTCCTCTACAAGTTCGTCTCGAACGGCCTCTACGTGCCGGGCGCCGACACCTCCAAGCTGCTCGACGAGGGCACGCTGTTCGTCGCCAAGTTCGCCGAGGACGGCACCGGCGAATGGGTCGCCCTGACGCCCGAGACGACCGGCATGAAGATGGACGAGATCTGCGTCTTCACCCGCCAGGCCGCCTCCAAGGTCGGCGCCACGACGATGGACCGCCCGGAATGGGTCGCCGTCAACCCGGTCGCCATCGAAGCCTATTGCTGCCTGACCAACAACAGCCGTCGCGGCGAGATCAAGGACGGCAAGATGCGCACCAATGCCGGCGGCGAGGAGATGACGGTCAACGCCGTCAACCCGCGCGAGAAGAATGGCTACGGCCAGATCGTCCGCTGGTACCCGGAGGTGGAAGACCATGCGAACGCCAAGTTCAAGTGGGACCTATTCGCCATGGCCGGTAATCCGGCTGTCCACAAGGACAGTGCCTATGCCGGCTCCGCGAACATCAACGAAGGCAACATGTTCAACTCGCCGGACGGCATGATGTTCGACTCCACCGGTCTCGTCTGGATCCAGACCGACGGGGACGACAGCAACGAAGGCGATTTCCTCGGCCAGGGCAACAACCAGATGCTGGCAGGCGACCCGGTATCGGGCCGTATCGAGCGCTTCCTCACCGGTCCGAACGGCGCGGAAGTCACGGGTCTGACCTGGTCCGCCGACAAGCGCACCATGTTCGTCGGTATCCAGCATCCGAAGGCGCCGTTCCCCGACGGCGAAGGCAAGCTGCCGCGTTCGACCGTCGTCGCCGTCAAGCGCGACGACAACACCATGATCGGCTGATCGGCATTCGCAATCGACCCGGAGGCGCCGGCCAGCCCGGCGCCTCTTTCCATGTCCTCGCGCGGGCGACCCCTTCATGATCAGGCCCGCGCTTGATCCGATCGCCGCTTCCGTCAAAGATCCGCCGGACCGCTGCCGCAGGAGGATCGCCGCCCATGCTTCCGTTGATCAATGCCGTTCCCGGACTCGTCTGGGCCTATCGCATCACGCCGGACACCGGCCAGGCCGAACGGCTGCCGATTGACTGCGCGCCGGCGGCGCTGAAGGACGGCCTGGGTTTCGTCTGGCTGCATCTCAACCTGGCCGACGTGCATGTCGGCGGTTTTCTCGAAAGCTTCCCCGGCCTGACGGACGCCGCCCGCGCCGCGCTGACGACCCACGAGACCCATGCGACGCTTTCCGCCGACGACCGGCTGCTGTTTGGCACGCTGGTCGATTTCCAGCGCGAGTTCGATGCGGCGACGCGCGATATCGGCTGGTTGCATTTC
Organism: Arenimonas sp.; assembly: GCA_019459145.1. Taxonomy (GTDB): domain Bacteria; phylum Pseudomonadota; class Alphaproteobacteria; order Rhizobiales; family Rhizobiaceae; genus Allorhizobium. Next base: position 271,434 of record JAIBEK010000028.1, read on the forward strand.
GCCATTTCCGACCGCTTCATCATCACCACGCGGCTGCAGCCGATCCGGTCGATCGACCCGGTGCGCGCCGCGATCGAAAAGAATGCCGGCAAATATCCTGGGCCGATGCAGGTGTTCGAGGCTCTGATCGCCGAGTTCCAGCGGGGCATCATGTCCATGGTGCTGGAACTGACCGACGAACTGAACGTGATCGAGGATTTCGTCTACGACAGCGAATTGCGCGACGAGCGGCGAAGGCTCGCCCCGGTGCGACGGGTGGTGGTCAGGCTGCACCGCCACTTGCGCACCATGCTGGCGCTGATGCGCCGGGCGGCGGCGGCCGACGAGGACGACAAGCCGGCAGGCTTCGACGACGTCGTCGACCGGCTGGTCAACCGGCTGGAGGCGGCCGACAACGATGTCTATGCGCTGCAGGAAAGGGCACGCCTGCTGCACGAGGAAATCGATTCCAAGCTTTCCTCGGAAACCAACCGTCACCTCTACATCCTGTCGCTGATGACGGCCTTCCTGCTGCCACCCTCGCTGGTGACCGGCTTCTTCGGGATGAACACCTCGTCGCTGCCGTTTTCCGATGGAATTGGTGGCACGGCCTATGCGCTTACAGCGATCGGGCTGTCGATCCTGGCAGCTTGGGTTCTGTTGCGGCGCGCGGGCATTCTCTGAGCTTGGCGCCCAAATAGAAATGCCCGGCGCGATGCCGGGCATTCTCGCTGTTATATGGCGTGCCGATCAATAATACGGCGAGTAGCAACGCTGGCGCGGGCCGTGATACGGCTGGAAGGTGTTGCTGTAGGCATCGTAGGACCGGTAGCGGTTGGCGCACCACTGATAGTGTTTGGGGTTGATGCCTGCCGCGCGAGGCGCGGGCTGGGTGGCGATCGCACCGCCGATGATCGCGCCGGTCGCGAAGGCCGCCAGCGGGAACCAGTAACCGTTGTGATAGCGGTAGCCGGGCCGGCGGTGGGTGTAACCACGGTGACCACGATAATAGTAGGGACGCTTGCGATCGACGTGAACGACGTCGGAAGTCCCCTTGACGACGGGGGCCGGCAGCGGCATCGCCGCCTGGCTGGGCACGAAGCTCGTCAGGACGACTGCGGAGGCCAGGGCAAGCGCGGCCAGGCGCTTCAGCTTGGTTTTCATTTCAGTTCTCCATTCCCTGCGGTTGTTGTGCGTTCATTCTGCCGAAAATGCGTTCGCATAATCGCCCCGACCGGCCGGGCCGGAACCGGATGATAATCGAAAGCCAAGGCCGACAGTAGGCAAATCTGCCTGAACCCTGCATTAACAGTCACGAGAGCCTGCCCGGCGTCTCGGGCGAGAATGCGGAATCGTGCTTCTCAACGCGTCAGGGAGGCTTCGGTTCCGGTCGCCTCAGCCGTTCAGATTGGTCGCGGCGTTTCATTGGCCCCGCGGCACGACCAGGCGGCCGTTGCGGATCACCTCTCGCGGATACCAGCAGCCATTGTGGAGGACATAGCCAGTCTTGCGGGTCTGCGAGCACGGATAGCCCTGATAGGTGGCGCCACGCGGCGCCGACTTGCGATAGACGGGCTTGGGCCTGGTCGTATCGCTAGCCAGGGTGATGGCTGCGGCCCGTGCCTCGACGGGACAAGCGGCATGGTCGCCCGCACCTGCGGCGACAGAAGCGTCACCACCGCCAGAGCAGAAAGCGTCCAACTGATATTCATCGCATGCTCCCGACGGTTCGTGACCGGTCGATGCTCCGGCCCGTCACATTCGGCGGGGGATTTGTCAGCATGATGGCAGGGCGACGCCTCGCGCCGCCCTTTGTCCCTGTCACGCCTCGATCTCGACGTCGCCCTTCGGCCGGGAACAACAGGCAAGGATGTATCCCTCGTCGATCTCGTCGTCGAGAATGCCGCCATTGTGGTCCATCTCGACCTCGCCGGACAGCTTCATCACCTTGCACGTGCCGCACAGACCGGATTCGCAGGCCGCCCCGATGCGCACCCCGGAGGCGCGCGCCGCCTGAAGGATGGTGTGGCCCGGCTCGCACAAACCGTCCTTGCCGGACATGGCGAAGACCACCTTGGTCGCCCTCGCCTCGCCGCCATGATCGGCGACGACGACCGGTGGTGGCGGCGCGACGGGCTGGAAGGCCTCCTCGTGATAATTCGCCATGTCGAAGCCGGCGCCGGCAAGCGATTCGCGCACGGTTGCCATGAACGGCGCCGGGCCGCAGCAGAACACGGTCCGCTCGAGGAAGTCGGGAGCCAGAAGCGCGATCTTCGCCTTGTCGATGCGGCCCTTGAGGCCCGACCAGAGCTGGCCGTGCGACAATTGCTCGATGATCAGGCCGAGGGTGAATTTCGGCAATTCCCGCGCCTTGGCTTCGAGTTCCCAGCGGAAGATGATGTCGTCCGGCGAGCGAGCGCAATGGAGGAAGGCGATGTCCGAATCCGGCTGGCGATCGGAGAGATCGCGAGTCATCGACACCATGGGCGTGATGCCCGATCCGGCGGAGACGAACAGGTATTTGGCGCCCGGATGGCGAGCATAGGAAAAGTCGCCGAGCGGGCCGATCGCCTTCAACTGCATGCCGGGCTTCAGGTGATCGAACATCCAGCGGGTGCCGATCGAATCCCTTTGCGCCTTGACGGTGACGGCCACGGTATAGGGCCGCGAGGGGCTGGAGGAGAGCGTATAGGTGCGCATCACCGGCTCCGGACCGACCGGCAGTTCGAGGGTGACGAACTGGCCGGGCAGATAGCGGAAGAAGTGGCCCGGGCGGTCGGGGCGGAAGGTGAAGGTCATCACGTCGGGTGCCTCGGGCGTGACGGCGACGCATTCGAGCCTGTGCTCCCGGTCTGACCAGGGGCGCATCTCGTCGACATGGCGGTAGCTGGGGAGCGCGATGTTCATCTTACGCCACCGCCGACAGAGGGGCTTTGTCGCCCTGAAGACGCTCGACCATGAAATTCGCATACCATTCGACGAACTGCATGACGCCGCCCTCGTGGTCGACCGAATAGGGGCCGGGCTCATAGGCCGGCGAACGGATGCCGAAGGCGTTTTCCTCGACGATCGAGCGGTCCTGGTCGTTGGTCATGTTCCACACATGGGTGAGTTCGTCGAGGTCGTAGTCGACCCCTTCGGCCGCATCCTTGTGCACCAGCCAGGTGGTGGTGACGGCCGTCTCCTCGGCCGAGATCGGCAGGACGCGGAAGGAAATCGCGTGATCGCCGAGGATGTGGTTCCAGGTGGTCGGATAGTGGAACAGCAGCATGGTGCCGATGTGCGAAATGTTGACGTCGTCGGAGAGCGGGCGGCGCACGGCGCGCTTGCCGGACAGGGTGTAGCTCTCGGCATCCTGGATCAAAGGCATGCGGGCGACGCGGAACTGCCCGGTCGGATCCATGGTGAACTCAGACGGCAGGCCGGCGGCCTCGCAGCGCGCCCAGTGCTCGGCGATCACCGGATCGTCCTTGGCGCCCTGCACGCCGGTTGCCGAAGGCGCTTCCGGATAGGTGCGGCAGAGTTCCGGATGGTTCCCGGCACAATGATAGCACTCGCGGTTGTTTTCCCAGACGAGCTTCCAGTTGCCCTTCTCGATGATCGTGTTGCGATGGGCGACCTTGGCCTGCGCCAGCCGGTGCGGCGCCAGGAAGGGTTCGATCGTTGCCCGTACCGGAGCGAAATCGGGCGCCTCATTGGCGAGACAGATGAAGATATAGCCGGCGACGCTTTCGCAATGCACCGGCTTCAGGCCGAATTCGGCCTTGTCGAAGGTCTCGCCCATCTGGCGGGCAAAGACCAGCGAGCCGTCGAGATCGTAGGTCCACTGGTGGTAGGGGCAGACCAGCTTGGCCGAAGCGCCGCGATCCTGGGTGCAGACGCGGTGGCCGCGATGACGGCAGGTGTTGTGGAAGGCGCGGATCACCTGATCCTTGCCGCGCACGATCACCACCGGGTAATCGCCGATCTGGGCGGTGAAATAGTTGCCGGCGCGCGGGATCTCGCAATCGTGGCCGATGAATAGCCAGTCGCGATACCAGATGGTCTCCATGTCGAGCTTGAAATAGTCCTGGTCGATGTAGAAGGGCTGCTCGAGGCTGAAGCCGTCCCGGCGGTTCTTCAACTGCCGCAATACCTTGCTCTGCAAGTCCATGGTCGTCGTCCTCGTATCCGTTTGGCCGTGACGGAGGTCGAGACCATGCGCGGTCGCGATGCCTAGCGTGGCATCGGACAAAGCCGTCTCGGGTCGCCCGCCGCGACCGTCAATTCCCATTCCCGTCTCAAAGGCTGGTTTCCGGGCTCTGGAGATGATCCTTGCGGACCGCGTTCGGCACCTTCCCAGGACAGGCGTCCCAGTGGTCTTTGGCCGTCACGCATTCTCCACTACCGTTGCGGGGGCAGCGCCGGGGTTCGACCGGCTTCCCGATTTCCTGCCCTTCCCTGGTCGGACAGCACCTCGAGTTCGGGATCATTTAAACACAGTGCCCGGCCTTCGCCGCATTGCGAAACGACACGCCTTCGAGCGTTTGCGACACGCCGATTTTCCTGCCGCGCAAGGGGTCATCGGCATTTCGACATGGATTTCATGGCCATAACGTCGACCCGATTGAAGACAAGCCGGAATGATGGCGCAAATTGGCCAGTCGACGGGAATAAACATCCAGGCGATGCCGCAAGCCTGGCGAAACCGACGCGGGGCAGGATGCGGCAAAGTGTCGTTAATCTCGGTGCCGTACCATCGGCGCATCGGCCTTGAGGATCAGAGCCATTCCATGCAGAAGCTGAGATATTTCGCCGCCCCCCGGTCCGCCGCCAAGCCCGGCCTGCCGGTCAAGGCGGTGCATAGCGAATTCCTGCGCACCGGCCGCATTTCCCGCCACCGGGAAGACTGGTTGCCGGAAGAAAGACGCTATCTCACCTATGAGGAAGTGGCGGAGCGCACCGGGCGCAAGCTCGAGGCGGCGGGCGAGACGACCCACAACCGGATCAACGGCTTTCACCGCTCGATCCAGTTTCCCAAGCTGATCTTTCACAAGACGCTCGAGAACAGCCCACATCTGGGCTATTGCCACGTGACGGCGGCGAGGACCAGTTTCGCCAAATATGCCGATGTCAAATGGGCTTTCTACATCGCCAACTTCTTCGCCGAAGTGGGCGGCTCAGAGCAGTTCTTCGAGCACATCCGGCCGAACTACGCCCGGATGTATTTCGCCGTGGCGATCCATCCGGACAAGGAAACCCGGTCCATGGCGATCGACCGCTCGATCCGCGACAACGGCCTGCTGTTTCGCACACGCGACCCGAAGGAAGCGCTGAAGAACGTGCTGATGCTGGGCGCCCGCGACGCCGAACTGCGCAAGATCATCGCCCGGATTTGATCCGAGCGCGAACCGCCGGCTGTCAGAAGCCGCCGACCGGCTGCTTCTTGTAGATCAGCCAATCCTTCGGCGCATAGTCGTTGGCACCGTAGATGGTGACCGTATTGCCGCCGGCGGCCTTGGAGGCGGCGAGCGCCTTTTCGGTGAAGTTGGTAAAGTCGAAGGCATTCGGCGCCTGTTCAGAGAAGCAGATGCCGAAGGACATCGGCACCTGGCCCAGCGCCCGACCATTGCCCGAATTGACCACCGTAGTATTAAGTCTGGAGCGAACCAGGTCGACGATGCGGCTCACCTCGTCCTGTTCGGAGGTGTAGAGCAGGATGCCGAACCGTCCGCCGTCGAAGCGGCAGGCGAGATCCTCGGTGCCGGCGACGGCTTCCACCACCTTGCCCACCTGCTTGACGAAGCGTTCGCAGACAGCCGGCCCCATGAGGTCGGACAGCCTGGAAAAATCGTCGATCTCGCCGATCACCATGCTGCAGAGCACCGGCATTTCCGCATTGGCATAGACCTTGGCGAGCGCCTTGTTGAAGGCGCGGCGGCTGGCAAGCCCGGTCAACGGGTCGACGAACTTGGTCGCCTCGGCGTCCTCCGCCTCGCGCTGCAGGTCGGCAAGGGCCGCGGTCTTGTCGACGACCGCACGGACTACGTTGCTGTTCTGGTTGGCGCGCTGTTCGGTCGCGACCTTGAGCGCCTTGATCGACTGGCCGAGTTCGACATGGTCGATGTCCTCGGTCATGATCGCCTTGGTGGCGTGGCCGATGAGGCGGCCATAATCGGTCAGCGAGACCTTCTCCTGGTTGAGAAGGCTGATGAAATTGCTCATCTCGGCGCGCACCTGGCCATTCTGGCGGCTGAGGATGCCGTCCTCGTGGTGATGCGGCAGATATTTGCGACCCAGCGCGTCGAGCGCATCCTGGGTCTTGGTCTTGCCGAGCCCGATGAATTCGCGCACCAGTTCCGGATTGCTGCCGGCATAGGCCTCGTAGACGAGTTCGTAATTGCGCGGCAGGCCCTCTATTCCCATCTGGTGCATGGCGGTTGCGACGCGCAGTGCGATGCTCGAAGCTGGGTTCTTGACTTGCTGCATGGTCCGGTTCCCGAAAGAGGCGTCAAAGGGCTCGATGAAGCGGACTATGGCGCAAGATTTCTTTCTTTCGGTTACGCCGATGGATAAAGTTTTAGCGATCACGATATCCCTGTTTTTCGAGGGGCTTGCTTAGGCATTACTGATGCACGCACAGGCCCGGCCAAATGAGGATTTGATCGACCCGGTGCTGTCGCGCTATGGACGGGCGGAGTGAAAGCAGGAAGGCATCGGACCATGGCGCGGATCATTCCCATCGAACCCGACGAAGACGCGGCGATCGATGCGGCGACCACCATTCTGGCCAAGGCCCGCCCGGTGGCGATCCCGACGGAGACGGTCTACGGCCTTGCCGCCGACGCGACCGATCCCGCCGCGATTGCCCGCATCTACGAGACCAAGGGCCGGCCGCGCTTCAATCCGCTGATCTGCCACATGGCCGATCTCGCAATGGCCGAGCGCCATGCGATCTTCGATCCGCTGTCGCGCAAGCTGGCCGAGCGCTTCTGGCCGGGGCCGCTGACGCTCGTGCTGCCACTGAAGACAGAAAGCACCATCCATCCGCTGGCGACCGCCGGGCTCGACACCGTCGGCATTCGCGTCCCCAAAGGCTTCGCCGGAGAGCTCATCCGCGCCTTCGACCGGCCGCTGGCGGCACCGAGCGCCAATTCCTCCGGGCGGATCAGCCCGACCACCGCGCAGCACGTCGAGGCCGATCTCGGCGACCGCATCGACCTTATCATCGACGGTGGCCCCTGCCCGGTCGGCGTCGAATCGACGATCCTCAAGGTCGAGAGCGGTCGGATTCGGCTGTTGCGACCGGGCGGCGTGCCGGTCGAGGCGATCGAGGAAGCCACCGGGCTTGACGTCGAGCGCCCCAAGGTCAACGGCACGGCCGCGATCGAGGCGCCGGGCATGCTCGCCTCGCACTATGCGCCGAATGCCTCTGTGCGGCTCGATGCTAAGAGCGTCGCGCCCGGCGAGGCGCTGATCCGCTTCGGTAACCAGCCGGTCGAGGGCATGGACCAGGCGGTGGCCGTGTTCGACCTCAGCGTCTCCAGCGATCTCGCCGAGGCGGCCGCCAATCTGTTCGGCTTGCTCAAGCGCGCCGACCACACGAGGGCGAACGGCATTGCGGTGACCCCGGTTCCCGACCATGGGCTGGGCGAGGCGATCAACGACCGGCTGAAACGCGCCGCTGCCCCAAGAAACGCATAGGAGGTTCGAGGTTACCGTGAGCGACAACCTGCCCGAGACTTTGAGAGCCTTCGTGTCGATCGTCGGCGAAGGCAATGCGCTGACGACCGCCGAGGCCATCGCACCCTATCTGGTCGAGAGCCGGGGGCTCTATCACGGCACATCGCCACTGGTTCTCAAACCAGCCTCGACGCAGGAGGTCTCCGCCATCCTTTCGCTTGCCAGCAAGACCGGCACGCCGATCGTGCCGGCCGGCGGGCGCACCGGCCATGTCGGCGGCCATGTGCCGCGTGAGGGACAGGCGGACGTCGTGCTGTCGCTCGAACGGATGAACCGCATCCGCGAGATCGACACGGTGGCCGACGTCATCGTCGCCGATGGCGGCGTCATTCTTGCCGACATCCGCAAGGCGGCCGAGGAGAACGGCCGGCTGTTCCCGTTGTCGCTCGGTTCGGAGGGCTCGTGCCGGATCGGCGGAAACCTGTCGACCAATGCCGGCGGCACCGCCGTGCTCGCCTATGGCAATGCCCGCCAGCTTTGCCTCGGCCTGGAGGTGGTGCTGCCGACCGGCGAGATCTGGGACGGGCTGCGGCGCCTGAAGAAGGACAATTCCGGTTACGACCTGCGGGACCTGTTCATCGGCGCGGAAGGCACGCTCGGCATCATTACCGGCGCGGTGCTGAAACTTCATCCCCAGCCGCGCGGCCGGCAGGTGGCCTTTGCCGGTCTCACCTCGCCCGATCAAGCGCTGGCGCTGTTCGAGCGGGCTTCGCTTCTGTGCGGCACGGCACTGACCGGCTTCGAGCTGATGCCGCGCATCGGCATCGAGTTCACGACGCAGCACATTCCCGGCGTGCGCGATCCGCTTTCCTCAGCCCATCCCTGGTACGCGCTGATCGACATTTCGACCTCGGATTCGGCAGCGACCGCCGAGCGGATGATCGACACGCTGCTGGAAGAGGCGTTCGAGGCCGGACTGGTGAAGGATGCGGTGATCGCCTCCTCGCTTGCCCAGCAGGATGCCTTCTGGCGCCTGCGCGAAAGCATGTCGGAAGCGCAGAAGCCCGAGGGCGGGTCTATCAAGCATGACGTGTCGGTGCCGGTGTCGCGGGTGCCGCGCTTCCTCGCCGAGGCGGATGCGGCGGTTATGGCGCTCATTCCGAGCGCTCGGGTCTGCGCCTTCGGCCATCTCGGCGACGGCAATATCCACTACAATATCAGCCAGCCGGTGGGCGCCGACAAGGCCGCCTTCATCGCCCGCTGGCGCGAGGTCAATGCCGTGGTGCATGCCATCGTGCATGCCCATGGCGGCTCGATTTCTGCGGAGCATGGTGTCGGCCAACTGAAGCGCGATGAGTTGATCGCCAGCCGTCCGGTGATCGAGACCGAGCTGATGAACCGCATCAAGCAGGCCTTCGACCCGGCCGGCATCATGAACCCCGGCAAGATGATCGGCAGGCCATGAGCGACAAGGCGACACGGCTGACGCTGCGCATCGACCTCGCCAACGGCGTTCGGCTCGGTCCCGGCAAGGTCTCGCTGCTGGCCGGCATTGCCGAGCACGGCTCGATCCGGGCGGCGGGTGCCGCCATGGGCATGTCCTATCGCCGCGCCTGGCTGCTGGCCGACGAGATCAACCGGACGTTCCTGGAGCCCTCCATCTTTACCCGGCACGGTGGAAGGAGCGGTGGCGGCGCGGGACTGACGCCGTTCGGCGAGACCCTGCTTTCCTGCTGCCGACGCATGGAGGCCGAGGCCCGCCAATCGCTTGCCAAAGACATCGGCTGGGTGGAGGCGATGGTCGATCCCGGCTTTGCTCCGGCTGAAAAAGCGTCAAAAGCGTCCGCCGAGGACTGACGTGCCGGTTCCGCCGTCAAGCGGTGCGATAGATGCCCTCGGCGGCAATCGATACCGCCTTGAACAACAGGTGGACCTTCATTCCCTGGACCAGACCGAGACTGGCGGCGGAGCGCCGGGTGATCTCGGCCAGCACGCGATCGCCGTTGCAATCGATCGCGACCATGACCGCGGTGCCCACCTCGCCGATCTCCGCGACCGTTCCCTCCAGCCGGTTGAGCGTCGAAATCCCCTCCGGTCGCACGGTTGCCAGCATGACTTCGCTGGTCGGCACGAAGGCGCGGATATGCGCTCCGACCGGAATGTCGGTGGCGCGCAGGAACAGCGGACCGGCCCGGGATTCGGCGAGCGTCAGGCCTTCGTCCGGGCTGTGTCCGGTGACCACTGCGTGCAGGAAACTCCCGGTTCTCATGTCCCCCGTCGCCGTCGGAACGACGTCGAGCACCTCGTCGGGCCTGCCGATCGCGACCGTCCTGCCGGCATCCATGACCACCACCCGCGTCGCCAGGCGCGTCACCTCCTCGATGGAATGGCTGACATAGAGGATCGGGATACCGGCCTCATCGCGCATGCGCTCGATGTCGGGCAGGATCGCCGCCTTGAGCTCATGATCGAGGGCGGACAGCGGCTCGTCCATCAAGAGCAGGCGCGGCTTGGCCATCAGGGCACGCCCCAGGGCGACACGCTGCTTCTCGCCACCGGAGAGCAGCGCCGGACGACGGTCGAGAAGCGGTGCGATGCGCAGAAGCTCGACCACCCGGTCAAGATCCTCTCCCGCCTCCTGGCGCGGGGCGAAACGGGCGCCGTAACGCAGATTGCCGCGCACGGTCAGGTGGGGGAAAAGCCGCGCCTCCTGAAAGACATAGCCGATGCGGCGGCGATGCGGCGGCACGAAGCGGTGGCTTTCGCCATCCGCCCAGACCTCGCCGTTGAAGGCGATGCTGCCCCGGTCCGGACGGATGAGACCCGCCACGAGGTTGACCAGTGTCGTCTTGCCCGACCCGGACGGGCCGAACAGCGCGGTCAGGCCATCGCCGATGGAAAGGTCGACCTCAAGATCGAACGCACCCTGCCGGTGCTCGACATCGATCTTCAGCATCATGCGGCACCGATCCTTGCCGCCATGCGGCGCGACAGGACTTCCGAGCCGATGACGGCGGCGAGCGAGATGACGATCGAGATCAGCGTCAGCCGCATGGCCGCGACATCGCCGCCCGGCACCTGGGTATAGGTATAGATGGCGGAGGCCAGCGTCTGGGTTTCACCGGGAATGTTGGAGACGAAGGTGATCGTCGCGCCGAATTCGCCCATGGCCTTGGCGAAGGCGAGCACGGCGCCGGCGGCGATACCCGGCAGGATCAGCGGCAGGGTCACCGTTACGAAAACCCAGACAGGGGCGGCGCCCAGCGTCGAGGCGGCCGTTTCCAGCCGGCGGTCGACCGCGTCGAGCGACAGGCGGATCGAGCGGACCAGCAGCGGAAAGCCCATGACGCCGGCGGCAAGTGCCGCGCCGGTCCAGCGAAAGGAGAAGACCAGTCCGAACCATTCTTCGAGAAAGGCGCCGACGGCACCGCGCCGGCCGAAGGTCAGCAGCAGAAGATAGCCGGTCACCACCGGCGGCATGATCAACGGCAGATGCACGAGGCCGTTGAGCAGGCTCTTGCCCCAGAACTCGCGCCGCGACAAAACCCAGGCGACGGCGATGCCGAAGGGCAACGAGAAGGCCACGGCGGTTGCCGCGACCTTGAGGCTGAGCAGCATCGCGGTCAGTTCTTCCGGGGTCAACGCCACGCCAGAACGATCCTAGTTGGTCTTGGCGAGCACGGTGAAGCCGGCGTCCGTGAAGATGGCATGGGCCTTTGCTCCCTGCAGGTAGGCGAGGAAGGCGGCGGCGTCTTCGGCATTCTTCGCCTCCTTCACGACGGCAGCGGGATAGACGATGGCAGGATGGCTCGATTCGGGAAAGCGGTCCACGACCCTGACGCCGGTATCGGCCCTGGCGTCCGTCTCATAGACTATGCCGAGCGGCGCTTCCTTGCGCGAAACAAGCAGCAGGGCCGCCCGCACGTTCTCCGCCTGGGCCACCTTGTCCCTGACGCCGTCCCAAACGCCCAGTTCTTGCAGCGCCGCCTTGCCATAGGTGCCGGCCGGAACGGCATCCGTATTGGCCATGGCGAGATGGCCGCCGGCCAGAAGAGCGGCTAGCGGGAATCCATCCGCGATCGTCGCCGTGGTGGCGGCATCCTTCGGCGCGACGAGCACCAGGCGATTGCCGAGCAGGTTGACGCGGCTCTCGCCAAGGACAAGGTCGGCCTTGTCGAGATAGTCCATCCATTTGAGGTCGGCGGACATGAAGAGATCGGCCGGCGCGCCCTGCTCGATCTGCCTGGCGAGAGCAGAACTGCCGGCAAAGGACACCGAAGTCGTCTTGCCCGTTTCTGCCTTCCACGCTTCGGAAACCTTGCCCAGCACCTCCTTCAGGCTGGCGGCGGCGAAAACGGTGACACCGTCTTCTGCGTAGGCGGCCGTGACGCTCGGGGCGAGAATCGCGGCGGCGACAAGGGCAGCCTTTGCCAGGCCGCGAAGCGAGCGGAATGAAGCAAGCACGAAAACCTCCCACAGGAATCGATATATCTCAATGGATATATCGATAACCGAAACGGAGGGCTCCGGCAAGCGTCGCCGATGGGGGATGGCCTCAGCTCTTGAGGGTGGCGATCGACAACAGCAGATCGGCGCTGATGCCGCCGGTGCCGCCGGTCAGGACGGTGAGCGCAGAGGAGGAATAATCGGCGTTTTCGGTGTCGTACATGGCGGTGAAGCGTTGCAGGAACTTCTTCATCTTTTCCGGGTCCTGCATCTCGGACAGATCGAGGTTCTTCTCGACCAGGGCCGCCTGCATGTCGATGTCCATGTTGGAGAAATCCTCGGTGAAGCCGAAGGCGACCCGGAAGGTTTCGAGCAGGGCGTCGTCGCCGAGCAGGTCGTAGGCGTCAGTGAGTGTCGGCGCGACGCGTTCGAAATAAAGCGCTAGGCGAACGCCGGCATTGCTGTTGCCCTGCTCTTCCTCCAGCACCTGATGCAGATAGAGGTTCTGCGCCTCGAGAACCGCGCCACGCTGCTGGACCGTGCCGACGCTGTCGCGCGTCAGAAGGCCGTCCGTGTCGAAGTTGAAGGAGGCAAGGAGTTCCGCCCAGGCTTCGCCCTCCTGCTGGTTGACGAAGCTCTTCTCATTCGACAGGTCGGACTGGAAGATCTGCTTGAGGAAGTCGTCGGTCACCTCGTCCGGATCAAAGCCCTTGGCGATCAGGACGACATCGACGAGCCGCCGGTCAGCAAGAAGCTCGGCCGCGCTGGTGATGCCGAGAATGGTCTCCTGGTAATACTCGGCCTCGGCCTCGGCCTCCTCCTGTGCCGCCTCCAGTTCGGCATCGTCGAGATGGCGGACCTGGTTGACGATATAGGCCTTGGCGACCGTCGTGATGGTGATCTCGTTCTGCGCCAGAAGCGGCGCTTCGGCCTCGCCGTCGGCATCGAAGTTGAAGGCGCTGGCCAGGTTGATCAGGCGCTCGTCGCGGGTCTTGTTGGCAAAGCTCTTCGGATCGGTGAGATCGCTGGTCAATGCCTTCTTGAGCTCGGCATCGCTGTATTCACCCTCCTCAATGCCGAAGGCCTTGAACAGGATGGCGCGGATCGAACTGTCGTCGAGCAGGTCGTCCACCGAGGTGATGTCGGCCATGGTGTCGGAATAATAGTCGAGGAGCGTCTGCAGGTCCTCCGCGTCGGCGTCGTCATAGTGGTTGTCATAGGCCGATTGCGTGGTCGCCAACTGGACCTCGTCCTGGGCCGTCATGCCGTCCTTGACATTGCCGTCCTCGCCGAAGTTGAACATCGCCGCGATGCTGGTCCAGGCGGAGCCGCCATTGGTCGCCGCATAGTTGTTCGCATCGTCGAGGTCGCTGGTGACGATGTTGTAGAATTCCGATTTCAACAGGTTGGAATCGAGCTGGAAGGCCGCCTTGACATATTCGAACAGCCGCTCGTCGCCGGTGATTTCATCGACCGTGGTGATGCTCGCGATCTTCTGTTCGTAATAGGCCTGCTCACGCTCCAGCGTGTATTCCGAAGCATAGGTGGTATTGGCCGAGACATAGGCGGAGATCGTCGCTTCCTTCTGCGTGTCGGTCTGGGCGCTGCTGCCCGACAGTGATCCATCCGTGTTGAAGCTGAAGGCCTCGGCAAGCGCCAGGAAGGCGGCCGAATTGTAGTCGTAGTCGGAGGCCTCGTCGGTGGCGACCAACTGGTTGACATAGCTGTTCTCGTCGTTGAGATCGCTGGTCAGAACCTTGATGAGATGCTCGTCGGTGTAATAGGTGCGGTCGATGCCGTAGGCGTCGAGGATGTAGCCGAACAGCCTGTTGGTGCCGACCAGTTGCTCGGCCGAAGTGATGTTGTCGATCACCGATTCGTAATAGGCGGTTTCTTCCTTGATGCTCGCCGTCTGGTCGAGCTGGGCCTGGCCGTAGAGGTCAAAGACCGCCGTTTCCTGCGCGTCCGACTGGGCATCCTTGGTGGCGGCGGTGAACTGGAAAGCCGTGGCGAAATTGCGGTAGCGGTCGTCGGTCAGCTTGTTGGCGTAGCTGTCCTCGTCGGTCAGGTCGCTTTCCAGCACCTTCTTCATGAAGGCGGTGGCATAGGTCATGTCTTCCAGGCCATAGGCCTTCATGGCGTAGGAATAGAGCTGGTAGTCGTCGAGGAACTCTTCGACGGAGGTCACCTTGCCGATGTTCTCCTCGTAGTAGGCGGCCTCGCGTGCCACCTGCGCGTCGGAAGCGGTGCGATTGAGGCTGGCCTTCATATCACGCACGACGAGGTCGTAGCTCAGATAGGTCGAAACCATGACGGACCCTCGAAAAATGAATTAAACTATAATCATCATCGTGCAGCCGGGAACTTGTCCGGACCTTGTCCGGAGTTTGGCCAGACCAAGTGGGCGCGCAAGCGCTCGCTGGTCGTTCTTATCCGGCGCGCAACTGGGAAATCGACATCAGCAGATCGGCACTGATTCCGATATTGCCGCCGCCCATCAGGATGGACAGGGAGGGTGACGAGCCGCCGCCGTTTTCTAGGTCGTACATGATGGTGAAGCGGCGCACCAGCTTCGACAGCTTGTCCGGATCGGCGAGTTCGGCGAGTTCCATGTTTTTCTCGACGATCCGCGCCTGCTGGTCGATGTCCATGCTGGAGAGTTCCGCCGGCAGGCTGTAGGTGGTGCGGAAGAATTCAAGCAGGGCCGTGTCGCCGAGAATGTCGTAGGCCGAGGTGATCGTGCCGGCCATGCGCTCGAAATAAAGCGCGAGACGGACGCCCGGATTGCTGTTGCCTTCCTCCGTCTCGAGCGTCTGGCGCAGGAACAGATTGAGCTCCTCGCGCACTTCGCCCGGCGTCTGGATGCCGCCACTCGCAGTGCTCGCGACCTTGCCATGCTCGTTGAAATTGAAGGATGCCAAGAGCTCGGCGAAGCGGCTGTCCTTCTGTTCGTGGACGAAGCTCTTCGGATCGCCGAGGTCGGAAGCGAAGACCTCCTTCATGAAATCGTCGGTCACCTGCGAGGGATCGATCCTCTTGGCGACCAGAGCGACGTCGACGAGCCGGCGGTCCCCGAGAAACTCGTCGAGTGTCTTCAGGCTGGCGATCTTGTCCTGATAATACTCGGCCTCGGTTTCGGCTTCCTTCTTCAGCCTCTCCTTCTGATCCTCTTCGGCGAAACGGGTCTTCTGGACGATATAATTCTTGGCGTATTTCTTGATCGTGCCCTCGTCCTGGGCCATGGCTGGCCAGCTGAGATCGCCCTTTTCGTCGAAATTGAACAGCTGGGCGAACCGAACGTAGCGATCGTCCTTCAGCGAATTGGCAAAACTCCTCGGATCATCGAGATCGCTGGTCAGGACCTTCTTCATCGTCCGCTTGGAGATTTCGTCCGGGTCGAGGCCGACGGCCTGCATGGCGAATTCATAGACGGCCTTGGTGCCGACCAGTTCATCGACCGTGCGGATGCTGCCGCTGTCGGTGTTGAAGGCGGCGAGCGCGTTCTTATAGGCCTTGATCGCCCGTTCGTCGGCCGCTTCATGGGTGTCGTCATAGCCTGAAAAATAACGGCTGGAGGTCTGAGCCAGCTGCTGTGCGGTCTGGGCCGGATCGCCGGAGGCAAGCGTGCCGTCTTCCTGGAAGTTGAAGGCCCGCGTCAGTGCGACGAAGTTGTCGTAGTTCTTGTTCGTCTTGTACTGCTGATTGAGGTAGCTGGCCGGATCATCCGGATCGCTGGTGATGACGAATTCCAGCGTCGAGGAAACGACCGCGGCGCTGGTCAGCCCGAACGCCGTCTTGACGTAGGACACCAGGCGGCTGTCGGCCAGAAGCTCGCCAACCGTGGCAATGCTGGCGATCCTGGACTTGTAATATTCGTCATTGAGGATGGCGCCGGTCCGGGTCAGCCGGTCCTGGCCGAAGATGTAGAGATTGGTCGTCGCCTGCTTGTTTGCGGCTGTCTGGGCGGAGCCCGCCGCAACCGTGCCGTCACTGGCGAAACTGAAGGCGTTGGCGAGCTGTTCATAGGCGGAGAAGCCTGCGACGATGTTCTGCAGCCGCTTATTGTCGTCCTTGAGCTTGTTGACCAGCGTCGTCGTCTCAGCCCCGACGGGCGGCAGGATGGCATTGTAGTCGTCGATGATCGTCTGCTGCGCCGAAAGCAGCGGCGGCACTTCGCTGACGTCGGTCACGCCGACGGCGGTGTACATCGCCTGGAGCTGCGCCTGAAGCGTGGCGATCTGCGCATCGAGCGCAGGCACATCGGCGGCCGGCTCGAGCTTCTGCAGTTCCAGATCGTCGATCTGCCCCTGGATCACCGGCTGCTGGTCGATGACGCTCTGCATGGTCGCGGCCATGGTCATGGCGGAAGCGCGGCCATTGACGGCGGTCAGGATGGTATTGTTGTCGGCAATCTGGGTGGAGGCGGCGTTGGCCTGGGGAAGAATTACCGTATTGTAGTAGCTGGCCGGATCGCTGACGTCGCTGGAGAGCGCGCCACGGACCAGATCGTAGTTGTAGGTCTTCCGGTCGATGCCATAGGCCGTCAGCACATAATCGCGCAGCCGGTCGTCATGCAGGAAGACATCCACATTGGTCGTGCGATCGACCATGATCTGATAGTATCGCGTGTCCTCGGCAAGTTGCTCGTCCCTGTTGATGATCGTGGCATTGTAGAGGCCGATCATCTCGTCCGTCTGCGTCTCGGTCTGCGGGATCTTCGTCGCCGAGGAGAAGGAGAAGGCGGCGGCGAAGTTGCGATAGCGGTCGTCCGACAGCTTGTTGGCATAGCTATTGTCGTCCGTCAGGTCGCTTTCCAGAACCTTGCGCATGAAGGCCTTGGCATAGGTCATGTCTTCGAGACCGTGTGCCTTCATCGCGAAGGAGTAGAGCCGGTAATCGTCGAGGAATTCGTCGACCGAGGTGACCTTGCCGATATTGGCTTCATAGTAGGCCGATTCGCGCGTGACCTGGCGGTCGGCAGCGGTCCGGTTGAGGCTGGACTTGATGTCGCGCACGACGAGATCATAGCTCAGATAGGTCGAAACCATGGGGGCAACTCTCTTGAGGACGAAATATCGCAATTTTCGCAGATACTGCCAGACGAGGCTTGTCCCGGCCTGTCATGCGGCGCCCCGCGTTCACGTTTTACAAACCGTGCCACATTCGAAAACGCTAACCATTTGAGCCGGCAAAGTTTTTTTAACCGCGATTTTTAAGCTGTCTCTCAGGGAGGCGCGCTACCTTCCGGCCATAGAGGACGAAAAGTCCCAATCAGACGAACGCATGAAGCGCTCTCGGGTAAAACAAGGGTAGCATGAAGATGACGAACACGGTTATGAAGCCCGCATGGGCAGGCGCGACGCTGCGACTGGATCCGACCCGGTTTCCGCAACAGGTGACCTACGCAGCGCGGGGTGCTTCCGGCGATGTGACGATAACCATCGACGAACGTGGTGCCGTGCTGCGCAAGATCCTGGCCTCGAGCGGCCTGCCCCTTTCATTCGCCTTGCCGGCGCGTGCCTTCAAGGGCGTGGCGGCCAGGGCGATCGACCATGGAGACGGGGAAGTGACCGTTACGCTGGAACTGCACCACGAGGATCCGGAGCTCTGCATTCCGCTTCTGGTCGCCCATGACCTGTGCGACATCGCCGCCGACTGGCGCGGCTGGTCGGATGCCTTCCGCATTCCCATGCTGATGGTCGAGGCCGACGGCATCGCCCGCCCGCTGGAAGAGCATCTCGGCGAAGTCAGGGCCCGCGAGGCGCAGCCGCGCCGCCGCCATTCCTATTTTGCCGAGCGCCGTCCGCGTTTCCTGGTGCGTCGCACGACCGGCAAGCTCGGCGTGTCGATGAAGATCTCGGGCAAGGAAATCATCGCCCGCAATTGAGACAGTCCGGCGCCCTGGCCGGCCTCACCCGTTAATTTCAGCTGATCGATGAACGGCCCGGATGCTCGTCCGGGCCGTTTGCATGTCCCACACCGGGACAGAAGTCGATCAGGCGAAGGGTAGCGCCGCCAGAAGGCCGAGGAACAGGATCGCGCCGACCTTGTTGTTGAACTTGAACAGCGCCAGGCACTGGGCCGGATCGTCGATGTCGAGCACGCGGATCTGATAGGCGAACATCAAGGCAGCGACCGCCAAGCCGACATACGCAAGCAGGCCGACACCGGCGAGGGCAAAGGCGATGAACAACAACAGGAGCGTCAGGCCATAGAGGCCGATCAGCCAGCGGCGCGTGTTTTCGCCGAACAGGCGGGCGGTGGAGCGCACGCCGACCAGCGCGTCGTCCTCCTTGTCCTGATGGGCGTAGATCGTGTCATAGCCGATCGTCCAGGCGATCGCTGCTCCATAAAGGAACAGGCTAGCAAGCGACAGCCAGCCGGCCAGCGCCGCCCAGCCCATCAACGCGCCCCAGGAGAAGGCGAGGCCTAGGAAGAACTGCGGCCAGTCGGTAAAGCGCTTGGCAAACGGGTAGATGGCGACGATCAGCAGCGAGGTGATGCCGAGCACGATGGCAAAGCGGTTGAAGCACAGCAGAACCAACAGCCCGACCAGCGCCTGGGCCACGAGGAAGATCTTGGCCTGGCGCCGCGTCACGCGGCCGGACGGCAGCGGCCGCGAGCGGGTGCGCGCCACCGCCATGTCGATCTCCTCGTCGACCAGATCATTATAGGTGCAGCCGGCCCCGCGCATGGCAACGGAACCGGCGAAGAACAGGAAGAGGTGGAAGAGGAACAGCGCAACACTGAGCTGCCCGCGCTCCGCCAGCACATTGGCGGCCAGCGCCGACGACCAGAAGCACGGCCACATCAGCAATTGCCAGCCGATCGGCCGGTCCCAGCGGGCCAATTGCGCATAGGGCCAGGCGGCCGGCGGCAGGACCCGGTAGACCCAGTTGTCGGATGGCGCGTCGGCAACGCGCCCGTTCTGTTCGGCGGCGGTGTTCATGGGCGAATTGATAGAGCAAAGACGGCCCCAAGGGAACCGGCGGATTGGCTCTGCCGGCACCTCGAACCGCTACTTCTTGCGCATCGCCTCGGCGAGCGCCGCGCCCAGGCCACCGAGCGCCGGGGTCTCGGGTTTGGCGGACGGCTTGGCATTGGCGTGACGCATGGCATTGGCCGTGCCGCGTGCATCGCGCATCGAGGGCTGGGGTGCCTCGCCGCCGTCCTTGCGCATGGTGAGCGCGATGCGCTTGCGCTTGACGTCGACTTCGACCACGCGGACCTTCACCACATCGCCGGCCTTCACCACCTCATGCGGATCCTTGACGAAACGGTCGGCAAGCTGGGAAACGTGCACGAGGCCGTCCTGATGCACGCCGATATCGACGAAGGCGCCGAAGGCGGCGACGTTGGTGACCGTGCCTTCGAGCGTCATGCCGGGTTTCAGGTCGGTGATCTCGTCCACCCCGTCGGCGAAGGTCGCCGTCTTGAAGCTCGGGCGGGGGTCGCGGCCGGGCTTTTCCAGCTCGGCGATGATGTCCCTGACGGTCGGCAGGCCGAACTGCTCGTCGATGAACTTCTTCGGATCGAGGCCCTTGAGCGTGGCGCTGTCACCCATCAGCGTACGCAGGTCGCGACCGCAGGCTGCGACGATCTTCTTCGCCACGCCATAGGCTTCGGGGTGAACCGAAGAGGCGTCGAGCGGTTCCTTGCCGTTCGGGATGCGCAGGAAGCCGGCGCACTGTTCGAAGGTGCGGGCGCCAAGGCGCGGAACCTTCAGGAGATCCTTGCGGCTCTGGAACGGGCCGGTCTCGTCTCGGTGGGTGACGATGGCTTCGGCGATGGAACTGCCAAGGCCGGAGACGCGGGCGAGAAGCGGCACCGAAGCCGTGTTGAGATCGACGCCGACCGCGTTCACCGCATCCTCGACCACGGCATCGAGCGAGCGGCCAAGCCGGCCCTGGTCGACATCGTGCTGGTACTGGCCGACGCCGATCGACTTCGGCTCGATCTTGACCAGTTCGGCCAGCGGATCCTGCAGGCGGCGGGCGATCGAGACGGCACCGCGCAGCGACACGTCGAGGCCGGGAAACTCCTTGGCCGCCGTCTCCGAGGCCGAATAGACCGAGGCGCCGGCCTCCGACACGATGACCTTGGTCGGCTTCGGCGCGGTGGCCGGGAACTGGGCCAGCATGTCGGCGACCAGCCGTTCGGTCTCGCGGCTGCCGGTGCCGTTGCCGATGGAGATCAGCTCGACATTGTGCTTGCGGATCAGCGAGGCAAGCGCGGCCTGCGTGCCGCGAATGTCGTTCTTCGGCGGGAAGGGATAGACGGTCGTCGTCTCCAGCACCTTGCCGGTGCCGTCGACAACCGCGACCTTGACGCCGGTCCGGATGCCCGGATCGAGCCCCATGGTCGGGCGCGAGCCGGCGGGAGCTGCGAGCAGCAGGTCCTTGAGGTTGCGGGCGAAGACGTGGATCGCCTCTTCTTCGGCCCGTTCGCGTAGGTCACGCATCAGGTCGAGCGACAGCGAGACGGAGAGTTTCACGCGCCAGGTCCAGCCGGCGACTTCCATCAGCCACTGGTCGGCCGGTCCCTTGCCGGAGACCTCGTAAGCCAGCGCGATGGTGCGCTGGGCCGGCTTGACCGGCGACGGATCGTCCCTGTCGGCCTCGATCGACAGCGTCAGCATTTCCTCGTTCCAGCCGCGCAGCATGGCGAGCGCCCGGTGGCCGGGAACGGTCGCCCAGCGTTCGGAATGGGCAAAATAGTCGGCGAACTTTTCGCCGGCCTGCTCCTTGCCCTCGACCACCTTGGAATAGAGGATGGCACGGTCCTTCATGTCGTTGCGCAGCCGGCCGATCAGGTCGGCGTTCTCCGAGATCGTTTCCGCCGCGATGTCGCGGGCGCCCTCGAGCGCCGCCTTCACGTCCGGCACGTCGGCGGTGATATAAGCCTCGGCCAGCTTCTGAGGATCGGCGGTGCGGTTGGCCCAGATGGCATCGGCGAGCGGCTGCAGCCCTTTTTCGCGGGCAATCTCGGCGCGCGTGCGGCGCTTCGGCTTGAAGGGCAGATAGATGTCTTCCAGCTCCGCCTTGGTGGCGACCTTGAAGATCTTGCCCATCAGCTCATCGGTCATCTTGCCCTGCGAAGTGATCGATTCGACGATCGCCTTGCGGCGGGCACCGAGTTCACGAAGATAGGTCAGCCGTTCGGCGAGGTTGCGCAGCTGCGTGTCGTCGAGGCCGCCGGTCACTTCCTTGCGGTAGCGGGCGATGAAGGGCACGGTCGCGCCGCCGTCGAGCAGTTCCACGGCAGCGATCACCTGCTCGGGGCGGGCATTGACCTCGGAGGCGATGATCGCGGCGATGGATTTGCTGTCGTCAGCCATGGGTATTCTCCAGATTTGCGAGCGGCGACCATAGCCGCGACGGCGGCGAAGGCAAGGAATCGCGTCTGCGCTCCACAGGAATGCAGAGCTTCCGGGTTTTTTCTTGACCTTTGCCCCCCCTGCCCTTAACCGCGCAGCTATTCCCAAGGCAATCGGAGGGTGGGCGATGAAGGTTCTGTTGATCGGGTCGGGCGGACGCGAGCATGCTTTGGCCTGGAAGATCGCCCAATCCCCGCTGTTGACCACACTTTACGCCATTCCCGGCAATCCCGGCATCGCCGAGCACGCGACGCTGGTTCCGATCAGCGCCGATGACCTGGACGAAATCCTCGCCTTCTGCCGCGGCCACGAGATCGACTTCGTCATCATCGGCCCGGAAGCGCCGCTCGTCGCCGGGCTTGCCGACCAGTTGCGGGCCGAGGGCTTTGCCGTGTTCGGCCCATCGGCGGCGGCCGCCCAGCTCGAGGGCTCGAAGGGCTTCACCAAGGATCTCTGCGCCCGCTACAACATTCCAACCGGCGCCTACCAGCGCTTCAACAATGCGCCGAAGGCGAAGGCCTATGTCCGCGCCCAGGGCGCGCCGATCGTCATCAAGGCCGACGGTCTTGCCGCCGGCAAGGGCGTGACGGTGGCGATGACGGTGGACGAGGCTTTCGCCGCCATCGACGACTGCTTCGAGGGTGCCTTCGGCGAAGCCGGCGCCGAGGTCGTGGTCGAGGCCTTTCTCGACGGCGAGGAGGCGAGCTTCTTCTGCCTGTGCGACGGCAAGACGCTGCTGCCGCTGGCGACCGCCCAGGACCACAAGCGCGTCGGCGACGGCGACACCGGCCCGAACACCGGCGGCATGGGCGCCTATTCGCCAGCCCCTGTCATGACACCGGGCCTGGTCGAGCGCACGATGAAGGAGATTATCGAGCCGACCATGCGCGGCATGGCGGAGATGGGCATGCCCTTTTCCGGCGTGTTCTTCGCCGGACTGATGATCACCGACAAGGGTCCCGAACTGATCGAATACAATGTCCGCTTCGGCGATCCGGAATGCCAGGTGCTGATGATGCGACTGAAAAGCGACCTGCTCGCATTGCTGCATGCGACCGCCACTGGCCGTCTGCACGAAGTCTCAGCCGAATGGCGAGACGAAACGGCGCTGACCGTGGTCCTTGCCTCGAAGGGCTATCCCGGCTCGTACGAGAAGAACACGCCGATCCGTTCGCTTCCGGACGAAAGGGACGAGGCCAAGGTCTTTCATGCCGGAACGGCGCTGAAGGATCATCAACTGGTCGCAACCGGCGGGCGCGTGCTCAATGCCACCGCGCTCGGCGCAAGCGTCGCGGACGCCCAGGCGGCCGCCTATCGGCTGGTCGATACGGTCGAATGGGACAACGGCTTTTGCCGCCGCGACATCGGCTGGCGGGCCATCGGCCGGGATTGAAGACCGGAAACGTCCCGGAATCCGACAGAAAAGCCGAGATCGATAAAATTTGAGCGATCGGCCTGACCGGATGGCAATAATCGCCGCGTAGAACTGTCCTCGAAAGCAATTCGGGGATTTCGTCATGCGCAACCTTATTCTGACCGCAGCGCTTCTGATCACCACGGGGCCGACACTGGCATCTTCGGTCGAGGTGGTCGGCAGCGCCAAGGCCAGGGGCTCCAGCATCGTCGTGATGAACTGCACGACCTGCCCCGCGCTGAAGGTCGAAAAGGACGAGAAGGCCTACCACGTGCCGCAGATCGCTCCCGGCACCCAGGCGGCCGAAATCGTCGAGGTCGACGGAGAGCGCAAGCTGAAGCGCACCGAAGCATGGCTCGGCGGTTCGCCGGTCGTCTTCATCAACAAGGCCGAGGGCTGGACCACCAACGGCAGCGTCATTGCGGCCGCAAGCGTCGGTCCGGCCGACGGTATCGACGTCGAGGCCACCACCGCCGCCGTCACCGGCGCCCCGGGTGCGGCATCGCCGGGCGACAGCACCGACAAGCCGCTCGACGTCACGACATTCGAGTTGCGCATCGACTGAGCGCCGCCGACTTCCCTGCCCCCACCCAGCCAAACGATCCGGGCTGCGCGGGACTGCCGCTGAAAAGCGGGACAGACGCCTCGGCATCGCCGGGGCGTTTGACTTTACTAATACAGTCACGACTAAGAAAACCGGCAAAGACACCGGTCAGGCAACCTCCGGCCGCAGTATTGCGATTGTCTTTCTCCTGCTCTCGCAACCTTACGCTTCAAGCAGATGTCATTCGTTTCTGTCCCCGGATCGGATTCGTCGCGCTTGCGACCATTTTTCTATAAATTCTTGGGGTTCATTTATGGTTGCCAGTCTATAAATCAAATTTTATCGGTTTTATCGGAATGTGGCGATATAACCCGGTAGCAGCATGATGCATACGCTCGCGAGCGCAGACCAACCTCGCAGGATCGGTAGGACACCGACCGGATCATTCGATTGAGCGAGGACTTAATGAAAAACCTGAAAATCTCCCATCAACTTTTTCTGCTGATTGGCGCCCTGATGGTGGCGTTCGGCGTGGCCACCTATTTCCAGATCAAGACCGCCTCCGGCTCCATCTATGCCGAACGCTACGACATGCTGCGTTCGCAGGTGGAATCCGGCATCGCCATCATCAAGGGCTACGAGGAACGGGTCAAATCCGGCGAACTAAGCCCGGAAGACGCCAAGGCCCAGGCCTTCAGGACGCTGACCTCGATCAAGTATGAACCGAACGGCTACCTGTTCGGCCTCGACTATGACGTTACCATGATCTTCCACCCTGTGCAGAAGCAGGTGGGTCTGGCGCAGAAGGGGCTGCCCGACAAGATGGGCAATCTGTTCCGCGAGGAAATGATCGACAAAGGCCAGAAGGGCGGCGGCATCACCGAATATTATTGGGAAAAGCCCACCGATCCGACTGGCGAGGTCTTCCTGAAAGCCGCCTATAGCCAGGCTTACGAACCGTGGAAAGTCGTGATCGGCACCGGCGTCTATATCGACGACCTTCAGGTGAAGATCAACGCGATGATCTGGAAGGCCGTCATGATCGGCGGGCTTGTCGTCACGCTCGGCCTGATCGCCGCCTATGTCATCATCAACGGCATCACCCGACCGCTTACCGCCATCCATAGCGCACTGGGTGCCGTTGCCAACGAGAACGTCTCGATCACCATTCCGCACACCGACATGGGCAATGAAGTGGGCATGATGGCGAAGGCAACCAGGGCGCTGCAGGAAAAGGTGCGCGAACGCCACGCCATGGCGCGGCGCGAGGAAGAGCAGTCGCGCCAGCTGGATGCCGAGCGCAACCAGAATGCCGAAATGCAGCAGGCCGAAGCCGCCCAGCAGGCCCGTGTCGTCTCCACCATCGGTGCGGCACTGGAAGAACTGGCCCGCGGCGACCTGACCGTGCGTTGCGGCGAACTCGGCCCGAAATATGCCGCCCTGCGCGACAACTTCAACGAAGCCCTTTCCCATCTCGAGGCCGCGATGGCCAAGGTCAATGCCAAGGGCGTCGACATTTCCGGCTCGAAGGAAGAGATCCGCCGTGCCTCCAACGAACTGTCGCAACGCACCGAGCGCCAGGCCGCCAATCTGGAAGAAACCTCTGCGGCCCTCGACGAGCTGACTGTTGCGGTCCGCCAGACGGCGGAAGGCGCGCATGAGGCCGCCAAGCGGGTGACCTCGGTCAGCACCGAGGCCTCGCGTTCGGACGCCGTCGTCGCCCAGGCGATCGGCGCCATGAGCGGCATCGAGCAATCCTCGGCCGAGATCACCAAGATCATCGGCGTGATCGACGAAATCGCCTTCCAGACCAATCTGCTCGCACTCAATGCCGGCGTCGAGGCCGCGCGGGCCGGCGAAAGCGGCAAGGGCTTCGCCGTCGTCGCCCAGGAAGTGCGAGAACTGGCCCAGCGTTCGGCCGCGGCCGCAAAGGAGATC
>JAIBEK010000039.1 GCA_019459145.1 Arenimonas sp.
GGATAGATCGCCCGGTTTCGGGTCTATTCCCAGCGACTAGACGCCCTATTAAGACTCGCTTTCGCTACGCCTCCCCTATTCGGTTAAGCTCGCCACTGAAAATAAGTCGCTGACCCATTATACAAAAGGTACGCAGTCACCTAACAAAGTAGGCTCCCACTGCTTGTACGCATACGGTTTCAGGTTCTATTTCACTCCCCTCTCCGGGGTTCTTTTCGCCTTTCCCTCACGGTACTGGTTCACTATCGGTCAGTCAGTAGTATTTAGCCTTGGAGGATGGTCCCCCCATGTTCAGACAAAGTTTCTCGTGCTCCGTCCTACTCGATTTCACTTCTAAGATCCTTTCGCGTACAGGGCTATCACCCACTATGGCCGCACTTTCCAGAGCGTTCCGCTAAAATCAAAGAAGCTTAAGGGCTAGTCCCCGTTCGCTCGCCACTACTAAGGGAATCTCGGTTGATTTCTTTTCCTCAGGGTACTTAGATGTTTCAGTTCCCCTGGTTCGCCTCACACACCTATGTATTCAGTGTGTGATAACCATCTTATGATGGCTGGGTTCCCCCATTCAGACATCTCCGGATCAAAGTCTGTTTGCCGACTCCCCGAAGCTTTTCGCAGGCTACCACGTCTTTCATCGCCTCTGACTGCCAAGGCATCCACCGTATGCGCTTCTTCACTTGACCATATAACCCCAAGCAATCTGGTTACTGTCTATAACGTGAAGACGACATTCGCCGAAAATTTGCATAGAGAACACGCAAATTTTACCTTGACGCGACATGCTGCCAGTGAAAGCAACACATCGGTCTACTTCTATCACATACCCAAATTTTTAAAGAACAGTTCTGGCGCAAAGTCCAGAAATCAATGTTCAACCCAGGCATCAATCTCATCCTGGTAAACACTCATTTCTGAGCTTTCGGCGACTAGAGTTAATGGTGGAGCCAAGCGGGATCGAACCGCTGACCTCCTGCGTGCAAAGCAGGCGCTCTCCCAGCTGAGCTATGGCCCCTTCGATTGGTGGGTCTGGGCAGATTCGAACTGCCGACCTCACCCTTATCAGGGGTGCGCTCTAACCAACTGAGCTACAGACCCAATCGTTACTCTCGGGTCTAAACCCAATCGCCTTTCGCAAGTGAATCAAGCAATTCGTGTGGGAGCTTATGACGAAGCTGGTGTCTTCGATTAAGGAGGTGATCCAGCCGCAGGTTCCCCTACGGCTACCTTGTTACGACTTCACCCCAGTCATGAATCACTCCGTGGTAACCGTCCTCCCGAAGGTTAGACTAGCTACTTCTGGAGCAACCCACTCCCATGGTGTGACGGGCGGTGTGTACAAGGCCCGGGAACGTATTCACCGTGACATTCTGATTCACGATTACTAGCGATTCCGACTTCACGCAGTCGAGTTGCAGACTGCGATCCGGACTACGATCGGTTTTATGGGATTAGCTCCACCTCGCGGCTTGGCAACCCTTTGTACCGACCATTGTAGCACGTGTGTAGCCCAGGCCG
>JAIBEK010000017.1 GCA_019459145.1 Arenimonas sp.
TAGAGGCGCTGTATCTTTTTTGCATCTTCGGTGCTGGGTTACGCGGGGGGGGCAACGGGGTGAGCGATTTGGACCTGGCCTACATGGCGGGGGTGGGCGGAATTGCCGGCGCGGGGGCTATGTTCGGCTACCTGCTGGCCGCGACTTTTGCGCCGGAGCCGCAGCGCGGGGTGGCCGCGCCGGACCCTTGAGGGCCGCAGGCGGCGAGGCGGCGACGGCGCGACCCTTCCCCTGGGAGGCGGTGCTCGATGCCGGGCTCTGTCGCCTGCGGCTTTCTCCAAGCGTGTTCTGGGGCTTGAGCCTGATCGAGTTCGCCGCCATGGCGGGGGCCTTTGCGCCAAGGGCGGCGAGGCTTTCGCGGGCGGGGCTGGAGGGATTGATGCGGGCCTTTCCGGATGGCGGGGACGAGCGTGGCTCACTCCCCTCTGTCACCGCGTGACACCTTCCCCATGACGGGGGAGATCGGGTGGCCGGGGAGAAGACAGGACCACAACGGCGACACGGAGGATCACCATGACCGACGACGACATCATTGCGCTGTCCCTCGATCTGGACGCGGGCGAAGCGCTTAAGGTGCTGGAGGAGTTGGAAGGGCGGTCGCGGAGTTTTGGCGCGGCGCTGACCTCGGCGCTGAAGGGCGCGACCGTCGGCGGCAAGGGGTTGGAGGACACGTTGAGGGCGGTCGGCACGCGGCTGACCGACATTGCCCTTTCGGCCGGGCTGAAACCGCTGGAGGGGCTGATGGGCAATGCGCTGACCGGACTGATTTCCGGGCTGACGGCCGGGTTCGGCGCGATCATGCCCTTTGCGTCCGGCGGCGTGCCGGGGCGGGTGACGCCGTTTGCGGCCGGCGGCGTTGTGTCGGCGCCGACCTATTTTCCCCTCGGCGGCGATCTGGGGCTGATGGGTGAGGCCGGCGCCGAGGCCATTCTGCCGCTGAAACGCGGCTCGGACGGGTCGCTCGGCGTGGCGGCCGGTGGCAGCGGGGCGACCACGCAGATCAACTTCCACGTGACGGCGAGCGACGCGGTGAGCTTTGCCCGCAGCGAAGGTCAGATCACCGCCATGCTGGCCCGCAGCGTCGGGCGTGGGCGGCGGCATCTCTGACGAGCGTTTCGCGCCGGCGTGATGCTGGTGGTCGGCATCGCCCGGGCCTTCCTCTGAAGCCTTCGAACTAAGGACACTGAACCATGAGCAATGGTTTCCATGAGGTGCGCTTTCCGCTGCGCCTGTCGCTGTCGACGAGCGGCGGGCCGAAACGGCTGACCGACATCGTTGACCTGACCAACGGGCGCGAACAGCGCAATGCGCGCTGGCGGGGTTCGCGGCGGGTCTATGACGCCGGGTCGGGTCTTCGGGCGGTCGACGATCTCTACGCGGTCGTCGCCTTCTTCGAGGCGCGCGGCGGGCAGCTTTACGGTTTTCGCTTTCGCGATCCGCTCGATGGAAAATCCTGCGGGCCGGGCGAGACAGTGTCGCCCCTCGACCAGGCGATCGGCACGGGCGACGGGGCGACGGCAACGTTCCGGCTGGTCAAGACCTATGGCGATGCCGGCGGCGAATGGCGGCGCGAGATTTTGAAGCCGGTGGTGGGCACCGTGCGGGTCGCGGTTGGCGGGGTGGAACTGCCCGGGGACGGTTTCGCCTGCGATGCGGCCACCGGCGTCGTGACGATCGTCGAGGAATATATTCCGCCTCTCGGCGTGCTGGTGCAGGCCGGGTTCGAGTTCGACGTGCCGGTACGCTTCGACACGGACCGTATCGACGTCAATCTCGAGGCCTTCCGGGCCGGGCGCATTCCGGCCATTCCGCTGGTGGAGATCCTGCCGTGAGAGTTCTTCCCTCCGCATTGGCCACCCATCTCTCGGGCGATGCCACGACGCTTTGCCGCTGCTGGCGGGTGACGCGGCGCGACGGCGTGGTGCTCGGTTTCACCGAGCATGACTGCGACCTGAGCTTTGCCGGAACGGTCTTTCTCGCCGCGAGCGGCTTTGCCGGGACCGAGGCGCGGGCGGTGAACGGCCTGGCGGCACCCGGCGCCGAGGTGACCGGCGGCTTTTCCAGCGCGGTCATCCGCGAGGCGGACCTGGCGGCCGGGCGCTATGACGGCGCACGGGTCGAGGTGTTTACCGTCAACTGGCAAGAGCCGCAGGAGCAGCATCTGCTGATGAAGGTGCAGGAGATCGGCGAGGTGTCGCGGGCGGGCGGGGCCTTTGCGGCGGAGCTCAGGAGTTTTGCCCACCGGCTGTCGCAGGAGCAGGGCCGGATCTATGGCCGGCGTTGCGATGCGAGCCTTGGCGACGGTCGCTGCCGGGTGGATCTTTCGCTCGCGGGGCGGCGGGCGAGTGCCATGGTGACGGCGGTCGAGGGGCGCGACCGGATCGTGGTGTCCGGCCTTGGCGGGTTTGCCGACGGGCATTTCCGGCTCGGCACGATGCGGTTCGACGGGGGTGTGAACGAAGGGCTGGCGGTCGAGATCGACGGCAATGTCGCGGTATCCGGCGGCATGCGGCTGACGCTATGGCTGCCGCTGGAGAGCGCGGCGTCGGTCGGCGACGCGGTGACGGTGACCGTCGGCTGCGACAAGGGGTTTTCGACCTGTCGCGACCGGTTTGCCAACGGTCTCAATTTCCGGGGATTCCCGCATATGCCGGGGAGCGATTTCGCCTATTCCTATGTGAAGGGCGAGAGCACGCATGACGGGACGGCGCTGTTCGAGTGAGGGTGATGGGGACGGGTTCCTCTCCCCTTGTGGGAGAGGAAGCAATAATTTCAGCGTCTTGGCGCAAGCCAAGTGCTAGAAATTGCAGGTGAGGGGGCTTTCTACCTCATGTCGGTCGTCCGTCCCCCTCATCTGCGAAATCTGAGGTTTAGCCTTCGGCTAAGCCCTCGATTTCGCTTCTTCTCCCACCAAGGGAGAAGACGTGCCGCCGGCGCTTGCTGCCACCAGGTTGATGCCACTACTGCAGTCTCGAGTGATCTCACGCTATACCCAGGAGCAAGACCCATGACCGCCATCGGAAACCGCGTGGTCGCGATCGCCGAGCAATGGATCGGCACGCCCTACCGGCATCAGGGGACGACGAAGGGTGTCGGGTGCGATTGTCTGGGGCTGGTGCGCGGGATCTGGCGGGAGCTCTATGGGGTGGAGCCGGAGATGGTGGCGCCCTATGCGGCGGACTGGGCGGAGCGCGGCGGGCAGGAACGGCTGCTGGAGGCGGCGGGGCGGCATTGCGCGGAGGTGCCGGGCTTTGCCGAGGCACGGCCGGGCGATCTTCTGGTCTTCCGGTTTCGCCCGCAATTTGCCGCCAAGCACGCCGGCATTCTCGTCGGCACGGACGCCTTCATCCATGCCTATGAGCAGGCGGCGGTGATCCGCTCGGCTCTGGTGCCGGCCTGGCGGAGACGCATTGCCGGGATCTACCGGTTTCCGGAGATTTCTTGAAAAGCGGCGGGTTTTCCCATATGTTGGTGAAGTGCTGGACGAGGCGCGTACCTCGCCCAGCCTTTGCTAGCCTTTGAAGCTGACCCGGACGGCTATCGACCAGCCCGTCCGGGTTATCCTCAAGATCAGCGTAATGCCAATTGGCCAAGACCTCATAGCACTACCTCCACATTCGAGAGCAAGGCCTTTGCCACGGTCGGCGGAGCCCGTCTTCGCCGACGCGCCGGCTGGCGCGGCGCTTGCTGCTTCCGCTCCCGAACCTCCACATCCTATCACAATCTAGGCGAGCATCCATAAGGGTGCCGCAGGGGGCATCCATGGCGACAATCCTCTTCCAGGCGGCGGGTGCGGCGCTGGGTTCGGTGTTCGGGCCGCTCGGCGCCGTCATCGGCCGGGCGGCGGGTGCGCTCGCCGGCAACATGCTCGACCGGGCGCTGATCGGCGGCGGAACGACCTTGTCGGGCGCACGACTTTCGGCGGCAAGGCTGCCAGGGGCGGCGGAGGGCACGGCGATCCCGAGGCTCTACGGCACGGCGCGGCTCGGCGGCACGCTGATCTGGGCCACGCGCTTCGAGGAGGAGGCGACGACCGAGCGGACGGGCGCCAAGGCGACCGGCACGCGGGTGAAGACCTATCGCTACTATGCCAATCTGGCGGTCGGGCTGTGCGAGGGGGAGGTGGCTTTTGTTCGGCGCGTCTGGGCCGACGGGCAGGAGATCGACCTGACCGAGATCGAGATGCGCTTCTATCCCGGGACGGAGGACCAGTTGCCCGATCCGCTGATCGAGGCGAAGCAGGGGGCGGGCAATATGCCGGCCTATCGCGGGCTCGCCTATGTGGTGTTCGAGCGCCTGCCGCTCGATGATTTCGGCAATCGCATTCCGCTGCTGCAGTTCGAGGTGATCCGGCCGGTGGGCCGGCTGGAAGGCATGGTGAAGGCGGTGACCGTTATTCCGGGCTCCACCGAGCATGGCTATGCAACGACGCAGGTGAAGGAGCGGACGGGCGAAGGGGCCGCGCGCATCGTCAATCGCAACACGCTGACCGCCCATACCGACTGGCAGGCGTCGATCGACGAGTTGCAGGCGCTCTGCCCCAATCTCGAGACTGTCGCACTGGTTGTGTCCTGGTTCGGCACGGATCTGCGTGCCGGGCAATGCCGCGTGGTGCCGGGGGTCGAGGTGGCGAGCCGCAACGAGAGCCGGGCCTGGCGGGTGTCGGGCGTGACGCGCGATGCCGCCTATCTGGTCAGCCGTCATGACGGCGGCCCGGCCTATGGCGGAACGCCGGATGACAGAAGCGTGGTCGAGGCGATTGCCGACCTCAAGGCGCGCGGGTTGAAGGTGATGCTCTATCCGTTCGTGATGATGGACATTCCTCAGGGCAATGGCTTGCCCGATCCCTATGGCGGGGCGGAGCAGGCGGCCTATCCTTGGCGCGGCCGCATCACCTGTCATCCGGCGCCGGGGCGACCGGGCTCGCCCAACCGGTCGGCGGCGATCCCGGCGGATGTCGCGGCCTTCTGCGGACCGGCCGAGGTCGGCGATTTCGACGTGTCCGACACCACGGTTTCCTATCAGGGCGGCGACGAGGGCTATCGCCGCATGGTGCTGCATTATGCGCTGCTGGCAAAGGCGGCGGGTGGGGTCGACGCCTTCCTGATCGGCTCCGAATTGCGCGGGCTGACCACGCTGCGCGATGCGGCGGACGGCTTTCCCTTCGTTGCGGCGCTGGCGGATCTGGCGGCCGACGTGCGCGCGATCCTCGGGTCCTCGACGAAGATCACCTATGGCGCCGACTGGAGCGAATATTTCGGTCATCATCCGGCCGACGGCTCGGGCGACGTGTTCTTTCATCTCGATCCGCTCTGGGCGCATCCGGCGATCGATGCGGTGGGGATCGACAATTACATGCCGTTGTCCGACTGGCGCGACGCGGACCTGGAGAACGCCAATCCGGACGGGTTCCGGCTTGCCGACGACGGTGAGGCGATGGCCGGGCAGATCGCGGCGGGCGAAGGGTTCGACTGGTATTATGCGAGCGAGGCCGACCGGGCGGCGCGCATCCGCTCGCCGATCAGCGACGGGGCGGCGGGCAAGCCCTGGGTTTTTCGCTTCAAGGATATCGAGGGCTGGTGGAGCAATCTCCACTTCGACCGCGCCGGCGGGGTGGAGAGAGCGAGCCCTAGCGCCTGGACGCCGGGGATGAAGCCGGTCTGGTTCACCGAACTCGGCTGCGCGGCGATCGACAAGGGGGCGAACCAGCCGAATGTCTTCGGCGATCCGAAATCGGCGGAAAGCGCATTGCCTCACTTTTCCAATGGCGCGCGGTCCGACAGCCAGCAGCGGCGGTTTCTTCAGGCGCATCTGGAGCATTGGCAGGGCGGCGCTGCTCCGGCCGGGATGGTAGATCCGGCCGGCATCACCCTGTGGACCTGGGATGCCCGGCCGCAGCCGGCCTTTCCGCAAGACCTCGACCTGTGGGCCGACGGCTTGAACTGGCGCAGCGGACACTGGCTGAACGGGCGGCTGGGGGCGGGCACACTCGCGGATGTGCTGGCAGCCTTGCTCGAGGACCACGGATTTGTTGATTATGACGTGGCGCGGTTGAGCGGCGACCTGACGGGCTATGTGCAGGGCGATCTCGCCTCGGCGAGAAGCCTGATCGAGCCGCTGGCGGAAGCCTTCCTGATCGACATCATCGAGGACGGGGCAAGGCTTGGATTTCGCTCGCGCCTGGCGGCGAGCCTGCCGGCGCGCAACATCGCCGTGCTGGCCGATGTGAAGGACGAGCCGCTGTGGCGCGAGACGCGCGGCCATGACAGCGATTTCGCCGCCGAGGCCTCGCTCACCTATTTCGACCCGGCCAGCGACTATGGCGAGGCGTCGGCCCGCTCGCGGCGGATCGAGGCTGAGACGCTGAGGCAGATGGCGCGCGACCTGCCGGCGGTGCTTTCGGAAGAGACGGCCCTGTCGCTCGCCGAGGGCATGTTGCGCGACCACCGCATCGGTCGGCGGCGGCTGGAATTCGCGCTCGGGCCCAACGAACTGTCGGTGCAGCCGGGCGATGTTGTTTCAATGTCCGAGGGGCCCGAGGGGCGGTTTCTGGTGGGCGAGATCGAGGATGGGCAGGCGCGGCGGCTGTCGCTGCGCGAGGTGGCGGCGGCGGTTTCGACGACGCCGGTGGCGCAGGGCACCGGTCGCACGCCGGACCGGCCGGGCTCGGTCGGCTTCGATCCGGTCGTGCATCTGATGGACCTGCCGCGCCATGCGGCGGGCGATGGGACGGATTTCGCCTGCGTGGCGGGGTTGACGCGGCCGTGGAGGCGCATGGCTATATCGTACTCCGGAGAGGCGAGCGCCTTTCGGCCTCGGGCCACGCTCGACCGCCCGGCGACGATCGGCCGGCTGGCCGCGTCGCTCGACGGCGGCGTGTCAGGCCGGTTCGACCGGTCGCGGACGCTGGAGGTGGACCTGTTCTTCGGCAGCCTTGCCTCGGCAGCTACGCTTACCGTGCTCGAGGGTGAAAACAGGCTGGCCCTGCGTGCGCTGAACGGCGCCTGGGAGGTGATCGGGTTTGCCGCAGCGGAGGAGAACTCGGCCGGACGCTGGCGGCTGTCGTCGCTGCTGCGCGGCCTGGCCGGAACCGAGGACGCCATGGCCGCCGGCGCGGATGTCGGTGCCGCCGTGGTGGTGCTCGACGCGGCGGTGCGGCCGCTCGGACTTTCGGCGGAAGAGGCCGGGCTGTCGCGCGATTACATCGCCGAGCCGGTCGGCATGGCCGGGACGCCGTTTGCCATCGGCGCCTTCGCCGGCGGTGTGCGGGCGCAGACGCCGCTCTCGCCGGTGCATCTGAAGGCGCGGCGGACGGCCGGCGGCGAGATCGCGTTGTCCTGGATTCGCCGGTCGCGGCTGGACGGCGATAGCTGGGTCCCGGCCGAGGTGCCGCTCGACGAGGCGGTCGAGGCCTATCGGCTGGAGATCCTCGACGGGGCCGCGGTCCGGCGGACGGTGGAGGTCGGCGAGGCGCGGATCGTCTATTCGCAGGCGCAGGAGCTTTCGGATTTTGGAAGTCTGCAGGCAAGTATTCGCGTGCGGGTGCGGCAGTTGGGGCGCGTGGCCGAGGGAATTGCGAGCGAGGCGGAGCTGGTGGTGGGGTGAGGGCTCCCAGGGCCACTGCCGCGGTTTCCTAGGCGTAGCATCCCCTCAAACGCCAGCCCGCACCATATACCCCGTATGACCGAGACAAAGGAACAGCGGCAACGCCCCGGCGGTCCCCACACTTCGCCCCCGGGGGGATGGGCAGGGGGAGGGGCATCTGCTGGGGTTCTGGCGGCAAATTTCAGTCCCCAAAGCAACGACAGAACGCCCGGACAACTCATCCCATAGGCACACGCCGCCCCCGAAACGGGGGATCTC
>JAIBEK010000023.1 GCA_019459145.1 Arenimonas sp.
CTTGCGCGCCAAAGCCGAGCGAACGGTCGACGGCTTATGGAATACCCTCGGCCGCATCGTCACGCTGTTCGAACCACAAGAATGCGCCAACTACTTCAGATCGTGCGGATATGAACCCGAGTAAAGCGGACGCGCTCTAGCTGAACGAAGGGTCGCTGCCCACGCTTCATCGCCAAAAGAAGCCAGTCAGCTGACGGCCCCATTGCGGAAATGATTACCGCTTTGCGCCTTCATTCCGGACGTTCAGGTGATCGCGTCGGTGCTCAAAAGCGGACATCCGATCTTTGAATTGCAGTGGCTCGACCAGTGTGGGAAACCAATAGGACGCCCGACGAGCGGCCAAGATTACTTTCACCCTTCTACGATTCTTTTCTAAGCTCTGCATCTGGACGATTGGTTGTGTGAGGATTTATTTCTCGCTCAGGATGGAGGAAGAAGAATGTGGGTTTTCGGGTATGGGTCACTTATGTGGGACAACTGGCAAAGAACGCATGGCGGCACGGATGGGGTGTTGGCGGAGCTGAAAGGCTATCAACGATCTTTCAATAAGGCATCAAGAGTGAATTGGGGGACCGATGCCACGCCTGGCCCCACCTTGAACCTGGTCGTAAAAGCTGACGGGGCTTGCGTAGGTTATGCGTTTGAGTTTGATGATTCGAAGCAGGCCGAAGTGTTCGCTGACCTGGAACGGCGCGAAGGCAAGAACTTTCCACTAAGAAAGATGAGAATCACACTGAGCGACGGTCGCAACGTTGAGGCGCATTTACCAGTCTACGTGGGGAGAAACGTCATCACAGGAAAAACTCTCGACGAACTGGTTGCAATGGCAATGGCAGCCGTTGGGAGAGCTGGCAAGGCTTCGGACTACGTGCTCAACGTTGCCGGCAAGCTTAACGCCGTTGGCGTTGAAGATGCTACGGTCATCGCGTTCGCGGCCGCTATCAGGAATGCTCAACAGTCTGGTGGCTAGTTTGGTGCTGGAGAGATCGCTGCCCGCAATCGACTCACCGCGGCGCGGTAGTAGCAACGGCACGACGAGTTTGCGCTAGGGATCGAATACTTGAAGAAGAAGCCTAAACACAACAAGCGGAGTCGTGAACCAAAGCCATCGTTTAGACCGGCCAAGGCTGCGTCTAGGGCGGGATCCAACGCAGGCCGCGGCTTTCGCTACCAAGACGCCGTGTCCGCTTGGTTGGCAGTGGAGATTTGGGCTGGTCGGCGAGCGCCCGCCATCGTTGTCCCGGAAGGTGGTGATGATATTGAGCTGCGTGGCGAAGCAACGAGCTTTGTCCAGGTCAAGAGCCGGCGGGAACACCTCGGAGACTATACAGAAGGCGAGACGGTCCGACACATTGAGGACCTGTGGAACCGGTCACTTGGCTCCGCACCGCGGCCGCAGAGACTGGAACTCGTTCTTGAGCGGGGGGGTGCGGGCCTCAGTCCCCTCGACGATCACCCCGCAGTCCGCTCAATCGAAAGTCCGATCAGCACCAGACTTTCACAGTTCGGTGGGGTCTCCGATCTTTTACCGAGAACGTCGATCTCCGTGGCGACCTCACCACAGGAATGGGCAATCAGTCTGATCACAGATCGGCTGAACTGCGCCCCGATCGCAGCCCAGATGTGCTTTGCCGATCTGCTTGTCCGCGTGGGTGCCTTGGCAGACGCCAATGGCCGGTTGGCACCGGCGAACTATCGTGGCCTTTCGATCTCTGACACTGAAACGTCAATCCGCGATGTCTTGGCTGCTATCGACATCGACGCGATCGAGCGCGCCCTCAGGGATGGCGTCTGCGAACCGGTCGATTTCCTCACACCTCTCAATGATCCGAATTTCTATCTTGGGGTTGATGTAGAACCCGGTCACATCGCAGCGGGTTTGGTAACTGAACGCCCTCGGAGCAGGTCGGCGTTGGTGGAAGGTATTGAACAACGCCGGGCTGCGTTGATCGTCGGACCGTCAGGGGCCGGAAAATCCGCTTTGATGTGGGAGGCCGCCAACACGTTGCGCCATACGGTGCGGTGGTTTCGTATCCGCCGCATGAGCGCGGCGGATATTCCATCTCTGCGCCAATTAGTTCGGACATTCCGAGCCTCCGAAGACAGCCCCTTGGGCTTCGTCATGGATGATGTCGGCCGGAACGGGCCGGAGAGTTGGGGCGCCTTGCTCAAAGAAGTAATGTCCGGGCCCGGCGTCGTCCTGCTGGGCTCGGTCCGGGAAGAAGATGTCACGCTGATTGCCGAGCGCGCCCGGGCAGTCGAAATACGCGCCGATCCCGATGATGAACTCGCAGAACGGCTCTGGCGAGAACTGCACGACACTGAAAAGACGAACTGGGCGGGTTGGCGCGAGCCGTGGAAGATGAGCAATGGTCTTCTTCTTGAATATGTTCATATCCTGACACGCGGACAAAGGATGCACGATCTCCTCGCCGATCAAGTCGCGGCCAGAGTTTCAGATCCGAAGCGTTCTCTTGAACTGGATGTTCTGCGATCCGGCGCTTGGGCTGGCACAGCGAATGCCGAAGTCGATGCATCGCGATTGGCACACGCTCTCTCGGTCAGTGAGGCCGATCTGTCACGCGCCTCACACCGCCTCATCCAGGAACATCTGATTCGTTCACCTTCTCCGGGTAAGGTCACCGGCCTGCACCAGCTTCGATCGGAAGAATTGCTGCAGCTCACGCACCAGACAATATTGCCGACCCTCGAAACGAGTTTCGAGCGGACGATCGCAAGTGTGCCCGCCACCGATCTCGAGCCCTTGGTCGCAGATACTCTATCTGTGCGGCGTTTGCCTGTTTCTGCGGTGCTCAATGGCTTAATTGCCCGCTTGGAGGGCGAACAGGATGCACGGGCGTTGGCTTCAGCGCTCCGGGGTCTGGGTTCGGGCCGCGTTTCTTCGGGTGTCGACGAATGGATGGACACTCCCGAAGCTCGTGCGCTGCCACGAACACAGGTCGGGATCGCCGCACTGTTCGGGATCGCCGGTACCGATCTGAGTAGTCTCGGCATAATCCCGGAGGTCCAGGCCGCAGCGTATCGGCTTTCGCAGATCAAAGGCTCGCCGAAGGATGACCCACGTCGTCTGTTGATG
Organism: Arenimonas sp.; assembly: GCA_019459145.1. Taxonomy (GTDB): domain Bacteria; phylum Pseudomonadota; class Alphaproteobacteria; order Rhizobiales; family Rhizobiaceae; genus Allorhizobium. Next base: position 3,098 of record JAIBEK010000023.1, read on the forward strand.
GAGCGTATGTCACCTTTTGCCTTGTCCGCCCTGATTGAGGCAGCGGATCTTGCGAGCCTCGATGAGATTCTTGCAGCCTTGGTCGGAGTGCCTTTGCCCGATGCAATACGGACCAGCCTGACGCAGGTTCCAGAAGACCTGTTAAATGCCGATCTTGATCTCGTCGGGTCGGTGATGGGCACCCTGTCCGCTCTGGATCGTGAGATCGCCAGTCACTGGATCGCCGAGGTCGGGCAAGAGGCGCTGTTCGCACGGGTTCAGGCAGAGACGGCTTGGGCCGGACCTGTAACTATCGAAGATTCGGATGATGGGGTGATCGTCCGTTGCGACCATTGGTATGTCGCTGGTTCCGTACAGGAAAATCCGCATAACGCGGTTGTGGGTTTGTGCGAGCTGATATTAGCACTGTCTCCTTCGGCTGACATTGCGGCGTCCAACGCCATTACCGCAAGTGGCGAATTGGCTGGCCTTGCTCAGTTGCCGCTCGCGACAAACCGGATTCCCCGGGAGAATCTTCCCCCACCATCAGTTCCTCGGTGGAATCGGCGGTGGGGCGATCTGATTTCCCGCCACGTCGCCGCTCCGAGCTATAGCGATTATCTTGCAAGAGGCGTGGCCATTCTCGAGGCCCTTGTGCCGACGTTGGAGGAGATCTTCGACGCGCATTTTCGCGGAAAGAATGCGCCTAACAGACTCTTCGAGACGTTAAACTCCCTCAACGCTCAGACTGAAGCGCTGACGCCTCCCGCTGTCTCGTCATTGAAAGCGTCGGGCACCGGAAGCAACGAAACAAACAACAACGTCACTAACTTTCAGAACCTCCTGCACAGCGCGAGCGTCAATGTCATCGCGAGGTTCGCGAAATTGCCCGACCAAGCTGGCGCATACATTGCCTGGCTGAGCGATCTCATCGCCGATGTCGACACCACCACTGTCGAAGAGCCTTGGCAGCTTACTGGAGATGGGCCTCCGCCAATGCTTACGCGCCTCAAGACGTTTTTGGAAACGTTGCGAGTTCTGGCCGGAGAAGCCCATGAAAGGAAGCAAGCGCCAGCGGTAACTTGGGCGGCACGCGGTAAAGACGCGCGAGTTGGCAAAGCCGTGCGGCTCGTATCTCTCTCTGCCAAGGCCGCGGGGGAAACTCGACTAGCTCAGCGTAAGGCAGAAATTGAACGCTTGGCGGAGGAAGCCGGGATCGTCGCACAGTTCCATCTCCGCGTTAACGCCAAGGGTATTCTACCGTGGCCACCAGCAGACGTTCTCGCGTTGTTGCCCGCGTCCGACATTGCAGATGCGGTGGTCACACTCGCTGAAAAAGCCGAACTCGTGCGGTCGTTGGTGGACTCGTCTATCCACCTGACAATCATGCCTTACATCGAGGATGTCACGCTCCCGGCTCTCGCAAAGTCTGGTTACGAGACCCTCCTTCCTGACGTGGGAGGTGCTGCCTTCTGGACTGAACAACTCGGATTGCCACAAGCCCCATCTGTTATGGCAAGCATATTTGGGGAGGTGCTGAGCCTGGCAAGCGAACTTGGAGCAATGGATCAAAAACGGCTCGGCAATGAGACTCGTCCCGAAGAAGAGGTTGCTGCCCGTCGGAACTTGGAGGCCACCTTCGCAAGAAAGTACGAGGAACTGACCCGACGGCTCAATGCTTTTGACCAAGCCCTGCAATCGGATGTGTCCAAATTGATCGAGCATCTGCGAACTGGAGAAGTTGATTTCGCCGCAGAAGCGCAAGCTGCGATTGGCGGGACTTCAAGCAATATCGCCGAGGCGGCGGGATATGTGTCTCTGCTCTTGATGTCAGCCGAGATCGGTGAAATGCCCATCGATGGGCAAACTATCAAACGTGTTCACACGACCGAATCCGAGCAGATCGTCGATGACTAAGAGTAACAATAGGGACGACTTCAGTCAGGCGACCAAGAATCGCCTCGCGAAGCAAGCCCGGTATCATTGTAGCAATCCTAGTTGCAGGAAGCTGACGTCAGCGCCGACCAGCGATGGCTCAAAGGAAATGAATATTGGAGTTGCCGCTCATATCTGCGCTGCAGCCCCCGGAGTTGGTGCGCGCCGCTATCGCGCCGATATGACGCCCGACCAGCGGAAATCGCATGAGAACGGGATTTGGCTTTGCCAAGACTGCGCAAAGGCAATTGATTCAGACGATCCCATTTTCACCGAGGCGTTTCTGCATTCTTGGAAGCAGAAGCACTCTGAGGACATGTGGCGCAGCGTTATCGAGAAGTTTCCCTTCGGCCCGACCATGCCGCCGACCGTTTCGGAAATCAGTGCACGCTTTCAAAAGGCTGCCGCTGCGGACTTGGCTGTGTTCCGTCGAACACCCAAATGGCCGGGCACGAACGTGGCGCTCACGCTGACGTTAAAGGTGAAGCATCTGGACGAGGCGCTTAGTACGCGCGCGCTTGCCGACGCGGTGACCACACTGGATGACCTTATCCTTGTCGCGGCGCCCGGAATGGGAAAGACGACAACTCTCTTTCAGGTCGCCAACGGTCTGTTGGAAATCGGCAATGGCACGCCGCTTATCGTGTCGTTGGGAGATTGGGCCACCGAAGGCGAGGCATTGCTCGTATCCATTTTAAAACGCCCCGCGTTCAACGGAATTTCCGAGCAGGATTTCTGCGCCGTCGCGGCGAAGCCTGGCGTCGTGCTGCTTCTTGACGGCTGGAACGAACTGGATGCCGCCGCACGCGAACGCGCGCGCGTGCAAATTACTGCTCTCAAGGCTGAATTGCCGGAGCTCGGTCTTGTCATTGCCACACGCAAGCAGGCGCTCGACATTCCGTTCGGCGGGACGCGGGTCGACTTACTGCCGCTTGACGATGAGCAGCAAATGGAGATCGCGCGCGGTATGCGGGGCGAGGCTGGCGTACAGCTCGTCGATCGGGCGTGGCGGACAGCGGGTGTCCGCGAACTCGTCACCATCCCACTCTACCTCACGGCACTTCTCTCGCTGCCAGAGGGCGCGCCTTTTCCGACAACAAAGGAAGAAGTGCTACGGCGCTTCATTGCCGCACACGAGCAGGAAGCCCGCCGTGCGGCGGCGCTTCATGCCGTGGCCCTCGGCTTCCAGCAGGATTATTTGGATGACCTCGCCGTGTTCGCCACGACAACGGCCAACACGGCGATCACGGACAGCAACGCGCGTAAATCGGTCGCTGAGACCGCCCGGGTCCTGGTGGCCGATGGGCAGATGACCATCTCCACACAGCCCGACACGTTGCTCGACACGCTTGTAAGCAATCACGTTCTGACGCGCTCCGGCGACACGCCGGGCTACTCGTTCCAGCACCAACAATTTCAGGAGTGGTACGCCTCGCACTACGTCGAACGACTGATGCTACAGGCCTTCAGCGATCCGGCAGCACGCGAGAAGCTGAAGGTTGACGTGCTCGATCAGCGCCCCTGGGAAGAAGCAGTATTGTTCGCTGTCGAACGAAGCGCGCGCGGCGACCACTTACATAAGGCCGCCTGCAGCGCCGCCATCCGCGCGGCTTTCGAAGTCGATCCTGTCCTCGCGGGCGAGATGATCTTCCGCGCCTCCGACGAGGTATGGGCACCGATCGCCACCGAAATGCGGGATATTGCTGAGCAGTGGCACGCGCCAGGCAAGGTGGATCGCGCGGTGCGTTTCATGATCGCGTCCGGCAGGCCAGAATTCGGCGACCTGATTTGGCCGCTAATTTCGCACCCAAACAGCCAAGTGCACTTGCCTGCTCTCCGAGCGGCGAAGCGATTTCGCCCATCCGTGCTTGGGAGCGACGCGCCGGCGCGCATCGCAGCCCTGCCACCGGAAATCCGCAAAAATGTACTGCATGAAATCGCGTTGCATGGCGGAATCGACGGCCTCGACCTTGCGACCGCCATCGCGAAAACTGACGGTGATCCAGACGTGAAGGCGACGGTGGTCGATGCGCTCTCATTTCGACGAGCGGATCGCCACGTCGCCGACTTGCTCGCTGACGCGGGCGACGCGACCTACGACATCCTCGCCGAAAAGGGTCACCTCGACGACATTGCAGTCGATGCCGTCCAGCAGGAACTCCGGCGAGCGCGCGAACGGCGCAAGGTTGCTGGCATTTCGCACTTTCAGCGCCTGCGCACGCTCGTTCACGCGCCGGCCGGAGATGACCACGATACCGATGTTACTGACATTGTTGCCGAAATGGAGATCGACCGGAAACGCGATGGCGAAATGCACTTGTTGTATGAAGCGCGAAAGCGATATCCGCAGGCTTTCGCTAAGGGGCTACTGCGCCGCGTGCGCGAGCACCGCGAACTCTTCTACGGCGCGGACGATATTCTTGCGGCCGCCGGGTTTGCTCTTGAGGACGACGCGCTGCTCGGGATCGCCCTCGCAGAAACAACCCGCCACGACGATCGCGCCGAGTCCGCCGCTTCAGTGCTGGGACCAAACGCGGTGGGCCGGCTGATCGACGCGTATCTTGCCGCTGGGAAAGTCGTATGCGACGCCGGCGGGAAGTACATCCAGGCCGCGGCTGATCACTATCACGGCCTGCGCTCCCGTATCGATCACACGCCGGGCGCAAGTTTGGTGGCCGCCGTTGAGGCGCGGGCGGTAAACGCTAGCAATGAGGAAATCGTCCAACTGGCCGAGCTGTTTTCACGCGCGACCTACAGCGGCGGCGAGCGAGCGCGATCCTTCAGTGAAGAAGACTTGGCCCCGATTGGAGCTCTGGCGCGCGAATGGGCTGAGCACATCCTCGCCGCTGGAGGCGAGAAGCGCTGGCGAGTGGCTGCCATTGCTACGATGATGAGCAATGCACCGTCGGTCGCGCATCTTCCCCATCTAAAGAGACTGCTCGACGACAATCTGCGCCGCTATCGGGCCTTCCGCGAAAAAGCGATCCGGAGCGGCTGGAATGATCGCGACGCCGTGCAAGAAGCGCAAAATCCGCACATGTACGAATACCAGCGTGCGTTTCTAGCGATTGATGCGCCGGAGACCGCTGCGCTGATGCGTGAATACCTGACGGATGAGCATTTTGGGGAACTCGCGGCACGAGTGCTGCTCGTCCAGTGGATCAAGGCAAACGAGCCCCAGAAGGACCAGACTTTCCGCAGCGGTGTAGATTTTTCGGGCGTACAAGCCCGCCGCGAAGCCCGCGCCGCCGATGCCGCCGCGACATCGGCTGAGGCGGAGGCTATCTTCGGCGCAATCGAGACCTTAACTGTAGATGGTTCGACGGATGCGCAGGTGAACCTGGCGGTTGCGCTCGGCATTGTTGGAATACGGCTCCCACACGGCAAGCGTGACGCGATCATCCATAGGCTCGTTTCTCTAGCGCCGAGGCAGGCGCGCGCAGCCTTGTTGTTGTCGCTGGTCCTCTCTGGCGAGGACGTCGACATCAAACTTGTGGCCGACGGCATAGCTGAAACGTTCGAGGCGGCCAAGAAGGAGAGCTGGATTCTTACACAAAGCGACGCGTATCAGCTACGCGATTGGCTGCGCCTTTTGCCGTTTGCCACGCCTGTCACCGATCTACCAGCCATCGTGCGCGGCATGCCGGACGCGCAGCGCGATCCACGATTGCTCGAAGAGATGGTTAGCGGGCTCGGCCTTTCGCCCTCAGATCATGCAGAGGACGTAATCTTCACAATCGCAGAACAAGATCCGCGCCTGTACCAAAACCATCAGTGGCGTACGACCGCGTTCGGCCTCGGACTAGGTCCGCCGCGCGTCGTCTTGTTGATTTGGCCGTTAGCGGCGCTCTCGATGACAAGTCATACGACCGGTGGCACTGGCAGCGCGAACTGGGTGCGTTGATTTCGGAGTTTTCAGAGGTGCGCACCTATGTCTACGAGGTCTTAAAGGATGGGCCGACAACGAAACAGCTTGCCTTGCTAGCGGAAGCAGTCGCCGAGAATCCTGACACAGACGGAATACTGTTGCTGATCGATTTCGAGATAAAAACCGGACGCTCGTTTATGACGTGGCGGTCGATCCAAAGCGTTGTCACGGAACATGTCCCGGCCGAGAATTGGGAGGGCGCCTATGATATCGTGCCCGTCGCGGCGACTGAGCTGCGCCGAGAGCTTCTGGCGATGACTGGCCGCGGTGGCGAAGTTGATCCCGCTGCCCGCTGTCTCAATCTCGTCGACAAGCTACGGGACGAGCACGGTGCGCCAGAATCTGAACCGCGCCATCCAGATCTTGCGTCACGGCGCCCGTGGCCGATCTTGACGCCCGACCCAGACGCAGAGGATGGGGGCTGATCGGCAGGCGCAAGGTCCAGGCGTAGTAGGGCCTTGATGCAAGCGGGTGTCTGCTTTTCTGGCTCTCCCATCGCAAAGCCGCCAGTCGGTTCACGGCCCCGAACTGGCCATTCAGGAGGGGCAATTCTCTGACTGCGCCCCAGAAGTCAGCGTTAGCGGAATAGCAGATCCGCTCAGGCAACCTTGTCCCTACTCGGCCTGATCAAAACTTCTGCGGATATTCCCAATCGAGAGTGCAGTTGACGGATCATATCGATCGACAAGCTTCGCTTGCGGTTCAGGACATCTGCCACCCGGTTACGCGGGCCAATCATCGGTTCGAGGTCCTTGCGGGTCAATCCTTGCTGTTCCATCCGAAAACGTATTGCTTCCACCGGATCAGGGGGATCCATGGGATAAGTCTTTGCTTCGTAAGCGTCGATGAGGGTCGCCAGAATATCCAGTCGGTCTCCTTCAGGCGTGCCCGCCTTAGCTCCCCATAGGTTCTCTATCTCAGTGAGAGCTTCGTCGTAATCCGTTTCTGATCGGATGGGCTTAAGATCAGCTGCCATGTTCGATCTCCTTCACGTCGATCTTGTCATATGCCTTGTGTGTCCCGATCCACTTGATCCAGACGATGCCTTTTTCGAAATCTGCGGCGACAACCAATCGGTGATCGTTGCCTTTGATGTTGAAGACGATCCGCTCCGCGCTGACGATGCTTGCAGTTGCATATAGTCGCTTCACGTCCGCGGAACTGGTCCAATGCGCCTTGCTCACTTCGTCGAACCATGCGTCGAGGGCCGCCTTCACCGCAGGCTGTCCCTTGTCGCCCGCAAGTCGTTCGACATAGTCCCGGAGGGTGCGCCTGGCTATGATCCTCATATTGCACCTATAGCATGAGACCGAATTGGTCTCAATTCGGTTTCTCTCGATTGTGCGTCGAAGATCATGTCAGAGCTTGCGGATATTCGACCGCGTCGGCGGTTGAAGAACCTGATCCAGGTGCCCGAGTTCGGGTCCGTTTCGGCAGGAGGCCAATGGCCGGGCAGACGATAGCCCCTTTTCCCATTTATCATCGTGCGCAAGGAAAGCGCATCGAGCGTTCCGAGGTCATGTGAGCCCAGCCAATTTTGCCATTGCAGGACCTGCGCGGTCTTGGTGTCTGCCACGAAAATTGCAGGAACTGCATGCTGCACATCGGCGGATACCAAGCACGCCTCGCGCGCGTTAGGTTTATATATTTTTTCTTTCTCTGGATTCGGTGGACACATCTGACCACCTTTATCGGACATATCTGACCTCCGTCTTGGACGGATCTGACCGTCTTCGTTCGGGCGAAGGGTGACAATTCTGTCCGTCTTTTCACGTGCCTCAGATGCCCGTAGGATCGACAACGCAGAGGGACGGTATTCTGTGTTGTGCCCTATGCCATTCCCGCGCCGGACGTCGAACCACTCTTTGGCTTCGAGTTCCCGGATCGCACGCTGGATGGTCTTGACGCTCTTGCCGGTCGCGTCGGCAATTGTTTGATAGGACGGCCACGCCTTCTGGGTGTGGCCGTTCAAATGTGTGGTGACGATGTAGAGTGCCACGGACCGCGCGCTGTCACTCAAATTCCTGTCGCAGCTCAACAGCTGGAGCCACTGGAGTTTGATCTCCCGAAATGGCCGATGCTCGGTCATGCGCCCCTCCCATCGTGTGCGGAGTGTCTCGCATTGGCTGCGAGAGACGTGGGGCGCGAGTGACGATCGGCGCGGCAAGACGCTACGATCGCGCGACCAGGATGCCGGTCATTTGGGTTTGATTTATTCGTTATAAATGGCTGATTTTCAATGGGGAGTTTGACGCGCCTTCTGCGGCAAGATGTGGATTTTCCACCAATCAACCCGGTTTGAAAATCCGCGTGTCGGTGGTTCAAATCCGCCTCCGGGCACCATTTTTCCCAGTTTAAGAACAGCTTTCGTGCCAGGTGCCGTGGCTTTGTTCGCCGATCACTTTCCATTCGCCACGAATTCACCAATCCACTGCCGCATGTGCTGCTGCGCCGGCTGCGGAGTGATGTTGTGGTCGGCGTCGGGCAGGATGTCGAGGTGGACATGCTCGAACTTGCCAAGTCCGGCGCGGTCCTTGCCGAAATAAAGCGCCAGTTGTTCCAGGCTCTCATCGCGCTCGCTGCAGAGGAAATTGATCCTTACCCCGCGCTGGTTGAGATTGCGGAAGATCGCATGGCACTCGGCGCGAAACCGTCCGTATTTCGACAGGTTCGGGAAGATCGGCGCCAGCGCGTGCGACAGCCGCGACACGATATGGATCGACAGGCCGCGCAGCACGCCGCGAATGTTGATTTCGCCGGAAAAGAGCCGCTTGAAGGTTTTCGGGTCGGTCAGACGCCGCTTGTATTCGCCGATCGGGCGTGGGCCCATGCGCGCCACCTCGATCAGGCTTTCCTCCGGGTCCCAGATGAGGCGCAACTGGTTGATCAGGGCGAGCGCGGTGACCCGGGCATCCCGGTGTCCGGCGTGGAATGCGCTATAAGCGCCGCTGCACCGGCCGATCAGTACATAGGCGCCGGGGCACGTCGCATCCAGATAGTCCAAGGCGTCGGAAATGTCGCGGATCGGTGCTTGCGTATAGAGGACCTGATCCGGATCGCCGGCCCGCGCGGGACTGTCGCCGATATTGGAGAGGTCGAACCGCAGGGAGGGAATGCCGCAGCGGGCAAGGTCGCGGGCGGCATCCACCCAGCACCTGGCCCAGCCGCCGTGATGGTCGTAGCCGGAGTTGAGGAACACCGCGACCGGGCCATGGGGACCCGCCAGGCGATCGGACTCCGGCCGGCACAAGACGCCGAAGAGTGGCGCATCGGCGCGAAAGGCGACGCCTTCCTCGATGAATCCGTCGCCGACGAGCCGCGCCGGTGGCGGAGGAGCACCGGCCGTCTCCTGGGCGATGTCGCCGCGGGGGAATGTCGCCGAACACCAGTCCGCCATCTGAGCGATCAGCGCTTGCGGCACGATCGAGGCGGTCGGATCTTCCATCAGCTTGTCGTAGCCGTCGAAGGGGAGCACCGTGACCGGATGACCGGACGCGCCGAACCATGTCGCCGTTTCCTTGTCGGAGGGGACAGTGGGGCGGGCGGCGATCAGGCAGGGCAGGGAGACTGCCCAGGGTGTCGTGTCGATGCCGGCCTGCTGGAGATCGGCGGCAACGCCGCGCGACAGGAGCAGTCCGCCGATCGAGACTTCGCCCTCGGGCAGAGCCTCGGCGGGAAGTCCGAGCCCCTCGAGGATCACCTTGGCCCTGAGGCCGGTCTCGCGCAAAAACCTTCTGCCGCCGGCAATCGGCGCGGCCAGAATGAGGCCCGCGACGTCGGATCGAAGATGCGCCACCCGCTCGGCGATCAACGCGCCCGGACCAAGGCCGAAGACGACCACCTGCCGGCAATCGGCCGCGCCCTTCAAGCTGTCACAAGCCGCCATGGCGGCATCCGTCCAGGATTGCAGATCCTCGCCCTGGGCGAGGTCGAGGGAATCGACCGTGCCCGGATAGTCGAATCTGAGGACCGGGAAACCCTCGGCGGCCAGCGCGTCGGCCAGGCATCGGAGAAATTTCCGGGTGCAAAGCTCGTCGAAACCCCAGCTGCGGCACAGGACGATCCCGGTTCGGCCTCGGCTTCCCGTGTCCGGGAGGGTCAGGTGTCCGGCACAGCCGGCAAACGCAATCGGCAATGTCTGCGTCATCTCTCAGTCCTCCGCGCGGCGGGTGGGAACGACGAGCAGCAGCAGGCGATAGACCAGATCCGACAGCCGCCGCGGAAGTTTGGAGGGAAGATTGGTGGCCAGCGCCACGACGTCGTTGTGCGGAACCACCCGAAGCAGGCGCAAGGCGATGGCATAGACGAGAGCGCCGCAGGCAACCGAGAGCACGAGGCCGCCGAGGCCCTGGATCTCCTGAAGGATGCCATAGGCAACCGCCGCGCAGACGAGCGCTGCAAGCGTGATCAGCAGAAGATCCCGCACGTTGAGACCGATCCGCAGGCGCGTCCAGCAGAAGGCGACGAGCCATATCAGCCACAGCCCGTGCACGCCGGTTCGCGCCCAGGCCGATCCGAGCCCGGCCCCTTCAGGGATGATGAGCGCGAAACTCAGCAGGGAAATGACGGCGGTGATCGGCGAGGCATAGACGAAAAAGCCGCTGCGCTCGCAGGCGCCGATGATGATCGTCGGAACGGTGGACAGGGCGGTGATGAAGGCGAAACCGACCAGCACCTGAGCCATCGGCACCGATTCGCGGAATTCGAGGCCGAACAGCAAAGGCAGCAATTCGCCCATGATGGCGGCGCCGCCGAAGCAGATGGGCAGGATGAGCAGACAGAGCCAGCGCATGATGCGGTGATAGGTGAGCCGGATCCGGTCGAGATCGCCGCTGTCGTGATGACGGCCGATATGCGGCGTCAATCCGCCCAGCATCTGGGTGGGGAGCTGGACGACCAGGCCGGCGAGTGTCAGCCCCGCCGCGTAATGCCCGATCTCGGTCGTGCCGAAATAGAGGCCGAGGAAAAAGAACTCCATCCGTGTCCAGATGAACATGCCGACGGCGGCGGAGAACCAGCTGTCCCGGCCAAGGGCTTTCATCTTCGGCGTGACGACGATGCCGGGTTCGGGTTTCCGGGCGACATAGCGCCATAGGCCGAGGGCCTGCGGAAGATGGCGGCCCACATGGCCGGCAAGGGCGCCGGCGACCCCGAAGAAATAGCCGCCGATGGCGATCATGGGAAGCTGGATGAGGCAGCCGATGAAGGTGAGCCTGGTCGTCTCGGCGAAGCGATTGAGCCCCCGGGCGGCGCTTTCCGAAAGGCTGGCGATCGCATAGGACAGGAGGATTAGACTGGTCATCGCCCAGGTTGACGGCGCGTGTTCGGTGACGTGGCCGGTTACCTGCAACCACAAGGCATAGGCGACGAGCCCCGCCGCGACAAGCACGGTCGGCACCAGGAAGTAGGGCAGAAGTACCCGAGCCAGGCCGCCGCCCGGATGGCCCGGCCGGTCATAGGTCGGGATATAGCGCAACAGCAGGTTCGGTATGCCGAGACCGACCAGCGTCGAGGCGGTCATGGCGATGAACAGCGCGAAGGCCACTTCGCCGGACCCCTGGGGGCCGAGCAGACGCGCGACGATAACGCTTCCGGCGAAGCCGAACGCCAGCGAGGCGATGCCGGCAAGGGTGCTGAACGCCGACGAACGGATGAAGGTGGCCATGATTATCCTGCTGATGTCCGCTGCTCGCGGACGTTCATATGTCTAGATCGCGCCTTGGCCGAGACGCTCCGCCGGTCGCTTGTTGCAGCCGGCCTTGCGATGGCGATTGGGTATCGGCTCCCCGCAGCAAACGCGCGACGACCCTGCGCCGGATGACCGGTTCGGTCAGCAGGAGCTTGATCATGTCGAAATACCTGCCCTTGGCTCTGGCGCGGTGGAATCGCCCGATGGGCGCCTTGGCGCGAAGGTCCGCAAGGCGCAGTTCGAACGCCTCCCTTTCCTCACCAGTCAGGCGGTCCCACAGTTCGTTGCGCACCTGCTCGAGGGCTGCGATCAGCGGACGCGTGTCGGCCGTGCTGCGGGAGTGGGGCGAGGACAGGCCGCTGATTGCGCCCACCGGCGTCGTGTAGATATAGAGCGGCTCATCAACATAATAGGCACGCCCGCCGGCGGCCAGGATGCGAAGGTTGAACAAGAGGTCCTCGCCCGCCCTCACATCCTCGCGATAGGCGATGCGGTGCTGCCGCAGGAAGTCGGTGAACACCAGCGGCTGCAGATAGCCGAAATCGTGCCGGTCGGCAGCCGAGGGCAGGAGAAAGTCCGTCATGGTCAGATAGCCGTCGGACAGGCCGGTGTAGACGGGGCCGGCCTCCGCGCCCGCCGCGGCGTCATAGGCCATGAGATTGTCGGCGATGAACTCCGCCTCGTCCGCGTGGCGCAAGAGCCGCTGCAGCCGGTCGGGACGCCAGAGGTCATCGGAATCGAGCAGGGCCGTCCATGCGCCGCGCGCGGCCTTGAAGCCGGCATTGCGAGCAGCCGACGGACCCATGTTGCGAGGCTGGCGCATGACATGCACGCGCTCTTCCAGGCCAAAGGCCCGCTCCACCTGCTCAGGGGTTCCGTCCGTCGATCCGTCGTCGACGACGATCACCTCGACAGTCACATCCCGCTGCGCGAGCGCGCTCTGCACCGCGTGTACGACGCAGTCTTTCGTGTTGAAACACGGAATGACAACGGACACCAGTGGTTCTGTCATGAATACTACCCCGTTCGCGAGCGGGATATTAAGGAATCATTTCTTTCGATTCCGTATACTGGTGCGGTCGACAGTCATACTATTGCACGGGTCTCTCATGCCGACGTCATTCTATCTCGACAATGTTCGAAATCTCCTGCGCAATCTGCGCCAGGAACCGATCTCGGCCTTGCCGCGCCGCCTGGCCGCGATCGCCGGGCCCAAGATGTTCAGACTGTCGGAGGAAGCGGCCTACCGCACGGGGTCCGCCGCAATCCTTGCCCGCGCCTATCGCGGCAAGGGTATCACCCTGATGTTTCATGAGATCCATTCCGACGTCGACGGCGAATTGCGCACCGGCTGCAGCGCCGCGCAACTCGCCCGGATCATCGATGCCGTGCGGGCCGACGGTCGCGACATCGTTACGATCAGCGAGGGGCTGCGCCGGCTGGCCGAGCCGGACAGCGCGCCCTTTGCCTTGCTGACCTTCGACGATGGCTATCGCGATAACCGGACGAACGCCCTGCCGGTGCTCGAACGGGCGCAGGCACCGATGACGCTGTTTGCTCCGACCGGCATGATCACGCGCGAGATAAATGCGTGGTGGCTGGGTTTGCGCGAGATCATCAAGACCTCGGACGTGCTCGATCTTCCCGCCATGGGGCGCAGCTTCGATTGCGGGGATCTTGCCAGCAAGATGTCGACGATGAGAATGGTCACCGGCTGGATCGGCACCGACCAGTCGCGGGCGGACTCCTTGGCGCCGGTCTTCGCCGCCAAGGGCATTGATCTGGAAGCCCTCGTCGAACGCTATGCGATGGACGAAGACGAATTGCGGACATTCGCCGCCCATCCTCTGGTCGAGGTCGGCGCCCATACGAAAAGCCACCGTTTCCTGTCCGCGCTCGACGAGCCGGCGGTGCTGGACGAATTGAAGTCGAACAAGGCCTATCTTGAAAACTTGCTCGGCCGGCCGGTCCGCTACCTTGCCTATCCCTTCGGCACGCCTGGCGCCTGCGGCGAACGCGAGGCGCGCTTGTCGGCCTTGGCCGGCTTTGATGCCAGCTTCACCACTCGTGCCGGACATCTGTTTGCCGAGCATCTGAACCATCCACAACTGCTCCCCCGCATCGATATCGGCTATGCGCCGCAAAGCCGGGCCGCCCTGGCCAGCCGCCTCAGCGGCTTGCATCGGGCCATGACCACCAGGTTCGGCAGCCCGGTGGCTCTCGGCACCTGAAGGCCGGGGTCGCAGACGCGGGGCGTCGAGGGATCTTTTCTTCCATATCATGACGGCGGAACCATTCGGCGTCTTGCGCGTTTGCCGCGATCAGGAGGAGTCTGGGATGACCGAAGTCTTTTGCGACATTATTCCGCATGCGCGCGGTTGGGTTTTTCTTTCACAAGGCGTGCAGTCGCCGTCCTATCCGACCTATCGGATGGCGGTTGAAGCAGCGCAACGCCACATGCAGGCGGTGGCGAAACGTCGCTCATTCGTACTGCGCCAACAAAATCTCGATGGTCGGATGCTGGCGATCGCCGGCACCGCCGTCCTTTACCAGCCTCGCCTATCGTTGTAGCCGCTTCCCGCGCGATTAGGCCCGCAGCAAAGAGGCCAAGGCGGGGATAGCGAGCCGGATCATGTTCCCGGCCCCCGGTCGGATCGCCTAACATTGATTACCCGACCTGCAGGTCGTGGGTGATCTTTTCGACACCCGGAACCGTCAGGACGGTCTCTATAGCCCTGTCGATTTCGGCGGCGTCCAACAGGGTGCCCGAGAGGAAGATCGTGGTTCCGGAGGCCGTGACCGAGATGCGACTGGCATCGATCCCCTGGGAAATGGCCAGTTGGTGCGCCACCGCGGTCTCAAGCGGTTCCTGATTGTCGTGCTCGAGCTCGACGACCGGCTTCTCGTCGTGAAAGCGCTGCGGTTTGAATACCATTGCCGTCTCCTTTGGCCGTTGATGCGCGAAAACGCGCCGGGACGCTTCTTGTTCCGCGCCCAACGAATTTCTTCAGTAGCCGCCGATCACAGGCAGGATCTCTCCGGAGATGTAACTGGAGCATTGCGGCGAGGCGAGGAAGACATAGGCAGGCGCCAGCTCTTCTGGCTGGGCCGGACGTTTCATCGGCACCTGGCTGCCGAACTTGGCGACATCCTCGGCTTCCCGATCGGAAGGGTTCAGCGGCGTCCAAACGGGACCAGGAGCTACCGCATTGACGCGGATGCCCCGCTCGATCAGGTTGGCAGCCAGCGAGCGGGTAAATGCGTGTATCCCGCCCTTCGTCATGGAATAGTCGAGCAGATTGTCGCTGCCCTTGATGCCGACCACCGAGCCCGTGTTGATAATCGAACTCCCGTTCTTCAGATGCGGCACGGCTGCCTTGGTCACGTGAAAATAGCCGTAGAGATTGGTTTTCAGGGTTTCGTCGAAGTGTTCGTCGGAAAGATCCTCGATCCGTTTCGAATGCACCTGGAAGGCGGCATTGTTGACCAGCACGTCGAGCTTGCCGAATGTCTTGACCACGTCCGCCACCACTTGGCGGCAATAATCTGGGTCGCGCACGTCACCGCGGCTGACCAGGCAGCGCCGCCCTTCCGCTTCGACCGCCTTGCGGGTCATGTCCGCATCGCGTTGCTCGGCCAGGTGGGAAATTGCGACGTCCGCGCCTTCACGGGCAAACAGTACGGCTACCGCCCGCCCGATACCGGAATCGCCGCCGGTGATTAGCGCCACCATTCCGGCGAGTTTGTCCGACCCCTTGTAGAAAGGCGCGTCATACATCGGCGCCGGATCGAGGCTGTGTTCCATACCCGGCTTGGGCTTGTGCTGTTGAGGAAACGGCGGTTCGGGATAGCGTCGCGCCCCTGCCTGGATCGCGCCGTCGCCGGTCTTCGCCGAGGCCTCGCGCGCATCGTCGGCGGCGACTTCCCGTTGGATGTCGCGCTGGCGTTCCGCGGTCTGGTCACTCTTGTCGCTCGTTATGTCCATGATCGCTCCTTCGGTGCGGCCGGTTGCGATGAATGGCGTGGCGCCCGACACAGTGCCAGGCTGCCATTGCAAAGACAGAACCCGCCACGCGGGCCGATTGTTCCGCGCCAGACGTTCTGCCGGTTGGCAGCGATCGAGACATGCTATATTGCTCAATTAGATAGAGATATTGAGCGAGGGAGGACGAACAATGCAATGCGGTAAAGGTCGACGTTCATCCTTGGTGCAGTCGAGGTTCCTCGGCAGGAATGGGTAGGCTCTTGCGGCTCTTCCCCACGGCCTCGATCGGGGCCTATCTCGTCGCCATGGCGATCCTGGCGACGTTGCCGTTGCTCGCTTTTGTCGTCTTCCTGCTGTGGCAACTGGAACGCAGCGAATATGAGGCCCTGCACCAGGAGACCGCGCAGGATGCGCAGACCATCGGGCGCAATTTCGAGCGCGAGCTCGAGGATATGTCGACAACCCTTCGTCTCCTGGGCGGTGCCGCGGAACTGACCACCGGCGATCTCCAATCCTTTCACAAACGCGTCGCGTCGAGCCTCACCGGAGGCTCGCTCTACGTGCTTCTTGCCGATGCGGAGGGCAACCAGAAGCTCAACACGCGCGTCGCATTCGGCGCGCCGTTGAAGCGGATGACGGATATTCAGACACTCAAGTCGGTGCTCGCCTCCGGCGAGATCCAGGCATCGGGCATATTTTTCGGCGCGACGAGCCAGCAATGGGTGTTCAACCTCATCCTGCCGCTTGCCCCGCCGGCCTCGGCCGCGGGGGCAGCACTCGTACTCACGCAGAATGCCGGAAATCTGGTCAGCCTGACGGCGACCGATATCCTGCCGCCCGCCTGGTCGGCGGCGGTGATCGATGTCGACAACAAGGTCATCGTGTCGAGCGGGCCGGAGAATATCCCCTCCGGCGGGGACTTTCCCGGGCATCTGGTGGAACTGATGGTCGGCTCCAACCAGAGTGCGGTCAGCCTGCACGATGGTCACGAAACCATGCTCGGCTATTCGCGTGTCGGCGAGTGGCCCTGGCGCGTGGCGATCTGGGGCCCGGTTTCGACGGCGCAGGCCACGCTCGCCAGCACCTGGCAGAGTCTGATCTACGGCAGCATTGCCCTGCTTGCGGTCAGCCTCGGCATCGTTCTCGTGGCGGCGCATCAATTGCGTCACTCGATCCGCCAGATCGCCCAAATGGCCGAGCGCATCGGGCGTGGCGAGATCGTTTCACCACAGATGACCAAGATCACCGAGGCCAACCAGGTCGCCATCGCGCTGTCCAATGCTTCATTCGATCGCGCCCAATCGGAGGAACGGGTTCACTTCATCCTCCAGGAACTCGTGCACCGCACCAAGAACATACTGTCTCTGGTTCAGGCCATGCTGCGCCAACTGGCACGAGGAACCGACAGCGTCGACGAACTGCAAAAGGCCGTCAGCGGCCGCCTCTCCGGACTGGCGCAATCCATCGAGGCGCTCGCCCAGCAGCAATGGGGCGGTATCTCGCTGTCCAAGGTGATCGAATTGCAGCTTTCCGCGGTGGTGGGCTCGATGAGCCGGATCGAGACGCGCGGCAAGGACCTGCTGGCCAATGCCAATGCCGTGCAGAATCTTGGCCTGGTGTTCTATGAGCTGGCCACCAATTCCGTCAAATACGGAGCGCTGTCGGTTCCCGAGGGCCAGGTGCTGATCGAATGGACCTTCCTCGACGGTGAGGATGGCGTCACGAATCTTCAGTTGCGCTGGGTCGAGTCGGGTGGTCCGCCGGTGGTGAAACCGTCACGGCAGGGGTTTGGAACCACCGTGGTAGAGCGCCACGCGGCCGCCGCCTTCGGCGGCAAGGTGGTCATGGACTT
The DNA here is from genome assembly GCA_019459145.1 of Arenimonas sp. Taxonomy (GTDB): domain Bacteria; phylum Pseudomonadota; class Alphaproteobacteria; order Rhizobiales; family Rhizobiaceae; genus Allorhizobium. The sequence continues at coordinate 20,466 of JAIBEK010000023.1, forward strand.
CGAGGATAGCGGATTGTGCTGGACGCTGACCGCTCCGCTGTCAGCCATTGAGAATCCGCTGGCGCATGGCGAGCTTTGACAGCCGCTCGGCCTCCGTCAATTAAGGAACCTTTGCCCCTGTTCGTCGGTTTGACAGGAAGCGCGCCATAACGCGCGACCTGGAAATCACAAACTGGTCCATGGCACGACACGCTGGATGGATCGATGCGAGGTTGAAATGCCAGACAAGTCCTATAGCTACGATGCCCCCGGCGATATCCGGAAGGACGCAGCACCGCAATTCGTCAAGACGCAGCATGGCGGTGACAATAACGGCGTGGCGAGCGCCAAGCCGACGGTAATCACCGGTTCCGAAGATGCGACCGTGAACAAGTGGCCACCGGGCACGAAGAACCCGCCCAAGGACTGGGATGCCAATTACGACCCGACGGATCGTTCCGCCCCGGAATGATCCGTCCGGGACGGTAGGGCGGCTCAGGCGCCCATGCGTCCGAGTGCTTCGGCCCGGTCGCTCGCGGCGGACAGAATGGCGCGGATTTCTTCGGCTTTCTCTGCCCCCGAGGCGAAGCCGGCTGACGGGGTCAGGCCCGGATCTTCGGCGCCATCCCGCGGCAGCACATCCTCTCCCAGGCTGCGTACCAGGCCGGACACGGCTTCCGGCCCGGTCATCGCCGCGGCGATGAGAGAGACGAGGATCTCCCTGTGGGCGTTCAACCTGCCTTCGATCTCCTGTCGGGCCATGTCGGTCATCTTTCGCTCCTATGTTTGCTTTCGTCATCCTGGGGTCCGTGCCCCGCTAGGGAACAATGAAGCCGCCGAAAAGTTTCTCCTTCAGACAAAAGAAGAGTCCATTCTGGAGATATAAACGTGACCGACACCGTTCGGCCGCCGCGCTGGCGGCGTCATCCCGATCCCCGTGATCGGCTGATCATCGCGCTTTATGCGCAATTGGAGGCGGAGCGCCAGACGCGTGAGACGCTGCGATGGGCGATCCGCAATGGTGCGTTGAAGCCCGAGGTGCTCGAAGCGATCGCCGGTGACCCCGTCCCCGCGGACTGTGAGGACATCGCGGCTCTGGAACGAACGCTGTCGGCGCGACAGGGCGATATGTCCGAGGGGCCCCTCAAGGAGCTGTGGAGCTGAGGCTTCCTCCTTGTTTCAAGTAAGACCAGAATTCAGAATAATGCCCGGCCTCGTGCCGGGCATTTTTTGTCGGACGTCTGGCGATTTTTGTCGGACGTCTGGCAATCAGGTCATCAGCGACCGGCTGGAAGCCAGCCGCTCATAGAGTGAAGCATAGGCTGTGGCGCTGCGATCCCAGGAATAGTCGGCCCGCATCGCCCGCAACTGCAGTCGCGACCAATGGGTCGGATGGCGATAGGCCGCACAGGCCCGACGGATCGCGTGGCGCAATCCCTCCGCCGTGACCGGATGAAACTGGAACCCGGTGGCGACGCGCGCCGAAAGGGCCGCGTCATTGGCGTCGATGATCGTCTCGGACAGGCCGCCCGTGCGCGACACCACCGGCACGCAACCGTATCTGAGGGCGTAGAGTTGCGTCAGGCCGCAGGGTTCGAAACGGGACGGCTGGATGATCGCGTCGGAACCGCCGTGAATGAGGTGTGCCGTCGGTTCGTCATAGCCGATAGACACCGCCATGCGGCCCGGAAAACGCTCCGCCGTGCGATGCAACTCCGCCTCGATGTCCCGGTCGCCCTGGCCGAGCACGATCAGTCGCCCGTCGGCCCGGAAGATCTCGTCCGCGACCTCCGCCAGCATGTCCATGCCCTTTTGCCAGGTGATACGGCTGACGGCGGAAAACAGCGGACCACTGCCGGGCTCCATGGCGAAACGCTTTAGCAGCGCCGGCTTGTTCCGGCTTTTGTTGCGGATGGATCGGGCATCATAACCGACCGGCAGGTGCGGGTCCTTCGCCGGATCCCAGATGTCCTGGTCGATGCCGTTGACGATACCTTGCAGCCGATCCATCTTCTCGCGCAAGACGCCCTGCAACCCCATCCCGAAGGTCGGCGTCAGAATTTCGCGGGCATAGGTCGGGCTAACGACGGTGATGTGGTCGGCAGTCATCAGGCCGCCCTTCAGGTAGCTGATGTCGCCGTAATATTCCATGCAGTCGAGACTGTAGGCATCGGGCGGCAAGCCGATGGCGCCCAGCACCGGCGCGGGGAACTGTCCCTGGAAGGCAAGGTTGTGGATCGTCAGCACGACCGGCACGGTGCAGCCCATCGAAGACATGTAGACCGATGTTAGCGCCGTCTGCCAGTCGTGGCTATGCACGAGGTCCGGCTGCCAGCCGGGAAGCGCGCCGGCGGCGATTTCGGCCGCGGCCAGCGACAGGACGGCAAAGCGCTTCCAGTTGTCGGGATGGTCCTGTCCGTGCGCATCGACATAGGGGCCGCCTTCGCGGTCATAGAGCTGCGGCGCGTCGAGAACGAAAAGGCAGAGGCCGTCGATTTCGAGATGGCGCAAGGTGGCCCGTTCGCCCAGCAGGTTGTCGAATTCCATCAGCGGTGGATGATGCCGGGCCTGATCGAGCAGGGCGGGATAACCGGGCACGAGACTGTGGGTATCGATACGGAATGCCGACAGGGCCTTGGGCAGGGCGCCCGTCACATCGGCGAGCCCGCCGGTCTTGACCAGTGGGTAGATCTCGGAGGTGACGGCGAGAACCTTCAGCCTTCCCCGCTTGGGAGCGGCGAAACGCATGCCCGGCGTTTCGCCGGGGCGGCCTGCCTCCCCGGAAATCTCCAGGAACGGCGGGGCCGGCACGGGCGATGCGTTATGAACCGTTCCCATCCCCTGCTATTCCTTGCGGCGGCCGCGCGGCGACGGCGGCTTCACCGCAGCCGCCGATTCCGAAGCGGGAATTTGGGTCGGTGCGGCGTTCCGCGCCTCGCTGATACGGCGTTCGGCATTTTCACTGGTGGCACTGGCGCCCGCCTGCGACGTCTCCCAGGCCTGCCTTGCCTCCTGCCAGTGGATATCGTGGCGACCATCCGGCCTGCCTTCTTCCTCCCAGAGCGCATAGGCGCGTCTGGCTATCCAATCGGTGTCGATTTCTGCCATGGTTCGGTCTCCCTCGTCGCCTCTGTCGAACGCGTTTCGAGGCGATCGGTTCCCGTCGGGACCGTGGAAATGGCGGCCGCTGCGGGAACCCTGACGTGCCTGGGACGTTGACTGGCCAAATCCGGTCAATTGCCGGCTATGAGGCAAGCAACAGAGAGGGTGGGGGGCATGGCGCGGCGCGTCTTTTGGAAAGGCTATCTGAAGCTCTCCCTGGTCACCTGCCGGGTCTCGATGACGCCGGCCGTGACGGAGAGCGCCAAGCTCCGCTTCCACAACATCAATGCCAAGACCGGCAATCGTGTCGTCAGCCGCTATGTCGATGCGGTCACCGGCAAGCCGGTGGACGATGACGACCAGATGCGCGGCTATCCGCAGGACGAAGACAAATATGTGCTGTTCGAGGACGAGGAACTGGACGAGGTCGCGCTCGAGAGTACCCGCACCATCGACATCGAACGCTTCGTTCCCGCCGGGTCGATCGACTGGATCTGGTATGACTCGCCCCATTATCTCGCCCCCGCCGACAAGGTGAGCGAAGAGGCCTTTTCGGTTATTCGCGAAGCCATGGCCAAGACCGGCACCGCTGGCATATCTCGGCTCGTGCTTTACCGGCGCGAGCATGCGGTCCTGCTCTTGCCGCGCGATCGCGGCATGCTGGTCTGGACCTTGCGCTACGGTGACGAGGTGCGGGGAGGCGAAGAGTTCTTCGCCGACGCGGGCAAGGAGGCCCCGTCGACAAGGGCGCTGACCATGATGAAGAAGCTGATCGGCGAGCGGCTCGACACCTGGTCGCCGGACCTTGTCCAGGACCCCGTGGAGGACAGGCTGCATGCGATCATCAAGGCTCGCAAGAAGGACGCCAAGCCTGCCAAGCCGAAGAAATCGGAACCGCCGAAGCGCGACAACGTCATCGACATCATGACGGCGCTGAGAAAAAGCCTCGCTTCGGAAAAGAAGCCGGCGGGCAAGAGCTAGCGTGACTTGCGTCCGGAACTCGAAACCGGTTTCAGCACGGCCTCGGCCTTGCGAAAATCACCCCAGGGATCGGCGAATGATCCAGACAGTCGGGCAATCGCATTGCCGATGGTGAAATGGGCGAGCCCAATATCCGGCCCGAGTTCCTCCCAGGATAGCGGCATCGAGACCGGAGCGCCGGGGCGTGCGCGCGAGGAATAGGGCGCAACCGCCGTTGCGCCGCGTCCGTTGCGCAGATAGTCGATCAGGATCTTGCCTTCGCGCTTGGCCTTGCTGATCGTCGAGACATAGTCCGAGGGACTATCCTTCGCCATGCTGTCGGCCAACGCCTTCATCGCCGCCTTCACCTGCGGCCATTCGGTCTTCGGCTTGACCGGGGCGACGATGTGCAGGCCCTTGCCGCCCGAGGTCTTGACGAAACCGGTGAGGCCGATCGCCTCGAACCGTTCGCGAACCTCGAGCGCGGCGGCAATGACACGCTCCCACGATACGCCTGGGCCGGGATCGAGATCGATATTGACCATGTCCGGCTTTTCCAGTGCGTCGAGCGTGGCGCCCCAGGGGTGGATCTCCAGCACGCCGCCCTGCACCAGTCCGAGCAGTCCGTCGAGGTCGGTGATCGCGACATTGGGCTCGTCGTCTGGGGCGGCGGGATCGGGCGCCACCCGGATGTCCTTGCGCATGCCGCGCCAGGCGTGTTTCTGGAAAAAGCAGGTGCCGCCCACGCCTTCCGGGCAGCGCAGCAATGCGAGGGGACGGTTGACGACGAAGGGCGCCATCTTTGGCCAGACTTCGATGTAATAATCGGCAAGCCCCGCCTTGGTCACGCCGGCGTCGGGCCAGTAGACCCGATCGGGATGGGTCAGCGTCACCGTCCGCTTCGGCTCGGCCGCAGCCTTTTTCATTTCGCCCTCCCGGACAACCTCTGCCGCGGCCTTGTCCTCGCGCACGCCACGGAAGGAAGCGTGCCGCAGATGGGCGTCCGCCGTCCAGCCGCGAAACTCGATCTCCGCCACGGTCTCGGGTTTGACGAAGATCACGTCCTTCCTCTGCGCGGCGGTGAGGCGGTCGGTGAACGGGCTCTTGTCCTGGCGAAGCGCCTCCAGCCGCCGCAGGAGCAGCCGTGCCGTTTCCTGCGAATAGCCGGTGCCGACCCGTCCGATATGGACGAACCGTCCACCGTCATGCGTGCCCATCACCAGCGAGCCGATCGCGTTCTTCATCACCGTCGAGGGAACGTAGCCGCCGATCACCACTTCCTGCCGGGCCGAGCATTTCGACTTGACCCAGTCACGACCGCGCCCCGAGCGATAGGGGGCGTTCGCCACCTTGGAAATGATCCCCTCGAGGCTCAGCCGGCAGGCATGTTTGAGCACCAAGTCGCCGCTTTCGTCGAAGTGCTCGCTGAATTTCAGGCGCGGCGGGGCTGCTTCCATCAATTGCTTCAATACGGCTTTTCGCGCCGATAGAGCGACCGCACGCAGATCGAAGCCGTCGAGATGGATGAGGTCGAAGGCGTAGAGCACGAGCCGGTCGGAGCGCGCCTCGCTCAGATCGACCTGCAGCAGGGAGAAGTCGCTGGTGCCCGATCCGTTCTCCACGACGATCTCGCCGTCGATGATTGCCTGGCGGGCGGGGAGGGCGCGAAGCGCATTGGCGATGTCCTGGCCGAAGCGGTCGGTCCAGTCGAGCCCGGTGCGGGTCAGCAGCTTCACCGTGTCGCCGTCGCGATGCGCCTGTATGCGATAGCCGTCGAGCTTGATTTCGTGCAGCCACCGCTGGCCCTTCGGCACATCCTTGACAAGGGTGGCGAGTGCGGGCTCGACGAAGTCGGCCTTTTCACCACGAACCGCACCCTTGATCTCCGCCGGATCGATGCCCTTGGGGGGCGACGGATCGGGGTCGGCGGGGGAAGCGCTCCCGGATTCCTTGTCTTTACGGCCCTTCGCCTTGCCGGGGGCACGTTTGGTTTTGGCCGGCGCTGGGTCGTCACCGATCTCTTCGATCGTCCGGCCGGTCTTTACCGATTCCGGCCGCTCCTCGAGGATGTCGGGGGCGTCCTTGCCGCGCGACGCCTCGTCCTCCGCCTTGATCAGCAGCCAGTTTTCGCGGCTTTCGCCCTCCTTGCCCGCCATGCGCACAAGGTGCCAGCGACCGGAGAGCTTGTCACCCTCCAGTTCGAATTCCAGATGTCCCTTGCGATAGGCCTTCTTCAGGTCGCCGACCGGTGTCCAGCGGCCGCGATCCCAGACGATGACGCTTCCCGCGCCGTAATGGCCCTTGGGGATCGTGCCTTCAAAATCACCGTAGTCCAGCGGGTGATCTTCGACATGGACCGAAAGGCGCTTTTCGCCGGCGACGAGGCTCGGGCCGCGTGTCACCGCCCAGCTTTTCAGCACGCCGTCCATCTCCAGCCGCAAGTCATAGTGCAGCCGGCGTGCGGCGTGCTTGTGGATGACGAAGCTGTCGCCGCTGCGGCGACCGGCCTTGCCCTTCGGCTCCGGCGTCTCCTTGAAATCCCGCTTCCTGCGATAGAGATCGAGCGACATGGATCAACTGGCCTTTCGTCCGGGCGGACGCTTGCTCTGGCTATGCTTGGCTGCCGCACCCCGGGCGGCCGTCTTTTTTGCCGGCTTGGTCGCGGACTTGCTGTCTTCTTTCATCCCCGCACTTTTGCGCAGCGCGGCCATCAGGTCGGTGACGTTGGATTCCTTGCGCTTGGGCAACCGCTTGGGCTTGCGGCCGGCGATCTTCGTCTTGATCAGTTCGATCACCGCCTCCTCGTAGTGATCCTCGAAGCCGGAGGGATCGAACTCTCCCGTCTTGGTCTCGATGATATGGCGCGCCAGATCGAGCATTTCCCCGTCGATCTTGACCGCGGAGATATCGCCCAGGATGTCCTTGGCCGAGCGGACCTCATAGTCGAAGTTCAGCGTCGTGGCGATCATGCCCTTGCCGTGCGGGCGGATCAGCAGCGATCGGACGCGGCGAAACAGAACCGTCTCCACCAACGCCGCCACGCCCTTCGCCTCCATCGCCTCGCGCACGAGATCATAGACCTCGAGAGCCTGGCGGTTTCCCGGCGCGAGAAAATAAGGGCGCTCGAAGAAAACCGTGTCGATTTCCTCGCAGGGGATGAAGCGCATCATGTCGAGGGTCTTGTCCGCCTCCGGTACGGCGTCGCGGATTTCTTCGGGCGAGAGGAGGATGGACTGGCCCTCGCTGGTCTCGTAGCCCTTGACCAGATCGTCATTGTCGACGCCGCGTCCCGTGTCGGCATCGACATATTCGCGCCGCACCCGGTGGCCGGTATCGCGGTTGACGATGTGGAACGCAACACGCTCCTGCGCGGTGACGGCCGAATACAGCGCCACCGGGCAGTTGAGTTCGCCTATGACGAGATCGCCTCTCCAGATTGCCCGCGCTGCCAAAGATCCATCTCCTTGAATGCCGGTGAAACGGCCAAGCCATTTCTTTGTTCCGCGTGGGTGGCGCGCAAGTCATGCGCTCGCGGTTCGTGGCGATCGCGTCGGTGCCGCAAGAGGCAGGCGCTTTTGCGCCCGCCCGCCACCTTGCCTGGTAGACCATGGCCAATCCGAAGAGACGCTTTACCCAGGCGGGCGTATTGTCTGCCTCACAACCAGGCGTCAGTCAATTTTCCCTTGTCTTTCCGAAACCTGCGCGTCCGATTGAAGTTTTATTAACCTTCGCGCAAGAAATTAACCATAAAGATTAAAGCATACGTCGGAGTGGGACCTGTCGAAGTCAGGTCACCGTCGGGCATGACGCCGTCCCGTCGTACCGGTTTTGGTCCGGTATGAAGAATTCATTGAAGCGGTTCCAGGAACAGACTTCGGTGCGTGCGGACAGGGGTTGAGCTCGCTCTCGACAGGCTCCCGTTCCGCAATCCCGTCGAACCACCTGGAGAGTTGCAACGGCGGCCTTCCGTGAGGAAGTGGCCGCGTGCGGGGATTGGCAGTGGGACAGTTTTCGCCGGCAGAACGGACAGCGGGCGCACAGGCGGGAAGCCTGCGCGAGCGGCTGCGCTTTGCCGGCCTTGGCGACGCCGATTGCGATCTGCTGCGCCAGTATCGCCATCTGCTTGAGCCCAATCTCAAGACCGGCCTTCGCGACGTCTTCCAGCGGCTGCAGTCCTTCCCCGATGCGGCGCGCAATTTTTCCAGCGAGCGGCAGTTCGACCGCCTGCACGACCTGCTCTCCTCCCATTGGGATGTGCTGACCGACGCCCGCTTCGATGCGCTCTATGCCGAACGCGTCAAGGTCCTTTCCGATGCTGAAAGCCGCATGGGGCTCGACCCACGTTGGCACATTGCCGGCCATGCCGTGGTCATGGAACATCTCCTGCAGGCGGTGATCGCCGATCTCGCCGGCCGTGGCCTCCTGCCGGGCAACCGCAAGCGGCAGCGCGAGATCACCGACCTCGTCGGCGCGATCGTCCGGCTGGTCATGGTCGACGTCGAAATCGCCGTGTCGCTGCGCTTCAACGAATTGCGGGTCAAGCACAGTCGCGATCTCGCCGCCCAGCGCGAGCGCGACCGGCTGGAAGTCGAAGAAATCTTCGGCCCGGTCTTCCGTTCGCTGGCCGCGCGCGACCTCACGGTCCGTATTTCGGGTGAAGTCCCCGAACACTATGCCGCACTTGCCGATACGCTCAACGGCGCGATCGACCAGATGCAGTCGGCCCTTCTCGTCTCCGAGGAGCGGATCGCCATCGCCGGGACGGGCACGCAGGCCTTTTCGAACGCGGCAAACGATTATGCCGACCGGGCTGAAGACCAGTCCACACGCCTCGGTGAGGCGACCAGTTCTCTCGAAACCGTGACGGCTGGGGTCCGCGACAGCGCGTCGAAGACGCGGGCGGCGGAAGCACAGGTGTCCGTGACGCAGAAGGCGGTCGAGGCGAGCGGCACGGTTGCCGGCCAGGCGATCACCGCCATGTCCGACATCGAAGCCTCGGCCGAGCAGATCGGCCAGATCATCGGCGCGATCGACGAGATTGCCTTCCAGACCAATCTGCTGGCGCTCAATGCCGGCATCGAGGCGGCGCGCGCCGGTGACAGCGGTCGCGGATTTGCCGTCGTCGCTCAAGAGGTTCGCGCGCTTGCCCAGCGCTCGGCCGAGGCCGCGCGCGAGATCAAGGCGCTGGTGGCCACCACCAAGTCGCAGGTCGACAGCGGCGTGGACATCGTCGGGCGCACCCAGAAGGCGATCGGCGACATCGTCGAGCAGGTCGGTGGGATCAGCGAAATGGTCTCCGGCATCGCCAGGGCAACCGGTGCGCAGGCGGGCGAACTCGCCGCGATCTCCGGCATTGTCTCCGGCCTTGGCGGCGAGATTGCCGAAAGCGCCGATTTCGCCCGCCGCTCGAGCAGCGGCTCCGACGACCTCCACAGGGTGATCGTCGAACTGGGACATACGGTTAGGGAGTTTCATTTCGAGCGTCAGGCGCGCGGCTCCGGGCCGGTGAAACCCGAGGGCCGGATGGGAGCGGCCGAGCAGCGCCAGGCGATGCCGCCAGCCGCGTTCTTGTCGGGCGAGCCGGAAGGCCCGGACTTCGACGATGGTTTCGGCTTTCCGGCCCGCATTGCCGGACTTGGCGGCTGAGAGGGAGGTTGAGGGGATTGTTTACCAACTTGAGATACACAGGACAGATCGGGGCGGGCAATACGACCTTCGGAACGACGGACGACCAGTCCGTGGGACGAACGGAACGGTCGAATTGTGCAAGACCCTCCAGACAAGGAAAGAACTGATGGCAGCTAAGAAAGGCGAACAGAAGAGCTTGAAACTGTCCGCTGTGCTCGACCTGAACGAGGCCTCCAATCTGAAGGCCAACCTCATGTCCCTGCGCGGCGGCGCGGTGGCGATCGACGCTTCCGGTGTCGAGCGTGTCGGCGCGCAATGCGCGCAGATCCTGGTGGCCGGGGCCAAGGCGTGGGAAGCGGACAAGAAGCCCTTCACCTACGTCAAGGCCTCCGATGCCTTCCTCAAGACACTTCAACTGATAGGCGTGAACGTAGATCATCTGCTCGCCAAGGAGATCCGGCAATGAAGAAAAAAGTGCTTACCGTGGATGATTCCAGGACCATCCGGAACATGCTCCTGGTCACCCTCAACAATGCGGGCTTCGAGACCATCCAGGCCGAGGACGGCATCGAGGGGCTGGAAGTCCTCGAGGAATGCAATCCGGACGTCATCGTCACCGACATCAACATGCCGCGACTTGACGGCTTCGGCTTCATCGAAGGTGTCCGCCGCAACGAAAAATACCGCGCCGTTCCGATCCTCGTCCTGACGACGGAGAGCGACGCGGAAAAGAAGAACCGCGCCCGCCAGGCAGGTGCGACCGGCTGGATCGTCAAGCCTTTCGATCCGACCAAACTGATCGATGCCATCGAGCGTGTAACCGCCTAAGCCGGGATTTTCTCCTATGGATATGAACGAAATCAAAGAGATCTTCTTCCAGGAATGCGAGGAGCAACTCGCCGAACTGGAATCCGGTCTTCTCAAAATGAATGATGGGGATCGCGACCCGGAAACGGTCAATGCCGTGTTCCGCGCCGTGCACTCGATCAAGGGCGGCGCCGGTGCCTTCGGTCTGGATGACCTTGTGGCCTTCGCGCACGTCTTCGAGACCACTCTCGATTGCGTTCGTTCCAACAAGCTGGAGCCCGGTCCGGAAGTCATGAAGGTCATGCTCAAGTCGGCCGACGTGCTCGCCGACCTGGTGACCGCATCGCGCGATGGTGGAAGCGTCGATCCGTCCCGCTCCAGCGGCCTGGTGAAGGAACTCGAGGCGCTGGCGAATGGCGAGGTTCCGCACGCCGCCGCCACCGCGGCGCCTGCCCCCGCTGCCCAGCCGGTCGCCAAGGCCGCCGCGCCGGTGGCGGCACCGGCGCCGAGCGACGACAGCGGCTTTCAGCCGATCCCGTTCTCCTTCGACGACGATTTCGGCGGCGAGCCGGAGAGCGCTACCCCGACTTTCGACGTTTCCTTCAAGCCACGCCGCGAACTCTATGCCAAGGGCAACGAGGCCGCTCTCCTCTTGCGCGACCTGTCGCGCATCGGCGAGATGAGCATCCATTGCGACATGGACAGCCTGCCGTCGCTCGAAGACATCGACCCGGAAGCCTCCTATTTTTCGTGGAAACTCCAGATCACCACCGACAAGGGCGAGGAGGGCATCCGCTCCGTCTTCGAATTCGCCGAATGGGATTGCGATCTCGAGATCAAGCCGCATGAGGAGGCCGAGGAAGCGTCGGCCGGCGAAGAGCCGCCGATGGTTCCGGTTCCTTTCGATCTGTCGATCCTCGACAGCGCCAGCGAAGGCACGGCCGTCGACCAGGCCGTCGCCGCGGCGGAAACCGCCAGCAATGTGGTCAAGCTCGCCGCCGGTGCCGCCAGGCAGGAAAAGAAGGAATCGCCCGCCGCCGCAGCAGCCGCCGCAGCGGCTGCCGCCCAGAACAACGCCGCCGCCGGCCAGACGATCCGCGTCGATCTCGATCGCGTCGACCGCCTGATCAACCTGGTGGGCGAACTCGTCATCAACCAGGCCATGCTGTCGCAGAGCGTCATTGAAAACGATGCGACCGGCACGTCCGCGGTCAACATGGGCCTCGAGGAGCTGCAACAGCTCACCCGCGAGATCCAGGACTCGGTCATGGCCATCCGCGCGCAGCCGGTAAAGCCGGTGTTCCAGCGCATGTCGCGTATCGTGCGCGAAGTGGCCGACATGGTCGGCAAGTCGATCCGCCTGGTCACCGAAGGTGAAAACACCGAAGTCGACAAGACGGTCATCGACAAGCTGGCCGAGCCGCTGACCCACATGATCCGCAACGCCGTCGACCACGGCATCGAGAGCCCGGAAAAACGCACCGCCGCCGGCAAGGATCCGGAAGGCACGATCAAGCTGACCGCGAAGCATCGCTCCGGCCGTATCGTCATCGAACTGGTCGACGACGGCGCCGGTATCAATCGCGAGCGCGTCAAGCAGAAGGCCATCGACAACGAACTGATCGCCGCCGATGCCAATCTGACGGACGAGGAGATCGACAACCTGATCTTCGCCCCCGGCTTCTCGACCGCCGACAAGATCTCCGACATTTCCGGTCGCGGCGTCGGCATGGACGTGGTCAAGCGTTCGATCCAGGCGCTTGGCGGTCGTATCTCGATCACCTCGCGACCGGGCCACGGCTCGACCTTCACCATGAGCCTGCCGCTGACGCTCGCCGTTCTCGACGGCATGGTCGTCACGGTCGCCGGCCAGACGCTCGTCGTCCCCTTGACCGCGATCGTCGAGACCCTGCAGCCGGAAGCCCAGAACATCCATTCCTTCGGCTCCAACCAGCGTCTCATCTCGATCCGCAATTCGTTCTGCCCGCTGGTCGATGTCGGTCGGATCCTCAACTTCCGCAACATCCAGGCCAACCCGATCGAGGGCGTCGCCCTGCTGGTCGAATCCGAAGGCGGCGGCCAGCGCGCACTGATGGTCGATGCCATCCAGGGCCAGCGTCAGGTCGTTATTAAGAGTCTTGAGGCAAACTACACCCATGTGCCGGGTATCGCCGCGGCAACGATCCTCGGAGATGGCCGCGTCGCGCTCATCCTCGACGTCGATGCGGTCGTCGCTGCCTCGCGCGGTCAGTCGCTCAAACAGGAAATGTCCTTAGCTGTCGCAGGTTAGTATGATGTCGTATGCGGTGAAAAACTTGGTTGAAGGTGGGCGCGAACTCATCGCCTTTCGTATCGGCGATCAGGAGTTTTGCGTGAACATCATGTCGGTGCGCGAGATCCGTGGCTGGACACCCGCGACCCCGTTGCCGCATTCGCCGTCCTACGTCCTCGGCGTCATCAACCTGCGCGGCGTGGTGCTGCCGATCATCAACCTTTCGATCCGGCTCGGCATGACGCCCGTCGAGCCGGAAGCGCGCCATGTCATCATCGTCGCCCAGGTCGGTGCGAAGGTGGTCGGCCTGCTGGTCGAAGCCGTGTCCGACATCCTGACCGTCAGCGACGACAACATTCAGCCGACGCCGGAGATTTCCTCCGACATCGAGAAACAATATGCCCGCGGCATTCTCGCGATCGACAAGCGGATGATCTGCCTCATCGAGCTTGGTGCTCTCTTCCCCGACGCTGAAAGCGAGGCCGCATGACGCTTGCCATCAATACTTCCTCCCGCCAATCGGATGATGAGGTCCTGGCCAGCGGCGAATATCCGCTGACCCGCCGCGACCTCAATGAAATCGCCGCGATGATCTATTCGGACGCCGGCATTTCGCTGAATGAATCCAAGGCGTCGCTGGTCTATTCGCGGCTGTCGAAGCACATTCGCAATCTCGGGCTTTCGGGGTTCCGCGCCTATTGCAGCCTGGTCGCCTCGCCCGAGGGGGCCCAGGAACGGCGCGAAATGCTGTCGCATCTGACGACCAACTTCACCCGGTTCTTCCGCGAGAACCATCATTTCGACCACCTCAAGTCCGATGTCTTGCCCGGGCTCCTCAATCGCGCCAGGAGCGGCGGCCGCGTGCGCATCTGGTCGGCGGCCTGTTCCGACGGCCAGGAGCCCTATTCGATCGCGCTCACCGTCCTGTCGCTGATGCCGAACGTCGCCGACTACGACTTCAGGATCCTCGCGACCGACATCGATCCGAAGATTCTCGCGCTCGCCCGCGCCGGTTGCTATGACGAGACCGCGCTCGAAACCGTCAGCCCCGCCATGCGCAAGCAATGGTTCAAGGAGGTCGACGTCAATGGCCGGCGCAAGTTCCAGGTCGATGATCGCGTCAAGAAGCTGATCACGTTCAACGAACTGAACCTCATGTCGCAGTGGCCGTTCAAGGGCAATTTCGACGTGATTTTCTGCCGTAACGTCGTGATCTATTTCGACGAGCCGACGCAGCAACGCATCTGGACCCGTTTCGCCGGCCTGCTGCCGGAAGGCGGCCACCTCTATATCGGCCATTCCGAACGCGTGTCGGGCGATGCGAAGAACCACTTCGACAATATCGGTATCACGACCTATCGTTATACCGGCAAATCGACGGGAGCGCGCACATGAGCGGTCCCGCCCGTGTCCTCGTCGTCGATGACAGCCCGACCATGCGCGGGCTCATCTCGGCCGTACTCAATTCCGATCCGGAAGTCAGCGTCGTCGGCCAGGCCGGCGATGCGATGGAGGCGCGTGCCGCCATCAAGCAGCTCAATCCCGATGTCGTCACCCTCGACATCGAGATGCCGAACATGAACGGGCTGGAATTCCTCGACAAGATCATGAAGTTGCGGCCGATGCCGGTGATCATGGTCTCGACCATGACCCATCGCGGCGCCGAGGCGACCCTTGCCGCGCTCGAGATAGGCGCCTTCGACTGCGTCGGCAAGCCCGTGCCGGGCGACGCCAGGCCGTTCGGCGATCTGGCGGAGAAGGTCAAGGCCGCGGCGCGCTCGCAGCATCGCTATCAGGCAGCGACGAAGGCTGCTCCGCCGGCGAATACTCCGGCCAACGATTTCCGGGTCGGCCGCAAGATCGTCGCCATCGGTTCGTCGACCGGCGGCGTCGAGGCGCTGATCACCGTCCTGCAGAAGTTTCCGCGCAATTGCCCGCCGACGGTGATTACGCAACACATGCCGCCGACGTTTACCAAAAGTTTCGCAGAACGGCTTAATCGTCTCTGCGCCCCGGTCGTGGAGGAAGCGACCGACGGAGCCAGACTTGAGATCGGCAAGATCTATCTCGCCCCGGGCGGCGACCGCCATTTGCAGGTGGTCAATGCCCACGCACCGAGCTGCCGGCTGGTCGATCGACCGCCGGTGAACGGGCACCGTCCGTCGGTGGACGTGTTGTTCGATTCCGTTGCGGAACTGGCGGGACGAAATGCTGTGGGGGTCATCCTGACCGGCATGGGCCGCGACGGGGCTTCCGGGCTGCTGAAGATGCGCCACGCCGGTGCGCGCACCATCGGTCAGAACGAGAAGACCTGCGTTGTCTATGGGATGCCCCGCGTCGCCCATGAATTAGGCGCCGTCGAACAGCAATGGCCGCTTGGCTCCATTGGCGAGGAAATCCTAAAACTCACTGCCGCCCGAAAAGAAGGTACCGAATAAATGTCTCTTGCCGAAAAAATCAAAGTTCTGATCGTCGATGATCAGGTCACCAGTCGTCTGCTTCTCAGTGACGCCCTGACCCAGCTCGGCTTCAAGCAGATCACTGCCGCCGGCGACGGCGAGCAGGGGATGAAGATCATGGAGCAGCAGCCCCATCATCTGGTCATCTCCGACTTCAACATGCCGAAGATGGACGGCCTGGTCTTCCTCCAGCATGTTCGCACCAATCCGAACACCAAGAAAGCGGCCTTCATCATCCTGACGGCCCAGGGCGACCGTGCGCTGGTGCAGAAGGCCGCCCAGCTCGGTGCGAACAATGTTCTCGCCAAGCCCTTCACCATCGAGAAGATGAAGGCCGCCATCGAGGCGGTATTCGGAGCGCTGAAATGACAGAGGACGGTGCAGTCAGGCGCGTGCATATTATCCAGGGTGAGTTCAAGGTCCTCAACGATCCGAACGCTGTGTTGTCCACCATCCTGGGCTCGTGCGTGGCTGCCTGTTTGCGGGACCCGATGGCGGGTGTCGGCGGGATGAATCACTTCCTGCTGCCCGGCTCGGCCAATCCGGGCTCCGGTGGCGGGGATGCGACCCGCTATGGCGTGCACCTGATGGAATTGCTGATCAATGGCCTGCTGAAGCAGGGCGCGCGACGCGACCGGCTGGAGGCCAAGGTGTTCGGCGGCGCCAAGACGATCGCCACGTTCTCCAACGTCGGCGAGCAGAATGCGGCCTTTGCGATGAAGTTCCTGCGTGACGAAGGCATCAAGGTGGTCGGCTCCTCCACGGGCGGAGAGCACGGCCGCAAACTGGAATTCTGGCCGGTCAGCGGCCGGGCAAGGCAATATCCGCTGACGGGGGCCGAGACCCAGAAGACGGTGGCGCTGGAGCAGCGTCCCGTTCCTGTCTCGAAGCCCGTCGAGAGCTCAATCGAATTCTTTTAAACACTGGAATCCGGATGCCAAACGAAAACAAACTGGGGACGGCCGACGTGGAAGAGGCATTGCCGGAAATCATGATGCGCGTCGTGTCGGAGCTGCACGACGTCGCCTACCTGATCGAGCGGATCGAACCGCAGCTCCTGGAGCTGGGCGGCTCCAAGGTGCTGGAGCATCCGGACAGCATCAAGGTGCTGCAGGGCATCGACCTCGCGGTCCAGAAGACCCGCGGCCTGGCCGAATTCATCGACACCATCACGGGTTCGATCCCCTCGGACTGGATGGTCGACATGAGCACGGCGCTCAGCCTGGTCAAGCTCGCCGAGATGCAGAAGGCGCTGGGCGCCGGCCTGCGTCACGGGCATTCGCAGCCGCTCGGCAAGGCGGCGGGGGATTTCGACTTCTTCTGATCAAGTACACCACCTCTTGTAGGAGACGACGGAGCGTGTCGGGACGAATTGCCGCAATGAAGCCGGCAATCCTCCCGCTACGAAACGCTCGCACAAGTTTCGATTTCTAGTGTCGCGCCAAGGGCAAATGCCCCAAGACCCTTCTTGTGATGGTGCGAGACAGAATGAATCTGTTAAATCAATTGCTTCAAGTCTTTAAGAACTTGGCGTCGCTGGGACAGGCCCGGCTCCTGGCTATGGCCGGTGTCGGCGTCGTTTCTTTCGCTCTCATCATCGCTGCCGCGATTTTCGTCAACAAGCCGGCCTACGAAACCCTTTATGTCGGCCTCGAAACCTCGGATCTCAACCAGGTCAGCATCGCGCTTGCCGAAGCCGGCATCGATTTCGCCGTAGGAACCGACGGCAAGAGCCTGCAGGTGCCCGTCGGCATGACCAGCAAGGCGCGCCTGCTTCTCGCCGAACGCGGGCTGCCCAAC
Organism: Arenimonas sp.; assembly: GCA_019459145.1. Lineage (GTDB taxonomy): Bacteria > Pseudomonadota > Alphaproteobacteria > Rhizobiales > Rhizobiaceae > Allorhizobium. The sequence continues at coordinate 37,473 of JAIBEK010000023.1, forward strand.
AGCGCCAATGCCGGCTACGAGCTGTTCGACAATGTCGGTTCGCTCGGCCTTACCTCCTTCATGCAGGAAGTGACGAGGGTCCGCGCCCTTGAAGGGGAAGTCGCCCGGACCATCCAGCAGATCAGCGGCATCGCCGCCGCCCGCGTCCATATCGTCATGCCCGATGTCGGCAACTTCCGTCGCGGCGACCAGAAGCCGACGGCCTCAGTCATGGTCCGCGCCTCGACCGAGACCGGCCGCAAGTCGGCCGCGTCGATCCGTCATCTGGTCGCCTCCTCCGTTCCCGGCCTCGACGTAGAGGACGTCACCATTCTCGATTCGACCGGCCAGCTTCTGGCTTCCGGCGACGAGAGCGGCGGTGCGGCCAACCGTTCACTCGGCGTGGTCCAGTCGGTGCAGCAGGAGATCGAATCCAACATCGACAAGGCGCTCGCGCCGTTCCTCGGCATGGACAATTTCCGCTCGTCGGTCACGGCCCAGCTCAACACCGACACGCAGCAGATCCAGGAAACGATCTACGATCCGGAATCGCGGGTCGAGCGTTCGGTTCGCGTCACCAAGGAAAACCTGCGCTCGCAGAGCAAGCAGGCCGACAATGCCGCAACCGTCGAGCAGAACATTCCGCAGGGCGACGTCGAGGGTGCCACCGCCGGACCGCAGTCCTCCGACGAGCAGGACAAGAAGGAAGAGCAGACCAATTACGAGATCAACAGCAAGACGGTGGCGACTGTGAAGAACAGCTACACCGTCGAGAAGATCTCGGTTGCCGTCGTCGTCAACAAGGGCCGCATTGCCACCATGGTCGGCGAGCCGGTCGACCAGGCGAAGATCGATGCCTATCTCGCCGAGATGCAGAAGATCGTCACCACTGCCGCCGGCCTCGACACCGATCGCGGCGACCTGGTGACCCTGACGGCCATGGACTTCCTCGAGAACCAATTGCTTCAGGAATCCGCCTCCGGTCCGAGCCTGATGGAAACCCTGAACCGCAATCTCGGCGGCATCATCAACTCGCTCGCCTTCGTCGCCGTCGCGTTCCTGATCGTCTGGATGGGCATCCGTCCGATGGTTCGCGCCGCCGGTGGCGGATCCGCCGCCATCGCCGGCGGTGTGGAAGAGGCCGCCGGTCTCGAACTGCCCGACTTCTCGCCGGCCCTGGCAGGCCCCGCAGGCGGTTCGCTGATGGAAGGCTTCGGCGCCGACTTCGGCTTCGACAGCACCGACGACCTCCTGACCATGGGCGACGATGCCAATGGCGGCTTCAACCGCCGGGTCAAGGAAGGGCCGGAGCGCCGTCTGTCGCGCATGGTGGAGATCTCGGAAGAGCGTGCCGCCAAGATCCTGCGCAAATGGGCCATCGACAAGGCGGCCTGACGAACCATCGATTTTTCACAAAAGACCGCGTCGGCAAGCCCGGCGCGGTTTTCGTTTGCGCGGTTCGCCCCCTTGTCCGGCTTCGCATGCCTGCGCACCAATCCCCAGCGACGGGTCGTCGCGGTACCCTCGCCATGAATGCGCCGAAATTGCCAAGTTGGGGACATATCGATTCGAAGCTGTGATCTTTGGCTCTTTATCTTCTAGGATGGCTATGATTCGTTAGCTGACAAGAACGAGCGAAGCGGCATTCGGGGCAGGGCGGTATCCCGGATGATTGGCGCGAACCATCGCGGTCGAAACGCTTCGCCCTTGAGGGGGCAACAGAATGAGTGCGGAGCTAGCCGATGCAACGGCCGCAAGCGGAAGGGTGGCTGCATCGGTGGCCGATCCCGCGCCGCGGCTTTCGTCACGGGACCAGTTGATCCGCAAGCTGGCGGTCGCTTCCCAGGCCGGGCACATGAGCGCGAGCCTCGCCGTGCTCAGCGATTATGTCGGCGCCTCGCATTATTTCCTGGCGCGCTACGACCTTGTCCAGGAGCACGGCCTGGATTTCGTCGTCTCGTCCAACTGGCCCTTCGATCTGGTCCGCAGGCTGGAGAGCGAAATCACCGCCAATTATTCGCGCTCGACCGAGCTCGAGAAGTGTCTTTCCGTCGTTCAGCCGAAGTTCGACCTGCTTCCCGACGACGCTGACGTGCCGCCGGGCATCAGCCGGCAATATGTCTCGCTCACCGTGAGCGTCGGCCGCACCCGCTTCGCCCTGATGCTGCTGTTCGAGGAGAATTTCGTCCTGTCGCCGGAACTGCTGCGCGAGGTGGGGCTGCTCGCCGGCTATTGCGTCAGCCTGTCGACCCGCAAGGCGCAGAAGAGTGATCGCGATTTCGAGCTGACCGAACGGGAACTGGAATGCCTGTTCTGGATCGCCGAGGGCAAGACCAGCGACGAAATCGCCACCATCCTCGGCATTTCCAAGAACACCATCAACAACTACATCACCAGCGTCATGCGCAAGACGGCGACGAAGACGCGCTCCGAAGCGATCGCCTATGCGGTCCGCAACAATCTCGTCTAGCAACAAGGGAAGCGCAGGCATGGCATATCCGGAAGGGCCGTTCGAAACCATGCGGGAGGACCTCAAGGCCTCGACCTCCCGTCAGGTGACGTCCCGCTCGGACATTTTCCCCAAGCTGGTATCGCTGCAGCGCGCCCTGCATGCGCGTGGTTTCGCCGTGCTGCGCGTGACCGGCACCGGCATGCTGTCGAAGCGCCGGCTGGTGGCCGAGTACGAGAACTGGCCAGCGGCCCATGGAATGGGCGGCGAACCCTTCATCGCCGCCTATGGGGAGACCTTGCTCGGGCACATCGAGACCTCGCTCCTGCCGGTTCTGTGGAGTGCCGAGGAAAGCGACAGCTTCGCCGAGGCCTCCGACTTCGTGCCCTTTGTCATGCAGCTCAAGCCGCGTGTGCTGGCCTATTCAGGCATCGCCTTTCCGGTGCGCCTCGGGGCGGTGGGCAACGGCTATGTGATGTTCCCAATGACCGGTGCGGTCGACCTGCCGGGCGAGGTGATCCTCGACGTGCACGGGCGCTGCTGCAAGATCATGACGGAGATCCTGCAACTCGACGAGCGCCGCGCCATGCCGACGGAAGCGCTGAGCGAACGGGAAGTCGCCTGCCTGCAATTAGCGGGCGACGGGCGAATCAGCGACGAGATTGCCGTGCACCTCAAGCTTTCGGTGCACACGGTGAATTCCTATCTCGGATCAGCGACGCTGAAGCTCGATTCGGTCAACCGCATCCAGGCGATCGCCAAGGCGATCCGCCTCGGCTATATCATCTGAGCATTCCGCCATGGGGGCTTTGCCGGACCGTGATCCAAGCGCAAGCGCTTTGAGCGCAGCCACCGGTTCAGGAATAGAGCTCGTCGGATCGCGACTTGACGAAGCGCGCCTCGCTGAGCCGGCGTTCCAGCGTGCGGGTATTCTCGTCCGGATCGCCTGACGGCTGCTGGAAGGCGATGTGGTTGATCTCGATCCCGGCATGCTCGTCTGCGAGCTTCAATTGGGCATAGATCGTCACATCCTTCGGCTTGATCTCGAGGTCGAGAACGACCTCCGGAACGCCGCCCCATTCGAGGCGATACTCGCCGCCCGCGCCGAAATTGACGGTTCCCGGATGGAAGTACAGCTCGGCCGCCGAGGAGACGAGATCCGCGATGTTCCCGTAGAGCTCGAAGCGCAGAAGGGAAATCAGGTCCGCCGCATCGAGCAGCCGCAATTCGGTGGCCACGGGGCTGATCGCCTCGGCCACGATGCGTTCACGCTGGGTGGTGTAGGGGCATTTTTTCATCGCAGTTAGCGCACCCGTCTTTTCTGCGCCTTCGCGGCGTAAACCCGATGGACGAGTTCCGCGACGGCTTTGTAAAATATCGACGGTATGACACTATCGACCGAGACTTGCGCAAACATGGAGCGGGCGAGCGGCGGGTCCTCGAAAATGGGGATATTGTTTTCGCGAGCGAGCTCGCGAATCTTCAGTGCCACTAGGTCCTGGCCCTTGGCGATCACCACCGGCGCCTCGTTTTCCTCGCGCACATAGCGCAGCGCGACGGCGTAATGGGTCGGATTGGTAATGACGAGCGTGGCGCGCGGCACGTTGCTGATCATGCGGCGGCGGGCGCGGTCGCGGGCGATCGAACGCTGGCGCGCCTTGATGATCGGATCGCCCTGCGACTGCTTGTTCTCGTCCTTGATCTCCTGCTTGGTCATGCGCAACTGGCTGTACCAGTGATGCCGCGTCCAGAAGAAGTCGACCACCGCCAGCACGAAGGTGGCCAGCAGGATGACGATCATGATCTTCTTCAGGATTACCGCGAACTTGACGAAGATCACCTGCGGATCGGAGAACATCGCGTCCAGCGTGCCGAAATATTCCGACTTCAGGGCGAAGACCATGATCGTCGAGACGATGACGATCTTGAACAGCGACTTGCCGAACTCGACCAGGCCGTTGGCGCTGAACAACCGCTCCCAGCCCTTGGTAAGCGAGACACGCGAGGCCTGCGGCCTGATACGCTCGAGCACGAAGCTCGGCATGTGCTGCAGGACACTGGCTCCGACGCCGAACAGCATGATGAGGGCGACCGCGGGAAGGAGCAGCGCGCTGGCTTCCCAGGCGAGATGGGTAAACAGCGAGACGACATCGGTCGACGTGTCGATTCGCCACTGATCCGGCTGCTCGAACAGGTCGCGCAGGGATTCGCCGATGCGCGTGACGCCGGAGGGCAGGAAGAACACGAGGTAAAAATAGAAGGCGAGCGCCCCGGCGAAGATCGGCACCTCGCGCGACATCGGGGTGTTACCCTTCTCCGCCGCGTCGCGCATTTTCTTCTCGGTCGGGTCTTCTGTCTTGCTGTCTTTGTCCTCGGACACGCCTCTTGCCTCGTCTGTCAGGAATGCGGATGGAATGGCCGCATCCGCTGTCCGCTTCCGGGCGCTCGCCGCCGGTCCACGTCGTTTGACGTTGCACCGGGGCCGGCTGTCGGAAATCCCGCCGATTTCCCCATGACGCTAAACGCCCGCCGATTGGCATACAATCGGCGGGCGCTGCAAGTCATCAGTTTTCAACAGGCGCTCGGGCCTCAGGCCGCCTGCTGGTCGCCTTCTGTGTCCTTGAGCTGGATCTGTCCGGCATTGGCAAGACGGATGGCCTCCTGGGCAATCGCGCGGCGAGCAATCGCGATTTCGCGCGGATTGATGCCGGTGGTTCCGGTCTGCAGGTCCGATTCGATCATGCGGCGCGAGCGCGGGCTGATGGCCGAGAGCACACATTCCTTGATTTCCGCCGAGGCGCCACGCAGCGCCATCGTCAGGATATCGCCGGAAATGTCGTTGAGCAGCATGACGCGGCTGCGCTGCGGCATGGCCAGCAGATCCTCGAACAGGAAGATCTTCGGGCGAACCTTGTTGACGGCTTCCTTGCTGATCGATTCGAGCGAATTCAGCAGGGTGTCGACGTCGGGCTTTTCCAGCTCGTTCATCAGTTCGGCAACCTTGGCCGAACCCGTCGAATTGCGCTCTGCCTCGATTTCGGCAATCAGGTCGTGCACCCGGTTCTCGATGATCTGGGCCGCCTTGGGGCTGACGCCCTTCAGGTTGACCGTTCGGTTCATGATGTCGGCGCGCCGGCTTTCCGGCAGTTTCAGCAGCACCTTGGCACCGAAGGACGACGGCAGCATCGACAGGATATAGGCGACCGTCTGCGGGTGTTCGCGCATTAGGAACTTGGCGATGAAATCCGGATCGGCGTCCTGCAAGCGGTCCCAGATCGACGATTCGTAGGCCTGGAACGCGGTGCGGCGGCCGAGAAGACCATCGACCTCTTCCGGGGTCAGGCCCTCCTCGAGAATGCTCTCGATCGCCTTGGCATTGTCCATCAGGCCCGTTCCCTCGGTGAACAGGTCCTCGAATTCGTTGACCAGATCCTGGAGCTCGTCCGGCGGAATGGTCCGAAGCGTCTGGGCCGAGGCGATGATCGTCTGCAGTTCAGCCTGGGTGAAGTATTTCAGCAGCTTTCCGGCCACGCCCTTGCCCATGGCCAGCAGCACCGCGGCCGCTTTGTCTGCCTGGGACAGCGGTTTTCCCGTCATGGGGCCGCCGAAATCGTCAAAGTCCATCATGGTCTTTCCTCTCTGGCCCCGGGAGCGGGTCAGGACATCTTGCTACCCATCACTTCGATCAGCTTGACGCCGAAACGCGTATCGTCGTTCTCGAGCACGGTGATCTCGCCGCGCGCGATGCGCCGGCCGTTCACCATGATCTCGACGGGTTCGCCAATCTTCTTGTCGAGCGCGATGATGGCGCCCTCCTCGAGATTCATCAGACCGGAAACCTGCATGCGGCTCGATCCGAGGACGATCTGCACATCGATCGGAATGTCCATGATCAGGTCGAGATTGGCGTTCAGCGCGCTGCCCGGCTCCGAAGGTGCGCTTGGCATCGCGCCAAAGGATGTATCGCCGAAGGAAGTGTCGCCGAGGGTCGTATCGCCGAAGGCGCTGCCGGCAAAAGCGTCGCCGCCGCCGAAATCGGCCGATGGGGTGTCGAGCGCCCCGCCGCCGAAATCGCTTTCGAAGGCGGAAAGCGGGTCGGACTTGCCGGCGCCCATGGCGAAGTCGTCACCAATCCCGCCGAAATCGGAGCCGAGATCCGGCAGCGTTCCTTCGGCATCGCTCTTCAGCACGCCGCGCAGGTCGTCGATCGCCTGGTCGAAATCGGTATCGCTGCCAGGCATCGCCAGCGCGTCGTCTTCGATAATAGGGGTCTTCTTCGTAGCCATGGATTGATTATTCCCGTTGAAACTTGCCCCAACCTGCCTTGCCGCCAAGGCAGGCCGGATGGCTTAGCCCATCAAATGTTTCAGTATCTCGTCTTCGCTGCTGATATTGTCCTTGACCCGCACGGTATAGTGCTCCCCGGCCCGACCGAATTCGCAGCGGTACATTTCCTTGCCGTTGGCGCTGACATCCACCATCACGTCGCCCTTGTCGCGGAACGGGATGACGTCGCCGGCCGCAAGTCGCGAAATGGTGTTCAGCGTGAGGGTCTGAAGGCGGATCTTGGCCTGCAGCGTGACCTGCGAGCGGCGCACCTGCTCGGCGATCTGCTCGGCCCATTCCTTCTTGTTGCGCGACATCTGGTTCTTCGACTTCGGCACCGTCACGACGGTCTTCAGAAGCGCCTTCTGCGGCACGACCAGGTAGAATTCGGAGGATACCGTGCCGAGCTCGATGCGCATCTTGATGGTCGCGGCGAATGGGTCGACATGGTCGGCCTCCGGCTTCGGGCGATCCTCGGCATTGTGCGGCTTGTCGATCAATGGCTCGAAGCCGCCAGGCGCGTTGACGCCGGAGCGCAGCACGTTGGCGATCTTGTCGAACACCATGGACGACAGGTCGAGCTCGATGCGCGACAGCGGGCGGTGCATCGGCTCCTCGATCGTCTCCGGCAGGGCGCCCAGCAGGTTTTCCATCAAAGTGATGATGAAGCCGTTGCCGCAGGCCAGGGTGAAATGCGGGCTCCAGTTTCGCAGCTGCGTATCGGCCAGAACGACGTTATCGCCGAGGTCGGCGATCAGTTCGCTCATCAGGCCGCTCTCATGGCCGGCATAGGCGACTTCCATCGCAAGCCCGGTTTCGCTGTGAAAGATGTCGGGCAGAAATTCCATGTAGAGATCGCCGAATTCCGAGCAGATCTTGGCGACGCTCGCCCGGTCGCCGAGCGCCCCGGTGAGGCGGGAGAGCAGGGCGTGGTCCATGGCGGGCGCGGGTTTGCTGTCGAGCTCGGTCATCGTCATGCCGCCTTGTTCTCACCGCCGGGGTTCATCATTTCCTGCTCGACCGCGTCGATCGAGGGACGCTCGTAGGACGAGATGGTCTTGCGGCCGTATTCCAGCGCCACCTGCGGGACCGAGCCGTTCATGTAGGCCAGCAGCGTCTGCTTGACGATGATGTAGAGGCGGTGCTGCTTGGTGCGGACGATCTTGATCTGGGCGGCGATCGGGTTGCAGATCGAGTAGGACAGCACGATGCCGAGCATGGTGCCGACCAGTGCCGCGCCGATCAGGCCGCCGAGCACTTCCGGCGATTCGTTGATCTTGCCCATCGCCTTGATGACGCCGAGAACCGCCGCGACGATACCGATCGCCGGGAAGCTGTCACCCATGGCGACGATCGAGTGGTAGGGCTTCATCTTGTCGTGCAGGATGGTGTTGATTTCCTCGTCCATCAACGCCTCGATCTCATGGCTGCGGGCATTGCCGATGATGATCAGGCGGACGTAGTCGCAGATGAACGCCGTCAGGTCCTTGTTCTTCAGGACGCTCGGGGCCGCCTGGAAGATGGACGACTCGTCGGGATTGTCGATATGGGCTTCGATCTCGTTGCGCGACTTGGTTCTCAGGTCGCGCATCAGCGAATAGAGGACGCCGAGCACGTCGAGATAGGCGCGTTCCTTGGGAACGGAGTGCTTGAACGCCTCCATCAGCGCCTTGCCCGAGTCTTTCACGACCTTCATCGGGTTGGCCATGATGAAGCCGCCGAGGCCGGCTCCGCCGATGATCACCAGCTCAAATGGCTGCACGAGAACGTCGAGGTGGCCACCCATGGCCATGAACCCGCCGAGGACGCAGCCGAAGGTAATCACGAGTCCGATGATGATATTCATTTTGTGCCCGCATCTGAACGTTGCTTTTCAGTACAAGCGATACGGGCCTTGCCTTGCGTGAGGCTGAACCCCGGGCGTTGACGGTTTGTGAACCTACAGACAGCTTCGCGCAAGCCATTTGCCGCAAGAAGAGCGATAACGGACGCATTTTCCGATTGTCCATATCGAAAGGCGCAACGACCGTGACGACGACTTACACGAGCTACCAGCAGATTACGCAGAACATCGACAAGTCCATCGAGCGCGTCGCCAAGGCACCGGACGTGGCGCGCGAGACCGAATACTATTTGTCGAACATCGGCGACATCAAGTCTGTCGACGAATTCATGGCCGATACGCGTCTTTATAATTATGCGCTGAAAGCGCATGGGCTGGAGGACATGGCCTATGCCAAGGCCTTCATCCGCAAGGTCCTGACCGAAGGTGTCGCCAAGGACGATGCCTTTGCCAACCAGTTGACCGACAGCCGCTACGCCAACCTAGCGACCTCGCTCAATTTCGAGGCACAGGGCGCGGCCGCCACTTCTTTCGACAAGGCCCAGCAGGGCGTGGTTGACCTCTACATGCGCGAGACGCTGGAGCAGCAGGCCGGCAACGACAATACCGGCGTTCGCCTGGCGCTCTACTTTGAACGCAATGCCTCGAAAATCACCTCCGCCATGGACATCCTTGCCGATGATGCGCTGGCCCAGGTGGTTCGCACCACCCTGCAACTGCCGGCGGAGTCCGCCGCTGCGGATATCGACCAGCAGGCGGATTTCTTCGAGCGCGTGCTCAAAATCGAAGATTTCCAGGACGCCGAGAAGACCGGCAAGTTCCTGGAGCGGTTCACCGCGATGTGGGAAATGGAAAACCCCTCGGAAAACTACGATCCGCTGGCGGTCTTCGGTTCCTCGTCGGGTTACGGCATCTCGCCGGACCTTCTCATTTCCATCAATTCCCTGAAGCTCGGAGGCAGCTAAGTGCAATCCGGATTATATGTTTCCCTGTCCTCGCAGATGGCGCTCGAGCGTCGCCTGACAACCATCGCCGACAACATGGCCAACCTCAATACGGTTGGTTTCCGCTCCACCGAGGTCAAGTTCGACGAGGTCTTGAGCAAGACGCAGAACGACATCAACGCGAAGATCGCCTTCGTCAACCAGGGCAATGACTACCTGTCGACCAAGAACGGCGAACTCGCGCAGACCGGCAATGCGCTCGATTTCGCCATCAAGGGCGACGCCTGGTTTGCTCTCGATACGCCGACCGGCCAGGTGCTGACCCGCGACGGGCGCTTCACCATGAAGGAGACCGGCGAACTGGTTTCGGTGCGCGGTTATCCGGTGCTCGACGCCGGCGGTGCGCCGATCCAACTGAACCGCGCGGGCGGCGTGCCCGCCGTCGGCGCCGATGGCAAGATCATCCAGGACGACCGCCAGGTGGCGACCATCGGCCTGTTCACGGCCGATGTCTCCAAGGGCTTCGTCCGTTATGACAATAGCGGCGTATCGACGGTCGACGAGCCACAGCCGGTGGTGGACAATCCCGAAGTGTCGATCATGCAGGGCTATCTGGAGAATTCCAATGTCAACGGCATTGGCGAGATGACCCAGCTCATCCAGGTCAACCGCGCCTTCGAGAGCATCAGTTCGCTGATGCGCGACAGCGAGACCTCTCTCAGCGACGCAATCAAGGTTCTCGGCGGATCGAGCTGATCGCGCAATTGAGCCCGAAGTCCTCGATCCATGACGGAAGAGATCTCGCAGATGCCCGTGCTGTCCCCCAAGCTTACCCAGATGGCCGGGCTCGCCGCCCGTTACGCCAATCCGGATTACTCCGTCACCCATGGTGGCCATGTTCGCACCATCGCGGCCGGGCATTACACGGTGTCCGGTCTGTCGCGCCACCTGCGTCTCGGCGAGTTCGTCGCTCATCGCAGCCGCACGGGCGTGCATCTCGGTGAAGTCGTGCGGGTCGAGCCGGATCTCGCCTATGTCTGCCCGATCGAGCCGGGCGAGCCGATCGGCATTCATGACGTGGTGATCCGCAAGGGCGCCTTCCGCATCGCGCCGGACGACAGCTGGTGCGGCCGTACCATCAACGCGCTCGGCGATCCGATCGATGGTGGACCAGCGCTTTCGCCCGGTTCGGCTCGCCGCGCGATCTCCAACAGCGCGCCGCCGTCGATGACGCGCAGCCGGGTCGAGAAGGGCTTCCGCACCGGGGTCCGGGCGATCGACATCTTTTCGCCTCTCTGCCTCGGCCAGCGCCTCGGAATCTTCGCCGGCTCCGGCGTCGGCAAGTCGACGCTGCTGTCCATGCTGGCGCGCGCCGATGCCTTCGACAAGGTGGTCATCTCGCTGGTCGGCGAACGCGGCCGCGAAGTGCGCGAGTTCATCGAGGATACGCTCGGTCCGAACATGGCCAAATCGGTCGCCGTCGTCGCCACCAGCGACGAAAGCCCGATGCTGCGCAAGATGGCGCCGCTGACCGCCATGACCATCGCCGAGCATTTTCGCGACAAGGGCGAGAATGTGCTGTTCATCGTCGATAGCGTCACCCGCTTTGCCCATGCGATTCGCGAAGTGGCGACCGCCGCCGGCGAGCCGCCGATCGCGCGCGGCTATCCGGCCTCCGTCTTCACCGAGCTGCCCCGCCTGCTCGAACGCGCCGGCCCCGGCGAGGAGGGGACCGGCACGATCACCGCGATCATTTCAATCTTGGTCGACGGCGACAACCACAACGATCCGATCGCCGACTCCACCCGCGGCATCCTTGACGGCCACATCGTGCTCGACCGCAGTCTCGCCGACGAGGGCCGCTACCCGCCGATCAATCCGCTCACCTCGATCTCGCGCCTGGCGCGCAAGGCCTGGAGCGGCGATCAGGAAAAGCTCGTCTCCCGGCTGAAGACGCTGGTCCACCGCTTCGAGGAGACCCGCGACCTGCGTCTCATCGGCGGCTATCGCCCCGGCAGCGATGCGGACCTCGACATGGCGATCAAGCAGGTGCCGGTGATCTACGAAGTCCTGAAACAGACGCCCGGCGAAAAGCCGGCCGCCGATGCCTATGCCGATCTGGCGAACGCGTTGAAGGCCGCCCTGGGCGGCAATCAGCCTGCCGCGGCAGCAAGAACGAGAGGGTGACCGTGACCGATTTCGACGCTGACGAGACAGTGGCGCCGCTGAAGGCAAAGGCGCCCAGGCGGATCTTCACGAGCGACCGCGTGCTAGGCGCGATCGGCGTGGCGCTTGCTTGCGCTGCAGCCTTTTTCCCCTGGTACGTGTTCTTCAACGAGGAGAAGTTCGGTATCCGGGTCGCCGATTGGGAACGCACGCGCGACCTGCCCGAGGGGCCCGGTCGCAACGTCTTCAGCGTCTCGCCGCTCGCCATGGTGGACAAGGACGATGATGGCGGTGGTGAATCGACCGGCACGCAGGTCGACCCGCTGATCACCGCCACCGTATCCAAGCTCGGCACCGAAAAGGCCGCCGGCGACGAGATGCCGGAGGCCCAGCCCTTTCCGGGGCGCAGCGGCTTTCGTCTGCTGCACGTCGCCAATGGCCGAGCGCTCATCGAGGACAATTCGGGCATGTTCATGGTCCGCGTCGGCTCCATCCTGCCGGACAACAGCCGCGTGGCGACGCTCGAACAGCGCGACGGCAAGTGGGTGATCGTAACCTCGACCGGCGAAGTCTACGAGAACGACTGATCCGCCGGCTGCGGAGCCCGTTCAGGAGTTCTGGCCGGGGGGCTCCGCCGCGTCGAGCGCGGCAGTGACGTCGGCGTCGCTCAATTGCGGAAAATCGCGATAGCTGAAGCCGATCGCCCCAAGCGCGCTCAACCCTTCGAGAGCGACGACCTCGTCGGCGTCGTCCTTCAGCATGTCCAGTGCATCTTCGGAGGCGACGGGAACGGCCAGTACGATCCTGGCCGGCTTCCTCGCCTTCAGTCCCTTAAGTGCCGCCCGAACGGTGGCGCCGGTGGCGATGCCGTCATCGACGACGATGGCCACGCGGCCCTCGATCGGCACCGGCCTGCGTCCGCCAAGATAGAGCGCCTCGCGGCGGTGGATCTCGGCAAGTTCGCGGGCGACGACCGCATCGAATTCGGCCTGGCCGACACCTGAAAAGCCGATGACGCTCTCGTTGCGGACGGTGATCGGCTTGTCGCCGTCGACGATCGCCCCCATGGCGAGTTCCGGCTGGCCCGGAAGGCCGATCTTGCGCACCATAAGCAGGGTCATCGGCGCGCCGAGGCGCCGGGCGACGGGCAGTGCGACCTCGACGCCGCCGCGCGGCAGGGCGATCACCACCACATCTTCGCCGCGCAACCGCTCCAGCGCGTCCGCGAGCCGTTCGCCTGCATCGATTCGATCCTTGAACGACATGGTCCTTGCGTCTCCCTCCCGCTTAGCGACCGCAAATCCCGGCTGTCTGCCTCCGTAAGTCCCACGCAAGTTTACCGCTCTAGGTTCGGGACAGAAAATGGCGGAGAAAAGTCCATGCAACCCATCCAGCTCTTCGAACTGGCATCCAGACAGGCCGAGTGGCTATCTGTACGCCAGGAGGTTGTGGCGAGCAACATTGCCAACGCCAGCACCCCGAAATACCTGTCCAAGGACATCACCCCCTTCAGCGCCGTCCTCGATACCACGACCACGGTGCAGATGGCGCGGACCAATCCCAATCACATGGCGCTGAGCGATCTCAGCGACGACAATATTGCGGTCAAGGAATCCGAGCTCAACGACGAGATCGGCATGCAGGAATCCGGCAATTCGGTCTCGATCGCCGAGGAACTGACCAAGACCGGTGAGATCAAGCGGCAGCACGAGCTCAATACGAACCTCGTCGCTTCCTTCCATCGCATGATGCTGATGACGGTGAAGAGATAAAATGACTGATCCTTTGAGTGCAGCCCTGAAGATTGCCGGCAGTGGCCTGGAAGTCCAGTCCACCCGTCTGCGCATCGTCTCCGAGAATATCGCCAATGCCCGCTCGACCGGCGATACGCCGGGCGCCGACCCCTATCGTCGCAAGACGGTGACCTTCGGCACTGAACTCGATCGCGTCAGCGGCACCGACGTGGTGAAGGTCAAGACGATCGGCGTCGACGATTCCGACTACATCGAGGAATACGAGCCGGGTCACCCGGCAGCCGACGAGAACGGCGTCGTCAAGATGCCGAACGTCAACATCCTGATCGAGATGGGCGACATGCGGGAAGCAAACCGCACCTATGAGGCCAATCTCCAGACCATCAAGCAGACCCGTGAACTGCTGTCCCAGACCATTTCACTCCTGAAGGCCTCGCAATGATCGATCAAATCCAGAACGTCGGCTCGCTCACCAAGGTCTCCGGCCTCGGCAGCATCACCACTGATGCCCTCTCTTCCACCACCACGACGGTCGGCTCGACCCCCGGCAGCATGACCGGCGTGAGCTTCGCCAGCGTGCTCGGCGACATGGCCAACTCCACCGTGAACAACCTGAAGCAGGCCGAAGTCGCCTCGTTCGAAGGCATCACCGGCAAGGCCAACACGCGCGAAGTGGTCGATGCGGTGCTTGCGGCGGAACAGTCGCTGCAGACCGCGATCGCGCTGCGCGACAAGATCGTCTCGGCCTATCTCGAAATAACCAAGATGCAGATCTAGCGAATTTGAGGACGAACACATGAGAGCGCTCGCCATCGCAGCCACGGGCATGGATGCCCAGCAGACCAATCTCGAGGTCATTGCGAACAACATCGCCAATATCAACACGACCGGCTACAAGCGTGCCCGGGCCGAGTTCACCGATCTGCTCTACCAGACCGAGCGCGCCCAGGGCGTGCCGAACCGGGCCAACCAGGCGATCGTGCCGGAAGGTGCCAATATCGGTCTCGGCGTGCAGACGGCTGCCGTGCGCAACATCCACACCCAGGGTGAACTGGCGCAGACCTCGAACGAGCTCGACATGGCCCTCGTCGGCCGCGGCTGGTTCCAGATCGAATCGCCCGACGGCACGACGCTCTACAGCCGATCCGGCGCCTTCAACACCAATGCCGACGGCCAATTGGTGACGATCGATGGCTATGCCGTCGTGCCCGGCATCACCATCCCGCAGGATGCCAGCGAAGTGGTCGTCTCGCGCACCGGCCAGGTCCAGGTTCGCGTCGGCAACAGCTCCGACTTTACCGACGTCGGCCAGCTGACGATCGCCAACTTTGCCAACGAGGCCGGCCTGAAGCCGCTCGGCGACAACCTGTTCGCCGAAACGGCGGCGTCGGGCGAGGCGATCGTGGCAGCCCCGGAAGATCCCGGCTTCGCCTATATCAAGCAGGGTTACCTCGAATCGTCGAACGTCGATTCCGTCAAGGAAATCACTGACATGATCTCGGCCCAGCGGGCATACGAGATGAACTCCAAGGTCATTCAGACCGCCGACGAAATGGCTCAGATCGTCAGCAAGAACCTGAAGTAAGCACGGAGGCAGGCAAACATGAGGTTTCGCCGGATGAAGAGACACCTGGCCCAGGCGACGGTCTGCTTGACCGTCACGGCGTTCCTGTCGGCCGCGCCGCATGCCGCCTTCGCGCAGGGCGTCGCGGTGGTGCCGACCCAGACCATCTATCCCGGCGAAACCGTGTCGGCCACTCAGCTCGAGGAGGTCGCGGTCACCAATCCGAACATCGCCGGCGGCTATGCCCAGTCGATCGCCGAGGTCGAGGGCATGATCTCCAAGCGCACGCTGCTGCCCGGCCGGACCATCCCGGTGGCGGGCCTCAGGCCGCCATACGCGATCAACCGCGGCGCCAATGTCCGGCTGACCTTCAGCCTCGGCAACATGACGATCTCCGCCTCCGGCACGCCGCTTGCGGACGCATCGGTCGGCGACGTCATCAAGGTCCGCAATCTTGATTCCGGCGTCATCGTCACCGGCACGGTGCTGGCGGACGGAACAGTACAGGTGATGGCGAAATGAAGACTTTCCGTTTGTCCAGGATCGCGCTCGTCGCTTTGGCGGCGCTGCTCTTTCCGGTTATCGGCGCGGAGGCCGCGGGGTCGCGCATCAAGGACATCGCCTCGCTGCAATCGGGCCGTGACAACCAGTTGATCGGCTACGGCCTGATCGTCGGTCTGCAGGGCTCGGGCGACAGCCTGCGCTCCTCGCCGTTCACCGAGCAGTCGATGCGCGCCATGCTGCAAAATCTCGGCATCTCGACACAAGGCGGCCAGTCCAATGCCAAGAACGTCGCCGCCGTCATGGTCACCGCGACGCTGCCGCCGTTTTCGAGCCCCGGCAGCCGGATCGACGCGACGGTCAGTTCGCTGGGCGACGCCACCTCGCTGCGCGGCGGCACGCTGGTCATGACCTCGCTGACCGGTGCTGACGGCCAGATCTATGCCGTGGCGCAAGGCTCGGTCATCGTCTCGGGCTTCAACGCCCAGGGCCAGGCGGCCAATCTCCAGGAAGGCATCACCACCTCCGGCCGGGTGCCGAACGGCGCGATCATCGAGCGCGAGCTGCCGTCCAAGTTCAAGGATTCGATCAATCTGGTGCTGCAATTGCGCAACCCGGACTTCACCACTTCGATCCGCATCGCCGACACGGTCAACGCCTTTGCCCGCGCCGCCTTCGGCGCGCCGATCGCCGAGGCACGCGACAGCCAGGAAGTCATCGTGCAGAAGCCGCGCACCGCGGATCTCGCCCGACTGATGGCGGACATCGAGAACCTGCTTGTCGAGACCGATTCACCGGCAAAGGTCGTGATCAACGAGCGTACCGGCACGATCGTCATCGGCGCGGAAGTTCGCGTCTCGAGGGTTGCCGTAAGTTACGGCACGCTGACGGTCCAGGTGACCGAGACGCCGCAGATCATTCAGCCGGAGCCCTTCTCCCGCGGCCAGACGGCCGTCCAGGAACAGACCGATATCCTGGCCCAGAAAGAAGGCGGCAATGTCGCCATCGTCGAGGGGCCGGATCTGCGCACCCTCGTCAGCGGCCTCAACAACATCGGCGTCAAGCCGGACGGCATCATCGCCATCCTGCAGGGCATCAAGTCGGCCGGCGCACTGCAAGCGGAGCTCGTCCTGCAATGAAGTTCATGACCTCAAGCGTATTTACGCCCCGCCTGCGCAACCTGGCTCTCGTCGCCGGCATGGCGCTCCTGCCGCTTGCCTCCGGCAGCGCCCAGGAGCAGAAGCCCGCCCTCGACACGGCGTCACAGGCCGAGATCAAGCAGTTCTGCACCAGCATCGCAGATCCGGCGCGTGACCAGCGCTACCTGCTGCAGAAGCAGGAGCTGGAAAAGCTCCAGGCCGACGTCGACCAGCGGATCGCCGTGCTGGAAAAGCGCCGCGCCGAATACGAGGATTGGCTGACCCAACGCAATGCCTTCATGAAGCAGGCGGAAGGCAACCTCGTCGAGATCTACAAGAAGATGAAGGCCGATGCGGCCGCGCCGCAGCTTCAGGAAGTCAACCCGCTTCTCGCGGCCGCCATCATCATGAAACTGCCGGCCCGCCAGTCGAGCCTCATCCTCAGCGAAATGGAAGCCGAAAAGGCCGCCATGGTCGCGGCCATCATGTCGAGCGCCGCCGATCCGAATACTTCCAAGGACCCGTCATGATCAAGCGTTCCCCGGCCATCCTGGCCGTGCTCTTTCTCGCTGGATGCCAAAGCCAGACCCTGAAGGAAATCGGCAACGCGCCGTCGATGAGCCCGATCGGCAGCGGCCTGCGTTACAGCCAGACGCCGCAAATGGCGCTCTACCCGAAGCAGCCGCGCGCCATGGCGAGCGGCTATTCGCTGTGGAGCGACAGCCAGTCGGCGCTGTTCAAGGACGCCCGCGCCTTGAACGTGGGCGATATCCTGACGGTCAACATCCAGATCAACGACAAGGCGTCGTTCGAGAACGAGACCGACCGCAGCCGAACCAATTCGAGCGGGATGAACTGGTCGACCAGTGCGGATTTCTTCGGCTACAAGCCGCCGGAAACGACCGGCGAACTCGCCTCGGGCTCCGATACCAGCACCCAGGGCAAGGGCTCGACCGAACGCTCGGAAAAGCTGACCCTGCTCGTCGCGGCCGTCGTCACCGGCATTCTCGAAAACGGCAACCTGCTGATTTCCGGTTCGCAGGAAGTCCGCGTCAATCACGAGATTCGCATCCTCAATGTCGCCGGTATCGTGCGCCCGCAGGACGTCGATGCCGACAATACGATCTCGTATGAGCGGATCGCCGAAGCCCGCATCTCCTATGGCGGTCGCGGCCGCCTGACGGAAGTTCAGCAGCCACCGGTCGGACAGCAGGTCGTCGACCTCTTCTCGCCGATCTGACGCGCGCAACCCGGCAAGCTGGAAGGAACGGCAGGGCAGATGGAACAGGTCGAAGGCACCGAACCGAAGAAGAAATCGGCAACCTTGATGCTGATCGCGGCAATTGCCGTCCTGACTTTGGTCGGCGGGGCAGGGGGCTGGCTGATCGGCAGCCTTCTCGCACCGAAGATCGCCGCCGTCGAGGAAGCCAAGAAGGCGGCCGAGGCCGAAAAGGCAGCCGGCGCCGAGGGCAAGGCGGAAGACGGCCTGCCGCGTATCGACGCCGAGGCGAACGGCATTGTCCAGCTGGAGCCGATCACCACCAATCTCGCCTATCCGTCGGAAAGCTGGATCCGGCTCGAAGTGGCGCTCCTGTTCAACGGCGCCACGGACGTGAAGATCGCCGAAGATGTGCACCAGGACATCCTCGCTTATCTGCGGACTGTTTCGCTGCAACAGATCGAAGGGCCGCGCGGCTTCCAGTATCTCAAGGATGACATCCAGGAGCGTGTTGACCTGCGCTCCGAAGGGCGCGTATCGAAGGTGATGTTCAGGACTTTTGTGATCGAATGATTCGGTTCCTCCTTCTTGCCGCCGTCATGATGATGGTGCCGGGACTGGCCGCGGCGCAGCAACTGCCCACGGACCTCTTCACCGCGCCGATCGACGGCTCGGTTGCCGCCTGGATCATCCGCACCTTCGGCCTTCTGACGGTCCTGTCGGTCGCGCCGGGCATCCTCATCATGGTCACGAGCTTCCCGCGCTTCGTGATCGCCTTTTCCATCCTGCGCTCCGGCATGGGACTGGCGTCCACCCCGTCCAACATGATCCTGACCAGCCTGGCGCTGTTCATGACCTTTTACGTCATGTCGCCCACCATGGACCGGGCATGGACGGAAGGTGTTCAGCCGCTCCTGGAAAACCGCATGACGGAAGCGCAGGCGGTCACGGCGATCGCCGAACCCTTCCGCGTCTTCATGACCGCCAACACCCGCGACAAGGACCTGAAGCTCTTCGTCGACATCGCCAACGAGCGCGGCCAGACCCCGGTCGTCGGCGACAAGGTCGACTACCGCGTCCTCGTCCCGGCCTTCATGCTCTCCGAGATCCGCCGCGGTTTTGAAATCGGCTTCCTGATCGTGCTGCCCTTCCTGGTTATCGACATGATCGTCGCGACGATCACCATGGCCATGGGCATGATGATGCTGCCTCCCACCTCGATCTCGCTGCCGTTCAAGATCCTCTTCTTCGTCCTGATCGACGGCTGGAACCTGCTGGTCGGCAGCCTCGTGCGCTCCTTCGCCTGAGGTGGCGACGAACCGGGCCATGGGCCGGTTCCAGAGTGATCTTCTTCCCGTTCCGGCACGCCGCAATTAACCATCCGACACCCGAATGCGTCGAGGAATGGTGAATTTTGCAATAAAATTCAAATGCCTAAGAAGAATTTTCATTTTTCTTCGCAAATTGCGTGCGAAAATGACTTCTTAACCATTTGCCTTGAGGTGACGTTAAAGTCCGTGCTGTTTCTTAAGCGACAGAGGCGGATTAATTCAAAAACCAATTAATTGACATGACGTCGACCCCCTCTGCCGGATCCTGAACCCGGCATGTCCCTCTCTCGTATTTTGTTTCCAAGGGGACACACCAATGACTAGCATTATGACCAATTCGGCTGCTCTGGCCGCCCTCGACACGCTCCGCTCGATCAACAAGGGCCTGAACGAAACGCAGAACCGCGTCTCGTCCGGCTACCGCGTCGAGACCGCTTCCGACAACGCCGCCTACTGGTCGATCGCCACCACCATGCGTTCCGACAACAAGGCTCTCTCGGCTGTTTCCGACGCTCTCGGCCTCGGCGCTGCCAAGACCGATACGGCTTACACCGGTATGGAAGCCGCCATCGACGTCGTCACCGAGATCAAGGCCAAGCTGGTTGCCGCCCGCGAACCGGGTGTCGACAAGGACAAGATCAACAAGGAACTGACCGAGCTGAAGTCGCAGCTCTCGTCGATCTCCGAATCGGCCTCGTTCTCGGGCGAGAACTGGCTCTACAACGACACCACCACCGCGGTTGGCACCAAGGAAATGGTTGGCTCGTTCGTCCGCGCCACGGACGGCACGGTTTCGCTGCAGACCCTGTCCTTCGATGCATCGACTTCGGTCCTGATCGACACCGACAACGCGACCCGCGGTCTCCTGACCAAGGATTACACTGTCGCCGTCGATGACGGCACGGCTTCCGGCACCACCGCCACCTACTTCCTGATCGACGCCGACTCGACCACGGCTGCTTCGGGTACGGTCGTCGCGCTGTCTTCGGCCACCACCGACGACCAGGTTGAAGGCATGATCTCGGCTGTCGACGCCATGCTCTCCGACATGACGGACGCTGCTGCGACCCTCGGCGCCACCAACAGCCGCCTGGAAATGCAGGACGAGTTCGTCGCCGACCTCATGGACGTGATCGACACCGGCGTGGGCCGTCTCGTCGATGCCGACATGAACGAGGAATCGACCCGCCTCAAGGCCCTGCAGACCCAGCAGCAGCTCGGCATC
Source organism: Arenimonas sp. (assembly GCA_019459145.1). Taxonomy (GTDB): domain Bacteria; phylum Pseudomonadota; class Alphaproteobacteria; order Rhizobiales; family Rhizobiaceae; genus Allorhizobium. Next base: position 57,913 of record JAIBEK010000023.1, read on the forward strand.
CAGGCGCTGTCGATCGCCAACTCCAACTCGGAAAACATCCTCTCGCTGTTCCGTTAAGCGGAGAAGCATCGCCGGCCCTATCGGGCCGGCAGGGATCTGGGGGCCGCGCCGGCATGGTGCGGCCCCTTTTTTGTTAACGCCCGGGACACCTTCGTTAACGGATGGATAAAAATCACGTCGGGGATTTAGGTTTTGTTAACCCTGTTAGGGTCAAGTGCAGTCATTAACGGTGGATTAATTTAAAACCCAGATCCGAATTAATTGGCATGAAGTCGCCCCACCGTCGCCGGAACCATTGACCGGCATGTCCCTCCTTCCCGGAACCTATAGGGGCATTCAATGACCAGCCTGATGACCAACACCGCGGCAATCGCGGCACTCGACACCCTTCGCTCGATCACCTCGTCGATGAACGAGACGCAAAAGCGCGTCTCTTCCGGCTACAAGGTCGAAACGGCCTCCGACAACGCCGCCTACTGGTCGATTGCCACGACCATGCGCTCCGACAACATGGCGCTCGCCGCCGTGGAAGATGCGCTCGGCTTCGGCGCAGCCAAGACCGACACCGCCTATACCGGCCTCGAAGCCGCAGTCGATGTCGTCACCGAGATCAAGGCCAAGCTGGTCGCCGCCCGCGAACCGGGCGTCGACAAGGAGAAGATCAACAAGGAGCTGACCGAGCTCAAGGCGCAATTGTCGTCGATCTCCGAATCGGCGTCCTTCTCGGGCGAGAACTGGCTCTACAATGCCGCTGCCGCCGCCGTGGGAACCAAGGAAATGTCTGGCTCCTTTGTCCGCGCGGCCGATGGTAGCGTCTCGGTCGAGACCCTGACCTTCGACACGGCCGACTCGGTGCTCATCGACACCGTCGATGCGACGCGCGGCCTGCTGACCAAGGACTACTCGGTCAAGGTCGACGACGGCTCCGCTTCCGGTACGACCATGACCTATTTCCTGATCGACGCCGGCGGCACGGGCACGTCCGGTACGGTCGTTGAACTCTCGAGTGCAAACACGGATGAAGAGGTTGAAGGAATGATCAGCGCAGTCGACGCCATGCTTGCCGACATCACCGATGCGGCCGCCACGCTTGGCGCCATCAACATGCGCGTCGAAATGCAGACTGACTTCGTCGCCGACCTGCGTGACGTGATCGACACTGGCGTCGGCCGTCTCGTCGATGCCGACATGAACGAGGAATCGACCCGCCTCAAGGCCCTGCAGACCCAGCAGCAGCTCGGCATCCAGGCGCTCTCGATCGCCAATACCAATTCTGAAAACGTTCTGTCGCTGTTCCAGTAAGGATCAGCCTGGCCAAGCCGTTTTCACCCTGGGGTCAAGTCGGGCCGCGCACCGAAAGGTGCGTGGCCCGATGCCTTTTTGGGCAGCTGAACATTTTTTCCAAATTCCGTCGATCGCTTCAGGACCTATTAACCTTAATCGGGTTGAATAGGATCATTAAAACGACGGATTAACCAACTGTAAACAATGGTTAATTGCATGACGCGGACCGTCGTTGCCGGTACTTAGACCCGGAATGTCCCTTCCCATATCCTGTCAACAAGGGGCAGTATTTTATGACGAGCATTATGACGAACTCTGCTGCAATTGCAGCACTCGACACCCTGCGGTCCATCAACTCCGGCCTGAACGAAACGCAGAACCGCGTCTCGTCCGGCTACCGCGTCGAAACCGCTGCCGACAACGCCGCTTACTGGTCGATCGCCACCACCATGCGTTCGGACAACAAGGCTCTCTCGGCTGTCGAAGACGCGCTTGGCCTCGGCGCTGCCAAGACCGATACGGCTTACACAGGTATGGAAGCCGCCATCGACGTCGTCACCGAAATCAAGGCCAAGCTGGTTGCCGCCCGCGAACCGGGTGTCGACAAGGAAAAGATCAACAAGGAACTGACCGAACTGAAGTCGCAGCTTCAGTCGATTTCCGAATCGGCCTCCTTCTCTGGCGAAAACTGGCTCTACAACGAGTCCGCCACTGCAGTCGGCACCAAGGAAATGGTCGGTTCGTTCGTTCGCGCCGCCGATGGCACGGTCTCGGTCGAACTCCTGTCCTTCGACGCAGCCACCTCGGTCCTGATCGACACCGTCGATGCGACCCGTGGCCTGCTGACCAACGACTACACGGTCGCCGTCGATGACGGCACGGCTTCCGGCACCACCGCCACCTACTTCCTGATCGACGCCGGCGGCACCGGCACGACCGGTTCGGCCGTCGCGCTGACCTCGGCCACCACCGATGACGAAGTCGAAGGCATGATCTCGGCTGTCGACGCCATGCTGACCGACATGACGGACGCTGCCGCCACCCTCGGCGCCACCAACAGCCGCCTGGAAATGCAGACGGACTTCGTCGCCGACCTGCGTGACGTGATCGACACCGGCGTCGGCCGTCTCGTCGACGCCGACATGAACGAGGAATCGACCCGCCTCAAGGCCCTGCAGACCCAGCAGCAGCTCGGCATCCAGGCGCTGTCGATCGCCAACTCCAACTCGGAAAACATCCTCTCGCTGTTCCGTTAAGCGTGAGGGGAGGAGGAGGCTCCGGCCTTCTCCAACGCCTGAAAAACATGCGCCGCAGCCTCCCAGGCTGCGGCGCATTTCTGTTTCCGGAAGCTAATTAACATGTGTTGTCCAGCGTTTAGCATTCATTAACCTTAATAGTGTTTTCTGTGACCATTGAAACGGTAGCCCGACAGACGAACACTTGATGCGGGCTTGCATGACGCTGAATTCCGTTGCCGGTCGCAAACCCGGCATGCCCTCGTGACTGATTTTTTGCCGAAAAGGGGCTTTATTAAAATGACGAGCTTGATGACGAACTCTGCTGCAATCGCAGCCCTGGATACCCTGCGCTCCATCAACTCCAGCATGAACGAAACGCAGAACCGCGTATCGTCCGGCTATCGCGTCGAAACCGCTTCCGACAACGCCGCCTACTGGTCGATTGCCACCACCATGCGTTCGGACAACAAGGCCCTTGCCGCCGTCGAAGACGCGCTTGGCCTCGGCGCTGCCAAGACCGATACGGCTTACACCGGTATGGAAGCCGCCATCGACGTCGTCACCGAAATCAAGGCCAAGCTGGTTGCCGCTCGCGAACCGGGTGTCGACAAGGAAAAGATCAACAAGGAACTGACCGAGCTCAAGGCACAGCTGGCGTCGATCTCCGAATCGGCCTCGTTCTGGGGCGAAAACTGGCTCTACAACGAATCCACCACCGCAGTCGGCACCAAGGAAATGGTCGGTTCGTTCGTTCGCGCCGCCGATGGCACCGTCTCGGTCGAACTCCTGTCCTTCGACGCCGCCACCTCGGTCCT
>JAIBEK010000055.1 GCA_019459145.1 Arenimonas sp.
GCGCCGGGACACGTCGTCGCGCATGAGGGCGCCAAGCTCGATCAGCGGATCGGCGCTCGGCTGGCCGGTTGCTTCACCCGGCGCCTCGGTGGCGATGTCGATCTTCTCGATCCAGGCGCGGCCGAGCCCCTCGGCGCGTTGGTACGCCTCGGCGGGCAACAGGTCGCGGTCGCGCCGCAGCCGCCAGGACAGCGGCGTGGTGCCGACCAGCGAAAGGCGCGCGACGAGATGATCGGAGGTGGCGCTGCCGCGGGCTTGGGCAACCGCCTTTTCGATGACCTCGACGGCATCGAACCAGGTCGTGGTTGTGCTCAGGTCGACGGCAATGCGGGCAAATTCGGCCAGGCTGGTGAAGCGCTCCTCGATGGTGATGCGGCGGTCGTCATGCACCGTGACCAGCGACACGCTCTTCGGTCCCGCCTCGTTGATGTCGCGTCCCTGCGGCATGCCCGGCATGATTACGGTCGATCGGCCGGCATGCTGGCTGCGCTGGTGGATGTGGCCGAGCGCCCAATAGTCGAAACCGGAGGCCTGGAGATCGGCAAGGCTGCAAGGGGCGTAGACGTCGTGGCCGGCGGCGCCGGCAAGGCTCGTGTGCATGATGCCGATATTGATCCGATCCGGCAGCGGTGCCCGGTATTTCGGCAGCAGACCTTCGGGCGCCTGCGGGCGGGCGAAGCTCAGGCCGTGGATCGCGATGCCCAGCCCGCCCTTCTCGACTTCGACCGCCTCTGCCCGGTCGGAATAGACCTTCACCGAGGGCGGCAGGATCAGTTCCTGGGTAATGCGCGAAAGCGCATCGTGATTGCCGCGGATGGTGTAGACGGCGATACCGGCCTCGGACAACCGCTGCATCTGGGAGGCCAGAAAGCGGGCCGTCTTCATCGATGTCTGGTCGCCGTCGTAGAGGTCGCCGGCAATGATCAGGGCATCGACCTGCTCGGCCATACACAGATCGACGATGGCCACCAGCGCCTGGCGGGTCGAGTCGCCGATCAGTTCGGCCAGCGACGGGTTGCGCAGCGAGAGTGAGCGCAGCGGAGAATCGAGATGGATGTCGGCGGTGTGGACGAAGCGGAAGGCCATCAGCGGGTCAATCTGGTCCTGTCAATACGGGTGTGGTCGCAGGTTCGGCTGAGGCGCGCCGGGATGTTTCGACGATATAGGTACATTCACGGCGGCAACAAGTGATTTCGCAAGGCTCGCGCTCCGGTTGACAAAAGTCAGCTGTCGAATTATGACTGACGAAATTCGAAATTCGTCAGTCATCAGGACTTCGCATGGACATCTTGGATATCGACAGTGACGGTCCCTCGCCGGACAGCGAGGTTCGCCAGGAAAACGTGAGGCGGATCCTCGATTCCGCCGAGCGGCTGTTTCGCCACTACGGCTACAGCAAGACCACCGTTGCCGACATCGCACGGGATCTCGGCATGTCGCCGGCCAACATCTACCGCTTCTTCGAATCGAAGAACGAAATCCTCCAGGCGCTGTGCAGTCGCATGCTCGGGGCTGGACATGCGCTGGCATTGCAGATCGCCGCCCTGCCGATCAGCGCCGAGGAGCGTCTGCGCCGCTATGTCGAGACGGAGCACCGGCTGACCGTCGAGACCATGATGGACGCGCAGAAGGTTCACGAAATGGTGGTCGTGGCGATCGAGCAGAACTGGGATGTGATCGACCGGCACATCGACCGTCTGACCGACGTGGTACAGAAGATCATCGAGGACGGGATCGCCGCCGGAGAGTTTCCCCGACAGGATGCGCGGGTCGCTGCCCGCTGTTTTGGCGCGAGCATTGCCCTGCTCAGCCATCCGCAGTTGGTGGCGCAATGCCTTTGCAAGGAAAACCGCGCCTCGCCCCAGGAACTGACCGACTTCGCGATTCGCGCACTCAAGGCCTGAGCCGCGGGTCGAAATCGCATGCCAGATTTAGAAAATACACGACCAGCCGCGAAGCCCTTTCGCCGAGGATAGACGTGCCATGTCCCAGAGAGCCTTCCTCACCCTGTTGCTCGTTGCAGCGCTCGCCGGCTGCTCGGCCGAAACCGCCGAAGCGCCCAAGGAAACCGTGCGCCCGGTCAAGGTCGTCGCGGTCGCAGAAGCGTCAACGACACGCGAACTCTCCTATTCGGGCGCGGTCAGGGCCCGCAGCGAAGCGCCGGCCGGCTTCCGCGTCGGCGGCAAGGTCGTCGAACGGGCCGTCAATATCGGCGATCGCGTGCGCGCCGGCGATGTGCTCGCCCGGCTTGACGCGACCGACTATGAGTTATCCGTCACAAGCGCCCGTGCCAATCTCGTCGCCGCCGAACGGCAGGTGGAGACTGCGGACTTCGCCCGGAAACGGGCCGAGCAACTGTTCAAGCAGCAGGTGGCAGCCAAGGCCCAGCTCGAACAGGCGCAGCTTGCCTTTAACCAGGCGGTGGCGGCGCGGGATTCGGCACGGTCCGTGCTCGCCCAGGCCAAGAACCAGGTCGGCTATACCGTTCTGACAGCCGACAAGGACGGCATCGTCACGGCGACCCCTGCGGATGCCGGCCAGGTGGTGGCCGCCGGAAGCCCGGTCGTGACGGTTGCCGTCGACGGCGAAAAGGAAGTGTCTATCGCGGTTCCGGAGGGCGATGTCCTTGCCTTCACCCCCGGCAAGGTCGTCGAGGTTGGGTTGTGGTCCGACCGGACCGTCGCGCTTAAGGGCGCCGTTCGCGAGGTGGCGGGCAGTGCAGACGCTACCTCACGCACCTTCGCCATACGCATTTCGCTTCCGGCCGATGACCGGGTGCTGCTCGGCATGACGGCAACGGTCAAGGCGGTTGCCGATGGCGATCAGCCGCTGTTCAGCTTGCCGCTGAGCGCGCTGGCGCGCGATCCGTCAGATCGGCCGATGGTCTGGACGGTCGATCCTGTGGCCAAGACAGTGCACGAGCGCCCGGTCAGCGTCGTCGATTTCTCCGAAGCCGGGGTGCGTGTCTCCGACGGCTTGCAGGCCGGTGACCTTGTCGTCGTGGCCGGAACCCAGTTCATGACCGAAAATCTCGAAGTCAAGCTTGCGGAGGAGCATGCGGCGCATGCGCTTCCGACGCACGGCAACCTCGCCGCAGCCAGCCAGACGCACTGATCGCGACCCCTTGAAGAGCGGATAAACGCCATGACCACGTCCACGAATGACAAGGGCTCCTTCAATCTGTCGCGTTGGGCGATCGCCCATCCGAGCATGGCGCGCTTTCTGTTCGGCCTCATCCTGATCGCCGGGGTGCTCGGCCTGATGCGCATGGGCCAGAAGGAAGACCCCGATTTCACCTTCCGCGTCATGGTCGTCCAGGCCGTCTGGCCCGGCGCTTCGATCACCGACATGCAGGACCAGGTGGTCAACAAGATCGAGCGCAAGCTTCAGGAAGTGCCGCATCTCGACTGGGTGAAATCCTACACCCGCGCCGGCAGCGCCATCATCACGCTGCAGGTCAAGGGCGATACGGATGCCGACGATGTGGCCGATGCCTTCTACCAGGCGCGCAAGAAGGTCGGCGACATTTCCAGCGAGCTGCCGGAAGGCCTGCTCGGTCCTTACTTCAACGACGAGTTCGGTGACACCTTCATCACGCTCCATTCGCTGTCGGGCGAGGGCTACAGCTTTCCCGAGCTGAAGGCCTATGCCATCCAGGCGCGCGACATGCTGCTGACGACGCCGGGTGTCGAGAAGGCCGCAATCCTCGGCGACCAGCCGCAGAAGATCTACATCGACGTCTCGTCCAAGGTGCTGGCCGAACGGGGCCTCACCTTCAACGACCTCAAGAACGCGCTGGCGGGGCAGAACGCCATCGATCCGGCCGGCACGATCGACACCGGCGAGCGCTCCGTGCGCATATCGGTCGATGGCGGCCTCGGCCGGGCGGACGACATTCGCGAACTCCGGCTGCGGGCCGGCCAGCAGGTGACCCGCCTCGGCGATATCGCTACCGTCACCGAAGGCACCGAGGAACCGTTTCAGCGCAAGTTCCGCTTCAACGGGAAGGACAGCGTGCAGGTCGGCGTCGTCATGGCCAAGGGCTTCAACGTCACCGATGTCGGCAAGGCGGTCGAGGAGACGCTGCAGCGGTTCGAAGCCTCCCTGCCGCACGGGGTGGAGGTTTCGCAGATCTCCAACCAGCCGGAAGTCGTGCGCGAGGCCATCGGCGAGTTCATGAAGGCGCTGCTCGAGGCGCTTGCCATCGTGCTCGTCGTGTCCTTCCTGTCGATCGGCTGGCGTTCCGGCCTCGTCATCGCCATCGCCATCCCGCTGGTGCTCGCCGCCACCTTCGCCATCATGTACGAGCTCGGCATCGACTTGCAGCGCATCTCGCTCGGGGCCCTGATCATCGCGCTCGGTCTTCTGGTCGATGACGCGATGATCGTCGTCGAGATGATGGAGCGAAAGCTGGAGGAGGGGCTGCACAAGATCGATGCGGCGAGTTTCGCCTATACCTCCACGGCCTTCCCCATGCTGACCGGTACGTTGATCACCACCGCGGGCTTCATCCCGGTCGGTTTCGCCGCCTCGACCGCCGGCGAATATGTGCGCACGCTGTTCTATGTGGTCGGGATTTCGCTCGTCGTCTCATGGTTCGTCGCGGTCTATTTCACCCCCTGGCTCGGCTACATGATCCTCAAGCAGCGGCATCATGCCGGCAGCCATCAGGACGTGTTCGACACCGGCTTCTATCGCCGGCTCCGCTCGACCGTCGGATGGGCGGTCCGCCACCGGATTATCGTGCTCGCCTTGACGATCGCGACCTTCTTTGCCAGCCTGTGGTCCTTCCAGTTCATTCCGCAGAGCTTCTTTCCGGCGTCCTCGCGCCCGGAAATCCTCGTCGATCTGTGGCTGCCGGAAGGCACCAGCATTCACGAGGTGGAAACCCAGGCAAAGGCGCTCGAAGAGCGCATCATGGACGATGCCGACAAGCGCTTCATTGCCACCTATATCGGCGAGGGCGCGCCGCGCTTCTTCCTGCCGCTCGACCAGCAATTGCGCAATCCGAACTTCGCCCAGTTGCTGGTCATGGCCAATGACGAGCCGGCGCGCGAACGGCTGATCGTCAAGTTGCGCAGCATTCTGGCCGAGGATTTTCCGGCGATCCGCGCCAAGGTCGACCGTCTCTTCCTTGGCCCGCCGACGGGCTGGCCGGTGCAGATTCGCGTGCTTGGACCCGATCGCGCCGAGGTGCGGCGTATCGCTGATGAAGTCAAAGCGGTCTACTCCGCCCATCCGTTGCTTTCGGCCGTCCACGATGATTGGCTGGAGCCGGTGCCGGCAATGAGGCTCGTGGTCGACCAGGACCGCGCGCGTGCGCTCGGCGTTACCTCGCAGCGCCTTCGACAGATGCTGCAGGCAACGATGAGCGGCGCGCCGCTGGCCGATGTCCGCGCCGGGGAGGAGACGATTTCCATCGTTGCCCGCGAGCCGGAGGAGAGCCGCAAGCTGCTGACCGCCGTGAACTCTGTCTATATCCCGACCGACAACGGCGCCTTCGTGCCGCTGTCGCAGGTCGCTCGTGTCGTCCCGGTCTTGGAACAGGGCATCGAATGGCGGCGCGATCGCCTGCCGTCGATCACCGTGCGGGCGACCCTGCCGGACGGTGTGCAGTCCAACGAGGTCGTCTCGGAAATTTTTGGCCAGTTGCAGCCCCTGCGCGACGGGCTGGCCCCCGGCTACAAGATCGAGGTGCAGGGCGGAGCGGAAGACAGCGCCGAAAGCCAGGCCTCGATCGCCGCCAAGGCGCCGATCATGTTGCTCGTCATCGTCGTGCTGCTGATGATCCAGCTGCAGCATTTCGGCAAGGCGATGCTGGTGCTCGCCACCGGCCCGCTCGGCATCATTGGCGCGGCCGCGGCCCTGTTGATCTCCGGCGCGCCGTTCGGCTTCGTCGCCATCCTCGGGGTCATTGCGCTGCTCGGCATCATCATCCGCAATTCGATCATCCTGATCGACCAGATCGACCAGGATATCGCGGCGGGCATGGAGCGTTCCGAGGCGATCATCGGTTCGGCGATTCGCCGTTTCCGGCCGATCGTCCTGACCGCCCTGACCGCGGTGCTGGCGCTGATTCCGATTTCGCGCGGCGTGTTCTGGGGGCCGCTCGCCTATGCGATGATGGGCGGCATCCTGGTGGCGACGGTGCTCACCATTCTCGTCCTGCCGGCGGCCTACGCCTTGTTCTTCGGCCGTGAGCCGAAGGCCAGGGGCGATCGCGACGGGGAGGTCGACGTGGTCGGAAACCAGAACCGCACGTCGCCTGCCGCCGCCGCGGAATAGGCAAGGCTCAGCGGTTGACGTCGATGACGACGCGGCCGCGGATCTGCCCGGCGATGATGGCGTCGGCCAATTCCGGCAGTTTCGACATCGGTTCGACCGTGGTCAGGGCCGTCAGGTGGGCGCGGTCGAGGTGGTCGGCAAGCGTGCGCCAGGCGCGCTCGCGTTTCACCATCGGCGCGAAGACCGAATCGACGCCGATCAGCGCGACCCCGCGCAGGATGTGGGGCAGGACGGTTGCCGGCAGGTCGGCGCCGCCGGCCAGGCCGCAGGCTGCGACCGCGCCGCCATAGACCGTCTGGGACAGCGCGTTGGCGAGCGTCGTCGAACCGACGCTGTCGACGGTGCCCGACCAGAGTTCCTTCTGCAAGGGAGCGCCCTTTTCCGCAAGGCTGGCGCGATCGACGAAAGCGCTGGCGCCGAGTGAAGCCAGATAGTCGTGTGTCTCCGGCCTTCCGGTCGAAGCCGTGACCTTGTAGCCCTTGGCGGCGAGCAGGCTGACGGCGACCGAGCCGACGCCGCCGGCGGCACCGGTCACCAGCACCTCGCCGTCGCCCGGCTTGATCACGCCCCAGTCCTCCAGCGCGTTGACGCAGAGGGCCGCCGTATAGCCGGCAGTGCCGATCGCCATCGACTGTTCGAGCGTGAAGGCATCGGGAAGCGCCATAAGCCATTCCGCCTTGACCTTCTGGAAGCGGGAATAACCGCCCCATTCCGTCTCCGACATGCCGAAGCCGTTGAGCACGACCTTGTCGCCGGCCTTCCACAGTGGCGAGCGGGACGAAACGACGGTGCCGGCAAGATCGGCGCCCGCGACCATCGGCGTGCGTCGCGCGATGCGGCCCTTGCCGGAGACCGACAGCCCGTCCTTGTAGTTGAGCGTCGAATAGGCGATCTCCACCAGCACGTCATTGTCGGGCAGGTCGTCCAGCGTCAACTGGCGGAAGCCCGCCTTGGGCTTGCCCTCGACGGTGTCGACGACGATCGCGGTGAAATTCTCGCTCATGGGTTCTCCTCGCCGATGTGCCGGATGGGTAAAGTGCCGGCCCGGCTTGCCGACGGACAGCCCCGCCGTCCGTGCCAAAGCATGCCACAGACGACGCGACCCCGCCAAACGCAAAATCCCGCCGGCGGAGGGCGGAATCCGCAAGGACGATGCGCTTTCGCTCAGTTGAACTTGTACTTGAGCGTCGCGCTGACGGTATGCGAGGACGGGTCGATCTCGAGGATGCCGGCGGAGGCGAGATCTTCCGTTTCATAGACCGAGTATCGATATTCGGCGCCGACGAAGATCGATTCCGTTACGGCCGTCTCGATGCCGGCACCAACGGTTATGCCATCGGCCGACCAGTCGTAAAGCGATCCCGTCAGGTCGGAGCCGATCTCGAAATCCTGACGGGTCCAGCCGCCAAGGGCGTAGACCAGCGTCGAAGCCGTCGGCTTGTAGCCGATGCGGCCGATGATGTCATAACCACGATCGGCGTCGATACTGCCCTCGACCAGCCCGGCGAGGTCGAGCGTGGTCGCCGTCGAGGCGAAGCGAGCATCCGCCTGGATACCGGCAACGAAGCCGTTCGAGAATTCGTGGTCATATCCGACGCCGAGCGACCCGGACACACCCTCGCCGCCGATGCCGTTCAACGCGGTGTCGAGCAGAGGAATGCCGAGTTCGTGCACCAGACCGCTGCCGCCGGCCGCGCCGATCACGTAAAAGCCGGTCCAGCTGACGGCCGCGGAGCCGAAGTTCTGGCTCGCAGCCGACTGGGCGCCTGCGCCGAAGCGATAGTTCAGGCCGACATGGAAGGTGTGCGAGGAGGGCTCGGACTCGATATCGACGGCGCCGAGCGAAACCAGGTCGAAGGCGGCGTACTGGCTGTAGCGGTATTCGCCCTTCAGCGAGAGACGATCGGACAGGGCGGTTTCGAGGCCGAAGCCGGCGGTGAAGCCGTTGCTCTCCCAGTCATCGGAGACGCCGACATTCGAGGACAGGTCGAAATGCTGGTAGCTGTAGCCGCCGAGCACGTAGACGAGGGTTTCGGGCGTGGCGAGATAACCGGCGCGGGCGATCAGGTCGAAGCCGTAATCGGCGGTGATGTCGCCGGTCAGCAGGCCGCCCAGCACGGAGAGCTCGCTCTTGATCCCGCCGAGACGGGCAGTGCCGGAAACGCCGAGCAGCATGCGCTCGCTGAGCATGTGGTCATAGCCGATGGTGAATTCACCGAAGACACCCTCGGCGCCGATGCCGTTGAAGGACGTGTCGATCAGCGGAATGCCGACTTCATGGACCAGCCCTCCGGCGCCTGCGCCGATGCCGACATAGATACCGGACCAATCATAGGTGGCCTGCGGCGCATGCCCGAGCGCGTCGGCAGCCAGAAGCGGTGCGGTCGTGGCTAGAAGTGCCGCTGTAATGGCGGCTGTGTGTTTGAACATGACGGATCCCCCCGAAAATTCCCCTGCGACTGAATGTGTCGGCAGCGCGGCTGGATAAGTCAATCTCGCGGGAAGGAAAACAGTTCATTGACAAAGGGTTAAAAAAGGTCGCTGGGCGCGGCAGGCATTGACGCCTGCCGGATGCAGCCGATGGAGGGCAATTCGGATTGAGAGATCAACCCGACGATGGCGCCGGCTCGCCGAGCTCAGGCCGATTTCTCGTCCGCCAGGAGGCCGCTGGTCTTGAGCAGGGAGGCGAAGCGACCACCGCTGGCGCTCAGCTGATCGTAGCCGCCCATTTCGACGATGCGTCCGTGATCGAGGAAAAGCACGATGTCCGCCTCGCGCACCGTCGAGAGCCGGTGGGCGATGATGAAGGTGGTGCGGTTCTTGCGCAGCCGGTCAATCGCGCTCTTGACCCGCTCTTCGGTCTCCACGTCGAGCGCGCTGGTTGCCTCGTCGAGCACGAGGATCGGTGCGTTCTTGAGGATGGCGCGGGCAATCGCGATGCGCTGGCGCTCGCCGCCCGACAGCCGGTTGCCGCGCTCGCCGACCAAGGTGGTAAAGCCGCTGAGCCGGCTTTCGATGAAATCGGTGGCGGCCGCCGCTTCCGCCGCTTTGAGGATTTCCTCTTCGGTCGCATCCTCGCGGCCGAGCTGGATGTTTTCCTGGATCGAACGGTTGAGCAGGCCAGCATCCTGGAAGACCGTGGCGATCGAATGGCGCAGCGACTTGCGGGTGACCGTCTTGATGTCGGTGCCGTCGATCAGGATCGAGCCCTGTTGCGGCTCGTGGACCCTTTGCAGCAGGTTGATCAGCGTGGTCTTGCCGGCTCCGGTCGGTCCGACGATGGCGATCGTCTGCCCGGCCTTGACCGAGAAGGACACCTCGCGCACGCCTTGGGTGGTGTTGGCGAAGTCGAAGGAGACATTGCGAAACTCGACATCGCCCTTCACGTCCGTCAATTCGGCGGCGCCGGCACGTTCTTCCCGCTCCTGGACGGCGTCCTCGAGCTGGTAGAAGTCCTCCAGCTTGGAACGGGCTTCGAAGATCTGCGTGGCGAACTGGCGCATCTGGTCGAGGCGGCCGATCAGCAGTCCGGCAAAGCCGGTAAAGGCGATGATGTCGCCGACCTTCAGCTCGCCCCTCTGCACCAGGATCGTGCCGATGACCAGGATCACCAGCATGGAGACGGTCGAGGCGATGCGGTTGAGCGCGCTGGCGATCGCCCACCAGTCGAGGACCGGATACTGGGCGGCGAGCAACTGTTGGGCATATTGCTTCAGTGCCCGGGTCTCGGCTTCGATCCGGTTGTAGCTGTGCAGCACGGAGACGTTGCTGATCGAGTCGCTGACGTGGGAAAAGACCGTGTGATAATGGCTCTCGACCGAGGCCTGGCCTTCCTTGGTCCGGTTCATCACGGTCCGGCCGATCAGGATGTAGAGGACGCTGAGGACGACCAGAACCGAGGACAGCCGCCAGTCCATCGAAAACGCGGTCGGGATGAGGAGGGTGAGCGCCACCGCGGTCGCCAGGTGGGTCCGCATGAATTCGAGCCACAGGCCGAACAGGGTTTCGCTGGCGCGCAAAAGGGTGTGCAGCGCGTTGGACGTGCCGCGCTGATGGTGCCAGTTGAGCGGCATCGAGATGATGCGGCCGAAAGCCTCGGTCAGAAGATCAGCGCGCCGGCCATGCGCCAGCCGATCGGCCTCGCGAGCAACCAGGACATAGGCGATCGTGTTGAACACGCCAAAACCGCCCCAGGCGATCAGCATGGTCTTGGCGTCGCCCTTTTCCGAAATGGCGTCGATGATGCGCCCGAACAGGATCGGTTCGATGATGGTGATCATCGCCAGCACGATATTGGCGATCACCACCAGCGAAACCCGGAAGCGGTAGGCCGACAGGTATTTCAGAGCCTTGATGTAAACTTGGAACAAGGACAATTGCGTTTCCTCATCGATCGACCGGATTGGCCATCGCAGCTTGAAGCGTTTTTCTTATAAGCTGGCAAGGGGATATGCCATAGTGCATGTGGCGTCGAAGCCTGCTTGCCGGCCGCCTGTATCGAGCGCCGGAGACTGGGCGGCGCTGTCGAGGCGGGATGGCGGTGTCGGAGGGCCAGATTTTGCAGGTATGGCTAGATTTCAGATGTCGAATTTAAATGCCTCCTAACTCTATATGTTAGCTTATGCACGCCTTCCAAAAGACTCCGTCGGATAAAAATCGGCGTCCTATGGCTTTTTCGTGATCTCGCATGCGAGACGATGTTGGGGGTAGGTTTGAGCATTAACCAATTGATACAGTTTCTGGTCGTCGCGGATGAGTGCCGCACGGCCGAGGAAGTCGTCACCGAGTTGGAAGCGCTGCTGCGGCATTATCGTTTCGACTTTTACGGGATCATTCGCCAGCCGAAACCCAATGAGAACCCGATGGGGCTCGTTCTGACCGGGCGCTGGCCCGAGGGTTGGCCCGAAACCTACATCGCCAAGAAATTCGTGCTGATCGATCCGACCATCCGCTATCTCGGACAGGCGCAGAAGGGTTTTCGCTGGAACGAGACGATCACCGCCTTCAAGAGCGATCCGCATCGCAAGCGCATGGAGCGGATGATGATGGAATCGCTCCGCTTCGGTCTGCAGGACGGCTACATTTTCCCCGTCCATGGCCGCAACGGACTGCTGGGCAACATGACGCTCGGCGGCAAGCCGGTGGATTTGTCGCCGGTGGAAATGACTCTCTTCGACGCGGTCGCCAAGAAGGCGTTCTGGCGCCTGCTCGAACTGCGTCGCGAGACCGGCGCGTTCGAGGAGGCGACGCAGGTCGACACCCGCATGACGCGGCGCGAGATGGAAGTGCTGAACTACCTTGCCGACGGCATGACGTCGAACGACATTTCCAAGATCCTGAAGATCTCCAACCACACAGTAGACTGGTACATGAACGGCATCCAGGACAAGCTCAAGGCGAAGAACCGCCAGCATGTCGTGGCGCTGGCCTTCCGCCTGGGGCTCATCACGTAAGATCCGGCAGAAATCGGACTTCCGTCGATCCGGGAAATTGAACTCTTTGTGACAAACGGATAAAGGTCTCTTCGCAGTGCAGCATTCTGTGGCCATCGACTGAGGAGACCGATTTGTCCATTTCAAAGATTCTCGTTGCCAACCGATCCGAAATCGCCATTCGTGTCTTCCGCGCCGCCAACGAGCTCGGGCTGAAGACGGTCGCGATCTGGGCCGAGGAGGACAAGCTTTCCCTGCACCGCTTCAAGGCGGACGAAAGCTACCAGGTCGGCCGCGGGCCTCATCTTGCGCGTGAGCTCGGGCCGATCGAAAGCTATCTTTCGATCGACGAAGTGATCCGCGTCGCCAAGCTGTCCGGGGCGGATGCGATCCATCCCGGCTATGGCCTGTTGTCGGAAAGCCCGGAATTCGTCGATGCCTGCGACAAGGCCGGCTTAACCTTCATCGGCCCGCGCGCCGAGACCATGCGCCAGCTCGGCAACAAGGTGGCCGCCCGCAACCTGGCGATTTCCGTCGGGGTTCCGGTCGTCCCGGCAACGGAGCCGCTGCCCGACGACATGGCGGAAGTGGCCCGCATGGCCGAGGAGATCGGCTATCCGGTGATGCTGAAGGCCTCCTGGGGCGGCGGCGGTCGCGGCATGCGCGCCATCCGCGATCCCAAGGACCTTGCCCGTGAGGTGATCGAGGCCAAGCGTGAGGCGATGGCCGCTTTCGGCAAGGACGAGGTCTATCTGGAAAAGCTGGTCGAGCGCGCCCGCCATGTCGAAAGCCAGATCCTCGGCGACACGC
Organism: Arenimonas sp.; assembly: GCA_019459145.1. GTDB lineage: Bacteria > Pseudomonadota > Alphaproteobacteria > Rhizobiales > Rhizobiaceae > Allorhizobium. The sequence goes on from JAIBEK010000055.1 coordinate 12,528, forward strand.
ATGGCAATGTCGTGCACCTGTTCGAGCGCGACTGCTCGATCCAGCGCCGCAACCAGAAGGTCGTCGAGCGGGCGCCGGCCCCTTATCTCAATGATGCGCAGCGTCAGGAGCTTGCTTCCTATTCGCTGAAGATCGCCCAGGCGACGCGCTATGTCGGCGCCGGTACGGTCGAGTATCTGATGGATGTCGACACCGGGAAGTTCTACTTCATCGAGGTCAATCCGCGCATCCAGGTCGAGCACACCGTCACCGAAGTCGTGACCGGCATCGACATCGTCAAGGCGCAGATCCACATTCTCGACGGCCATGCCATCGGCACGCCGGGCTCGGGCGTGCCCGCCCAGGCCGATATCCGTCTCAACGGCCATGCGCTTCAGTGCCGCATCACCACGGAAGACCCCGAGCAGAACTTCATCCCCGACTATGGCCGCATCACCGCCTATCGCGGTGCGACCGGCTTCGGTATCCGCCTCGACGGCGGCACGGCCTATTCCGGTGCGGTGATCACCCGATACTACGATCCGCTGCTGGAAAAGGTCACAGCCTGGGCGCCGACGCCGCAGGAGGCGATCCAGCGCATGGACCGCGCACTGCGCGAGTTCCGCATCCGTGGCGTCGCCACCAACTTGACCTTCCTCGAAGCGATCATCGGCCACGCGCAGTTCCGCGACAACAGCTATACGACGCGCTTCATCGACTCGACGCCGGAACTGTTCGCCCAGGTCAAGCGCCAGGACCGCGCGACCAAGCTGCTCACCTATCTGGCCGACGTCACCGTCAACGGTCATCCCGAGGCCAAGGGGCGTCCGCGTCCGCCGGAAGATGCGGCGGAGCCGGTGGTTCCCTTCATCGATTCCCCGATCCCGGACGGCACCAAGCAGTTGCTGGACACGCTCGGCCCGGTGAAGTTCGCCGAATGGATGCGCGGCGAGACCCGCGTGCTGATGACCGACACGACGATGCGCGACGGCCATCAGTCGCTGCTCGCCACCCGCATGCGCACCCATGACATCGCGCGCGCCGCCGGCGCCTATGCCCGGGCGCTGCCGAACCTTCTTTCGCTCGAATGCTGGGGCGGTGCGACCTTCGACGTTTCCATGCGCTTCCTCACCGAAGATCCGTGGGAGCGTTTGGCGCTGATCCGCGAAGGGGCTCCGAACCTCTTGCTGCAGATGCTGCTGCGCGGCGCGAACGGCGTCGGCTACAAGAACTATTCCGACAATGTGGTGAAGTACTTCGTCCGCCAGGCGGCAGCCGGCGGCATCGATCTCTTCCGCGTCTTCGACTGCCTGAACTGGGTCGAGAACATGCGCGTGTCGATGGACGCGGTCGCCGAGGAGAACAAGCTCTGCGAGGCGGCGATCTGCTACACCGGCGACATACTCAATGCCGCCCGTCCGAAGTATGATCTGAAATACTACACGGCGCTCGCCGCCGAGCTGGAAAAGGCCGGTGCCCACATCATCGCCGTCAAGGACATGGCGGGCCTTTTGAAGCCGGCGGCGGCGAAGATCCTGTTCAAGGCGCTGCGCGAGGCGACCAGCCTGCCGATCCATTTTCACACCCACGACACCTCGGGCATCTCGGCGGCGACCGTGCTTGCCGCCGTCGAGGCGGGCGTCGATGCGGTCGACGCGGCGATGGACAGCCTGTCCGGCAATACTTCGCAGCCGTGCCTCGGTTCGATCGTCGAGGCCTTGCGCGGCTCCGAGCGCGATCCGGGGCTTGACCCGCACTGGATCCGGCGGCTCTCTTTCTATTGGGAGGCCGTGCGCAACCAGTATGCCGCCTTCGAGAGCGACCTCAAGGGGCCGGCCTCGGAAGTCTACCTGCATGAAATGCCGGGCGGCCAGTTCACCAACCTCAAGGAACAGGCCCGTTCGCTCGGCCTCGAGACGCGCTGGCACGAGGTCGCCCAGGCCTATGCCGACGCCAACCAGATGTTCGGCGACATCGTCAAGGTGACACCGTCGTCCAAGGTGGTCGGCGACATGGCGCTGATGATGGTCAGCCAGGACTTGACCGTCGAGGACGTGGTCGATCCGGCCAAGGACGTGTCCTTCCCGGAATCGGTCGTCTCCATGCTGCGCGGCGATCTCGGGCAGCCGCCGATCGGCTGGCCGGAAGGCCTGCAGAAAAAGGCGCTGAAGGGCGAGGCGGCCTATACGGTCCGCCCCGGCTCTCTGCTTGAGGACACCGACCTCGATGCCGAGCGCAAGGCGATCGAGGAAAAGCTCGGCCGCGAGGTCAGCGATTTCGAGCTCGCCTCCTATCTCATGTATCCGAAGGTCTTCACCGACTATGCGCTGGCGGCCGAGACCTACGGCCCGGTTTCCGTCCTGCCAACGCCCTATTACTTCTACGGACTGCCGGCCGGCGAGGAACTGTTCGTCGACCTGGAAAAGGGCAAAACGCTTGTCGTCGTCAATCAGGCGATGGGAGCGACCGATGACAAGGGCATGGTGACCGTGTTCTTCGAGCTGAACGGCCAGCCGCGCCGCATCAAGGTGCCGGATCGCGCCCATGGGGTCGCGGGCAGTGCCGCGCGCCGCAAGGCGGATCCGTCGAATGCGGGCCATGTCGGCGCGCCGATGCCCGGCGTCATCTCCACTGTCGCGGTCGCCAATGGCCAGTCGGTCAAGGCCGGCGACGTGCTGCTGTCGATCGAGGCGATGAAGATGGAAACGGCCTTGCACGCCGACCGCGACGGCACGATCGCGGAAGTGCTGGTCAAGACCGGCGACCAGATCGACGCCAAGGATTTGCTGGTGGTGTTCGAGGCCTGAGGCACCGATACCGGCGCGAGACCACGCGCTGCGATGACGATTGAGGCCGGGACATCATGGCGATGTCCCGGCCTCTCGTTTTTTTGGTGTTCTACCGCGACTGCGCCGCGATTCTTGCCGGAGGTCTCGGCAGGTCAGCCGGCCTTGAGCGGCGAGATCTGGATTTCCACACGCCGGTTCTGCGCGCGCCCGTCCGCCGTGGCGTTCGATGCGATCGGCTGGCTGGGGCCGAAGCCGAGTGCCGAGACGCGACGCGGATCGACGCCTTGCGAGTTCAGATAGCTTGCCACAGACATGGCGCGGCGCTCGGAAAGCGCTTCATTGTGCGCGACGCTGCCGGTCGAATCGGTGTGGCCGTTGACGTCGATCAGGGTCTTTTCGAACTTGCGCAGCACGATCGCCACCGAGTTCAGCGTCGGGTAGAATTGCGGGATCACCTGGTCCTGATCGGTCGCAAAGGTGATGTTGGACGGCATGTTGAGGATGATCCGGTCGCCCATGCGGGTGACCGAAATGCCGGTGCCCTGCAACTGGGCTCGCAGTTCGGCTTCCTGATTGTCCATGTAATTGCCGATCGCCCCGCCGGCGAGTGCGCCGATGCCGGCACCGATCAGCGCGCCATTGCGGCTGTCGCGTCCGCCGCCGCCGATCACGGCGCCACCGACCGCGCCGAGGGCCGCGCCCAGAACGGCACCGCCGGCCAGGTTGGATGTCTTCTGCTCGCCGGTATAGGGATCGGTCGTGGTGCAGGCGGTCAGATAGGTCGCGGCAAGCGCGAGGATCGACAGTTTCTTCAACATGGTCGGGCAAACTCCAGAAAAACTCTGATTTCCGTCAACAAGCCAAATGCGGCAATATGAAGTTGCGAGCCGTCCCAAACTACTCGGCAGCACTTTTTTGGCCGAAGCGTTTCTCGATATAGTCGATCACCAGGGCTTCGAAATCCGCCGCAATGTTCGGGCCGCGCAAGGTCATGGCCTTCTTTCCGTCGATGAAGACGGGAGCGGCCGGCATCTCGCCGGTGCCCGGCAGCGATATGCCGATGTCGGCATGCTTGCTTTCGCCGGGCCCGTTGACGATGCAGCCCATGACCGCGACGTTGAGCGCCTCGACGCCGGGATATTTCTCCCGCCAGACCGGCATGTTCTTGCGCAGGTCCTGCTCGATCTTCTGGGCCAGTTCCTGGAACACGGTGGAGGTCGTGCGGCCGCAGCCGGGGCAGGCCGCAACGACCGGCACGAACTGGCGGAAACCCATGACCTGCAGGATTTCCTGCGCCACCTGCACTTCGCGGGTCCGGTCGCCGTTCGGCTCGGGGGTTAGCGAAACGCGGATGGTATCGCCGATGCCGTGCTGCAGGACATAGCCCATGGCCGCGGACGAGGCGACGATGCCTTTCGAGCCCATACCGGCTTCGGTCAGACCGAGATGCAGCGCATGGTCGGAGCGCTCGGCCAGCATGGAATAGACGGCGATCAGGTCCTGAACCTGGGACACCTTGGCCGACAGGATGATCTTCGATCGTGGCAGGCCGATCTCCTCGGCCAGTTCGGCCGACAGCAGCGCCGACTGGACGATCGCCTCGCGCGTCACCTGGCGGGCGGAAAGCGGAAAGCCCTCCGCCTGGTTCTTGTCCATCAGGCGGGTCAGGAGTTCCTGGTCGAGCGAGCCCCAGTTGACCCCGATGCGCACCGGCTTGTCATAGCGGATCGCCATCTCGACGATGTCGGCAAACTGCTTGTCCTTCTTGTCCTTGAAGCCGACATTTCCCGGATTGATGCGGTACTTGGCGAGCGCCTCGGCGCAAGCCGGATGATCGGCGAGCAACTTGTGGCCGATATAGTGGAAGTCGCCGACCAGCGGGACATCGAGGCCGAGGCGAAGCAGTCGCTCGCGGATTTTCGGAACGGCCGCAGCGCTTTCGTCGCGATCGACGGTGATGCGGACGATTTCGGAACCGGCCTTGAACAGTTCCGCCACCTGTCTGACGGTGGCGTCGACATCGGCCGTATCGGTATTCGTCATCGACTGCACGACGACGGGGGCGTTGCCGCCGACGATCACGCCGCCGACATCGACGGCAACGGTTCTGTGGCGCGGCTTGGGATCGAATTCATCTGCGGAGGTCATGGAGAGCCCTTGAACGGCGCTAAATTTCTCAGATTCAGGTGGATCAAACATGCGCACTTGTCAACCTTGCGCTAAAGCATGACGCTCCCTGGCCGTCCCGCGATGGCGACCGATCGGCGTCGCGGGCGGCCTTGGCCGCCTCCCGCTCCTTACGCGATCGCATCCAAGCCTAGGGATGCGCCTCGCTGATCCGGTCGGCGTGGCGCGCCAGTCCCGAAAGCGCGAGCACGACGAGATTGAGCAGCGATACCGCCGTGAAGACGGTGGATAGCGACGTATATTCGGCGATGAAACCGATGATCGACGGGGCGAACAGAATGCCCGAATAGCCGAGCGAGGTCACCACCGAGAGGCCGATGCCCGGAGCAAGGCCGGGGATATTGCCGCCGGCGGAAAAGGCGATGGGCACCATGTTGGAAATGCCGATCCCGGCAATACCGAATCCGATCAGCGCGATCGTGACATTGGGCGCCTGGCCGGCGATGATCAGGCCGACAAAGGAAGCGATAGTGCAAAGGCGGAGTGTCGTCACCGCGCCCAACCTGTCGCGCGCCAGATCGCCGGCAAAGCGCATGGCCGCCATGGCCAGCGAGAAGGCGGCGAAGGCAAAGCCCGAATGGGCGGTCGATGCGGACAATTCATTGCCGAGGTAGAGCGCGCCCCAATCGAGGATCGCGCCTTCCGGGATCATCGAGAACAGGGCGACAAGACCGATCAGCCAGGGCAACGGCGAAAGCGGCAGTCTCGCCCGCTCACGCCGTTCGGAGGGGTGCGGCCGGTCGACGAGGATCATCGTCCGGGCAATCGCCAGCAGGGCGAGTGCGACGCCGGCCACCAGCAAGGCATGACCGAGCGCACCGATAGCTGCAATCAGCACCCCGCCGGTTGCAGCTCCCACCAGGCCGCCAAGGCTCCAGAAAGCATGGCAGGACGACATGATCGACCGGCGCATGGACCGCTCGACCTCCACGGCATTGGCATTCATCGCCACGTCCATCGCGCCGGCCAGCCCGCCGAACAGGAAGATTGCTACGGCGCCCGCCCAGAGTGCGTCGACCAGCGTGATGCCGACGATGGTCGGGATGAACAGGAGCGCTGCGACGAGAACCACCCGGCTCGAGCCGAACCGTGAGATCTGAACGCCGGCGATCGGCATGAGCAACAGGGAGCCGGCGCCGAAGACGAACAGCATGATGCCGAGATGGGCCTCGCTCAAGGACAGCGCGGCGGCGAAGATCGGGATCTTTGGCGCCCAAGCCCCCATCATCAGGCCATTGATGAAGAACAGCAGCGAAACCGCCGCCCTCGTCCGGGTGAAATAGCCGCCGCGCAGGCTAACGGTGCCGCCCTTGATCGTCTCTGCCATCGCCGCTCCTCAGATTTGGCGGCACTTTATTTCAATCGATTGAAACCTCAACCGCGAATCCTTGCGGGAATTTCACATTTTGTTTCCCGGCGAAATGGCGGATGCACGCTTAAGATCCTGCCAAGGCAGGCCATTGACAGCCGATGGCGAAAGGAAAAATGTGCACCATTCTTCCCGGCGCTTTCTTTCACCCGCGCCGTAGCTCCCCTCGATAGTCCTGCCTTCAGGTGCATGCGTGAAAACAACCGTCGGCCTCGGCATTCTGTTGACCAGCCTGTCCTATTTCCTCTTCACCCTGCATGACGGCCTGATCAAGCTTTTGGTCGAGACGACGGCGGTGTGGCAGATCCTGTTCTTCCGCAGCGCGGTCATCCTGGCCGGATGCCTCGCCTTCGGCGGACCCTCGTTGATACGCGAAGCGGTCCATTCGCCGGTCGTCAAGCCGATGATGATCCGCAGCCTGCTGCTGCTCGGTGCATGGTTGAGCTATTACAACGCGGCGCGCGAGATGCAGCTTGCCGAGCTGACGACGCTCTATTACGCCGCGCCGGTGGTCGCCACCCTGCTGGCCGTGCCGATCCTGAAGGAGCGGGTGACCTTGCCCCGCTGGACGGCGGTGGTCGTCGGTTTTGTCGGTGTGCTGATTGCATCCGACCCGACGGGCCTGGCGCTGCGTCCTCCGGTCTATCTCGCCCTGCTGGCGGCCTTCCTCTGGGCCTTTTCGACCGTGCTTCTTCGCCGCACCGCCATGGGTGCCCGCACGCTGGTGCAGATGAGCGTGACCAACAGCTTCTTCCTTGTTCTCACCGGCACGATGCTGGTGCAGGTCTGGCACAGGCCGACAATGACGGAGCTCGGCCTGTCGCTGGCGACCGGCCTTATCGGCGGCGTGGCCCAACTCGCCTTCTTCGAGGGGATGCGAAGGGCGCCGATCTCGGTGCTTGCGCCGTTCGAATACACCGCGCTCGTCTGGGCGTTTGCGCTCGGCTATGCGATCTGGGGCGACATCCCGGCGCTGAACGTGTTCTTCGGCGCGGTGCTGATCTGTAGCGCCGGCCTGATCATCATTGTCAGCGAGCGTCTGGGATCGCGGCGCTAAGGGGTAGCCGAACAGGGATCGTGCCGCTGCGATCTGCTCCGCCGTGCAGGGTCAAATAGTCCTTGCTAGCGCCTCAACCATCGTATATACGAATATATGTAGATATATGTCCATGGAGGTTGCAATGTCTCTCGATCGTGCCGTGCTGGCTTTCGCCGGCGTAATGGTTCTGGTTTCCGTCCTGCTGACGGCTTTCGTCCATCCGTATTTCGTCTGGTTCACCGTCTTCATCGGCGTTAACATGCTTCAGTCTGCCTTTACCGGCTTCTGCCCGGCCGCGATGATCTTCAAGAAGCTCGGCTTTCGTCCCGGTTGTGCATTCTGAGCATCCCTGTCCAAAGGAAATTCCCATGAAAGCCAAGGCGCTCGCGTGTTCCGCCATTCTTAGCCTGTCGCTCCTGGCGACAGCTTCTTTCGCGGCGGAGACGATCCGTCTCGACGCGGTGAAAATTCCTGAATGGAAGGCTGTCTATGGCCGCGTCGAAGCACGCGACAGCGTCTCGGCCCGGGCCCGGATCGGCGGCACGGTCGTCGATCTCAAGGTCACGGAAGGCGACGACGTCAAGGCCGGCGATGTCATCGCCGTCGTCAAGGACGACAAGATCGACTTCCAGATCGCCGCGATCGAAGCCCAGTTGCTCGGCCTGCGGGCGTCGATGGAAAACGCCCAGTCGGAACTGACGCGCGGCGAAGAACTGATCAAGCGCGGCGTGACGACGGCCCAGAGGCTGGATGCCCTTCGCACTCAGGTCGACGTGGTGCGCAACCAGATCGCCGCCGCCGAGGCTCAGCGTTCGGTCGTCGTCGAGCAAGGAAAGGAAGGCGCCGTGCTTGCGCCCGCCGATGGCAAGGTCCTCACCGTCCCCGTCACCAAGGATGCGGTCATCATGGCCGGGGAGCCGGTCGCGACGATCGGTGGCGGCGGCTTCTTCCTCCGCCTGGCAATTCCCGAGCGCCATGCCGACCTGCTGCGGCAGGATGCCTCCATCGAGATCGACAGCGGAAACGGCAATGGCCACCAGAGTACCGGTCGCCTCGCCAAGATCTATCCGGAAATCGACAATGGCCGGGTGATCGCCGATGTCGAGGTCGAAGACCTGCCGACCGCCTTCGTTAACAAACGCCTGCTGGTGCGGGTTCCCGTCGGCGAGCGCGATGCCCTGCTGCTTCCGGTCGACGCGCTGACGAACCGCTTCGGCGTCGATTATGTCACCGTGAAATCGGGCGAGGGCACGGCCGAACGCGCCGTCGTCACGGCCAAACCGATCCTGCATGACGGCCGGGAAATGACCGAAATCCTGACCGGTCTTGCCGCCGGCGAAGAGGTCTTGCTGCCATGAAACTTCCCAATCTCGGCATTGCGGGCGGCCTGACCAAGGCCTTCATCACCTCGCCGCTTACCCCGCTCTTCCTCATCACCGCCTTCGCGCTCGGTCTCGTCGCCCTGTTGACGCTGCCGCGCGAGGAAGAGCCGCAGATTTCCGTGCCGATGGTCGACATCATCGTCCAGGCCGATGGATTGAAGGCCGAGGACGCGGTCAAGCTCGTCACCGAACCCTTGGAGACGATCATCAAGGGCATAAACGACGTCGAGCACGTCTATTCGCAGACCTCCGACGACCAGGTCATGGTCACCGCCCGCTTCATCGTCGGCACATCCGGCGATTCGGCGGTGCTGCGCGTCCATGACAAGATCCGCGCCAATATGAGCTCGATCCCGGTCGGCATTCCCGAACCGCTGGTGGTCGGCCGCACGATCGATGACGTGGCGATCGTTTCGCTCACGCTGACCCCGTCCGCCGACAAGGGTGCCGGCGTCGATGCGACCGCGCTCACCCGCATTGCCCGCGAATTGCGCGTCGAGATGGCGAAGATCGACGATGTCGGCTTGAGCTATCTCGTCGGCGAGACCGGCGACGCTATCCGCATCGCCCCCGATCCGGAGAAGCTCGCGCTCTACGGCATGACCCTGCAGCAACTGTCTTCCAAGGTGACGGCTGCCAACCGTTCGTTCTCGACCGGTCTGGTGCGCGACCAGGGACGGCAGATCGAGCTGGTCGCCGGCGAGACCTTGTCCACGCCGACCGAGATCGGCAATCTCCTGCTGACCACGCGCGACAATCGCCCGGTCTATGTCCGCGACGTCGCCGATGTCTCCTTCGTCACCGACACGGTGGACGCGCGCGCCTCGACGGTTACTCGCGGCGAAAATGGCGAGCTGAAGCGCGTCCCCGCCGTCACGCTTGCGCTTGCCAAGCGCGCCGGCGCCAATGCCGTTCTTGTCTCGGAAGAGATCCTGCACCGTGTCGAGGAGTTGAAGGGCAACCTTGTCCCCGACAGCGTGGATGTCGAGGTGACGCGCGACTACGGCGAAAGCGCCAACGAGAAGGCCAACGAACTGCTCTTCCATCTCGGGCTGGCCACGCTGTCGATCATTGCGCTCGTCTGGGTCGCGATCGGCCGTCGCGAAGCGCTCGTCGTTGCCATCGTCATTCCCGTCACCATTCTTCTGACGCTGTTTGCCGCCAACCTGATGGGCTACACGCTGAACCGCGTTTCGCTGTTCGCGCTGATCTTCTCGATCGGCATCCTGGTCGATGACGCGATCGTGGTGATCGAGAACATCGCCCGCCATTGGGGCTTCAATGACGGCAAGGACCGCCGCCAGGCGGCGATCGACGCGGTTGCCGAAGTCGGCAACCCGACCATCGTCGCGACCTTGACCGTCGTCGCGGCACTGCTGCCGATGATGTTCGTCTCGGGCATGATGGGTCCCTATATGAGCCCGATCCCGGCCAATGCCTCGGCCGCGATGATCTTCTCCTTCTTCGTCGCCGTGGTCGTCACGCCCTGGCTCATGCTGAAGATCGCCGGCAAGGCCAAGCTGCACCATGACGATTCGCACGCGACCGGCGGCATTCTCGGCGCCGGCTATGCAAGGGTTGCCACGCCCATCCTGGCGAGCAAGAAGAACAGCTGGATCTTCCTCCTGCTTGTCGGCGTCGCCACGCTCGGCTCGCTGGCGCTGTTCTATACCAAGGACGTCACCGTCAAGCTTCTGCCCTTCGACAACAAGTCGGAATTGCAGGTGACGATCGACCTGCCCGAGGGTTCGTCCGTCGAGACCACCGATGCAGTTGCCCAGGCCGTTGCAAAGGTCACGCTCGACACGCCGGAAGTGCTCAGTGTCCAGACCCATGCGGCAACCGCTGCGCCGTTCAACTTCAACGGCCTCGTTCGTCATGCCTATTTGCGGTCGGAGCCGGAAATGGGCGATGTGCAGATCAACCTGACGCCGAAGTCGGAGCGTGACCGCTCGAGCCACGCCATCGCGCTCGATCTGCGCCAAAGGTTGCTCGCCGAGGTGAAGGTTCCGGAAGGCACTTCGCTGAAGGTCGTCGAGCCTCCTCCGGGTCCGCCGGTCATGGCGACGTTGCTCGCCGAAATCTACGGCCCGGACGCCGACACGCGGCGCGCCACGGCGGAGAAGGTCAAGGCCGCCTTCAAGTCGGTTCCCTTCATCGTCGACGTCGACGACAGTTATGGCCAGCCTGCCAGCCGTCTGCGCGCGACGATCTCCGGCGACGACCTCGATTTCTTCGGTGTGTCCGAGAGCGACGTGTTCGATACGCTGTCGATCCTCAACGGTTCGACGACGCTCGGCTATTCGCACCGTGGCGACGGTCGTGCGCCGATTCCGATCGTCATCAGCAGGCCCAAGGGCGCGATGGTGTTCGACGAGAAGTTCCTGTCGACGCCGATCCCGGCCAACCTTCTGCCGGGCTCGCGCTCGGTGGTCGAACTGGGCGACGTCATTCGTGTCAGGGAAGAACAGGCCTCGTTCCCGATCTTCCGCCACAATGGCCGCTATGCTGAAATGGTCACGGCCGAGCTTGCGGGCGATTACGAGGCGCCGCTCTACGGCATGCTCGCCGTGCAGGATGCCCTGGACGGCCAGGATTGGACCGGGCTGACAAAGCCGGAGATCGCCCTGCATGGCCAGCCGATGGACCAGAGCAAATCCGTGCTTTTGTGGGACGGCGAATGGGAAGTGACCTGGGTGACGTTCCGCGACATGGGCGCCGCCTTCATGGTCGCCCTTCTCGGAATCTATATCCTGGTCGTCGCGCAGTTCGGTTCGTTCAAGGTGCCGCTCGTCATCCTGACGCCGATCCCGCTGACCTTCATCGGCATTCTCGGTGGCCACTGGCTGTTTGCCGCCCCGTTCACCGCGACCTCGATGATCGGCTTCATTGCGCTGGCCGGCATCATCGTGCGCAACTCGATCCTGCTGGTGGACTTCATCCGCCACGCCAAGACGCCGGATCGGGAACTGACCGACGTGCTGATCGAGGCCGGCTCGATCCGCTTCAAACCGATCCTGCTCACAGCCCTTGCGGCAATGATCGGCGCGGCGGTGATCCTGACCGACCCGATCTTCCAGGGCCTGGCAATCTCGCTGCTGTTCGGTCTCGCCTCGTCGACGCTTCTGACCGTGCTGGTCATTCCGGCGATCTACCGTGTGCTCAGAACCTGAGCCACGGACAGGCGGAAACGATGAAGGCCCGGGAATGGACGTTCCCGGGCCTTCTCCATTTTCGTGTTCATGCCTTCATTTCGTGGCAAGCCAGCTTTCGGCAAGCTCGACCCAGAAACTGGTGCCGATCGGCAGGATGTCGTCGTTGAAGTCATAGCGCGGATGATGAAGCGGCGGATCGTTTTGGGTGCGTTGCGTGCCGACGAAGAAATAGCAGCCGGGCCGCTCTTCCAGCATATAGGCGAAATCCTCGCTGCCCATGGTCGGGCGCGGCATGTCGACCACCTTGTCCGCCCCGGCGAAGCGGGTCGCCAGCGTCCGGATGAAGTCCGTCTCCGCCTTGTGATTGATGGTCGCGTTATAGCCACGCTGGTAGTCGACGGTCACGCTCATGCCGTAGCTCGCAGCCTGTCCCTCGGCGATGGTGCGGATACGTTTCTCCAACTGATCGCGTACCTTAGGATCGAAGGAGCGGACCGACAGCAGCATTTCGGCGCGCTCGGGAATGACATTGCTCGCACCGCCGGCATGGAAGGCACCGACCGTGATCACGGTCGGGTCGATCGGGTGGATGTTGCGCGAGACGATGGTCTGCAGCGCCATGATGATCGAGGCGCCACAGACGATCGGATCGGCGGTGTCCTGCGGTTCGGCGCCATGGCCGCCGCGACCGTTGACGGTGATCTTGCACTCGTCCACCGCCGCCATGATCGGACCCTCGCGCAGCGCGAACTGGCCGAATGGGATGGTCGGGTCGTTGTGAAGCGCGAAGACCGCGTCACAGGGAAATTTTTCGAACAGCCCGTCGTCCATCATGATCTTGGCACCGCCGAAATTCTCCTCGGCGGGCTGGAAGATCAGGTGCACGGTGCCGTCGAAATTCTTCCGCTCCGCGATGATCGCTGCCGCCCCGAGCAGCATGGCGGTATGCCCGTCATGACCGCAGGCATGCATCATGCCGGGGTTCTTGCTCTGGTATTCGAGCCCGGTCTCCTCGAGGATCGGAAGGGCATCGAAATCGGCGCGGATGCCGATGCTTTTCGTGCTGGTGCCGTTGCGCAGCGTGGCGACGATTCCCGTCTTGGCGAGCCCGCGCGTCACCTCGTAACCGAGTGCCTCGAGCTTGCTTGCGACATAGTCCGATGTGTTGAATTCCGACAGGCCGATCTCAGGGTATTGGTGGAGATGATGGCGGGTTGCCACGACGTCGGCCATATGGTTGGGAAATTGAATTGTCATGAGGCACCAGGGGTTTGGCAGAGGGTTTGAAAGCGCGGGACACGGCAGCCGTCCCGCCGGCTCGTGATCTCGTCCCGAGGTTGTAGCGGATCTCGGTCGGCGAACGAGACCGGAGTTTTGCACTTGTGCCTCAATTATTCAACCGTATAAACAAGAGGTGGGCAGTGCCGAGGGGACGACCGGCATGCCTCAAGAATGGGAGCGGAGCATGAAGGGATTGGGCTGGAGAGAACTCGAAACAGTGTCCGGCCCGGGCTCCGTGTCGACGCTCGGACCCGTATCGTGAGCCGCCGGCCCTTCCATCGCGCCGGGGAGGCGGAGCGCCGGCAGGACCTCATCACCGCCACGCTCGACTGTATTTCCGAATATGGCCTTCAGGGGGCGACCGTGCGCCAGATCGCCGCGCGCGCCGGCGTGACCGGAGGCTTGATCCGTCACTATTTCACCGGCAAGGACCAGATGCTGCAGGCCGCCTATCGGGAGATCATGGTGACCATAGGCACGACGGCAATCAATGCGGCGGAAGCGGCAGGCAGCGATCCGCGCCGCCGGCTGCATGATTTCATCATCGCCAATGTCAGCCCGCCGATCACCGATCCGCGCACGCTGTCGTTGTGGGCGGCGTTCATCAGCCATGTCCGCGTCGATCCCGAATTTGCCCGCATCCACCGGGAAAACTACCTGAACTTCCTCGGCTCGCTGGAGGATCTGCTTTCAGCCTTCCTCGCCGCCAATAGCCGGCCGATAGCACCGGAGGAATGCCGCAAGCTGGCGATCGCCATCAACGGGTTGATCGACGGGCTGTGGCTGGAAGGATCGCTCGCCGGCGACCTGTTCGACGATCAGGCCCTGCCGCGCATTGCGCTCGAATCGGTCGAATCCCTCCTGGGCGGCCTCAGCCTTTCCCACCCTGACGCTCCCGGCGACAAGACATGACTGGACGACCCATGCGCTATGCTTCCATCACCGAACGTCTTGCCGATCTCGGATCGGGCAAATGGGCGATCCACATCGAAGCCCGGCGCAAGGCGGCCGAGGGCCTGCCGGTGATCGAGCTGACGATCGGCGAGCCGGATGTCCGCCCCGATCCGGCCTTGCTCGACGAGTGCGCCAGGGCCATGTATGCCGGCCGCACACGCTATTCCAACGGTCGGGGAGAACCCTCCGTGGTGGATGCGCTGGTCGAAAAATATCGCAAGCGTCGATCCGACGTCTCGGCACGCAACGTCCTATGCTTTCCCGGCACCCAAACGGCGCTCTTCGCCGTCATGCTCGGCCTGCTCGACCGCGATGACGAAGTGTTGGTCGGAGACCCTCATTACGCGACCTATGAAGGCGTGATCGCCGCGAGCGGCGCCCGCATGGTGCCGGTTCCGCTTCACCCGCAAAAGCGCTTTCATCTGCAGGCCGACGACCTTGCCGGCGCCGTCACACCGCGTTCGCGGGTGCTGTTGCTCAACACCCCGCACAACCCCACCGGGGCGGTCCTGACAGCCGACGAGATCGCCGCGATCGGCGAGGTTTGCCACGCCCATGACCTCTGGATCGTTTGTGACGAGGTCTACGAGGAACTGATTTTCGGGCGTGCCTTTGCCTCGCCCTTCGACGATCCGGCGCTTGCCGAGCGAACGATCGTCGTTTCGTCGATCTCGAAATCCCACGCTTCGCCCGGCTTCCGCAGCGGCTGGGCGATCGGACCGACGGAATTCTGCGACCGCCTGCTGCCGGTCTCGGAGACCATGCTGTTCGGCGTGCAGCCGTTCATCGCCGACATGACGGCCATGGCGCTGTCGAAACCGTTCGATACGGCGGCGGTGATGCGGGCAAACTACGAGCGCCGGGCCAAGCTGGTGGTGGACGGCCTCGCGCGGCAGGGAGTGCTGAAGCCGATGATGCCGGAGGGCGGCATGTTCATCGTCGTCGACGTCTCCGCGACCGGCCTTGCGGGGCAGGCTTTCGCGGAGCGCCTGCTTCGCGACAAGAATGTCGCGGTCATGCCCGGCGCCTCCTTCGGCGAGCAGGCCATCAATTTCATCCGGGTCTCGCTGACCGTCGACGATGAACGGCTTGCCATCGCCACACAGCGCATGGTGGAACTCGCCGCCGAGATCGCCGAGCTCAGCGAAGGGCGGCGAAGGACGGCGATTTGAGACCGGCTGCGACCGCGTCCGGTCGGGCTTGAGCACAAGGTCGCGTGTCGCGTTCCGACCTGCGGGTACTGCTTTCGTCAAGCCTCCTCGGGCGAGTCAATCATTCATGGCATGACAAAAGCCGGCATCGCCGTCTACGACCTGCGTAGGCCTTGGCTACGGCCTTGAAATAAGGCATAAAAAAGCCAATTTTCCTAGCGATGCCACGGTACCATCTCCGCCTGGACGACTTTTCTTGCAGCCATCGTCTCGCATTGCGGGCTTTTTGAGTTCAGATGATTGAACGGAAGGCCGAAACTGTGCAAAGCGATGCGCCGGGGGATGGCAGCGGGTCAAGACGAACCCTGACGAGCTCCCTTTAACGAAAAACTCGAGATTATGTCTTTGACCATGACGCCGAATGTTCCGTCGCGCGACCTAGAAACCAGGCAGATCGATCACAATGATGCGATCCGCGCTGCATATTTCACCATCGACGAGTTGCGCGAGGCCGCCGAGGCGCTGGCCCGGGATGGTGCGACGGATCTGCCGGGACTGATGGATTTCGACTTCTTCGCGCGTCATCGCGAAAACGAGCGGGAGATCCTCAGGGTCTACCGGGCGACCGCGACCGACGTCGAGGCCGGCGCCACGATCACGCCGGCGGCTGAGTGGCTGCTCGACAATCACTACATCATCGAGGAGGCAATCCAGGAAGTGCGCCGGGACTTCCCCAAGAAGTTCTATCGCCAGCTTCCGACGATGAAGGTCGGCAACCGCGAAATTCCCCGGACGATGGCGCTCGCCTGGCTCTACGTCGCGCATACCCATTCGACGGTGTCGATGGAGGCGATGACGGCGCTGGTCGAAGGCTTCCAAAAGCACAAGACGCTGGAGATCGGCGAGCTGTGGGCGCTTCCGTCGATCGTCCGCTTCGTGCTGATCGAGAATCTGCGGCGGATCTCGACGCGCGTCGACCGGTCGCGCCGCATGCGTCGCAAGGCAAACGAGGTCGCCGACGAGATCATTCGCCTCAATGATGCGGCAAGCTCGACCGAACTCCTGAAACAGATCGAGCCTCTCGCCGAAGACAATACCTTCGCCACGCAGTTCCTCTACCGACTGCGCAACGGTTCGCAGAACACCAGCTTCGCCGTCTCCTGGATCGAGGGACGTCTGGAACGGGCGGGCCGTACCGCCGAAGAGGCGATGACGCAGGAGCACAACCGGCTGTCGTCCGGTAATGTGACCACCGGCAATATCGTCAAGAGCCTGCGCGAGATCGACGACAAGGAATGGTCGGTCTGGGTCGAAGACGTCTGTCTGGTCGACAAGGTGCTTGCCCACCACACCGACTATCGCGATCTCGATTTCGGCTCGCGCAATGCCTATCGCAGCACGATCGAAAGGCTGGCACGCCGCTCCGACATGTCGGAGATCGAGATTGCCCAGAAAGCCATCGATCTCGCCGAGGAAGCGGCCCAAGCCGAGGAGTGCGTCGGCTCGCCCAATGTCGGCGGCTACCTCGTCGGGACGCAGCGTCCGCTGCTCGAGCGGGCGATCGGCTATCGCATGCCGCTCTGGCGCCGCCTGGCACTCGGGGTCCAGCGTCTCAACTGGATCTCGATCGCCGTCCCCGTCATCGGCCTGACGCTGGCGGCCATGGCCGTGGTCGGCTATTTCCTGTCGATGGCGGGTGTGTCCACGCCGCTGACCGTCATTCTGCTGCTGCTGTTTGCGCTGCCCGCCTCCGAAGGCGCAACCGGCCTGTTCAACACGCTTGTGACCTTGATCGCCAAGCCGGTCCGGCTGACCGGCTACGAATTCAAGGAAGGCTTGCCGGATGATGCGCGCACGCTGGTCGTGGTGCCGTGCCTGATCGCCAAGCGTGACGATGTCGACGAGTTGGTGCGCAATCTCGAGGTCCACTATCTCACCAATCCACGCGGCGAGATCTATTTCGCGCTGTTGAGCGACTGGCGCGACAGCCCGGTCGAGGAAACGCCGGCGGACATCGAGATTCTCGAATATGCCAAGGGCCAGGTTGCCGAACTCGCGGCGCGCTACGCCCATGACGGCAAGACCCGGTTCTTCCTCCTGCACCGCCGCCGTCTCTACAATCCCGCCGAAGGCGCCTGGATGGGCTGGGAGCGCAAGCGCGGCAAGCTGCACGAACTGAACCTGCTCCTGCGCGGCGATCACGACACATCCTACCTGCCGGGGGCCAACATCGTGCCGGAGGGCGTGCAATACGTCATGACGCTCGATGCCGATACGCGGCTGATGCGCGACGCCGTCACCAAGATGGTCGGCAAGCTCTACCATCCGATCAACCGGCCGGTGCATGATCCGGAAACCGGGCGGGTCATCAGCGGCTACGGCGTGTTGCAGCCGCGCGTGACACCGTCCCTGACGACGGGCAAGGATGCCTCGGTCTTCCAGCGCGTCTTCTCGATGAACCGGGGGCTCGACCCCTACGTGTTCACCGTATCCGACGTCTATCAGGACATTGCCGGCGAAGGCACGTTCACCGGCAAGGGCCTCTATCACGTCGATGCCTTCGAGACGGCGCTGAAGGGCCGTATCGACGAAAACACGGTCTTGAGCCACGACCTGCTGGAAGGATCGATGGCGCGCTGCGCCCTCGTCACGGATGTGGAACTGGTCGAAGACTTCCCGACCCGCTACGAGGTCGAGATTTCGCGTCAGCATCGCTGGGCCCGCGGCGACTGGCAGCTCTTGCCCTATATCTTCGATCCGGCGCGCGGCATCACCGCGCTCGGCCGATGGAAGATGGTCGACAACCTGCGTCGTTCGCTGACCCCGATGGCCTGGTTCCTCGCTTCGGTGCTCGGTTGGCTGTCGATGGACCCGGTCGGCGCCTTCCTCTGGCAGCTCCTGCTGATCTTCTGCCTGTTCGTCGCGCCGACGCTCTCGCTGCTGTCCGGCCTCGTGCCGCGGCAGACGGATATCGTTCCGGCGGCGCATTTCCAGTCGCTATGGTCGGAACTGCGCTCTTCCAACGCTCAGGTGGCGCTGCGCATCGTCTTCATCGCCGACATGGCCTACATGATGGGCGACGCGATCGTCCGCTCGCTCTATCGCATGCTGGTCAGCCGCAAGCTGCTGCTCGAATGGCGAACCGCCGCCAGCATCCAGTCCTCCGCGCAGGGCAGCATTTCAACCTATTATCGCAGCATGCTGCACGCCCCGGTACTGGCCGTGGTGGCGCTCGCGGTGGCGGCGGCATTCGGCGGCTACGGCTACCTGATCGGCCTGCCTTTCACGCTGATGTGGGTCTTGTCGCCGCTCGTCGCCTGGTATGTCAGCCAGTCGGCCGAAACGGAGGACAGCCTGTTCGTGCCGGAGGAGGCAATCATCGAGCTGCGCAAGATCGCGCGGCGGACCTGGCGTTTCTACGAGACCTTCGTCACGGCCGGAGACAATTACCTGCCGCCGGACAACTTCCAGGAAAATCCGGAACCGATCGTCGCCCACCGTACCTCGCCGACCAATATCGGCGTCTACCTGCTGTCGGTCGTCTCGGCCCGCCATTTCGGCTGGATCAGTTTCGAGCAGACGATCGAACGGCTGGAACAGACGATTGCCACGGTCGAGCGCATGGAGAAGTATCGTGGGCACCTCTACAACTGGTATTACACGGATACGCTGAACACGCTCGGGCCGCGCTATATTTCGGCGGTCGACAGCGGCAATCTCGCCGGCCATCTTATTGCCATTTCCTCGGCCTGCCGCGAATGGGCGGAGGCGCCCTCGGCCCATATGCAGGGCAATCTCGATGGTATCGGCGATGTGGGCGGCATCCTGCTCGAAGTGCTCAAGGAACTGCCGGACGATCGCAAGACGGTGCGGCCGCTGCGCCGCCGACTCGAGGAGCGTATCAACGGCTTCAACAACGCGCTGGCCGCGGTCAAGCGCGAGCACGAATTTGCCTCGATCCGCATCATCAACCTCAGTGTGTTGGCGCGCGACATCCAGAAGCTCGCGGCGAACCTCCACCATGAGGTCCGCTCCGAACAGAGTGGCGAAGTCACCCGCTGGACGGAATCGCTGGTCGCCGCCTGCGAGGCGCATATCGCCGATACGGCCTTCGACCTGTCGAACATCGACCCGCTGCGCCAGCGCCTCGCCGTTCTGCGTGACCGGGCCCGCGGCATTGCCTTCTCGATGGACTTCAGCTTCCTGTTCCGTCCCGAGCGGCGGCTGCTATCGATCGGCTATCGTGTCGACGGCCGTGAACTGGACGAAGCCTGCTACGACCTTCTGGCGTCGGAATGCCGTCTCACCAGCCTGTTCGCCATCGCCAAGGGTGATCTGCCGACCGAGCACTGGTACCGCCTCGGCCGTCAGGTCGTGCCGATTGGTGCGCGCGCGGCGCTGATCTCCTGGTCGGGCTCGATGTTCGAATATCTGATGCCGCCGCTCGTCATGCAGGAGCGCCAGGGCGGGATCCTCAACCAGACCAATAATCTGGTGGTGCAGGAACAGATCAATCACGGCAAGCGGTTGGGCATCCCGTGGGGGATTTCGGAAGCCGCCTTCAATGCCCGCGACCATGAACTGACCTATCAGTACACCAATTTCGGCGTGCCGACGCTCGGGTTGAAGCGCGGCCTTGGGCAGAACGCGGTCATCGCCCCCTATGCCTCTATCCTTGCCAGCCAGTATTTCCCGGAAGCGGCGCTGGAAAACCTGACGCGCCTGCGCAAGCTCGGCGCGCTCGGCGCCTACGGCTTCCACGACGCCGTGGACTTCACCCCGACTCGCCTTCCCGAAGGCAAGTCCTGCGCCGTCGTCTACAACTACTATGCCCACCATCACGGCATGTCGATCGCGGCCATCGCCAACGTCGCCTTCAACGGTCGGCTGCGCGAACTCTTCCATGCCGATCCGGTCATTGAAGCGGCCGAACTCCTGCTGCAGGAAAAGGCGCCGCGCGAGATCCCGGTGATGAGCGCAAAGTATGAGCCGCAGACGCCGGGCAAGGGCCAGGCGGACCTGCTGCGTCCGGAAGTGCGCATCGTGACCGATCCGGCGGTCAAGGACCGCGCGCTCGCCTTCCTGTCGAACGGCCATTATTCGGTTATGCTGACGGCGACGGGATCGGGCTATTCGCGCTGGAACGGCCAGGCCGTCTCGCGCTGGGTCGCCGACCCGACCGAGGACCGCGCCGGCACGTTCATCTTCCTGCGCGACACCGCCAGCGGCCAGTGGTGGTCGGCGACCGCTTCGCCGCGCCGCGCCGAGGACGAGGAAAGCAAGGCCATTTTCGGCGACGACAAGGCCGAGTTCTTCAAGACGGTCGGGGATATTGCGACCCAGGTCGAGTGCATCGTCGCGACCGAACATGATGCGGAAGGCCGCCGCCTGACCATCCTCAATACCGGCAGCGAGGACCGCTTCATCGAAGTGACGTCCTATCTCGAGCCGGTCATTGCCCAGGACGATGCCGACAATGCCCATCCGCTGTTCTCGCGCATGTTCATCAAGACCGAATTCGGCCGCCGACGCGATGTCATCCGCGCCGAGCGCAACAAGCGCAGCCCCGGCGATGCCGACATGTGTGTCGCGCATCTGGTCGTTGACAGCACCGGCCCCGGCCGGCCGACCGAGTTCGAGACCGATCGCCGGCGGTTCATCGGCCGTGGCCGCTGCCTCGCCGAGGCTGCGGCTTTCGAGCCGGGCGCCACGCTGTCGGGAACCGAGGGCTTCACGCTCGATCCGATCCTCAGCCTCCGCCGCGTGGTGCGCGTGCCTTCGGGCAAGAAGGTCAGCGTGATCTTCTGGACGATCGCCGCACCCAGTCGCGAAAAGATCGACGAGGCGATCGAACGCTATCGTCACCCGGATTCCTTCAGCCATGAGCTGATTCATGCCTGGACCCGGGCGCAGGTGGAACTGCGCCACATCGGCATCACGTCGCAGCAGGCTGCCGCCTTCCAGCATCTCGGCCGCTATCTGGTCTATCCCGACAATCATCTGCGGGCCGATCCGGAGACCGTTCGCAACGGCCTTGCCACCCAGTCGGCGCTGTGGCCGCTGGCGATTTCCGGCGACTATCCGATCTTTGCGCTGCGCATCAACGACGACATGGATATCGAGATCGCTCGGGAAGCCATGAGCGCGCTCGAATACCTGCGCCGTCGCGGCATCATTGCGGATCTCGCCATCGTCAACGAACGCGCCACCTCCTATGCCCAGGACATGCAGCATGCGCTCGACCAGATGGCCGAGAACCTTAGACATCGCCTGCCCGACGGCAGCAGCGGCAAGCCTCATGTCTTCGTCGTGCGCAACGACCTGATGGAGGAGGGCGCCTCGCAGGCCCTCATCGCCGCCGCCCGCGTCGTTCTGCACGCACGAAACGGCAAGGTGGTGGATCAGATCAACCGTGCGGTCTCGCTGTTTGCCACGCCGCGCAGCCCGGACGGGTCGGACACGGAATGGCCGGGCCTGTTGCCGGCGACACCCGTCGCCTCGACCGCATCGGCTCCGGCGCGCGCCGGCAAGGGTCTCGAATTCTGGAACGGCTTCGGCGGTTTCGCCGACAACGGCAAGGAATATGTCGTGCGCCTGGCGGGTCGCCAATCGACGCCGCAGCCGTGGATCAACGTGATCGCCAACGAACAGTTCGGCTTCCACGTCTCGGCCGAAGGCGCAGGCTTCACCTGGAGCGGCAATTCGCGTGACCACCAGTTGACGCCGTGGACCAATGACCCGGTCGTCGATCGTCCGGGTGAGGCTTTCTACGTCGCCGATCTTGAGACCGGCCGGACATTCGTGCCTTTCAGCGCGCTCAACCTTGATGACAAGGCCGAGTTCGAAACCCGCCATGGTCTCGGCTACTCTGTGTTCACCAGCCGCCACGACGATCTTGAACTCGAGCTGACCCAGACCGTCGACCGGAGCCGCCCGGCCAAGCTGTCGCGCCTTGTCCTGCGCAACAAGGCCGAGGATGCCCGCAGCTTCCGCGTCTACGGCTATGCGGAATGGGTGCTCGGCAATAACGGGCAGAAGTGCGCGCCCTTCGTCTTGTCCTCCTTCGACGAGGACACGGGGGCTCTCTTTGCCACCAACCCTTACGACATCAACTATCCGGGCCGCACCGCCTTCCTGGCGGGGCTCAGCACCCCCAGCGGCTACACCGCCAGCCGGCGCGAGTTCATCGGTCGCCATGGTTCGATCCGGATGCCGCA
Source organism: Arenimonas sp. (assembly GCA_019459145.1). Lineage (GTDB taxonomy): Bacteria > Pseudomonadota > Alphaproteobacteria > Rhizobiales > Rhizobiaceae > Allorhizobium. The sequence goes on from JAIBEK010000055.1 coordinate 35,031, forward strand.
GGCGCTGGCCCGCCAGTCGCATCTTTCCGGCTCCGCCGAGACGGAGAGCGATCCCTGTGCAGCGCTTGCCTTCGACATCGAGGTCCCGGCCGGCGCCGAGCGGGACATCACCTTCCTGCTGGGCGAGACGGACACGCAGGACGCCGCGCGCGAACTGATCGACACGCTGCGCAAGGAGAGCTTCCAGGCGATCCTCGCGGCGAGCAAGGACTATTGGTCCGGTTTCACCGGTCAGCTCCAGGTCAAGACCGCCGACCCGGCCTTCGACATGCTGGTCAACCGCTGGCTGCCCTATCAGGCGCTGGCCTGCCGGATCTTCGCCCGCGCCGGCTTCTACCAGGCAAGCGGCGCCTATGGCTTCCGCGACCAGTTGCAGGACACGCTCGCCTTCCTTCTGGTCGAACCGCAATTGGCGCGGCGCCAGATCCTCAATGCCGCCTCGCGCCAGTTCGTCGAAGGCGACGTGCAACACTGGTGGTTGCCGAGTACCGGAGCCGGCGTGCGCACGCACATATCCGACGACGTGGTCTGGCTGGCGCATGCGGTCGACCAGTATGTCGTGGCGACCGGGAATACGGCCTTCCTCGAGGAGCGCCTCGCTTTCCTCGAAGGTCCGCCCCTGGCGGACGGCCAGCATGACAGCTTCTACCAGCCGGCCGTCTCCAGCGAAGAGGCGAGCCTCTACGAGCATGCGGCCCGCGCGCTCGACCTCGCAGTCGCCCGGACCGGTTCCCATGGGCTGCCGCTCATCCTCGGCGGCGACTGGAACGACGGGATGAACCGCGTCGGCGAAAAGGGCGAAGGCGAGAGCGTCTGGCTCGGCTGGTTCCTCGCCGCCACGCTCAGAGCCTTCCTCGTCCATGCGGAGGCAAAGGGCGACGAGGATCGCATCACCCGATGGACGGCACATCTTGCCGCCCTCGGACAGGCGCTGGAAACGGCCGGATGGGATGGCGAATATTACCGTCGCGGCTATTTCGACGATGGTACGCCGCTCGGTTCCGCCCAGTCGGATGAGTGCCGCATCGATTCGATTGCCCAGTCCTGGAGCGTCCTGTCGGGCGAGGGCAAGCCGGAGCATACGGCCAAGGCGCTCGATGCGGCGCTTTCGGAGCTTGTCGACGAGGAGGCCGGGATCATCCGGCTGTTCACGCCGCCCTTTGCCAAGACCAAGCTCGAACCGGGCTATATCAAGGCCTATCCGCCGGGCGTGCGGGAGAACGGCGGACAATATACCCATGCGGCCATCTGGCTCGGCCTGGCGCTCGCCAAGGCCGGCCGTCCGGCGGATGCCTGGCGGTGTTTCGAACTGCTGAACCCGATCAACCACGCCGTGGATGCCGAGGCGGCGGAACGTTATCGCGTCGAACCCTATGTGGTCGCTGCCGACGTCTATGGTGGTGAAGCCTATTCCGGCCGCGGCGGCTGGACCTGGTATACCGGTTCGGCGGGCTGGCTCTATCGCTTCGCCGTCGAAGGCTTGCTCGGCATATCCCGCAGGGGTGACCGGCTGCTCGTCCAGCCGGTCCTGCCGCCGCAATGGAACGCATTCGAGGCGGAAGTGACGATCGACGGCACGCGCTACGCCATCGCCGTCGAACGCCTTGCCGGCCCGGACGGTTATGGCGTGACGGTCAACGGTGAGGCGATTGCCGATCTTGGGACCGGCCACCCGCTCGTGCCGGCGCCCTGAGGCGCTTCCACAGGGTCAAGAGGGGAGTGCCGGGTTCCAGGCCACGGTTTCCGTCTGGCGGAGGCTTGCCGCTTCACGCCGCGTCCTTGCGGGAATGCAGGACCTCGATGATATCGAAGGGCGGGGGCCATCATCGCCGATGGTCCGCCCTTTCAACAGGCAGGCGCGGTTGGCAGTGATAGCGGATCTAGATCCGGGTGGTGAGCAGCTTGATGCCGGCGGCGGCAAACAGCACGCCCATCGTGGCATCGATACCGCGCCGGGCGGCGCGATAGGCGCGGAAAGCCGGGCCGGTGGAGAACAGGACGGCATAGCTGGTGAAGACGGTCAGGCCGGTCAGCAGGCAGCCGCCGACAATCAGGGCCACCGCCTGCGCCGAAGCCCCGTCCGGAAGGCCCAGCGAAATGATCGCGACCCAGGCGAAGATAGCCTTGGGGTTGGTCAGGTGGATGGCGTAACCGAGGAGGAAGGTCCGCTTCAGGCTTCTGGCGGGCGCGGCCTCGATCGCTGCCAACTGCAGTGCGGAGTCGGTGCGGCTGGCGGAGCGCAGCGCCTTGTAGGCGAGATAGAGCAAATAGAGGCCCCCGGCGATCTTTACGACCTGCAGCACGCCCGCATAGTGCGTGAGAACGGTCGCAAGGCCGATCGAGGCGGCCATTGCCCAGGTGAACGATCCGGCGAAGACGCCGGCCGCCATGGCGAGGCCGGAACGGCGGCCCTCGGCGATCGAGGTCGAAACGATCGCCATGACGGCAGGGCCGGGGCTTATGACCGCGACGAGGTAGACGAGGTAAGCGGCCACGACCTGTGGCAGATGCTGGGCAATTTCACTCATGGGGCGCTGTTCTCCTCGATGCGAAAGGCGCAGCATAACGCGCCGCGCGTTTGGGCGCATGTCAGATGATTTGATGGCAAAGGTGCAGAGATTGATGGGTCGAGCGGCTTGCCGCGTGCGATCAGCTCTTCCGATTGGCAACGAAGCGGGCGGTGTCGATCAGCGTCGCGGCATGATCGCCATAGGCGGCGATGAGGTCAGTTGCTTCCTTGACCAGTCTGTCGAGTTCGGCCTCCGCCCAGTCCTGACCTTTCAGCGCCACCAGTGTTCCCTTGCCGCGCGCGGCATCCTTGCCGGCCGCCTTGCCGAGGGTCGCGGCATCCGAAGTGAGGTCCAGAAGGTCGTCGGCCAGCTGGAAGGCGCGCCCGACGATCTCGCCGAAGCGGCGCATGCGCATGCGGTCCTCAGGAGACGCGCCGGCGATGATGGCGCCTGCCTCGCAGGCGAAACGGATCAAGGCTCCGGTCTTCATCGCCTGCAGCGTGATGATGCCTTGCTCGTCGGGTGGGCGCTTCTCGGCGGCCAGATCCAGCGCCTGACCGCCCGCCATGCCGCCGATGCCGCCGGCGCGCGACAGCGCCAGCACGAGTTCGATCTTGGCGCGATCGCCAAGTGCGGTTTCGGGAGCGGCAATGATATCGAAGGCATAGGTCAGCAGCGCATCGCCGGCGAGAATGGCGGTGGCCTCGTCGAAGGCGATATGTACGGTCGGCTTGCCCCGGCGAAGCTTGTCGTCATCCATGGCCGGCAGGTCGTCGTGGACCAGAGAATAGCTGTGCAGGCATTCCAGCGCTGCGCCGATGCGAAACGCTGCCGTCTCATCGCCACCGAACATGGCTGCGCTTTCCACGACCAGAAAGGGGCGAAGCCGCTTTCCACCGTTGAGCGCCCCATGGCGCATGGCGTCGATGAGGTGGGTCGGACGAGCCGTTTCCTGTGGCCTTGTATCGGCCGAGAGGAGTTCGTTCAGCAGTTCCTCGGTCCGCTGGGCCGTGGCAGTGAGCTTCGCTTGGAATGGGGTCATCGGGGGCCTCCGTCGCGGCTATTTGGCATGAGGCCGGGAGGCTGGCAACGGGAATCTGGTCGGGAAAAGCCCCACTTCGTCGCCCACGCTCTGGCTATCGGTGAGGAGGCTCGCTAAGAGAAACGATCACTCGAAGACACCAGGCAGATCCTTCTTGGCGGAAAACAGCGATATCGGGGATGAAGACGAGGGCACGGAGCGGGCGCCGCGCAGGTTTGCCGGCCTGGTCCGAAGGCTTGTTCTCGTCGTTCTTGTCCTTGTGTTCCTGCCCTATGTTCTGATCCCGCTTTACCGAAGCGAGTTCATTCACCCCGTTTCCACGCTGATGCTGGCCGATCTTGCGACCTTCAAGGGTTATGACCGGCAATGGGTGGAGTTCGAAGAGATCTCGCCCCATCTCGTGCGGGCGGTGATGATGTCGGAAGACGGTCAGTTCTGTTCCCATACGGGGGTCGACTGGGAACAGATGAAGGGCGTCGTGGATGATGCGCTGGCGGGCGAGGCGACCCGTGGCGCGAGCACGATCCCTATGCAGACGGTCAAGAACCTGTACCTGTGGAACAGCCGGTCGATGATCCGCAAGGGGCTGGAGCTGCCGCTCGCCATGTTCGCCGATACCGTCTGGCCCAAGCGGCGGACCATGGAAATCTATCTCAACATCGCCGAATGGGGGCCGGGCATTTACGGCATCGAGGCGGCGGCGCGTTACCATTTCAAGACGTCGGCGGCCAAGCTGACGCCGAACCAGGCGGCTCTGCTCGCCGTTTCTCTCCCCAATCCGATCGAGCGGGTGGCGGGCAAGCCGGGCAAGGGCATGAAACGGCTGGCCGCGGTGGTCGACCGGCGGGCCAAGCGCTCCGGCGCTTACATCACATGCCTTTATGATTGAGTTGCGAAACTTTGGTTGGTGCCGGGGCGCGCCGCGTCTTACTCTCGCATGACACGATACCAGTCGGGAGGACGCAGATGAACCCTTTCATTCTCTATATCGGCAACAAGAACTATTCCTCCTGGTCGTTCCGTCCGTGGATGGCGCTGACAGGCTGCGGCATTCCGTTTGAGGAACGGTTGATCCCGTTCGATTTCGATGCGGGCAATCCGAAGTTCAAGGAAATCTCCCCGACCGGCCGCGTGCCGGTCCTGCACCATGGCAGTCTCAGGGTCTGGGAATCGCTTTCGATCATCGAATATGCCGCCGAGACCTTTCCCGATGCCGGCCTCTGGCCGAGAGACAGCGGGGACCGGGCCATGGCGCGGTCGATCGCGATGGAGATGCTCTCGGGCTTCCGGGCGCTGCGCGGTGCCTGCCCGATGAACCTGCGCCGCGAGGTCCGGCCGATCGATCTGCCCGAAGGTGTCGCCGACGACGTGGCGCGCATCGAGACCATCTGGCGCGACATGCGCCGGCGCTCCGGCGGTCCGTTCCTGTTCGGCGCCTTCTCCGCCGCCGATGCGATGTATGCCCCCGTGGTCAACCGCTTCCGGGCCTATGATCTTGTCCATCAGGCCGATACGCTCGATTACATGCAGGCGATGGAAGACCATCCGGCCTGGATCGCCTGGCGTGACGCGGCGCTTGCCGAGACCTGGATCGTCCCGGAGGACGAGGCCTGAACGCGGATGCCGCCGAGGCATGCTGAAAAAAATGAGCCGGGGACTGGTCAAAGCCCTGCAGGGCATGTATAAGCGCGCCAAATTCCGAGATCGAGACAGGTGCTGTTCGGCTCATCCGGCCGCGGGATCCTGTTTTGCCCGTCATGTGGAGTAACTAAAATGGCTGTACCGAAAAGAAAAACAAGCCCGTCCAAGCGCGGTATGCGCCGCTCTGCAGACGCGCTGAAGGCTTCGTCCTACGTCGAAGACAAGAACTCCGGCGAACTTCGCCGTCCGCACCATATCGATCTGAAGACCGGTATGTACCGTGGCCGTCAGGTTCTGACGCCCAAGGAAAGCGCATAATTTCCGAATATTCGGATGACTTTTTTAAGGTCGGCCTTGTGCCGGCCTTTACTTTTTAGGGGTTCTGGCGGTTAAATCCGCGTGTCAGACGCCTGTTTCACTGGCGCTTCACCTGCTGCTGACCAAGGGGCCGCCATGTTTTCCGCCATTCCGTTGATGATCCTGCCGCTGGCGCTCTATAATCTGGCCATGCTCGGTCTTTTCGGTTCGGGTGGGGTCGAGGTGCTCGACCAGCAACTGCTGTCCTTCGCCATGCTGTCGGGCGCCATCTGGGCTCTTTCCGTCAGCGACGTGCTCATCCTGCTGTCGCTCGCCATCCTGTTCTTTGAGATCCTCAAGGCGACGATCAACGGTTCCGGCTCGCTGATCAACCACATGCTCTCCATGCTGGTCTTCATTGCCTTCCTGGTCGAGTTCCTGCTGGTGCGCGGAGCGGCGACGCAGACATTCTTCATCCTGATGACCATCGCCTTCATCGATGTCGTCGGCGGCTTCGCGGTGTCGATCCGTTCGGCTGGCCGGGATGTTTCGATCGGCCTGTAGCCGGATTTTCCTCATTCATGATGCAAGAAGGGCAGGAGTTTCCTCCTGCCCGCGGCGGTCGATCGACGTTTTTCTCGTCAGGGCTCAGAGATTGTCGAGCTTGCTTTGCAGCGTGCGCAGTTGTTCCTTGAGTTCGTCGATGTCCTTCGCCTCGGCCTTCTTGGTCTCCTTCGGCTGCTGGGCGCCGAGGAAGGGCGAGAACATCTGCATCGCCTGGTGGAACATGTCGGTGTTGCGCTTGACCTGCTCCTCCATCAACTGGATCGGCGCCTGCAGATTCTTGGTCAGCGGGGTCTCGCCGAAAGCCTTGGTCATCTGCTCGCGCATCTGCACCTGCTGCTCGGTGAAGGCCTTCATCGAATGCTCGAGGAAGCTCGGTACGACCATCTGCATCTGGTCGCCATAATAGCTGATGAGCTGGCGCAGGAAGGAGATCGGCAGCAGCGTGTTGCCGGTCTTCGACTCCTGTTCGAATATGATCTGGGTCAGCACTGAATGGGTGATGTCATCGCCGGACTTTGCGTCCTGGACGGTGAACTCCTCACCCTTCTTGACCATCTTGGCCAGGTCTTCCAGCGTCACATAGGTGCTGGTGCCCGTATTGTAGAGGCGTCGATTGGCATATTTCTTTATGACGATCTCGCCGTCGGCTTTGGCCATATTCGTCTCCTAACCCCGTTGTTTTTGTGGATTTTTGCTCTTCCCATGGCAAGTGTAAGCGCAAATCGAGGGCGGTGACAATCTCTTTGTGCGATGCGGTACTCGCATTTGACGAAAGTCAGGCTGCTGCAACTAAGGAACGAAATGGCCGGCGTTCTTCCTGTTTGACTCCGGCCCAAAGCTTTGCCAGTTTCAAGTTCTAAGAAGCAGTTACCCGAGGAGGCGTCCATGAGCAGTTCATCCATCGTTATTGCGAGCGCAGCGCGCACGCCGGTCGGCTCGTTCAACGGCGCCTTTGCCAATGTCGCCGCGCACGACCTGGGCGCCACCGCCATCAAGGCGGTGCTGGAACGCGCCGGCGTCGACGCCAAGGAAGTTGACGAAGTCATCCTCGGCCAGGTGCTTTCCGCCGGCCAGGGACAAAACCCCGCTCGCCAGGCGGCGATGAAGGCCGGCATTCCGCAGGAGGCGACCGCCTGGGGCATGAACCAGCTCTGCGGCTCGGGCCTTCGCGCCGTGGCGCTTGGCATGCAGCAGATTTCCGCGGGTGATGCGACGATCATCATCGCAGGCGGCCAGGAATCCATGTCGATGGCACCGCATTGCGCCCACCTGCGCGCCGGCACCAAGATGGGCGACATGAAAATGGTCGACACGATGATCAAGGACGGTCTGACCGACGCCTTCTACGGCTATCATATGGGCACCACCGCGGAAAACATCGCCCGCCAGTTCCAGCTGACGCGTGACGAGCAGGATGCCTTCGCCGTTGCCTCGCAGAACAAGGCCGAGGCTGCCCAGGTCGCGGGCCGCTTCAAGGACGAGATCGTTCCCGTCGTGGTTCCAGGTCGCAAGGGCGATGTGACCGTCGACGGCGACGAGTATATCCGCATCGGCGCGACGCTCGACAGCATGACCAAGCTCAGGCCCGCCTTCGACAAGGAGGGCACGGTGACCGCCGGCAACGCCTCGGGCATCAATGACGGTGCAGCGGCGGCGCTCCTGATGAGCGAGGCCGAGGCGCAGCGCCGTGGCATTACCCCGCTGGTGCGCATCGCCTCCTGGGCGACCGCCGGCGTCGATCCGCAGATCATGGGCACCGGCCCGATCCCGGCCTCTCGCAAGGCGCTAGAAAAGGCCGGCTGGAAGATTTCCGATCTCGATCTCGTCGAGGCCAATGAAGCCTTTGCCGCCCAGGCCTGCGCGGTCAACAAGGATCTCGGCTGGGATACCTCGATCGTCAACGTCAATGGCGGCGCGATCGCCATCGGTCATCCGATCGGCGCGTCGGGTGCCCGCGTTCTCAATACGCTGGTGTTCGAGATGAAGCGTCGTGGCGCCAAGAAGGGTCTTGCCACGCTGTGCATCGGCGGCGGCATGGGGATTGCTATGTGCCTGGAGGCACTCTGAACCAAGGTTGCACCGGCGCGGCCGTCGGCCGCGCGAGCTTCCATCTGCTTGACATGAAACTGTCCTAACAACGGCTCCACAAGAAGAGCCGGTGGACGCTGGATTTTATTCTTTGAGGGGAGATCAGGACATGAGCAGAGTTGCATTGGTGACGGGCGGAACCCGGGGCATTGGCGCGGCGATTTCGATCGCGCTCAAGGCGGCGGGCTACAAGGTGGCGGCGAATTATGCCGGCAATGACGAGAAGGCCAAGGCCTTCGAAGCCGAAACGGGGATTCACGCCTTCAAGTGGGACGTTTCGAATTACCAGGCTTGCGCCGAGGGGATTGCCAAGGTCGAGGCTGAATTGGGACCGGTCGAGATCCTCGTCAACAATGCCGGGATCACACGCGATGCCATGTTCCACAAGATGACGCCGGACCAATGGAACGAGGTGATCAACACCAACCTCACCGGCGTGTTCAACATGACTCATCCCGTCTGGTCCGGCATGCGCGACCGCAATTTCGGCCGCGTCATCACCATCTCGTCGATCAACGGCCAGAAGGGGCAAATGGGGCAGGCCAATTACTCGGCAGCCAAGGCCGGCGATCTCGGCATCACCAAGGCGCTCGCCCAGGAAGGCGCGGCCAAGGGGATCACGGTGAATGCGATCTGCCCCGGCTATATCGGCACGGAAATGGTGCGCGCCATTCCGGAAAAGGTGCTGAACGAGCGGATCATCCCGCAAATCCCGGTCGGCCGTCTCGGCGAGCCGGAAGAGATCGCCCGCATCGTGGTGTTCCTCGCCTCCGACGATGCCGGCTTCATCACCGGTTCGACGATCTCGGCCAATGGCGGGCAATTCTTCGTCTAAGGCACCGCTCGCCATTCTTGCAGCGGCCCCGCCGATTGGGGCCGCATTGCCATGGAGGTTCTGGTGCTGCCCTTCGCCCCAAGTTTGCAGGACCTCGCTTTGGCGCTGGAGGAGGCCTGGTCGTCCGGCACGTCCACGAAGTGGACGCCGGACAATCCCGCGAAGGGTCAGTGCAGCGTGACCTGTCTGGTCGTGCAGGATTTATTCGGCGGAGAAATTCTCAAGACTGAGGTGCCCGGCGGCACGCATTTCTACAATCGCATCGGCGGCGCGCGTCTCGACATGACGATAAGTCAGTTCGATCACTCCGTCACGTTTGACAACGCTCTCTCCAGCCGCGCCGAAGCCTTGGCGGATACAAGTCTCGAACAGTATTGCCTTTTGCGCCTAAGACTGGGGTCGATCGTTAACGCTGGATCCTTCCGCGAGGCGGAAGAGACTTAATATCCACCGTTTCGTATGGTTAACGCTCTGTTACTCCACAATATCTTGCCGTGAACAAACCGGGAAGGCAGACGCGTAACCCATTCGTCGCTGATTCGTTCCGTCTTTGATCGAAGTGTTAATGAGGGCCGGGGCGTATGCAGCAAAAAGCCGCCGGTGGGGGAGCCGGCGGCTTTCTGTCGAAGCGTCCCGCTTAACGGCAGCGTGCTTCGTAGGTGCGGCCGTAGCGGTCGCGATAGACGCAATAGCCGGAGCGTTCCTGCGACTGGCCGATCAGGGCACCGGCGGCGCCGCCAACGACCGCGCCGACGGCCGCGCCGCCAACCGAGTTGGTGGCCACGCCACCGATCACGGCACCGGTTGCGGCACCGACGCCGGCGCCTCGTTCAGTGGCGGTGCAGGAGGCGAGAGGTGCGATCAGCGCCAGGGCAATAAGGGTCTTTTTCATCATCATTTTCCTTTACGGTTGGGTGGGGCTCAGATGCGGCCCATGAGCAGCAGGATGACAAGGATAAGCACGACGAGGCCCAGTCCGCCGGACGGCCCATAGCCCCAGTTGCGGCTATAGCCCCAATTGGGCAGTGCGCCGATCAACAGCAGAATGACGATGACGATTAGTATTGTGCTCAACATGGATACCCTCTCCATCTGGGAATGCGAAACTCGGTGGTCGTGTGGCTTCAACGTCGCTCGACAGGAATTGTTCCAGGCGCAAGAGCCGGATCGGTGACGTGTCAGTTTCGACCTCGTCGAACAGGGGCGCGAAGCGTTCGGCCCAGCGGCCGCGAAGCGCCGTGGCAACCGACGAATGGGGATCGAGGAAGCCTGCAATCACCTTGTCCATCTGCTTCTTCTGCTCGACCATCACGAGATGTCCGCAGTCGCCGAACAGCACCGTCTGCGCCCGGGGCAGGATCTTCGACAGCCGCAACTGATGGGCCGGCGGGACGATGCCGTCCTGGACGCCGATCAGGTTGAGCACCGGCAGCGTCACATTCGGCAGATCGCCGAGCAAGGAAGTGCTCGACATGAATTGCACGCAAGCCGCGACGTCCTCCGGACGGGTGCGCAGCAGGTGCCCGCGCACCATCTCCATCGCATCTGCCGCCCGATCGTCCTCCCACGGGCAGGATTTGTCGTAGACGCACTCGATCGAGCCCCAGCGGAACTGCTCCCGCGTCGAGATCCAGCGCTTGAAGAAATGGCGAAAGACATAGGGTCCGACGCGCGGGACACGCAGCATGCGCGCGGCGAAGCGCTCCTTGCCTTCGAATCGTCCGCAGGCGAAGCCGCCGAGCAGGATCACCGACCGCACCAGGTCCGGGCGCCGCACCGCGAGCAACAGCGACAGGAACCCGCCGGTCGAGTGACCGATCAGCGTGACCGATTCTCCGGAAAAATCCCGGCTGATCGCCTGAGCCATGGCCTCGACGACCTCGTCGGCCGTGATCGGCGCTCCGGGTTCGGGCAGCGACCAGGGATGATGGCCGGGGAGCGGATAGGCGACGGTGCGGCCGCTTCGGGTCATGTCGGGCGCAAAGACGGTCCAAAAGGCAGGGGCCATCGCCATTCCGTGCAGCAGCACGAAGTTCTGGCCGGGCTTTTTGCTGATCCATTCGGCAGGGGGTGGCAGGAGTGTCATGATAGGTCAACCTCGACCCCGGTAACGCGTCACCGTGGCGAAGGGTTCCGGCGGAGAGCGAGATCGATCCGAGGGGCCGTAACGACACGGCAAGCGATTGATCCGACTCAGCATTTTGTGCTGTCTGCGGCGGGGCCGCCGAGATGTAGGCGTGAACAAATCCTGAATCGGCGCGAGTCAGCGATTCGTCGCTGATTCGTTCGCACCCTGTTCCCTGCCCGGAACTCCCGCTGATCCTGGCCATCGTTTCCGGCATTTTTGCCGTGCGAGAGGTGAGGAATCAGGGCCTCCCGCCACGGATGTCTTGCCTTTGCCGTCAATCGTCGCCATGTGTGGGCAAGCTCGCCGACCGCCGCAGTGCGGGGTCGATGATCCCTTGCAGCGCGGAGCCGTCCTTGAATTCGCAACCCATGATCCTGAGCGGCCGCGGCGTTACTGCCGTGCTGGGGCCGACCAATACCGGGAAGACCCATTTCGCCATCGACCGCATGGTGGCGCATGGCTCGGGCATGATCGGCCTTCCCCTGCGCCTGTTGGCGCGCGAGGTCTATGGTCGGCTGGTCGAAAGGGTCGGCGCATCGCAGGTCGCACTGGTCACCGGTGAAGAGAAGATCTCGCCACCCGGCGCGCGCTTTTCCGTCTGCACGGTGGAGGCCATGCCGCGCGAGACGAAGGCGTCGTTCGTGGCAATCGACGAGATCCAGCTGGCGGGGGATCTCGAGCGGGGCCATATCTTCACTGACCGATTGCTGCATCTGCGCGGACGAGACGAGACGCTGCTGCTCGGCTCGGCGACGATGAAGCCTATTCTCCTGCAACTGCTTCCCGGTATTACCGTCGTCGAGCGCCCCCGACTGTCGCAGTTGTTCTATGCCGGTCAGAAGAAGATTACCCGACTGCCGCAGCGCACCGCGATCGTCGCCTTCTCGGCCGACGAGGTTTATGCGATCGCCGAACTGATCCGTCGCCAGCGCGGTGGGGCCGCCGTGGTGCTGGGCGCGCTGAGTCCGCGTACGCGCAACGCCCAGGTCGCTCTCTACCAGGAGGGTGATGTCGACTATCTGGTGGCGACCGATGCGATCGGGATGGGTCTCAACCTGGACGTCGATCACGTCGCCTTTGCCCAGGATCGCAAGTTCGACGGTTATCAATTCCGCAATCTCAATCCCGGAGAACTCGGCCAGATTGCCGGCCGTGCCGGTCGCCATCTGAAAGACGGGACCTTCGGTGTGACTGGCCGCGTCGATCCGTTCGAAGAGGAGATGGTGGAGAGACTGCAAGGCCATGAATTCGATAGCGTGAAGGTGCTGCAATGGCGCACCGCCCGCTTCGACTTCTCCTCGATCCCGGCTTTGCTGCGCAGCCTCGAGGCGGGTCCGCGGGTGGAGGGATTGACGAAGGCCTTGCCCGCCATCGACCAGCAGGCGCTGGAGTTTCTGGCGCGCTATCCGGAGGTGAGAGATCTTGCCGATGCGCCGGCGCGCGTCGAGAGGTTGTGGGAAGCCTGCGCCTTGCCCGATTATCGGCGCATCACGCCGGCCCAGCATGCCGACCTGATCCAGAGCCTGTTCTTCGATCTCGTGCGCCATGGGGCGGTCAACGAGGACTTCATGGCCGAACAGGTGCGCCGGGCGGATCGAACCGACGGCGAGATCGATACTTTGTCCGCACGGATTGCTCAAATCCGCACATGGACTTATGTATCGAACCGGCCGGGTTGGCTTGCCGATCCGACACACTGGCAAGAAAAGACGCGGGAAATCGAAGACCGATTGTCCGATGCGCTACATGAACGGTTGACGAAACGGTTTGTTGATCGCAGGACATCTGTGCTCATGAAGCGCTTGAGAGAGAATGCGATGTTGGAAGCTGAAATCAGTGTTAACGGCGATGTCTTCGTGGAAGGACATCATATGGGACAACTCGCCGGTTTCCGGTTCACGCCGATATCGGGCATGGAAGGATCCGATGCGAAGGCCGTCGAGGCTGCCGCGCATCGTGCGCTCGGGCTCGAATTCGAAGCCCGCGCTGCACGTATGCATGCTGCCGGCAACAGCGATCTGGCGATCAGCGCCGATGGTCTGGTGCGTTGGCTCGGTGATCCGGTGGCCAGGCTCATTGGCGCGGACCACATGCTGCATCCCCGCGTGATCCTGCTGGCCGATGAACAACTGACCGGTGCCGCCCGCGATCACGTCGTCGCGCGCATCGAGCGCTTCGTCAACCATCACATCTCGACGATCCTCAAGCCGCTCGACGATCTCTCGCGCGCCGAGGACCTGCAAGGCCTTGCCAAGGGTCTTGCCTATCAGCTGGTGGAGAACCTTGGCGTTCTTTTCCGTCGCGACGTCTCGGACGACGTGAAGTCGCTCGACCAGGATGCGCGCGCTTCGATGCGCCGCTATGGCGTGCGCTTCGGCGCCTATCACATCTTCATGCCGGCGCTGTTGAAGCCGGCTCCGGCCGAACTGATCACGCTGCTTTGGGCACTGAAGAACGACGGCCTCGACAAGCCGGGATATGGCGATCTCATTCCGGTGCTCGCTGCCGGCCGTACCTCGGTGGTCACCGATCCGGGCTATGAGCGCATGTTCTACAAGCTGGCCGGCTTCCGCTTCCTCGGAAAGCGTGCCGTGCGCATCGACATTCTCGAGCGTCTCGCCGACCTCATCCGTCCGCTCCTGCAGTGGAAGACGGGCTCACCGCAGCGTCCGGACGGCGCCTATGACGGACGCCGCTTCACCACGACGACGGCGATGCTGTCCATTCTCGGCGCCACGCCGGACGACATGGAAGAGATCCTCAAGGGTCTCGGCTATCGTGCCGACAGCGTGACCGCCGAGGAAGCCGAGGCATTTCTTTCCGCCCAGACGGCACCGTCAGCATCCGCTGCCGACAAGCCGGCAGAGGCCGAGCAGGCTTCCGGCGAGCACGGCGATGCCGTTGCAGCGCACGAGGAACCCGTTTCGACGGAAAACAGCGCCGACGAGGCGCCTGTCGCTTCGCAGGCCGTTGCCGAAGAGACCCCTGCTGCGACCGAGGATAGCCCTGCGACGACGGAAGAGAGCGCTGCTCCGGCCGAGGACGCTGCCGTTTCCGGCGAACTCGCGGCGGAAGACGCGGCGGCTGCCGAGCCGAAGCCGGTGCTGCTGTGGCGTCCGGGCGGACGTGCGGACAACCAGCGCGGCGCGCGTCCTGCGGGTGACCGTCAGCGTACCGGCAATCGTGGCCCCAATCGCGCGCCTGCCGAAGGCCAGGCCGAAGGCAAGCGGGACGAGCGACGCCGCGATGGCGAAGGCAGCAAGGGCCGTGACAAGGACGGCGGTCGTGGTGGTTTTGGCCACAAGGGCGACCGTTCGGAGCGCCCGGATCGCGGCGAGCGCAAGGATCGGCCCAATCGGCCGGACCGCGACGCAAAGTCGCAGCCCGCCCGTTTCGAGGCAAAGCCGCCGCGCAAGGAGAAGCCGATCGATCCGGATTCGCCCTTTGCCAAGCTTGCCGCGCTCAAGGAGCAGATGAAGAAGTAACATGGACGACAAGCAGTCACCGAACGGTTCGCGCCAGCGCATCGACAAGTGGTTGTTCTTCGCCCGCGTTACGAAATCACGCTCGCTCGCGCAGGAGCGCGTGTCGGGCGGGCATGTCAGGGTCAATGGACAAATCGTCCGTCAATCCAGCCACTTGATCGGACCGGGCGACCGCATCGAAGTTGCGCTGCAAAAGCGTGACATCGTGCTTCTGGTGGTAAAGCCGGGGGAGCGTCGCGGGCCTTTCGAGCAAGCCCGTCTTCTCTATGAGGACATCACTCCACCGCCGAGCGAGGAAGACAAGCTGGGGCTGCTGGATCAGGCCACACGCCTGCCGGGGTCAGGGCGCCCAACCAAGAAGGAGAGGCGGGCGATCGACCGGCTGCAACCGGGCGAGCTCTGGTCCGACGATTAGAAAACTGTGCGCGGCCGCGGCTATTTTCAGAACTGTTTATCCTTGCTATAGCCCGGATAACACAGTAGCTCACGTCCCTGTCCAGCAGAATCCAATGCGGCCCGTCAATGGATTGGTCCGTGTCCGTGATGGATCGCAATTGAGCTGGAGCCGAACGCCGCCTGCGCAGAAACGAGACCCTGGAGTGCCGCATGACTTATATAGTCACTGACAATTGTATTCGCTGCAAGTATACCGATTGCGTCGAGGTCTGCCCGGTCGACTGTTTCTACGAAGGTGAGAATTTCCTCGTCATCCATCCGGACGAGTGCATTGACTGTGGCGTGTGCGAGCCGGAATGTCCGGCCGAGGCGATCAAGCCGGATACGGAGCCGGGCCTGGACAAGTGGCTGCAGATCAACACGGACTATGCCAAGATCTGGCCCAATATCACGGTGAGGCGCGATCCGCTCCCCGAGGCCAAGGAGATGGACGGCGTGGCCGGCAAGTTCGAAAAGTTCTTTTCGACGAAGCCTGGTAGCGGCGATTGATCGCCCTTTCGACACGCGTCGCGTGACAGACTGAACTGGGCCGGAGGCGGCGGCACCAAGCAGCCGTCACCGGTCGGGATCGGCCGCATTGTGGCGATGCGGCAGTAAAATATTGATTTCCTCATATTTTTGTGGTAGCAAGATAGAACTGTTCCACTTCGCGGCATCGGTGTGCCCTGAACCATCACGAAAGCAAACCCATCGTCCAACGCGGTTACCGTGGCACTAGCGATCCGCGCGGTCGCGTTGCTGTTGCGACGATAGGGACGTTTTGCGTGGCGGGCTGGACCAGGATGAAGTGACCCGACGGTTTCCCCCGTCTCATCCGGGCCTGACCGACCCGGCACCGGCTTGATCGCCGGGAGCATAACAGGGAGTTTTTGAAACGAATGACGACCCAGCAGAAAAAATCTTCGACGCGCCAAGGCTTCAAGACCGGCGAATCGATCGTCTACCCGGCACATGGTGTCGGTATCATCACCGCCATCGAAGAGCAAGAAGTGGCCGGCATGAAGCTCGAGCTTTTCGTGATCGACTTCGAGAAGGACAAGATGCGTCTCAAGGTTCCGGTCGGCAAGGCCGTGAGCATCGGCATGCGCAAGCTTTCCGAAAGCGATTTCGTCGAGCGTGCCCTGAAGGTCGTTCAGGGGAAGGCGCGCGTCAAGCGTACCATGTGGTCACGCCGTGCCCAGGAATATGACGCGAAGATCAATTCCGGCGACCTGATCTCGATCGCCGAAGTGGTTCGCGATCTCTTCCGCGCCGAGAACCAGCCCGAGCAGTCCTATTCCGAGCGCCAGCTGTATGAAGCGGCCCTCGACCGAATGGCGCGCGAAATCGCCGCCGTCAACAAGATGTCCGAGACCGAGGCCGTGCGCCTGGTCGAGGTCAATCTGGCCAAGGGCCCAAAGCGCGGCAAGGGCGTTGAAGAGGATGATGCTCAGGAGGAGGCCGCGTAAGGCTTCTCTCGGCGGAATACCAGCCTTCCTAAGATTAAAGCCTCCGGTCGATGACCGGAGGCTTTTTCGTTGGGACAGAATGAAACGGGATCGGCGGGCTCAGGCCCGGTCACGAATATTGTAATAGATGAGCGTCGCCATGCCCCAGCCGAACATGCCGGCCAGAAACACCATGAACGCATAGAGAAGGCGCTGCGGGTACTGGGCCAACTGCGAAAGTGTCGGCTGGATGAAGACCGCCAGGTAACGCTGCTTGCCGGTCGCATCCATGCGGGCCTTTTCCAGCGAGGCGAGGGCCGCGGCATAGGTCCGTTCGCCGAACTCGCGTTCGAGTTCGAGCTTCTCATAGAGTTGCAGGCGACCCGACACGTCAGAGCCGATCAGGTTCTGCGTGGTCCTTGCCGTCTTGGCGTCTGTCGTGCCGCTGCCGAGACGCTGTTTCTCGGTCTCGATCCGCGACGTCAGCGCCGAAATCTGGCTCTTGATCACGCGAATGCGCGGCGTGTCCTCCGCCATCTGCGAGCGAGCGACCTCCAGATCGGCGTTGAGCTTCGCCAGTTCCTGTTCCATACCGGCTACGAGTTTAACCGCCAGCTTGGCACCCTCGACGGGGTCGACGTCCTGCGAAACGTCGCGGAATTCCCGCAGGGCCATGCGGGCATCCGTCAGACGCTGCTCGGCGATGCTGATCTCCTGGCGGGCGAGCTTCAGGGATTCCTCGTGCGCCTTGTCCGACAGTTCGTTGATCAGTTGCTCGGACTTTGCCAGGATGTAACCCGCAATCTCCTGCGCTTGCTGCGGTGTGAAAGCCTTGACCTGAAGCTGGAGAATACCGGACGAATGGTCAAAATTGATGGTGACCATCTTGCGCCAATATTTCAGTTTGTCTTCGATCGGCAGCCCGGCCGCCAAACCGAAGAAATAGTCCGCGCCACGAGGCGCATAGACCGTGTCGAGGTCAAACCGGGAATCGACGTCCTCCAGCATCCGCTCGCTGAGCAGGTAGTCGATCAGGATGTAGGAATCGGCAACCGTGCTGATCGCCGTCGTTTGCGTAAACATACCCATGATGTCCGATGCGCCCACTGACGAGCTTATGCTGCGGACGGCGAATGAAGAAGAACTGTGGTACTGGTCCTGAGCGACGAAGGCGAGATAAAGTGACGCCAGTGTGCTGGGAATGGCGACCAGTGCCGTGAATCCCGCGATAATGACGAGATGCCTGATCTTCAGGACCGACGTGTTTCGCTTCGATCGGACCGAACGCGCCTTTTTCTTGCCCTCGTCCAACAGCCCTTCAAGGATCCGCACATTGGGATGCTGCTTCGGCTTGGCTGCCGCGGCATCCGGTTTCGGCGGCGTGATCTTGGCGCCGGCCGCGCTCTCGGGATTTGCCATAGGGTCAGCCATCCTTCATGTTCTTGTCGTGGGCGCGGATCGCATCCTCAACATCATCGAAATAAGTCAGTTTGCCTTTTTCCAGCACGATACCGCCGTCGCAATATTCCCGAATCGTTGCCGTGCTGTGAGATACCATGACGACATCAGAATCAACGAGGCGGGTCTGGAAGACCTCACTGCATTTTTTCTTGAAATTGGCGTCGCCCACCGCGGTTATTTCATCGACCAGATAATAGTCGAAACTGACGCCCATACTCAAGCCGAATGCCAGGCGCGCCTTCATGCCGGATGAATAGGTCGCAACTGGCGATCGGAAGAACGGGCCAAGCTCGGCAAACTCGGCGACATAGTCGATCAGTTGCTCGGAATCCACGCCGTAGATACGTGCCACGAAACGCACATTCTGCTCGCCAGTCAGGTTGCCCTGGAAACTCCCCTGGAAGCCGAGAGGCCAAGAAATGTTCCCCTCGCGGACAATGCGGCCGGCATCAAGGCGGATCGTGCCGGCGAAGAGGCGCAGAAGGGTCGATTTCCCTGCTCCGTTTCGGCCAAGCAGCCCGACGCTGCGACCGCGTCTCAGGACCAAGGAAACGCCATCAAGAATCGGCTTTTTGGTCCCGCGTGCATACACAAATTTAGAAGCCTGCTCTAATCTGATCATTCGTTACGCAGTGTCCTGGTGGAGAACGTGAACAGAATCATACCGGCAAACAATGCACAAAATACCCAGCTATAGAGGTATTCCGGACTGAAGCTCGTGGCGCGATATTCTGGATAAAACCCTCGCCGGAAGAGTGTCACCACATGGATTACCGGATTCAAGAGAATGATTTCCCTAAAGGGGTTCGGCAAAGCCTCCGGCAGAAACACAACTCCCGACAACAGAAACAGCGGGCGGCTGACGATATGAAACACGCTCTCGTAAAGCGGGTATTTCAAGAACAGCACCGTATTGACCAAGCTGGCTCCCAGCGCGAGGAGACTTCCAAGCAGCGCAGCTTCGATGATAAATCCCCAGCCGGGCTGCAGCGAGGTGTGCAGTGTGCTGGCGATGACAGAGAATACGATCAAGCCAACCAGGACAGTGGTGCCCATCTGAAGAATATAACGGGCCACCACAGTATCTATCGGTGCCACATTCGGGTAGCTCAACAACGATTTGTTGGCCTTCAAAGCACCGCTCACTTGACCAAGAGTCGCCAGATAGAACTGAAAGCCGATATAACCGGTCGCGAAGAACATAGGGAAGCTGGACCCCAGCGGCGGGGCGTGCGCGATCGCGCTGAAGATTACGGTCATCAGCATGACGTGAGCGGCAGGGTCCAGCAGTGCCCATAGGTAACCACCCGGCTTGTTACCGAATCGTGCCGACATCTCGCGCATCAACAGTGCGGCAACGATCCTGAGATGTGTCTTTATATACACTATTGCTCCTCCAGATCCCAAAAGCACTCGACCTAGGTCGCTTGAGAGGTGGCGTGTGTCATACGTAACGAGCATGCATCATGTTTTTGTGGCAAAAAAGGGCTCGCCGAGCCTATTGCCGTCCTCTTTTGCCTTTCATGCGCGCTTGAAGCAGCCGGATTTGCTTACTCCTGAAAAGGGCCTTTTCGGACACGCAATCCCAGTGACCCGCGTAATCCAATGTTCATTGCTTCAGAGCGTAGAGCGAAGCTAGGCAATTCCCGTTTCACTTGCTCCGAGAGTCTCTAACAATAAACGACCCTGCGCAATCGGGTCGGCATCGGATTTTAAGAAGCCCACAATGTCGGCCACATCGCCCGCGATCTGGGTTGTCTTGGCCAAGCCGAAACCGCGCTCGAGCAGATAGCCCTGCTTCTCTCCGAACACAAACGGAATTGTGCCGTCGCTTCGAACCGGCTTGCGAAAATGGGTCAGGGCGAAGAGCTTCGTCCATTCCTTGCGGAGCGCTTTCGAAACATTCACATCGCTGCCCTTGAAACAGACGGGCCCGGACGCTTCGTCTATCCAGTGCAAAATACCTAGCAGAAACGGTGCATTATAGATTGTTCCACTGCCGCCCTCTCTCAAACTCGTTACTTGGTGCCTGGCGAAAGAGGTTCCTAAAGTTCGCACTTCACCATTCAAATACTCGATATCACCTCCTGGGACTGCCGTAATTTTCGGCGCGTTCATTAATATCTCGGGCCGTGGTTTCTTCGGAATGGCTTTGGTTAGGAAATCCAAAACTTTCTCGGCCATAACAATCTGGTATTCGGGTGTTAAATGTCCCCAATCCGCGAAGATTTCATCGACGCCAATGCCGCCCTTCGCGAGTCTCTGCACCGTCGCAAAACCGTCGATATAATCGATGCCGTAGTGGTCGCAGATTTTCGTGCAAATATTGTAAGCATCGGTATTTTTTCCTTCTTGAGCGAAGGCTCGTTGAGGTAAAAAAACGCAAATCGGCGTGCATACGGCTTCATCTGTCGCGAAATGACGAAGTAGACCGGTATAAGAAGCGGCTAAATATTCGAGAGACAGGTTGCTTATGTCCAGAAACTGTTGATCATTTATTGTGAAATCCAGAAGGGCGTAATCAAAATTATCTGCAATGTTCTCTTTTGAGATTATAAAACTTCCGTAGAGGGATGGGCTTGCTCCAAGCGAGAGGTTTTCAATTTCCCAATGTTCGGGGCTAATTTTTTTCAGAGCATTCGCCCATCCGCGGGTCATCACTGAATTGGAAGTTCCGATAATGGCAATTCGCATTTTTGCGGTGGCTCTCTGATTTGTTTGGCACTTAATAACTTAACCATCGACGGGCGTCTACGAGCGCGTTTGTTCACTTGCTTCGTCCTGTTGGTGATGCCGTGATAGTTGGCTCCTGGATATTAGGAGCATTCGCCCGAAGCCTCCTTCGCGATCCGATAAAGCCGTGATGCGATTGACGCTGTATCAGTGCTTGGCTAAGTGGATGCGGGATGCTTTTGTTGAAGCGCCGAGGTTGTCGTGCCGTAAACCAATGAAACTCTGCGATCGAAGTATATGACAGTAGAAGTAATCGGGCGTGCATGCGCCGCACCTGGGGCCGGATCGCCTGAGGCGTTGTTCGAGATGATGCGTGCGGGGGTCTGTGCGGTCACGAGCATTCCTGGCGATCGCTGGGACCGTGCGCGGTTCTGGCATCCGCAGATGGGCGTGGCGGGCAAGTATTACACCGATGCTGCAGGTGTGCTCGATGACATCCACGCATTCGACCCGGCCTTGTTCGGCATTTCGCGTCGTGAAGCGACCTTCATGGATCCGCAGCAGCGCCTGCTTCTGGAACTGACCTGGCGGGCGCTCGAGGATGCCAATCTGCCGGTCGCCAGCCTGCAGGACGAGCGGGTTGCCGTCTATGTCGGCGCGTCCAGTCTCGACCATGCCAATCTTTCGGTTGAAGATCCCGCGGCGCCGGGTCCGTATTTCATGACCGGCAATACACTGTCGATCGTCTCCAACCGCATCTCCCACGTCTTCGGCCTCAAGGGTCCGAGCCTGACGGTCGATACCGCCTGTTCGTCCTCGCTGGTCGCTCTCGACCATGCCGTGCGCGCCATCAATTCCGGTCTGGTCGATACCGCGATCGTCGGCGGCGTGAACATGCTCGTGCATCCGCTGCCCTTCGTCGGCTTCGCCCAGGCGCGCATGCTGTCGCCCGACGGGCTTTGCAAGGCCTATGATAATGACGGTATCGGCTATGTGCGCGCCGAAGGTGGCGCCGTGCTCATACTCCGGTCGTCCGAGCGTGTCGCCCGCGAGGGTGACCGCAGCCGTGCGACCATCGTCGCGTCGGGCATCAACGCCGCCGGGCGAACCAATGGCATCTCGCTGCCGTCTCGCGAGGCGCAGGCGGAATTGCTGATGTCGATCTATTCCGACGCTATCGATCCCCGCGACGTCGCCTTTGTCGAAGGACATGGAACCGGCACCAAGGTCGGAGATCCGGCCGAGGTCTGGTCGCTCGGCCAGGTGATCGGCATGCGCCGGGAAGAGCCGGTGTGGATCGGTTCGATCAAGACCAATATCGGCCACACGGAACCCGCTTCCGGCTTGCTGGGCGTGATCAAGGCTATGCTCGCCCTGGAGCACGACTATCTGCCGGCTTCGCTGCATTTCGATACGCCGAACGAGGACATTGATTTCCAGGGTCTCAACGTTCGCGTCGCGGACAAGCCGGTGGTGCTGGCGAAGAGCGACCGGCCACGTCTGGCCGGCATCAATTCCTTCGGCTTCGGCGGCGCCAATGCGCACGTGGTGATCGCCGACCCGCAGGCTGCCACGGCGACCGAGGCGTCGAAGCCGGCCGAGGACGATTCGCCGCGACTTCTGATGGTCAGCGCACACACCGCCGACAGCCTTAAGGGCCTGCTTGTCGCCTATCGCGACCGCCTCGCTCAGGCCGATAGCGAAGAGGAGGCGGCCGCCATCGTTGCCGCCGCGAGCGCCAACCGTTCGGCACTGCGTCATCGTTTCGTGGTCGCGGGGGATCGCGTCCAGGTGATCGAAGCGATCGACGCGCATATTGCCGGTGCGGATTCGCTCGCCGAGACCGGTGAAGCACTGTCGCGCGACCCGAAGGTCGCCCTGGTGTTTTCCGGCAACGGCGCGCAGTGGGCCGGCATGGGCCTCGAAGCGCTCAGGCACAATGCCTCCTTCCGCAAGGCGTTCGAGCGGATTTCCGCGCTTTTCTCACGCCAGTCTCCCATCGATCTCAAGGCATCGCTGAGCGATCGCGAACTGGAGAGCAAACTCAGCGACACCAAGCTGGCGCAGCCACTGCTGTTCGCCATTCAGGCCGCCTTGACGGACAGCCTGGTGGAAATGGGCCTTCGCCCGACGGCGAGCTTCGGCCATTCGGTCGGCGAAGTGGCGGCCGCCTACGCGACCGGCGCGCTGTCGCTCGAAGATGCGGTCACCGTCATCGCCAAGCGCTCGTTGCACCAGGACGTGCTGGCCGGCGAGGGAACCATGGCCGCCGTCAAGCTTGGTGAGCAGGCGGCCGCCGAACTGATCCGCTCGCTTGGCCTGGAAGAGCTCGAAGTCGCAGCGATCAATGCGCCGAACTCCGTGACGATCTCGGGTTCTTACGAAAACATCAAGTTGCTGCGCGAGCGCGCCCGCAAGCGCAAGGTTGCGGTCCAGCCGCTCGACATCAACTATCCCTTCCATCACCCGTTGATCGACCGGTCGCGGGACGCCTTCCTCTCCGACATGCCGCCTATCGCGCCACGTCGCGGCGATACGGTGTTCATCTCGACCGTCACCGGCACCGCGATCACCGGCGAGGCGCTGACCCCGGAATACTGGTGGCGCAATGTTCGCCAGCCGGTGAAATTCCAGCAGGCGGCAGAAGAGGCGATGGCGCTCGGCTGCAACGTCTTCATCGAGGTGACGCCGCGCGCCATCCTCGGTGGCTATCTTTCCGATATTGCCAAGCAGCGTTCGGCTTCGATCAACTACGTCGGCACGCTGTCGCGGGACGATGGACACTTGGACAGCGACCCGATCCTGCAGGCCATGGCGCGCGCCATCGCCTGCGGTGCGGCAGTCGACGGGGCCAAGGTGTTCGGCAAGCGCAATGCCTTCGTTTCGCTGCCCGAGCTGCCGTTCGAAAAGATCGATCTGCAGCCGGATCGCACCAGCGACCGCGCCGACATTTACGGCCGTGACAGCGAAGTCGGCTACACGCTCGTCGGCTGGCGGATCGACCCCAACGGCGCGACCTGGAAAAACCATATCGACGCCCATCTATTCCCGGACTTGGCCGAACACGTCGTCGATGGACGCTCGATCCTGCCGGGCAGCGGTTTCATCGAGATCGCCGTCTCGGCGGCGAGCCAGTTGTACGGGCAGTCGCGCGTCGAAATCACCAATCTCGAAATCGTTCGCCCTCTCGAGCTCAGCGAGAGCCGCCTGATCGAGCTTTCGACCGTGATCTCGCCCGAGACCGGCGATCTCGAGATCCGGTCGCGCGAGCGGCTGAGCGAGGACGACTGGACGATCCATGCGGTCGCCCGGGTGCGCAAGCTCACCGCTTCCGAGGTGCGCCCGGCGCCCGCCTTGCCGCAGATCGACGTAACTGCGCAGATTGATGCGAAGAAGGCCTATGGCATCGCCGCCAATTTCGGCCTCGACTATGGCCCGCATTTCCAGCTGATGGAGCGGACCATTTGCCGCGGCGATCGATTGATCGAGGTGTCGCTTGGCGAACCCGCGACGCCGGCCCATCCGATGCTGAGCTATAATCTCAACCCGGTTTCCGTCGACGCCGTTTTCCACGGCCTGGTTGCCCTGTTCGACCGGTTCAGCGGCGACCATCGCGGCGCGCCTTACATTCCGGTGCGTTTCGGCCAGATCCGCATCGACCGCACCGGCGCGACGATCCGTCGGGCGGTGATTGAGATCGACCGGCTGAGCCCGACCTCGATCAAGGCCAAGTTCCATCTGTTCGATGCGGATGGCGAGCGGGTCGCGTCCTTCGAGGACTGCCGCTTCCGTCGCACCTACCTGAAACAGCGCAAGACGCTCAGCGCGCTTTCCTTCCACTACGAGGCGCTGGCATCGTCTGTTGCGGGGCGTGCCCTGCCGGCGGCGGCTGCCATCTCCGCGGATTCCTGCTTCGCGCATCTGCCGGAAACCGGCATCGACAACGAGACGCTCCTGTTCAACGCGGCGATCATGCGGGCCCTGCATGACATGGCAAGCGCTCTCGTTGGCGACAAGGCGAACCTCAGCGCAGCCGATCTTCCGAGCGATCCGACCTTGCGTCCCTTCCTGTTCAACGGCCTGCACCTGCTGGCCGATGCCGGGTTTATCGAGCAGCTTGACGGGGAATGGATCGTCGATCCGGAATGTCCCCTGCCGCCGGTCGCCGAGATCCTCGGCGAACTCTACAAGGAATGCCCGGATCGTGCCGTCGAGGCGGTCCTGATCAACGACGTCTATCGCGAAGTGCTCGATCGTCTGGTCGAGCGCAAGGCCGACGCTGTCGATGACGTCTCGACGAAGCGCGACCATTTCCTCAGCGAGGCGACCGTCGAGCACCAGGAAATCCATTCCATCGCGGCCCGGTCGCGGATCGCCATCCTGCTGGACGGCCTGCGCGCCTGGTTGGGCAAGCGGACGTCGGAGGGCAGCCTTCGGATCCTCGAGCTTGGCAGCACCTCGGTCGGCTTGAGCCGCGGCATCGCAGAGATCGCCGCCGACCATGGCGCGCGGCTGGTGATCTATGAGCCGGATGGCGCGCTTCGTCATCGTCTCGAACTCGCTTTCGAAGATCAGGCCCATGTCAGTGTCCTTTCGCGCGAAGGACTGTCGCGGCTCGGCTCAGCCGATGTTGTTCTGAGCGCCAGCAACCAGCTTCGCAATTTGTTGGAGGCGGATTTTGCATCGGAGAAGGGCGCTGAAGCCCTGACCGGTGCTCAGGCCTTGCTGGCCACCGTCGAAGCGCCTTCGCTGTTCCACGACTTCGTCTTGGGGCTGTCCGATGGCTGGTTCGCCCGCAGCCAGACCGCCGAATTCCCGATCGGAGCGATGGCGACCGCCAGCGATTGGCGCGCGGTCCTGTCGAATATCGGCTTTGCCGAGGCGGATGTGGTCCTGCGTGAAATGACCGGCGGGCCGGTCATCACCATCGAAACCACGACCGCAGCCTCCGCTGATTCCAAAATCTCGGATGCCACAGCCGCGACACAGAACCCGGTCCTGCTCGTTCACGACGGACGGATTGCCCCGGACGCCTTGTCCACGGCAGCCGAAGGTAAGGGCTTCCCGTCCTTCGAGATCTTTGCCGCAAGCGGCGATCTTACCGCCGACAAGAAGGCCTTCACAGAACACTTCGAGCGGCATGCGGATGGCCCGCTGGACGTGATCCATCTCTCTCCGGCCATCGACGCGGCGGCGGACGGCTCTGCCGTGCTTCAGGACAATGTGCTGATCCTCAGCGCCTTTGCCCTGGCGCTTGCCGACTATCGTGGATCGCTCGCAAAGGAGCCGGCGCCGATCCGGCTTCTGGTGTCGGCACCCGGCGGTGCGCCGGTGGCCGATCGATCGGCCGCCGACACGGTCAATTCCGGTCTGTGGACCTTCCTGCGCGTGCTGCGCAATGAATTCGACTTCCTCGATGTCCAAAGCATCGACAGCGGTGCATCGCGCCGCGATCTCGCCGATCTTATCGCCGACGTGGCGACGATTTGCGTGCCGGGTGTCGCCAATCGCGAATGGTGCGTTAGCATCGACGGCCGAAGCGTGCTCGAAATGCGCGCCGTTCCGGGCGCAATGCCGGAAGCCAGCGCCGTCACGACCCGCTTCGACGCTGCCGTCATCCGCCAGCAAACGCCGTCGCAGGTATCGAGTATCCGCTGGGAAAGCTGCGATGTGCCGGCCATCGGCGCGGACGAGGTTCTGGTCGAGGTGGCGGCCACGGGCCTCAACTTCCGTGACGTGATGTGGGCCATGGGCCTCCTGCCGGAAGAGGCGCTAGAGGACGGCTTCGCCGGCGCTTCGATCGGCATGGAGTTCTCCGGCCGCGTCGTCGCTGTCGGCAAGAATGTCAGCGACATCGCCATCGGCGATCCGGTGATGGCGATTGCCGCGGCAGCCTTCTCCACGCATGTCGCGGTCGATCGTGCCGGTGTGGCCAAGCTGCCGGCCGGCGTCGATCCGGTCGCTGCCGCCTCGATCCCGGTCGTCTTCCTCACGGCCTATTACGCGATCATCGAGCTTGCCAGGGCACGCCCGGGCGAAACCATCCTGATCCACGGCGCGGCCGGCGGTGTCGGCCTTGCCGCCCTCCAGGTCGCCAAGCATGCTGGTCTGAAAGTCATCGCCACCGCCGGTACGCAGGAAAAGCGTCGCTTCGTCGAAATGCTCGGCGCCGACCACATCTTCGATTCCCGCTCCCTCAGCTTCGTCAACGACGTGCTGTCGGTGACCGGCGGAGAGGGTGTCGATCTGGTGCTCAACTCGCTGTTCGGCGAGGCGATGGAACAGAGCCTGTCGCTCGTCAAGCCGTTCGGCCGCTTCCTCGAACTCGGCAAGCGCGACTACTATGCCGACAGCAAGATCGGCCTTCGGCCGTTCCGTCGCAATGTCAGCTATTTCGGTATCGACGCCGACCAGTTGCTCGTACTCCATCCCGAGCTTTCGCGGCGGATGCTGTCCGAGATCGGGGCGCTGTTCGAGGAGGGCGTATTCTCGCCGCTTCCCTATCGCGCCTTCGATCATGACGAGATCGGCGATGCCTTCCGGCTCATGCAGAATGCCGGCCATATCGGCAAGATCGTCGTCCTGCCGCCGAAGGCAGGGGTGGATCGCGTCGCTTCGCGGACGCAGCGCAAGATGGTGGTCGACCCCAAGGGCGTTCATCTGGTGGTCGGCGGGATCGGCGGCTTCGGCCTGGTGGCCGCTGAATGGCTGGTCGAGAAAGGTGCGCGTCATGTCGCGCTCTGCTCGCGCCGGGGCGTCGCCGATGCGGAAACGGCGGCGGCGATCGAAGGCTGGCGCGAGGCCGGCGTCGAGGCCCATCTGTTTGCCTGCGACGTGACCAAGGAATCCGACGTCAAGACGATGCTGGCAGCGATCCGCAAGGTCGGCCCGCTGAAGAGCGTCGTCCATGCGGCCATGGTCCTAGACGATGCGCTGATCGGCAATCTCAACCGCGAGCGCAATCAGCCGGTCATCGACGTCAAGGCCAAGGGGGCCGCGATCCTCGATCGCCTGACCCGTGCCGACAGTCTGGACAATTTCATCCTGTTCTCGTCGGTGACGACGCTGGTCGGCAATCCCGGCCAGGCCAATTACGTGGCGGCCAACGGCTTCCTCGAAGGCCTTGCGCGTGCTCGGCGCATCGCCGGACTGCCGGGTCTGGCCGTCGGTTTCGGCGCCATCGCCGATGCGGGCTATCTCGCTCGCAATACGGAGGTCGGCCAGCGGCTGGATCGCCGCCTTGGCAAGACGGCGCTCGGGTCGCGTGAAGCGCTGCAATGCGTCGAGGACTATATCGCGTCCGCGCCCGACAGCGTCGAGGCTGCCGTGGTCATGGTCTCGGAATTCGACTGGGGTGCCGCCCACCATCTGCGGGTGGTTGGGGAAGACCTGTTCGAGGTCGTCATGCGTCGGGCTTCGCATCATGCAAGCGGGGCCGAAGGGGGCGAGATCGACCTTGCGGCAATGATCGAGGGCAAGACGCAGGTCGAGGCCCATGATATCCTGTTCGACGTGGTGGCGCAGGAAATCGCCAACATCCTCAGAGTGTCACGCGAAAGCATCTCCAAGGACAGTGTTCTCAAGGAAATCGGGCTGGACAGCCTCATGGCCGTTGAACTCGGTTTGAATTTCGAACAGAATACCGGCTTCGACATGCCGCTGAGTAGCCTGGCAGACAATGCCACGGTTGGGGACATCACGCGGCGTCTCTTCGAGAAGGTCAGATCGCGGAGTGATACGGACGAAACGTCGGCCGGAAAGCCGGACGATCTGAGGATTCTCGACGAATTGAGCCGGCGTCACGGCGGAGCCGATCAGGAAGGCAACTCCGAGTCCTCGGAGTGAGTGCCTTGGAGCGCTGAAATGGATGAGAGCAAGCGGCAGTTCATACTGAACCGCATGAAGGGGTTGCAGAAGGATGTTGAAGCCGGACGTCGTGTCCGGACGGAGCGGTCCGCTGCGCAGGCACCGGTGCGCAAGCAGCCGGGCTTCTGCGACCTGCCCGAATACAAGCAGGTGGTGATGCAGCAGCTCGCCGGCCAGCATCTGGGCATGGAAAATCCGTTCTATCGGGCGCATGAGGGCGCGAGCGGCGCCACCGCGCTGATTGGTGGGCGCAGCTTCGACAATTTCGCTTCCTATGACTATCTCGGCCTCAATCATCATCCCAAGGTTCTGGAACGCGCCGCCGAGGCGTTACAAACCTTCGGAGTTTCGGCTTCGGCGAGCCGTGTGGTGGCGGGCGAGCGTACCATCCACACTGTGCTCGAAGAGAAGATCGCCGACGTCTACGACGCGCAAGCCGCGGTCTGTTTCGTCAGCGGATACCTGACCAATGTCGCGGGCATCAGTTCGCTAGTCGGGCCGAAGGACCTGGTGATCCACGATGAGTTCATCCACAACAGTGCGCTGGCCGGCATAAAGCTGTCCGGTGCGACCCGCCGCTTTTTCAAGCATAACGACGCTGCCGATCTCGACCGTGTACTGACCACGCTTGCCGGAGACTACGAGCGGATCCTGGTGATCGTCGAAGGCGTCTATTCGATGGACGGCGACATCGCCGATCTGCCGGCGCTGCTTCGTCTCAAGGCGCAATACGGCTTCTGGCTCATGGTCGACGAGGCCCATTCGCTGGGCGTGCTCGGAGAAACGGGCCGGGGTGTATTCGAGCATTTCGGCATTGCCGCGGGCGAAGTCGATATCTGGATGGGCACGCTTTCCAAGACGAGCTGCAGCTGTGGCGGTTACATCGCCGGAAGCGAGGCGCTGGTCACTCTTCTCAAGGCCCAGGCCGGCGGCTTCGTCTACAGTGTCGGTCTTGCCCCGGCGCTGGCGGCGGCGGCAATCGCCAGCCTGGAAATCCTGAAGGCCGAGCCGGAACGCACACATCAGTTGCGCCACAACAGCCGGCTCTTCCTCGACCTGGCGCGCGAGCGCGGTCTCGATACGGGTTTGAGTCAGGGCTATTCCGTCGTGCCCGTGCTGGTCGCCGATTCCCTGCGTGCCGTGCAGCTTTCGAACGAGTTGCATGCCGACGGTATCAATGTGCTTCCGATCATCCATCCGGCCGTGCCGGAAGGGCTCGCCCGCCTGCGCTTCTTCATCACCAGCGCCCATACCGACGAGCAGATTGCCCGTGCTGTCGATCGCACGGCGACCATTCTCGGACGTCTCGAGCGGGAGAAGTTCGGGCTCGGCTCGTTCGACGCCGGTCAGTTGATGGCGCTGTTCGCCAAGTCCTGAGCCGTCCTGCCCCCGCCGGCTCCTTTCCGACAAACGCGGACCGATGGGTGCGGTCCGAGGTGCCCATGGTCCACGTCGTCATTACCGGAGGCTCGAGCGGGATCGGTCTGGCGGTTGCCCACCAATATCTCAAGCGGGCCGCGCGTGTCACTCTGATCGGGCGCAGTCAGGAGCGTCTCGAGGCGGCAAAGGCGCTGTTGGTGACCGAGACCGGGCGGAGCGCGGACCAAATTTGCATCGTCAGCCTCGACGTTGCCGACGACGCTGCCGTAAAGGCCGCACTCTCTGCCGTCGAAGCGGATGTCGGTCCCTGCGATATCCTGGTGACATCCGCGGGCATGGTGGCGCCGGCACCGTTCGACGCGCTGTCAGGGGCGGAGTTCAGACGCCATGTCGACACCAACCTTCATGGCACGGTTCATGTGATTTCCGCCGTCTATCCCGGCATGAAGGCGCGCGGACGGGGCCGGATCATGATCGTCTCCTCCGGGGCCGGACTGATCGGCCTTCACGGCTACACCGCCTACTGCGCCTCGAAGTCGGCCCTTGTCGGCTTTGCCGAAGCCTTGCGTGTCGAATCGCGGGGACATGGCATCGATGTGTCGATCTGCTTTCCCCCCGATACGGATACGCCACAATTGGCGGAAGAATTGAAACTGCGCCCACCCGAAGCCGTGGCGATGATGGGGAGCGCCGGGCGGTGGAGTGCCGAGGCCGTCGCCCGGCGCATCTTAAAGGGCCTGGACCGGGGACAGGCGGAAATCTTCTTCACGCCCAGCCTCTATCTGCTCGCCCGTTTCGGCGGCGTGGCAAAGCCGTGGATCTATCGCTGGTTCCATCGCCGGCAGAAACGGTGAAGTTGCCCATGCTCACCCGTTGCTCAGTTCGGCCTCATAGCGAAATGCAACCGGCCCGGCGGGCCTTTCCGAGAGATGAGGCGATGGAGCGAGGATGCGCTCGACCATTTCGTGCGCTCCGCTTTCGATCGCCGCCTTGCCGATGAAGCCTCCGCGCACCTGTATGGTGGCGATCAGGGCTCGGGCCAGCGCGTCCGGCATTCCGGCTTGGGGCGCTTCGGGCTTGGTCCAGAAGGACGCCAGGCTTCCCTGATGAGTAACGCCGGGCATGTCGTAAACCGAAGCCCCAAGGCTGATTACCGGTTTTGCGGCAAGCAGCGCTGTTGTAGCGCGCAAAATCGCGTGGCACTACACGCAACATCGGATGGCAACAGTCCAATATCACTAGACCGGGGCTAATGGTCCCTGATCGTGATCCCTTCCAGCCGGCGTTAAGGCCGGCTGGAATATGGCTCATCAGAAGGGTTCTATCCGATGCATGGCCCGGACCGCGGCAAGCAATGAGGCCATCCGCTCCAGGTGCGTGTCGAGCGGTGCTAGGGCACCAACAGCGCCGTTGCGGCGCCCCTCGCCAATGTCGGCGGCAGCAAGGTCGACCGACGTCATGATGTCCTCGGCGTCGCGTTGCATGGCCTTGATGATCTGGGTGAATGCCGCGTTCTTTATGTCGTTCTGCATGGTCCGTCTCCGTTGTTGATGACAACACCATCGCTCCAGTGCGGCCGGGTAGCGAGCAAACTCAGTGCTTCGTGGTGGCGACACCGAAAGACCTTTGCTCGGATCGCCGGATGAATCGGGATCCGAGCAACTTAGTTCCCATCACTGCGTGGAGCGGTAGATCAGCTCGCGTGCCGCCGTCCCTTTGCCGGAGGAGATGGTGTAGGTCAGTTCCGCCTCATCCCGTGCAAAACCGTCAAAAATTGACCGCACCTCCGGCCGGTCGTTTATTGACAGTATGAAGCCCCCTTGAAGCCGCTTCAAACGCTCCGCCATCCGCTGAAACTGCGCCTGGTCGAACATCGCTTGACCGTAGTCGTCCTCGCACCCCCAATAGGGCGGGTCGAGGTAGAACAACACACCCGCCCGGTCGTAGCGGTCGATGAAATCCATCCAGTCGAGGTTCTCGATAACGACGCCGGCGAGGCGCTCGTGGACGTCTTCGAGCAAGGGTGAGAGGCGGGTCAGATTGAAGCGCGCGCCCCCATCGCGCTGTACCCCGAAGTTCTGGCCCGACACTTTGCCTCCGAAGGCGAGCTTCTGGAGGTAGATGAAACGGGCAGCCCGCTCCAGGTCTGTCAGGGTCGTTGGATCGCAGGCCTTCAGCCGCTCGAATTCGCGCCGGCTCGTGACCTGGAACTTGAGGGTGTCCATGAACTGCGGATAGTGGCGCTGCAGGATCCTGAACAGGTTCACCACGTCTCCGTTGCGATCGTTGATCACCTCCGAACGGGGCACGCGCCGGCGCCGGAAGAAGACGCCGCCCATGCCGACAAAGGGCTCGGCATAGAGTTGGTGCGGCATGGCTGAGATCAGCTCGACCAAGCGGGGCGCGAGCGTCCGCTTGCCGCCAATCCAAGCCGCCGGCGGCTGCGTGTTGGCGACCTCGCGCCAATTGTCATTATTCACCATTTCAAAAATCCAGAGACTCAGTCACTTGTTTCCGCCTCGGCTTCGGCCGGGTCGGATGTGACGGTTATCTCTATGTGCTGTCGGACGGGTCAGTCGCCAAACTTGGGCCCGTCTCCGGGGGATCGCTCCCCCGGCATCCGGCGGTCCGCGCCAATCAGGCGATCGCGTAGAAGTCCTTCATGGCCGCTACCGACTTGGCCAGGGGCTCGGCATAGCGCGGGTCGTGATAGTCACCGTCCGCGAACATGCTCCAGCCGAGATTTCCGGTGTAGTTGAGCGTCGTCAGCGCCCCATAGGCGCCGATCTGGAACATGCGTTCCTCGCGGACGCTCGAAAGCCCAGCCGTCAAGAGAGGCGCGTTCTTGTCGACGACGCCGTTGATCGAGATCGTTTCACCATATTCCGGGCTCTGAGAAATGGTCACGACCTTGTAGTCGGCCGCGCCGAACGTGTGGGTCGAGATGATCTGGGATCCGACACCGGGATTGTGGTCGAATTCACAGATCTTCAGGTTGTTCATGCCGATCGAAAAGTCGGGCCGTCCCTCGGTTGCATCGGCCGTGATCTTGGAAAACAGATAGCCAATGCCCGTCACGAGGTTATCCGGCGCGATCACGAACATCGCGGTCCAGCGCTCCTGCGGCATGACAATGCCACTCTGCAGGTCGGGCTTGAACCCCATCGTGCCTGTTGAGTTGAGGACTTTGCCTTGCCCCTTCGCCACCAGGGTGCAGTTGCCTGCCGGTGCCGTGTAGACCGCGCCGGAGACGACGCAGCGGATTGTCTGTCCCACGCCGGTGATCGTCTTGAGTGTCGAGGGATCGATCAGCCCGACGACACCGGGCATCTGGGCAAGCTTGCGCAGCCCGAGCGGCGTGGTATCGACGCCCAGCCAGGGGAAGCCGAACTGGCCGCCACTGCGAAACTGCGGCCGGATGCGGCTCGGCTGCTGATCCGGTACGCCATACGGATATTCGGTCATGTCTCTGTCCTTTCCTAGAACGCGATATGGTCGGTGTTGAGCCAGTCATGGAGAACGAAGCCGGCGATCCGGCTCTGCTCGGTGCGGGTGTTGCGGATGTTGCCCGCCGGCGTGTTGGTGAGCGGGTCGGCGGCCTCGATCGTCGCCGGCCCCTTGCAGGCATAATGGAGGCCGCGATAGGTGCCGGCCGCGGGAACGCCGGCGAGCTGCAGCTGGAGCTTGGTGGCGCTGATGGGCGTTACCGTCGTGACGGCCGTCTCGACGCCATCCACGGCGACATTGAAGCCCCAGCCCTCGCGACCCGCGATCGTCACCGTGTCGACCACGAGCATGCTGGTCTCGGGATTGTGGACGGTGACCTCGATGCCCGAGGCGCCGTCCCAGGCGACGGCCGTCATGTGCAGCGGCCGCCAGGCGCGATTGCGCCGGTTGATCAGCTCATACTCGGCCCGAGCCAGATACTCGCCGGCGATGACCTCGCCCGATGCCTTCAGGTGGACCGCGTCGGCCTGGCCGTGGCCGGTGGCGTGGATCGGGTATTGTGGTCCCGCCACGATCACCTTGGTCGGATGATCGCGCATCGCATCGAGCATCGCGACCGGGGATGTGATCTCCAGGCCGGCATGCCGTTGGCTCTCGGCCAGGAATAGGAACAACACGTCGGCGTCCTGGTCGAGGATGTCCTTGGTGGCGGTGTTGTCATTGGTCCACCAGTCGAGGATGTCGGCGTAGTAACCGGACCCGGCAATCTGCTCGGCGGCGCTATAGCGCAGATGATCGCTCTCGCCGTGCAGGATCTTTTTGACCGGCTTGAAGAGCCGAGCCCCACGCGCGCGGGCAATGCGGTTTGCAGCCCGCATGACATTGAGCTTGTTGTTCCACCAGGGGCTACCCGGACCGAGTTCGGCATAGCTCGCGCCACCTGCTCCAACGGCGGCCGCCAGTCTCAGCTGTGGTCGGCCGACATCGGCCTCCAGCCATTCGTTGATCTTGTCGGCGAAGGACGAGCAGATCGTCTGGCCACCGTAGCCCGTGCCGGAGAGCTTCTCTTCGAGGGGAATGAACCCCAACACATTCAGCTCGGTGAGCGTCGGTGTTGCGCTGTCCACGGATTGATTGCCGCCACGAACATCATCGACGACGCTGCTATTGGCGCGATCGAGCATGAGAACGCAGGACCGCCACGCATGCAGCATCTGATAGAAGGCTTCAGCTGCGGCGGAGCCCACGCTGAGCGATTGGCCGTCGACCTCGTCATACTGGATGATCGGGCCGGCGAAGATCGACCCGCCGCTGCTCGCCGGCCCAAACAGGCGGATGACGTGAGAGCCGATGCCCGCCTCGGCGAACGCGACCTTGATCAGATAGGGTCCACCCATCGACACTTCGCCGACGGCCGGGTCCGAACTCAGGATCGTCTTGGTGCCGAACTGGTCGATCGCATAGGGCCGGCCATCTGCCTCCTTGCCGACGACGCCGCCCCATGCCTGGCCCGGTTCGATGAGATGGCCCGGAGCGCCGAAGGCGAGAAGGTAGCCCCCGGCATGATCCAGCCATGACGGTCCGAACAGCCCATCGGCAGCGTTGTCCGGATCGGATGGGCGGCGGATCACGGTGCGGCCATGTTCATCGACACGTTCGATGACCCGGCCCGAAATATCGGTTGTCGAGCCGAGCGCCATCGGTTCGACCCGGTCGGCCTTCAGCGGCTCGCTGGCAAAGGGCCAGAGGAAGTTGATGGCCCCGGCAGCCGGTACCAGTTCGAGTTTCGCCAGCTTGGCCGCCAGATTGGTTTCGCCGTCGCGGGCGGCAACGACTTCGGCCGCGACCGCGCCGTCGCCGAGTTCGGCAAACTTCACCCAGCCACCGACGTTTGCGGCGCCATTTTTTCGATACTGACCATTGTACCCGGCCGTCGGATCCTCTGTGACCCAGGCGACGACACCATCGACGGGTGCAAGATTTGCGTAGAGGGTTGCACGCAGCGAATAGGCCTTTATGCCGGCGCTCGCTGCTGCCAGCTGGGCGGCAATAGCCCCGCTGCCGGCCAGCTGCGTCGCCAGATCAGCCGTCGTCTGCCGCATTGTCGAGCCATCGCGGTTGACGATGACTTCATCGGAAACCGCCGTGGCGTCCATGTTGGTCGAAAATATGCCTGCCGTTGCTGCCATTTGGATCTCCTATCGGATGGTCACGGTGAACGGTCCGGCCACGGGGCCCGGCAGTCCGTCTGCGTTTTGTGGTTCGAGCCAGTAGTAGTAGGTACCCGCCGCCAGGCAGGTCGCGGTCTCTTCAAAGAGGACCGCGTTGTCCGCGGAGCCGACGAAATCGGCCAGGCCGACAAAGGCGAAGAAATTGTTGCCGGTGACAGCCTGGATGCGGTCGGAATAGGAGCCGTTTGCCGTCTGCGTGGTGCCGTTTCGCGCCGTGCCGCCGCCCAGTCGTGGAAAGACCGAGCCGGCGGTCACCCCCGAGAGCGTATAGGCGACGCGGTACCACTTGCCGCTCACCAGCGCGCAAGTCTGGTAGAGGCTTGAAGCCGTCCCGGCGGCATGGCTGGCGACGCCGCTGCCGATCGACCATCCGGTCCCGAGCGTCCAACTGGCGCCGCTGTCCATGTTGCCGTTGGCGATCAGCGTCGATCGCGTCGTGTCGCCATCGGGGATGCTGTAGGAGCGCGACGGCAGGACGGCGAGCGGCGCGCCTACGGCATCGGTCGCCCGGTTGAGAACCGTCGTCGCTGACCGGTAGAGCTGGACTTTTGTGGTGCGGGCATCGTCGCTCGTGGAGAAGGCAGCGACCGCGCCCCCGAGCAGCGCGCCGATCGAGATCAGGGCCGGATCAAGTCCGCCCGGAATGTCGGCGTCGTCTTCGCCAACCGTGATCGTGACGATCGGTGTCACAGGACCGGCGACACCCACGGCCGACAGGGCAAATGCGCGGATCTCGACGACGGTGCCGCGCGTATAGCCGGTGATATCCAGTCCGCCATTGGCGACCGGAATGGTGACGGGTGTCCATGCGCCTGCGCCGGTTCGGTGTTCGATCGTGAACTGGGCGGTGGCGATCGGACCGGAGCCGGGCACCAGCGTTACCGAGATCAGGTTTTCGGTGTCAGTGCCGGCAAATCCGCTTTCGACGCTGGTGAAGCGCGGCGCCGGCGGCTGCAGAAGGTTGTCGTCGATCGGCGCGCCGACCCGGCCCGACCAGGCGGGCGGTACTTCGGCGTCCGTCAACCCGTCGATGATTGGCGCCGCATCGACCAGGCGGATCAGCGAGGAAAAGTCCTGGCCTGCTTCAATCCTCGTCACGACAAGGGCCAGGCTTTCGGTCGCCATCGGCCCGAAGTGAACAATTTCTCCGGCTGCGGGTGCAGCACCGGCCCCAGTCATGACCAACGCACGCCGCTCGCCTGGGTCGGTCACGACCGGCCGCACGGTCGATACACCGATCGTGTCCTCTTCATCGGCAAAGACGCGGAAGCGAATGCCGTAGGATCCGCCTTCATCCATCGAGACAATCTCGTCCAGCTCCACGAGATTATCGGATACCGACTTCACCCGGCCCGCCGTCTGGGTCCGCTCCAGCACATCGAACGAGCCCATGACGAGGTCGCCTCGGGTTGCGACACGCGCCGGTCCGTCCTGCATGCAGGTATAGACATCCGGCCGGTGGATCGCCTCATACATGCGCCGGCGGGCCTCGACCCAGATCTCGTCAGGATCGGTCTTGCCCGGCAGTTCGAAAGCCTCGGTGAGATCGATTTCTCCCTCGTGTCCTGGCCACGGCACAATGCGTTCCGCCGGCTTGTAGTCGTTGGTCGCGTCGAGAAACTGCACCCTGAAGGCGTGCGGCGGATCGAAATAGGTTCGGCTCGCCTGGAACTGCCAGCTGTTGCGCGGATTGATATGGTCAACGACCAGGTCCTGAGGCCGGTCGACGACGACGCCCCATATGATCCCGTCATGACGTTGGGCCGCGCGGCCGGCGAGCGCGATTTCGGCCAGCACCTCCCGGAGCGTCGTCTCGCCTTCCAGAACGCGATCGTATTTGAGGTCATGAAGGGCACAGTAGTCGTGCCAGTCCTGCAGCTGATGAAGGTCGATCGCCGCGTCTGCCTGCGGCTTCGGATTGGCATTCGATTGCAGCGCCCGGCGAAAGAGCGAGGCGGGATTGCTGGTCTCGCGCTCGACCCATCCAGCGGTACCGGCGTTCCAGTCGAGGCAGCGGCGCGAAGCCAGGGCGTTGAAGTTGTCGAGCTGGCCATTGAGCTGATAGGTCGCCTTGACGCGAAGCGCGACTAGCGCCAAGGGCTTCGACACGTTGAGCGGATATTCCGGGCGGATCGTCTGCAGCGCCACCCAGGAGGAGCGCGCCTGCACCTTTGATGACGTCGCTTCGTCCGTCAGGCGGGTCAATCGGACCTCGTAGCGCCCGCGTGACGGAAACTCCCAGCTGTGCTGGCGATAGAGCCCTTCGAGCTTCTTGGCCGTGATGTCGAGGGTCGCGACTTCGGTCCATCCAGTGGCGCCGACCAGCCTATGCTCGATCAGGATGGAAACTGTGAAGTTGCGCGGCTTGCCCTCGTCGTTCATCCGCACAAGGCCTGCCGGGAACCCGATGATGACCGAGGCTCCTGAGGCATCGGCTCCGGTCGTGCGGACGACAGGCGTCTCGATTGCGTCGCCGGTGATGATGTTGCCCGCGTCGTCACGCGGTTTCGGCCGCGCCAGTTCGGCGCCGACATTCTCCTCGACCACCTGGGAGGAATAGAGGCTGATCGGAAGATCTCCTGGCAAGCCTTCGCGCACCTCGATTTCGACCTCGTCATATTCGCCGAGCGACGTGTCGCCGAGCCGGAAGTCCGTCAGGGAGAGCGGTCCATAGCCGAAGTTGAACAGGGCGCGGATGTACTGGATGTCGCCGACGATCTCCGTATAGGACGGCGCGGCAAAGGGTGGCGCATAACGGATCTTGCCCATCACGTCCGGGACGACGCCATTCGGCTCATAGCGGTTCTGCCAGCCGGAGATCGTGTAGGTGTCGTTGTTCTTCCGATCCTTCGGCTTTTGCGGAGGGATGAGCGCGTTAACGAGCATGCTTCCGAGGACCGACACGCCGAGACCGATCGCCCCGGAGACCAGTCCATAGCCCAGGGTGCCCGCCTGGAAGCCAAGGCCGAGAGCCCAGTATTGGCCAAGAGCCACCGCCGCGATCGACACGACGACCTGCAAGACCGCCGCCAGGCTTTCGTCCCCTGCGAGCAAGCGGATGACGATCCTCACTCCGGCCCGCGGACGGACGCGGTGCCAATGTTGCTGCTCGATGATTGTCACGCCGTTTTCGCTGACCAGCGCGACCCGGAACCGTGCAAGTTCCGCCTCTGCCGCATAGGGCAAGGCAACAGAGACGATCTGGGCGATGGTCAATCCGGCTGGCAGCTCGATATTGGCGCGCGCGGAGGCCGGATCGAGCTGCGGCGCGGTCAGGACGGAGAGTGTGCCGAGCCTGGTCATCGCGCCACCCGCGAAGCCGTATCACAGTGCCGATAAAGACCCGTCAAACGGTCTTTGAGCGGAGCGACACTGAAGTTCTGGATCTTGGCCTGGTCGCTCGCCTGGACATGCAGGACGAGTGTTTCGTTGACGACGACACCCACATGCGTGGCGTAGCGCCCCATGCGGAAAACGGCGATATCGAACGGCCGAGGTTCTGCCACCAGGGACCAGACAGGG
This sequence comes from Arenimonas sp., assembly GCA_019459145.1. GTDB lineage: Bacteria > Pseudomonadota > Alphaproteobacteria > Rhizobiales > Rhizobiaceae > Allorhizobium. Next base: position 74,087 of record JAIBEK010000055.1, read on the forward strand.
TCGGCGCTCTCACCCTCGACCAAGGCGGCGATCTCGCGGCGCTCGGCCAGGCTCGCATAGCACCCCACATAGGTCGGAAGCGTGATGCCGAGTTCGCGGCCATAGACCAGTACAGCGAGGCCCCAGCAATGGGCACCGTCTGGGCCGTAACCGAACTCGGCGTGCGGAATGCCGATATAGGATGCGCTCCAGTGGGTCATACCGAGCCCCTTCCGAAGGTGAAGGGACTCATGCGATGGTTGCGCTGCTGATCGGCGCGGCAACGCCGGTCAGCACCTCTCATCACCCCGCCATGAACGCACGAGGAGACAATCGAATGAGCGATGACCATCCCCACTACGGCGGCAAGTCGAAAGCGCTTTTGAGCAAAGACGGAAGCCGGGCCATAGTAACGATCGGCGCCGAACAGAAACAGGCAACCTTCTCCATTGATGCCGACATGATTGCTGTACTGATGGCCGAGCTGAGGAACCTTTCTGCGAAAGCCGAGGAGCGCAGACGCGGTATAGAGCCCTTTGCCGGACGGGATGGTGACACGTTGCTGCAGGCAGCGCTTCGACCGACCAACTACGGCGTGGGCAAAAGTCCGGATGGAAATACCATTGGCGTGATGTTTCATGTCAGCGGCGCCCCCGAGACTTTCGCGCTGACGCCCGTGGAAGCGGCTGACATAGCGCGTCGGCTTCTCGCTGAAGTGGAAGGCCGTGGGATCGAGACTCCGAAACTGCAATGACAGAGCGGAATTGAAACTTCACCCGCACATATTGGACGCCGACATCCACGAGGTCGTAGCCATGCAGATCGCCCGCCTTGGGAATTGCGTAAAATTCGGTCATCGGTGCAGCCCCGGAAAACGGTCTTTGGTCATGCGGTCGCGCGGGTAGTATTCGTCCTCGATGTCCTCGCGCGAGAAGCCGAGTGTGATCTCGCCGGCATTGATGTCGTGGCTCATGATCTTCAGATCGCGCCACTCGGCCTCGACGACATTCGGCGTATCGGCCAGCACCACAGCCATGTGGATGGTCGCTAGATTGGTAAATCCGCGCATCAGCTTGGCGATGTCGTTGGAGACGTTTTCGAGGATGATGTTTCCGGCCGCCGGCGCATCATCGAGATCCGAAGGCAGGATGGTGGACGCCAGAACGAACAGGAACGGTTCCGTCGCTGGATTGGCGCCGAGCCATGTCGAGCGCGTGCCGTACATCAACGGTTCCACCGACAGTCGTTCCGTATTGTCGGTTGACAGCCGCACCGGCGCATCCAGCACCGGATGCGTGATAGTGAAGAGGGCGACATAAATCTCGGCCGTGCTTGAGGCATCCTGCGCGAGCCGTGCATTGAGCGACACCCGTCTCATGGCATCACCATCACGGAAAAGGAGATCCGGAACTCGACGCCGACGATCGTAGAGGCCGGCAGCTGCTCACCGAACAGGCAGAGCCACCGCGCCGACATCAGGATCGGTTCGCCAGCTCCGGTCAGCAGCGGCGCACCCGTGGGGGTCAACAAGGGTATGCCGTCCGTCGTCGCGTCGGGCATCCAGAAGGGCAATGATCCCTGCTTCGTGAGATCCTTGCGGAAATTGTCGAAGACCGCCTTGTTGTTGCGATCAACCAGGATCGAGAGCGAGACAGCTTCGGGCACGCCCGAAAAGCGCCGCCGGTAACCGGGCGGCCCAGCTTCCGGGTTGCGCTTCAGCCGCGCTTCCATTGGCGTTTCCTGCCAGGTGTTGCGCTCGGGCCTGGGAAGTGTCGAGGGCCAGGATGGGACGGTCATCGCGGGATCCCTCGCTGCCGTACCCCAAAATTCTGCGTCAGGGTCCGCGACGCCTTGCCACCCTTGACCCCCATGCCGTCGCCGACCGCATCGGAGAGCACATAGTGCTGCTGGCGTCCGCCTCGGCCGTCGGACTGCTCGCCCTGGTACTCGACCTTGGCCCCGGAGGAATAGTTGTGGAACACGTTGGTGACGCCGACGGAAGAAGATGACGCGGCATTGTCGTTTCCAACCTTACGCGGCCAGGTCGTGCGCGATCCCACATAGCCACCGTCGGCGTAGCCCCGCAGAACGCCTTTGCGCAGGGCGTCCAGATTGCCGACGCCAATGCGCGCGGTCGAGGCAGCATCGAAGACATACTCCTTTTCGTGGACCAGGCCGGCAACGCGGGACGGGTCGCTGCCGCCGGTCGGGCCGCCCTTGTCGAAAAGCCCGGTGATCGTGCCGGTAGATGCGAGCGCCCATTGCGAACCACCGCCACCGAACAGCCCGCCGAACAAGCCGCCGAACAGGCCACCACCATTTCCGCCGCCGTTGCCTCCCAGATTGATGTTGGAAAGAGCATTTCCGAACTTGTCGAAGCCGGTGCCAAGAACGCCGAGGCCTTGGGTGGCCGTGGCCGATGACCCGGACAGGGTCTTTAGAGCATCGGCCGCGCGAAGGCCCTGGCTTTCGATACCAGGCCACAAGGCCGCCTGTGCTGACGTCAGTCCGCCTTCCCAAGAGCCACCGGCCATGCCTTTGCCGGCAAGATCGAAGTGCATGGTGTCTAGCGCGCCATACTTGCCCTTCGCCCCGCCGAAATAGCCGCCCCAGCGGAACTGGTCATTCAGCTCGGGGTACTTCTCCATCTGGATCTGACGGGCGGTCTGGGCGAAACGCTCGTACTGCCGGAAACTCGACGCATCCTGGTAGTTCCCCAGCATGCGGCCGGAGGCGAGATCCGTCAGCTGAACGTCGGTCGCCAGGCGCTGGCCATGGAAGCGGGGATCGCCCGGCCTGAAGCCGCTGATCGCATCGACCTTGAAGCCAGGGAACTGCGATGCGGCCTGCTGGAGAATGTCCGTCAACCGCGTGTCGACGCCACCCTTGTAATTGCCGACGAAGCCGAGCGCACCGCCCGTCTGGGAGGCGTTGCCCGACAGGAAATCGCCAAGCGTGGTATTGGCCTGGAACGCCGCATTGTCGTTGCCGCCCAGCAGGTTCTTCACACCGCCAAGCAAACCGCCGGTCACCCCGCCATTGATCATCACCGTGCCGGCCGAAACCGTCATGGCGCCGACCGACTTGCCGAGGCCGGCCGTCGCATCGCCGCCCAGACCGAGCAGCTTGGAGACGACGCCGCCGATCCCGCCTATATCGCCGAGCGTGCCGTAATCCGTGCCCAGCAGCGCGTTCTTCAGCGGGTTCTTCACGCCGAGTTCCAGGAAGGCGGCGGAGATGTCCTCGGTCACGCTCTTCAGAGCGCCCTTGACGTCGCCCTTCATCAGCCCGTCGATCATGCCGTCGATTGCGCCTTCGCCGGCGTCGCGGATCTCGCCCCAGGCTTCCGACTGCTTGCGTAGCTCGTTGGTCAGCTCGGAGATTGCCGAGGCGCGATCGCGGATCTGCTGGGCCTCCGCGCTGCTGGTATCGAGGCCCAATTGCCGGATTTGCTGCTCCGCCTGGAGTGCCGCCAAGATACGACGGCGCTGTTGCTCAGACGCGCCGACCAGCGAGATCTCGGTCTGCAGTCTGAGGATCGTCTGATCCTGTTCGCGCAGGGCATTGATCGCGGCCATCCGCTGGGCGACCCGCCCGTATTCCGCAGCCTTCTGACGGATCATTTCAAGCTCGGCCTGGTCGATCGCCGTGCCGTTCCGCGCCGCTTCCGCCTTCAGCTCGGCCGTCAGGCGATACTCCATTCGCAGCCGCTCCTGCTCGGCCACCGTCTTGCCGATCAGCGAAAGCTCGAGCCTTTGCGCCGCCAGGGTATCTTCCAAGGCCCTGCGCCGCTGCTGTTGGGCCTGGACGCCCTCGCTGCCAAGGTCAATTTGCGTCGGCTTTCGCCGGGGAACAGGAACGTCTGTGATCAATCCGTCGCTATTGGTCACGGTCGGATCGATATTCGACAGCCGACGCCTGGCCGCTTCGTATTGCCGGGTCAACTCGCGCACCCCGGCCTCGGTCGATCCTGCGGGCCCGTCGAGCGCTTTGTTGAAGTCGCGGGTCAAGGCCTCCAGATCGGTCAGAGCCGGAACGCCGATCGAGCGCAGATTACGCATCGCATCAGAAAAGGACTTGACCCGAGCCTCCTGCTGGCTTGCCGCCTGACCGAGACCATTAAAAACGCCAATCAGCGGTTCGAGCTTCGCCTGCGCATCCAGCCCTTCCTTTGCGCTTTCCCGCACACCCCTGGCGATCTCGCGAATGCTCTCGGGCGTAGCGGGATGGTTCTCGATCTCGATCACGGCCTCGATGTACGACTTCAGGTCCGGCTTTCCGGCCTTCGTCGACGCATCGAGCAATGCAATCGCCGACTGAACATCCCCGATTATCTTTGTCAGGCCTCGGTATTCGCTGGCGGGCACATCCAGGAATGGGCTTCTGGCGTCATCGGCGGACGTCGACAGAACGCTCTTGTAGAGCGCGATCCGGTCCTTGTTCTCCTGCTCGATCAGCTTCCCGCGCTCGGCCGAGTATTCGCGGGCGCCAAGAACTGCATCGCCATAGGCTGCCCGTAGTCGGCGGATGTAGTCCTCATGATCCTCCAGCGCCTTGGACGCTTTATTGGCCTCTTCCGGAACCGACGTAAAATACTGGATCCCAGCCGCGGCCAGACCGGTGACGGCAATGGTCGCCAGCGAAACAGGCGACAGGATCGAGGTGAAGGCGGCGAACAGCCCGGCCGCTGGCCGCTCCATACTCCCGAGGACGGCCGCCATCTGCGTGCCCTGTTGCAAGGCGATCTGGACTGGCGACATACCCATCGCAGCCGTTACGCCAATGTCCTGGAATTGTGCGGCAATATTGGACGTCTGGAAGGCGCCCGCATTTGCACCGCGCCCGACCGGAGCCGCAGCCGTCACGCTGTTGGCGTTGGCAGCGGCCTGTCGTAGTGCGGCGCCTCGTCCCTTGATCGCGTCGATCGAGGCCAGCGTCACCTGCCGCTCACGCGTGATCGCGGCCGTCATTTCGGCCGAGGTCAGCGCGCCCTGAGCGTGCGCGGTCTTGATGGCGGTGATCTCCGCCTTGTAGGCCCGGATGACGGAAAAGAGCGGATTGTACTTGGCCCGCAAATCGTCGAGCGACTTGCCCTGCATGGCCAGCGCACCCACCCATTCGCGCGCCGACTGATTGGCAGCGCCGGAATTGAGCCCGACCGAGCTGTTGATCAGCGCCTGGAGCTTGGTCTGGGTGCGCTGTGCCTCCGTGCCGATCGCGGCGACCGCCTGCTGCGCCTGCACGCCTCCGGACTTCGCACCGGCCGCATCGATGTTGACGCCGATCGAGAGTTTGAGCGGGGTGACCATCAGCATTCGCCCCCGTGGCTGACGGGGGCGCGGTCACTATGAGCGGTGTTATTGCCTTGCGAGATCATGGGGCGACGATGCCCCGCGCGCGCGGTGCAAAACAGTCACAAGGCTTTGTGGGGGATTGTGCGCAGCGATCGACCGGCACGGCCGAGGCTTATCACGCGGCGTTCAGCACCTCAAGCGCGGCCTCTTCCATGGCCTGCATGTCTTCGAACACATGAGTTGCGAAGCCGCGCCGGCGCAGGACGATGTCGACGGCGGTATAGTCGAGCCCGATCCAGGTGATCGCCGCCATGTGGCCGGCGGTGCGCCATTGGGTCTCGCAGGCAAGCCAGGCCATGAGACTCGGCCAGTTCCCCGCGAAGATGAGGATCGTGTCGTCGGGAGCGTCCGGCGGCGCAGTAACACCCAGCTCCAGGTATTGCCGGCGGAGATCCTCGTCGATCGGTGCTGGCCGGCTGCGATCGGTCGACCCGGTCTTGGCGGCCGCCCAGGCGGCGGCGGCCGCTCTCAGTTTCCCAAGCGCACACCTTCCTGGCCAATGGCCTCCTGGTAGGCCTTGTTGATCCCGGCCCGGATGCGATTGTGCTTCATTGCTACCACGAAGCTTTCCTCGGTAAAGGAGATCGGCCTGTCCTGCTCATCGACGATGCCACGCCAGTTACGGATCACGCGGCGGAAGGATGCCAGATTGACCTCCTCCAGCGCGTCCTGGACGCGGCGGAGTGTCGCCTCGCTCGGGTCGGCCTCGGCCTGCTTGATCAGCTCGGCGCGCTGCTCGTCCATGCGCTTGGTTTCGTCCCGGTCGATAATCTCGAACTCGATCTCGAACTCGAATTCCTTCATCGTGCCGGGCTTGTCCGGATCGGGCTGGAGAACCTTGACCGGCCACCAGGCGGTGAGACTGTCGACGAGCTTAAACATGCTTTGATGGTCCTTCAAACGGGCTTCAGGGAAGTACTTCGAGGCGATTGGCTATTCGCCTGCGGCTGCCTCGCGAACGATGACGTAGCGTGTGCCGGTGAGATACACGCTGGGACTCGACATCGCGGTCGGATAGTCGAGCTTTTCGGTGAAGGCCAACTTGTCAGGCTCTCCTTCCGGAAAGCCCTTGTCCCAAACCTCGACGACGACCTTGAAGTCGGACTGATCGGCGTTTTCGACACGAATATGCTTTGTCATTTCTCTCTCCGTTGAACGGTCGCTGGTCTTACTGGATGGTGATGGCGAACTCGTCATTTCCGGCGACCGGCTGATAGATCAGCGACAGGCTGTTGTTGACGATCTTCTGGGTCTCGCCGTAGGTCGGCCGGCCGATCTGCACGGCGGACGCATCGAACTTGACGATGTTGCCGGCCACGGTGCCGTGCTGGGCGGCGAGCACTCCGGTCGTATGCGCCTGGGCGATCTGGAACCAGTTCTTGGTCGCGAGCGAAACCGCTTCCATCGTGGCATTGCCAGTCATCATTCTGTCCACCAGCTCGATGCTCTCGGCGCCAATCAGCAGGCGCGGCTCGATCTGGTTGCCGAGATCCATGGAGACGCCCTCGCAAGCGCCGGCATGGCCGTGCAGAGAGAACGTCGTGTTCGCCTTGCTGACGGGAACCGGTTTGATGAAGTCCGTGAGGTCGACCGTGGGCAGCGCCTGGTCCGTGATGGTGCCGAGCAGGCCGGTCATCGTGAAGACGAAGCGCGGGATCTGCTTTGGCGTCAGCTGCAGGGTCATCGTGCCGCGCGCACCGAGGAGTACGTGCCTCACGCCGTCGACGTTGAAATAGATCGATACCGCCTCCTGCAGGGAGGAGATCGGGGTGTACTTGACGTCGGTTGCAGCGGTGATCACCTCGGCCAGGCCGCAGGCGCGGAGCAGCGGGCCATAGGCCGGCGCCGTGCCGGCGGCACCTGAACCGGCAATTTCGACCTCGCCGGAAATCCGGGCATAGTTGCCGACCAGCATGACGCCCTGGTGGCCCATGTAGGGCAGCACCAGGTCGCGGTTGACGTCCTCGCCGACCAGCGGTTCGAAGTTCACATTCGTCATCTGCATGGCGTTGGCAGCACCCGTCGGCACGGCATCGACGCCATAAGTGGTTTCGGGCTTCACGAGGATTGCGCGGTTGCGGAAATAGCGTGCCATGGTCACTTACCCTTGCTTGAACCGGTCTTGCCGAGAATGGCGGCCGTGGTTGCGGTGATTTCCGAACGGTTGGCTTTCGCCTGATCCGCCGCTTCGGTGCGTTGGACGAGCTTCAATGAGCCGTCCTCCTGGCGGACATAGCTGCCGCCTGAAATCTGTGTGTCTTTCATCAGGGTTGTTCCTCCAGGTAACGGGCGGTAGCAAAGGTGTCCTCGAACCAGATCATGCCGGCGACTGCCTGCTGCAGTTCGCCACTCACGTGCTCCAGCGGATCGCAGTCGCCGCCGGTGACCACAAAGCCGATCAGCCGCTCGCGCACGAAGGCCTTGAGGTTCTCGATTTCGTCGGCCGCTGCCCAGTCGTCTGAGCCGGAAAGGTTCTCGGTGACGATCACGACCGAGATGTCGCCGCTCATCCGCTGGACGACGGGTCCGGTCGCTCTTTCGTTCGGCGCGGAGTTCTCGACCGCCAGGTAGACATAGGCCGCAGGCACGGCCGGCGGGCGATCCTTGACGCTGGACAGCGCGCCGGCGCCGCCGACGATGCGAAAGGGCGTGCCCGCTTCGAGGAGGCGATCAACGATGCTCTTGATCACGGCGCGCCCTCCTGGAGCAGATAGTCTTCGCCGAGCTGAAGGATCATCTTCCGGTCCTCGTCGGAGAAGCCGAGATAGGGCCGGGCCGGCATGGTAATGACGTGCTCGCCGATAGTGACATTGCGGACCGTGCCGCCCTTCGTTCCGGTCTTGACGAAACGCGAGCGGTTGCTGCCCCTGATCTTCTTCAGTGTCGCGCGCTGGCTGCGCCCGTAGATCTGGATTTTCCCACCGAATTGGTGAACGGCGGCGTAGGCGACATTGGTCCCGACCTCGGCCGAGGTCGCGTCGGACTGCGTGACCAGGCTGCGGTATAGCCGGGTGGAGACGCGCAGGATGTTGGCTGTTCCGCGCTTGTGGCCACGCCGGATCTGCCGGTTGGCGGTCCGCTTGGAGAGCGGCTTCCACTTCTGCCCGTCCGGACCTTCCTCGCGCTCGAAGCGACGCTGGGTCGAGGACAGAAGATAGGCCGCGATCGACCCCATGAGCTGTCCCGGATGGGTCGCGCGATCGACATAATAGGCAAGGCCCTCGGTCGCGGTATCGTCAAGCGTGATGGAGGCACCGGTCATCAGAAGCTCCTCAGGCTATCGCGGGTGAAGACGCGAGCCGGGCCGGAGGTCTGCACCTGGCCACCGCCTGCCGGCTTCGGCGCGTCGCCGTCGTCGGTCAGTGTGACCAGTCCCTTCGAGACGTCGCGCAAGAAGGCCACGGCCTCGGCATAGGCGCGGGCAATGGGACTGTCCTTCTCGGCCGACTTGCCGTGCAGATAGTACCTGGCGACGTCGGCGGTGATCTTGGTCAGCACGGCAGGAACCGGAGCGAGCGGGAGCGCGACAACCTTGGCGAGGTAGCCATCGGCAAGCGCCTCTGCATCCGTGATCGCCCTGTCGACCACGGTGTCGTCGATCGTAGACACCGGTATGTTCGTGCGGTCGGTGAGCTGGATCAGCTCCCGTTCGCCGAACCTGTCGATCAGATCCTGTTTCGTGCAGTAGGCCATGGCGCCTTACTCGCCCTCGACCAGCTCGGCGACGAGCATCGGCTCACCGAGGATCGCCTCGACGGCGTCCGGGTGCAGGCTTTCCAGGGGATAGGTGGCCGGCTCTACGCCATGCGCCATGCCGCCGCGGCGAAAGCCGGCGACCTTGGCGGATACCTTGAGAAGCGGGGCCGTGGTGGCTCCTGCGTTCGAAAGGTCTTCGAGCGCTGCGGTTAGCCGCGGCCAGCGCCAGCGGAACTCTTCCGGCGGCAGCTCGTCAAGCGCAGCCGACATGACGCTGTAGACCTCTGCGGGGCTGGCCGGATCGCCAGCCCCGCCGATCAGGTCGTCGCCGGAGTTATTGGTGGAAACCGTGTCGGGCGGAACTGTCCCGACATCCTGCGCCTGGGCAAGCGCGATCGACGTCGCCGGCACTGCTTCGGCGCCGGCCGGAGCCTTGGCGGGGGAAGTCTTCGCAGACGAGGATGCGCGTGTCGTGGTGGTCTTGGCCATGTTTCGTCCTCTCGGTTCTTGAGAAAGGGCCGCTTAACCGGTCCTTGCCTAAGAACCGGCCGGGAATTGTCCCGGCCGGCTTGTCCTGGCGCGCTGCCCTTAGGCGAGCCAGGGAACGACGAGCACTTCGGCGGTGCCGGCCCATTCGTTGGTCGCACCGCCGGTCGTCAGTGCATTCTTGACGATCTTGTTGGCCGCGCCTTCGAGGCTGGGCGGAACGACCAGGAGGTTGGGCCGCAGCCCCAGCGGACGGCCATAGTCGCCCTTCATGCCCATCAGAACCCCGCGCGCCGCCTCATAGGCTGCGGCATCGAGCGTCTGCTTGGAGCCATAGGCCTGCTGCCAGAAGCCGAAACCGACCTCGCAGCGCCCGTCCGACCCGTAGAGATATTCCTTGCGCATGAAGACGTTCGGATCGTCTTCCTTGTCCATGCGCACCAGCTTGTCGAACGGCTTGCGCGACTGGAAGATCAGCGGCTTCAGGGGACGGGAGACGTCCATCAGGTACCAACCGGTTCCCGCGCCACCACCGCTGTTCGAAACCGAGACAGGGTTGCCGGCCTCGTCCAGGACGGAATGGTCGGTGTCGAAGAAATACTGGCCGTCATAGCACTTGGTGGTGAAGCCGGTTTTCAGCAGGCCGAACACCAGTTCGTCGGGAAAGGCGTTCGCGGCAGCACCCAGTTCCTCGAACAGCGGTGCATACATGCCGAGATTGTCGTCTTCAAAGTCGTCGCGATCGACACCGATCGTGTTCTCGTAGGACTTGTTCGTCAGCGTGTAGCCGTGCTTGGCCATGGCGTTGATGACACGGTCGCCGAGCCATTCGCGGTAGCGCGGCACCTTGCCGAGCCAGCCGTAGTCCTGACTCTTGGTCGAGGACGGGACGACGGTGGCGACGCGCTGATAGAGGCTCGGCGCCATGCCCAGGCCGCGAGCAAACGCGGCATTGAAGCCGATATTCGCGGAGCGCAGGGTAGCGGTATTGATTTCCATCTTCTTGGGCTCCTTTAAGAGATCTTGACCCAGACGCCGACGTCATCGACGTCGAACACCTTGCCGGCCACGGAACGGGTATTGGTGCCGGACGTCTTGGCAACCGTCTGGTCGTCGACGCCGTAGCAATCGCTGCCGATGTCGGCACGGGTGATCGCATCGCCGGCAGTGGAGTTGGCGAAGCGGAAGATGCCCGGAGAGACCTCGCCGGACACGGCGCCGGCAGCACCGGCGGAATTGTCGACCCGGCGCTCCGCACGACCTGCCGGCTTCAACGTCGTCGCGGTCGAGAAGGGCACCAGGTTGCCGGCGGCATCAATTGCGCAAAGTGCGCCCGCATAGATGAGCGTCGATGCCGCGAGGGGGATCACGCGCTTTTCACCCTCGCGGCGGGGGGTGTTGCGGTCTGCGGAAAGGGCGGTCAACGGCTTGCCTCCAGGTTGGTCTTGGATTTCAGCATGTCCTCACGGGAGATGCCGAGCTGGCTCATGATGGCGACGTCGGCATCGTCAAGCTGGCCGTCGCTCTTGGCCGGCGGCACGGCGGTGGCGCGCTGGGCGGCCGTCAGCACCGGCGACTTGGCGACGAAGTCGTCGAACTTGGCCGGGTCCGCCTTGTGAAGGGAGATGCCCCAGTCCTTCAGCGCGGGCTGGAGCTTGCCTTCGGCGATAGCGCGGTTGACCGCAGTTTCTGCCTTGTCCACCGCAGTGGCGTCCTTGAGCGTCTGGATGTCCGCCTGCATGGCAGTCACCTGTTCGATCGGCACGAACTTGGCCGGATCGGGCAGACTGGTCTTGGCGGCCTGCACGGCGGTCAGGATGGCATCGGGCTTGGCCGACTTGTCGAGACCCACGGCCACGGCCATGGCCGCAGTCGAGGTAAGGACAGAATTGATAGCGGCGAGGATTTCACCCTCGCTCGCACCCTGGGCGAGACCCAGGGCAAGGGCGATCTTTTCCATGTTTTCTTCCTGGCTGGTTGACTGGGCACTCGCCGCGACGGCGGCAAGATCGAGATTGGGGACATTGGTCAGCCCCGCGGACAGCAGGTGTAGAACCTGGCCCGATTTCAGAAACTGGTAGACGGGAGAGATGTAGCGGTATTCGCCGGCCTTGATTGCCTGCGCGGCCGCTTCGGTCCACTCGACCCGAGCCCAGAGACCGTCCGAGCGAACGTCGAACTCCTTGATCCAGCCCGCAGCCGGTGCACGGCCGCCCACGCCCGGAACCGCGCCGAACATCGTCTGGTGATCGTAATCGATGACGATCTCGGTCGAGCCGGCGCGCTTCAAGGTTGACTGGACGATGGTGCGAAGATCCGCCTCGTCGCCGGCCTTCCACGGCCCGCGTCCATCCCGGCCGGCGAACTTGCCTTTGGGTAGGAGCATGATCCAGCGGCCGCCGTCTCCATCGACCGGCGTCGCATCGGCAGCGGTGATCGCGCTCGAATGAGCGGCGACATCACCCGCGAAAAGGTTCTGACTGGCTTTCTTCATGAGGGGCACAATGCCCGTCAGCAGATGGCCGAAACAGTCACAAGGGTTTGTGGGGAATTAGGCTTTGGAGTGCACCCGGGCCTTCGAGAGACATAACACGACCTCGGAAGGGATCAAGCTTCGAATTTAAAGCCTGTTTAAACGCCGTAGGCGCGATTTCCGGCCGACGACGCCCGAGTGCCGGTCCATTGCCGTCCTCGCGCGTCGTCGGGCGAATTTGAAGATCGCTGCACTTCGTGCTATATGACGGTCGTGCGCGTGACACGGTGATATTCTCCCTGCCGTAGGACCGTCGAAAGACGGGATCGCCATGTGGGGTTTCCGGGAGGCCCCACCGCGCATCATTCTTCCCTTGTGTCCAGGATCACCTTCAGCCCCGGCCGCGACAGCAGCCGGCGGATGTTCTCGTCCTTTGCGAACCTGAACGATGTCACGAATGCCGCCTTTGCCGTCTTGGTGGCTTTGGCCGCGACGTACCACCAGCGCCCGCCCGTTGCCTTCACCAGCACCACTGTGTTCGGTCCGTCCTGGAACACGATGGTGGGATTAGCCCCGATCGACGGCAGCAGGCGGTAGTCCGCCAGCGTAAGCTCCGGATGGTTTCGCAGCTGCTTCTGCATCGTCTCCGATGACAGGAGAGCGACACGGGCCGGAGTTCCGAGCGCGTCGCCGATTTGAGGCGGGATCGGCATGACCGGCATCGTGCCTTCCGGCTTCGCCACGAACCGGGCAAAAGCATCCGATCGCACGCGTTCAGCGACCAGCGGCTCCAGCAGTTCATACGGGGCACCTGCCGCCTTCTGGGCGAGAGCCTCGTTGATCGCCACCGCCGCGCCGACGCGGCCGGGGTTATAGTCCCAGCCGGGATCGATCCCGTCAGGAATATCCCTCATTTCGCCGGTGCGCTTGTTTACCCAAGAGCGGTATGTGTCCTCGGGCGGCTCGAACTTGAGCAGTTCCCCTTCCGCCTTGAGCTTGTCGACCTCCCTCTGCGACAGGCTCTGTAAAGTGCACCGGCAGTTCCAGCCGCAGGGCGGCGCCCATTTCTCCCAGTAAGGATGTTCCACCGGCAGAACGAGATTGTGCCTGGCACGGTGCGCGGGCCTGGTCCTGTCGTCGAGAAGCGCGACATAGCGCAGATAAGGCCGCGTCCGCTTGTTGCGCTCGAAATCCGCCCAATGGCCGGCCGCATAGGAGACCCGCATGTTCGTGTCGAAGATCGTCTCGAGCCGACGGGTCGAACCGAGCTGGGCGGGGCGCTCCTCGCCAGTCGCCGGATCTTCGACCATCTGACGGCCCCACCAGCCTTTGGCCTTCAGCAGCGGGGTCAGCTCCCTGGCAAACTGCTGCGGCGTTCGCCCCTCTGAAAGAGCCTTCGAAAGGCCGTCAAAGACGTCCTGAAGGATGTCGAAGCCTGCCGACTTTGCGACCGTGAACATCCGGGCATGTTCCGCGGCATAGGCATCCTGCCAGGCGAAGCTTGGCGACAGGCGCCGGCCACGCACCTCCATGAAGCGTATGGCGTCTTCAGGCGGCAGGGGAACGAGCTGGGCGGTCGCCATGATCAGAGATCCTCGCCGGCTTCACCGGCAAGCCGCGCGGCGAAGGCAGATCGAGCCAGCACCTCGGCGAGCTTGGCAACTCCCATGGTCTCGATCCTGCGCGCGATGATGGCCTTTGCCTCATCCTCCGACCCCACTGTGGCCAGTTCGTCTTCCAGGCCGGCGACGATCGGCGCCACCATCGGCTCCCATTCGTTGGCGACGATCGCAGCCGCCGCATCGTCTATGGCGTCGGTCGCCTTCATTCCCGGCTGCTGCAGTGCCGACTGGGCGGCCACCTGCGGCGGCTCGGCAGTCTGTACATCCTCCGGCTTCTTCAGCTCGGCGGGGCGTGCGCGAGGGACGAGCAGCTCCTCGTCGTCGTCCGGATCGGGAATGCCGATCTTGTCGCGCATCGTGGCCATGCCGACCTTCATGCCGAGAGGCACGAGTGCGACGACGTTCTTCACCAGCTTTTCGACGTCCACCTCGTCCGGTCGGCCGATGGTGATTTTCGGGTACTTCTTGCGCCGCCCATGATTGAGGTCGACCAAAGGGCGCACCAGGTCGCGGGTCAGCGTTGCGGCAAGCTGCTGGCCATCCGAGCGCTCGATGTCCTCGCGTACGCCGTCATGGACCTTGCCGACCGCGTATCCGCCGGCCTGGGCGTCGGTGGTCGCCGTCTGGCCCAGCACGATCTTCGAGACCTGGCGGTCGAGCCAGTCGGATCGCCGTTCGTAGAGTTCGTGGCTGCCGCTGATCGAGGCCTGGACAAACTCAACCGTCATCGATGCCGGCACGATCGCCGCAAAGTCCGTGCCGATGCTGGCGACCGCCTGCAGCAGGATATCCTTTTCTTCCGGGCTGGCGTCCGGTCCGAACTTGCCGAGCCGCAGCGGCTGACCATAGGCCTCACAGAACACGGCCCAGTCCTTGGCCGTGAAGCTTTTGAACAGGAAGGTCCACGCGACCGATCGCGCCAGCCCACCGCGGATGGTGAGTCCGGACTTCACCTTGGCGCGGTGGACGATCCACTTGAAGGGGACGAGCGGCACGTCGCCGGCGACATCGCGGAGCAGCAAGGTATCGCCGTCAATATGGTCGAAGCAGAACCAACGCGGATCGCGGTATTTGAGCGCAGAGGGCATCCATTGCCCCTCGCTGGTGTCCCAGATGATCTCGGTCGCCGAATAGCCCTTGCCGATCGCGTCGAGGATATCGACGAGTTCGTCCTGAAAATTATCCCGACCGATCACCTCTCGCACCAGGTCGGCATCGCGAATGCTCTCGGCATCGTCTCCGGCCGCCTCGACATTGATCTGCAGGCCGGACACCTGGCGCTTGCGAATGGACAGCACGCCGGCATAGTGCAGGTCGCGCTCTTCCATGTCCTCGGCCAGTTCGAGATAGGCTTCCGGATCGCCATCGATCGAATGGCGGAGGATGCGGGCAAGCTTGCCTGGCGTTAGGCCCGGCGCCTGGTGACGGCCGAACGGCTGGCGAACGCCACGGGTGGTGGCAGCGGCCTGCTCGCTCTTGAGCGCTGCCTTCTGGATCGGGCGCCCGAAGGCGTCCAGGAACTGAAACTCGGCCATCAGTATGCACCTCGGCTGCGGCGAAGGCTCGCCATGCGGAAGGGGGTTTCGTCACCGTCGGTTGGTTCGCTGAAGCGGCTCGGCGGACGGGCTGCGGCCTCATAGCCGTATTCGGTGCGCTCACCATCGGCGGCATGGATGCCGAGAAACGCCGCCCAGGTGCGGTCGGCGTGATCGTCATCGCGCTCTGCCACAAAGCGGGGCGCACCTGTCGCCGAGGCCACCTTTCGCAGCTTGTGCAGATCGGACCTCAAGGCCGGGTCGCCTTCCTTGATCCGGATGGTGCGGTCCTCGAAGCGTTCCTTCCCGCGCGTGGCCATGATCAGCTTGTTGGGAGAGGTGAACAACACGCCCTCGATCCGGCTGCCGTAGCGCCGCTGTGCGTCTTCCACCACCTTCTCGCCCATGCCTGTCTGGTCGATGCAGGCGCGCGCGACACGGTAGCGCATCATCACGTCGTCAAAGGCTTCGTCCATCTGGGCAAAGGTCGCGCGCTTCTGCTCGATGCGCTCGCGCTCCCACAGCACGTCGCCGACCTGCTCCCAGACGTAGATCACATGAAGGTCATGGCGCCGGCCGATGTCGCGACCGACGAAGCATGGGTTTCCCTGGTAGCCGTCAGGATCGCCGGCGTCCGGATCTTCGACCGAGGTGATGAGGTCATAGGAGAGCCAGGCGCTCGCCTCGTCGAGATAGTGCAGCTCGTATTCCTGTGCCCAGGCATCATCGTCGGCGATACCGGCGCGCAGCTCCTCGATGTCGCGCGGTAGACCGTCGCGCACCGCCTGGTAGATGTCGACGACGTGGCGCGACCAGGCGTCATCCTTGCCTGTGTCCAGCTCGTAGAATTTTCCGGACTTGCCATTGGGCGTGGACGTGACGCGCAGCTTCCACCCGGCCGAGATGACCGGAAACAGCGCCTTCCAGATTGCGCCGCTATCCTTGTGAAAGGCGAACTCATCGAGAAAGACATTCGAGGAGAAGCCGCGTGCCGTGTCCGGATTGGCCGGCAGCGCGGTTATCTTCGACCCATGCGGCAACTCGACCTCAAGCGCGCGATAGGATCCTGCATCGCCTTTCCAGTCGAACTCGTTGATCTCGAAGCCGAGCTGGTAGGCTTGGGCGTGCAGCTTTATCCCTTCGTTCATTGCCTCGCGCGCCTGACGCTCCCCACGAGAAAGAATAACCCAACGCGTCCGCCGGCCTTCGACGGCATGCTCGAAGCAATCGTCGACGACTTCCAGCGTGGTGGTGAAGGTCTTGCCGGTCTGGCGGGCAAACTTCCCGATCTTGAAACGGGAGCGGTCGAGGAACCAGCGCTGCTGGTAGCCGAACAGTGGGACGGCAGGCGCGCTCATTTGAAAATCCCGTAAATGTCTTCACGGATCTTGCGCAAAGCTTCCTTGCCGTCCGGCGTCAGCTTGTCCTGCTGCTGCTCGATGGCGTCGACGACCTGGCCCACCTTGCTCTTGAACTCGGCCTCGACCTTCTGGCGCCGGCCGGTGGATACGGTTTGAGCCTGGGCGGCAGCGCGCAGCGCGTTGGCAAGCGACATGGCGCCCTTCGGATCAATGCCGCTTTCGCCCTTCGAGGTGAGCAGCTCGAAGATCAGCGTCTTGATCGCCTCGGCGGCGATCAGGGTGAGATCGTCGGAGGCTTGGGCGTCAAACTTGCCCGCAATGGCGGTGGCGATCTCGCGCGTCTCGTCCAGGCGCCGGGTCATGGTGGCGAGCTTGATCGAATAGCGGTTGAACGCCGAAAAGCTCGGAATATTGAATTCCAGCTCGCCGCGGTGCTCGCGCTGGAGCCCTTCTAGGCGGGTGACGAACTCGCTGTAGATGTCGACCTGCTTCTGTTCGCGGTCCTGCAGTGCATCTGCGGCCCAGGCGACGATGGGAGTGCACTCCTCGGGCAGAAGTTCGATGCCGTTGAGCCGGCCACGCCCCTTGACCATATCAGCTCCCCGCGCGCGTGCTTGGGCGCAGAACGCCAGCGATGCTGATGATGCCTTGCAGGTGATGTTCCCCGCGTTCCGTCAGGCGGGCAATCTTGACACTGCCCGCCGGCACGATGTCGACCGCGCCCATATCGTGCAGGAACTGGAACTGCTGCTCGACCCATTCGCGCGGCTTGTCGATGAGGAGGAACGTCAACAGATAGCGGCGCATCCGCTCGGAGGAAATCGCCTTGTTGGACTCGGCCGCTAGTTCCTTCAGGATCGTCAGCCGGGCCTCTTCTTGCATGATCTTTTCCATGCTCATTTTTGCGCCTGCTCCAGTAAGAATTCCTGCAATCGGCTGCTGGTGGCCGCTATGGGCCGCAGCCGCTCGTCGAGCGTATCGAGGCGGCCGGAGATCTTGGCCAGGGCCAATTCCAGCATGTGGGCCGTCTCGCGATCGGGAAGATGTTTCAGCTCACCCTCGATTGCCTGGATGCGGCGATCATATTCGACGAGCTTTGTTTCGACCTTGTCGACGCGCGCAATCAGCGTCTTCTCGCCGCTGGAGAAATAGCCCTTGGCGTGGCCGAGCAGCGCGATGATCGCAAGCGCCAGGCCCAGGTATTGTGAAACTTCGGACGGCGTCATCGGCAGTAGGCCTCTCTCTCGGCAATCTGCTGGCACTCCAGGCAGCGGGTGGCGGATGGATAGACGCGCCGGCGCGCGAGCGAGATAGTCGCGCCGCAGTCGCACACGTCACGGCCTTCTGCCTTCAGGGCGGCACTTGCCGCGTCGATGCGCGCCTGGCGCTCCTGCTCGACCCGCATCTCGCCGACCTCACGGTCGAACTCACTGTACATGCGAGCCTCCCGCGACGGCCGCCGCGCGCCTGGTCTCGCAGACGCGTAGCGCAGTGCGATCGGCGCCCCAATAGGTCTGGGTTTCGGTTTCCGTCATGTCGCGGTCCGGCAGCGCCTTCGGAGCCGGGCACGGCTTCAGTGCCTCTGCCGGCACCGCGCGTTCGACGATCTGGGTCCGCACGATCGGCGCCCTATCGCTTGTTGAGCAGGCGGACGCGATCACGGCCAAGGCCACAGCGCCCGTTATCCGGCAAAGCCGCATTTTCGGTCTCCAGTTGAGTGGCTCGGGCCTCCGCCGCCGCGACCTGGTCGCGGGCGGCATCCTGCGCAGCCATGGTGTTCTTAAGGGCGTCTGCAATCGCCTTCTGCGCGATCGCATTCGACTGTTCGATCTGGGCTCGCCAGTAATGGTCCCGCTCGGCGCGAGCGCCGGATGCCGCCGTGTCGACCATGTCGTCGATAGTCTTGAGGGTCAGCCAGCCGAGGCCGGCGGCGGCCAGCAGCATGGCGCCGGCAATGAGCAGCGGCGCTGCCGCCTTCGAAAGCCAGGCAGCGATCATCGGGTATCTCCCGAAGTCGGCTCATCGCGGGCGCTGTGGGGAGGAGCCGCGGGCGCTTCAGTCGCCTGGACCTGTGACGCCCGGAAATCGAGCGAACCGGTAAAACGGTGGATGCCGAGCAGCGCGGCAATCAGGGCGACCATGGAAGGTACGGCGATCGAGCCGAACTCGACGGCCTTGCCTCCCATGGCCGCGCCGACCGCGAGAATCAGGATCACGATCCAGGCCATGATGGAGGAGAGCCAGAGGGCCCGCTTGGAAGTGCTGTAGGAAGGTTTCTGCATCGGCATCAACCGAGCGCCTGGAAAGGGGGACGGGCTGCCAGAGCCAGCTCCATTTCGCCCAGCGTCTGCGGGCCGACCTTGCCGTCCACGGCGATCCCGCGAGAGCGCTGGAAGGCGATCGTCTCCATCTCGACGTCATGGTCGAAGACGCCGCCAGCGCGAAGCGGCCCGCGCGTGCCTGCCGCCTTTCGCCAGGCAATCAGCCTGTCGCGCCATTCGGTGACAGCTTCGCCCGACATGCCACGCACCAGGAGCGGGTCGCGGAGAGCGCGAGGTCCCTTTGAGCGACCCTCAAACAGGTGATCATATTCCTTCGAAGCATCGAAGCTCGGGCAGGCCTTCGCGGCGTATTCATTGTGGCCGGAGATCTTGCCGATGTTGAAACGGTCGCGCAGTTCGGTCAGCTCTACCAGCAGCGCCTGCTTCTGCGCGGGGGTGCGTGTGTCCTTGGCGGTGCGGCCATCCTTGGCGACGCCGCCGACATAGGTGACGCCGATGGTTCCGGTGTTGTGGCCCTCGCAGTGTGCGCCGATCTTGTCGATCGGCCGGCCGGCCCAGCGCTCGCCGTTGAGCCCGATGACGCGATGGTAACCGATGCCAGACCAGCCGCGTGCCCGGTGCCAGGCATCGATCTCGGCGACGGTCACCGCGCGGCCTTCCGGCGTGGCGGTGCAATGGACGATGATTTCGGAGATCGGTCGCATGATGCCCTCGACGATTGGCGGTTGCCGGATCATCCGGCGGTCGAGGGCATATTCGCGCGTAACGGGCGCGCTAAAACAGCCGCAAGGGTTTGCGGGTCAGTTAGCCGAATAAATCGAGCTGGGTGCTTTGGCCGGCCTTGAGCCAGCCGCGGACACTGACATCGGTCGCGTGAAGCAGGCGTGCGATCGCGTTGGTGGTCAGGCCCTTATTATACTTCAAATGCGCGGCGATAAAGGGCTTTGCCGTGGGGATGCGGAAAGACCCGGAGCCGACCTGGCGAGCGATCTTCACCGCAGCGTCGCGGCCGATCGCGTCGACTACGTCGGAGCGATCCTGCGGGTTCTCAGACAGGTAGGCGTAGGACCCGCCGAATGCGAGCAGGAAATCGATCGTCTTCTCGATGCCGACTGCGGTAACGAAAGGCTGGACATGGGCCGGAACGCGGATCTCAGTCATGGCTTTTCCCAAGGCCCATGCGGGCTTCAATCTGGATCTGGCGGGCGGTCAGCAGCGCCAGGCGTTGTTCGCGGCGGATGCGGCTATGGGCATCGCACCCGCCACGTTCGAGCTTGCGCACCAGCTGCTCGCGCTCCGCCTTGATGGCGCGGAGTTCGGGATGTTCGAACAGCGGCAGCGGCTGGGCCATGGTCAGGGCCTCCACCGGATGATGACGCCCTCGAAACGGGAGCCAGGGTTTTCCGAACGCCAGAACCGCCCCATGGTCTCTCGGGCCGTCTCGCCGATCAGGGAGGCGGGCGCCAGGCCGACCAGGCGTGCCGGGTCAAACCCGTCCGAGATGGCGAAGGGCTCGATCTCATCACGGTGCAGCGGCCGGCCATCGATCTCGATATAGGCGATGCCGGCGGAGAGCAGATCGCTCGACATGATGACGATCGGCAGCACGGCAACGCAGATCGGATCTGCGATGATCTTGACGCAATGGCGGGTGCGCATGCCGGTGAAGAGTTGGACCGGCTCGCCAACATGAGCATGGCGACGGCGGTGACCACGGATGGTGTGGGCTTTGCTGCCGTCCTCGATCTGCGGGGCGAAGAACTTCTTGAAGCCGTACGCGACCATCATGCACTGCCCTTCTTCGCCGCGCGCACCCGCTCGCCAAGCGCGTTCATCACCACCTGCCATTGCCGGCTCGTCAGAGCCGACAGCCAGTAGTTCGGCTGGTCGATCAGGCGGAACACTTCCGTGTCGAAGCCCTTGCGGTTGATCAGGTCGACGCCCTCGTTGAGGATCTTCCATTGCGCCCAGGCAATCTTCGCCCCGTCGGCCGCAAGCCAGTCCTGGCCGTTGAGGTTCCCGAAGGAGACGCCGCCCTCGCGCCGCAGCCACCCCTTCAGGCCGTCGATCGCCGCTCTGGCATCATCGGCATGGTGCAGGAAGCGAACGGCGTCGAGGCCGGTCTGGCGCTTGACGAAGGCGATCAGCGCCGCGTCGCGCCGATCGCTCACCACGCCGAGATTGTATCCGCCGATCCACAGTGCCTGCAGCTTTCGGGCAAACGGGCCACTCATCTTACCGCCGGCCGGCTGGGCATCGGCCGGTCGGAAGCCGTCATTGCGAAACACGGTCAGCACCTTCTGGCGCTCGGGTTCGCTCATGTTCTTCACCGACGACTTGCCGGTGATCTGGGCGAGCTTGGCCCGGTAGGTATCGTCATCCAGGCCGAGCTGCTTCTTGGCGACGTGGATGGCTGCGATGGAGGAGGTCATACACCAGCCTCCTCAAGAAGTTCTGCGGCGCGCTCGGCAATATCGGGTCGAAAGAAACCGATGCGGATCTGGCTCGGAATACGGGCATCTCCGCCAAGAGATCCTGTCATCAGCGGCGTGTCGATACACTCGGCAAGGCAGGCAGCGAGCCGACGCTCCAATGGCTCTTCATGCGGGATGTCCATACCCAATTCGGTATCGATAGCGCGATCGAGATCCTCGCCGCCGAGAATAAGGTTTTCCGGGATACGTCCGGCGAAGAGGCCACCAGCCGCGAAATCGACGTGGCGGGTTTGGCGGTTGCGCAGGAATCGGTAACGAGCGGCATCAACCTCCAGCTGCCGCTGAATGTGCTCTTGGCACCATGAGCACAAGTCGTCGTCCGCAAAGCACATGGGATCGCCGTTGATGTCAGTCACGCCGGCCGTGATTTCAGTGTTGGTGATGCCGCATTCGCGGCAAACGCGGTCGGTCATGGCAAGCTCCTGTCGATCTGGTTGGCCAGAGTGCTGAGATTGAACTTCGCCGCTTGGAGGGTGACGGGACCGCGCTGGACAAGCACGGCCGCGTAGACGTCGCCTTCCTCGGTGATGACGGTGTGGCCGTCATCGCGAAACTCCTGAGTCAGCAGATCAAGGATCTGCTCGCGGCGGTTTGGGTTGCTCATGACGACACCACCATCAAGACACCCACGGCGATCACCACCACCACAAAGATGAACAATGCCCCAAGGTCGGACTTCATTGTGTCGAGGAATACGACGAGGCCGATGACGAGACCGGTGACGATCAGTGCTATGAGACCGCCGGCGGCTATCAGCATTATGTTCTCTGCCATCGTCCCGCCCTCACGCTTTCGCCAGGTCGATGGTGATCGCGACCGGCTCGTCGTTCGGGTTCTCGCGCTCGTAAAAGCGGATATAGCCCTTGGCGCCGGTCACCCGGATGCTGTCGCGGATGGCGTCCATGGCCCGCTGCCAGCGGGCGTCGGCGATGTCGAGCCGCAGCAGCATGAAGATCTCCGACTTGTTGATCTGGCCTTCCTTGTCGGTGTTGAAGGCCCGCGTGACGATGGCCTGGATCTCCGGCCGCGCTTCCGCCGCCCATTCGGTCAGGCATTCGTCGATCAGGCTCTTGGCGACGTGGATCTGCGGACCAAACGTGACCTGGTCGGCGAACTGGACGACGACGCGCATCCGGCCGTCGATCGTCATATAGGTCGTATTGCCCTTCTTGCCGCCGAGCGTCTGGCCATATTCCTGTTCGTAGATGGCGTTGAGTGAAGCGAGGTCGGCGACCGTGTGGCGCTTGAACCGCGCGATCTGGGCCGACAGGTCCTTGGCAAAGCCGATGATCTTGCGCACCGTCTCGTCCTGCAGCTTGTCTTCCGGCTTGACGTTCGCCAGCGGAACGAGGTTGCCCTTGGCGTCTTCCATCCATTCGCGCCCGTTGATGACCATGACGCCATCGGTGCGGGTGGGTTCGAGAATTACGGCTTCCATGTCAGTGCCTTTCAAAGAGGGTTTGAAGATTGTTCAATGCGGCGACGAAGCTGGACTCCAGCGCCGCCTTGGTGGCCGGCTGGATCTGGCGCCAGCCGTGGATGACGATTTCGGCGGCGTCATCGACGCCGTCCGCCTGTTCTTCCGCGAGGATCTCGATCGCCGCCCGGATCACGGCATAGTCCGCCGCAATCTCCGCCGCCTCGTTGATCCCCGCCT
Organism: Arenimonas sp.; assembly: GCA_019459145.1. GTDB lineage: Bacteria > Pseudomonadota > Alphaproteobacteria > Rhizobiales > Rhizobiaceae > Allorhizobium. The sequence goes on from JAIBEK010000055.1 coordinate 97,027, forward strand.
CGGTGGCGCGCACGCCATCCAGGAGGGTCGTGTGGTCAAACCCGCCCATGACGCGGCCGACTTGCTTGTGCGAGCGGCCGGTCAGGTGACGGGCGAGCGTCCAGGCCATGCGGCGCGCGGCAACCAGCGGCCGGCTTCTTTGCCGGCTGCACAGGTCCCGGACCCTGAAGCCGTAGGCAACGCCGACGACGTCCAGAATCAGGCCGCAGGAGATGGGCGCGAGTGCGCAAGTCATGCGACATCGCCTCCACCGGGGCCGCCAATCCCGCCCTGACTGCGCGGGCGGCCGGGAAATCCGACCACATTGCTGTCGGGGCTGCGCATGGCGTCGAGCACGATCGCGGACGGTTCGTTGACCAGCCTGCGCAGATCGTCCTGCGCGCGTTGGTTCCACTCGCGCCGGGAGAGTTCGTTTTCCAGCTGCTTCGCCATTTTGACGAAAGCGCCGAAATTCTGGATCGTTTCTTCCAGGTCCTCGCCGGTCAGCACCATCCCGCCGTGGCGGTTCTCGATCATGCGCCGGCGTGCCTCCTCCAAATGGCTGGAGAGATAATCGAACTGAAGCTTGGTCATGCGTTTCCTCCCATCGTGTCGAAGGCGGCGGACGAGACCAGCCGGCCGTAGAGCGCGACATGCGGTCGGCCGGTGGCGATCTCGATCCGGTTTTCAAGGTTGCGGGCTTCCAGCTCGAAGGCTTCGAGCGTCAGAAGCAGGCCGGCGGTGTCGTGCGGCAGGCCGCCGATCTTCACGCGTTCGCGCATTTCTTTGAGGGCATCCGAGAGCATGTCACACCTCCTTGGTTGAGATTCGGCTGTTCGGGCATCCGTCCCGGCAGGCGCGGAACATGGCCACGCGGTGCGACGAGGTCGGGCTGTAGGGCTTGGCCTGCCAGTCGAGGCAGACATTGCGGGCGACGTCGCCGAGCATCGGGCAGACCACCGTCTCGGCCATCAGCGCGCCGCGCACCATCTGCTCGACCCGGCCGACATCGCCGAGATAGGTCTTCGACAGGATCTGACTGACAGTCGTCGCGGAATATTCCAGACGGCGGGCAACGGCGCTCTGGCTTCCGGCAAGCCGGCAGGCTTCCGCCAGGACAACCACCCAGTCCGGGATTTCATCGCCCCACGCGGCCGTGGCGCGCGCCACGGGATCGTTCGGCTTCTGGCTCATGTCCGATCCTCCTCGGCCACGACATCGCCGACGATGGTTTCCCGATTGGGATCGTAGACCAGGGTCGCCTTCATCTTGCGCGGGGCCTTGGGGCCGCTATTGGCCGACCCGCGCAGCACGTAGATATTGCGGCCCTCGCCACGCTTGCCCGGCGCCTGGACGGCCAGCATCCCGGCTCGCGCCAGAAGCAGGCAGTACTGCTTGGCGGTATTGCGTGCGACGACCAGGTCGTCGACCGAGGCGTCGAGTGCCAGCTCGTCGACGGTGAAACCGGATCGGCGGCGGCGCATGACGTTCCACATGTTCTGCAGCCGCTGGCCGCGTTGGCTCTCCCTGGCATCGTGGCCGAGCGACGGGACCTGGCTTTGCCGCTTGACCAGCCGATATGTGCGGCTGCCGGCTTCCACCTTGGCGATGAACCTGGTTTTCTCCAGCCTGCGCAGGAACTGGCCGAGATAGCGGTCATGGTAGGGATCGGAAAGGCCGTCGAGTTCCGCATAGGAAAAGCCGGCGCCCTCGCGGGTGAGATCCAGGATGCACGACCACCAATAGTCCGCGCCGCAGCGCAGCGGCCTTGCATTGGCGATCGTGAGCGTGACGAGCTTCGGCATCAGCGAGCCCTCCGGGGCGCCTGGCCGGTGAAATAGCTGCCGGTGTAATCGGTAAGGGCGACCTGGGCGAGGCCATTGGCGCGGGCGAACTGGCCGATCTCGGCCAGCGACGTGACGATGCGCGAGGCAACGCCGCGCGTCTGCCGCACCACCTCGACCAGGAGATCGTCACCGAACATCAGCTTGGGATGGTAGATCTTGGCCAGCGCCCGCGCGTCGTCGAGGTCGGAAGGGTTGGCCATGCCATAGGCCGTCACGCGGTTCTCGCACCGCTCGTAACGGGCGAGCTTCTGCGGCAGCTGTTCCTCGCCGACCAGCAGCACCGGGATGCGCGCGCCCTTGTAGATATCGCGCACCAGCTCGATCATGCCCTTGTCGACCAGCTTGTCGGCCTCGTCGATGATCATCAGCCGGTTGGGATCGTCCTGCAGAAGCCGCAGCGCCTGCATCATCATGGTGGCGATGGTGCCGCGCGGGCGATCGATGCCGAGTTCCGAAAGCAGGATCTCGCAGAAGGTGCGCTTGCTCCAGTAATCGAACACCTCGAGATAGATCGCGTTCGTCTTGTTCTG
>JAIBEK010000065.1 GCA_019459145.1 Arenimonas sp.
TGATGTGGGTCTCCCACATATCGTCGCAGAAGACCCTGCCGAGATTACCGATCAGCTGGTTGAGGTCTTCGGCCTCGAACAGGTCGAGAGTCTTGCGGTTGACCTGCAGGATCCGGATCTTCGAGGAGCACTCGGCGACGCGCGTGCGATCCTCCTTGAGGAAGGCGCGAAGGTCGGTCACGCCGGCTGCACGCCAGGCGTCGAACTGGGCCTTGACCTCGCTGAAATCTTCGATCCACATCGCAATCGGAGCGAGTTCGAAAATATTCGCGTCGACAGAACCGGTCATTGGGATATCGCCCGCCTGAGAAAAATCGTGTCGAGAAAGCCTTTGGCCGTCGGGATATCGGCACAAGCTATTCACTATTGATTAAATCTCTCTTGATCGGTCGCTGTCGGAATTAGCGCCAGTCGGGGGCGGCGTACTTGACGCCGCTCCCGGACTTTGTCTCCCATCAGGCGCGCAGGCTGCCGCCGGTGGTCTTTTCGACATTGCCGACGATCTTTTTCGTCAGCGCGTCGAAGTCCTCGTCGGTCAGCGTCTTTTCGATCGGCTGGATCAGCACCTCGATCGCCACGGACTTGCGGCCCTCGCCGACAGAAGCACCCTCGAAGATGTCGAAGACGTTGACGCCGGTGATCAGCTTTCTATCTGCGCTGGTCGCGGCTTTGATGATCGCGCCTGCCTCGACAGACTTCTCGACCACGAAGGCGAAGTCGCGCTTGACCATCTGGAAGGGCGAAAGATCGAGCGCCGGCTTGGTGCGGGTCGCCTTCCGCTTCGGCTCCGGCACGGCGTCGAGATAGACCTCGAAGCCACAAAGCGCGCCGGACACGTCGAGGGCTTCCAGCGTTTTCGGATGGAATTCGCCGAAATGGCCGATCACCACCTTCGGACCCATCTTGATCGTGCCGGACCGGCCCGGATGATACCATTCGGGGCCGCCCTGCTCGACCTGGACGTTCGTCATCGGCAGCCCGCAGGCTTCCAGAACGGCCAGCGCATCGGCCTTGGCGTCGTAGACGTCGACCGGCTTGCCGCCGCCCTTTGCCGCGTTCGACCACATGCGGCCGGCACCGGCAAGCGAGGCCGTGCCGCGGCGGATGCCACCGGCGACGCGGCGCTGGCCTTCCGGCTTGTCGCTCTCATAGGTGCCGGACACCTCGAAGATCGCCACGTCGCCAAAGCCACGGTCGGCATTGCGCTGGGCGGCCGTCAGCAGGCCCGGCAGCAGCGAGGGGCGCATGTCCGACATGTCGGCGGCGATCGGATTGGCGAGCTTCAGCGCGCGGCTACCGCCACCGAAGAGCCTGGCGTGCTCTTCCGGGATGAAGGACCAGGTGACGGCTTCCAGCATGCCGCGCGAGGCGAGCGCCCGCTTGGCCGTGCGGGTGCGGATCTGCAGGGGCGTCAGGATCTTGGCGTTGACCGAACCGGTCGGCGCCAGCGGCTCGGGCTTGATCTTGTCGACGCCATGCACGCGCATGACCTCTTCGACCAGGTCCGCCTTACCGTCCACATCGGGACGCCAGGAGGGAACAGCAACGGAAACCGTCTCACCCTTGCCCGAAACCTCGAAGCCGAGGCCGGTCAGGATCTGGCGCGACTCGTCGTTGGAGACGGTGAGACCAGTCAGCCGCTTCACTTCAGAGAAGGGGAAGTCGACGGTCTTGCGGTCAAAACCCTTGTAGCCGACGACCTTGGCCTTGGCAGCCGTGCCGCCGCACATGGAGAGAACCAGCTCGGTGGTGCGCTCCAGGCCGGGCATCATGTATTCCGGGTCGACGCCACGCTCGAAGCGATAGCGCGCATCGGTGATGATGCCGTGGCCGCGGCCGGTCTTGGCGATGTTGATCGGATCCCACAGCGCGGACTCGATCAGGACCTCCGTGGTGTTCTCGTCGCAGCCCGAGTGTTCACCACCCATGATGCCGCCGATCGATTCCGGGCCGTTGTCGTCGGCGATGATGACGTTGGCCGGATTGAGCTTGTAGGTGCGGGTATCGAGCGCCAGGATCTCCTCGCCCTCGCGGGCGCGGCGCACGGTGAGCACGCCCTTGACCTTGTCGGCGTCGAAGACGTGCATCGGACGGCCCTGGTCGAAGGTCATGTAGTTGGTGACGTCGACCAGCGCCGAGATCGGCCGGAGGCCGATGGCCAACAGCCGCTGCTGCATCCAGCGCGGGCTCGGGCCGTTCTTCACGCCGCGCACCAGCCGATAGGCGAAGCCGGGGCAGAGCTTCTCGTCATCGAGCAGGATCTTGACCTCGATCGGGGTCTCGCCGTCGATCTTGAACTCGGGCGCCTTCGGGGCCTTGAGCTTGCCGAGGCCGGAGGCGGCGAGATCGCGGGCAATGCCGAAGACGCTGGTGCAGTCCGGACGGTTCGGCGTCAGGTTGATCTCGATGACCGGATCGTCGAGGCCGGCATAGGAGGCGAACGAGGTGCCGACCGGCGCGTCGTCCGGCAGGTCGATGATGCCGTCGTGATTGTCCGACATGTTGAGCTCCTTTTCGGAGCACATCATGCCGTGGCTTTCGACGCCGCGGATCTTGCCGACGGCGAGCGTAACATCGATGCCGGGCACATAGGTGCCGGGACGGGCCAGCGCACCGACCAGGCCGGCACGCGCATTCGGAGCGCCGCAGACGATCTGCACCGGCGCTGCACCGTCGCCGGCATCGACCGTCAGGACCTTCAGCCTATCGGCCTCGGGGTGCTTTTCGGCGGTCAGGACCTTGGCGATGACGAAGGGCTTGTAGGCCGCCTTGTCGTCGACGTCCTCGACCTCGAGGCCGATCGCGGTCAGCCGCTCGCAGATTTCGTCGAGCGTGGCCTCGGTTTCCAGGTGATCCTTCAGCCAGGAGAGTGTGAATTTCATCGTTTTGTCTCGTTTCCCTGATCCCGCAACGCGTCTGCCGTAGCGGCGGCCTTTACTTCATTCCTTCGAATCGCGGCAGGGGCGCCCCCTAACCCCGCCCCGCCTTGACATAGTCCGCCAGCACGTCATTGATCCGGCTCTGCCAGCCGGGACCGGTCTGACGAAAATGCTCGACCACGTCCTTGTTGAGCCTGAGACCGACACGCTCCTTGACCGGTGCCTTCTGCGGACCGCGCTGGCCGCGGGCTTTTTCCCAAACAGCCATCACATCAGGCATAAGTTCCTTGGTCGGGCGGAAGGTGCTGAAATCTTCCTCCGTAATTTCTCGCACCTCGCCTTCCGCGTCAGTCAGAGGCCTAGGTTGGGCCGAAGGTATTGGCAAACGCTTTTTGTTCTCGGTCATTTGCTTTCCTCAGAGAGATAATGCGGAGCCGCTCGCCTCTTCGGGTCCAGCACAGGACATGAAGCCGGCCGTCCAGTGAACCAAGGCTTACGAAGCGTTTTTCTCCGTAGTCATTGCGGTCATCAACGCGGGTGACCGAGCTCGCCAGATCGAACCGAACTGCGTCGGCAAAATCCACCCCTCGCTCCCGAAGGTTCTTCTCCCGCTTCTCCTCATCCCACTCCAGTTCCATGCATACCACATCTATTTATTTGTGGCCACAATTAAATATTACGCGCTCAAACCTCCAAACAATGTCGGCACGTCGAGCGGGCGGAAACCGTAATGGCTCATCCAGCGCACGTCGGCGTTGAAGAAGTCGCGCAGGTCCGGCATGCCGTATTTCAGCATGGCGATGCGGTCGAGCCCCATGCCCCAGGCAAAGCCCTGGTATTCGTCCGGGTCGAGACCGCCGGCGCGCAGCACGTTCGGATGGACCATGCCGCAGCCGAGGATTTCCATCCAGTCGGTGCCCTCGCCGAACTTGACGATCGGCCCGGACGAGCGATCGCACTGGATGTCGACCTCGAACGAAGGCTCGGTGAACGGGAAGAAGGACGGGCGGAAGCGCATCACGACATTGTCGACCTCGAAGAAGGCCTTGCAGAACTCTTCGAGGATCCAGCGCAGATGGCCGACATTGGCGGTCTTGTCGATCACCAGGCCTTCGACCTGGTGGAACATCGGCGAATGGGTGGCGTCACTGTCCTGGCGATAGGTCTTGCCGGGGATGACGATGCGGATCGGCGGCTTCTGCGCTTCCATGGTGCGCACCTGCACCGGCGAGGTATGGGTGCGCAGCACCTTGCGGTCGCCGTTGTCGTCGGGTTCCAGGAAGAAGGTGTCATGCATCTCGCGGGCCGGATGGCCTTCGGGGAAGTTGAGCGCAGTGAAATTGTAGTAGTCGGTCTCGATATCCGGGCCTTCGGCGATCGAGAAGCCCATGTCGGCGAAGATCGCGGTGATCTCGTCGACGATCTGGCTGATCGGGTGGATGCGGCCGCGCTCGGCCGGCGAGGAGCGGACGGGCAGGGAGACATCGACAGTCTCGGCCTTCAGCCGCGCTGTGATGGCGGCGTCCTTCAGCTCGGTCTTGCGGGCGGTGATCTTTTCGGTGACTTCGTTCTTCAGTGCGTTAATCGCCGCACCGCGCGTCTGGCGCTCTTCCGGCGTCATCGAGCCCAGCGTCTTCAGGAGCTCGGAGACCGAACCCTTCTTGCCTAGCGCTGCGACGCGGACCGCTTCGATATCGGCTTCGTTGTCCGCCGCGGCGATGTCGGCGAGAAGCGCCGTTTTCAAACTGTCGAGATCGGACATGTCCGTTTCCTGCCCCTTATACCACCGGGTCCCTAACGCCCCGGCATGACGACAAAATGAAAAACCCGCGCTAGCCCTGCCAGCGCGGGTTTCCCAACAATTTCTTTTTACAAAAGCTTGGGAAGCGCTGGCTTACTTGACCGCGCTTTCAAACTCGTTCGCCGTACCGGCGTCCTTGAGGTAGGCGAGTGCCTTCTTGGCAGCCGCGACCAGCGAGCCGAAGGCTGCCGGTTCGTGGATGGCCATGTCGGACAGAACCTTGCGGTCGACTTCGATGCCGGCCTTGTTCAGACCGTCGATGAAGCGGCCGTAGGTCAGGCCGTGTTCGCGCACAGCAGCGTTGATACGCTGGATCCACAGGGCGCGGAAGTTGCGCTTGTTGACCTTGCGGTCGCGGTAGGCGAATGCCTTCGAACGATCGACAGCGGCCTTGGCGGCGCGGATCGTGTTCTTGCGGCGGCCGTAGAAGCCCTTGGCTGCCTTGAATACCTTGTTGTGCTTGGCGCGGGAAGTTACGCCACGTTTTACGCGTGCCATGTCATGATCTCCTTAAATGATCCAAAAAGCGAAAGGGTCTCAGAGACCGTTCGGCAGGTAGTTCTTGATGACCTTCTTGCCGTCAGCTTCGGCGAGAACCATCGTGCCGCGTGCATCGCGGATGAACTTGTTGGACCGCTTGATCATGCCGTGGCGCTTGCCGGCGGCAGCCGCCAGGACCTTGCCGGTGGCGGTGATCTTGAACCGCTTCTTGGCGGAGGACTTCGTCTTCATCTTGGGCATTTTGCTACTCCATTGTTCTTGTATCGAAACAGGCAGACGACGCCCGTTTTCAAGCATAAAGAACGGCCACGGCATGCCCTGCCGGACCGTTCGGACGCGCGCTTATAACCGCAGACGGAGGAAAGCGCAACGGGGGTCATGCGCGATCGACAAAAATGCAAATGCCGCCCGATGGGCGGCACAGCAGAAGGAGCGATCGAGCGCGCCTTACTTCGGCGCGAGCACCATCATCATCTGACGGCCTTCGAGCTTCGGCTCGGCCTCGACCTTGGCGATGGCGACGGTGTCTTCCTTCACCTGCAGAAGAAGCTTCATGCCGAGTTCCTGGTGGGCCATTTCGCGGCCGCGGAACTTGAGCGTCACCTTGACCTTGTCACCCTCTTCGAAGAAGCGGTTCATGGCCTTCATCTTCACCTCATAATCATGGGTGTCGATGTTGGGACGCATCTTGATTTCCTTGACCTCGACGATCTTCTGCTTCCTGCGCGCTTCGGCCGCCTTCTTCTGGTTGGCGAATTTCAGCTTGCCGAGATCGAGGATCTTGCAGACCGGCGGCTCGGCATTGGGGGAAATCTCGACAAGGTCGAGACCCGCCTCTTCCGCCATCCTGAGCGCCTCGTCCGTCGGCAAAATGCCGAGGTTCTGGCCTTCGTCATTGATAAGCTGGACCCGGGGAATCCGGATCTCCCGATTGGAGCGCGGCCCTTCCTTGACAGGGGCATCGGCTTTGAAAGGTCTGCGAATGGTCGTATTCTCCTGAATTGTTGCGCCTGGCGACAAAGCACTCGAAGCGCTGGCATCTCGCGATCGAGTTATTTGGCTATTGTCGCCTGGCAAGTCAATAACACGCTTCAGATCAAAAATCACCTGCTGTCCGTCACTTCGCGAATCTGTTTTACAGAGCCTTACACGCCAAGGGAGCCCTTTCATGACCTCGACCTTCTCCGCCCCGCGCGCCGAAACGATCACGGTCGGCCACAGCGACCAGGCCCGTGACATCGCGATCCTCGCGCGCCCCGCCGCGACGACGGTGCCCAACGCCCCCGCGCTCCTCTGGCTCGGCGGCTACCGATCCGACATGAGCGGCACGAAGGCGATGGAAATGGACGCGCTGGCGGCGGAAAAGGGCCTGGCGGCGATCCGTTTCGACTATTCCGGCCACGGCGCCTCCGGCGGCGATTTCCGAAAGGGCACGATTTCCCGCTGGCTGGAGGAGGCGCTCGCCGTGGTCGATCATGCCGCCCCGCCGAGCCTGGTGCTGGTCGGTTCGTCGATGGGCGGCTGGATCGCGCTCCGCCTGGCGCAGGAACTCGCAAGGCGCGGCACCGGACCGCGGCTCGCCGGCATGGTGCTGATCGCACCGGCGCCGGACTTCACCATCGACCTGATCGAGCCGAACCTTTCGACGGCCGAGCGGCTGTCGCTCACTGAGCGTGGCTATTTCGAGGAGCCGTCGGAATACAGCCCCGAGCCGAACATCTTCACCCGCGCGCTGATCGAGGACGGCCGGGCGAACCGGGTGTTGACCGGGATCATCGAAACCGGCTGCCCGGTGCATATCCTGCAGGGCATGGCCGACCCGGATGTGCCCTACGCCCACGCCCTCAAGCTGATGGAATTCCTCCCCGCCGACGACATCGTTCTGACCCTGGTGCGCGACGGCGATCACCGGCTGTCGCGGCCCGAGGACATCGCCCGGATGAAAACGGCGATCCTGTCCATGGTCGATGCCGACGCTACGCCCGATCTGTAGCATTTTAACCATAGTTGACAAATCCCTAACGCGGCGCCGGCGCCACGATTGACTCGCAGCCCAGTTGGACCTTAACTTTTTGTTAAGGATTAAGGGGACGAGTTCATGATGAACCGATCGCGCGCTCTTGCTGCGTTGCTTGTGATGCTGGGCGTCTGCGCGCCGGCCGGCACCGGCTTCACCGCACCGAGTACTCTGCTGTCGATGACCACCGGCAGCGTCACGTCCCAGCCGATCGGCCATTACGAATTCTGCCGCCTGTATCGCGACCAATGCAGCGTGAAGAGCAAGCAGGCTCCCCTGCCGCGCCTGACCCCACACGGCTGGGACGTGGTCCGCGACATCAATGCCGGCGTCAACGCCGCCATCATGCCGGTGACCGATGCGGACGCCCATGGCCGCGAAGAGGTCTGGAGCTATCCGGTCGATGCCGGCGATTGCGAGGATTTCGTCCTGTTGAAGCGACAGAAGCTGATGGAAGCCGGCTTCTCTCCCGCCGACCTGCTGATCACCGTGGTGCGCAAGCCCGACGGCGAGGGCCATGCCGTGTTGACGCTGCGCAGCGCCCAGGGCGATTTCATCCTCGACAACCTCGTCGATGAGGTGAAGGTGTGGACGGAGACGCGCTATACCTATCTCAAGCGGCAGGCGAGCTTCGATACCGGCCGCTGGGTGACGATCGAGAACGGCACGACCGACGTCATGGTCGGCGCGGTCTACTGAGGCAGAGCGCTCAGGGTTGCGATTGGCGTGCGGGCTCCGCCTCGAGTCGCAGCGGCGACATGCGTGACAGCCCGATCATCGCCAGCAGGCCGACCGCCCCCATCAGCAGCAGACAGCCGATCGCGGCCGCAAGACCGACTTCCTCGTTGACGAAGATGATGGTGACGGGTGCGGCCGCCGACAGGACCATGCGTATGCCCGACAGCGTGCCCATGGTTCGCCCGTAACCGGCCGTGCCGAAATAATGCAGCGGCAGGACGCCGCGAATGATCGATGTCAGCCCCTGGCCGATGCCGAAGAAGACGGCGAAAAGCAGCACGACGGCCACAGCCGGGAAGATCGCGGCGGCAAACAGCAAGACCAGCGCGACGAAGATCGCCCCAGTGGCGATCAGTCCGGTGAGCGGCGGGGACAGCACGCCCCGGCGGGCATATTCGATGACGCGGGCCGCGACCTGAGACGGCCCGATCATGCTGCCGGCAAGTGTCGCGATCGCCGGCGTGAAGCCGGCATCGCCGAGCAGAACCAGCAGCGAAGCGCCCATGGCCGAAAGAACGAAGCCTCCGGCCGAAAGGCTGATGGCCATCAGGGCGAGTTGCGGCCGGCGGTTGACGATCGGGGGCGCCCCGGCGTCGGATGCGTTCGTCACCGGTCGCGCCGGGGGCTGCCGATAGGACGGCCACAGCGCGTGCACCGGAAGGGCGAGCACCAGATTGAGACCGGCGAGCACGAGGTAGACCTCGCGCCAGGTCATCATCGTCAGCAGCCACTGGATCAGCGGCCAGAACACCGTCGAGGCAAAGCCCGCGACCAGCGTCACCAGGGTGATCTGGCTTCTGGCCTCCTGGCCATGGCGCTGCGCCAGCGCGGCGAAGCCGGCATCGTATTGCACGGCGATCGACACGAATTCGGCCGCCAGCGTTACCGCGGCGAACTGCCAGCCGTTCTGTACCATGGAAAGGGCGGCGAGCATCGCGGCCGCCAGGATCGATCCCAAGGTCAGCACGGGGCGTGCGCCGAACCGGTCGATCAGCCGTCCGATGATCGGGGCCGACACGGCGCCGCCCAATAGGCCGATCGAAAAGACCGCGAAGACAAAGCTCTGCGACCAGCCGAATTCGCGGGCGATTTCGGGAGCCAGGATCGAGAAGGAATAGTAGAGCGTGCCATAACCGACGGTCATGGAAACGCCCATGCCGAGGGTGGCGAAGGATGGTTTCATGATGACGCCGCTACGCTATTCGCATTGCGGCGTCATGACAATGATCAACCGTGGCCGATCAGGATACCGGCCGCGAGCACCAGCGAGCCGCCGAGCACAACCTGCATGGCGGCGCGCAGGAAGGGCGTCTCCATGTACTTGTTCTGGATGAAGGCGATGGCCCAGAGTTCGAAGAACACGACCACGGCGGCGGTGATCGTCGCGGTCCAGAAATGCGGAATGAGATAGGGCAGCGCGTGGCCAAGGCCGCCGAGCGCCGTCATGATGCCCGAAGCCAGGCCGCGCTTGATCGGCGAGCCGCGACCCGACAGCTTGCCGTCGTCGTGGGCCGCTTCGGTAAAGCCCATGGAAATGCCGGCGCCGACCGAGGCCGACAGGCCGACGAGGAAGGTCTGCCAGGTGTCGCCGGTGGCAAAGGCGGCGGCGAAGATCGGCGCCAGCGTCGAGACCGATCCGTCCATCAGGCCGGCAAGCCCCGGCTGGACATAGGTCAGCACGAACTGGCGGTGGGCGCTTTGGTCCTCCTCCGCCTTGACGTCTTCCGGCGTGTGACGCTCGCCGAGCATGGAGGCGGTTTCCTCGTGGGCCTGCTCGGCCAGCGCCAGATCACCCAGAAGCTTGCGGGTCGCGGCATCACTCGTGCGCTGCGCCGCCGCGAGGTAGAAGCGATAGGCGCCCTTCTCCATGAGTTCCGCTTCTGCCCGGATCTGATCCAGACTCTGATTGGCGCGCAGCCAGTCCGGTTTGCGATCATAGAATCCGTTGACATGCTCGCGGCGGATCAGCGGAATGCGCTCGCCGAAGCGCTGGCGATGCATCTCGATCAGATTGTTGCGATGGGTATGCTCGACTGCCGCCATGTCCTCGAACACCTTGGCCGATTGCGGATATTGTTCGCGCAACTGGTCGGCATAGGCAAGGTAGATGCGCGCATCGTCCTCTTCGGATGAGATTGCCAGCGCCAAGATTTCCTGGTCGTTGAGGCTGGAGAAAGGGCGTTTCGATGACGTGAAAAAGCGTGCCAGCATGACTACCTACCTTGTTCTTTATAATCATTCTAAATCTAGTCCGCGACCTGTTCAGGGTCAAGTCGTCCTAGTGCCGCACCTTGACCGCGGGCGACTTGAAACCGGTGCGACGATCGGCCCGATCGCGTCCGTTTGACGAGCGCACCACGATCGACGACAAGCGTCAAGCGGACATGGGACGAAGGAAGCAGATGGCGATGCAGGATGATCTGATCGGTCGCGCGGCAAATCGGGCCGAGATCATCGCCCGCGCGCAGGCGCAGATGGCCGAAATGGGCATCGATCGCGCCTTCATCGATCGCCTGGTCGAGACCTTCTACGGCCGAATCCAGGCCCATCCGCGCCTCGGGCCCGTCTTCGACACCCGCCTTTCCGGCCGCTGGCCGGAGCACCTCGCCAAGATGAAGGCCTTTTGGACGTCGATCGCCTTCAAGAACGGCGCCTATGGTGGCAAGCCGGTCCAGGCCCATCACGGACTCGCCGGCATCACCGAGGGCTTGTTCGTCGAATGGCTGGCGCTGTTTAGCGAGACCCTCGACGACATGAAAGCGTCGGAAGAAGCGCGCCGCTGGTTCATGGCGACGGCCGATCGGATCGCCCGCAGCCTCGTCACTGCCCTATTCTGCAATCCCGCCCTCGAAAACCCGACCCGACGCGTCTAACCGTCCCCCTGACGGATCTGCCGACATGCTCGACGCGCATCTTTCGCATGCCGTCCGGGCTTTCTGCGAAATTTTGCGAAAGGCAAAACGCCCCGACGCGCAACTCTGACAGCTTTCGGGCTTGCAAGCACGACACATCATGGCTAGACCCCCGCATGGGAGGAGGAAACGATTATAGGAAACAACCAAGGCTATTGAATCATGAATCGCCGTAAATTCTTCCAGCAGGCCGGCGCCGCCGGCTTGGGTGCTGCCGCCTCCGTCTCGCTCGCCGCCCCTGCGCTTGCCCAGGAAAACCCCAAGCTCACCTGGAAGCTGACCTCTTCCTTCCCCAAGAGCCTCGACATCATCTTCGGCGCCGCCGAAGAGATCGCCCGCAGCGTCTCGGAAGCCACCGACGGCAATTTCACCATCCAGACCTTTGCCGCGGGCGAGATCGTTCCGCCTCTCCAGGCCGCCGATGCCGTATCCGCCGGCACCGTCGAGATGGCCCATACCTGCTGCTATTATTACATCGGCAAGGATCCGGCTTTCGCGCTCGGCACGGCCATTCCGTTCGGCCTCAATGCCCGCATGACCAATGCCTGGTTCTCCGCCGGCGGCGGCAACGAACTGATCAACGAATTTCTTGCCGGGCACAATCTCTATGCGCTGCCCGCCGGCAATACCGGCGCCCAGATGGGGGGATGGTATCGCAAGGAGATCAAGACGATCGACGACCTCAAGGGCCTGAAGATGCGCATTGCCGGGCTCGCCGGCGAGGTCATGAGCAAGGTCGGCGTCACGCCGCAGCAGATCGCCGGCTCGGATGTCTACGCAGCACTCGAAAAGGGCACGATCGACGCCACCGAATTCGTCGGTCCCTATGACGACTTCAAACTCGGCTTCTACAAGGTCGCCAAGTACTATTACTATCCCGCCTGGTGGGAAGGCGGCCCGGCCGTGCATGCCTTCTTCAACAGGCAGAAGTTCGAAGGACTGCCGGCGAACTACAAGCGCATCCTCACCGACGCCTGCGCGGCGGCCAATGCTTCCATGCTGGCCAAGTACGATACGCACAATGCGGCGGCGCTTCGCCAACTCGTGGCGGAAGGGACCGAACTGCGCGCCTTCGGCTCCGAGATCCTCGATGTCTGCTATCAGGCGGCGCTCGAAACCTATGCCGACTTCAGCGCCAGGAACCCGGCCTTCAAGAAGATCTACGACAGCCAGCAGGCGTTCAAGAAGGACGCCTATCTCTGGGCACAAATCGCCGAATACGGTTTCGACACCTACATGATGATCCAGCAGCGCCAGGGCAAGCTCTGACGCCTTCGCCGTCAAGCCGAACAAACCCGGCCCCGGACAACCCTGTCCGGGGCATTTTTCTTTGCCGGCACCCATCCCGGCCGGCCTTGCCCGAACAAAATGAAATATGTCTAATTTTATATGTTAGGCATTTGTTATTTTGAGTGTTTTACGATCCGCGCAGTGTCTATTGCGTGGAGTTCGAAAATTGCGCTTGTCGATAGCCCTTGCCACGATTGTCGTGTCTCTCAGCCAGGCCGTCCCGGCATTCGCCGAAGGGTGGATCGTCTCCAAGGTCCGGCAACCGGCAAACTACACAACCGACAGCAAGACCTGGCACCGCGTGCTGGACGGAATGGAAATCCCGACCGGCGCGTGGATCAGCACGGGACCGCGCGGCCGTGTGCTCCTTTCCCACGACGAGGACATGGTGACGGTTCAGCCCGGCACTATGACGGCGATTTTCGCCAAGGACAGCGCGGGCAAGAAATTCGAAATCGCCCAGCAGGTTGGTGAAATCGTCGTCGACTTCGAAAAGCGCGCCGGCCGCAATCTCAAGATACAGACACCCTTCCTCGCGGCGGTGGTCAAGGGCACGCGGTTCAACGTCCAGGTCGATCGCAAGGGCGCCACGCTCGGGGTGTCGCGCGGCGTCGTCGGCGTCACCGATCCGCAACGCGGCCAATCGGTCGACGTCCGCGCCGGCCAGTCGGTCGCCGTTTCGCCGGGTACACCGGGCTCGCTCTCCGTCCTCGGGCCCGGTCCAAAGGCTCCCGTCGTCAGCGCGCCAGTCACCACCCCGGCCGTTCCCAGCATTGATGCGCGCACCAATCCGAACAACCGCGCCGACGGAGCCGGCAACACGCCCGGCAACCGCAACGGGATTGGCAATGGAAACGGGAACGGAAACGGAAACGGAAACGGGAACGGGAACGGGAACGGGAACGGCAACGGGAACGGCAACGGGAACGGCAACGGGAACGGGAACGGGAACGGCAACGGGAACGGCAACGGCAACGGGAACGGGAACGGGAACGGGAACGGGAACGGGAACGGGAGATGAGCCGGGCAGATTGATCAAGGGCCAAACGTCTCTCAAGGACGATATTTCACCATCGTCAGAAAGCAGAGGATATTGAACGTCGCCTTCCCCTTCCGCCGGATGCTGGTTCTGGCCAGCCTGTTCTGTATCGTCGCCAGCCTGGCCGGGCTCGGCGGCTTTTCGCGGCTGGATGCGGGGCTCACGGCATGGCGCATGGCGCTCAAGCCGCGCGCGCCGACCGGCGACGTGATCTTCGTCGCCATCGACAAGCAGAGCCTGGACAAAATCGGCGTCTGGCCGTGGGACCGCTCGGTCCATGCCCGCCTGATCGACATTCTCGCCAAGGCCGAGGCCCGTGACATCTTCCTCGACGTCGATTTCAGCTCCCGCTCGTCGGAGACGGGCGACCAGGCACTGGCCTTGGCGCTCGAGACGGCCGGCGGCGGTGTCATCCTGCCGACGTTCACGCAATACCGCTCGAGCGGCGACCGATCCGGCACGACGGACGTGACCGCACCCCATCCGCTCTTCGCCGACCGTGCCTGGACGGCCAGCGTCAGCGTGCGGGCGGATGCCGACGGCGTCGTGCGGACCTTCGCCTATGGCGAGGAGCAGGACGGCGAATTCGTCATGTCCGTTCCCGCCGCCTTGGCGGGCAAGGCCGACAAGGCAGCGCCGCCGTTCCTCATCGATTTCTCCATCGATCCCGCCAGCCTCGTCTCCCATTCGGCGATCGACGTCGCCTCCGGCCGCGTTGATCCCGCCGCCTTCAAGGACAAGATCGTCGTCGTCGGGGCGGCGGCGATCGAGCTTAGGGACAATTTCCTCGTGCCGGTGCACGGGCTGGTGTCGGGTCCGATCCTCCAGAGCATCGCCACGGAAACCCTGCTGCAGGACCGGACGCTGACACCCTTGCGGGCCTGGCCGCTGCTGATCCTCTGTGCCGGGCTGGGCTTCGTCTCCCTGTCGCCGCGTCGCAGCCTGCCTCTGCAATTTTTGCTGATCGCCTCGGCCGTGGTCGCGCTGGAAACCGCCGGCCTGTGGCTGCAATCGGCCCACGCGCTGGTCCTGCCCACCGCCGCCAGCCAGGTCTTGCTCGGCCTGGTCGTCGTCACCCGCATCCTCGAAGAACTGGACCTCCGGACCTGGCTGTTGCGGCTGGCCTCGGTCGAGGCCGACAATAGCCGCAGCCTGCTTGGCCAGGTCATCAGCGACAGTGCCGATGCGATCCTGGTGATCGACGAGGACGGGATCCTGATCGCCCACAGCACCCGCATCGCCGACGTGCTGCCCGAGCTCGCCTCGCTCGAGGACGGTGATGCGGTCATGGCCATTCTGCCCGAGGCCTGGCGTGGCGACATTGAAGCGGCCATCGCGGATCTGCGCCGGCAATGCGCCGGGCCGGCCAAGCTCCGTGAGCTTTCGCTCTTTGAAGGTGCCGGGGTGCGGACGATCGAATACACTATCACCGCCTCGCAAAGGGCGCTCGCGGACGGCAAGAACCGTCGCGGCGAAGACCATGCCTTCGTCGCCTGCGTCACGGCGCGCGACATCACCGAGCGCCGGCGGCAGGAGGAGCGGATCGGCTTCCTGTCGCGCCACGACGTTCTCACCGGCGCGCTGCGCAGTTCGTCTTTCGTCAACGAGATCAATGACAGGCTGAGGGAGGCACCGCCTGCGGCCGGCGGCCATGCCGTCTATGCGGTCAACCTGCACCGGTTCAAGACCATCAATTCCACCCTCGGCCGCTCCAAGGGCGACGCCCTGCTCAAGGCGGTGGTGAACCGCCTGCAATCGCTCGACGATCGGCTGTCGCCGATTGCCCGTCTCGGCGGCGACACGTTTTCCGCCTTCACCCTGACACCGGTCAGCGCCGAGGAAGCCCGATCGCTGGCGGATGCCATCGTCGCCGCCCTGTCGACGCCCTTCGCCGTCGCCGAAGCCAAGGCGCAGCTCGGCGTGCATATCGGCATGGTGTTCAGCACGGATGCGCCCAGCCGCGGCGGCGCGGCTCTCGTCGCCGAGGCGGAGCTCGCGCTCGACGACGCCCGCCGCACCAATGGCAATGGCCTGGTCGAATTCGATCCGGAAGGCGGCGCCCGCCACGCGCAGACCCGGCGGATCGAGGCGGAACTTTGGCATGCGCTCGACCGGGACGAGGTCCGGCTGTTCTACCAGCCGCAGGTTCGCCTCAGCGACGGCAAGCTGATCGGCTGCGAGGCCCTGTTGCGCTGGCGCCATCCCGAGCTGGGTTTCATCTCGCCGCAGGTCTTCGTCGAGATCGCCGAGGCCAACGGCTTCATCGAGCAATTGGGCGCCTTTGCCATGCTCCAGGCCTGCCGCGACGCCTTGACCTTCCGGGCGGACCTTGCGGTGGCGGTCAACGTCTCGCCGCTGCAATTGCAGCGCGGCGACATTGTTGCGACCGTCCGACAGGCGCTGCGGCAAAGCGGCCTTCGGCCCGACCGACTGCAGATCGAGATCACCGAATCGACCTTTCTCAATCCCTCCGACGAAATGCTGGGAAAGCTCTCGGCGCTAAAGGCGCTCGGCGTCTCGATCGCGCTCGACGATTTCGGCACCGGCTATTCCTCGTTCGGCTATCTGGCACGCTTCCCGCTCGACAAGATCAAGGTTGACCAGATGTTCGTTCGCACGCTGATCGACAATACGGCGAGCCAGGCGATCGTCCAATCGGTAAAGACGCTCTGCCGCGGTCTCGGCATCGCCATGATCTGCGAGGGGATCGAAACCGAGGCGGAAGCCGCCTTCCTGAGGCGGATCGGCTGTGAGCAGGGCCAGGGCTATCTGTTCGGCCGGCCGCAACCCGCCGAAGACCTCATCCGGCTGGCCGACAGCGAGAACATGCCGCTCGCGGTAGCCGCCCGAGCCTGATCCGACGGCCCGCCCCGCATTCGGCCGTCCTCAGGAAGAGATCTCGGCGTCCGCCTATTTCGACACCTGCCAGCCGCCGCTGCCGCCACCCCATTTGTTGCTGGCCGACCACTGGCCGGAACCGGAGCGCCCGTCGACCCGGCCGTTGATCGTCCCGTTGAACGGGTAGGGCTTGGTCTCCTTGAACACCGTACCCTGCAACACGCCGGTCAACGGCGCGCTGAAGGCGCCGTCCGCGCCAAGCGAGCCCGAGAACCGTGCGGTGAAGCCGTCGCCCTCGAAGCTGCCGGAAATCGAACCGGAGACCGAAGAACCGGCAACGACGAGGGACAGGGAACCGGAGGCCTTGCCGGAAATGCGGCCGCCGTACTGGCCGGCGAGATCCGCCGCCGGCTGCTGCGGCTCTTCGGTAATTCCGCCAAGCTTCGCGACCACGGAGCGGTACTCCTTGAACTTCTCCAGTTGCTCCCGGTATTCCTTGGAATTGGCCCCATACACCACGCCGGTCGACAGTAGATTGGCCATGGCCTTGATATGGATCGGATCGTGCGGGTCGAGCACGCCGTCATTCTTCAGCTTGTCGCGGATCATCTGGGTGAAGCGCTGGAGATTGTAGGGGTGCTTGGTCCACCAGTCGCGCCCGTATTTGCCGTAAGCCGCCGTATCGAGCGCCTCCGTCATCAGGTCGGCTTCGGCCTGCGCATCGGCGCGGGCCTTTTCCACCACCGCCGCCGCCTGGTCCTTCTTGTTGCGGGCCGCGAAGGTCTGGAGAATGTCGTCGACAACCTCCTCGTCGCTGGTCGCCGTCAACCGCTCGCGCACCGCGTCGCTCGGTTCCGCCGTCGCCTGGGAAATGTCGTCGGCGCGCTGGTCGGCAAGCTCGATCTTGCGATCGCGGATGACGGAGGAATAGAGTGGCAGGGTCTCCAGCCGTTCGCGGATCGCCTCGCGCGTCTGATCGTCGCCCTTGGCATATTCCTGGTAGAGTTCCTCGATCGTGCTGTCGACGAATTTGCCCTTGGCGTAGTTCACCACGCCAGCCGCCGTCTCGACCGCGGTAAAGGCGGCGGCCGCGGGCGTCGCGGCGATGAAGGCGCGGCCGAGAAATTCATAGGCCGCCTGCGGATCGCCGCCCGCCGCCTTGCCCAGCACGTCGGCCGCCTCGTTGACCTTGTCGATATTGCCGAGCACGCCTGCCATCTGCTTGCGCAGCGCCGGATCCTTGATCCCGTTGGCCAGCGTCTTGCCGAGCGCGACCGCGACCTCCTCGGTCGCCGCTCTGGCCTTTTCCGGGTCGCCGCTGGTCAGCGCATCCGCGGCGTTCTCGGCGAACATGTTGATCTCGTTGGCCGAGAGGGCCACCGTGCCAAGCTGGCGGACGAGCGTCTTGTTCGCCCCCGACTTGTAGAGCTTCTTGTAGAGCGCCACGATCGCCGCCTGCGACTGCGACTTGATCACTTCCTTGGCCTGTTCGTCGGCATAGTCGAGCGCCGCCTTCTTGGCATCCTCCTGCCAGGTGGTCGGCGCCTGGGCGAGTGCCGCCGGAGAGAAAAGCGCGAGTGTTGTGGCCATGACCAAGGCCGGCAGAGCAATCGGTCGCAAGGATCTCATCTCGGATTCACCTCCAGGTCGCTCAGGTCGAAATCGGCAAAGGGATCGGCTCCGCTCGCCGGCGCGGCGGCCGGAACCTCGGTGCCCTCCGGCGGGGGCAGCGTCTCGTCGAGGCTTGCCAGCACCATTTCGAACAGCGGCAGGCCGTCGGCCAGGTCCTCGCCGAAGGCGCGGTAGGCAAGCGTCAGGCGCGCGCCGTCGCCGCGCGGTTCGTCGAAGAACACCTGCCGGCCGCGCATGCGCCCTTCGGCAAGCTCCAGCACGGTCGCCGGCCGTCCCATCATCACCGTGTAGTCCAGCGAGGCGACCTCGTCGCTCGGCATCGGCTTGTCCTTCGGCCAGAGCGACAGCGCGATCCGCGCCCCTTCGTCCGGCCGGGTCATGACAATCCCACCGGCGATGTCCTCGTCGGGCTTGACCTGCCAGCCGGTCGGAACCGTGACCGAGGCCCGACCGACCCAGGCGCGGCGCTCATCGTCCTCCTGCGTGACGTCGTCGGCTGCTGCGCCATCCACCGTCGCAGCATCGGGCAGGGTCGCTGCCGCGCTGCCCGACCCAAGCACGACCAGCGGCTGCTTGCCGTCGCCGACCCCGGCCTTGCGCTCTTGTCCATCGATCGTCACGCTTTCGAGGATGCGGTCGAAGTCCGGATCGCCGCCGCCGAGGCGGCCGCCTCCAACATCCTCGAACAGGAAATGCAGGCGCTTCTTGTCCGCCCGGCCCTCGTCCAATGTCACGCTCAAGGCCTCGATCCCCTCGAACCTCGTGTGGATCCACAAGGCGGCTTGACCGGCGACCCTGATCTTGCGGTTGGAGACGATGTCATTGTAGCCAAGCAGCGGTTCGTCGGGGAACCACCACCAGACCATCAGGCTGCGCTTTCCGTCCGGTGCCTTGAGCGTGAGCGTGTCGCCGTCGATCTGCTTTTTCCAGTCCTGCGGCGCCTTGAGGGCAAAACCCTCGAAGGCATGCGTGGTCCAGCCGTCCAGGTCCGTTGCCGATCGCCCCTTGCCGTCATCGGCAGTCGTCCCGGCCGCGCCCACAGAGCGTGCACCGTCGTCACCGTCAGAAACCGTCTCTTCCGGCAGATCCGCATCGCTCGTCGCCGCCGGCTGTTGGTCTTGGCTGTCGGCCCCCTCATCCGCCGTGCGCAGCGAGTCTGCCATCCGCGCGGCCATCGGATCGAGCCTGGCCTTCAGGCTCTTGGCATAGCTTATCTCGAAGGTGTGGATCACGCCGCCATCATCGCTCAGAACCACCTTGCGCAGGAAGAAATCGCCGCCGCGAAAGCCGGAATGCAGGTACCAGTTCTCCCCCCGGCGCTTCCTCGTCACCGTCTCGTCCTCGCCCAGGCCCGCCAGATGCTCCTCGATCAGTTCGTCGAGCGTGCTGTCGAAGACGTTGTGCGAACCGAAGACCAGGAAACGGGCCGAGCCGTCGCGCGCCTCGAAGGTCCGCCCGTCGTCGTTTTCCGGCGGTGGCAGCATGCGGAACATCGGAGCGGAATAATCGATCCGCGTGCCGAAGCGGTCGTTGCGATAGGTGATCCAGTTGCTGGCCATCGGATCGGCCGGGACGGCGGCGTTGTCTGTCTTGCCGGGATCGGTGTTGCCAAGTTCGGTCTCGACAGGGTCCGTCTCGCCAGAGTTCGTCTCGACGATATCGGAGGGCTGCTCCGCATCTTCGGTTTCGGCCGGCCAAGGATCTCCACCCATGTCCGAGGGCGGCGCATCATCGCCGAGGTCGAGCGGAGGCGGCGGACTGCCGGGGTCCATGCTGTCCATGTCCGGGGGTGCCATATCCGGCGGCGGGCCGTCGGGGCCGTCGTCCGGCGCGGCGCCGCCGAAGACATAGGCGTCATAGGCCCAGCCACGCGTCCCGTCCGGAAGTTCGACATTCAGCCAGCGTCCGTCGCGGCCGATCACCGTGAGCTCGGTGCCCGGCCCCATGGGCAGGATCATTTGAAAACGCGAGCCGGGTCCCGTGCGCAGCGCCAGGAAATTATCCCCCGCCGGATTCAGCCCCCCGACATAATCGGCATGCGCCGGCCGCGCCGGGAGGCCTGCTCCAAGCGCTGCCACAAGGATGGTGCCCAGCCAGAATGTGCGATGCCGGTCCACGCCACGTCTCCCCCTGATGCCGGAACGGCGTCTGCCGATGATGCAACGGACAGGCAACCGAATTCCGGCAGTTCCCCTCGATAATCTCAAGTCAGTATGCGCCTTTGCGGCACAAGATTATTGATTGAAGTCAACTGCGGGAACGAAGGCCGGCTGGCGAGAAAGCCATCCGCGCCGAGCCGCCCGACCTATGGCCGGATGCCTCAGGCCTCCAGCCCTTTGAGCACATTGGTGACGTTGAGGCCGATTTCCGGCACGCCATAGCCGCCCTCCATGACGGTCAGGATCGGCAGGCCGGTCGCCGCGATCATCTCGCCCATGCGGATATAGTCCGGGCTCTTCAGCTTGAAGAAGCTGATCGGGTCCTGCTCGAAGGTATCGACGCCGAGCGAGACGACGATCGCCTCGGCGCCATAGGCCTCGATGCGCTTCAGGGCATCGGCGAGCGCCGCCGACCAGACCTCCCACGGGGTGCCTGCCGGCATCGGATAATTGGCGTTCAGCCCCTCGCCCTCCCCCGCGCCGGTCTCGTCGGCATAGCCGAGGAAGTAGGGGAAGGCGTCGACCGGATCGCCATGCAGCGAGGCGAAGAAGATGTCGCCGCGATTGTAGGTGATGTCCTGCGTGCCGTTGCCGTGGTGGAAGTCGACATCAAGGATCGCGACCTTCTTCGCCCCGTGATCGAGCAGGCGCTGGGCGGCGACCGCGGCATTGTTGATGAAGCAGTAACCGCCGAAGAGGTCGATGCCAGCGTGATGGCCCGGCGGACGGCAGAGGGAGAAGGCGAAGCGGTGGCCGGCATTCAGCCAGTCGACGCCCGAAAGCGCCACATCCATCGAGGCGATGGCCGCCTCATAGGTGCCTTTGGAGATCGCCGTCTCGACCGAATTGGCATAATAGCCGACGGCACCGTCGATGTTGTTGGGCACCCGGTTGCGGCTGCGGCGATAGGCAAAGGCGGTCGGGATGGCCTCGCCGGGAAAGCCCTGGGCGCTCCAGCGGTCCCAGCAAGTGCGCAGGAATTCGATATAATCGGCGCCATGCACCTTGAGGGCTGTCTCGAGCCCATGCTCCTCGGGCGCGACGACATCGCCAAAGCCGGCCTCTTTGACCGCTTCCAGAATCCATTCGGCACGGAACGGCCCCTCGAAGGGTTTCACCAGTATGCCGCCATGCAGCTCAGTCTTGGCATCGCGCAGCTTGTGCTTTTCGGAATAGATGACCCGCATGATCGTTATCGTTCCCCTTGTGCTTTCCAGGGAAAACGTAACGTCATCCGCGCCGGCTCCGCAAGACGGATGCAGGGCGATTTCCGGTCGGATGACCAAATTTCATCCGACCGGAACACGGTTCAAGGGACGAGGTTGATTTCCTCGGTCTCGCCGCCGGTGCAGGTGTAGCAGCAGTCTTCGCAGGTTTCGGCATTTTCCGGCCCGGTGCCCCAATAGGTCCCCTTGTCGCCGGAAACCCAGGCGCCGTAGCAGATCTGCTCGCCTTCGCTGCAGGAGAGCGGGATTTCCTTCGTCTCGCCGTCATCGAGATAGTAGACTTCGTTGCCGCCCGGCCAGACATGGTTCCGGTCCTGGCTATAGAGTTCGACCTCGACGGCATTCGGATGGCTGTTGCGCATCATGAAGGTGACGTCGGCGGCAGCGGCCGGCAGGACGGATGCCGCGACAGTGCCGGCGAGAAGGAAAAGGGCTGCGGCGCGCCGCATCCCGGTAGAAAGCGATGACATGGATTACCCCCGATGCTTGAAGGCCCGAAAGGTCGGGCCTCGCCATTGCTAGCACGACGGGCGGCGATCAAGGGAGGGGGTCAGGCCCCATGCCGCGGACGTTTTTTGGGCTTAATTGTTTGCCGCCCCTCCCATCTGCCGCCCCGTCTGCCCGTCGATCTGCCCCCCAATCTGCTTGTAGAAGATCGTCGTGTCGCAATACCGACCGTCGGGGAACAGCGCATAGTTGGGGATCACCCCGGTCCGGCTCCAGCCTAGCCGCTCGTAGATCTTTTCAGCCGGCTCCCCCGTCGCGGTATCCAGCACCAGAAGCGTGCGGCCGGCTTTGGCCGCCTCCGCTTCCGCTGCTTCCATCAAAAGCCGTGACAGGCCGAGCCCGCGCGCCCGGCGATGGACGAGCAGTTTCATCAGGTCGCCGCGATGCGGCTGGTTGGGCTTGGTGGCGAACCCGACCTGCACCGTGCCGATCACCCGTCCGGCATCGTCCTCTGCCACCACCAGCAAAACCTCGCCGCGGCCGACGGCTCCCGCCACCCCCTGCCAGAAGGGCACCGCGTCCGGTGGTCGATAGGGCGACATGAAGCCGAGCGAGGCGCCGCCCTCGACGCAGTCGGCCAGCACCTCTGAGAGGTCGGCCAAGGCCGCGAGGGTCTGTTGTTCGTCCAGCAGGCGGATGGCGGTCATCAGGTACTCCGAAAGGCAGACGGTTCAGCGGGGACCGAGATCGATGATCACGGCATAGCGGGCGGGCCTGTCCGTCGGGTTCCTGAACCCGTGGACGTCGCCGACATTCATGAACAAGCAGTCGCCGGCAGAAAGCCGGTGCACGGTTTCGCCGACGAAGAGTTCCATCTCGCCCTCGAACAGCCAGACATGCTGCGACTGGCTGCGGCTCGCCTGCTGGCCGGGAAAGCGCACCTCGGCGCCGGCCGGAAACTCGACCTCGACCAGATCGACCCGCGAACCCAGCCCGCCTGGCGAAACGACGCGGCGCAGATAGCCGCTTTCCGGATCGCGCCAGACCGGCTGGTCGGCCCGCCGGGCGAGCGGTGAAACCTCTGCCCCGCTGGTGGCGAAGAAGACCGAAAGCGACACGCCGAGCGCCGAGCAGAGCCGCGCCAGAAGCGCCGCCGTCGGGCTCGCCTCGCCGCGCTCGACCCGCGAGATCATCGCCCGGCTGACGCCGGACAGTTCCGCCAACTGGTCGAGCGTCAGGCCGCGTTCGGCACGCAGTGCGCTCAGACGGGCGCCGATATGGCGCGCGAGATCGACATCGATATTTTCCATTATCGTAGAATAGTGTAATCAGATATTGGAGTCAAGCATTGTGCAATGCCATGGAGCCCTTCGCCGGAGAGGTCTGCCGCATGGCGCCGCGCCAACCCTGCGGCGCCCTCACCGGGCCGGCCGAGAAACTGCAGCCGACGTCGCGCAGACGCTATCGCGGCGATTCTCCTTCGGCTAGAAACGCAGGAACGCTCGCCTCCCGGCGACCGTTTCCGCGTTCCACTGCCTTGCCGGGCGCCGATCCGGCGCCGCCATTCTCCAGGATGACCCGATGACCTCTAAGGAAGCCCGGGCGAATTCGCCGCTCTCCGTCGCCAGCATCGTCGTCTCGATGACAGCGGTCGCGCTCGGCAACGGGGTAATGTCAGCCTATGTGCCCTTCGTGCTCTCCCGTTCGGACAGCCCCTCCTGGGCGGCCGGCGGGGCGGTGACGGCGGTCGCCTTCGGCGGACTGCTCGGCTGCGTCGTCGCCGGGCCGCTGATCCGCCGGGTTGGCCATGCGCGGCTCTTCGCCTCCTCGATGGCGCTCGTCATCCTCGGCGCGCTGCTGATCGCGCTTGGCGTCAACCCGATCCTGTGGATCATCGGCCGCCTGCTCTACGGCGCTGCCGGCAACACCAATTTCATCATTGCCCAGAGCTGGCTTAACCACGCCGCCTCCAACGCATGGCGCGGCAAGGCCATGTCCTTCTTCTACATGGCCTATGTCATCGGGCTCGGTACCGGTGCCTGGGCCTTCGGCCAGATGCCGGCAGAGGGCAATCTCGCGCCGCTCGTCACCATCTTCTTCACCGCGCTCGCCATCCTGCCGATCAGCCTCACGCGGCTGCCGACCCCGCCGGCCCCGGCCAATGTCAGCGTCGACATCAGGATGGCCTGGCGCAATTCCCCGGTCGGCTTCATCGGCGTACTTGCCGCCGGCGGTCTGTCGATGATGGTGCAGGGTTTCACGCCGATCTACGCCGCCGGCAATCAGGTCTCGCAGGGTGACATCGCCCTCCTGATGTTCGTCATGCAGCTCGGCATGCTGTTCATCCAGTATCCGCTCGGCGCGCTCTCCGACCGCATGGACCGTCGCATCGTCCTGGTCTTCACCTGCGGCCTGATCGCCGTCATGGCGGTCGTCGCGCTGTTCGCCTCCTTCACCCATCTGCTGCTGCTGATGATCGTCTTCGCCATCTGGGCCGGCGCGGTCGAGACCGTCTATTCGATCGCCAATGCCCATGCCAACGACCGCACCAGGCCTGAGGATTTCGTGCCGCTCGCCTCGACCATGCTGGTCGCCTGGTCGGCCTCGGCGACGCTCGTGCCGCTGTTCGTCACGCTGGTGACGCCGGGGCTCGGGCCGCAGACCTTCATCTATGCCGCCATGGCGGTCGCCGTCGCCTATGGCGCCTTCGTCGTCGTCCGCCTGCTCGGCCGCAAGCCGGTGCCGGGCGGTCGGCGCGACGGCTTCGAAATGCTGAGCGCCCAGGTGCCGAACGCCACCGTCATCACCGAGCCGGAAGACGGACGCCCCGACAGACCCCGCTGACGGGCCTTCAAGCGGACAAAACCCGAAGTCAGGGTGAACAAAACCCTGCTTTTCCGCTTTGCGGGCTCAAGCGCCGCTGCTATATGCGCAAGCCATGAGCACAGAAACCCGCACGCCCCTCGACCATATCCGCAACTTCTCGATCGTGGCCCATATCGACCACGGCAAGTCGACGCTGGCCGATCGCCTGATCCAGACGACCGGTGGCCTTGCCGAACGCGACATGTCCGAGCAGGTGCTGGATTCGATGGATATCGAGCGCGAGCGCGGCATCACCATCAAGGCCCAGACGGTGCGCCTGCACTACAAGGCCAATAATGGCGAAACCTATGTGCTGAACCTGATCGACACGCCCGGCCACGTCGACTTCGCCTATGAAGTGTCGCGCTCGCTGTCCGCCTGCGAAGGCTCGCTGCTGGTCGTCGACGCCTCTCAAGGGGTGGAAGCCCAGACGCTCGCCAATGTCTATCAGGCGATCGACAACGATCACGAGATCGTCACGGTCTTGAACAAGATCGACCTGCCGGCGGCCGAGCCCGACCGCATCAAGGAGCAGATCGAGGAAGTGATCGGCATCGACGCCTCCGAGGCCGTGCTGATTTCGGCGAAGACGGGCTTGGGCATTCCCGACGTGCTGGAAGCCATCGTCCACAAGCTCCCAGCCCCGAAGAGCGAGCTCGGCGAAAAGGGCCCGCTCAAGGCGCTGCTGGTCGACAGCTGGTACGATACCTATCTCGGCGTGATGGTTCTGGTGCGCATCATCGACGGCGTGCTGACCAAGGGCCAGACCATTCGCATGATGGGCACGGATGCCAAGTATCAGGTCGAGCGCGTCGGCGTGCTAACCCCGAAGATGCTGGCCGTCGACAGCCTCGGACCCGGCGAGATCGGCTTCTTCACCGGCTCGATCAAGGAAGTGGCCGACACCCGCGTCGGCGATACCATCACCGAAGACAAGAAGCCGACGGCCAAGGCGCTGCCGGGCTTCAAGCCGGCCCAGCCGGTTGTGTTCTGCGGCCTCTTCCCGGTCGATGCGGCCGATTTCGAGGACCTGCGCGCCGCCATGGGCAAGCTGCGCCTCAACGACGCCTCGTTCTCCTTCGAGATGGAAAGCTCGGCGGCGCTGGGCTTCGGCTTCCGCTGCGGCTTCCTCGGCCTGCTTCATCTGGAAATCATCCAGGAGCGCCTCGAGCGCGAGTTCAACCTCGACCTGATCGCCACGGCACCGTCCGTCGTCTACCAGTTGACGATGACCGACGGTACCGAGCGCGAACTGCACAATCCCGCCGACATGCCGGACGTCGTCAAGATCGCAGAAATCCGCGAGCCGTGGATCAAGGCGACAATCCTCACCCCGGACGACTATCTCGGCGGCATTCTCAAGCTCTGCCAGGACCGTCGCGGCATCCAGACCGAACTCACCTATGTCGGCAAGCGCGCCATGCTCACCTATGAGTTGCCGCTCAACGAAGTGGTGTTCGATTTCTACGACCGCCTAAAGTCGATCTCCAAGGGCTATGCCTCGTTCGACTACCATCTCGACGGCTATCGCGAGGGCAACCTCGTCAAGATGTCGATCATGGTCAACGGCGAGCCGGTCGACGCGCTCTCCATGCTGGTCCACCGCTCGGCCGCCGAAAAGCGCGGCCGCGACATGTGCGAGAAGCTCAAGGACCTGATTCCGCGCCACATGTTCAAGATCCCGATCCAGGCGGCGATCGGCGGCAACGTCATTGCCCGCGAGACGATCTCCGCCATGCGCAAGGACGTGACCGCCAAGTGCTACGGCGGCGACGCATCCCGCAAGCGCAAGCTGCTGGACAAGCAGAAGGCCGGCAAGAAGCGCATGCGCCAGTTCGGCAAGGTGGACATCCCGCAGGAAGCGTTCATTGCCGCGTTGAAGATGAGCGACGAGTGATCCCTTCTCCCCTCGGGGAGAAGGTGGCCCGAAGGGCCGGATGAGGGGGGCCGTTCCGCCCGCCCATCGGGAACACTGCGCCTAGAGCTTGCCATCCTTTGAAACATAGTCCGCCGCGATCCATGCGAAATCGCGATAGTCGAGGCTATCTGCGTCGATGCGCAGGCGGCTGCATATCTCCGGCAGAGCCTCATTGAAGCGCTGGTAGTCGTCTCGAATCGCAGCACCCGACAGGAGCGGCCGGCTGCGAACCGCGCTGTTGAGAAACGAACGGACCTTGTCGATGAGTATCTCCACCTTGCCTTCGTGAGAATCGATATCCTGACCGGCAATGTCTGAGATAAATTTCTGGTAGCGGTAGCGCTCGCAGTCGAGAACAAGGCATTTCTTGCGTTTCTGTACAGTGTCGCCGTAGCGCTTCGCACCGAGAAACAGGCCTAGCTCCAGCGGCATGTTGAACCGGGGAAGCTTGTTCACGCCGTCCAGTTCCGTACGGGAGATGTCATGAATGCCGAGCGGACATTCCTCGATCAGCGTCTCGATCTTGGCAATCCGGGTTCCGCCGCCGTCGATCACCTCAAGAGCACAACGCGGCGTGAAACCACATCGATAGACGGCAAATACGATCGCGTGAAAGAATGGGAGATAGGCGCCGTCGAACGGGCAATTGATGAAGACCGGCGTTTTGCCGCGAGCCACTAACCGGCTCGCTTCATCGCTTCTTCGCGGTGAATCTCGCGAATGACCTGATTGAGTTCCCGCACGGTAAAGCTCTTGGGCTTGAACGGCGGTTTCATGATGGGCGTTCCGTCGGATGCGTAGCCGATCACGCCGCGCCCCTCGGCTGCCTCGCGTTTCACCTGCTGAATTTTGGAACCGGCCTTGCTCATGCCCTTCATATTGGCGCAATTCCTGACTTTTGCAAGTGGCACAAGGCTGGCGCCCCCCCTCACTCCGCCCCCGCCTTCACCTTCTCGAAGCGCGCCTCGAATTCCTGCCTCAGCGCCCGGCGCTCTTCCGCCGCGCGCTTGCGTCTGGCCTTGGCCTCGGTATCGACCTTAAGCGCGGGGACAGCGGTTGGCTTTCCCGCCTCGTCGACGGCGACCATGGTGAAATAGCAGGAATTGGTGTGGCGGCGCTCGCCGCTGCGGATGTCCTCCGCCTCGACGCGGATGCCGATTTCCATCGAGGTGCGGCCGGCATGGTTGACCGAGGCGAGGAAGGTGACGAGTTCGCCGACATGGATCGGCTGGCGGAACACCACCTGGTCGACCGACAGCGTCACCGCATATTGCTGGGAAAAGCGCGAGGCGCAGGAATAGGCGACGCGGTCGAGCAGGTTGAGCAGCGCGCCGCCATGCACCTTGCCGGAGAAGTTCGCCATGTCCGGCGTCATCAGCACGACCATGTCGAGCTGGCTTGGGTCGTGGGCGCGGTCCATGCGGTGTCCTTTCCGGCTCGGCGTCTGGTCGGTCGCAGTCTAGGGGCCCGGTTCGGCGGTGAAAAGGGGTTTGACGCAGGGCGAAGCCTTCATCAGGTCGCGCCAGACGGGGAAGCCTCTCCGCTTTTTCTCAAGGAAATCAACAGGCGCGTGACAATTTCATCCCCGCCGTTTTCGCCCCGCCTAGAATAGCTCCGTTCCGCCATCGGATGCATCGGGTCATGCGAACCCGGCGAGGCGGGGCCGGTGCCGTGGATGGGAGCGATCGCAGGCTTTCCGTCTTCGGGGCAGGATCAGGGACACCCCTCGCTGAAAAAGCGACGTGCCTGTGCGGCACCCAAGCGGGCATCAAACCGCCCCGTCAAAACCGGCGGCGCCCGTGCAGAGGAGTCGGATTTCCGTGCCAAAAATCACCGAACGGGGCGCCGCAGGGTGCCATTCATTTCTAACTTACGAGGCATCTTGCAGCGCCCCATCCGAACCGATCCGGCCAAGGGCCGAGATGACGCAGAATGATCCTTGATTCAGGGGGCGGGAAACCGCCCGCTTGAACGCGAAACCGCGTCCGCCAGGGCGGCGCACGCCTTGGCGGGAGAACCTCTCAAAACGTCTTCTTCAGCCGGGCGTCGAGCGAATGGCGGTTGCCGCCACGGATGGCGAAGAACAGGAAGATCGCCGTCCACAGGATCGACTTTTCCGCCCCGCCGAGACCCTCCGCCTTGACGATGCCGTGGAAATAGACGGTGACGAGGAGGACGATCGCCGCGGCGAAGGCGGCCGGGCGGGTGAACAGGCCGATCGCCACCAGGATGCCGCCGAAGAATTCGGTTGCGGCAAGAAGCGGCGACCAGAAGACGCCGGGATAGAAGCCGAGGCTCTCGACCATGCCCACCGCACCGAACGGGTTGACGATCTTGCTATAGCCGTGGGTGACCAGGAGAAGGCCGGCCACCACCCTCAGGAGCGTTTCGACGGCCTCGTGGCCGCCGGCATAGAGCGGGGCAACCTGCGGCACGATCAGGCGGTTGCGGTCGAGCGGTTGGGACATGCTATAACTCCGTGTCTCGATTTTTCCGCAGTCATGGACGCAAGCGCGAAATCCCTCAAGTGCAGCGCAATAAAAACATGATCAACGAGTTGACTTTATCGTGAAGGGGAGAGCTGAACCCATGAACCCGAAGCCACGGATCACCATTCTCTACTGCACCCAGTGCAACTGGCTGCTGCGCGCCGGCTGGATGGCGCAGGAACTGCTGCAGACCTTCGGCGACGCGCTTGGCGAAGTGGCGCTTATTCCCGGCACCGGCGGCAGTTTCGAGATCCGCATCGACGGGGCGCTGATCTGGGAGCGCAAGCGCGACGGCGGCTTTCCGGGGCCGAAGGACCTGAAGCAGAGGGTGCGCGATGTGATCGAGCCGGGGCGCGACCTCGGCCATGTCGACCGACTGAAGGGCGAAGGGCATACCGGGGACTGAAACGGAAAAGGGCGGGGATTGCTCCCCGCCCGATGCTCGAAGATCGACGGTCGGCTCGCTCAATAATAGGGCGAGCGGCAGACCTTGAAATAACCGCTGGTCGACAGGAAGCGGTTGGTCTGCGGATTATACGAACGGTAGCGATTGAGGCACCATTCGACATGCCGGCTCCAGTTGCGCCCGCCATAGACCGGCGGCGGCGGCGGCGGTGGCCGGCGGTAGATCGGCGGCGGTGGCGGTGGCGGGCGACGATAGCCGTCATCCCAGCCATACGGCGGCGGGGGCGGACGGCGATAGATCGGCGGTGGTGGCGGTGGCGGACGGCGGTAACCGTCATCCCAGCCCGGCGGCGGGCGGCGGCGGCGCGTGTCGTAGCAGCCGTAGCGGTCGCAGACGACCTCGACGTTCACCACATCCGAAGACCCCGAGGCCGGCCGTGCGGACGGCGAAAGGCCGGATGCCGCCTGGGCCGGGACGGCGAAAAGGCCGGCCAGGCCGAGCAGCGAGCCGAGCAGCATATGGGCCAGTTTGTTCATGGCGCTCCTCCAGTAAACGGGGCATTCGGCCTTGGCGGTGGACCATCCCCCGTCTTCGCCCAATGTCCGGCGATCTCGCCTTCGCCGGGCAAACGGCTGGCAAGCCGGTATCCGGACGAGGCGAAACAGACAAGATTTCCCGAGCGATGATGGCTTTTCCAAGACCCCGCGTAAAGCGTCCCGAACCGCTCGCCTGCCGGAATGTCAAAAAAAATTCGACACTGAATTCCGCATCCCCAAGCCTTTCCGGGCAATCCTTCGGCAATTGACACGAAAACTTCAAAAAGCCGGTTGACAGCCGTTTCCCCGCCCCTTACATGGCTCCTCGTCGCCCAGATGGCGGAATTGGTAGACGCGCCAGCTTCAGGTGCTGGTACTCGAAAGGGTGTGGAGGTTCGAGTCCTCTTCTGGGCACCAAATTCCCGTTTCAGACCGTGCCTAACGGTCCGGAAACAAAACAAAAAAGCCCGGTTCGCCGGGCTTTTTTGTTGCCAAGAATTCAACGGTGGACGGGGCGGCTCGAAGGGTCCGGTCAGCGGTCGATGATGCGGGGATTGACGCCGGGATACCAGCCGCCGGATGGATTGGGCGGCTCGGTGCTCTCGTAGACCACGCCGTCGCGGGTGCAGCGATAGACGCGAACTGGTACGCCGTCGCCGAAGAAGCGAACCCCGTAGCGCTGCCTCACCTGCCGGAGTTCCGTCTCGCATCGATAGCCCGTGCCGAACAGATCGCCGGACTGCGGCTTTACCCCGGGCAAGTCGCGAAACGCCTGGGGGGCGGTACCGGGTGGCGGCGCGGTGCCGGCGGCGCGGGCCACGGGGACGGCGGCGGGGACGGCGGCGAGCCACAAGACGGACAGGGCCAGCAAACCCCGGCGCATCGTCCGCACTTCGGCCTGTGCCTTGATCTGGGCCTGCGTCTGGGCTTGGGCTTGGGCTTGGGTCTGCGACCGGGTCCGGCTCTGCGCCAGGCTCCGAAGCCGGCGGATTGCCCGGCCCGACCGCCGCATCATCGAGAATATGGTCATAGCACCCTGCCGCATCCGCTTCATTCCCGTCGCCATATAGGGTTTCACGGCGCCTGGCCCAAGACCCGCCGTCCACGGCCCCCTGACGTCCCGTGGACCGCCTCACTATTGCCGGCCATGGGCCGGCTCGGCTGCCCAGGCCTTGCTCAGGCGACCGGCCGGCGATAGCCGGTCGGCATTTCGTAGAGCCAGCCGATGCGCTTCACCGCCGCCTCGAAATCCTCGAGCGCCACGGTCATGGTATGACCATTGGCATGCAGCAGGGTCTTGTCGTCGGTCATGATGCCGGCATGGCCCTTCCAGAAGACCAGATCACCACGCCGCAGATCCTCGCGGGCGATGACCGCACCAAGACCTGAAGCCTGCATGTCGGAATCGCGCGGTGCGGTCCGCCCCGTCATCTGCAGCGCCAACTGGACCAGGCCCGAACAATCGATGCCGAAGCCGGAACGACCGCCCCAGAGATAGGGCGTTTCAAGGAAGCGGGCGGCGATCGCCACATAGTCGTCGGTTGCGTAAGCGCCGAGCGGCAGGCAGTGGCCGGCGACCACGGCGCGGCCGTCGGACAAAAGCAGGTAACGGGTGCCACGCGTCTCGGCCTCTCCGGTGACCGCGATGCGGCTGCCCATGGAGAGTGCGATCGAGACGGGAAAGCGCAGGTCCGGCCCCGGATAGACGAAGGTGCGCGGCACGATCACGTGATGGGTCGGCTTTTCGGCGATGCCGGTGAGCGCGCTCTCCGGCAGGTAGCCGACATAGCCGTCGGTCTTCGCCTGCACCCAGGCCCAGCCGTCGGCGCGATCAAAAACGGTGACGTCCTCGCCGAACAGAAGCTCGGTATCGATGCCGTTTGCGACGCCGGTCCGCGGGCGAAGGCCGGCGACCGGAACGGCAAGGCGGGCGGGCGTGCCGGCGGCGAAACGGGCGGCGGTTACCTGTCCGTGCAGCGCCGTGTCGGCCAGGTCGTCGCGATAGGCATGCAGTCTGCGGTCCAGGGCCATGTCACTCTCTCAAAAACTGTTCCGTCAAAACGTGAAGCGTTCTTGGCACCGGAACTGCGTCGAAACAAAACGCCAGGGCATGTGGCCGTCCGAGGACGGCGGGCTTGCCCTAGTAGCCCAGTCGGCGGCCCTGATCGATGATCAGGTCGCCCAGTTTCTCGAGGAAAAGCGCGCCGCCCACGGTGCGCTTGACGATGACGCTGCGCCGGTCACGCTCGTCGCGCACCCGGTCGACCAGCCCCATCTCTCCCATGGTGTCGAGCGCCCGGGTGATCACCGGCTTGGTGACGCCGAGCGTGGCGGCCAGACCGCGCACGGTGTGCGGCGGCGGCACCAGATAGATCTGCAGGAGGATCGCCATCTGCCTGAGCGTCAGGTCGCGCTTGTCCTCCTGCACCTGTTGCAGGCTCACCTGGTGCCACAGGCCCAAAGCCTGGCTGGCGGTCAGTTCAACACTCATCAACCGATCCGGAACGTCGTTGTCGCCTCTCCTTTTCCGGCAATCGGCGTGGCTTTGCAAGCGCGGCGGACCGGAGCCCGCCGCATGCGACCCGATCAACGCAGGTTGGTGCGCAAATGGCGGTAGAGGGCGCGAATGGCCTGCGCCTCGCCGCCGACCGGCGAATGCGGGCGCTCCGACGATGCCCAGCCGAAGATGTCGAAATGCACCCATTTCGTCGACTTGTCGACGAAGCGCTTGAGGAACAGGGCCGCCGTGATCGATCCTGCCATGCCGCCGGCGGGTGCGTTGGTCAGATCGGCGATCTGGGCGCGGATGTTCTTCTCGTAGCCCTTGTAGAGCGGCATGCGCCATAGCGGGTCATCGGTTTCCAGGCTGGCATCGATCAGGTGCTCGGCAAGGTCCTCGTCGTCGGTGAAGAAGGGCGGCAGGTCGGGGCCGAGCGCCACACGGGCGGCACCGGTCAGCGTCGCCATGTCGATCAGCAGGTCCGGCTTGTCCTCGTCGGCATAGGCCAGCGCGTCGGCGAGGATCAGGCGGCCTTCGGCATCGGTATTGTCGATCTGGACAGTGAGGCCCTTACGGCTGCGATAGATGTCGCCGGGACGAAACGCATTGCCGGCTATGGAGTTTTCGACGGCCGGGACGATGACGCGCAGGTCGATCTTCAGCTTGGCGTCCATGATCATCAGGGCAAGCCCCATGACATTGGCCGCGCCGCCCATGTCCTTCTTCATCAGCAGCATGTTGGCCGAGCCCTTGATGTCGAGGCCGCCGGTGTCGAAGCACACGCCCTTGCCGACCAGGGTCACCTTGGGATGCCCCTTCTTGCCCCAGCGCATCTCGAGCAGGCGGGGCGCCTGGGCGCTCGCCCTGCCGACGGTGTGGACGAGCGGGAAATTGCGCTCGATGAGGCCATCGCCGACCACGACCGAGACCTCGGCCTTGTAGTGATCGGCCAGCGCCCGGAAGGCCTTTTCCAAATCGGCCGGGCCCATGTCGTTGGTCGGCGTGTTGATCAGGTCGCGGGCGAGATAGACACCGGCGAGTTGGCGCTTGATGTCAGCGGCGTCCGCGTCCTGCGGAATCATCAGCGTCGGCTCGATCGGCTTTTCCGACCGGTAGCGGCCGAAGCGATAGGCGCCGAGGCCATAGCCGAGGAGCAGTCGATTAGCGGTCAGCGGCGCAGTCTCGATGTGCCATTCGCCGGCGGGAAGGCTGCGGGCGAGCTTGCCGGAGAGGAAGGGACTGTCCGACGGGTTGCTGCCGAGGCCGAAGAGCGCGCCGCCGAGATGGCCGTCTGCCGTCGGGATCAACAGCAGGGATCCCGCATCGGCCTTGAACCCGGCCTTGCGCGCCCAGTCCAGTGCGATCGGATCGATCGTCGCGGTTTCGATATGGGCCGGGGTTACGGCAAAGACGGGAAGCGTGTGGCCGCCCTTGGTGCTGAACG
This sequence comes from Arenimonas sp., assembly GCA_019459145.1. Taxonomy (GTDB): domain Bacteria; phylum Pseudomonadota; class Alphaproteobacteria; order Rhizobiales; family Rhizobiaceae; genus Allorhizobium. Next base: position 33,638 of record JAIBEK010000065.1, read on the forward strand.
GGGACGGTCTTTCGATATACTGGTACGGGGCCATGGCTTGCCTTCTGGGGAGAATCACTGCGGATCGGGGCTATTAACACTCCGTTAGGGTTAACAGATTATTGCTTGAGTGGAGGTTGCGCCGCCTTCGTCCGCGCGGATGAACATGCGGCGCCGGCAAACCGATCCAGGAACAGGCGACATGGCTCTTCGGCAGACTTCACCACGGAATCGCATCGGCATTCTCGGCAGCGTCTGCGTGCTGATCGCGGCCGCGGCCCTTGGCGGCTGTTCGACCACGAAGAAGCCGCTGACGACCGGCTCCATTCCCAAATTGTCCAAGCCGGTCGAAACGATGAACGCGCCGGAACTGGCGCGCGCAGCCGATTCGATGGGCTCCAGCTACGAGCGCAATCCGAAGGACCGCAATACCGGCCTCGCCTATGCCAACATCCTGATGATGACCGGCCGCAATACCCAGGCGCTCGCCGTCATGCAGCAGGTGGCGATCGCCCATCCGGCCGATCGCGATGTGCTCTCCGCCTTCGGCAAGGCGCAGGCGGCGGCCGGCCAGTTGGAACAGGCGCTCGGAACCATCGGCCGGGCGCAGACGCCCGACCGCCCGGACTGGCGGCTCTATTCGGCGGAGGGTGCCGTGCTCGACCAGCTCGGACGTTCGAACGAGGCACGGGGGCGCTATCGCATGGCGCTCGACCTCAAGCCCAACGATCCGACCATCCTGTCCAATCTCGGCATGTCCTACGTGCTGGGCGGCGATCTCAAGACCGCCGAGACCTATCTCAAATCGGCCTCGCAGCAGCCCGGCGCCGACAGCCGGGTGCGGCAGAACCTGGCGCTGGTGGTCGGCCTGCAGGGGCGGTTCGCGGAAGCCGAACAGATTGCCCGGCAGGAACTCGACCCGCAGCAGGCCGACGCGAACGTCGCCTATCTGCGGTCGATGATGAACCAGCAGAATTCGTGGAAGCAGTTGGCGGCCAAGGACGGCAAGACCGTCAAGAACACGAACTGAAACCGCTGACACGGAGGCGCAGCGCCACCAGCCTCAGAGCGGCCGCATCCTGACAGCGTCCCAGACCAGCCGCATGCCGAGCCCGGCCAGCACCAGGCCGGCCAGCCGGTCGACGACGTGCTTGGCCCGGCCATAGGCGGCCCGTGGCCGCGCCGCGGAAAATACCAGCGCCACCGCCGTATACCAACCCGCCTCGATGACAAAGACACCGATCGGCAGCGCGATGAACAGGAAGCGTTCCGGCGCGGGCGGCAGGAAGGCGGCGAAGATGCTGGCATAGACCAGCGCCGTCTTCGGATTGGAGAGCTGGGTGGCAAGCCCGATTGCGAGACTTCTCCAGGCGGCGGCAGAGTGATCGACGCCCCCCGCCCGCTCCGGCGGCAAGGGCAGGCTCGCGCCGCGCCAGATGCGCAGCCCGAGATAAACGAGATAACCGCCGCCGAGCAGCTTGAAGGCGAGATAGGCCCATTCGACCCGGACGAGAACCGCATGAAGGCCGGCGAGCGCCAGAAGGGCAAAGATCGCTCCGCCGATCCCCATGCCGAGGGCCGCGGCCAGCCCGGCCCTGCGCGAACGGATGATCGCGGTATGCGAGACCAGGACGAAGCTCGGCCCCGGGCTCATCGCGCCGATCAGCACCGTTCCTATGATGCTCAGAAGGACGATCATGGAGGACATGCGGCCCTGCTCCCGGTTGCGCCGTGTCGGTGGTCGCCGGCAACCGGCGGTCCCGGAATGCGGTCAACCCGGGATGAACAGCGTTAGCCGACAAATTCGCCGGCCGCAATCCGGTCGCGACATGCGTTAGAAGCGGTCTGCCACCTGGATGCCGGCCGGGCCGAGAATGACCGCGACCAGGACGGGCAGGAAGAACAGGATCATCGGCACGGTGAGTTTCGGCGGCAGGGCGGCCGCCTTCTTCTCCGCCTCGTTCATCCGCTCGTCACGTCCCTCCTGGGCGAGCACGCGCAGCGCCTGGGCGATCGGCGTGCCGTAGCGCTCCGCCTGGATCAGCGCCTGGGTGACGCTCTTCACGCCCTCGAGCTGGGTGCGAGTACCGAGGTTTTCCAGCGCCGTGCGACGGTCCTGCAGAAAGGACAGCTCGGCGGTGGTCAGCACCATCTCCTCCGCCAGCTCGCTCGACTGGCTGGCGATCTCCTCCGCGACGCGGCGCATGGCGGCCTCGATCGAAATGCCCGATTCGACGCAGATCAGCATGAGGTCGAGCGCATCCGGCCAGGCGCGGCGGATGGAATGCTGCCGCTTGCTCATGCGGTTCTTGACGTAGATGTTGGGCAGGTAGAAGCCGACATAACCGCCGACGATCGTTACCAGCAGCCGCACCGGCAAGGCCTTCTCCGCCATGTTGCCGAGGCCGAAGATCCACACGGCGGTCAGCGTCAGCGTCAGGAAGGGCAAAAGGAAGCGCGCGACGAGGAAGATGTTGAGCGCATTCTGCGAGCGGAAGCCCGCGGCTTTCAGCTTGTCCATGGTCGCGTCGTCGACCAGCGCCTGGCGCAGGTTGAACTTCTCGACGATCTGGCGGACCGACTGGTTGTTGCCGGCGCGCAGGCTCGCCTTGCCATGGCTGCCCTCGGCGTTCATGCGGGCGCGTTCGCGAGCCCGGATCAGATCGCGCTCGGTCGAAACGGCCTTCATCCGCTTGTTGAGGTCGCCGCGCTCCAGATAGGGGATGGCAAAGGTGTAGAAGGTCGCGAGAACGGCGATTGCAACGAGGGCCGCGACAATCATGGCGGGGTCGGTCAGTCTTGCGGCGAGTTGCTCCATGGCCGGCCCTTTCTAGATGTCGAACTGGATCATGTTGCGCATCACGAAGATGCCGATCGACATCCAGACGGCCGAGATTCCGATAATGAGATGTCCGCGCGGGTCGGTGAACAGGATCATGATATATTGGGGCGACGTCAGGTAGACGAGCAGCGTCACGATGAACGGCAGGGCACCGATGATGGCGGCCGAAGCCTTGGCTTCCATCGAGAGCGCCTGGACCTTGGCCCGCATCTTCCTGCGATCGCGCAGCACGCGCGACAGATTGGACAGGGATTCCGACAAATTGCCACCGGCCTGGGCCTGGATGGAGATGACGATGGCGAAGAAATTGACCTCCGTCAGCGGCATGGTCAGCATCATCCGCTGGCAGGCTTCGGGCACGCTTAAGCCCACCTGCTGGGATTCGACCACGCGGCGGAATTCAGCCTTCACCGGCTCCTGGCCGTCGGACGCAATCAGCCTGAGCGCATCGTTGAGCGGCAGGCCGGAGCGGATCGAACGGACCATGACATCGAGCGCATTGGGAAATTCGTTCAGGAACTTCTTCTGCCGCCGCCCGATCAGGAAGCCGAGGATCCAGCGGGGCAGACCCAGGCCGGCGACGAAGCCCATGCCGAGCGTGACGAGCAAGGGAAACCCGGCGAGGAAGGCGACCACGAGAACGACGATGCCGAGCACGACGCTGGCGATGTAGAAATGCCCCGGCGTGAACGACAGCCCGGCCTGTATCAGCCTTTGCTTCAGGCTGGTGCTGGCGATCTTCTTCGATTTCTCTTCCTGCTTGCGCTCCAGATCCTTCAGCGAATCCTGGACCGATTTGCGCCGCTTGGAAATCTCCTGCACCCGGTCGCGCGCCGCCTTGACCTTGAGGGTATCCGTTTCGGCGGCCTTGACCCTGTTGATCCGGCTTACCGTCTTCTTCTCGACCTCGATCCGCGAATAGAGGACCCCATAGGCAAGGCCAGCCGTCGCGATGGCCGCGAGAGCGATGATGGCGAGCACCATGGGATCGAAACCGAACATCGCGCCTAGATCTCCTTGCTCTTCTGTTCCATGGCGTCGAGGGCCGCGGCGAGGCGTCGTTCCTCGTTGTAATAGCGCGCCCGGTCCCAGAAATGCGGTTTGCCGATGCCGGTAGAGACATGGCGGCCGATGATCTTGCCGGAGAGGTCCTCGCCGTCCATCTCGTAGCGCATCAGGTCCTGGGTGACGATCACGTCGCCCTCCATGCCGATCACCTCGGTGATGTGGGTGATGCGGCGCGAGCCGTCGCGCAGGCGGGCGGCCTGGATGATGACGTCGATCGAGCCGGAGATGATCTCGCGCACGGTCTTGGCCGGCAGCGAGAAGCCGCCCATGGCGATCATCGATTCCATGCGGGAGAGGCATTCGCGCGGCGTGTTGGCGTGGATCGTGCCCATCGAGCCGTCGTGGCCGGTGTTCATCGCCTGCAACAGGTCGAAGACCTCCGGTCCGCGCACTTCGCCGACGATGATGCGTTCGGGGCGCATGCGCAGGCAGTTCTTGACGAGGTCGCGCATGGTGATCTCGCCTTCGCCCTCGATATTCGGCGGGCGGGTTTCGAGGCGCACCACATGCGGCTGCTGGAGCTGCAGTTCGGCGGTATCCTCGCAGGTGATGACGCGTTCGGTCGTGTCGATATAGCCGGTGAGGCAGTTCAGAAGCGTGGTCTTGCCCGAACCGGTACCGCCGGAGATGACCACGTTGCAGCGCACGCGGCCGATGATCTGCAGGATCTGCGCGCCTTCCGGCGTGATCGCGCCGAACTTGACCAACTGGTCGAGCGTCAGCTTGTCCTTCTTGAACTTGCGGATGGTGAGCGCCGGGCCGTCGATGGCGAGCGGCGGGGCGATGACGTTGACGCGGCTGCCGTCGGGAAGACGGGCGTCGCAGATCGGCGAGCTCTCATCGACACGGCGGCCGACCTGGCTGACGATGCGCTGGCAGATCGACAGGAGCTGGGAATTGTCGCGGAAACGGATTTCCGATTCGATCGTCTTGCCATTCACTTCGATGAAGGTCTGGCCGGCGCCGTTGACCATGATGTCGGCGATGTCGTCGCGGGCCAGAAGCGGCTCGAGCGGACCGTAGCCGAGAACGTCGTTGCAGATGTCCTCGAGCAGTTCCTCCTGCTCGGAGATCGACATCGCGAAGTTCTTGATGGTGATGATGTCGTTGACGATGTCGCGGATTTCCTCGCGCGCGCTTTCGCCGTCGAGCTTGGCGAGCTGCGAGAGGTCGATCGTGTCGATCAGCGCCGAAAAGACCTGGCTCTTGGTGTCGTAATAATCCTGGGTGCGCGGCGGGCGCTTGCGCGCCGGACTTCCCGCGGGGGACTGGAGCGGTGGCGGGGCCATCTGCTGGCGCGGCGCCGGCTCGTCGCCGGTCGGATCGAAGGACGGCGCACGCTGCGGCTGGACAGCAGCCATCGGCGGCGGCGCCGGAGACGCCGTTCCAGCGCCCAGTCCACCCTTGCCAAATCCGTCGCTTCCGCGTCTGCCAAACATCACTTGAAACCTGTTTCCGTCGAAGACACTATTTCCGTCCGAGCAATCCGAGCACCTTGTCGAGCCCGCCCCGCTTCGGTTTCTTCACCGTCGCCCGCCCGGTCACCAGATGGGCGATCTGGGCAAAGGTCTCGGCCGTCGGCGACTTGGCGTCGATCTCCGAGATCATCCGGCCGCTATTGGCCGCATTGCCGAACAGCGCCGCATCGAAGGGAATGATGGCGATCGGTTCGATTTCCAGCGGCTCGAAAAAGTCCTGGGGCGCGATTTCCGGCCGCTTCGGCATGCCGACCTGGTTGAGCAGCAGATGCGGCGCCTTGTCGTTGGGCCTCAGCTTCTTCAGCGCGTCGAGCATGTTCTTGGCGTTGCGCAGGTTGGCAAGATCCGGCGCGCATGTGAGGACCACCTCGTCGGCCTCAGAAAGCACGCTGCGGGTCCAGTCGGACCAGGCATGCGGGACGTCAAGCACGGTGATCGGCGCGGAACGCTGCAAGAGCTCGAGCAGCGGCTGGAAGGCGGAGCGATCGAAATCATAGGAGCGGTCGAGCAGCGACGGGGCGGCCAAGAGCGACAAATGCTGCGAGCAGGTCGTCAGCAGGCGATCGAGGAAGACCTCGTCGAGCCGTTCGGGCGAAAACACCGCCTCGGCGATGCCCTGGGCCGGATCCTGGTCGAAGTCGATATTGGCGGTGCCATAGGCAAGGTCGAGATCGGCGAGAATGGTCTCGGTCGAAAACAGGGTGGAAATGCCGAAGGCGCAGTTGTGGGCGATGGTCGAGGAGCCGACGCCGCCCTTAGCGCCGATGAAGGCGATGGTGCGGCCGAGCGGCTCGGCCTCCGGATCGACGAAGATCGCCGAGACGGCGGCCATGACCTCGGCCATACTGACCGGGGAGACGATGTATTCGGAAATGCCGTTGCGGACGAGTTCACGATAGAGGGCGATATCGTTGTGCCGTCCGATGACGATGACGCGCGAGCTCGGGTCGCAGACCTCGGCCAGCGGCGCCAGCTCCTGGAGCAGGGTCTGCGGGGTGGCGTCGGTCTCGAGAATAATCAGATTGGGCGTGGGCGTCGACGAGAACATGGAGGCCGCCGCGGCGATGTTGCCGTTGGTGATCCGCATGCTGACCTTGGCCATGCGCCGATCCTGGGCGCATTGCTCCATCACCCGCTGCACGCCCTGCGAGACGCAGAAGGCGTGAACGGAAATGCGCGGCAGGGGCCGCAGGCTTTCGAGATCGCCGGTTCCCACCCTGCCCTCGGGCAGAATGTCGTCCACGGCCCTCGTGTCGAATTCGTAGTCGATCGCACTCATGCTTTCATCCTGCCTTCGGATGGCTCACGCCGTCCTAGTTCGAAGAGGTATCCTTGCCCTGGCGATAAAGTCCGATCACCGTCGAGCGCCGCGTGGCATCGATCGGAGCCTGGGCGCGCGGGGTGACGAGATCCATCGGATTGGCGATCTGCGCCGCCAGATTGGCCTGGGTGGCACAGCCGAAATTCTGCCAGTTCCGGTTGGAGAATGTGTTGGCCTGCAAGTCCTCCGGCCACTGACCGCACTGGTTGGTCACCGCGGTGATCGCCACGTAGCTCAGCCGGACCGGTGCGGCATCGCCGCTCGCCCCTGCCTGATAGCTGGTCTCGATGATGCGCGGCGCCGGCACGCCGCGACCGATCAGCGCCTGGCGGATCTGCCGGCGCATCAGCGATGCGGCACCTGCATTCGGCGAACCTTGCGGCAAAAGGATCTGGATCGTTCCGGACGAGCTTGCAAGATAATCTGCGGCAAAGCCGCCGACCGCATCGGACATGCCGATCGTCAGTTCGCGGTCGCCAGAGGCGATCGGGATATCCAGCGTGTGCTCGACTTCATTGAGCGTGATCGGGTGACGCGTGCGGTAGTCGTCGGGGATCGAGCCGGTGTTCATCCGGTCGGGATTGGTGCCGCATCCCGAAAGGATGGCGGCAGCACCGAGAATGGTCGCGGCGAGCGCGGTGCGGGTGAAGCGCGGCGCGGCGAAAGTGGATCTCTTGAGAGGCATGGTGTTGCGGCTTTCGCTGTTGCCGGGAAGGGTCTGGTGCTTGTTCATCCTCGCCTGCCCCTTCACTTGTAGATGAAACCGACGGCGCCGTGGTAGCGACCCGTGGTATCCGCTTCGCGCCGGCCGTAGACCTTGTTGACCTTGTTGAGGAAGAAGGTCGCCGCATCGTTTTCGGGATTGAAGTTGTCGTCGGGCCGCTGCAGCTGGTTGCGCGCCACAGGGCGGACCAGATAGGGCGTGGCGATGATCACCAGTTCGGTCTCGTTGCGCTGAAAATCCTTGCTGCGGAACAGCGTGCCGAGGATCGGCACCTTGGCGAGGCCGGGAACGCCCGACATGGCCTGGCGGATATTGTCCTGGACGAGGCCGGCGATGACGATCGAGCCGCCGGAGGGCAGTTCAACGGAGGTCGAGGCCTCGCGCTTGCGAATCGACATATAGGTCGAACCGGGAATGCCGCGCGACGTGTTGCCGGTGACGACCGAACCTTCCCAGGTCGGCTCCGAGACGTTGGTCTCGATCTTCAGGCTGATGCGCCCTGGGGCGAGAACGACGGGCCGGAAGTTCAGCTCGATGCCGTAGTCGACGGTTTCGGTCGTGCGGGTCACGGTCGGGCTGCCCGTGTCCTCGTCAAAATTGATTTCCTGCTCGGCGGCCATGCGGAACTCGCCGCCGACGTAGAACTTCGCCTGTTCGCCGGAGATCGCCGTCAGGCTCGGTTCGGCGAGCGTGCGCATGACACCGGCCTGCTCCATGGCGTTGATGTAGCTGCTGACCGTATAGCCCGCGATCGAGCCGACCGCGGTGGGCAGGACGCCGCCAAGGGCATTGGTGACGCCGACGGAATTGCCCAGATTGGAGGGGTTCTGGAAGGTGATGCCGCTCGAGCCGTCGGAGACGCTGCCGTTGAAGCCAAGCTGCTTCAACACCTGCCGGCTCACTTCGGCGACGGTGACCTTGAGCGTGACCTGGTCCTCGCCTTCGATGGTCAACAGGTTGACGATCGAGGAGACCTGACGCTCTTCGGCGAAGATGGCGACGTCGCCGCCATTGTCGCCGCCCGAGGCGGTTTCGTTGCGGGTGGTCGCCTCGCCGCCCTTGAGGAAGGCGCTGGCGAGGCTTTCGGCACGGGCGGCGTCCTGCGGTGTGCGCACCGTGCCGGTCAGCACGATGTTGTCGGAGACGATCTCGACGGTGATGTCGGATTCGGGAATGAAGCGGCGGAGATTGGTCTCCAGGCCGGCAATGTCACGCTCGATCTCGATGTCGAGGCTGACGATCTCCTCGCCGTTCTCGCCGAAGATGAAGATATTGGTCTGACCGACGGACTTGCCGAACAGATAGATGCGCCGCGAGGTGCGGGTGACGGCATCGGCCATTTCCGGGTCGGCGACGAGAATGTCATGCGCATCCTGCGGCAGGTCGACGACCAGCGCCTTGTTGAGGCCAAGCTTGACGGTGCGACGGGCGCCGGGGCCGGCTTGGGCGATGCGCAGCACGCTCTGGCTTGCCGCCTCGGCGGCCGGGACGGTCAGGAAGCTTGAAGCGTAGTCGCCGGGCATGCCGGAGAAGGCCAGGCAGAGGGCCAGGCCGGTGGAAAGTGACGGGCGGATCTTCCGTTTGAAGCTGTTCATGACATCCCCCCTCATTCCGACTTGGCGTCGGCGGTCGACTTGACCACCTCGCCCGACTTGATGACCTGGATCGATGGACGACCCGATCCGCCGCTCAGCAGATAGTCGGCCGCGGACGTATCTTCTTCCTGGGCGTCGGCGACCGAGCGCAGGGCGAGCGACAGGCGCTCGGCCATCTGCTGGGCGACCGTGAAGACCTTTGCCTGGTCCGGAGTGAGTTCGAGCGTCGCGGTCGTGCCGACCACCGACTTGCCGCCGTCGGGCGTTTCCTCGATCTGCTGGTCGATCGCCAGCACGCGCACGTTGGAAAGAACGGTCTCGGTCAGATAGGAATCTTCGCTGCCCCGGCGCACCATGATCACGTCGACGCGGTCGTTCGGCAGGATGAAGCCGCCGGCGCCGGTGGCGACCGAGATTTCGCTGGCGACCGCGCGCTTGCCGGACGGCAGCAGCGACGACATGACACGAGTGGAGGAATCGGCGATCTTCTCGCGCCGCACCGGCTCGCCCTCGAACATCGGCAAGCGCACGATGACCCCGGTCAGTTCGGTCATCGCCTGGGGGCGGGCATTTTCCGTGATGAAGCCTTCAATGACGCTGCCTTCGGGCCAGGCCATCCAGCGCATCGACTTTTCATCGAGCCTCGAGCCGACGGGAAGGTTGGCGGCGGAGACCAGGACGTTGACCGTCGGCTCCTTCCGCACCACCGACTCGGCCTGCTCCATCACGACGGAGCGGGAGCCGCTGAGCCGCATGGCCAGCAGCCCGGCCATGCCGGCGGCGACGATAGCCACTGCGAGAATGATGATACGCGCGGGTTTCATGATCGTTCCTTGAGGGACGCAAAGGTCTGTGCCTCGCAGAATGATCAGCAATTGGTGTAATTATGGTTAATAAGCCGCTTACGATCTTGGTTAACGATCGCTTTCCGTCACCTCTTCGTCGCGCGTCACCGGATGTTGTCGAGCGCGGCGAGGACGAGGGGCGACTGGGGATAGGTCATCAGGCCGGCAAAGCCGATGGCGATGGCATAGGGCACCTTCTTGGCGCCGAGCAGGGACTGGGGGATGGGCAGGCCCATGGCGATCACGGTGTTCAGGCGCGAGCGCAGCAGCAGGATGACGATGGTCAGCGCACCGCCTAGGTAGGCGACGTGAATGAGGAAGGACATCAGCTCGGGCGTGAAACCGTACCAGACGGCCGCAGCGGTCAACAGCTTGGCATCGCCACCGCCCATGACGTTGAAGGCAAAGAGCGTGAAGCCGGCCGAAAAGACGATCAGCCCCGCGACCAGGTGCATGCCGAAGCCCGCCCAGGTCAGGCCGACGAAGGGGGCCACGACGAAGAATGCGGCCAGCAGGATCGCCGGGATCCGGTTGGGGATCGTCATCTCGAACAGGTCGGTCAGAGCCGCCAGGACGAGGCATATCGGGAATATCACGAAGATCGCAGCTTCAAGCATGGCACGCTTCCGACTAAGACCCCTTGACCCTAACGGGCTTGGCTTAAGGAAATGCAAATCGCGGAGCCATCCTTGCAGTGCATCGCCGGCCCTGCCTGGCGCGCCTGCAAAAGTCTCCGTCTCGCTTAACGAAAGAGACCGCCCTCTGGTCGAGAGCGGTCTTGGATCGCCGATGCCGATAGGATCGGCAAAGGATGTATCAGTTGTTGTCCAGCTTGTCGGCCAGGTCCTTGAACTGATTGTTCAGCGAGTTGCCGAGCGTCGAGGCGCCGGTGATGAGGGCGACGGAGATCAGGGCGGCGATGAGGCCGTACTCGATCGCGGTTGCGCCGGATTCATCCTTGAAAAAACGTGCAAAAATCTTGGTCATGTGACTCTCCTACTCCACGAAGGTTGTTCAGCACTCCCGGCAACTGTTCCCCGTTGCTCGGATGGCTGCAAACTACACAGCGGCCATTGCCATCGACTTAACAAAGACGGTTACCGAGACCTGAAGGGCGGATTGCATCGGGTGTGGTAAACGAATGTCGAACAGGTCCGGCGGCATTTTAGTCAATCGCCCGGCGATGACCGCCGTTGTCGAAAGAGCGCTTCATTATCAATACGTTGAACAGCCGCCTCGCAAGGGAGACGGCGCCTCGGCGGGGCAATCCGCGGCCTTGATCGCCATGGCGCGGCCAGGCGCCGGCCTGTTAACGGGCGGACCATGCGCCAATTCGACACGCGCGGCTTGCGAATTGCCCGCAGCCGACCGCTGTCCGTCCCGTTGTTTTGCAAACCTGCGCGATCAGCTTCTCTCTCCAGAAGCGCTCGAAGCCCGAGAATGCGCGTGTTCACCGGTTCGTGCCGGTTTCCTCGGGTGACTTAACGGTTCATTCACCATTCCCGACCATGCTCCCGGATCAGTCACGATCACAGGCGGTTCCAAAGGCTGGCACGTATGTTGTCTCGCAGCGTTTACTTCTCGCTTGCCGGCGCCCTGGCGCTGAGCGGAGCCATGGCCGGCGGCCCGGTCCGGGCGCAGGACGACACCGTCCTGCGCGTCTATATGAACAGCGCGCGCGTTCTGAAGCTCGATCGCCCGGTGAGCAAGGTGATCGTCGGCAATTCCGACGTCGCCGATGCGACCGTCGCCGACGCCCAGACCATTGTCCTGACCGGCCGCGCCTTCGGCACCACCAACCTCGTTCTGCTCGATGCCGACGGCAATGCCATCGTCGACGAGCGTATTCTGGTGTCCATCGACGAGGGCAATACCGTGCGGGTGTTCAAGGCCACCACGCGCACCGTTCTGTCCTGCTCGCCCAATTGCGAAGAGCATGTCACCACCGGCGCCACCGCCGCCGCGAACTGATCAAAGGTTTAGAGCGAGAAGCCATGCGGAAGGCCGCTTTCCGCACGCATCGAATTGTAAAGAACGCGACAACGGAAAATCAACACTTCGCTCCTAACGTCGAGACTGATCCCGGACCGCGGATACGAGCGATGAGCGCAGACTTCAAGCATCCCGACAGGCAGAACCAGGACGGACCAGCCAAGGCGGGCCGGCCGAAGCGCCACCTGTGGCGTCGCCTCCGGCGATCTCGCGACGGGGCTTCGGCCATCGAGTTCGCCCTTCTCGCCTTGCCGTATTTCCTCATCATCTTCGCGATCATCGAGACCTTCGTGGCCTTCTATGCGGAGCAGTTGGTCCATATGGCAGTGAACAACATGGCGCGCGAATTGCGCACCGGCCGGATCACCTATGATCTCGACCGGACGACGGACATGACGGAAGGGGAGTTCCGCCAGGCCTTCTGCAACGAGATCTCGATCCTGATCAGCTGTTCCGAAACCGAGGTCACCACGCCTTCCAAACTCTACCTCGATGTCCGCACCTTCCCGACCTTCGGCGACATACCCGGCGAAATACCGCGCGTTTCGACCGCCGATTTCTCCGACATCGACACGTCGAGCTTTGACTTTGCCCCGGGCGGACCCAAGTCCATCAACATGGTCCGCGCCCTCTACCGCTGGCAGGTGATGACCGACCTCGTCCGGCCCTACATCACCACGATCCGTCCGGCCGATGGATCGATGCCCACCGACTTCCTGATCTCGGCGACGACGGCCATCCAGAACGAGGATTATCCGTGAGCGCACCGAGCCAGACCCCCGGCCGCGACGCAGACCCGGACCGGAGCCGGAAAGGCTACCTTTCGCGGCTGACATCGGCGCTGCGCCGCATGCGGGACGACCGAAGCGGCATCGGCGGTGTCGAATTCGCGCTGATCGCCCCGCTGCTGCTGGTGCTCTATCTTGCCGCTTTCGAACTGACCCTCGCCTTCAACACGTCCAAGCGGGCTACCGTATCGGCCAGCACGGTCGCGGACCTCGTGTCGCGCACGGACAAGGTCGTCAAGGACGACCTTGTCGACATGGTCGACGTCGTGAGCGCGATCTTCGCGCCGTATGACCCGTACAAACTGGCGCTGAAGATCACCGGCGTGAAAGTCAACAGCACCAAGGCTGCCTCGGTGGCGTGGTCATGGTCGAATTCCGGCTCCGCACCCTATGCGGTCGGCGCGACGGTGCCGGTGCCCGCCGACATGCTCGAAGCCGACATCTTCCTGATCCGCACCGAGCTCACCGTGTCCCACGAATTGCTGATGTATCTGCCGGCGCTCTCCGGATCGAGGATCAGGGAACTGACGATCTCCAGAGAATTCTACTTCCGGCAACGCATCAATACCGACATCACCTGCAGCGACTGCTGAGAGTGCGCGGCTGCCGCGCAAAGGCCCAAACGGCGGCAAAATCCGTTTCCCGCTCCGCTCACAGGTTTGCCAAGCCGGCCGCTTGGCGCTAAACATGCCGCTTCGACCGCCCGGACGACGACAGCCATGAGGGCCGTCTCCCGCGGCGCAGGTGGACCATGGCACGCGCATTTCTTTTCGTTCTCGATTCCTTTGGCATCGGCGGAGCGCCCGATGCGCCCTCCTATGGCGACGAAGGTTCCGACACGCTCGGTCACATCGCCGAATTCTGTGCCGCGGGCGCCGGCGACCGCAAGGGCCTCCGGTCCGGTCCGCTTGCGCTTCCCAACATGTCGGCCCTCGGGCTGGTGGCCATCGCCAAGCTTTCGAGCGGCCGCCTGCCTGCCGGCATGCCGGTCCCTGAGCGGGTGTTCGGCCTGCACGGGGCGGCGAACGAGGTCTCGCACGGCAAGGACACGCCCTCCGGCCATTGGGAGATCGCCGGTACGCCGGTGATGTTCGACTGGGGCTATTTTCCCGCCGAGGGCGACGCCTTTTCCGAAGAACTGGTGGCGGCGATCTGCCGTGAGGCGGAGCTTCCCGGCATTCTCGGCAATTGCCATGCCTCGGGGACGGAGGTCATCGCCAGGTTCGGCGAGGAGCACATCCGCACCGGCAAGCCGATCTGCTACACCTCCTCGGATTCTGTCTTTCAGATCGCCGCGCACGAGACGCATTTCGGGCTCGAGCGACTGCTCAGGCTTTGCCTGATCGTCCGCAAGCTGATCGATCCGCTCAATATCGGCCGGGTCATCGCCCGTCCGTTCGTCGGCGAGACGCCGGCAACCTTCCAGCGCACCGGCAACCGTCGCGACTATTCCGTGCTGCCGCCGGAGCCGACATTGCTCGACCGCCTCGTCGAGGCCGGCCGCACGGTTCACGGCGTCGGCAAGATCGGCGACATCTTCGCCCATCAGGGCGTGTCGCGCGTCATCAAGGCGAACGGCAACATGGCGCTGATGGATGCAACGCTTCAGGTCATGGACGAGGCGGCGGACGGCGACCTGGTGTTCAGCAATTTCGTCGATTTCGACATGCTCTTCGGCCACCGGCGCGACGTGGCGGGTTATGCCGCCGCACTCGAGGCCTTCGACCGCCGCCTGCCCGAGGTGCATCGCAAGCTGCGCCCCGGCGACATGGTTCTGATGACCGCCGACCACGGCTGCGACCCGACATGGCGCGGCACCGACCATACGCGCGAGCGCGTGCCGATCATGGCCTTCGGCCCCGGCATCAAGTCGCGCATGATCGGCATCCGCAACACCTATGCCGATATCGGCGAGACGATCGCGGCCCATCTCGGCATTGCCCCCGGACCGCACGGACGGAGCTTCCTTTGACCAGGCACTTGAAGAAGGCGGAGCTGCACTGCCATGTGGAGGGTGCGGCACCGCCGGCGTTGACGCTTGCCCAGGCGGAGAAATACGGCGTCGGGACCGACGGCTTCGTCAAGGACAGCGCCTATGTCTGGAACGACTTCACCAGTTTCATCGCCTGCTATGATTTCGTCGCTTCGGTCTTCCGGACACCGGAGGACTATGCGGCGCTCGCCGAAGCCTACCTGCTGGAGCTCGCCGCCGAAAACACGATCTATAGCGAGCTATTCGTTTCGCCCGACCATGGCGAGGCCGTCGGCTTGTCACCGGACGATTATATCGGCGGGCTGGCCGCCGGCATCATGTCCGCGCGGGAAAAGACCGGCATCGAATGCCGCATGGTGATCATCGGCGAGCGGCATCTGGGACCGGAGAACGTGCTCGCCCGCGCGAAGTGGACGGCCAGCTTCGACCATCCGCTGGTCACCGGCTTCAACATGGCTGGCGAGGAGCGGATGAACCGGGTGGCCGATTACGCGCCGGCCTTCGACATCGTGCGCGAGGCGGGGCTCGGCATCACCATCCATGCCGGTGAATTGTGCGGCGCCTTCTCGGTCGCCGACGCACTGGACCTGGTGAAGCCCAGCCGGATCGGCCATGGCGTGCGGGCGATCGAGGACGCGGATCTGGTGAAGCGGCTCGCCGATCTCGGCACGGTGCTGGAGGTCTGCCCCGGATCGAACATCGCGCTCAAGGTCTTTCCCGATTATGCCAGCCATCCGCTCCGACGTTTCGTCGAGGCCGGGGTGCGCGTGACGCTCAATTCCGACGACCCGCCGTTCTTCCACACCTCGCTGGCGCAGGAATACGAGACGGCGTCGAAGGTTATGGGCTTCACCGATGCGGAAATCGACACGATGACGAAAACGGCGATCGAGGCGGCCTTTGTCGACGAAACCACGCGGCAGGCTCTCCTTTCACGTCTCTAGCGTCGCTGCGACTTGGGATGACCGGGCAAATTTCATCGGCACCCTTGCGGGCGCTAGAGGGAATGTGGAAAACATTTCCTGTCGCAAAAGAAAAATAGAAGGGCCCGACCATGGACGGCGTCACAGTCATCAATCATCCGCTGGTTCAGCACAAGCTGACCATCATGCGCCGCAAGGAAACCTCGACATCGAGTTTCCGCCGCCTGCTCAGGGAAATCTCCACCTTGCTCTGCTATGAGGTGACGCGGGATCTCGAGCTGACGATGGAAACCATCGAGACGCCGCTGACGACCATGCAGTCGCCGGTGCTTGAGGGCAAGAAGCTGGTCTTCGCCTCGATCCTGCGCGCCGGCAACGGCCTTCTGGAAGGCATGCTGGAACTGGTTCCTGCCGCCCGCGTCTCGCATATCGGTGTCTATCGCGATCATGAGACGCTGCAGCCGGTCGAATATTACTTCAAGGCGCCCGATGCGCTGGACGAGCGCCTGATCATCGTCGTCGACCCGATGCTCGCCACCGGCAATTCCTCGATCGCCGCGGTCGACAAGCTCAAGGAGCGTGGCGCGAAGAACATCCGCTTCCTCTGCCTGCTCGCCGCACCCGAAGGCATCAGGAATTTCCGCGAGGCGCATCCGGACGTGCCGGTCTTCACCGCCTCGATCGACAGCCATCTGAACGAGAAGGGCTATATCATGCCCGGTCTCGGGGATGCCGGCGACCGCATGTACGGAACGAAGTAAAGTCTTAACCAGACGTGACAGAGGCCGCCCCGGAACACGCGTTCCGGGGCGTTTTCGTTTGCGCCTTAGCGGCTTTTCAATCGGGATGGGCTATCAGAGCCCGGAAGGCTTGGACAAGGCGGGAGACATGCCATGCTGATGCGCGCGATCGGGCTGGTTTTCGTGGTGGCGGTGGTTGCGACCCAGGTGCCTGGCGCATTCGAGGCGCTGAAGACGCACGGCCCCAATCGCCAAGTCGAGGCCCCGGCCGCAAGGCCGGTGGCGGTTGCTCGGACAGGGACCACGGTGCTGGAAGCCGACGCGACGGGCCATTATCGCGGCACGTTCAGGCTCAACGGCAAGGCAACCGAGGCCATGGTCGATACAGGGGCATCGCTGGTGGCGATCAACGAGACGACCGCGCGACGGATCGGGGTCAGCATAGCCTCGCTCGACTTCAAATATCCGATCAGCACGGCCAATGGCGAGACCCGCGCGGCGCATATCCGCCTGCAAAGGGTAGAGATCGGCACGGTGCGGGTTGAGAACGTCGACGCCTTCGTGCTGCGCAACAAGGCGCTGTCCGGCACATTGATCGGCATGAGTTTCCTCAAGCGCCTCGGCGGCTATTCGGCCGAGGGCGACCGCCTGCGCCTGGAGCGTTAAGGGTCCCCCTGCCCCCCCTCTTTCTCAGTTGATGCGCTTGCCGATCACCGGCGCGAGCTCCGGCCTGTCGTCGGCGATGCCATAGCTTGCCGCCACCATCTGCGCGGCACGTTCGCCGCTGTCGTGGTCGTTGGCATGCACGGTGGCGATCAGGTCGCCCTTCGACACGGCGGTCCCGAGCGGCACGAGACCGGTCAGGCCGACGCGGTGGTCGATGGCATCGGTCGGCCGCTGGCGCCCGCCGCCCAGGGCGACGACGCACAGGCCGAGGCCACGGGTATCGGCGGAGGCGAGGTAACCATCGGCCTTGGCCAGCACCGGGATTTCGATGGCCGCCTTTTGCAGGTAGCGATCCGCATGGTCGATGAAATCCACCGGACCGCCCAGCGCATGCACCATTCGGCCAAACACCTCGGCGGCCTTGCCGGAAGCGAGCACATCGCGGCACCGGGTAAGGCCGGCCTCGAGATCGGCGACGGTCCCGGCATTGACCAGCATCTCGGCCCCCAGCGCCAAGGTCACCTCCTCGAGCCTCGTGCCGATCTTGGCGCCCGCGAGGAAATCGACGGCATTGCGAACCTCGACGGCATTGCCTGCCGCATCGGCGAGCGGTTCGTTCATGTCGGTCAGAAGTGCCGAGGTGCGCACCCCTGCCCCATTGGCGACGGTCACCAGCGAGCGCGCCAGCGCCTCGGCGTCCTCGGCCCTGGCCATGAAGGCGCCGTTGCCGACCTTGACGTCGAGAACCAGGCTTTCCAGCCCGGCCGCAAGCTTCTTCGACAGGATGGAGGCGGTGATCAGCGGGATGGATTCGACGGTCGCCGTGACGTCGCGGATGGCGTAGAGCCGCTTGTCGGCCGGCGCGAGGTCGCCGGTCTGGCCGATGATGGCGCAGCCGACCTCGTCCACCACCCGGCGAAAGGTCGCCGCATCGGGCATAACATCGTAGCCGGGGATCGACTGCAGCTTGTCGAGCGTGCCGCCGGTATGGCCGAGCCCGCGGCCGGAGATCATCGGCACGGCGAGCCCGCAGGCCGCCACGATGGGAGCCAGCATCAGCGAGACATTGTCACCCACGCCACCGGTCGAATGCTTGTCGGCGATCGGCTTGCCGACGCCCGCCCAGGAGAGAACCTCGCCGGAATCGCGCATGGCAAGCGTCAGGGCGACGATCTCCTCCGGAGTCATGCCCCGGAAGAACACCGCCATGGCAAAGGCCGCGACCTGGCCCTCGGATATGCTTTCCTGGCTCAGCCCTTCGACGAAAGCGGTGATCTCGGAGGCGGTCAGGACGGCGCCGTCACGCTTGCGGCGGATGATTTCCTGAGGCAGCATCATTCAATATCCCGTGTTGTCGGCGCTCGACCGGCCACCGCCGAGCACGGTCAAAATATCGTCGAGCAGGCCTGACGCGCCGAAGCGGAAGGTCGACGGCATGACCCAATCCTCACCGAGGATGGTATCGGCAAGGCGCAGGTAGAGACCGGCATCGGCAACGCTCGAAATGCCGCCGGCCGGTTTGAAGCCAACTTTCTTGCGGCTGTCGCGGATCGCCTGCAACATGATGTCGGCCGCCTCGAGCGTCGCATTGACGGAGACCTTGCCGGTCGAGGTCTTGATGAAATCGGCGCCGGCGCCAATCGCCAGTTCCGAAGCGCGGCGGATCAGGGCGGTGTCCTTGATCTCGCCCGTTTCGAGGATGGTCTTCAGCAGGACGGGTTCGGCACAGGCGGCACGCACCGCCTCAATCATTGATGTCACTGCCGCTTCATCGCCGGCCATCAGGGCCCGATAGGGAATGACCAGATCGATCTCGTCGGCGCCGTCGGCGATCGCCTCACGGGTTTCGGCGAGCACGTCCTCGAGCTTAAGGTCGCCCGAGGGGAAATTGACCACGGTCGCGATGCGAACCGGGCTTTCCGGCCCGAGCAGCGTGCGGGCGCGGGCGATGAAGCGCGGCCAGATGCAGATGGCGGCGGTATGGCCATGGGGCGTCACCGCCTTGGCGCACAGCGCGTCGATCTGCTGCGGGGTGCAGTCGTCCTTGAGATTGGTGAGATCGACCAGGGCAAGTGCCCGGGCGGCGATGGCCCGCGCTTCGTGATTATCCAAGGTCCGTCCCTCCGCCTGCGATCATTCTCTTGAGGATGGCGGCAAGCCGTTTGCCGCCGATCGGCGCCATGTCCTTGGTTTCGGCATGACTGAGTTCGGCCCCGGTCATGCCGGCGCCGAAATTGGTGATAACAGAGGCGGCCGCCACCCGCAGCCCGAAAAAGCGGGCGAGGATGACTTCCGGCACGGTCGACATGCCGACGGCGTCGGCGCCGAGGATACGCGCCATGCGGATTTCGGCCGGCGTTTCGAAGCTCGGGCCGGAGAACCACATATAGACGCCGGAGGAGAGCGGAATGCCTTCCTCGGCGGCGGCACGCTGCATGGCGGCCGAAAGGTCGGCGTCGTAGGCGGCCGTCATGCCGACGAAGCGCCTGTCACTTTCCTCGCCGATCAGCGGATTGACGCCGGAGAAATTGATGTGATCGCTGATCTGCATGACCGATCCCGGCGGCAGGTCTTCGCGCAGCGAGCCGGCGGCATTGGTGAGGATCAGCGACTGAACGCCAAGCCCGCGCAGCACCTCGATCGGCACACGCATGGCATTGGCTTCGCCGTGTTCGTAGTAGTGAATACGACCGGCCAGCATGATCACCGGCTCACGGTCGAGATAGCCTGCCACCAGTTCGCCGGCATGGCCGGACACGCCGCTCAGCGGAAAGCCCGGCAGATCATGATAGGAGACGTGGATCGGATCGCGGATTTCATCGACAAGCGAACCGAGGCCGGAGCCCAGCACGACGCCATAGCGCGGCAGAAGGCCTTCCAGCCGGTCGACGAGAAAATTGATCGCCTCCCTCATCCGAGAATGTCCGTCTTGAAGGAGAAGGGCAGCAGTTCGTCCATGGTCATGGTTTTCTGCACGCCGACCTCGTCGCACAGATAGATCTTCGTGCCCGCCTCGGCGAATTCGGCGATCTTCTGGCGGCAACCGCCGCAGGGCGGGCAAAGCGCCATCTTCTCGGCGATCACCGCCATCTCGACGATCTTTTTGGCGCCGCCCATGATCATGCAGCCGATCGCCGTCGGTTCGGCGCACCAGCCCTGCGGGAAGGACAGGTTCTCGATGTTGGCGCCGGTGTAGATCCGCCCGTCGTCGGCGCGGATGGCCGCCCCGACCGGGAATTTCGAATAGGGCGCATGGGCGAATTTCGTCGCGTCGCGCGCGGCCTCGAACAGGTCATGGGACATCAATCAACGCTCCTTCACGTAAGGGACACCGCCGGCTTTCGGCGGATTGGCCGAGCCGATCAGGCCGGCCAGCAGGATGCAGGTGAGGACATAGGGCAGCGCCTGGAAGATCTGTACCGGCACTTCACCGATCAACGGCACCGACTTGCCCTGCATGAAATTGGCCAGCGCGTCGAGGAAGCCGAACAGAAGGCAAGCGAGCAGCACCGGAACCGGCTTCCACTTGGCGAAGATCAGCGCGGCAAGCGCGATATAGCCCTTGCCGGCCGACATGTTGTTGATAAAGGCCGCCGACTGGGCGATTGCCAGATAGGTGCCGGAAAAGCCGCAGAGGAAGCCGGCGACGATGACCGAACGGTAACGCAGCCAGGCGACCGAAATGCCGGCGGTGTCGACGGCACCGGGATTTTCGCCGACCGCGCGCAGGCGCAGGCCGAAGCGCGTGCGGTAGAGCACCCACCAGGACAGGGGTACCGCGAGGAAGGCCAGATAGGTGAGGATGTTGTGGCCGGAGATGACATTGGCATAGATCGGGCCGATCACCGGCACGTCGCGCATCATGTCGGCGCCGGGAAGCGTGATGGGCGAGAAACGTGCGTCGCCGGTCAGGCCGGGGGTGCGCCCGCCCTGGCGGAACCAGGCCTGACCGAGCACGGCGGTGAGGCCCGCCGCGACGAAATTGATCGCCACGCCGGAGACGATCTGGTTGCCGCGATTGGTGATCGAGGCAAATCCGTGCACCATGGAAAAGGCGATCGAGACGCCGATGCCCGAAGCAAGGCCGATCCAGGCCGATCCGGTGAGGAAAGCGCCTGTCGCGGCGGCGAAGGCGGCGGCCAGCATCTTGCCCTCAAGGCCGATGTCGACAATGCCGGCCCGCTCGGAAAACAGCCCGGCCAGTGCGGTGAAGATCAGCGGGATCGACAGGCGAATGGTGGAGCCGAGAATGCTGACAACGATGTCCAGAAAATCCATTGGCGTGACCTCAAACCCTGACGAACTGCTGATAGATCCGCACGATCGCCGGGCGGAACATGTATTCAAGCGCCCCGGCGAAGAGAATCACCAGGCCCTGGATGACGACGATCATGTCGCGCGTGATGTTGGGCATGTCGAAGGACAGTTCCGCGCCGCCCTGATAGAGGACGCCGAACAGGATGGCGGCCAGCACGATGCCGAGCGGATGGCTGCGGCCCATGAGCGAAACGGCAATGCCGACAAAGCCGGCGCCGCCGACGAACTCCACCTGCAGACGGGCGGACGCCCCCATGACCGGGTTGAGCGCCATCATGCCGGCGAGCCCACCGGAAATCAGCATGGCGATGATGACGATGCGGACATAGGATATGCCGGCATAGGCCGCGGCCGAACGGGAAATGCCCATGGTGCGCATCTCATAGCCGAGCTTGGTGCGCCAGATCAGCACCCAGACGACGACGCACATGACGAGCGCGATCAGGAAGGAGACGTTGAACGGCGCCGGGCCGAGCTTCAGACCGAACATGGCCATCAGCCAGTCGAGCTTGGGCAATTGCCCGCCTTCGAGGAAGGTACGGGTTTCCGGCGCCATCTTGCCGGGCACGATCAGCACGTTGACCAGCAGATAGACCATCAGCGCGGCGCCGATGAAATTGAACATGATGGTGGTGATGACGATGTGGCTGCCGCGCCTGGCTTGCAGCCAGGCGGGAATGAAAGCCCAGGCCGCGCCGAACAGGGCCGCACCGATGACGGCGAAGGGCATGGTCACATACCACGGCACATAGTGATCGAGCGCGAGCGCCACGAGGGCCGCGCCCAGGCCGCCGACATAGGCCTGGCCCTCGGAGCCGATATTGAACAGCCCGGCATGATAGGCGACCGCGACCGAGAGGCCGGCGAAGATGAAATTGGTGGCGTAATAGAGGGTGAAGCCGATGCCTTCGCCCCGGCCGAGCGCGCCGGCCAGCATCAGCTTGAGCGCCTCATAGGGGCTTTCGCCGATCACCCAGACGACGAAGCCCGAGACAAGGAAAGCCAGGATGAGGTTGACCAGCGGCAGAAGCGCGTAATTGATCCAATTGGGCAGCGGTACGGAAGCGGTGCTCATCAAAACCTCATGCGGCAATGCCGGCCATCATCAGGCCGAGTGTCTGTTCACCGGTGTCCGGGCTCTTTTCCCCGACGACCTTGCCGGCAAACATCACCAGGACCCGGTCGGAGAGCGAGCGGATCTCGTCGAGTTCGACCGACACCAGAAGCACGGCCTTGCCGGCGTCGCGCGTCTCGACGATCCGGCGATGGATGAATTCGATGGCGCCGATGTCGACACCGCGGGTCGGCTGGCCGACGACGAGAAGCTTCGGGTCGCGCTCGATCTCGCGGGCGACGACGATCTTCTGCTGGTTGCCGCCGGAGAAATTGGCGGTCTTCAGCCTGGGATTGGGCGGACGGATGTCGTATTTCTCGATCTCGTCGACGGCGGCCTTGCGCACCGCATCGGGCTTCAGGAATGCGCCCCTGCCGTAACGATCGTCACGATGATAGCCGAGGATGGCGTTTTCCGCCTCCTCGAAGGCCAGCACCAGGCCCATATGGTGGCGGTCTTCCGGAATATGCGCCAGTCCCATGCGCCTGAGGCGCGCCGGATCAAAGCCGGTGACCGGCTCGCCGCAGAACAGGATCTCGCCGGAGGTCGGCTTGCGGATACCGGTGATGGCCTCCAGCAATTCGCTCTGGCCATTGCCGGCGACGCCGGCAATGCCGAGGATCTCGCCGGAGCGCACGTCGAAGGAGACGTTGTCGACCATGGTGACGCCGCGATTGTCCTTCACCGTCAGGTTGCGCACCGAAAGGAAGACATCGCCGGGCTTGGAGTCACCCTTGTCAACGTGCAGCAACACGCGGCGGCCGACCATCAGCTCGGCCAGCTCCTCGACTGACGTTTCGGACGTCGTGCGGGTCGCGACGATCTCGCCGCGGCGCATGACCGACACCGTGTCGGTGATTGCCATGATCTCGCGTAGCTTGTGGGTGATCAGAATGACGGTCTTGCCCTGGTCGCGCAGCACGCGCAGGATCTTGAAAAGGTGGTCGGCTTCGGCCGGTGTCAGAACGCCGGTCGGCTCGTCGAGGATCAGGATCTCGGCGCCGCGATACATGGCTTTGAGGATCTCGACCCGCTGCTGCAGACCGACGGGAAGCTCCTCGACCACCGCATCCGGATCGACCTCGAGTTCGTAGTCGTCCTCGAGCTTCTTCAAGGCGTCGCGCGCCGCATCCGTGCCCTTGCCGAGCAGCGGGCCGCCCTCGGCGCCGAGCATCAGGTTTTCCAGCACGGTGAAATTCTCGACCAGCATGAAATGCTGGTGCACCATGCCGATGCCGGACGAGATCGCCGACTGGCTGTCGCGGATGGTGACCGGATTGCCGCCGATACGGATCTCGCCGCTGTCGGCCTGATAGAAACCATAGAGGATCGACATCAGCGTCGACTTGCCGGCGCCGTTTTCGCCTATGATGCCGTGGATCGAGCCCTTGGCGACCGTGAGATTGATGTTCTTGTTGGCATGCACCGCACCGAACTTCTTGTCGATGCCGATCAGTTCGATCGCCGGCGCCTGGCTCTTGTCGTTCATTCCGGTCCCCCAGACATAAAAAGGGCGCAAGGCGGATTGAGCAACCACCTTGCGCCCGGATCAGATCACTTCGGGCAGGAATTGTCCGACATGTAATCGTGGACCTTGATGGTGCCGGCAATGATGTCGGCCTTGGCCTTTTCGACGGCTGCCTTCATATCATCGGTGACGAGCTTGGCATTGTGCTCGTCGAGCGCATAGGCGACGCCGTCTTCCTTGACGCCGAGCGCCTGGACGCCGGCGGTGAACTTGTCACCCTTGGAGTCGGCATAGGCGTTGTAGACGGCGAGGTCGACGCGCTTGACCATGGAGGTCAGGACCGAACCCGGATGCAGGTGGTTCTGGTTGGAATCGACGCCGATCGACAGCTTGCCGTTGTCGGCCGCGGTCTGCAGAACGCCGAGACCGGTGGCACCGGCTGCCGCATAGACCACGTCGGCGCCCTGGTCGATCTGGTTCTTGGTGAGTTCGCCGCCGCGAACCGGGTCGTTCCAGGCAGCGCCGGTGGTGCCGGTCATGTTCTGGAACACCTGGATATCGGGATTGGCCGCGCGCGCGCCCTGTTCGTAGCCGCAGGCGAACTTGCGGATCAACGGAATGTCCATGCCGCCGACGAAGCCGACCTTGCCGGTCTTCGACGCCATGCCGGCGAGCACGCCGACGAGGTAGGAGCCTTCCTCTTCCTTGTAGACCACCGAACGGACGTTCGGCAGGTCGACCACCGAGTCGACGATGACGAACTGGGTGTCGGGGAATTCGGCGGCGACCTTCTCGACCGCCGAGGTCCAGGCGAAGGACACGGCGACGACCGGGTTATAGCCACGGGAGGCGAAGTTGCGGATCGCCTGTTCGCCCTGGGTGTCGCCGGTCGGTTCGAAATCGCGATATTCGGTGCCGGTCTCGGCCTTGAACTTCTCCGCTCCGGCATAGGCTGCTTCATTGAACGACTTGTCGAACTTGCCGCCCGTACCATAGACGAGCGCCGGCTTGACGTCGGCGGCGAACGCCGTTGCCGACATGGCGGTCAAGGCAAAGAGACTCAAAAGGGTTTTCTTCATTGTGCAGCCCTGTTGTTGCTATTGATCTTGCTGGGTCCTCCCGCAAGCGCTTTGACGCGCCAGTCTGCGGAACCACCGACCCCTTTTCCAAGGGCCTGGCTGGTTCCATCCTTGCATGGCTCTTAGAAAAATTCACCCGATTTTTTTCAACTGGTAAAGAAACATTCGGCGCTTTCCCGCCTTGACTACGGACGCCGAAAATTCAGCCAGATCAACGGGCTCGCTGCCGACGGAACGGGCAAGGGGCGGCTTAGACGACGACCGGCAACGGGCAGGTCACGCCAATGCCGCGAAGGCCGCAATAGCCGTCAGGGTTCTTCGCCAGATATTGTTGATGATAGTCCTCGGCATAATAAAAAGGTCCCGCCGGCGCGATCTGCGTCGTCACGGTCTGCTTGCGGCCGGCCGCGATCACCGCCTGCTGGAAGGCGTCGCGAACCTTGAGCGCGGCATCGATGTCGTCGACGCTTTCGGCATAGATCGCCGAACGATAGGTGGTGCCGATGTCATTGCCCTGGCGCATGCCCTGGGTCGGATCATGGGCCTCGAAGAAGATCTTCAGCAAGGCCTCGAGCGTCACCACCTGCGGATCATAGACCACCTTGACCACCTCCGCATGGCCGGTGAGCCCGGTCACCGTCTCCTGATAGGTGGGATTGGGCGTGTACCCGCCCTGGTAACCGGCGGCGGTGACATAAACGCCGGGCGTCTTCCACAGAAGCCGCTCAGCGCCCCAGAAACAGCCCATGCCGAGATAGACCGTCTTCATCCCCTCCGGATAGGGACCCTTCAGCGGACGTCCTGACACGAAATGTGTCTCTGCGGTCGCGAGCGGCTCGGCCCTTCCCGGAAGCGCGGTCTCGGCCGTGGGCATGGTCATCTTCTTGTTGAACATATCGATCAGGAACATCGGGACTCCTAACGGGTACGGGCCGGCGGCAAGGACCCGCCGCGCGGACGGGTCGGCACAAGGTTCAAGCGGCGAAGCGACCGGCCGGCGACGGCTTCTTGTAGCCCACCATCCACAAGAGCAGCGCCAGGCCGAGCAGCACCGCGAATGCGGGTTGCGGCAGGAACCAGGCATCGAACATGCGCCAGGCCGATGTGCCGATCTTCGTTTCGACGAAAGCGCGCAAACCGACCAGGGAAGCGGGAGCGATCTCCACCCAGGCCAATCGCAGCGGCGTGACGACGAACTGCGACGCGGACACCGAGGCGATCGAGTCCATGGTGGCGGCAATCACCGCGACACACAAGGCCGCGAAACTCGCCAGACGAAATATGAAACGCACCGAACCATTCCCCCATGCAGCCACCCCACGCGACCATGGCACCTGCCCCTGCATGCACCGGCTTTCCGGCGAAGGCCAGCCAATAGATATGCTTTTGTCCGGGCAAGTCAAAAAACCGTCAGATTTCGGTTGATCGCCGGGAAATCCTCGTTATATATCGCGCCCGACCGGCCGCTTCGCATGACGAGGTGCCGGCTCCTACGGACAGGTGGCCGAGTGGTTTAAGGCGCACGCCTGGAACGCGTGTGTACGTGAAAGCGTACCGAGGGTTCGAATCCCTCTCTGTCCGCCATAATTCTTGTTAAATTATTGATTTTATTTGTTTACTTCAAAGACTCGGCGCCTGGCCCGCCAGTCAGCCCGCCACGAAAATTCGGACTGATTTTTCCGTCGGCATCCCCACAAAAAATTCAAATCATCCAGTTGCCAAATGTTACGACAATCGGCTATTTGAGATTCATTCATCACACAGCACCGCTGCGCAAGACGTGCAGGGTCCTAGAAAGGGACTCGCATGTCTACAAATCCGCAATTAGGTCTATTTTCTTCTTCTGACAAAGATGACGAAGCTTCCACAAGCGATGCAGCGCCGAGCAGCTCTGCTTCGTCTGAAGTAGCTGTCAATGTGGAAAATCTCGACGCCGCCAACTCCGCAAAGCCTGTCACCCCTGTGCCCTCCGAGCGACGCCGAGTGCGCAATGTAAGCGTCGGAGGAATGCCTCAGGCAGAAGAACGCTATCTTTCCGTCCAGGACGTGGCGCGCCGCTATGCAATCAGCATCCAGACGGTGTGGCGCCACACCAAGCATAATCCAGATTTTCCGAAACCGATCAAGATCCTGAACGGGTCTACCCGTTGGCGCATGAGCGACATTCTGGCCTACGAGGTTCGACGCCAGGAGGTCGGCCGATGACCGCTACCAGCACCCCCGGTAAGAAGCGCCGCAATCTCCAGAGCGATCGGAAGGCCAGGGTCCATCAGCTGTATTCGAGCGATGATGTCATCAAGCTCTATGAGATCTCACGCAATACCCTGACAAACTGGATTGCCGACGGTCTTTCCTTCATTGATGCCGAACCGCGCCTGTTTCGCGGTTCGGACCTTAACGCCTTTCATGGGCGACGGCGGGACAAGGCTGCAGGATACCCGCTTGGCCAATTCCTGGTCAACTGCTTCGCCTGCAAGCGTTCTCATTCACTGCTTGATGGCGAGATTTCAATTTCGCCCGGTCGCACTGGCGGGATTTTCCGTGTCTCAAGGACCTGCCCGGATACCGGAGCGAGGGCGAACAGGTACGTTTGCAGCAAAGAGCTGGAGACGCTCCAGCGGCTTCGCGAAGCCAATCCCGGACTCCAGACTCCCGACTAAAATGTTCCTCTAGTCCCCTCTGGGTTTGTGCAAACCGGGCCGCCTCGACTCCGGGGCCGCCTCAGTACTCAATCCGTTCCCAGCTCATGGAGCATGCCCAACCAGAAAACGGCCCCAGACCGAAGGTTCGCCTTTGGTAATGCAAACCCACGCGATCTCGCCTGATCGCAACCACCTGAAAGACGTGAATATGAGTGCTATCGAGACCAACGCCTCCATCGTCTACCGTACCAGGGCGAACTGAGGCACAGCAAAGGGTACCACCCGAAGACCGTCAATGACATACTGCGCCATATCTGGCAGTTCGAGGGGCACACGGGATCGGTCGACTTCCGGTCAGTGACCCGCAAGATGATCGAGGACTTCAAGGATGAGCTCATCGGCCGGGCAGACAAGTCCGACAAGGAGGGGCTATCGGCATCCACAATTGTGCACACGTTCGGTAACCTGAAGTCCTTCTTCACTTGGCTTTCTGGTCAGGACGGCTACAGGCGGTCGATCACCGCGCAGTTGTACAATCACTTCAACTCGCCGCGGCACCTCGTTGAGCTCGCGGGAGCGGCAGCACAGAAATTCGTCCCGAATGCTGAGCAATTGCGCCTGGTGCTAGAGGCGATGCCGGCCAAGTCCCCGGCCCAGCGGAGGGACCGCGCCATGCTGGCGGCCCTATTCTTGTTTGGTGTCCGTGATGGTGCTTTGATCTCGCTCCGCGTGAAGCATGTCGACATCGATCACAAGCAAATCTTCCAGGATGCACGCGAGGTGAAGACGAAGTTCAGCAAGACGAGCATCGTCGACTGGTTTCCGGTCGGAGACGACATCGAACGCATTGTCATCGACTGGCTCAAAGAGCTGAAGGGAATAGGCGCCGGAGAGGATGCCCCCCTCTTTCCAACGGCGCCGTTCAAGCCGTGGATGGGGCGGCACAGCATCGAGTTCGAATTTCTGACTACGGCCGCTCCTGTCCGACAGGTCTTGCGCAAGGCGGCCGCTGCCGCGGGGGTTCCCTATTTCAAGCCCCATGCAATTCGCTCGACCGTCGCCAAGCTCTGCGATGAATGGGCTTCGTCATTGCGCGATATGAAGGCGCTCAGCCAGAACCTCGGCCACGAGCAGATCAGCACCACATCGAAGTACTACGGTGACGTCGAACCTGACCTCAAGCAGGAGCTGTTCCGCAAGATACGAGAAAAGCAGTGCAACCCGGGCGCACGTGACATCGGCGAGCTTGCGGAGCGCGTCAGCATCGACACACAGGATCTGGTCCGCAAGATCCTGCAAATGGCGCTGGACAAGAAGTAGCCAGCGAACCTGCGCGGCGGCAATAGCGTGCCGCCGCGCATTCCGTCCGTGAGGTTAGTCAATCTGGCATGCCAGGCCCAGCACGTCGCTCCCAGAGGCTTACTTGTAACTAGGCGAGAGCCAACTGCTATCACTGGAAGTCGCTTCCGCTCCACAACTCCGCCACTAATCCGAAGCTGCTTGCTTCTGCTTGTCTTCTCCAAGCCAAGGCTGTCGTGTCATTTGGCCGGATGGATCAAAATTGGGAAATCGAGTGGGTAGTCCTTCTGGCCGTTTCGCGCCCTCAAAAGAGCCATTTGGCCGTAGCTCTTGATTGCCCAAAAGCAGACACGGGATGACGAAAATCAAAGCGCTTTCTTTGCGGGATACCAACCCCTCACAGAATCCAAAGGTGCATTGGTTCTGCGCCGGACGTGTGGTCTCCCTGGCCTGATGCTGTCCACGGGGGACAAGCCACGCGTTTCAACGCAGTCTCTCTTAGGTGAGTGCAAACCGGTCGGCTACAGCATTTCCAATGCGCGGCAGGGGTGTTCCTCTGTGGGCACCGATCACCCGACCGATCCCTAGGATCGCTTCCGTTCCCCTTCGCCGGGTGAAACCGTCCGCATGGCATGGCCGCGCAAGGGAAGTGCGTCGTGAACTCGTCTCTCCCCCTGCGCTTGCTTAGCAGCCGGCGCCCTCGATCCGTAGTCGTGGAATGGCCCGTAAACCGCTCGGCGTGCTAGACTAGCTCGGCGACAGCCGTCCAGAGATGATAAAGTGAACTGGCCGGTATGGTCCCGCCGATGGGCTGGTTATTGATATCCAGACGATCATGCCAGCAGCCCGTGGGCACATCCTGGAAATAGGACGTCAGCATTTCGGAGGACAGCGTTTCAGCTTCGGCGAGATAGCTGCCGTCATCAAGACGCCTGTGCTGCGTCATCAGCGCTTTCAGCATCTCGACCTGTGGCCAGAGCCGTCTCGAAGGCATGACCGGTGTCCCCGATGCCAGGGCCTGGTCGACGAGGAAAGGGGATCCGTCCGAGCGGCCTATCCGCAAGGCGTTGGCCAGCAGATCGGCGCGAACCTCGTCGTGGCGTGTCTGGGTCAGTGCGTCGTGGCGGCCGGTCAGCCACACCCATTCGCACATGTGTCCCGGCTCCAGCATCTGCGATCCGAAAGTGTCGGCGATTTCCCAGCTTGGTCCGAAGTTCTCATGCAGAAGATCGTGGGGACCGAGCAGAAAACGCGATTGCAGCAGGGCAAATGCCCTGGTTTCCGCAGGTCGATAGGTCGGCGTCCGGCTAGTCTCGCACAAGGAGAGTGTGGCCTCGAGGTAATGCATATGCGGATTCTGGCGGCGGGGCAGCGTGCCGTCGCTGTCTTCGGCCCATCCGCCAAAGGGAGCCTTCAACGTCCTGTCGATCGCGGCGATGGTTAGGTCGATCTGCCGTCGATAGCCTTCCTTGCCCGTGGCCGAGAGCAGCCAGGACAAGGCCAGCAGCACGCAGGCATTGTCATAGAGATCCCGCACCGGATCGGTCACCGCTTCCGTCGATCGATCGAAGGCCCTGGCATAGCCCGAGCGCGCGCCGCCCACCCAGGCAACGCGGTGGAGGTTGTCGAACGCCCGTTCGGCCAGCGCAAGCGATGATGGCGGGGCCACACCCAGGGCGCTTGCATGGGCATGCACATAGATCTGTCGGGCGATCGTGCGGGTTCGTACGATGCCGTCCTGCTGCGGCCGCCCGTCGAGCTCCAGATACTCGACGAACTGGCCATGCCCATCGTCAAAGCCGCTCGCACCCCATGTCGGCAGAATGGATCCGACGAACAGTGCCTTGAGTTGGTCCAGGCTCATGACAGGGCTCCTGGCCTTTCTCGGTGGCTGCGGAAGGGATTGATCATGCGGGAGATCCGGCCGGCTGCATCGTCTCCAGAAGCATGCTGATCTTCATCGTCGTGAAGTTCGAATAGGTATCCGATACGGCATAGGGCAACGCGATGAGGTCACCATGTCGCATGGCGCCGCAGGAATAGACGACGTTCGGCACGTAGCCTTCGCGTTCGGTCGGCTCGGGCTGCAGCAGGGGATCGACCGTGCGGGCGAGGATGATGCTGGGATCGTCCTTGTCGAGCAGGGTCACGCCGATCGAATAGCGACGCATGGGCCCGACCCCGTGCGTGAAGAGCAGCCAGCCCTCGTCGATCTCGACCGGCGAGCCGCAATTGCCGATCTGCACGAACTGCCAGGCGAATTCGGGCTTCAGCAGCAACTGGCCCTCTTCCCAATTGTGCAGGTCGTCCGAATAGAGCAGGAAGAGGTTCTCGCTGTCCTGGCGCGCGATCATCGCATAGCGCCCGTTGATCCGCCGGGGAAACAGCGCCATGCCCTTGTTGCGGGCGGCCGGGCCGCGCAGTGGCGTCAGGGTGAAGTTGAGGAAATCCTGTGTCTCCAGAAGCTCGGACCGGATCGCCGCGCCGTTATAGGCCGTGTAGGTGGCATAATAGACGGTCTTGCCCTCGTCCTCGAAGGCGACGAAGCGCGCGTCCTCGATCCCGTTCGACTGCGCTTCCGTCACCGGAAAGATCACCCGCTCGCTGAGATCGCTCTCCTCCTTGAAGCTGATGCCGATGCAGCCGGCCGGAGCGAGGCCGTCATTGGCATGAATGTCCGGCAAGCCCGCAAGCCGCACCGGCGGGTCAATCGTCACGGCCCCCTCCGCATCGATCATCCCCGTTCGAAAGGTCAGGGAGCTGATGTGGCCTTCGCCGACGGCTCTGAGGCTGAGGATCAACCGTCGGCTGCCTTCCGCGACATTCGACTGGTCGGGATGAGGCACGATGCTGGGATTGAACAGCGCGGCCGATTCAAACGAATATTCGTTCATGAAATAGGCGCCGATCAGTTGCCTTTGTTGCTGGCTGAAGGCGGGGTGATGGGCAAAGGCGTTCTCCATTGCATCGGCACGCAGCTCGAACTGGCGCAACAGGTTGCGATGCCGTCCCTCGAAATTGTCGAGGATGTCGTGCAACTGGTGGGTCGTCGCCACGGCATCGAGTGTCAGCACGCGATCGACGATTTCATTGGCCCGCGTCTTGTCGCGCGGGTTGAGGTGTTGCGGCTCTGTCGAGGGTTTGAACGGCCGCACGATGACCCGCGTCGGATCGGGTTTCAGATAGAGCGCTTGCCGATTGAGAAGGCTGGATTGGGCCAAGGAAGTTCCTCTGGTTTGGTGATCGCAAGAAGGGCGATGCATCACGATAATTGCCGAAACTCCGAGGGCTGGGGCACCGGACGCACCAGGCGGGAGGCGCGACCGATCTCGGCGCAGGAGATGAGGTAGCAGAGCACGGATTCCGCCCCACGGTTCTCGTTCGGGCGGTCGGGGTGCAGCCCGTCGCGGCAGCTTCCGGTTTCCGGATCGACGAGCGAGATGCCGTGGTCATTGCCGCCGGTGAACCAGTTGAAGGTGCGGAACGCCGTTTCCAGCCAGGACTTGTCTGTCGTCGCCGCATCCGCGGCCAGGCAGGCCGAAATGGTCGCCGTCGCCTCGACCGGCTGCTGATCGAACAGCCTCGGCGCGTCGCCCAGGTCGAAGAAACCGTCTGTGCCGATCGGCCGGAACTGTCCGTTCTCGCCGGTTTGCTGCGTCATCAGCCAGCGCAGGGTCCTGAGGCCACACGCGACGAGATGCGCCGTGCCGGTTGCCAGGCCGGCGAGGATGAGCGCCTGGGGAATGCGGGCATTCTCATAGGAAAGCCCTTCCTCGAACCAGTGGCGATCACCGGTCGAAACGCGCCGTTCCAGGTCGACGAGGCGCTCGGCCAACTGCAGGCGCAGGGCCTGGCTGGACTGGTCTTCCGGGTTGGCCCGGCAATAGGCGTCAAGCCCGATCAGCGCAAAGGCCCACGCGCGCGGCGAATGAAAGTCGAGCACCGTGGGTATCGCCTGAGCGAAGAGCGAGCTTGCCCAGCGGCGACGGAGCCGGTCGTTATCGGAGAGCGCGCAAACGCCGAGCGCCCAGAGCGTGCGGCCATGGCTGTCCTCCGAGCCCTGCTGTTCCAGCCAACGCCGGTCGAAGCTCATGAAATTGCGAAAGCGATGGAGGTCCGCGTTCCAGGCATGCTGGATGAAGGCTGCGAAGGAGGCGGTTCGCCGTTCGGATATGCCGGTTTCCCCCGCGGTCGCCAGATGCGTGGCAAGGACCAGCGCCCTGGCATTGTCGTCCACGCAGTAGCCATGCGCCCGGTCCGGCACGGAATAGACCGCGTGCTGGACGATGCCGGTGTCGTCGCACATGGTGTGAAAATGTCCGAGCTTCAGCGACGTGATCTGCGGCGGTCTGGTGATCCGCTGGGCGACGAGGTCACTGACCAGGCGCGGCCGGTACGCGCTGCGGGCCTTCTCCACGCTGTCCAGGTATAGCGATGCGATCTGCGACCAGATCATCGACCGGCCGGCGTCATAGGCGGCCCGGCGCATGGCCATGCGCCTGTCGTCGTTACTCAGCAGCGAGGCTATCGCCTGGCCGGTCGCGCTCGCATCGCCGAAGGGCACGAGCATGCCGCGCCCCTGGTCGAGCAGTTCCTGGGCATGCCAGTAGGGCGTCGACACGACCGCGCTGCCCATGCCGAAGCTATAGGCCAGCGTGCCCGACGTCATCTGCGCCTCGTCGAGATAGGGCGTGACATAGACGTCGCACATGGCGATGAAGTCGAGCAGCGTCGGCACGTCGACGAACTGGTTGAGGAATACGACCGACTGGCCGACCCCGATCTGCTCGGCTCGCGCGACAAGGCGATCGCGATAGGCCTCGCCCTCCTGGCGCAGGAGATTGGGATGGGTGGCGCCGAGCACCACGTAGAGCGCATCCGGGCGCTGGGCCAGGATCGCCGGCATGGCATCGATGACGACTTCGATCCCCTTGTTGGGCGACAGAAGGCCGAAGGTCAGGATGACCGGCCTGCCGGCATAACCATGCTTGGCCTTAGCCAGTTCCGGGTCATGAAATGCCCGGTCAGGAATGCCGTGCGCGATGACATCGATCTTGGCAGGATCCACGCCATAGACGCTCTCGAGCAGGGCGCGGCCCTTCTGTGCCATGGCAATCACCCTGCTCGAGGCGCCCGCAACCTTCTGCAGCACCCGCAACTGGCCCGGCGTCGGCTCTGCCAGGATGGTGTGCAGGGTCGTGATGACGGGAATGCGCAGCTGCGCGAGGAGCGTCAGGATGAACTCGCCGTCCGGCCCGCCGAAGATGCCGAATTCGTGCTGCAGCGAGACCGCGTCATAACCGCCGTTGTTGAGGATGCGGGCGGCTGTCACATAGTCCTCGATCTCGCCGTCGCGGATCTCGAACACGACATCCTCCGGATAGGCATAGTGGAGCTTGTCGTCGGTCATTGCGATGATGCGTGTCTCGACCCCGCGGTCGGAGGCGGCAATCGCATGGCTGAGGTCCGTGGTGAAGGTTGCGATGCCGCACTGCCTTGGGAGCGAGTTGCCAATGAATGCTACGCGCCTGGACTTGGTCATTGGAGGTTCCCTTCAGAACGGTGTCGTCGCTGGTCGGGAACGCCCGATTTTCCCCGACGGGGAACATGCGACTGTGGTCTTGGCATCATGCCTCCGGCGCGGACGGTGTGGCCCGCGACCGGTCGGACGACGGATCGTCCCTCAGTGAGAGGCGCTCACATCGGCCTGATCCCGCGCCATTGCGGCATCCAGTTCTTCGCCGTCGACGGCGATCCGGCTTGTCGTCTGCCCGGCACGGATCTCGATCACCGTCGCGATCCGCTTGTAAGCGAGCCAGGAAATCCCGATGATCTGCTCCTCGTCATCCTGCACCTGGTAGTCGCCGGCAGGCTGGAGTCCTTCCAGGCCGAACAAGGCAAAGGGACGATCGAAATGGACAATGCGTGTCTTGGTCCGCGTGAACATGTGACGAGCTTTCTCATGGGTTTTTGGCGCAATTGCCCTGCCTGTGCTGCACGAAATGCTCTGCCAGCCCCGCTTGTCCGTGGCGTTCGGCGATGATGTCCAGCGTCTCCACTAGCGCGCCGAGCCAGCAGAATAGGGCGCACGACGGACCCGCACCGCGGTTTGCTCCTGTCGTCCGAACAGGCCGCGTGGCCATGAGCCTGCACGGTTTCTTGCTGTCCGGCAGCAACCGCCTCTCTGCAACGTCTTCACTGTGTGCAGGGCATCGGCTATTGGCCGATCGCGACCTTACCGGATTCGCTGGTCGCCAATTGCCGACCCGACCTCGTGGCATGCCTTCGTCAAAACCGCGCATGCGGCGCCGATCGGTGGCGCAATCGGGTATGTCTGATCGGCGAACCTGGTCGGCTACCATGATCTGCGGCGGGCCGGTCTTGGCCCGGCCCGTCGCGCGCCATTGGGCAGTCTCCATGCCTGCGAGGGTCAGTCATAAATTGTCCGGAGACTGTCTTTGGTTCACGCCTCAGGCGCCCCGCCCGAAGCTTGTCTGATCGAGCTCGATCATATCGCTGCGTCGCGACTCATAGGCCTTGCGCGCCACCTCGAAGATGTCTTTGCGCTTGCCGTCGAACGCAGAAAGGTAGTCCGTCTCGGTCGGCATCCGCGCGATCAGGTCGTCTGAAAGGATGGAAACCGGCAGGAAGAAACGAATCTGCGTGAGACCGTCATGACCGACGAAGCGCACGCTGTGCCGACTTTCGTCATAGCTGCGAGATGGATTGGGGAATGAGAGGGTCATATGTTCGCCTCGCAGGAAGGGGCGAGCAGGGTTTCTGCCGACAGAGCGCGCTGTGCCAAGGTAGCCCGCAGATCCGCGAGGCAACCAGCGCCATGTTGATTTCGCGCGATTGCGAAACGCGCAGCATCCCGATCGCGGTCGGTCATGCGGTCGGCATATCTGAACCTCGCACCCGTCAGCACTTCGCTTAGGCCGCCTATGTTACTGGAATGGATAGATCCGTAGAGATCGTCGGAAGACATGAAGTCCTCCTCACTTGGGGCCAGGGTGCGTGTCGCCCCGAAAGTGACAGTGCCCGTTTAATGGCTGCCACTTTTGTAAATATGGTAGCGCCCCTAAAAATAGCAAGCCTGAGAAAAATAAACTCTTGGGTGCGGCGAGGCGGGTTATCGCGCTCACGACATAACTTTTCACCTTGCTCGAGGACCTGCTGAAGCCGGCGTCTCGCTGCCTCGTCCGGCAGGAGACCGAGCGCGCGAGCGGATGAGTGACAAGATCGTCCTCGCTACAGGTAACGATGAGCGTGGCGGCCTCGCCTGTTATTTTCCCACCGCGAGCGATCGTGGATGCCACATTGGTGCCCTGGCTTTGGACATCAGTCAACAGCATGGGCCGCTCCGTCAGTTCCTTGCCCGTTCCGGCACCAATATTCGAGTTCGGCCCGCCATCACATAGTCGCGAATGGATTCGTTCGCGACCATAATCCCAGCAGGTTGAGTGTCGGCAATCGCCATCCCGAACTCGGAAGCTGCCAGTCGGCTGACGGCCCCCGAGCAGACGTCGGCTCAGGCGTACCAGTGTCGGACCTTCTCATGCCCACGCAACGAAATCGGCCGGTACGGCTTCACAACGTCATAGTGGAGGACTGCGCGGGCCTCGAACCGTCTTGCAACCGATTCATGCAGCGTTGCGTTCGGCACGATGTCCCTCGGCTTGACACCTGCAAAGCGGAATACCCATGATCGACGTTCGTCGTGCTGCGGCCCAGTCGGATCAGGATAAAGGTGCATATAGCGTGAGTCGAATTTCAGTCCGGTACTGGCCGCCGCGTCCAGCATCCATTTCAGCGAGATATCAGATAGCCGAGCATCGTTCTCCGAGTAGCTGCCGCCAACGTCCGAATGGTTCCCGGCAAACCATTTCTGTTCGAACCAGTTGACCCCGTTCTCATCGGGCTCGTTGGCAACGCCTTTGGTTCCCCAACCGACGCGCTGAAATGTCTTGCGATCCTCGTCAATGGAGACAGCGTGGCGGGCATATTTGACGCGCTGGCTGAGCCGATTGTCGTAGAAGTTCATCAGCATTTCGGTGCGCGTGAAGGTCTGCCAGGGCGAGAATCCCGGAAGAGCACCCGGCATTTTGAAATGCGTGCGTACATACCAACTGCCAAAGAAGAGAACCGCCGCGACCCCAAGAACGGCCGTCCATAGTAGCCATGACAGGGACCAAATCGACAACAAATACGCTAGGCCGGCAATTATAAGTAGCCCGACGACCCCGAGAGCAAAGACCACGACGGGATTGGCAAGCGACGCCACGGTGTCGAACACGCCAATGAAATAGGGCGCCTCTGTTGGTCCCGTCTCGTCGCCGCTGACGTATTTTTTCCGAAAGCGTGTGGCGAGCAGCGTGCGCTGCTCAAGCAACGCCCTTTCGCGCAAACTGGCCTTTTCCGGATGGACCGATGCTGTGTGCTGGTAGACGTTCATCACGGCTTCCCTAGCGATCGTCTTCGACGTCTTCTGATCACGGAGTACCGGCCCGCCATCCGGCATCTGCGTTGGGACGCCGCAAAAAGCCAGTACGCCACCCAAGCAGCGGACAGTATAGGCACCCCGGCTGAAGCCAAAGAGGAAGATACGATCGCCCGGCTCCCACATGCGGATGATCGCCGCATAACAATCGATGACATTGCCGGTGAGGCCGAGCCCGGTGGCCTGACTGACTACGTTGTAGACGCGGCGGTACAGTCGGAGGAAGAAGTTCTCGCTGATAGGGCTGGTGCCGATGCCGGGATCATAAAAGGTCAACTGCTCGGCCGGATCGACTTCCGTGTCGGGCCCGCATCGCGTCGCCCGATAAAGCTTGTATATGTTGCTGCGATTTTCGTCGAGGAACAGACCGCTACGTTGCCCAGTTCCATCGGAGAAGATAACGATATTCTTGCCCATGTTCGACTCCCTCAGCGGTGGCGATCAGTATGCATGATTCGCGTGAAACTTGCTCCCGGCGACTTAGGAAGTTCTCTGGGCGCTTGTAAGTCTCGTTCGGCGGCGGTCCGTCCGAACCTGCCCACGAATGGGGACTCAGCTCACTGACTGTTTGGGCGCCGATGGCGCCGCCGGATAAAACCGACGAATTGATGTCCGCTTGCCAGACGTACGCCTGAACTACCTGCGCTTCCGGCAACATGGAGTTGGGTTGCTCTGTCCTCAGTTGCTGAAGTGTCCGGAGGCCTCACCAAAAACAGCAAACGCGACAGCCTTCCGCTGCAAGTGCCGTATCTACGCGTGGCGAATGTTTATGCGAATGAACTCAGGCTCGACGATGTATCTGTCATAGGCTGCACACAGAATGAAGTTGCCCGTACAACACTGATGGCCGGCGACCTTCTGCTCGTCGAAGGTAATGGGAGCTTGGACCAGATCGGCCGCGTGGCTCTTTGGGGTGGGGAGTTGGATCAATGCGTCCATCAAAACCAACTCATTAAAGTCAGGCCTAGCGGAGGCTTGGACCCCA
This sequence comes from Arenimonas sp., assembly GCA_019459145.1. GTDB lineage: Bacteria > Pseudomonadota > Alphaproteobacteria > Rhizobiales > Rhizobiaceae > Allorhizobium. The sequence continues at coordinate 71,996 of JAIBEK010000065.1, forward strand.
AGTTCGCACTCTACTGGCTCCTTTCCCCTTTGGGTCGGCGTGCGATCGAAGCCGTGGCCGCTTCAAGCTCAGGTTTGCATACCCTCAGCCTGTCGAAAGTTGGCGGGCTTCCGCTCCCGCTTTGCAATCCCGAAGAGCAACACGAAACCGTCCGCCGCATCGAATCCGCCTTCGCCAAGATCGACCGGCTGGCGAAAGAGGCAAAGCGCGCGCTGGAGCTGGTGGGCCGGCTGGACGAGGCGATCCTGGCCAAAGCCTTCCGGGGCGAACTGGTCCCCCAGGACGCAAATGACGAACCCGCCGAACACCTGCTCGCCCGCATCCGCGCCGAGCGCGAGGCGGCCCCGAAGGGCAAGCGTGGACGGGGAGCGAAGGCATGACGGTTTACGAGAGCACCCTGACACACGGCAACTTCACCCTGAAGGGAAAATGGCCGCATATCTACATCACCTCCTTCTACCGCAAACTCCCGCCCGACGTCTTCGGCGGCACGAGCGTTTACACGCCGGCACCGCGCCGCGTTCGTCTCGAATCTGGAGCCTTGCGCACGGGTACTTTCGTTCCGACGGACAAAAAGGGCCGACCACGTACCTTCTTCCAGGATCGCAACTTCGTCCGCGATTTCTTCGCCAGAACCGGCGCAAAGCCGGGAGACGTCGTTCTCTTCGAGGAAGTCACACCCTATCATTTCCGCCTGTCGCTGAAGACAGCGTCGGGGCAGGTGATTACGGCACGAGACCCGTAGGCGAATGGGATGACAAGCAACTCGCCAACCTGATCGCGAACTATCAAAGGCTTGGGCGGGTGCCACCTATTATCTCGAAGCCCTGTCCGATATGGCCCGTAGCAAAGGCGCCGGACTGAACTTTGAGCAGAGATTCCGCGTCGTTCTGAAGGCGGCGAAGGAACGACGGTTCCTCTCCTACAGGCAACTTGCGGATGGGAGCGGAGTGGAATGTCGTCAGCCTCCGAGACTTGAAACAGCCGGCTATGCGGGCAGACTAGACTTCGGCCACGAGATAGCGATCGGCAGTTCCGACCCGGCCGGACACCGCTGCAGTATTGGTGACCAGCGTTTTCCATCTCGGTGCTTATCGTTCTTCTGTCGCCCCCGGTTATCGATTGCATGTTTGGCGGCTCGGGGCCTGGATCCTCGCCTCTGCTCGAGCATCTGAGCCGTGGCCTCATCGGTCTGATCGGCATCTGGATGATCTGGCGGGGCATGAGTGCCGCACGCCACCGCCATTCCCACCGCGACGGTGCCAGCTTCGGCTTTATCGCGGGTCTCATTCCCTGTCCGCTGACCCTGTTCGTCATGACCTAAGCGACTGCTCGCGGTGTACCCGCGCTGGGCCTTGTGTTTGCGGCGCTGATGCTCGCCGGTGTTGCCGCAACACTGTCTGCAGTGGCAATAGCCGCCACCGCCTTCAGGGCCGCCTTTGACAAGGCATTCAATGAGAAGGAAAATTGCTTGGCCCGCGTTTCAAGAGTGCTGGAGATAGCAGCGGGCCTGGTCATGATGGGCGTTGCGCTAAACTCGATCGCCTGACCAAATCTGTGCCGTGTCACCCCTCTCGAGCAGCCGCTCCTCGTAGCGTGACTGTCGCCCGCAGGCCGCCTTCTGCCCGGTTCGATATCTCCACCGTTCCGCCATGCGCGTTCAGTATGGCCCTCGCTATGGGGAGACCCAAGCCGACACCCCCGGTCTCGCGAGAGCGGGATTGTTCAAGCCTCGTAAACGGCTCAAAGACGCGGGAGAGATCCGCATCGGGTATGCCCGGTCCTGTATCGTCGATGGAGATGACGACATCGCTGCCCATTCGACTGAGACCAATGACCGCTCCGCCCCCGTAACGCTGGGCATTCTCAATCAGGTTGCGCAAGGCGCGCCGCATCGGCGTCCGCCGAAGCGGCAAGGTGACAGGTTCCATCGTGCCGAGCACCACCTGCGGACCGGTTTCGCTCAGTTCAGAGGCCAGATCCAGGAGCAGTCGCGAAATGTCCGTCGGTTCCATCGGCTGGTCGGGCGAGACGCCACGGGCATAGGCCAGCGTCGCCTCGACCATGTCCTGCATTTCATCCAGCGTGGCCGCCATGCGCTCTCGCGTCTCGTCATCGTCGACCATCTCCGCCCGCAGGCGGAGCGCCGTGATGGGCGACCTAAGATCATGACCGAGCGCCGCCAGCATTCGCGTCCGGTCGCCAACCATGCCAGATATGCGTGCCTGCATCCGCTCCATCGCCTCCGACAGCGCGCGCACCTCGTCGGGCCCGCCGCGCGGCATGGAAAATGCCGGACCATCGATCCCCATCTCTTCCGCCGCCTGCACAAGGTGTCGCAGCGGGCCGGTGATCCGCCGCATTCCAAACCAGAGCGCCGCCATGATCAGCGCCAACGAGAGCAGAATAGTGCCGAGGATTGCCGGAGGGAGCTGGAAATCCTGGCGGTCGTTGCGGGAGTGGACATTCAGCCAGGTCCCATCCGTCAACAGCACGGACAGGCGAAGTTCGGTTGGAGCCATGCCTGCGGCCAGCAGCCGGTCACGCAACCAGGCAAGTGCGGCAGGAGGTGTCATTGGACGGCCGTCGCGTGGGGAGATTCCGACTTCTTCGGCACGAATCTCGCGCGGACTTCCAAGCACATCTGTCACCCGGGATCGGACCGCGGATAGCCCAGTTTCCTCGGAACTGATCGCGCTCTCGCCAACCTCGAATTCCGCATGATACGAGCGGGCTGCGGCAAGGATGCCCGGGCGATTGTCCGGTTCGGCGGCTTCTAGCGCCAGAACGACCGCCGCAGCGCGCTCGGCGGTTTCAACTCTAAGGTTGGCCTGCAAGGCGTTCCCGCGTTCACCCGTGAAAAGCCAGAGGCTTATGAACTGGGCCACCAGGAAGGCGACCAGGATCAACAGTGCCAACTGCCCGGTCAGGCTGCGAGGGGCAAGCCGCATCAATTCACCTCTCGGACATCGGTCGCAAGGCTGTAGCCACCCGCCCGAATGGTGGCGATGATCCTGGGGCTTGCCGCGTCATCTTCGATCTTGCGGCGCAGGCGGCTGACCTGGTTGTCGATGGTGCGGTCGAAAACCTCGGCTACCCGGCCGGACGTCAGGTCCAACAGCTGATCGCGCGACAGCACGAAGCGCGGGCGTTCCAGAAAGATGGTCAGCAACTTGAACTCGGCGCTTGTCAGGCTGACTTCACGCCCGTCCTGATGCGTGAGGGCGCGGGTATCGGTGTCGAGCACCCAACCTGCGAAGGCCAGCTTGCGCCCACCAAGAGTACCGGCCATGGGCTCGGGCCGGTCAGAACGTCGCAAGATGGCCTTGATCCGCGCCAGGAGTTCGCGCGGATTGAAAGGCTTCACCAGATAGTCGTCGGCCCCAATTTCCAGACCGACGATGCGGTCGGTCTCCTCGCCCAAGGCGCTGAGCATCAATATAGGCGGGCCGCCGCTGGCAGAAACGCGCCGCGCAGCGGAAAGCCCATCCTCGCCCGGCATCATCACATCGAGAACGATCAGATCGAACCGTCCGGCCTTCAGAGCCACGTCCATTTCCGCCGCATCACGGGCAGGGGTTGCGCGCATCCCGTTCTTTTCCAGATAGCGCGTCACCGCATCGCGGATTTCGCGATGGTCGTCCACGACCAGGATATGGGGCGATAGATCAGTCATGCCCTTACATAGCCTGCCGTTGCAGCAAGCGGGAGGAATTTTGCGTATCCGTCTGTCGCAATCCCTGCCCTTGCGACAGACCGATACAATTCAGGCTCCGTCCCGGCATCCTTCTGCGACAAAACCCCTCCATCCTGGTCTCATTCGAAACACAGACCCGAAGAGGTGAGACCATGAAACGCAAGACGATTCTTACTCTTGGCGCCATCGCCGCCGTCGCAGTCATCGGCGGTGCGACCATTCCGGCCATCGCGGGCGGCGGCCCCTGGGGCATGATGGGAGGCCATGCGCCGGGCATGATGATGCAGGGCGGCGACGGTACGGGATGGGGGCCTGGCCGGATGGGCCAGCGCGCCGGCCATGGACCGATGGGCATGAGCGGCTTTGCCGAAAACCCTGTCTTCCTGTTTTTCGATGCGGACAAGGACGGCAAGGTCACGGCTGCGGAGGCAGAGATCGGTGTGTCCGCCCTGCTCGCCACCCATGATGCCGACAAGAGCGGCGCTCTGTCCGAGGCGGAATTTGCCGCACTCTTTTCCGAGGTAACCAAAGGCATGGCCGCGCGACCCTTCGCCATGCTCGACGATGATGGCAACAAGGAAATCAGCACCGAGGAAATCGCCTTTCCCGTGAAGATGATGGCCCGGATGGGTCGCTTGACAGACATCAATGCCGGAACCCCGACCAAACCGTAACCAGACAGGGGATAGCGGGTGCCGAAAGGTGCCCGCCCAATCATTCAAAGGGACAGAGCCATGACACATCCCACAGGTTATTCCAGAGCGCAGATCGCGCTCCACTGGATTGTCGCCCTGCTGGTCGCCGGTCAATATATCTTCAAGGACTCCATCGCCTCAGCCTGGGATGCGATCCGGCAGGGCACGGACTACGCCTTCAACCCGTTGATCCTGGCCCATGTCGCGGGCGGCGGGCTGATCCTCGTCTTTATCCTGTGGCGTCTGGCTCTGCGTCTGACGCATGGTGCGCCACCACCGCCCGAAAATGAACCCGCGCCGCTTAAGGTACTAAGCCATGTCGCCCACTGGGCCTTCTATGCGGTGCTGGCGATCATGTCCGTCTCCGGCGCATTGGCGTGGTTCGCCGACCTGACCGTTGCCGCACAGGTCCACAACGCCTTCAAGGTTATCCTTCTGGCGCTGATCGCGCTGCATGTGCTGGCCATTCCGTTCCACCGGATCGTGCTGAAGAACAACGTCATGATCCGCATGATCCGTCCGGCGGAGTAGCGGCGACTACCGAGTGGGGCTCGACCGTTAAAGGTCGCCGGCGGGGGGAGCCTGGCGAATGTGCTGGACAAGAGCAGTCATGGGTCATCATGCTGGAAACGTCTCGACGTAGCGGGTTCAATCGGGTTGGGCATCAATCCAAATTTCCAAGATCGACAGAAAGAGAAGACCGCCATGTCAGCGCCCGAAGAGCAAAGCCTTCCGATTGACCTGAAACTGTCTGAGCCGACAGTTGCTCGCCGGCGCCGCTGGTTTCGCAAGCGCTATCTGCTGGTCCTGCTGGTCCCGGTATTCATGTTCTCGGGCGCGGTGCTGGGATTGTATTTTCAGCCGACGGGCTTGCAGAAGTTCTACGCGCTGACGGGCCTTACACCCGGTGGCGGCTCGGATGCACCCATTGCACTGCCACCCGAGATCGAACTGCCGCCGAAGATGGCGGAAACCCTTTTGCCCACCGATGTGGTGGGGTTGGCGCGGGTGATGCCGCGTGGCGACGTCTCGGTTGTAGCGGCACCCTACGGGGCGGGGGATGCACGCGTCGCCGAGATTCTCGTATCTGTAGGTGATCACGTGACAAAGGGAACCGTGCTGGCGCGGCTCGACAATCACTCCGCTCTGGCAGGCGCGGTTCTGACGGCCGAGGCAAACCTTGCCGTTCGCGAAGCAAACCTCATTCAGACCCGTGCCTCGATAGAGGCAAGCCGCAACGAAGCTCAAGCAGCACTTGATCAGGCTGTTGCCACGGCGGCGGAAGCCGAGACGACGCTGGGCCGCACGGCAGAACTCGTTTCGCACAATGTGGGCACGCAGGCGACGCTCGATGCCGCCCGCTCGGCGGCGGAGGGCGCGAAGCTCTCGGTCATACGCGCCGAGGCGACGTTGAAGCGGTATTCGGCGGTGACGCTGGACGAACAGCCCGACGTGATGGTGGCCAGCCGCAATGTGGATGCCGCCCGCTCCGACCTGGCCCGTGCGCGGTTGGATCTTGCACGGGCCGAGGTCGTGGCCCCGATCACCGGCACGATCCTCGACATCCGCGTGACGCCCGGACAGCGACCTCCCACGGACGGGATCATGGACATGGGCGACACCGACCAGATGATGGCCGAGGTGGAGATCTGGCAGGACCGCATCAACACCGTCCTGGTTGGCCAGCCGGTGGAATTGGCCACCCCGGCACTTGGTGTCACGCTGCAAGGCCGCGTGGACAGTATCGGGCTGACCGTGGGACGGCAGGGGCTGATTTCGGACGATGCGGCGGAAAACAAGGATGCGCGTGTCATCCAGGTCCTGGTGGTGCTGGACAAGGCCTCCTCAGAACTTGCCGCACGCTTCACGAATCTAGAAGTCATCGCCCGCATTGACACCACTGCGCGGGTCAATCCATGAGCTATCTGCTGCAACGCCTGTTCGGGCGGCTGCCGATCGGCTGGCTGCAATTGACCCATAACCGCACCCGCTTTGCGGCGGCACTGGCCGGCGTGGCCTTTGCCAACGTGCTGGTCTTTGTTCAGCTTGGGATCATGAATTCGATGGGTGCGGCAACATTGCGACCCTATGATTTCTTCCAGGCAGATATCATGATTTCGGCCAGCGACGCGAGTACCCTGACCGATGGCGGCAACGTGGCAAGGCAATGGCTGCTACAGGCAATGGGTGATCCGGATGTCTCCGCTGGCATGGGTCTCCTGATCGCCAACGTTCCCTGGGACCGGGGCGAGAAGGATATCAGTCTGACGACCTTTGGCGTGGACCCGGTCAAGACGGAGTTCCTGGCCGCCGATATCGCAAGCGATTTGAACCTGCTGCAGGTGCAAGATGCGGCAATACTCGACCGGCTGGCCCGTGGACTGACCAAGGATGAAGCTTCCGCGATCCGTCCGCAATCGCCGCTGTCCTTTGAAACGCAGGGCCGCACCGTCACCGCTTATGCCACCTTCGCCGGCGGAGGCGGGTTCGGTGGCGATGGCTACATGCTCGTCTCGGATCAAACCTTCCTGTCGCTGTTCCCGACACGCAGTTCCACCGCGCCGGACCATATCCTTCTGACCCTGCGCCCCGGCGCGCAGACGGAGGCCGTGATCGTGCGCCTGAAATCCCTGATCTCCGATCCATCCCTGCGCATCCGCAGTTATGAACAGGCCGCGCAGGAGGACCTGCGCTACCAGCAGACCAAGCGGCCCACGGGTATCATCTTCGGCTTCGGCGTGCTGATAGGAGTCCTCGTCGGGATCGTGATCGTCTATCAGGTGCTGTCCACCGACGTGGCCGACCACCTGCGCGAATACGCAACCTTCAAGGCCATGGGTTATGGCCCGCGGTTCTTCCTCGGCATCGTATTCGAAGAGGCGCTGGTCCTAGGAATCATGGGCTTTATTCCCGGTCTGATCGTCGGGACGACCATTTTGACGATCATGGGCAAGATAACGACCCTGCCATTGGGGATGACACCATCGATGGCTACCACGGTTTTCCTCGGCACCATCGTGTTTTCGGCCCTGTCCGGCGCCATCGCCACCCGTCGGCTTGCCGCCGCCGACCCTGCCGATCTATTCTAGGAGGCTGCCATGGACAGCGAGACAATCGTTGAGGTACGGGAGTTGAACCACTGGTTCGGCAGCGGCGAGGTTCGCAAACAGGCGCTGTTCGACGTGAACCTGACGTTGAAACGCGGCAGCTTCACCGTATTGATGGGCCCTTCCGGGTCCGGCAAGACCACGGTGCTGACGCTGATCGGCTGCCTTCGCGCGGTACAGGATGGGTCGGTGCGACTTCTGGATCACGAACTGAAGGGCGCACCCCAGGCACGGCTTGTCGAACTACGCCGCCATCTGGGCTTCATATTCCAGGCCCACAACCTGCATGAAAGCCTGACCGCGGCGCAGAATGTGATGATGGGGGTGCAGGTGCACGGTGCCCTGTCCGACGCGGTGGCGCAACGCGCGGCCGCCCATGCGCTTGGCCTTGTCGGCCTGACGGACCGCACGACCTACCTGCCCGCCAACTTGTCGGGTGGGCAGAAACAGCGCGTGGCCGTGGCCCGGGCCCTTGTCTCCAGCCCGGCGCTGGTGCTGGCGGACGAGCCCACCGCCGCGCTGGACAAGGACAGCGCGGCCGAGGTTGTCGATCTGTTGAAACGCATGGGCGCGGCGCGGGGTACAACGACCATGCTCGTCACCCATGATAACCGAATCCTCGACCGCGCTGATCGCATCCTGACACTGGAGGACGGCCGCATTGTCAAGATCGAGGAGCGAGGCTGAACGAGCAGCGCTCTAACCGAGAGATCACTTCGCTCTGACACAAAATGACAGCGCCTGCTTGGGGGCAGAACAGCCGGAAGCTGTCCGTCTACTGGCGGCTCCATTGCAGGTATTCCTCGGTTGGGTGGACGTCGACTATTGACGCATTTGAGATGAAAGGTTCAGCCTCCAAGAGGGTCGTCGGTTCATATCCGTTCAAGGCGAGCAACTGTACACCCCAGCATCGGGAGCAAAACTGGCCGGCAGCGCCATTCCAGACCCCGCTGCCGCAATCCTCTGGGGGAGCATATTAGCCAGAGAACCAGCTCTTTCCGTTCATCGGCGCCGATGAAGGAAAAGTGCCTTTGGAAGCGCCAGGACAGACACCGCTTCCTTCGCTGCCGGATGACTAGCCGGCAAACAGACGCTGTCTTGGTTCCATAATATCGCTACGTTGGCAACGCAGAAACGCCGTCCTATGCTGCTTGGACCGCTGCCGTTAGCCGGTCAGGCAAAACTTCTCCCATTCGAGCATCATCGGCCGCCGCTGATCCAGAAGGTCCGTCCGGTGGTAGGCGGCCTCGACCGCGTTCTTGACAGTGTGTGCGAGGGCGCGTTCGGCCAGGTCGCGTGGATAGCCGTTCTCAGATGCCCAATCCCGAAAGCTCGATCGAAAGCCGTGTGCGGTTGCGTTGCGCCCGTGCGTATCGCTTTCGACGTCATGATCGTGCAGGAACTTCGTGAGGGCCATGTCCGTGACTGGCCTCATCGTCCGGGACTGGAAAACCAGTCCCTCACCGCATTCCGATTGCTCAAGCCGCTCTTCAAGTATCTGGATCGCGCGCGGCCCCAGCGGTACGCGATGAGCCACCTTGGCCTTCATTCGCGGCGCCGGCACCGTCCAGATAGCGTGAGAAAAATCGATCTCTTGCCATTCCATATGTCGAAGCTCGCCGGAGCGGCAGGCGGTCAGGATAACAAGCTCTAGCATTTGACGGGTGGTATTTGCTTCGCCAGCATGTAGGACTTCACTGAAGAAGGTTGGCAGCGATCTCCAGGGTAGCGCAGGTTGGTGCTGGACCCGCTCGCGTTTTCCGGGCTGTTTCGGCAGCAGCTTGTCGACCACGCCGACGGGGCTTGCCGTGATGAAGCCGTTGGCGGCGGCCCAGTTCATAACCGCATCACACCGCTGCTTCACGCGCGAAGCTGTCTCCGGTTTCTCTAGCCAGATGGGTTTGAGACAGGATGCAAAGTCAGCCGGGCCGAGTTCATTGACACGCGTCTTGCCAATTTTCGGGAAAATAAACCTTTCCAGTGTGCTGATCCATTGATCCCGATGTTTCTTGTTGCGGAAGCCCTCGGCCTTGTCCGTGTGATGCTGACGTGCTGCATCGGCGAAGGTCGGCACCGTAGCAAGCCGCACGGCCTCGCGCTCTTGTTTGCGGCGGATCTCCAAGGAATCGTTACCATCATCGATAACGACTCGAGTTTCAAAGGCTTTCACTCTAGCGTCCCGAATGGATGTCGTCGGATAGCTGCCGAGTCCCATTTCGCGCCGCTTGCCCGTCGCAGGCGACAGGAAGCGCAGGATCCACTTTCCGCTGCCGGGGCTGCCGCCGGGCACGAGGTAGAGGCCGACAATCGTGCCGTCGGACACTGGTTTATCGTTCGGTTTCAGCTTCCGCGCTTTGGCGTCACTCAGCATGTTTCATGCCTCCTTCATGCATTCCATGAAGGTTTGCTAGCCCGCCACTCAGCCCGCCACAAGAGCCGTTATTCGGTGTTACGGGATGGTACGGGATGGCATGTGGACGAGCGATTTCGGCGTAAATTACAAAGCAATTACAGTATGATATTGGATTTCGTGAGGTTGAATGAGCTGCGCCCAGAAGCGGCCTCTCTGTCCGCCATTTTCATTTCCGTATATGAACCTTGTCGCGGTCGAGATCGTCCAGTCGGCCCGTGGCCGTGCTGCGTATGGGTCGTTATCGAGACGAGACACCGCTCGCGTTTGGCGGTCCCATGTGGGGTGCGGCGGGGCGATGAGCAGGTTTGCGGCCCGGCAGACGCAAGAAACCCGGCGGTTTCCCGCCGGGTTTCCGGATCGTGACAGGTCGTGTCTTTGCCGTCAGCCGCCGAAGCCGAAGCCGACCGGCATGTCGGTCAGGGTGATGCCGAAGGGCTCCAGGCTTTTCAGGATCCAGGTCTGGTTGTTGCCGATGCGGCGATTGTATTCGGCCCAGGCGGAAACGAAGCTCTTGAAGGTCTCGTCGGCGCCGTAGTTGAGGGCAATGACCGAAGGCGTGGAGAGAACCGGCGTCGGAACCTGAACGGCGCCGATGTTGGGAGCCTTCTTGGCGATGACCAGGCCGTTCAGCATGGTGTTGACCAGCCCATCGGCCTTGCCGGTGGTCACAGCGACGATCGCCTCGTCACGGGTCTTGAAGCGCAGGATATTGGCCTTGGGCAGATATTGCTGGGTGATCAAATCCTGGGCGGAACCGAGATCGACGGCGAAGGTGTATTTCGGGTCGTTGAGTTCGGTCCAGCTCTTGCCGGCAATCTCTTCCTTGGCGGAGACGAGCACGAAACTGTTGTAGTAGGTCGGGTCGGAGAAGGATACCGACATGGCGCGGACCGGCGTCGCGGTGACCGCAAAGGCCATGTCCACCTTGCCGCTCTGCACGTCGAGAATAGCGTTGGCCCAGCTGGATTCGACCACTTCGAGCTTCACGTCGAGCGTCTTGGCGATGTCGTTGGCCATGTCGAGCACGAAGCCCTGCCATTCGCCGGTGCGGGGATCCTTGTTGAAGTAGGGCGTCTCGTTGAGGATCGCCGGAATGCGCAGCACGCCACGGGCGCGAATATCGTCGATGGTGCCGGCCGAGGCCGCCGTGCCGCCCAGCAGCGACAGCGCCATCACGGCTGCGCCACAGATCTTTGAAAGCAATTTCATGGTCTGGTTCTCCATTGTTCCCCGGAATCTCTTTGATGTCCGTCTCCCTGCCCCCGTGATCGAGGCTCGCGGGCTGACCGGCCGAAAATCAGCCTATCCGCGAATCGACCGGGAACAATGCTAGAGAGTCCGAGGCACTTATCGGCTTTTTTATATGTCGCGCTCAAAGAGGCGGCAGGGCGAGTTCGCTGCTGCGTGGCGGATCGAGCACCGGACCGACCAGTTCGCGACGGCAGTCCTCGAACAACTGCTGCACCATGGGATGCTTCTGCAGGAAGCCGGCATTGCCGAAATAGACCCGCACTTCCGGCAGGTTGGTGAGCTTGGTGCTGCGGATGGACACGTCCTCCGGGCCGACGCACCAGGAGGGGATGATCGAGAAGCCGAGCCCCTCCTCGACGCAACGCTTGACGCTGGAACTGCCGGAGGTGGAGACGGCCGGCTGGACGATCGCCCCGTCGCGGCCGAGGAAGTCGACCGCCAGGTTGCGCAGCGTCTGGCCGGGCTCGTAGGTGATGAAGGGCCGCCCCTCGGCCCAGAGGGGAATGTCCTGCTGCTCGGGCGGCTCGCCCCAGGCCTCAGGGTAGACCAGGCTCAGCCGGTAGCTGCCGAGCAGGCGCTGCGGTACGACCGGATCGCCGAAATAGCGTTCCGAAATGCACACGTCGAGACTGCCGTTCTTGACCAGTTCGGCCAGCACCGTGTCGCGCTCGTAGACGGCGAATTCCATCTCGGGAAAGGCCTCGCGGAAGCGCGAAAGGACCCTCGGGAACAGATAGAAGAAGATCGCCTGGGGCATGCCGACGCGCAGCGACGAGCGCTGGTTCTCGATCAGCTTGGTCAGCCGCTCCAGCATGATGTCCAGTTCGGGATGGAGCAGACTGTAGAGCGCCCGTCCGCGCGGCGTGAGCGAGATGCGTTTGGCCCCCTGCTCGGAATCGATCAGCTTTCCCTGCAGGATCTGCTCCAGCCGCCGCACATGGTTGGCCGCCGACTGATAGCTGAGGTTCAGATCGCGTGCGGCTCCGGAAAACGAGCCGTGCCGTGCCACCTGGTAAAAGGTCTGGATGAGTGTGAGGCTGATCTTGGCCATGGAGCGGGTCCCCCTCCTTCTCTGTTAAGGGGTCGGAACTTTGTAGCGGATACAAATTTCGTGAACAAGCAAGGCCGTCATCTTGTATCGACGGTCAAGCCCTGCCGCCGCCAATATTGGTCCACAACCAACAAGGCCGGCCAGGAACCCATGCAACCCCGACCCCCGTCCAGCGTCATCGTCGTCGGCTCCGGCATCGTCGGAGCGGCCACGGCCTATTTCCTGGCCAAGCGCGGCATCGCCGTCCGGCTGATCGACGCCTCGGCTCCGGCGGCGGAAGCGACCGGTGCCGCCGACGGCGCCGTTTCGGTCGCCAGCAAGCGACCGGGGCCGATGATGACGGCAGCCCTGAAGGGTGTCGCCCTCTATGGCGAACTGGCGGACCAGGGCCTGTTTTCCGGCGCCTTCAAGCGTCGCTCGACCTTCATCGTCGCGGCATCGGACGAGGAATGCGCCGTGCTCGACGCCCATTCGGCCGCTCTCGCCAGCGCCGGCGTCCGGGTGGAGACGTTGTCTCAATCCGACCTGCGCCGAAACTTCCCCGCCCTCTCGCCGCAGGCGAAGATGGCGGTTGAGGTGCATGGCGAGGGCCATGCGATCGGCTACCAGATCGTCCACCGGCTGCTGACCGCATCCGGGATCTCCGTCGACCGGGATAGGCGGGTCGAGGGACTTCGGCTTGAAGACGGTGGCGGGCGCATTGCCGCGATAGCGACAAACCGCGGCGAACTCACCGCGGATGCGGTGGTGATCGCCGCTGGCAATGGCACGGCCGCGCTTCTCGGGTTGAACGGCGTGCTCACGCCGCGCAAGGGTCAATTGCTGGTAACCGAGAGGGCGCCAACGCTCAACGCGGCCATGCCGGGCGCGATCATGTCCGGGCGCTATCTGCTCAGCAAGGGCAGTCAGAAGGCGGGCCATGCGCCGCAGCCCCGTGGCCTCGGACTGGTGATCGATCCGCTGATGACCGGCCAGTTCCTGATCGGCGGCACGCGCGAGGATTTCGGCAAGCGGGAGACCAACGACATCGATGCCGTTACGCGCATTCTCACCGATGCCGTCGCCCTAGTACCGGGCCTTGCCGGCGTCAGGCTGCTGAGGAGCTTCGCCGGGGTTCGAACCGCCGTCGTCGACGGCCTGCCCTTGGTCGGGCGGATCGCCGGCCTGGAAAACGGCTATGTGGCGACTGGCTTCGAGGGCGACGGCATCTGCCTCGGCCCAGTCACCGGCAAGTCGATCGTCCAGCTGATCTGTGGCGAGGAGCCGGATCTCGACCTTTCGTCCTTCGATCCGGCGCGTTTCGCAAGCCAGGGAGCGGCCGCATGACCGGGCAGACCTTCTACTGGATGGGGACACGCATTTCTTTCCGCGCTGGAGAAAGCCTCGCGGCAGCGCTCGAGGCCGCCGGTATCCGCACCTTCGGCCTCGACACACTGGGCCAGGAGACCCGCTATTTCTGTGGCATCGGCGCCTGCCAGTGCTGCCTGCTGCGGGTCGATGGCGTCGTCCGGGAAGCGTGCATCACGCAGGCTAGGGCGGGAATGAGGGTCGAAGCGCTGGAGGACCGCCATGATTGAGCCCGATGTCATCGTCATCGGCGGCGGCCCGGCCGGGCTTGCGGCGGCGGTCGAGATTGCCTTCGCCGGCCATACGGTCGAACTCGTCGAACAACGTGAAAGCCTCGGTGGCGCCATTCATCGCCAGCCGATCGAAGGCGTTCAGCCGATCCACCAGGCGGCCGGTCCCAAGGCCCGCTGGCAAGCGCTCGCGGACACGTTTTCGGCGGCACGCATCCCGGTGCGTCATGCTTCGGTTTTCCTCGGCGTTGACGGTGACGGGCGGGTGCTGATCGAGAACCGACGAACCGGCCGGATCGAACAGTTGCGCCCCAAGGCGGTCGTCCTCGCAACCGGCGCGGTCGAGAAGGTTCTCCCTCGGCCCGGCTGGCAGATGGCCGGGGTTTCGACCGCCGGCGGACTTCAGGTGATGATGAAGGAAACCGGGCGTGCGCCGCAAGGTCGCATCCTGCTGGCCGGCAGCGGGCCGCTGCTGATCGCCGTCGCGGCCCAGATGGCAAGGCTCGGCAATCCGCCGGTTGCGATCGTCGAGGCGGGCGATCCCCTGCAGCGGGTCGGACCGGGATTTGCCATGCTCGGCCACGCCGCACTCCTGCGCGAAGCAGCCGGCTATCTCTCTCAAATCTATCTCCGCCGCATTCCGTGGATGCGCGGCACCCAGATCAAGGCGATCGAGCGGGATGGCGAGAGCATCCGGGCAATCCTGCGACGGCACGATGGCAGCGAGCGGCAGATCACGGTCGATCGCATCGGCCTGCATGACGGCATTCGTCCCAATGACTTCGGCCTGCCGAACGAGACGACCGATCCGACGGCCGGACCTTTGATCGTCAGGGCCGGGGATTGTCGCGAGGCGCTCGGCGCCTTTGCCGCCGAGGCGGACGGGCGGCGTGCGGGCCGCGCGGTCGTGGATATCCTGTCGGGGAACCGCGACCGCGCAGAGCTCGACCGGACGATCGGCCGCGCCCGAATGGCGCAGGCCACACTGGCGGCGCTGTTTGCCCCGATTGATGAGCAACCACGCCTGGCGCGCCTGACCGACGAAACCATCCTCTGCCGCTGCGAAGGCAAGACCGTCGGCGACCTGCGCCAGCTTTGCGACCGGGCGGATCGGCTGACCGGCCGGGAGGTCAAGCACAACGGCCGCTTTGCCATGGGCGCCTGTCAGGGCCGGTTCTGCGCCGCCAACACTGCGGCGCTGATGGCCGAGATCAATTCCGGCGGCCCCGCGCCGTCGACCGAGGACCTGACCGGCCGCCGCTGGCCGGTGCGTCCGATATCCATCGCGGCGCTGACCGGCGCCATCCCCCCGAACACCGAAAACGAATGACGAGGTTTACCGACATGACGCAAGCCCAGCGCCTGGCTCTCGAAACCACCAATGCGATCTTGGTCCGCAATCCCTTCAACGGCTCGCCGGTCGGCGAAGTGGCGACCAGCTCTTCGGCCGAAATCAACGCCGCCGTCCTGCGCGCCAAGGCGGCCCAATGGGAATTCCGCCGCTCGACGCCGGCGGTGCGCCGCGCCATGCTGAATGCGCTGGCCGCCGAGATTGCCGCCGATGCCGAGAACCTCGCCCGTATCATCTCCAACGAGATGGGCAAGACGATCCGCGAGGCGCGCAACGAAGTGCGGCGCGCTCAGAACACGCTGAGGCTTTCCGGCGATGCCGCGACCTTTCTCGACGGCGAGGCGCTGCACTGCGCGATCGTCGAGGGTGGCGCGGACCGGCTGGCGACGATCACCTACGAACCCGTCGGCGTGGTGGGGGCGATCACCCCATTCAACTACCCGCTCAACCTGCTCTGCCACAAGCTGGGCCCGGCGATCGCCGCCGGCAATGCCGTGGTCGCCAAGCCGTCTCCCAAGGCGCCGCTGGCCGCCGCGCGGTTGCGCGAACTGGCGCTGAAGGCCGGCTGGCCGGCCGCCCTGTTCCAGATCGTGCATGGCGCGGCGGAGGCTGCGGTGTCGCTGGCCCGTTCGCCGATCGATCTTCTCTCCTTTACCGGCGGGCCGGGTGCGGGCCTCGCCCTCAAGAATGCCAGCGGGCTCATTCGCTGCCTGATGGAACTGGGCGGCAATGATCCGCTGTTCGTGCTGCCCGACGCCGATCTCGACAAAGCGGTCGCCACCACCATCGGCCACCGCTTCGAGATCGCCGGACAGAGCTGTGCGGCGGTCAAGAAGCTCTACCTGCACCAGGACATCGAGAAGGTCTTTACCGAGAAGCTGCTCGCCGCCGTCGACGCGGTGGAGTTCGGCGATCCGTCAAAGGACGATACCGACATGGGCACGGTCATCGACCTGGCTGCAGCCAAGGCAGTGGCCGAACGCGTCAAGGCCAGCATCTCCGGCCATGGCGGCAAGCTGCTGACCGGCGGCACCCATGACGGCACGGTCTTTGCCCCGACCGTCATTTCGGAGGTCACCGCCGAAGCACCCGTCATCGCCGACGAGACCTTCGGCCCGATCATCGCGATCCGCAGCTTCATCGACCCGCGCGCCGCGATCGCCGAGGTCAATGCCGGCGCCTATGGCCTGCAGGCCGGCGTCTTCACCAACGACCACGCGCTGATCAAGACCTTCTCGCGCGACCTGATCGTCGGCGGCGTGATGATCAACGAAGGACCGGACTTCCGCGCCGAGCACGTACCCTTCGGCGGCGTCAAGCGCTCCGGCCTCGGCCGCGAGGGTGTCCGCATCGCGCTGCGTGAAATGTCCGAGCCGAAGGTCGTGATCGACTGAGGAGATTGGCCATGCGCATCGCCATCATGGGAGCATCGGGCCGGGTTGGGACCCGGCTCGTCGAACTGGTAATCGCCAATCCGGGACTGGAACTGGCTGCGGCCCTGGTTTCTCCCGGCTCGAAGCTCGCCGGCACACCCGTTGCCGGCGGCAGCATCGAATATCGTCCGGCGGATGCGGCGATGAAGAGCCATTGCGACGTGATGATCGATTTTTCCACACCGGCCGCGAGCCTCGCCTTGCAGGAGGAGATCGGCACGAAAGCCATCCCGATGGTGATCGGCACCACGGGTTTCTCGCCTGAGGAGGATGCCCGGCTGACCTCACTCTGCGGCCATCGCCCGATGCTGGTCAGCGCCAATTTCGCTCATGGCTTCGAAGCCTTCCGGCAGGCGGCCCTGGATTTCGCCCGGCGCATGCCGGATGCCGAGGCGACCGTCGGCGAGACCTACCATGCCCGCAAGAAGGCCGAGCCGTCCGGCACCTCGCGCCTGCTGGCGCGCCAGTTGTTCGAGGCGCGAAGCCGCGCCATGGGCTTTGCCGCGCCCGAACCGGCGATCACCGTCCACCGCGAGGGCGACACGGTCGGCGTCAACGAGGTTCGCTTCGACCTGGGCTTTGCCGAGGCCAGCTTCACCTACCGGGTCCATACACTCGCAGCCTATGCGGAAGGGGCGCTCTCCGCCGCGCAATGGCTGGTTTCCACACCGCGTCCCGCCGGCCGCTACAGCCTGGCGGACAGCCTGAACGACTGATGATACCAGAGAGGAACATGACCATGCAGGACCTTCACAAACGCTTCAACGGCGTCTTCACCGCCCTCATCACGCCGTTCAAGGACGGCGCCGTCGATACCGCAGCCTATGACGCCCTGGTCGAGCGCCAGATCGAAGCCGGGGTCGCGGGCCTCGTTCCGGTCGGAACGACCGGTGAGGCGGCGACGCTTTCCGACGAAGAGGCCGACACACTGATCGCCCGCACCGTGAAGCTTGCCGCCGGACGTGTCCTGGTGATGGCGGGTGCCGGCGCCAATGACACGAAAAAGACGGTCGACAAGGTGAAGCGCGCCGAACAGGCCGGCGCCGACGCCGTGCTGATCGTCACGCCCTATTACAACAAGCCGACCCAGGCCGGTCTCGTGGCACATTACGGTGCGGCGGCCAAGGCGACCTCGCTGCCGGTCATGCTCTATTCCGTCCCCGGACGCTGCGGCGTGGAGATTGCGCCCGAGACCTGCGCAGTCCTCATGGAAAAGCACGACAACATCATCGCGATCAAGGAAGCCGGCGGATCGGCCGCCCGCGTCACCCAGCTTCGCACCGCCTGCGGCGACCGGCTGATCATCCATTCGGGCGATGACGGGCTCACCCTGCCTTTCCTGTCGCTCGGGGCCGTCGGCGTCACCAGCGTCGTTGCCAATGTCGCGCCGCGTGAGATGGTGCAGCTGGTCGAAGCCTGGAAGGCGGGCGATACGGCCCGCGCGCTCGCCCTGCACGAACTCATTGCCGAACTGACCGACGGCATGTTCATCGAATCCAATCCGGGGCCGGTCAAGGCGGCGCTGGCGCTCTCCAACCTTGCCGGGCCGGAGATGCGTCTGCCGATGGTTCCGGTCTCGCCGGCCAACCGTGAACGGCTCGCCGGCATACTCGGCCGCTTCAGCTCCGCCTCGGCCGCCTTCCAAGAAATGCGGTAAGCGGCGGCATCAGCTTTGCATTGTCCGTGGCGAACGGACGTAGGACTATCCATCGTCGGCTTTCGGCCTCGTTCGGCAGCCGACGAAAAGACCAGGGGAACAAGAATGACGAACAGGACTGACGAACACCGGTGTCGCCGATACGGGCATCATCCGTCTTTCCCGACGGACAAGACCGTAAGAGGTGGCCGATGAGTTACAGCTGGGACTTCCATTCCGTATGGCAATATTGGGACCTCTTTCTCTGGGGTCTGTGGATCACCGTCCTCTACACCTTCGGTTCGATCTTCTTCGGCGTGCTGATCGGTTTCCTCACCTGCGCGGCACGCCTGTCCGGCTGGAAAGTCCTGTCCGGCATCGCCCGGGTCTACCAGGAGATCTTCCGCTGCACGCCGCTTCTGGTCCAGCTTCTGTGGTTCTACTACGCCTTTCCGTTGCTGGTCGGCGCCTCGATCGACAACCGCATCGCGGCCATGCTGACCCTGTCGCTTTATGTCGGCGCCTTCTATGCGGAAATCTTTCGCGGCGGGATCGTGTCGATCGACAAGGGGCAGCGCGAGGCCGCCTCGGCGATCGGCATGAGCCCATGGCAGTCGATGAAGCGGATCATCCTGCCGCAGGCGATGAAGCGGGTGCTGCCGTCCTTCATCAACCAGTCGGTCATCCAGTTCAAGAACACCTCGCTGGTCTCGGTCATCTCGGTCGCCGATCTCGCCTATATGGCGGCGGTGGTGAACGGCCAGACCTACCGGCCGCTGGAGTCCTACACGCTCATGGCCGGTCTCTACATCGCCATGCTTTTGCCCCTCACCCAGGCCGCGGACTGGATCGAACGGCGCCTCAGGGTCAGCGATTAACGGAACGGAAGCACGGACATGACACAGAACTCCACACTCAAGGCACCCGTGATCGAAGCTTCCGCGCTGCGCAAGAGCTACGGAACGCTCGAAGTCCTCAAGGGTCTCGATCTCAGCCTCGAGCGCGGCGAGGTCGTCGCGCTGATCGGTCCTTCGGGGTCGGGCAAGTCGACCTTCATCCGCTGCCTCAACATGATGGAAATCCCGACCGGTGGCACGATCCGCTTTCGCCAGAAGGCGGTCGGCGAGCGGTTTCGCGACAAGGGCGACGAGATCGGCATCGGCACGCTGCGCCGCCATGTCGGCATGGTGTTCCAGCACTTCAACCTCTTCCCGCACAAGACGGTGCTGCAGAACGTAACCGAAGGCCCGATCGTGGTCTGCAAGCGACCGAAGCGCGAGGCGGAGGAACTGGCCATGGACCTGCTCGCCCAGGTCGGCCTCGCCGAGAAGCACTCGGCCTATCCCAACCATCTGTCGGGCGGCCAGAAGCAGCGCGTGGCGATCGCCCGGGCGCTTGCCATGGAACCCGAGGTGCTGTTGCTCGACGAGGTGACCAGCGCGCTCGATCCCGAACTGGTGGGCGAGGTTCTCGCCGTCATCCGCGGTCTGGCGGAGAAGGGCATGACGATGGCGATCGTCACCCATGAGATGGCCTTTGCCGCAGACGTCGCAAGCCGCGTGCTGTTCCTCGACCAGGGCGTGATCGCCGAGACCGGCAGCGCCGAGGACGTGATCCTCAATCCGCAGAACCCACGCCTTCAAGGCTTCGTTCAGCGGTTCAAGGGCTGAGCATCATCATGGCGAAACTCAAGGTCTGCATCTTCGGCGCCGGGGAAATCGGCTCGGCGCTGGCAATGGCCCTGGCGGCGAACGGCGATTTCATGGTCCAGGTGATCGACCGGTCGGAGGAGGTGCTCGACCGCCTGCGCAGGTTGAACATCCGGGCGACGCTCAAGACCTTCGGCCACGGCGATGAATTGCAGGCGCTGCTGTCGGGCCAGGACGTCGCGGTGGCGGCCGTGCCGGACGGGGCGGTGAACGAGGTGGCGCAGGCCGCGGCGCGCGCGAATGTACACTATCTCGACTTTTCCTGTGCCCGGCCGGAAACCAGGGCGATCCTCGCCCCGCTTTGCGAACAACGTGCCGTGTTCAACGGATGCGGCGTTTCACCGGGCATGATCGGCAATGTCGCCTGTGGGCTGCTCGATGCCTTCTCGCCCGTCACGGATCTCACCATCCGGGTCGGCGCCATACCGCGCTATCCGACCAACCGGCTGGGCTACGGGCAGATCTGGAATGTCGATGGCCTGATCGACGAATATACCCGGCCGAGCGCCGCGATCCGCGACGGCAAGGCGGTGAGCGTGGCGCCGCTCGAGGAATACGGCCAGCTAAGCATCGACGGCGTGACCTATGAGGAATTCGTCACGTCGGGCGGGGTCGAGGATCTGTCGATCTTCTCCGAATCGGCGCCGAGGAATGTCACCTTCAAGACCATCCGCTATCCGGGCCATCTCGACTATATGCGCTTCCTGCTCGACGATCTGGGCTTGCGCCACCGGCGCGACATGCTGCGCTCGCTGCTCTACAACGGCTTGCCGGTGATCGAGGACGATGTGCTGCTGCTGGTCGTGACCGCGCGCGGCTATCGCGGCCGCCAGCCGACCGAGCGCACCATCTGCCACCGCTTCTCGCCGAACCGGAGCCTCGGGCCTTTCAATGCGCTGACCTCGGTGGCGACGGGCTATGCCGCGACCCTGCTCTCGATGCTGCATCATGGGGAGATCGCGGCAAAGGGCTTGATCGCACATCACCGCATCGACACCGTGACGTTGCTGTCGCGGGACTTCCTGAAGCCACTGCTTTCGGCGTGACCGGGGCGCCCGACCGCCGGCCGGACTACGCTGTTTTGCCGCCCGCACCGAACTCTGGCGGGCGGGCGGGCGAAGCGCTATGAGGGATGTTCAGGAGCATCCCATGTATACGCTCGAGCGCGCCGAGACATTTTCCCAGGACATCAAGAAGAGCCGGTTCGTCGCCCACGCCGCCCCGGTCGGGAGCGAGGACGAGGCGAAAGCCTTCATCGCCGCCGTGAGCGATCCTTCCGCCAATCACAATTGCTGGGCCTGGCGCGTGGGCCAGGCCTATCGCTTCAGCGATGACGGGGAGCCGAGCGGCACGGCCGGCAAGCCGATGCTGCAGGCGATCGACGGCCAGGGGCTGGATGGCGTGGCAGTCGTCGTGACCCGGTGGTTCGGCGGCATCCTGCTGGGGAGCGGCGGGCTGATGCGCGCCTATGGCGGCACGGCGGCGGCCTGTCTGAGAGCGGCCGCGAAGATGGAGTTGATCGCGCGGATCGAAGGCGAGATCATCGCCGGCTTTTCCGACCTCGCGGTGCTCAAGGCGCGTCTTGGCGCCCTGCCCGATCTGATCGTCGTCAACGAGGAATTCACCACAACCGGCGCGGTGCTGACCGTCGCCCTGCCGCAAGCCGCAGCCGCGCAGGCCAACCGGCTGGTGACCGACATCACCAGCGGACGGGCATTCGTCCGCTTCGGCGACGGCTGAACCCGCGTCGCGTCACGCCTTTATCAGTGGATAGTGTCTGGCGATTCGTCGCGGAGCAGATGCAGCGCATCGGTGAGGGCGGCGACCAGAATATCGGTCAGTTCATCGCCCTTGTTCTCGACTAGCATCGCCTGGATCGCGGCATCCTGCTGTTCGAAAAAGTGATCCGGTTCATTGGTCATTCTATCAGTCCCCTCATGGTGCCGATTCAGTCTGCATCGTTCGGGACTGTTTAACGCCGGCTGGCTTGCGCCGGGCTGTCACGCCCGGCTCGCCCCATGCCAGCAACGGCATCACGCCGTCTGGGGTTCCCCACTCGCTCCGTCTGCGGCAACGATCTGGCCGAACTT
Organism: Arenimonas sp.; assembly: GCA_019459145.1. Taxonomy (GTDB): domain Bacteria; phylum Pseudomonadota; class Alphaproteobacteria; order Rhizobiales; family Rhizobiaceae; genus Allorhizobium. The sequence continues at coordinate 94,006 of JAIBEK010000065.1, forward strand.
GGCGAAGAATTCGCCGGCCAGCTTCTTCGAAGTCGAATCGATCAGACGGCTGCCCAACTGGGCGATCTTGCCGCCGACCTCCGCCTTCACCGTATAGGTGAGGATCGTGGCATCCGGTCCGTCGGCTTCAAGCGACACGTCGGCGCCACCCTTGGCAAAGCCTGCGAGCCCGCCCTTGCCCTCGCCGGCTATCGTGTAGGAATGCGGCGGATTGAGGTTCTGCAACTCGACGGCGCCCTCGAACTTCGCCTTGATTGGCCCGACCTTCAGCACCACCTTCGCCGTCATGTTGGTGTCGGAGGTTTTTTCCAGGCTCTCGCAACCGGGGATCGCCCGGCGCAGGATCTCCGGATCATTCAGTGCCTGCCAGACCGTTTCGACCGGCGCTTCGATGCGTTCGCTGCCATTCATGTCCATGCTGGTATTCCTCCCGTTCCGCATCCATTCAACGCGACGCGCCCCTCCCAGGACACGACCTCGAACGGAAGCTTACAGGGCAAGTCCGGCATGGCAAGCGCTGCGGAGAGGATGTTTCGGCTTCAGACGAGAACGGCCTGCTCGACACGGTCCTCGGTGCCGAAGAATTGCATGTAGCGTTCGACCTCGGCCGGATCGCCGGTCGCCTTCTTCGGATTGTCCGACAGCTTCACCGCCGGACGACCGTTCGCCTCGCTGACCTTGCAGACCAGCGAAATCGGCTTCAGCCCCTCGATCTCGCGCGGCGCGCAGCCGGCGAAATCATTCGTCAAATTGGTGCCCCAGCCGAAACTCATGCGCACCCGGCCCTCGAAATGACGATAGGTGTCGATGATCGCGTCGACGTCGAGACCGTCGGAGAAGATCAGCAGCTTCTGGCGCGGATCCCGTCCCATCTTCGTCCACCAATCAATGATCTTCTCGCCACCCTCGATCGGCGGGGCGCTGTCGGGGCGGAAGCCGGTCCAGTCGGCCACCCATTCCGGCGCATTGCGCAGGAAGGCGGCCGTGCCGTAGGTGTCGGGAAGGACGATCAGCAGATTGCCGCCGTAGAGCCGGTTCCAGTCACGCATCACGTCATAGTTGGAGGAGAGCAGCTCAGCGTCGGATTTCGCGAGCGCCGCCCTGACCATCGGCAGTTCATGGGCGTTGGTGCCGACGGCTTCGAGATCCGAATCCATGGCCAGCAACACGTTGCTGGTGCCGGTGAAGGCCGGGCCGATGCCTTCCTTCAGCGCTTCCACGCACCACCGCTGCCAGAGAAAACTGTGGCGCCGACGGGTACCAAAATCCGAGATCCTCAGGCCCGGTAGGTCGCGCAGGCGCTCGACCTTGGCCCACATCTTCGCCTTGGCGCGGGCGTAGAGCACGTCGAGGGTGAAGAGGCCCATGTTCTTGGACACAGTGCGGGAGCGCAGCTCGTTGATGATGGCGAGCGCCGGGATCTCCCACATGGTCGTTTCCTTCCACCGGCCGTGGAAGTTCAGCACATACTGGCCGTCCTTCTTCGACAGCTCGTATTCGGGCAGTTGGAAGGCCGCGAGCCAGGCGAGGAATTCGGGCTCGAAGATCTGCTTGGTGCCGTAGAAGGTGTTGCCGGCGAGCCAGATCGCCTCTTTCTTGGTGAGGCGCAGCGTGCGGGCGTAGTCGAGCTGGGCGCGCAATTCGCCCTCGTCGATCTCGTCGGCGAGCCGCACCGTCTTCGTCCGGTTGATCAGGGTGAAGGTCGCATCGACATCCGGATAGAGCTTCCAGATCATCTGTAGCATCAGGAGCTTGTAGAAGTCCGTATCGATCAGGCTGCGGATGATCGGATCGAGCTTCCAGCTGTGATTGAAGACTCTGGTCGCGATATCGGTCTTGGTCATCGAATGGCTGCCCTGCAAGTCGCGGCCGGGACAGACCGCAGCAATCGGCCGGGACTTGCCCCGGCCGTTTCAAAGGTCATTTATCGGGAATCCGCCCGGCAAAGTCCATAGCAGGGATCAGGGTCGGGCCGGCGCGTTCTCGGCCGGCGACGGGGCCTGTTCCTGAACCGGCTGGTTGGACGGGTTTTCCGGCGCGATCGAATTGCCCCACCACTCGGCCGGAATCCACACGAGCAAGGCAAGGACGATGCCCGCCAGCAGGACGATCAGGACGGGTCGCCCGCGAAAGCCCTGGCGGGCCTGCGTCGGGGTAACGGCTTCGGGCCGCATGCCCCGGGTGCGACGGTCGGTGGTGTCGGGCAGGTCAATTCGGCTGGTCATGGATCTCTCCCTGTCGTGCTGAAATCGCGCGGCCTGGCTGTGCCGCAGTCTCAGGTCAAACGGAGGGACGGACTTATTGTTCCGAAGACAAGCGGCAAGACCGGGTCAATAGCCGGACAGGCGGTCGACGACATGCTCAAGTGCTTGGCCGGATTCCAACCGGTCGAGCTGGCGTTCGACGTGGCGGAACAGCGCGCCGACGTCGGAGGCGGCGGCGGCATGCGGGGTGATGACCACATTGGCGAAATCCCAGAGCGGGCTTTCCGACGCAAGCGGCTCCTTTTCGAAGACGTCGAGCGACGCTGCACCCAATACACCCGTTTCAAGCGCGGTGGCGATGTCGGCCTCGACCTGGCTTCCGCCACGGCCGGCATTGATGAAGACCGGCTTGCCGAGAGCCCCGCCCTGGCGCAGCCTGGCAAAAAGCGATGCATCGTAGAGGCCACGCGTCTCCGCCGTCAGCGGCAGGAGGCCGACGAGAATGTCGGTGCGCGACAGAAATGCGTCGAGGCCGGCGGCATCGAAGGTCTCGACGCCGTCGATCTGCTTTTGACGCCGCGACCAGCCGATGACGTCGAAACCCATGACCTTCAGCTTGCGCACCGCATCCTGCCCCAACACGCCGAGCCCCATGACGCCGACGGTGACGTCGCGGGCTTCCGGCTGAGGCGAAATCTCGTGCCAGAGACGGTCGCGCTGCTGGCGGGCATAAGGAAGTGCTGCGCGCAGATGGGTGAGGCATTGCAGTACCACCCATTCGCTCATGCGGTCGGTGAGGCTGCGGTCGACGAAGCGCACGACGGGCAAGTCCGGCAATTCATAGGCGGAGAGGATATGGTCGACGCCGGCGCCGCCGGAGAAGATCACCTTCAGGTCGCCTGCACGCTCGAACAGCGCCGGGTCCGGCTTCCAGACAACGGCATAGGGCACGCCGGACAGATCCCGGCCCGCATTGGCCGGGTCGCCCATGTCGATCACCTCACGACCAGGAAAGGCCCCTTTCAACGCTTCGACGACGCCGCTGCGGGCGAATTTGAGGTCGATGACGACGGCATTCTGCTGGGGCATGAAGGAAAATCCGTTACTGGCTCACGCCGCCGATCTCGACGGCTTCGAGGTTGAAGGCGGCGGCCATCAGGGCGCGGGTATAGTCGGCCTTGGGAGCATTGAAGATCTCGGCCGCGGGTCCCTGCTCCACCACCTTGCCGGAGCGCATGACGATCACCTCGTTGGCGAGCGCTTTCACCACGCGCAGGTCGTGGCTGATGAACAGGTAGGCGAGATCGTGCTTGCTCTGCAGATCGCGCAGCAGGTCGACCACCTGGGCCTGCACCGTCATGTCGAGCGCCGAGGTCGGCTCGTCCAGCATGACGAAGCGGGGCTTCAGCACCATGGCGCGGGCGATCGCAATGCGCTGGCGCTGGCCGCCGGAGAATTCGTGCGGATAACGCCAGCGCGTCGCCGTATCGAGGCCGACCTCGTCGAGCGCCCAGCAGACCCGGTCGTCCCGCTGCGCGCCGGAAAGTTGCCGCTCATGTACCTTCAGCCCCTCGGCGATGATCTCACCCACCGACATGCGCGGGCTCAAGGAGCCGAACGGGTCCTGGAAGACGATCTGCAGACGGTCGCGCAAGGGCCGCATCTCGGCGAAGGAATAGCCGTCAATGTCCTGGCCGATGAAGCTGATGCGCCCCTTGGACGAAATCAGCCTGGCGAGCGCCAGACCGAGCGTCGTCTTGCCCGAGCCGGATTCGCCGACGACGCCAAGCGTCTGCCCGGCGCGCAGCACCATATCGACCCCGTCGACCGCCTTCACGTGGTCGACGACCTTGCGCAGGAAGCCTGCCTTGATCGGGAACCAGACGCGGATGTCGTCGCCCTGCATGACGACCGGCTTGGTCTCGTCCAGCGTTGGCGGTTCGCCGCGCGGCTCGGAGGCCAGAAGTTTCTTGGTGTAGTCGTGCTCCGGATTGGTGAAGATCTCCTCGACCGGGCCGCTTTCGACGATCTTCCCTTTGGTCATGACGCAAACCTTGTCTGCGAACTTGCGCACGATGCCGAGGTCATGGGTGATGAACAGCATGGACATGCCGTGGTCGGACTTGAGCTGGCCCAGGAGATCGAGGATCTGGGCCTGGACCGTGACGTCCAGGGCTGTGGTCGGCTCGTCGGCGACCAGCAGCTTCGGCCGATTGGCGAGCGCCATGGCGATCATCACGCGCTGGCGCTGACCGCCCGAAAGCTCGTGCGGATAGGCGGAAAGGCGCTTTTCCGGATCGCGGATGCCGACTTGGCGCAGCAGTTCCAGCGTGCGTTCGCGCGCCGTTTCGCCGGTGATCGCCTGGTGCAGCGCCAGGATTTCGCCGATCTGCTTCTCGATGTCGTGGAGCGGATTGAGCGAGGTCATCGGCTCCTGGAAGATCATCGTGATGTCGTTGCCGCGCACCGCTCGCAGTTCACGCTCCGACGCCGTCATCAGGTCACGGCCCTCGAACAGGATCTGGCCAGACGGATGGCTGGCCGCCGGATAGGGCAGCAGCTTCAGGATCGAGGCGGCGGAAACCGACTTGCCCGAACCCGATTCGCCGACCAGCGCCACGACTTCGCCCGGCGCGATGTCGAAAGACACACGATCGACGGCGAGCGTCTCCTTGCCCCCCTGGTGGAAGGCGACCGAGAGATCGCGGACGGAGAGAAGCGGAGCGGTCATGACTGGAGGCTTTCCAACAGGGATTTCAGCGTCGGCTCGTCCGGGCGCAGCATGCGAAGGGCAGGTACCGCCGTTTCACCGGCGACCGCAAGGCTGCTGTCTTCGGTCATGAAGTGGCTGCATCCGGTCGCCAAGGCCGTTGCTAGGTGGATGGCATCCGGTAGCCTCAGCCCTCTGCGCTCTGCGCGCAGCCCAGCGGCAGAAACGAAAACGGCCTTGGCCACCGGATAGGCATGCAGCCATTCGTTTTCCGAAAGAACGTCGGAATAATAGCCAACCAACGCCCTTCTGCCATCACGCAGAGGCACGACAAGCAACTCGGAGATGGTCAACTCGCTGGTGACGAACATCTTGTCCGAACGATCCAATCCGGTCGAGAAGAGGTCGCCCAATCGATCGCTCACGGCGTCGCGTCGCTCGAAGGCGGCAATGAAGATGTTCGTATCCAGATAAATCCGCACGCCTCAGTCGTCCCACTCGTCGCGCAGTTCGCGAATGCGCGCGACCCCCTCTTCGGCGCTGACGGACGGATGACCTTCCGCCTTGTAGCGGCGGATCATTTCAAGGGTTTCCTCGATGGTCAGCGGCTTCGTGCGCGCCGAGCCCGGCAGCGCGAGCGTGTCGTGTGCCGGCTCGTTCTCGACCTCGATGACGACGCGCACCGTCATATTGTCGTCCAGGCCTTGCCGCAGGTCGGCAGGCAGGTTCTCGACCGGATAGTGATCGCGCACGATCTTGTTCATGACAGTCGCCTCATCGAAACGGAGGCCGCCATGGTGCCACAAAAGCGAGTGAAAGACGAACCGCATCTCATCGGAAGGTCTTCCTCGGGTCGAAGGCGTCGCGCACCGCCTCGCCGACGAAGATCAGCAGCGACAGCATGATCGACATGGTGAAGAAGGCGGTCAGCCCGAGCCAGGGGGCCTGGAGATTACGCTTGCCCTGAGCAATCAGTTCGCCGAGCGAGGGTGAGCCCGGCGGCATGCCGAAGCCGAGGAAGTCGAGCGAGGTGAGCGTGGTGATCGAGCCCGACAGGATGAACGGCAGGAAGGTCAGCGTCGCCACCATGGCGTTCGGCAACAGGTGGCGGAACATGATCGTCCAGCTGCCGACGCCGAGCGCGCGGGCGGCATTGACATACTCGAAGTTTCGCGCGCGCAGGAACTCGGCGCGGACGATGCCGACGAAGCTGACCCATGAGAACAGCAGCATGATGCCAAGCAGCACGAAGAAGCCGGGCGGCAGGATGGCGGCGATGATCAGCAGGATGTAGAGGACCGGCATGGACGACCAGATCTCGATGAAACGCTGCATCAGGAGGTCGGTCCAGCCGCCGAAATAGCCCTGGATCGCGCCGGCGGTAACGCCGACCAGCGCGGAGCAGATGGTGAGGATCAGGCCGAACAGGACGGAGATGCGGAAACCGTAGATCATCCGGGCCGCGACGTCGCGGGCCTGGTCGTCCGTGCCGAGCCAGTTGAGATTGCCGATCACGCAGTTCGGGTCGGCGTCCTTCAGAGGATAGGCGGAGCAGCGCTCCTGCCTGTCCATCAGCCAGAAGGGCGCTGTCGGGGCCGAATGGGGAATTTCCGAATTGACGGTCCGGTAGGAATAGCGGATTGGCGGCCACAGCATCCAGCCATTGGCGTTGATCTCGTCGGAGATGAAGGGCGAGCGATAGTCGGTGACCGCCAGGAAGCCGCCGAACTTTTCCTCCGGATAGTCGACGGCGACGGGAAACAGGATCTCGCCCTTGTAGGAGGCGATCAGCGGCCGGTCATTGGCGATCAGTTCGGCAAACAGCGAGAGCACGAAGAGCACCATGAACAGCCAGAACGACCAGTAGCCACGCTTGTTGGCCCTGAAATTTTCCAGCCGCCGCTTGTTGGTCGGCGAGAACCACGGCTTCCTGACCGGGGCCGGGGCATCGGTGCGGGCGAGGTCGAGCGAGGTCATGTCAGACATCCCTCCGCTCGAAATCGATGCGCGGATCGATCCAGGTGTAGATCAGGTCGGAAACCAGGCTAACGACAAGACCCATGAGCGAGAAGATGTAGAGAGTAGCAAAGACGATCGGATAATCGCGGTTGACGACGGCGAGATAGCCGAGGCGGCCGAGGCCATCGAGCGAGAAGATGTTCTCGATCAACAGCGAGCCGGTGAAGAAGGCCGAAATGAAGGCGCCGGGAATGCCGGCGATCACGATCAGCATGGCATTGCGGAAGACATGGCCGTAGAGAACCTGGCGCTCGCCGAGCCCCTTGGCGCGGGCCGTGACCACATACTGCTTCTTGATCTCGTCGATGAAGGAGTTCTTGGTCAGCAGCGTGGTGGTGGCGAAGGCGGAGAGCAGCAGGGCCGTCAGCGGCAGGGCGAGGTGCCAGAAATAGTCGAGGATCTTCTGCCACCAGGAAAGCTCGGCGAAATTGTCGGAGACGAGGCCGCGCAGCGGAAACCAGTCGAAGAAGGAGCCGCCGGCAAACAGCACGATCAGCAGGATGCCGAACAGGAAGCTCGGCACGGCATAGCCGATGACGATGACGCCCGACGTCCAGACATCGAAGGGCGAACCGTCCTCCACCGCCTTCTTGATGCCGAGCGGAATGGAGATGGCGTAGGAGATCAGCAGGATCCAGACGCCGAGCGAGATCGACACCGGCATTTTCTCGACGATCAGGTCGATGACGCTGGTGTTGCGGAAGAAGCTCTCGCCGAAATCGAAGCGGATATAGTTCCACATCATCTCGAGGAAGCGGGTGAGCGGCGGCTTGTCGAAGCCGAACTGCTTTTCCAGCTTGGCGATCAGTTCCGGATCGAGCCCCTGCGCGCCGCGATATTTGGCGCTCGTCTCGTCGCCGCCGAACTGTTGGTTCAGCATGTCGCCGCCACCCGAGAGACGTTGGTCGGCCCCGTCGCCCTGGCCGCTCAACTGGGCGATCACCTGCTCGACCGGGCCGCCGGGGGCGAACTGGATGACGAGGAAGGAAATCGCCATGATGCCGACAATGGTCGGGACCATCAGCAGCAGGCGCCTGAGGATATAGGCGCCCATCAGGCAGTCGCTCCCGTCAGAGGCGCGCGCGCTCCAACCATGGCCGTCCTAGCTTCGATCAATCCGCTGATCCCTTCCGGTGACACCGATTCGTTCCTGCCATTCCTAGCCGCTCGCGGCGCGGGCGCAAAGCCCGGCCTTATTGGGCCGCCGATTTCGACCACCAGACGGCGGGAAAGCCGATCGCATAGGTCGGCAATTCGGCCGGATGGTCGAACTTGTCCCAGTAGGCGATGCGGGCGGTGCTTCCATAATAGAGCGGCACGACATAGTCATGGGCGAGCAACACGCGATCGAGCGCCCGGGTCGCGGCGACGAGATCCTCGCGGCCCTTGGCGAAAATCACCTTGTCGATCAGCGCGTCGATACCCGGATCGGCAATGCCGGCATAATTTCGCGAGCCCTGGCGGTCCTTTGATACCGAGCCCCAATAGTCACGCTGTTCATTGCCGGGATTGAGCGTCTGGGCCCAGACCACCCAGGTCAAATCATAGTCGAAGCTTCGGGCGCGGTTGGCATATTGCGCGTCGTCGACCGTGCGCACGCGCGCCTCGATGCCGATCTTGCGCAGGACCTCGCTATAGGGCACCGCGACCAATTCCAGCATGGGATTGGACAGGAGGATCTCGAAGCCGAGCGGTGTACCGGCTGCGGCATTTACCATGCGACCGCCCTTAATTTCATATCCCGCGTCCTTCAGCAGCCCGACCGCTTTGCGCAGGTTTTCGCGTTGCGCCTGGGGCGAGCCCCCGACGGGATTGGAATAGGGCTCGGTGAAGACCCCGGCCGGTACCTTGTCCTTGATCTCGTTGAGGATTTCCAGCTCTCGGCCCTCCGGCAAGCCGCGCGAGGCGAGTTCCGTGCCGAAGAAGTAGCTGTCGACGCGCTTATAGGCGCCATAGAAGACGGTGCGGTTCATCTCTTCGAAATCGAGCGCGTAGTTGAGCGCTTCGCGCACCCGCTGGTCCTTGAAGATTTCCCGCCGCATGTTCGGCACCAGTGCCTGCATGATGCCGGTGGCGCGATAGGGATTGGGCAATTCCTCGCGCTTGACCCGTCCGTCCTTTACCGCCGGAAAGTCGTAGGATGTCGCCCAGCGCGCCGCCTTGGTCTCCATCCAGTAGTCGAAATTGCCGGAGCGGAAGGCCTCGAACTGGACGTCGAGGTCGCCGAACATGGTGTAGCCGATGGTGGCGAAATTGTTCTGGCCGACATTGACGTTGAGGTCCTTGCCCCAATAGTCCTCTCGCAATTCGTAGCGGATTGTCGCGCCGGCCTTGAAATCGGCGATCCTGTAGGGTCCCGACCCCATGACCGGCTCGAGCGTCGTGCGGTTGATGTCGCGCGGTTGGCCATCGGGACCCGTCCCCTCCCACCAATGCCTCGGCAGGATCTGGAACTGGCCGAGGATCATCGGAAGTTCATGATTGTTCTTCTCGTCGAATCGGAAGGTAACGTCGCGCTCGCCAGTCTTCTCCACCGCGACCACGTGGCGGTAGTAGCTCACATAGAGCGGATTGAGTTCCTTGGACTTTTCGAAGCTGAAGATCACGTCGTCCGGCGTGACCGATTTGCCATCGGCCCATTTCGCCTCGGCGCGCAGGCGGAAGGTCGCCGACGACACGTCCTCGGGATAAGAGACGCCCTCGGCGAGCAGGCCGTAAGAAGCCGAGATCTCGTCTTCGGCATCCTTCATCAGCGTGTCGAACACCAGGCCGAGGCCGGGGGCGGCCTCTCCCTTTTCGAGGATCGGATTGAAGGTGTCGTAGGTGCCGGTTGCGGCGAGCTTGAGGTCGCCGCCCTTGGGTGCTTTTGGATTGACGTAGTCGAAATGCGGAAAATCGACGGGGTACTTGACCTCACCGGAGAGGGCCACGCCGTGGCGCAGGGGTTCGGCGGACTCTGCCGGCGCACCCATCACCATCGCCAGGAAAGACAGGAGCGCCCCTATCCGAACTTTCGCCAACCCCATGCAAATCACCCCTCGTTCTTTATGGATTGTCTGAACAATAAGCCAAACAGCGGCAAAAAACAGACCGGGTGTGGCGAAGACGCGCGGACTGCGCTTGCAAAACACGGATTCACCAAAATCCCGTTCCAGAGTATCGTCATGGCAAATCACCCGGACGAGACGGGTGATCCTTGAGGCGGCGGAAGACGGCATGACGATGATGATGCGTGGACGGTTGAACACCGTGGCGAAGGGGCTGGCGTTGGCGGCAGGGCTTGTCGCGGCGATGAGCGGCGGAGCATCGGCGGAAAGCCGGCCGGCCAAGGAACTGTTCGGCGGCATGAAACTGCCGGCGCGGGCGGCACCGGCCGCTTACGGCTCCTATGCCAAGGGGTGCATCGCCGGCGCGGTCGCCATTCCGGTGGACGGGCCCAACTGGCAGGCGATGCGCCTTTCACGCAACAGGCGCTGGGGCCATCCGCAGATGATCGCGCTTATCGAACAACTGTCGAAGGATGCGCCGAGCATCGGCTGGCCGGGCATCCTGATCGGCGACGTGTCGCAGCCGCGTGGCGGGCCGATGCTCTCCGGCCACGCCTCGCACCAGATCGGCCTCGACGCCGATATCTGGCTGACGCCGATGCCGGACCGGCGAATGTCGGCGAAGGAGCGCGAAGACCTACCCTTCACCTCGATGCTGAAGGAGAACAAGTTTCTCACCGTCAACGACAGGGTCTGGACACCGGCCCATGCCCGACTGATCATGCTGGCGGCGAGCTACCCGCAGGTCGAGCGCATCTTCGTCAATCCGGCGATCAAGAAGAAGCTGTGCGACACCTGGACGGGCGACCGTTCGGCGCTCGGCAAGGTCCGGCCGATCTATGGCCACGACGCGCATTTCCATATCCGTATCGGATGCCCGCAAGGGACCGCGGGCTGCAAGCCGCAAGCGGCTGTCGGCCCCGGTGACGGCTGCGACAAGTCGCTCGCCTGGTGGTTCACCGACGAGCCCTGGGCCAAGCCGAAGAAGGACCCGAACGCCAAGCCGCCGAAGCCGCCGCGACCGATGCAACTGTCCGACCTGCCGAAGGCCTGCTCCGTCGTGTTGCAGGCGCCCTCGCCCGAGAGCGAAATGGCGGCAACATACGGCGGCGGCGCCTTGTCTGTCTCCGCGCTGGCCGCCGCCCCGGTGAGCCCGAACGACGCCGTTCCCGCCATCGCCGCGCAGATGCCCGACGTGCCGGACGTCGTTCCGATCCCGCTTCCGCGTCCCGCCGGCTATTGACGTCGGAGACGCGGGGCCGACAGGCTTTTCAAGCGATGAATCCTGGATTAGAAGACGATCAAATCGATTTAAATCCGACCGGGAATGACCATGACCCGATGTATCGCTCTGATTGCGCATGACCAGAAGAAGGACGACATGGCGGATTTCGCCGATCGTCACCAGTCGGTCCTGGCGCACTGGCGGATCGTCGCCACCGGCACGACCGGCGGCCGGATCCAGGCGACCTGCCCGAACCTCGACGTCACCCGGCTGAAAAGCGGGCCGCTCGGCGGCGACCAGCAGATCGGCGCGATGATCGCCACCGGCGAGGTCGACATGCTGATTTTCTTCGTCGATCCTTTGACATCCATGCCGCATGATGTCGATGTGAAAGCCTTGATGCGACTGGCGACAGTCTACGACATTCCGATGGCGCTCAACCGCGCCACCGCCGAAATCCTGATGACCACCCACGCCCCTTAACCGACCTGCCCCGCCGCCGCGGCCCGAAACGGAACCGGACATGCCCAAGCCCCTCGACAACGACCAGCTGACCTTTCCGATCCTGATCGGCGACATCGGCGGAACCAATGCCCGCTTTTCCATCCTTGTCGACGCCTATGCCGAACCGAAGCAGTTCCCGAGCGTCCATACCGCCGATTTCGCCACGATCGACGAAGCGATCCAGGTCACCGTGCTCGACAAGACCTCGGTGCAGCCGCGCTCGGCGCTGCTGGCCATTGCCGGGCCGATCGAGGGCGACGAGATCCCGCTGACCAATTGCGACTGGGTGGTGAGGCCGAAGGCGATGATCGCCGATCTCGGCTTTGCCGAGGTGATGGTGGTCAACGACTTCGAAGCCCAGGCGCTCGCCGTCGCATCGCTTTCCGACGAGGATCGCGCGCCGATCGGCAGCAACAATCACAGTCCTGTGGCGTCACGTGTCGTTCTGGGTCCCGGAACCGGGCTCGGCGTGGCCGGCCTCGTTCATGCCCAGCACACCTGGTTTCCCGTGCCCGGCGAAGGCGGCCATGTCGACATCGGCCCGCGCAGCGAACGCGACTTCGCGATCTTCCCGCACCTGGCGCCGATCGAGGGCCGGATCTCGGCCGAGCAGCTGCTGTGCGGCCGCGGCATCGTCAACATCTATACGGCGATCTGCCTTGCCGACGGCGTGGAGCCAAAGTTCACGATCCCCGCTGATATCACCGCCACCGGCCTTTCGGCGGTCGACGCGCAGGCCGCGGAAACCATCAGCCTGTTCGTCACCTATCTCGGCCGGCTCGCCGGCGATCTGGCGCTGATCTTCATGGCGCGCGGCGGGGTCTTCCTCTCGGGCGGCATTTCGCAGAAGATCATCCCGGCTCTCCAACGGCCGGAATTCCGCCAGGGCTTCGAGGACAAGGCACCGCACACGGCGCTGATGAAGACCATCCCGACCTTCGTGGTCACGCACCCGCTCGCCGCGCTTTCGGGCCTGGCCGCCTATGCGCGAACGCCCGCCAATTACGGTCTGGCCACTGAAGGCCGGCGCTGGCGCGGCTGACCGGCGCCGGAGCGCGGTGGATTGACACTGGCCAAACGGCATTCGACTGGCTATAGAGCGCCCAGCGCGGGCCGATGGCACATGCCGTGACCCCTTTCGAACGGGAACGCCCTTATTTGAACGCCAGCAGGACAAACCAGACACCGATCAGCACGGCAACCGTAACCGCCGTGCTCAAGCGCATTATCGCGGAAAACGGTCGCGATCATGTGCGCGGCTACGTGTTTGCCATTCTCTGCCTGATGGCTGTCGCCCTGACGACTGCCTTTACCGCCTGGATCATGGAAGCGGTGGTCAACGAGGCCTTCGCCAACCAGCGCGCCGACATCGTCTGGCTGATTTGCGGCTCGATCCTTGCCGCCTTCGTCCTGCGCGGCTTTGCTAGCTACGGCCAGGCGGTCACGCTGTCTAAGATCGGCAACAATATCGTCGCCCGCTACCAGCGCCGGCTCTATTCCCACCTGATGACCCTGTCGCTCGGCTATTTTACCGAGTCCCGCTCGGCGCGTCTGGCCGCGCAGATCAGCCAGAACATCAACGGCATTCGCGATGTCCTGAACCTCACCGTGACCTCGATGGCGCGCGACCTGCTGACGTTGGTCGCGCTCGTGGGCGTCATGGTGTTCAAGGATCCGATCCTGTCGCTGATCGTCTTCGTGGTCGCCCCGCCAATGCTCCTGGCGATGCGCTACATTTCCAAACGGCTGCGCAGCGCCACCAAGGAATCGGTAATCTACAACAGCCATGTGCTGGGGGCGATCCAGGAAACCATCCAGGGGATCGCCATCGTCAAGGCCTTCACCATGGAGGAGGAACTCGAGCGCAAGGTCGAGGGCACGATCTCCGCTGCGGAAAAGCGGGCCAACCGGATCGCACGGCTGAGCGAGCGCACCTCGCCGATCACCGAGACCTTCGCCGGGGTGGCGATCTCCAGCGTGCTGGCCTATGCCGCCTTCCGCTCGATCTATGGCGGTGTTCTGCCCGGCGCCTTCTTCTCCTTCGTCACCGCTCTTCTGCTTGCCTATGAGCCGGCCAAGCGGCTGGCCAAGCTGCAGGTGCAGATGGAACGCGCCGTGGTCAATGCACGGATGATCTACGAGATCCTCGACATGCAGACCCACCAGCGCGACAAGGACGGCGCCACCGATCTCAAGGTGACGGACGCGCGCATCGAATTTCGCGGGGTCAAGTTCGCCTATGGCAACAACGAGGCGGTGCTCAAAGGCATAGATTTCATCGCGGAAGGCGGAAAGACGACCGCGCTGGTCGGCCCTTCGGGCGCCGGCAAGTCGACGGTGATCACGCTGATCCCGCGGTTCTACGATCCGCTTGAGGGCGAGATCCTGATCGACGGGCAGAACATCGCCGACGTCACCAAGGCCTCGTTGCGCAAGCATCTCGCCTATGTCTCGCAGCAGCCCTATCTATTCGAGGGGACGATCCGCGACAACATCCGCTATGGCCGTCCGGACGCCACCCATGCCGAGATCGAAGAAGCGGCCCGGCTTGCGCATGCCCATGATTTCATCGTCGCGCAGCCGCTCGGCTACGATACGCCGGTGGGCGAGAACGGCGTGACGCTGTCCGGCGGCCAGCGCCAGCGTCTGTCGATCGCTCGCGCCCTGGTGCGCAACGCGCCGATCCTTCTGCTCGACGAGGCGACATCGGCGCTCGACACCGAATCCGAAGCCGCCGTGCAAAAAGCGCTCGACGAGGCGATGACCGGGCGCACAGTGGTCGTCATCGCCCACCGGTTGTCGACCATTCGCCGCGCCGACAAGATCATCGTCATGCAGGCCGGCACGATCGCCGAGGAAGGCAGCCACGACGATCTTGCACAGCGTCCGGACGGGCTTTACGCTCGCCTGAACCAGTTGCAGCCGACCGCCGCCACGCAGGACTTCATCTAGGGACAGCCGACACCATGCAGGATGCTATGAAACTCGTCGTGGTGGGTGCCGGTGGGCGGATGGGCCAGACGCTGATCCGCGTGATCGAGGCGAGCGAGGGCGTGACGCTGCATGCCGCCGTCGAGCGGGAGGGCTCCAGCCTGATCGGCCGCGATGCCGGCGAGATCGCCGGCCTCGGGACGATCGGGGTTGCGATCACCGACGACCCCCTCGCCGCCTTTCTCGACGCCGACGGCGTCATCGACTTCACCTCGCCGCAGGCCTCCACCGAATTCGCCGCGCTGGCGGCGCAGGCGCGCATCGTTCATGTGATCGGAACCACCGGCTGCCTGGCCGAACACGACGCCCGGATCGAGGCCGCCTCGCGGCACGCGCGGATCGTGAAGTCCGGCAATATGAGCCTCGGCGTCAACCTCCTGTCGGTCCTCGTGCAGCAGGCGGCCCGCGCGCTCGACGCGGCGGGCTGGGACATCGAGGTGCTGGAAATGCACCACAAGCACAAGGTCGACGCGCCCTCCGGCACGGCCCTTCTTCTCGGCGAAGCGGCGGCCCGCGGCCGCGGCGTGGACCTCGCCTCCCATTCGGTGCGGGTGCGCGACGGCCATACCGGCGCGCGCGAAACCGGTTCGATTGGTTTTGCCACGCTGCGCGGCGGCTCGGTAGTCGGGGAACATTCGATCATCCTGGCCGGCGAGGGCGAACTGGTGACGCTGAGCCACAGCGCCGGCGACCGCTCGATCTTCGCGCGCGGCGCCGTCAAGGCCGCACTCTGGGCGCGGGGCCAGAAGCCCGGCTTCTATTCGATGCTCGACGTGCTCGGGCTGTCTTCATCCATCTGAAAGCAATGCGGAGGAATTTCCGATGAGTGGTACCCTCGTGCTCGTGCGCCACGGCCAGAGCGAATGGAACCTGAAGAACCTGTTCACCGGCTGGAAGGACCCGGGCCTGACGGAACTCGGCGTTCAGGAAGCCAATGCCGGCGGCAAGGCGCTTGCCGACTACGGCATCCAGTTCGACATCGCCTTCACCTCGGTCCTGTCGCGCGCCCAGAAGACCTGCCAGATCGTGCTCGACAATGTCGGCCAGCCGAATCTTGAGACGATCCGCGACGAGGCGCTCAACGAGCGCGACTACGGCGATCTGTCGGGCCTCAACAAGGACGACGCCAGGGCCAAGTGGGGTGAGGAACAGGTGCATGTCTGGCGCCGCTCCTACGACGTTCCGCCGCCGGGCGGCGAGAGCCTGCGCGACACCGGCGCGCGCGTCTGGCCCTATTACATGACGGAGATCCTGCCGCGCGTGCTCAGAGGCGAGACCGTGCTGGTCGCCGCCCACGGCAACTCGCTGCGTGCGCTTGTGATGGTGCTCGACCGCCTGTCGAAGGAAGAGATCCTCAAGCTCAACCTCGCGACCGGTGTGCCGATGGTCTACAAGCTCAACGCCGATTCGACGGTCGCGTCGAAGGAAGTGCTCGGCGACATGTCGGGCGCGCACTGAGGCGCTCTTTATAGTCAATTCATGATGGTGAACTCGACGCGGTCAGCGGGAAACCGAGTGACCGCGTATTGTATTGGAATGCCATCCAGATCGGTATTGAGCGCCCGGGTTACCAGGACGATGGCGCCCGGCGTCAGGGCCAATTGCGCGACATCGTCCGGTTCGGCATGGGTTGCGGAAACCTGCGTCACATCCCGCAGATAATCGCTGACACCCTGATCCCGTAACGCCATAGTGATCGAGCCCGTCCGGCGAAAATCCATATCGATGCCGTCGAACCGACCGGCGGGAAACCAGGTTGTCGAGCGCGACAGCGGCCGGCCATCGGCCTTGCGCAGCGCTTCGAGGCGGATGACCGGAGCGGCAATCGAGAGCTTCAGCCATTTCGCCACCTCGGCATCGGCGGGCTCGCAGCCGGATGACAGCAACAATCCTTCGACGTCCCGCGCCTGCTCACCGATGCCCTCGGTAAACCTGGTCCGTCGGGCGATGGGAAAGGAGAACTTGTCCTTTCGGTCGATCAGCGTTCCCCGCCCCTGCACGGAGCGGACCAGCCCCTCCTGCCCGAGCGCCGCAAGCGCGCTGCGCACCGTGTGGCGGTTGACGCCGAATGCCTCAGCCAATTGCATCTCGGGCGGCACCATGCCGGTCGCATCGTAGTCCCCTTGGGCAATCGACGCCCTGATCCTGTCGGCGATCTGGCGCCAGAGCGCCACCCCCTTCTGTCGCTCCATCGATTTCCGCTCAGTCATGTCACACGCTTGTCACGCCCCGTTGATAGCCATAGAGTAACTTGTATGGTTGTCTATATTACTAGACATTTAGAGGCCTGACAATGGAAGCAAGACAGAAAAATCCGGGATCTGAGGCAGCGGAACGCAAGCGCGTCCTGGACCTGCTGGCACGCGCGCCGCTCGATGACTTGGCCCGCGTCTGGGCCATGCTTGCGGACCAGCCGGCGGTGACCATGCTGCGCGGGCCGGAAACCGGTCTTGTCATGGTGCGCGGCCGTATCGGTGGCGGCGGCTCGCCCTTCAATCTGGGCGAGGCGACGGTCAGCCGCGCCACCGTCAGGCTGGACAACGGCAGGGTCGGCCACGGCCATGCGCTCGGCACCAATCTCAAGCGCGCCAGGCTCGCCGCCGTGTTCGACGCGCTGTGGCAGGACGAGGCGCATCGCGAACTGGTGGAGAAGCAACTGCTCTTACCGATGGCGGCCCGGATAGCCGAAGAACAGCGGAAGAAGTCGGAAGAAGTGGCCGCAACGCGGGTCGACTTCTTCACCATGGTGCGGGGAGAGGACTGATGCCCACGACGATCGAGGCCCTGACCGGCGGATTCTCCGAGCCGGTGCACAACGCCCAGAGCGTGTTTCGCATGATGATGGAGTGCCTTTCGCGGCCGGGCACCATCCAGTCCATCCTTCCCGACGTCGAACCGCCGAAGCCGATGGGCGCCGCTGCCGGCGCCATGGCACTGACGCTTCTCGATCACGATACGCCGGTCTGGCTGACCCAGGGCCTTGCCAAGTCGGCGGTGGCGGACTGGATCGCGTTTCACACCGGCGCGCCAATCACCCGCGAAAAATCGGAGGCGCGCTTCGCCTTCGCCGAGAGCGGCGCTTCCTTCGCTTCACTCGGGCTCTTCGCCCCCGGTTCCCAGGAATATCCCGACCGCTCGACGACGATCATCCTCGAGGTGGCCGGCCTCGACAAAGGGCCGGCGCTGACGCTGTCGGGCCCCGGCATTCGCGACAGAGCGACGATCGCGCCGCTCGGCCTGCCCGAGATGTTCCTGCGGCAATGGGCCGACAACCGGGCGCTCTTTCCGCGCGGCGTCGACGTGCTGCTGACCGCCGGACGCCAGGTGCTCGGCCTGCCGCGCACCTGCAAGATCACGCTCAAGGAGGCCTGAGCTCATGTATGTTGCCGTGAAGGGCGGGGAAGCCGCCATCGACAACGCGCACCGGCTTCTGGCCGATCGCCGCCGCGGCGACCGGTCCCTGCCGGCGCTCACCATCGACCAGATCGTCGAACAGCTCGGCCTCGCCGTGGATCGCGTCATGGCGGAGGCCTCGCTGCATGACCGGGCACTCGCCGCCCTCGCCGTCAAGCAGGCGCGCGGCGACATGATCGAGGCGATCTTCGTGTTGCGCGCCTATCGCACGACCTTGCCGCGCTTCGGTTATTCGGTGCCGATCGACACGGGGCACATGCAGGTCGAGCGGCGGGTTTCGGCGACCTACAAGGACCTGCCGGGCGGACAGCTTCTGGGCCCGACCTTCGACTATACGCACAGACTGCTCGACACCTCACTGCTCGAAGACGGCGAGGTGGCTCAACCGGCGCACAAGGCGCCGCTTGCCGAAGCGGTCATGCGGGTATCGGACATCCTGGCCGAGGAAGGGCTGATCGAGGCCGACGGCGACCTGCCCGAGGATCAGATCGGCGGCGACATTACCCGCGAGCCGATCGAATTTCCGATGGAGCGGGACACCCGTCTTCAGGCGCTTGCCCGTGGCGATGAAGGGTTTCTCCTGGCTCTCGCCTATTCGACCCAGCGCGGCTACGGCCGCACGCATCCCTTCGTCGGCGAGATCCGCATCGGCGAAGTCGAAGTGGAGCTGGAGGTTGCGGAATTGGGCTTTGCCGTCTCGCTCGGCGATATCCGCGTCACCGAATGCCAGATGGTCAACCAGTTCAAGGGATCGGCCAAGGCGCCGCCGCAATTCACCCGCGGCTATGGCCTGGTGTTCGGCCAGAGCGAGCGCAAGGCGATGGCCATGTCGCTGGTCGACCGGGCGCTGCGGGCCACGGAATTCGGCGAGGATATCGTTGCCCCCGCCCAGGATGAGGAATTCGTGATTTCACATTCCGACAATGTGCAGGCGACGGGTTTCGTCGAGCATTTGAAACTGCCGCATTATGTCGACTTCCAGGCCGAACTGGACCTGGTGCGGCGCATGCGCAGTGAGTTCGAGGTCACGCAGCGAGAGCAGAGAGCCGGAATGGCCGAGGCCGCCGAATGACCAGAACGAACCCAGCCACGGCTTCCTCAATCACGGCCCTGCTCGTTGAACCAATAAGCGCTTCCGACGGTCGTGGCGATCATGACCGAGATGATGATCGTGAGAATGACATTGATTTCCATATCCAGCACCTCCTTCTGATGCAGGACAACGCCCGATGACCCAGGAAGTTTCACAGTATTCCGGACTGGCGAGCTATAATTTCGCCTATCTGGACGAACAGACCAAGCGGATGATCCGCCGCGCGATCCTGAAGGCGATCGCCATACCCGGCTACCAGGTGCCCTTCGCATCCCGTGAAATGCCCATGCCCTATGGCTGGGGCACGGGCGGCGTACAGGTGACAGCCTCGATCATCGGCCAGGAAGACGTGCTCAAGGTGATCGACCAGGGCGCAGACGACACGACCAATGCCGTCTCCATTCGCGCCTTCTTCCAGAAGGTCGCCAACGTCGCCGTGACCACGCATACGGGGGACGCGACGATCATCCAGACGCGCCACCGCATCCCGGAAGAGAAGCTAAAGGAGAACCAGGTGCTGGTCTACCAGGTGCCGATCCCGGAACCCCTGCGCTTCCTCGAACCGCGCGAGACCGAGACGCGCAAGATGCATGCGCTCGAGGAATACGGCCTCATGCACGTCAAGCTCTATGAGGACATTGCCAAGAACGGCCGCATCGCCACGACCTATGCCTATCCGGTCAAGGTTGCCGGGCGCTATGTCATGGACCCGTCGCCGACGCCGAAATTCGACAATCCGAAAATGCACATGTCGGAAGCGCTGCAGCTGTTCGGCGCCGGGCGCGAGAAGCGCATCTATGCTGTTCCGCCCTTCACCGAAGTGGTGAGCCTCGATTTCGAGGACCACCCGTTCGAGATTCAGAGCTTCGACAAGCCCTGCGCGCTCTGCGGGGCCGAGCACGTCTATCTCGACGAGGTCATTCTCGACGACAAGGGCGGACGCATGTTCGTCTGCTCCGACACCGATCACTGCGAAGAACGCCGCGAGCATGGCCATGTGGGCCATCTGGGCGTGGCAAAGGAGGCCGCCGAATGAGCGACATGCCGCTTCTCAAGGTCCGCGACCTTTCCAAGTTCTACGGCAAGCGCATTGGCTGCAGCAATGTTGCCTTCGACCTCTGGCCCGGCGAGGTGCTGGCGATCGTCGGCGAATCCGGTTCCGGCAAGACGACGCTGCTCAACTGCCTGTCCACCCGGCTGATGCCGACCACCGGCAGCGTCGAATACCACATGCGCGACGGTGGCTATCGCGACCTCTATCACATGAGCGAGGCCGAGCGGCGCTTCCTGATGCGCACCGACTGGGGCTTCGTCCACCAGAACCCGGCCGACGGCCTGCGCATGACGGTGTCCGCCGGCGCCAATGTCGGCGAGCGACTGATGGCCGTCGGCGATCGCCACTACGGCAATATCCGCCGCACGGCCAGCGACTGGCTGGAACGCGTGGAGATCAGCACCGACCGCATCGACGATCAGCCGCGCGCCTTTTCCGGCGGCATGCGCCAGCGCCTGCAGATCGCCCGCAACCTGGTGACCGGCCCGCGCCTCGTCTTCATGGACGAGCCGACCGGCGGCCTCGACGTCTCGGTGCAGGCGCGCCTGCTCGACCTGGTGCGCGGCCTCGTCAACGATCTTGGGCTGTCTGCCATCGTCGTGACCCATGACCTTGCCGTCGCCCGCCTGCTGTCGCACCGGATGATGGTCATGAAGGACGGCCATGTCATCGAACAGGGCCTCACCGACCGCGTCCTCGACGATCCGCGCGAGCCCTATACCCAGCTGCTCGTCTCTTCGATCCTGCAAGTCTGAAGCTCAAGAGGAAATCCCCCATGGCCACGCCCCTCGTCGTCTCGGAAGTCTCCAAGAGCTTCACCATGCATCTGCGCGACGGCCTGCGCCTGCCCGTCGTCGCCAATGTCTCCTTCTCGGTCGCATCAGGCGAATGCGTCGTGCTCGGCGGACCGTCGGGTATCGGCAAGAGCTCGATCCTGAAAATGCTCTACGGCAATTATGCCGTGGATGCCGGCCAGATCCTGATCGAGCACAAGGACCGCATCATCGACATTGCCAGCGCCGATCCGCGCTCCGTGCTGGAAGTCCGCCGCGCCACGCTCGGTTATGTCAGCCAGTTCCTGCGCACAGTGCCGCGCGTCGCCACCATCGACGTCGTCGCGGAACCGCTGGTCGCCCGCGGTGTGGCCGCGGAAGAGGCGCGCGAACGCGCCGCAGAACTGTTGGAGAAGCTCAACCTGCCGCGCGATCTCTGGCAATTGCCCCCCGCCACGTTCTCCGGCGGCGAACAGCAGCGCGTCAACATCGCCCGCGGCTTCATCACCGATCACCGCATTCTCCTGCTCGACGAGCCGACAGCCTCGCTCGATGCCACCAACCGCGCCGTTGTGGTCGAGATGATCCGCGCCAAGAAGGCGGCTGGCGTGGCATTGCTCGGCATCTTCCACGATGAGGAAGTGCGCGAGGCCGTTGCCGACCGCATTCTCGACGTCTCGCAGTTTTCGCCTCGGAGGGCCGCCGCATGAGCCGGAAACTCGGGCTCGAGCCCCTGATCCATGACAGCGCCCGCGTGACGAATTCGACGCTCGGCAGCTACACGGAGGTCTCCGAGCGCTGCCGCCTCGAAGAGGTCGTGCTGGGTGACTATTCCTACATCATGCACGACGGCGCGGTGTGGTGCGCGACGATCGGCAAGTTCGCCAACATCGCCGCGAGCGTGCGCATCAACGCCACCAACCATCCGACCTGGCGCGCGACGCTGCACCATTTCACCTACCGTGCCGCGGACTATTTCGACGGCGCGGACAATGATCACGACTTCTTCGAATGGCGGCGGGAAAACCGCGTCACGATCGGCCACGATGTGTGGATCGGCCATGGCGCGACTGTTCTGCCCGGCGTCAACGTCGGCAACGGTGCGGTGATCGGCGCCGGCGCCGTCGTCTCGAAGGACGTCGCCCCTTACACCATCGTCGGCGGGGTGCCGGCTCGGCTGATCCGCGAACGCTTTGCGCCGGAGACGGCCGAGAGAATGGGGGCCCTCGCCTGGTGGGACTGGAGCCACGACCGCCTGTTTGCCGCGCTTGGTGATTTTCGTGCCCTGAGCGCCGAGGACTTCGTCGGGAAATACGCCGGTTAATTGATAGATATCATAAGCTTGGCGGATTTAACAATTTCTACACAAATCTGACATTCGCGCTTCACGCACCCTGTCTAAAGCCAGTGCGACCCGTTGAATAGGACGTCGAAAGAGCAGACATGAAATTCCAGCTGAAGAATGTCACCCGCAAGTTCGGCCAGCATCTCGCCGTCGACGGCGTGAATGTCGAGATCGACAAGGGCGAGATGGTAGGCGTCATCGGCCGCTCGGGCGCCGGCAAGTCGACCCTGCTGCGAATGATCAACCGACTGGTCGATCCCTCGTCCGGTTCGATTCATTTCGGCGACGTCGAAGTATCGTCGCTGAAGGGTGCGGGCCTGCGCAACTGGCAGCGCGATTGCGCGATGATCTTCCAGCAGTTCAACCTCGTGCCGCGCCTCGACGTCCTGACCAATGTTCTGCTCGGCCGCCTCAACCATCGCCCGACGGCGCTCAGCATCCTCAATGTCTTCTCGCGCGAGGAACGGATCATGGCGATCGCTGCGCTCGAGCGCCTCGGCATCGAACAGACAGCACTCCAGCCGGCCGGTACGCTGTCCGGTGGCCAGCAGCAGCGCGTGGCCATCGCCCGCGCCCTGATGCAGGGGCCGAAGGTGGTGCTGGCCGACGAGCCGATCGCCTCGCTCGATCCGCTCAATGCCAAGATCGTCATGGACGCCCTGCGCGACATCAACGAGCGCGACGGCATCACCGTCGTCACCAACCTGCACACGCTCGACACGGCGCGCAACTACTGCTCGCGCATCATCGGCATGGCGCAGGGCCGCGTCGTGTTCGACGGCACGCCGGAACAACTGACCGCCGAGACCGTGCAGGAAATCTACGGCGCCGACAGCCATGGCGCCGGGATCGATGAGAGCATGACCTCGACGAGCATTCGAATCCCGAGCGCCGCATCCGCAGCCGGCGTCCCCGCATCCCCCGGCTTCAGGACCCTGGCCGTCGCCGAGGCCTGAAATCACGTCGATCGACCGCCCGCGTGAAGGGCATTTCATTGATCAGAGAAAGTTCCGGCCCGGCCGGACAACAGGAGAGAAACTCATGCTGAAGAAGACCCTTCTTGCCGCCGTGGCGCTCGTGTCGCTCGCCGGCGTCGCCGCTGCCGAAGACCTCAAGGAATTCCGCATCGGCATTCTGGGCGGTGAAAACGAAGCCGACCGCCTGCGCAACTTCCAGTGCATGACCGAAAAGCTTCCCGCCGTTCTCGGCGTCGAGAAGGTCTCGCTGTTCCCGGCTGCCGACTATGACGGCGTCATCCAGGGCCTGCTCGGCGGCACGCTCGACTACGCCGAACTCGGCGCCTCGGGCTTCGCCAAGGTCTATCTCACGAAGGCCGACGCTGTCGAGCCGATCCTGACCACTGTCCAGACCGACGGCTCGACCGGCTATCACTCGATCATGGTTGCCCGCAAGGATTCGGGCATCACCAAGCTCGAAGACATGAAGGGCAAGAAGCTCGGCTTCGCCGACCCGGATTCCACCTCCGGCTACCTCGTACCGCTGGTCACCCTTCCGGAGGCCGTCGGCGCCCCGATCAAGGAATTCTTCGGCGAGACCGGCTTCGGCGGCGGCCATGAAAACCTCGTCCTCGAAGTCCTCAAGGGCACCTTCGTTGCCGGCACCACCTGGGGCTCCGGCGTCGGCGAATTCAAGGACGGCTACACCTCGGGCAACCTGAAGAAGATGGTCGACAAGGGTATCCTGAACATGGACGACCTCGTCGAACTCTGGAAGTCCCCGCTGATCCCGAACGGCCCGGTCGTCGTCCGCTCGTCGATGAACGAAGACATGAAGACCAAGTTCAAGACCTTCATGATGGAACTGCCGAAGTCCGACCCGGCCTGCTTCTCGGCCATCCAGGGCGGCGACTTCACCGGCTTCACCGAAGTCAACGTCGACTTCTACAAGCCGATCATCGACGCCCGCAAGGCCACCATCGGCGGCTGATCGAAACGCATTCACAAGACCGCCGGACGACACCTCGTCCGGCGGTTTTTTTGAGGCGTGCCGGACCGCCTGTTCTGCCGGAAGGGGACATAGCATGACGTTTTCGACGATGCCTTCGCTGGGCGAGAACGGCGCCCGGGTGGAGCGCCACTGGCAGGAGCTCGCGGCCAAGCGACGCCTTTATTCCGTGCTTGGCATCGCGCTGCTTCTCCTGGCCGTCGGCGGCTCGCTCTGGTTCGCCAACGACACCAATTCAGGCAAGTTCTTCGACCGCATTCCGCATTTCTTCGACTTCATCGAAGATCTCGTGCCGCGAGACGGCATGGAAGTGGTCCGCGCCCTGTTCGACCTGCCCTCGCCCTATGACGACGGCAGCATGAAATACAATTATCCGGAGGGCCGTCTCTATTTCACCGAGACGCTCTACATCCCGGAATACGTCCACAAGATGGTCGAGACGGTCAACATCGCCATCCTGTCCACCCTGATCGGCCTGCTCATCGGCTTCTGCCTGTCGTTTCTGGCCGCCCGCAACATGATGACCAACCCCTGGATCCGGGGCACCGCACGGCGCATCATGGAACTGCTGCGCGCCTTTCCCGAGGTTGTCATTGCCGGCTTCTTCCTGGCGATCTTCTCGCTCGGACCCATCCCGGCGATCATCGCCGTGTCGATCCACACGATCGGCGCGCTCGGCAAGATGTTCTTCGAGGTCATCGAGAACGCCGACATGAAGCCGGACGAGGGCCTGAAGGCCGTCGGCGCCAATTGGATCGAGCGTGTCTGGTTCGGCATGGTGCCGCAGGTCATGCCGAATTTCATGAGCTATTTCCTGCTGCGGCTCGAGATCAACGTGCGCGCCTCGACGATCATCGGCGCGGTCGGCGGCGGCGGCATCGGCGAATTGCTGCGGCTGTCGATCGGCCAGGGCCATGAGGCCAAGACACTGGCCATCGTGCTGCTGCTGCTGTGCACCATCATCACCGTCGATCAGTTTTCCGCCTGGCTGCGCCGCAAGCTTGTCGGCGAGCAAGCCTTCCAGACCATCCAGTGAGGACCATGCCCATGCAAACCATGAACATGAGCGACCTGGAGGCCATTGCCGCCCGCCATCCCAAGATCCTCGAGCGCTCCGTCTGGCAGCGCTTCAAGGTGGGCTTCATCGCCGGCGGCGTCATTCTCTATTTCGTCTTCGCCTGGTCGTTCTTCTCGATCGGCAAGGTGGTGTCGAACGCCAACTGGTCGATCGCCGGCTCCTATCTTGCCGACTGGGTGTCCTACGAGGTGCGCCCGGACATTTCGATCGCCGCAGACGGGGCAATGGAAATCACCTATCCGCGCTTCGATCCGCTCGGTCCCAACGCCAATCCCGATTGGCTGAAGGCGACGCGGGAAACGGTGAGCCGAACGATCGAAGCGCCCGCCGCAGCACCTGGCATCGGCGCGCCGGCACCGGCGAAATCGTCGAGCTTCAGCTTCATGGCACCGGCCGCGCCGACCGCACAGACCGGCGGGTCCCCGGCGATCACCGCCAGCCCTGAGATCCGGAGCGAGGAAATCGTCACTCAAGCGTTGGTGGAAATGGGCCGTGACCGCATGGTGGAAATCATGCCGGACCGCGTGATCCTTTCCCGCGACGGCGAAACGGTCATGCTCGATCTCGATGGCGCCCGCGATACGGTGGATGCCGCAAGCGCTCTTCCCGACTGGGCCGAGCAGCGCCAGCCCGGCGCCAAGGTCGTCGCCAGTTTCGGCCTGTCCGGATGGGTCGAGGTACAGGCCGATAAGGTGAAGATTCGCAAGCGCTTCTTCGGCTGGGAGAATTTCTTCTTCGATACCAATTCCGCCTTCTTCGGCAAGAGCGCCGGCGAAGTGGCGGGACTGATCTTTGCCGGCGAGCGTCTCGATCCGGCGCGCAGCAACCTGTCGCTGGCCTGGAACGACATTCTCTACAACCCGTCCTGGCAGCATCTCGACGTTTGGACAAAGCTGCTGCAAACCATCGTCATGGCCTTCATCGGCACGCTGTTCGCCATGATCGTCGCCTTTCCCCTGTCCTTCCTTGCGGCTCGAAACATCTTCCGCAACCGGCTGGCCAACCAGATCATCAAGCGTTTCTTCGACTTCCAGCGCTCGGTCGACATGCTGATCTGGGCGCTGTTCTTCACCCGCGCCTTCGGTCCGGGGCCGCTCGCGGGCATGTCGGCGATCTTCTTCACCGACACCGGCACGCTTGGAAAGCTCTATGCCGAGGCGCTGGAAAACATTGACGACAAGCAGCGTGAAGGGGTGAAATCGGTCGGCGCAGCACCGCTCGCCGTGCAGCGCTTCGGCGTGCTGCCTCAGGTCCTTCCGCTGTTTGCATCGCAGGCACTGTATTTCTGGGAATCCAACACGCGCTCGGCCACAATTATCGGCGCGGTTGGCGCCGGCGGCATCGGCCTGAAACTGTGGGAAGCCATGCGGACCAATTCGGACTGGGAAAACGTCGCCTATATGGTGGTGCTGATCCTGATCGTGGTCTTCGTGTTCGACGGGATTTCGAATGCGCTGCGTTCGCGATTGATGGGGACGAAGCACTGATTTCGAATGACCTATCCTTGCCGTATCATCAATCTGTCACGGTGATCGGCTAGCGAAATCGACTTGTCCGTCGCCTCAATGACATGTCCCCAATGACAGGTCATTGGGGCGGCGACTTCATCTTACGAGGACCCCGCCTTGCGCTATGCGCTCTATTTCACGCCCCCCGCCGACGATCCCCTGACCGGGACCGCGGCCGTCTGGCTCGGCCGCGACGCCTTTTCCGGCGAAGGCATCGCCATGGAGGAGACGGGACCTTTCCCGGCCGAGACTTTTGCCGCCCTCACCGCCGAGCCTCGGCGCTATGGGTTTCACGCCACGCTCAAGGCGCCGTTCGAACTGGCGCCGAACCGGACCGAAGCGGAACTGATCGCCCGGTTCGAGACGTTTTGTGCCGCGCAGCCGGCTTTCGACATACCGTCCATCGTGGTCGGGCAACTCGGCCCGTTCTTCGCGCTGATCCCCGCGGAGACACACCCGCCGCTGCAGGACTTCGCGGCCGCCGTGGTGGAGGCCTTCGAGCCGTTTCGCGCAACCCTCGGCGATGCCGATATCGCCCGGCGCAAGCCCGAGCGTCTGAGCGAGGCGCAACGCGCGCATCTGCTGCGCTGGGGCTATCCTTATGTCATGGAGGAGTTCCGTTTCCACATGACGCTGAGCGGCCCGGTCGAGCCTAAGCAGGCGGATGCGATGCGCCAGCTTGCGTCGACGCGCTTCGCCGCCTTCACCGACAAACCGCTCCGCATTTCCGGCCTCGCGCTCTTCGTCGAGAAAGACCGGGGCGCACCCTTCACCATCCACGCCTGGCAGCCGCTAACCGGCGCCTGAACCATCGAAAGTCGCTCGCATGTCCGCCGAAACCATTCTTGCCAATGCCCGTATCGTTCTTGACGACCAGGTCATCGAAGGCTCCGTCCAGATCCGCGACGGCCGCATCGCCGACATTTCGGAAGGCCCGATGCGGGCCGGCGAGGATTTCGCCGGCGACTACCTGATCGCCGGGCTCGTCGAACTGCATACCGATCATCTGGAATCGCATTACTCGCCACGCCCGGGCGTGCGCTGGGACAAGACCTCGGCGATCCAGGCGCATGACGCCCAGGTGGCAACGGCCGGTATTACCACGGTGTTCGACTGCCTGCGGATGGGTTCGGACGAAGACGGCGGCTTCGCGAAAGGCGAGATGCGCGACATGGCCGACGCCATCCAGGCGGCCGAGCGCGCCGACCGGTTGCGTGCCGAGCACCTGATCCATCTGCGCTGCGAGGTTTCCGCCGCCGACGTGCTCGACCATTTTTCCGATTTCGAGACCGACCCCTATGTCCGGCTGGTCTCGCTGATGGACCATGCGCCGGGGCAGCGGCAGTTCCAAACGATGGAACAGTATACGCTCTACTACAAGACCAAGCGCGGCCTGTCGGAAGAGGCGTTTGCCCATTTCGTCGCCCGCCGACAGGAATCCTCGGCAAAGTACGCCGCCCCCCACCGCGATGCGCTGGCGCGGGTCTGCGCCGCGCGCGGCATCACGGTCGCCAGCCATGACGATGCGACGCTCGATCATGTCGAGGAGGCCAAGGGTTATGGCGTGCGGCTTGCCGAATTCCCGACCAGCCTAGAGGCCGCCGATGCCTCGCACCAGGCCGGCATGAGCGTGCTGATGGGGGCGCCCAACGTGGTGCGCGGCAAATCCCATTCCGGCAATATTGCCGCACGCGATCTCGCCGGTCGTGGCGTCCTTGACGTCCTTTCGTCCGACTACGTGCCGCTCAGCCTGTTGCATGCGCCCTTCGTGCTGGCGGATGATTTCGACGAAATCAGCCTGCCGCAGGCTATTGCCATGGTCACCTCGACGCCGGCACGCACGGTCGGGCTTGACGACCGCGGCCGGATCGCCACAGGTCTGCGTGCCGACCTCGTTCGGGTGCGCCGCGACAATGGCGTGCCGGTGGTGCGATCGGTGTGGCGCGAGGGGCGCAGGGTCGCTTGATGGACAGCCGGACCGGCAGATTGCGAAGGCAGGGTTCGACGGGGACGATGGTCGCCGTCGTCGGGCCGAGCGGTGCCGGCAAGGACAGCCTCATCCATCTGGCGATGCAACATTTTGCCAACCGGCCCGACGTGCATTTCGTCCAGCGGGTGATCACCCGGCCGACCGATTCCGGCGGCGAGCAGCATCGTGGCGTTTCGCCGGCCGAGTTCGAGGCCATGCGGGAGCAAGGCGCCTTCGCGGTGGACTGGGACGCCCATGGTCTCAGCTACGGCATTCCGGCTTCGGTGCATGAAAAGCTGGCGCTCGGCCATCTGGTGGTGGCCAATGGGTCGCGTTCGGCGCTGCCGCACTGGGCCAAGGCGTTCTCGTCGCTCCTGGTCATCAATGTCACTGCTTCGCCGGAAGTGCTGGCGGAGCGCCTGGTTGCGCGCGGCCGCGAAAGCCGGGAGGAAATCCTCGAGCGGCTGAAGCGTGGGTCCCTCACCGTCGAGGGCGACTACGACGTCGTCACCATCGACAACAGCGGCGCACTCGCCGAGGCGGGGGCGAAGCTGATCGCGACGCTCGAGGCGGTGCTGGCGGGTCGCGCCAGGGGCTGACCTCGACAATCAGTCGGGATCGCCGAGACGTTCGACCGAGCCGAGCAGCGACGCGGCATGGAAAAGTGCTGCCGCGGTTGCCTCTATCATCTGCGGAAGGATCAGCCATTCCAGGGTCCAGGCGCTGCCGGAACGTTCCTGTTCATGCACCAAGGCCTGATGAATGCCCGCGAGTTGCGTGGCATTGTAGCGGGCAAGGGTCAGCAGCACTTCGGCAAGAATGGGGTTGCGCTTGTGTGGCATGGCCGAGGAACCGCCGGTGCCGGCGATCTCGATCTGGTCGATGCCGTTCTGCGCCATCAGCGCGATGTCGAGGCCGACCTTGCCGAGCGCGCCCGTGACCCTTGACAGGAAGGAGGCGAGATCGGCGATGCGGTCCCGATCGGTATGGGGCACGTATTCCGGCACTGACAGGCACAGTTCCTGTGCCATGGCGGCCCGCACCGGATCGATCTTGTCGCCAAATTTCTCCGCGGTGCCGGCCGCCCCGGCGAGCGACAGGATCAGCAGCCGATCGGCCACCGCGGGAAGCGCGGCTGCAAGCTGCGCCAACGCCTTGCGCCAGACGGAGAGCCTATCGCCGACATCAATGACGATCGCGGCCTGCATGCGGGAGCGGGCCATCAGCGGCCGGTCTCCGAACCGGTCGATCAGCTCGGCGAGAATACGGTCGACCGCCTCGAACCGGCGCTCGAGCAGCGCGAAGACCGGCTTGAGCTTGAGAGCCAGCGCCGTGTCGACCACATCCTGCGTCGTTGCGCCGAAGTGCAGGGCCGATGCGGCTTCGCCGCCGATCGCCTCGCGCATCTGCGTGACAAGGTCCGGGACCGGGACGCCGTCCCTGAGCGTCGCCTGGGCCAGGCGCGCCATGTCCGGCCGGAAATGCTCCAGCCTTTCCGCGATCGCCGCCGCGGGCGCATCGCCCACCAGTCCGCTGGCGGCTTCGGCGCGCGCAAGCGCCACCTCGAAGCGGAGCATGGCGGCAAGGTCCGCCGCCTCCCCCAGCATTGCGGACACTTCGGCATCGCCGAGCAGGCGGCTATGATAAGGCAAATTCGTCAACGCCATAAGTCAAACGCACTCCAATTCGAAGGCTTCACCCTCACCGAAACACTCGCCGATCGTCAACAATTAACAACGATCAAAGCACGCAGCCGTTAAAAGACGGCGCACCCCTCCCAAAGGTTGGGAGAGGCGCGCCGCCCGCGTCGGAGCGTCAGGGTCAGATGTCGAAGAACACCGTTTCGTTTTCACCCTGCAGGTGAATGTCGAACGTGTAGGTGTCGCCTTCGCGGCTGGCAATCAGGGTCGGAACACGCACCTTGTGCTCGATGCGCGCGAGCACCGGATCGGCGGCATTCGCCTCAGCCTCGTCGGAGAAGTACATGCGGGTATGCAGACCGATATTGATGCCGCGCGCCACGATCCACATCGTGATGTGCGGTGCCATCGGACGACCGTCACGGAACGGCACGCGACCGGGCTTGATCGTCTGGAAGACGAATTCGCCGGTGTCCATGTGGGCCGGGCAGCGTCCCCAACCGAGGAAATGCGGATCGGCCTTGCCGCGGGTCTCCGACGGGCTGTTGTAGAAGCCGTCGGCATCGGCCTGCCAGATCTCGACCATGGCATCTTTCAGCGGCGTGCCCGAGCCGTCGATGACACGGCCGCGAATGGTGATGCGTTCGCCGCGGGTCTTGTCGTTGTAGAGCGGGCCGGACCCGAGGTCCTTTTCATAGACGCCGTCGATGCCGGTGAAGCTGGGGGTACAGCCGATATGAACGTAAGGGCCGGCGGTCTGGGAGGCCGATTCCTTGAGGTAGCCGAGCGATTGTACCATGTCAGTTCCCCTCCATACGATTTTCGAACAGCGTCGAGCGACGGCCACGCAGCACGATGTCGAACTTGTAGGCGCGCATGTCGTGCGGCATGGTGGCGTTCATGTCGAGCGGGGCGATCAGCCGCTCGATCGCCGCCTTGTCCGGGATCGTCTTGACGATCGGGCAGATCCAGATCAGCGGGTCGCCTTCAAAGTACATCTGGGTGATCAGCCGCTGGGCGAAACCATGGCCGAAGATCGAGAAATGGATGTGTGCCGGGCGCCAGTCGTTGACGCCGTTCGGCCAGGGATAGGGGCCGGGCTTGATCGTCTTGAACCAGTAATAGCCATCCTCGTCGGCGATGGTGCGACCGACACCGCCGAAATTGGGATCGAGCGGCGCGAGATAGGTGTCCTTCTTGTGGCGATAACGGCCGCCGGCATTGGCCTGCCAGAACTCGACCAGCGCGCCGGCGACACCCTTTCCGCGTTCGTCAACCACGCGGCCATGCACCAGAATGCGCTGGCCGATCGGGCTTTCGCCGGGCTTGGCATAATTGGCGATCAGGTCATTGTCGAACTCATTCAGCATGTTGTGGCCGAACACCGGACCGGTGATCTCGCTCTTCGTGCCTTCGAGCGAAATCAGCGCGCGCTGCGGAGAGCGCAGCACGCTGGTCTTGTACCAGGGCGTATAGGCGGGCGGGTGCATTTCGCGGTCGCGGGGAAAAAATGCCCCCGTCTCGGGCTTGGTATTGTTCATTGTCCTTCCTCCCTCTCGCTGTCAGCTTCCATCTGCTGAAGCGCATTCCTGGCGATCTTGATCGCGTGGTTGGCGGCCGGCACCCCGGCATAGATCGCCACGTGCAGCAGCGCCTCCATGATGTCGTCGGGCGTCGCACCTGTATTTTTCGTCGCCCGCACATGCATGGCCACCTCGTCATGGTGGCCAAGGGCGGCGAGCAGCGCGATGGTCACCATCGAGCGCTCGCGCTTGGTCCAGTTCGGTCGCGACCAGACATGGCCCCAGGCAGCCTCCGTGATCAGGTCCTGGAACGGTTCGTCGAAGGCGGTCTTCGACTTTTGCGCCTGGTCCACATAGCTGTCGCCGAGCACGCTGCGGCGGGTCGCCATGCCCTGATGGTAGCGGGGAGACTTTTCCGGGGCTTCGCTCATGTCAGTCCTTCATGCCTTCTTAAGGAACGATTGCAGCAGTTCGGCCAGTTCCTCCGGCTGCTCGACGCAGGGAATATGGCCACAGCCCTCGATCATCTCGAAGCGGGCATTGGGGATCGCGGCGGCCATCGCCTCAACCAGTTCCGGCGGGGTGGAGCCGTCCTGATCGCCCACCACGCAGAGAACGGGCACGGAGATCGCCGCAAGTCCATCGGTGAGATCGGTATCGCGGATGGCCGCGCAGGTGGCGGAATAGCCGGATGCGGGCTGGCGGGTCATCATCATCCGATAGCCGGCAAGCTCGTCGGCGCGCTCGTTGTGGAAGTCCGGAGTGAACCAGCGCTGCATCACATTGTCGGCTATGCTTTCAAGCCCATCCCTGGCAATGGCGTCGATGCGCGCATTCCAGATGTCTGCGGTGCCGATCCTGGCCGCCGTGTCGCACAGCATAAGCTTCTTCACGAGCTCCGGCCGCTTCTGCCATACGCCCTGGCAGATGAGACCGCCGACCGAGAGGCCGCAGAACACCGCGCGCTTGATGCCGACATGCTCGACCAGCGCAATCAGGTCGTCGACCAGATCGCCCATGCCGAAGGGCTTGTCGGCACCGCCGGTCAGGCCGTGGCCGCGGCTGTCGTACAACAGCACGGATATATCCTCGCTGATTTCGTCGAACAGCGGCAGCCAGATGCGGAAATCGGTGCCAAGCGAGTTGGAGAAGACGACGAGATTCTTCGCATCCGGCTCGCCGAGAAGCTCATAGTGGACGGTGATGCCGTTGATATTGGCGAAGGCCATGGGATTCTCCTCACTGGATTGAATGTTAATTGATGGATTTCGATGGGTAAAATGATATTCCCTTCCTCATCCATAATCAATTTGGTATGAATCATGGACCAGAGGATCAAGTTCAGACACCTGCAGACTTTCCTTGAGGTTGCACGCCAGAGAGGCGTCGGCAAGGCCGCCGATGCGCTGGCGATCACCCAGCCGGCGGTGACCCGGACCATGCGGGAGCTCGAGGACATTCTTGGCGTATCCCTGCTGGAGAAAGACGGCCGGGGCGTTCGGGTTTCCCATTTCGGCGAGGTATTTCTCAAGCATGCGGGCGAGAGTCTGGCGGCCGTGCAACGCGGCGTGGACTCTCTTGCCCAGGCCATGAAGTCGGAGGGGCCGCCAATCCGGATCGGCACGCTGCCGACGGCATCCGCGACCATCATGCCGGATGCCGTGGCCGATTTCCTCAAGATCGGCACCGGCAGCCGGGTCACCATCGTTTCCGGCGAAAACCAGGCACTGCTCAATTCGTTGCGGCTGGGGGAACTGGATCTGGTGGTCGGGCGGCTGGCGGCGCCGGAGCATATGACGGGCCTTGGCTTCGAACCTCTCTACAGCGAGGAGGTGGCGATCATCGTCTCGCCGCGGCATCCGCTTCTGGCGCGGCGCAATTTCACGCTCGGAGCGCTGGCGAACTACACCGTGCTGATGCCGACCAGGAGCTCGGTGATCCGCCCCTTCGTCGATCGGCTGCTGCTGAGCAACGGGATTCCCGACCTGCCGAACATCGTGGAGACCGTGTCCGATTCCTTCGGCCGCGCCTTCGTCACCCGCCACAATGCCATATGGTTCATCTCGCGCGGGGTGGTGGCCGACGACCTGCAAAGCGGCCGTCTGGCCGAACTGGAGATCGACATGGGTGAAACGCGTGGTGCGGTCGGACTGACGACGCCTTCCGCCGTCGAGCCGAGTGCTGCCCTTAGCCTGATGAAACAGACCATCCGCAACCATGTGGCGGCGCGCACCGCGCTGATCTGACCTCGCTCGTCAGTGCGCCTCGTCCCAGTTATGGGCGGCGCGGGCATCGACCTTGAGCGGCACGCGCATGGAAACGGCCGGCATGGCGGCATGCTCCATGGTCTGGACGATGATCGGCATGGCGGCCTCGACCGCTTCGTCCTCCACTTCGAAGATCAGTTCGTCATGGACCTGCAGCAGCATGCGCGCCCGCTCCTTGAGGCCAGCCGCCTCGAGCACCGGCTCGACCTTGATCATCGCGCGACGGATCACATCGGCGGCCGAACCCTGGATCGGGGCGTTGATGGCGGCGCGTTCGTTGAAGGCGCGCATGGACGGGTTGGACGACCTGATTTCCGGATAGTGGGCGCGTCGGCCGAAGATGGTTTCGACATAGCCGTTTTCGCGGGCAAAGGCCTTGGTACTCTCCATGTAGTCCTTGATGCCGGGAAAGCGCTCGAAATATTTCTTGATATAGTCGCCGGCTTCCGACCGCTCGATGCCGAGCTGGTTGGCAAGGCCGAAGGCGGAAATGCCGTAGATGATGCCGAAATTGATCGCCTTGGCGCGACGCCGCACTTCCGAGGGCATGCCTTCGACCGGAACGCCGAACATTTCCGAGGCGGTCATCGCATGGATGTCGATCCCGTCGGCAAAGGCCTGGCGCAGTTGCGGGATCTCGGCCACATGGGCCAGCACGCGCAGTTCGATCTGGCTGTAGTCGGCTGATAGCAGCTTGTGCCCCGGCGTGGAGACGAAAGCCGTGCGGATCTTGCGGCCCTCGGCGGTGCGCACCGGAATATTCTGCAGGTTCGGCTCGGACGAGGACAGGCGGCCGGTCGTGGTCGAGGCGAGCGAATAGCAGGTGTGAACCCGTTTCGTCTGCGGGTGCACAAAGCTCGGAAGGGCGTCGGTATAGGTCGATTTCAACTTGGTCAGCTGGCGCCAGTCGACGATCTTGCGCGGCAGGGGCGCACCTTCGGCGGCGAGATCTTCCAGCACCTGGGCCGAGGTCGACCACTGGCCGGTCTTGGTCTTCGAGCCACCGGGTAGTCCCATGCGGCCGAACAGGATGTCGCCGAGCTGTTTTGGCGAGCCTATATTGAAGCGCTCGCCGGCCAGTTCATAAATCTCGTCCTCGAAGGCGGCGGCCTTCTGGCCGAGTTCGCCGGACAGGCGCGACAGGATCTGCCGGTCGATCGAGATGCCGCGTTCCTCCATGTCGGCCAGAACCGGGACCAGCGGGCGCTCCAGCCGCTCGTAGATGCGCGTCAGCTTGTCGGCGGCCAGCCGGGGTTTCAGCACCATCCACAAGCGAAGCGTC
The DNA here is from genome assembly GCA_019459145.1 of Arenimonas sp. Classification (GTDB taxonomy): domain Bacteria; phylum Pseudomonadota; class Alphaproteobacteria; order Rhizobiales; family Rhizobiaceae; genus Allorhizobium. The sequence continues at coordinate 129,617 of JAIBEK010000065.1, forward strand.
ACGTCCGCATCTTCAGCGGCATAGGCGGTCGCCTTGTCGATGTCGACATGATCGAAGGTGACGGACGACTTGCCGGTGCCGGCGACATCCTTGTAGGCGATCGGCGTGTGACCCAGCCAGCGTTCGGAAAGGCCGTCCATGCCGTGATTGCCTTTGCCGGCATCGAGCACGTAGGACATCAGCATGGTATCGTCGAAGCCCTTGATGACGACGCCGTAACGCTTCATCAGCAGGTAATCGTATTTGAGGTTCTGCGCGACCTTGAGGATCGACGGGTCTTCCAGCAGGCCTTTGAGCGCTTCCAGCGCCTGCGCCATCGGGATCTGCCCTTCGGCCAGCTTCAAACCGTCGCTGAACAGGTCGTCGCGGCCGGTCTTGTGGCCGAGCGGCACATAGGCGGCTCGAATGTCGGTCGAGCCCGACTGCTGGCCGTTGTCGGCGATGGCGAGCGAAAAGCCGACCAGTTCGGCCAGCATCGGGTCGATGGAGGTCGTCTCGGTATCAAAGGCGACCAGGCCGGTCTCGCGCGCCGCATCGATCCAGTCGTTCAGCGTGTCGAGGTCGCGGATCGTCTGGTAAGCGGTGGTGTCGATCGTCTTGCCGTGGAATGCGGCAGCGCGTGCGGCGGCGAGGTCTGCCGGAGTCGGATCGCCGGTCGCCGAGGCGGAAGCCGGGGCTGCCTTGCCGGCCTCGACCGGTGCGGCGGACGGAGCGGAGGATCCACCATTGGCAGGTGCCGCGGCATCGAGATCCGGTCCGTGAGCGGCCGGCCCCCACTCGACGGTGACCGGAGCCGGGTCGATGGCGGAGGCATCACAACCGCAAGCATCCGCGACGCGACGCGTCAAGGTGGTGAACTCCATCGTCTTCAGGAAGCCCACCAGCTTTGGTCCGTCCTGCTTCTCCAGCACCAGGGCTTCAAGCGGCATATCCAGCGGCACATCGGTCTTCAGCGTCACCAACTGGCGCGACAGGCGGACGAGATCGGTATTGGCGATGATGTTTTCGCGACGCTTGACCTGCTTGATCTCGCTTGCGCGGGCGAGCAGCGTATCGAGGTCGCCGAACTCCTCCAGCAACTGGGCCGCCGTCTTCGGCCCGATACCGGGAACGCCCGGCACATTGTCGGTCGAATCGCCGGTCAGCGATTGCAGATCGATCATCTTTTCCGGCGGCACGCCCCATTTTTCGATGACGTCGGGAATGCCGATCTGCTTGTCCTTCATGCTGTCATACATGTGGACTGTCGGGGTGACGAGCTGCATCAGGTCCTTGTCGGAGGAGATGATGGTCACATCCGCGCCGATCGCCTCGGCCTGGCGGGCATAGGTGGCGATCAGGTCGTCGGCCTCGAAACCCTCGGTCTCGATGCAGGGCAGATTGAAGGCGCGGGTCGCCTGGCGGATCAGGCCGAACTGCGGGACCAGCTCTTCCGGCGGCGCCGAGCGGTTGGCCTTGTATTGCGGATAGAGCTCCTTGCGGAAGGTCTTCGACGAATAGTCGAAAATCACGGCGAAGTGGGTCGGCGTCACCCCGACATTCGTGTCGCGCGCGTCCGTCAGCAATTTCCACAGCATGTTGCAGAAACCCGAGACGGCGCCGACGGGCAGCCCGTCCGACTTGCGGGTCAGCGGGGGAAGAGCGTGGAAGGCACGGAAGATGAAACCCGAGCCGTCGACGAGGAAGAGATGATCGCCTTTTTTCATGTCGGCATGGATAGCGCGGGGCGCTTGAGGCGTCCATATAAACTTGGCGCGGAAGCGGCGCTGCAAACACGGAAACGTTACGAATTTGTAATCCGGCCTTCCCTTGAAAAACCATATTTCACCGCACATTTGATAGTCACCGGCGCCTGATCACGCCGCAGTCTGAAAGAGGCTCGTCCCCCGCCGCTTCAGACTGGACAAAGGCCTTATCCCCCTCTCCGGGCCTTTGTCCCTCGTTTCGAAGCCGCCATCGCGTCCGCCTCCACGCCATGGCGGCTTCTTCACGTCCGGGGCACTCTTCCCCTCGCCCGCCGCGCCAAAAGACCCGCCGCCAAACTGGATCGCCTGCGATTTAATCTTGAGGGAAGCCTCAAACAGGCCTACCCATTGGCATGGCCCAAAATCGCTCCGATTCCGCCACCTATCTTGCCGGCCAACTGGCCAAGGAATTTGCCCGCGCCCTGCAGGTGCGTGCGGCGAAACTGGGATTTTCGGCCGGCCAGCTTCCCGTCCTCATCGCACTATGGGACGAAGAGGGGCTGACCCAGAAACAGCTTCTCGACCGGGTGGACATCGAGCAGGCGACCATGGCCAATACGCTGTCGCGCATGGAGCGCGACGGGCTGATCGAACGCCGGGCACACCCGACCGACCGTCGGGCCCAGCTCGTTTTCCTCACTGGCAAGGCACGCGACATGAAGGACGAGGCGCTGGCCGCGGCGGATGAGGCCGACCAGGCGCTTTTCTCAGGGTTCCGCCGCTTCGAAAAGGAACTGATGCTCGAATATATCCGCTGGGCGATCGACAACGCGCGCAAACTGTAAGCGGTCGTCCCCTGCCGGCCGGCGAAATTTAATGTCGCCCGCCCTCGAAACCTCTTGGCCTTTGGTCTATCGTCCCGCCGATTTTCAAATTTGCAGGATGAATGCCATGACCGATATTTCCGCCGTGCTTGCCAGCGCCGACAAGGCCTTGCCGCAGAGCCTCGACCGGCTGTTCGACCTGGTCCGGATCCGCTCGATCTCGACCGATCCGGCCTACAAGGCCGAGTGCCGCAAGGCCGCCGAGTGGCTGGTCAAGGAATTGACCGAGCTTGGCTTTACCGCATCGGTCCGCGACACGCCCGGCCATCCCATGGTCGTTGCGCATCATGACGGCGCAAGCGCCGATGCCCCGCATGCGCTGTTCTACGGCCATTACGACGTCCAGCCGGTCGATCCGCTGAAACTGTGGGAAAACGATCCCTTCGCCCCGGCGATCAAGGAGATCGAGCCGGGCCGCAAGGTGATCACCGGTCGCGGCACCTCCGACGACAAGGGCCAGTTGCTGACCTTCGTCGAGGCCTGCCGCGCCTACAAGGCCGTGCACGGCAGCCTGCCGATCGAGATCACCATCCTGTTCGAGGGCGAGGAAGAATCCGGATCGCCGTCTCTCAAGCCCTTCCTGCTCGCCAATGCCGAAGAACTGAAGGCCGATTACGCGCTGGTCTGCGACACCAGCATGTGGAACACCGAGACGCCGGCGATCGCCGCGGCCCTTCGCGGCCTGGTCGGTGAGGAAATCACCGTGACGGCGGCCGACCGCGACTTGCATTCCGGCCTGTTCGGCGGCGCCGCCGCCAATCCGATCCACATCCTGGTCGACATCCTGGCCGGCCTGCATGACGAGACCGGACGCATCACCTTGGCCGGCTTCTACGAAGGGGTCGAGGAAACGCCTGCCAACATCAAGGCCTCGTGGGAGACGCTCGGCCGCACGGCAGAAGGCTTCCTTGGCGAAGTGGGCTTGTCGATTCCGTCGGGCGAAAAGGGCCGTTCCGTGCTCGAACTCACCTGGGCGCGGCCGACGGCAGAGGTCAACGGGATCACCGGTGGCTATACCGGCGAAGGCTTCAAGACGGTGATTGCCGCCAAGGCCTCGGCCAAGGTGTCGTTCCGCCTGGTCGGCGACCAGGACCCGGCGAAGATCCGCGAGAGCTTCCGCGCCTATGTGCGCTCGAAGATCCCGGCCGACTGCTCGGTCGATTTCCACGAACATGGCGGCTCGCCGGCGATCCAACTGTCCTATGACTCGGCGGTGCTGACCAAGGCGAAGAACGCCCTCTCGGACGAATGGCCGAAGCCGGCCGTCGTCATCGGCATGGGCGGGTCGATCCCGATCGTCGGCGATTTCCAGAAGATGCTCGGCATGGATTCGCTGCTGGTCGGCTTCGGCCTGACCGACGACCGCATCCATTCGCCGAACGAGAAATACGACCTCAATTCCTTCCACAAGGGCATCCGCTCGTGGATCCGCATCCTGGACGCGCTCGCTTCGGCCTGACCATGAAGGAGCGCGCCGCCTCTTGCGGCGACGCGCTCCGCTTGAAAGCTACCGGGCTGAGAATTCCGCAAGGGGCCATAAACGCAAAAAGGCCGGGGGTTACCCGACCTTTCCTCTGCCGTTTCGACGCCCGTGCCAGTACATCCGTGGTCAGGGGCGGAAACGAGCAATGCGCATTTCCGGACGGTAGCCTCAGCCTCTCGGCATCGGCGCGCGTCCCATGATCATTAGAATGACCTGAAGTGATTAACGAAAGGTTAACGCCTCACGCATTCCCGATCCGAAACGCTGCAGCCATCTTGTGACGGCCGCTGCATTCGTTGACCCTCAAATGGGAAGTGGCGGCGGCGATATCAAGGGCCTCGGCGAATGAGACTTGCCCGGCCGACAATGCTGCGGATAGATAAGGACCCATGAGCCTCCATTCCGTTCGTACCTTCTTCGCCGACAACGCCCCTGACATCGACGTCATCGTCACCGATGCGAGTTCGGCGACTGTCGCTTTGGCGGCAGAGGCGCATGGGGTCGAGCCGGACCAGATTGCCAAGACAATCTGCCTGAGGATCGGCGACGACGTTGTGCTGGTGGTGACCGCCGGCACCAAACGGCTCGACAATCGGAAGTTCAAGGACCGTTTCGGCGTCAAGCCGCGCATGCTGGGGCCGGAGGACGTGGTCGAGCTCACCAGCCACCCGGTCGGCGGCGTCTGCCCGTTCGGCCTGCCCTCGCCGCTCAAGGTCTATTGCGACGTGTCGCTGAAGTCGTTCGATCAGGTCGTTCCCGCCGCCGGCGCCACCAATTCGGCGGTCCATATCGCGCCGGAGCGCATGGCGGAACTGACCAATGCCGAGTGGGCGGATCTCTGCCAGTAGATCGTCGGTCGCCTACGTGACCCAGGAGAACCGCGAGCGGAAAGGTTGTTTACCGCGTGTTAACCTCCCCTTAAATCGCCGCATTTAGACTCCAATCCTCCGGCCGCGCCTTCCTGCTTGTCGTGCGGCTGCAACACACAGCGCCAAGCGCGCCCTGGCGACGGTCGGGACGCCGGCGCACAGGTTTCTGGAGCAAGATCGCCGGCCATGGCAAGCAGAGGCAAATCCCGTGAGCGCGTCGAACCGACCTTCGAGGCGGAAGATGAGCGCGACGACGAGCTTCGCGTCGACGCCGGCGACCGGATCGGCGGCAAGCGTGCCGGCCGAAGCGCAAATGCAAAGACCGGAAAGACGGCAAAGGCCGCGGCCAAACCGCGCGCCGGTCGCGGCAAGAGCAAGACGAAGCGCCGTTCCGGCGGCTTGTCCGGCCTGCTCGGCCGGCTGATCTACTGGTGCATCGTTATCGGCATCTGGGGCGCCATCGGCGTCGGCGGCATCGTCATGTATTACGGCGCGCGCATGCCGAGCGCCAGTTCCTGGTCGATCCCCGAGCGGCCGCCCAATCTCAAGGTCGTTTCCGTCGAGGGAACCGTTATCGCCAATCGTGGGGCGACCGGCGGCGAGGCGCTGGCGCTCGAGGACATGTCGCCCTTCATCCCGCAGGCTGTGATCGCCATCGAGGACCGTCGCTTCTATTCGCATTTCGGCGTGGACCCGCTCGGGCTTGCCCGCGCGGTGGTGACCAATCTTGCCAGCGGCCGCACCGTGCAGGGCGGCTCGACGCTGACGCAGCAGCTGGCGAAGAACCTGTTTCTTTCTCCCGAACGGACGATCGAACGCAAGATCCAGGAAGTGCTCCTGTCGTTCTGGCTGGAACACAAGTTCACCAAGGACCAGATCCTGGCCATGTATCTCAACCGTGTCTATTTTGGCTCGAACGCCTACGGCGTCGAGGCGGCGTCGCGGCGCTATTTCTCCAAGTCGGCCCGCGATGTGAACCTCGGCGAGGCCGCGCTTCTGGCCGGCCTGCTCAAGGCGCCGTCGCGTCTATCGCCGGCCCGCGACCCGCAGGCGGCGGAAGCGCGCGCGCAGGTCGTTCTCGGGACGATGCGCGAGGAAGGCTTCATCTCCGACGACGAGATCAAGACGGCCATGTCGCAAGCCCCGACCACGGCCAAGCGCTACTGGACCGGTGCGGGCCAATATGTCGCCGACATGGTGCTCGATGAGACCAAGCGCCTCATCGGCACGATCAGCGAGGATCTTGTCGTCGAGACAACGATCGACATGACGCTGGAGAAGAAGGCGGAGGCCGTGATCGTCGACAGCCTCGAGGCAGAGGGCGACAAGCTCAAGGCCTCGCAGGCGGCGCTCGTGTCGATCGACGGAACGGGGGCGATCCGCGCGCTGGTCGGCGGCAAGGACTATGCCGAGAGCCAGTTCAACCGCGCGGTCAAGGCCAAGCGACAGCCGGGCTCGGCCTTCAAGCCGTTCGTCTATGCCGCCGCGCTGGAAACGGGCGTGCGCCCCGAATCCAGCCGCAACGATGCGCCGGTCAGGATCGGCAACTGGACACCGGAAAATTACGACGAGAAATATCGCGGACCGGTCTCGATTTCCTATGCGCTGGCCAATTCGCTGAACACCATCGCCGCGCAACTGGTCATGGAGGTCGGTCCCGACCATGTGATCAAGCTTGCCCATCGGCTCGGCATCGAATCGGAACTGCAATCCAACGCCTCGATCGCGCTCGGCACGTCCGAAGTCTCGCTGCTCGAGCTGACGGCCGCCTATGCGCCGTTCATGAACGGCGGCTACAAGGCGACGCCGCACATCATCCGCCGGATCTCGACCACCGAAGGCAAGGTGCTTTACGAGAACGACTATGCCGAACCGCCGCGCGTGCTCGGCGAGCCGGTGGTCGCGGCCATGAACCGCATGATGAAGGGCGTCATCACCGACGGCACCGGCAAGAAGGCCCGCCTCGACGGCTGGGAAGCGGCGGGCAAGTCCGGGACGACCCAGTCCTTCCGCGACGCGCTGTTCGTCGGCTACACCAGCAACCTGACGACCGGCGTGTGGTTCGGCAATGACGACGGCCAGTCGATGAAGAAGGTGACGGGCGGCGGGCTTCCCGCCAAGGCCTGGCACGACTTCATGACGGCCGCCCATTCAGGCCTGACGCCGGTGCCGCTCGCCGGTGAAGGTTATGTGGAGCCGCAGGCACAGCCGATGACGATCGGCACCATCCTTTCGGACGTCTTTTCCGGCGGCGAAAAGCGTTATCCGACAGCACCCAGTGCGCCCGGCGCCAGGCAAGAGGAGGCGCCGCGGGCCGGCGGGCCACCGGCGGAGATCCCGCAGGCCGATCCCTATCAACAGGGCGCGGCCGGTCCTATTCCGTCCGCCGATGTCGGCGCTTCGTCTCCCGTGCAGCCGGCGAGCCGTCGCACGACGCTTTTGGACGTCATTCTCGGCCAATGAGCGTGACCGTCTTGTATCGGCGCGTGATGTGAACCATGTTTTTGCCTGCAGCCTGGGGCAAGGCCTGACCGCTATCGGTCGAGCCGCGTTCCGCGCGCTATTTCGGGTGGCAGGAAGGCAGGGCCGGCGACGCCAATCTGTTCTTTTTACAGGGTTACGCCCCGTTTCCAGCCTTGCAGTCAGAAAAACCGCTTCTTATATACGCGACATAACCGCAGCGAAGGCTGCGAGATCCCAGACCATCCACGTCGAGGGGCCGTCAGGGGAATGCCTTTCGGGGGTTCCGACGGCCTGCTTCAAG
>JAIBEK010000007.1 GCA_019459145.1 Arenimonas sp.
AGTACGCGGCTACGCAGATCATCACTGAAAGCTCGGGTCATATTGCCTCCGACCAAATCAACAGTCGGGGCGATGGAATCAGAATTCCGCAGCCAGGGGAATCCTCAATACGATTCCGCGTTCAATGGACGTGCTCTAGCATTGCCGCCAGCTGCGCCACGAGGTTGCTGCCACCGATGCCGGTCGAAACCATCTGGTGGCTGGCGTCCGTCGTTTCGGCGACCGCCGGAAGGCCCACGCCGCCGGCGCCGCCGACATAGCTGTCGCCAACCGCCCAAAGGAAGCGCGGCGGCGCATACTCATGTCCGAACAAAACCAGGGAAGGCGACCGCCTCCTTGATCGAAAAGTCGTCACCATAGACCGTGCCGTTTGGGCCGGATGCCGTGCGCAGGCCCAGATAGTGCGTGGCACCTTCGCCGGCGAAGGTTCTTGCGCCGTCAAGTGCAACGGTCGTGGCATTGGCGGGAAGGCCGTTGCCCGGAGGGCTCATCGTCGGCGATCGGGACGGGAAGGCGAAGACGCTGCTGCTCGCCGTTCCTTTCCTGTAGGTGGCCTTGGCGCGGTAAGCCTTGCCCTGCTGCGTCGCCGCTGCGCCGGAGCGCACTGTCGCATTGGTGAGGCCCGCGCCGCTCATCTCCAACTGACCGGAAACGATCGCCGCCCCTGCGCCGTTGAGCGCCGTCCAGTCGCCGATGCCGGCGGCGAAGTCTCCGTTCGCCAGCAGTTCCGGCGCATCCGGGGCGACGAAATCGCCGACCGTGCGCGTGCCGCCGGAGGCCACGCCGTCGACGGCCGCGAGGGCCAGTGCCTCCGCTGCAAAGGCTTGCCCGTCATACCAGCCGCGGTTCCTGGCGAGATCCAGATGAAGGATCGGAGTATTGCCGCTGCCGTCCCTCGGGAGCCAGGAAGCACCGCCGATGCTGGCCGGACCGCCGGATACGCCGAGGCATATACCGATCTTGAACTCATTCATGCCGTTTTCCCTTTCCGTCTTATCGCTTCAGGCGCGGACCGGCAGGTCTGCGTCGCTTCTCCTGCGATCGTACGCGGGCACGGAAGGGCGGGGAAAAAGGCTGTTCATTTGGTTCAAGGGGGATTTGGACGTTCTCCCGCATCGGCGCGATCATCAGCCGCGGAGTTGTCCGTCAGGTCGGCGGTCCGGTCCGTCACGCGGGCAATCGCGCCGAGGCGTAGCCCTTCAGCACGAACAGGCAGACCCTTGCCAATCGCCTTGCGCCAAGGTGCGATGGGCCTCGTGGCCATGGCGCGGGCGCTAGGTGGGGGCCGGTGTGGGCGCCGGAAAGACCCGGCCGTCGAACAGTTTTCGCGCCGTCCGTAGGGTGCCGACGCCGATCATGTCTCCGGACGGACCGCGCTCGACCAGGACTTCGGCTGCCCCCGTCGGGTGTTCGATGCGGAAACGCCCGTCGGCCGGATTTTCCGCAATCTCGGCGGCGACGGAACCCTCCAGTGTGCAAGCCGTGGCGACGCTGACGGCGGCGAAGACGCCGATCGAGGCGTGGCAGCGGTGCGGAATGAAGCTGCGGGTACCGATCGTCCCGCCATTGCGTGCCGGAGCGACGAGGGTCATCTTGGGCACGGAACTCTCCCTGACATCCCCCAGCGTCATCAGCGGCCCGGCCTGAAGGCGGATCGCCTCGAGCCGTGCCTTGAGCGCGTTGTCGGCATCCAGATCTGCACGGCTTTCATCGCCGGTCAGGCCGAAATCGGTGGCGCGCAGGATGACGATCGGCATGCCGTTGTCGATCAGCGTGCAGTCGATGCCGTCGATCACGTCGCGGGTTCGGCCGGTCGGCAGAAGTGCGCCGCACATCGAGCCCTCGGTGTTCTGGAAGAACAACGGTACCGGCGCATGGCTTGCCGGAACGCCGTCGATCCGGGCGTCGCCAACATAGGTGACGCGGCCGCCCGGTGTCGTAATCTGGGCGAGCGACACTTCGCCGGTGTTGAGCATGTGGATGCGCACCGGGGTGGTGCCGTGCTGAGCCTTGACGAGCCCGCGCTCAATGGCGGCGGGGCCGACGGCGGCGAGAATGTTGCCGCAGCCCTGCGCGTCGGACACGACGGCCCGATCGACGAAGACCTGAAGAAAGAGATAGTCGACGTCTGCGTCGGGCCGGGAGGAGGGCGACAGGATTGCCGCCTTGGACGTCAGCGGATCGCCGCCGCCGATGCCGTCGATCTGGCGCGCGTCGGGCGATCCGAGGATCCGAAGCAGGAGCGCATTGCGCTCCTGCGGGTCGGCGGGGAGGTCGGAAGCGAGAAAGACCGCGCCCTTGGACGTGCCGCCGCGCATCCACAGGCAGGGAATGCCGTCGGTATAGTCCTCAGACATATTTCAACCCTTTCTCGGCCATCCTTTCGCGCATGGCATAGATGTCGAGGCCGAGTTCGCCGGCGGCGAGCCGCTTGCGCTTTGCCTCTTCCGCTGCGAGGCGCTTGTTGGCGGCCTCGAGCACGCTTGCCGCCTCCGCCCGCCTGACCACGACCACCCCATCGTCATCGGCGACGATCACGTCGCCCGCCTCGATCGCCGCGCCGGCGCAGACCACCGGTACATTGACCGAACCGAGCGTCTCCTTCACCGTGCCTTGGGCGGAAATCGCCTTCGACCAGACCGGAAACTGCATGGCGGTCAGATCGCGGATGTCGCGCACGCCGGCATCGATGACCAGGCCGCGGCAGCCGCGCGCCTGGGCGGAGGTCGCCAGCAGGTCGCCGAAATAGCCGTTGTCGCACGGGCTTGTCGGGGCCAGCACGAGAATGTCGCCCGCCTTCAACTGCTCGATGGCGACATGCACCATCCAGTTGTCGCCGGGCGGTGCTGAGATGGTCACGGCCGAGCCGGCGACCTGGGCACCGGCATAGATCGGCCGCATGTAGCTGCCCAGCATGCCCTTGCGTCCCTGGGCCTCGTGCACGGTGGCGACGCCCGCACGCGCCAGGCCGTCGATCACGGCCGGATCGGCCCGTTCGATGTTCTGTACGACGACGGCCATGTCAGTGCTCCTTCTTCACCGGCGGGGTGCCGTGGGTGTGGAAGGTGTCGATCGTCTTCAACCCCCAGGCCTGTCCCTTCTTGCGATCGGTCTCGGTCCAGATGACCGGTTCCCAGTCCGGCTGGAGGATCAGGCGTGCGCCGGAATTGGCAAGCTCGACGCGGTTGCCGGCGGGCTCCCAGACGTAGAGGAAGAAGGTGCCCTGGACGGCGTGCTTGTGCGGCCCGGTCTCGATGTGCACGCCGTTCTGCAGGAAGATGTCGGCGGCCCGCAGGATGTCCTCGCGCTGGTCGGTCGCATAGGTGACGTGGTGGAGCCGTCCGACGCCACCGCCATGTTCTTCGGTGCAGGCAAGGTCATAGGTCTTGTTGTTGATGGTGAACCAGCAGCCGCCGATGCGGCCGCTATCCAGCTGGATGATTTCGGTGACGCGGCTGCCGAGGCAGGTCTCCATGAAGCGACGAAATTCGGAGACGTCGGAGGACAGGAGGTTGAGGTGGTCGAGGCGGCGTGGGGCCGCGCCGGTAAAGGCCGATGCCGTGTTCTTCAGCGCCGGCACATCGGCGCCGGTCGCCTGGTATTTCACCGTGTCCCAGTAGATCTCGAAGATATGGCCGAACGGGTCCTCGAAGCGGAAGGCCGGGCCATGGCTGATATCGCCGTCGATCCAGCCATGCACCTTGTATCCCGACGCCTCGATCGCCTTGACGCGCCGCTCCAGCGCTTGCGGGCTGGAGGCGCGATAGGCGATATGGCCGACGCCGGTGGTGTGCGACCTGGTCAGCTTCAGCGAGCAGTATTCGTAATCGTCCCAGGCCCGCAGATAGGCCGAGGTCTCGTCCTGGCCCGAGAGCTTGAGACCGTAGACGCGGGTGAAGAAGTCGAGGCTTTCCTCGAACTTGTCGGTATACATCTCGACATGGGCAAGATGGGCGATGTCGAAGCAGGGTTCCATGGTTCGCTCTCCCTTACAGTTCGTCTACGGTGCGCGGGAAGATCGACTGGAAGCCCTCCGCGTATTTGCAGGCCCGCCCGCCGGACTGGCCGCCGGAATTGCGGGTGAAATGGTTGGCGCGGTTGATGGCGACGCGGGTGTAATATTCCCACAAATGCTCCTGGCCTTCCATGCACTCGATGGCCTCGCGCTTCTTCTCCCAGACCGGCGTGATGTCGAGGAAGGTGTCCGGCTTCCAGCCCATCTGCTCGGTCTGGTGCGGCTCGAACAGATAAAGTTGCGGCGCGCCGAGCACCCTTTCCCCCGGATTGTGACCCCAGGCCTGGGCGATCATGCGGCATTCCAGTGCCACCTGCGTCGCATACATGTGGTCGGTGTTGTAGGGGTCGTATTGAGAGTGGCTGAGCATGAAGCGCGGCTGCACCTTGCGGATGATGTCGACCAGCGCGTTCTTGTCGTCGCGGCTGAGTTCCAGCGGATAGTCGCCGAGGTCCATCGCGATCAGGTCATGCACGCCGAGGGCTTGTGCCGCGCGTTCCGACTCGGCCCGGCGGGCGGCCTTGACCCGGTCGAGGGTCATGTCCGGTTGCTTCCACAGCTTGGCGCTTTCGCCGCGCTCGCCGAAGGACAGGCACACCACCGTCACCTTGTAGCCGAGCGCCGCATGCAGCGCGATCGCCCCGCCGCAGCGCCAGACGAAATCGGCCGCATGGGCGCTGATCACCAAGGCGGTCCCGGCCGCCGTATTTTCCGTGGACATGGATATGCCTCCCTGATTTTTTCTCTGTCGCTCAATAGGTGCTGCCGCGCTCGCCTCAGATCAAATCGAAAGGCTGCCCATGTGTATAAGTTCAAGCTATAGACACTGGAATTGGTGTGCGGCGTTTGCCAAAGTCCTCGGCAAACGGAGACGAAAGAGACATGACTGGTTTTGCGCAACAATTTCCCGATATCGCCTTTGTCGGCTTCGGCGAGGCGGGCCATGCCCTGGCGTCCGGCTGGATGCGGCCGGCGCGCGGAACGACGAGAGCTTATGACATCAAGCTGCGCGAGGCCGCCACGTCCGGCGCGGTCGTGGAGCGCTGTGCGGAGGCGGGGGTAGAGCCTCGGTCGGACCCTGGCCCGGCGCTCGACTCGGCGGGTCTGGTGTTCAGCCTGGTCACGGCGGACCAGGCGCTCCAAGCCGCCCGTGCCTGCGCGCCCCATCTGCTGCCCGGTACCCTCTGGCTCGACTGCAATTCCTGCGCGCCGCAGACCAAGCAGGCGGCGGCCGCGGTGATCGAGGCCGCCGGTGGGCGCTATGTCGATGTCGCGGTCATGGCGCCGGTGTATCCCAGGCGCCACGAGGTGCCTCTGTTGCTGTCCGGTCCCCATGCGGCTGTGGCGGCGGCCCGGATCGAGACCCTCGGCCTGCGGCCGAAGCTTGGCGGCGAGCGGGTGGGCGATGCCTCCAGCGTGAAGATGCTGCGCTCGGTGATGATCAAGGGCCTGGAGGCGCTGACGACCGAGTGCATTCTGGCGGCCCGCAGGGCCGGGGTCGAGGATGCCGTGCTCGCCTCGCTACAGGCCTCCGATCCCGGCATCGACTGGCGGGCACGCGGCGCCTACAACATGGAGCGCATGCTGGTCCATGGGGCGCGGCGGGCGGCCGAGGTGGAGGAGGTCTGTGTCACGCTCCGCGCCTTCGGCCTGCCAGACTGGATGAGCCGCGGCACGGTGGAATGGCAGCGGCGCCTGGCGTCGCTGGAGATCGATCCCGGTGAGGACGATCTGGCAAAGCGCGCCGACGCCGTGTTGTCCAGGCTATGATTTCCCGCAATCTTCGGCATTTGCGCCTGTTTGCCGCGGTGGCGGACTTCAAATCGCTGACGCTGACCTCGGAGAAATGGCACATTTCCCAGCCCGCAGTGACCCAGGCGATCAACAAGCTGGAACGCGAGACTGGCGGTGCGCTGTTCGAACGCAGCCGGCACGGCTTCTTCCTCACGCCGCGCGGAGAGGTGCTGTTGCGGCGCGTCGAAGCAGCCTTCGGGCTGCTCGATTCCGTCCTGAGCGAGATCTCGCCGCGCCTGCGTATGTCCTTGAGCTATGCCCAGCTTCAGGCGCTGATCGCCGTCAGCGAAAGCGAGAACTTCACGCTGGCCGCACGGCGCCTCGGCCTGGCGCAGCCGACCGTCCACCGCGCCGTCACGCAGATCGAACAGGACGCGGCGCGCAGCCTGTTCGAGCGGACGTCCTTCGGCATCCTGCCGACACGGCTGTGCCAGGCGCTTGCCCAGGCGGCGCGGCTGGCGATCTACGAATTCGACCAGGCGGATACCGAACTGGCGGAATTCAACGGCGGCGAGGCCGGCGAGATCGTCATCGGCGCGATGCCGCTCGCCCGCTCCGGCCTTCTGCCGCGGGCGCTGGCGCGTTTCCGCGCCGAGCGGCCGACCTATCCGGTGCGGATTCACGACGGTCCCTATGACGAACTCTTGAGCGCGCTGCGTCGTGGATCGATCGATTTCCTCGTCGGCGCGCTGCGCGAACCGGCGCCGATCGGCGATGTGGTGCAGCAACGCCTGTTCGACGACCGTCTCGCCCTTCTGGCGCGGCCGGATCATCCGCTCGCCGGCAGGACGGACCTGACGGTCGACGACCTGCTCGGCTTTCCCTGGGTCGTGCCCCGGCGCGGCACGCCGACCCGCGACCAGTTCGAGACGCTCTTCACCTCGCAGGAGAAGAAGGTGCCCGACCGGCTGATCGAATCCGGATCGCTGCTCCTCATGCGCGAGCTGTTGAACGAGAGCGATCACCTCGGCTGCCTCTCCCGCCATCAGTCGCAACGCGAATGCGATCATGGGCTGCTGGTCACCCTGACTTACCCAACGGACCATCTCATCCGACCGATCGGCCTGACCTGCCGGGAAAACTGGCGGCCGACCAATGCGCAGAAGCGCATGCTGGAGCTGGTCGCCGAGGTCGCCCCTTAGAGATCGTCATAGCTAATAATTATAACAGGTCCCCCGCTTTGAATTGGCGCCGGCGGCTTCGCGGAGTCAAAACGCCGAGACTGCCTTTATCAATCTTGTCTTCATTCGGGAGGAATTTATGCGCAAGATCTCCGCTCTGGCCGGCGCCCTCATCGGGCTTGGTGTCGCCCTGTCGCCCGCCCAGGCCGAAACCCTGAAGTTCGCCAATTTCATGGCCCCCACCCATCCCTATGTCGAGAGCACGTTTGCGCCCTTTGCCAAGGCCGTCGAGGACGGTACCAAGGGCGAAGTGAAGGTTCAGCTCTACAATGGCGGGGAACTGGGCGCGGGTCCGGCGGAGCAATATTCGCGCGCCGTCGACGGCGTCGCCGAGTTCTCGATCAGCCTGCCGGGCTACACCGCATCGACCTTTCCGTTGACGCTCGTTGCCGAGCTTCCGGGGGTGGTCGATGAGAAGACCGGCACGGAGACGATCTGGAAGAACATCGATCTGTTCCAGCCTGAATACAAGCGCGTCAAGCTTGTGGCGCTCTGGTCCAGCGCCGAGAACATTTTCTACAGTGCCAAGAAGCCGATCCGCACGGTCGAAGACCTGAAGGGCATGAAGATCCGCGTTCCCTCGCGCAATTCCGGCGCGCTGGTCGAGGCCTGGGCGGTACCCCGGTGTCGATGCCGGTGAGCGAAGTCTACAATGCGCTGCAGACCGGCGTCATCGACGCCGCCATGATCGACGGCACCGCCACCAAGGCCTTTCGCCTCGGTGAAGTGGCCAACTATGTCACTGTCGGCATGAAGACCACCAACTCGCCCTTCTTCATCGTCATGAACCGCGATGCGTGGAGCGATCTCACCGACGAACAGAAGGCCGTCGTCGAGGAGGCCGGCAGGCAGGCTTCGCTCAACGGCCAGGCGATGCAGCTGCGCGTCGCAGCCGACGGTATCGACTCCTTCGGTGCGACGGCGGGCAAGGAAGTCATCCGCTTGACGGCCGAACAGGCCGCGCCGTTCAATGCCATCGCCGACCAGGTGACGGCCAAGATCGTCGCCGAGATTGGCGGCGACGCTGCCAAGATCGCTGACGCGCTGAAGGCGAAGTGATTGGCAATGGTCGGTAAAACAGCCCCCGGCTGGGCGCGGGCGATCGGCCCCCCCCCCAAGCCGCTCGCCGGTGTGGCGGGCCTCCGCCTCTTGGTCATGATGGCGGTCATCACGCTCAGCGGGCGCACCCGCTATCTGCTTAATAATCCGCTCACCGGTGCGGCCGAGAGCGTGCCGAGGCCCGGCGTCGCC
>JAIBEK010000019.1 GCA_019459145.1 Arenimonas sp.
TCGGACGACGGTCTTCAAGATAGCCCTTGTAGCCGTTGTTGACGAAGGAATGCGGGACGCGGATCGAGGCGCCACGATCGGCAACGCCATAGGAGAACTTGTCCCACGGAGCGGTCTCGTGCTTGCCGGTCAGGCGCATGTGGTTGTCCGGACCATAGACGTCGATGTGCTCTTTCCAGTTGCGGGCGAAGGCGGCCATCAGTGCCTCGAAATATTCCTTGCCGCCGACTTCGCGCATGTACTTGGTCGAGAAGTTGCAGTGCATGCCCGAACCGTTCCAGTCGGTGTCGCCGAGCGGCTTGCAGTGGAACTCGATGTCGATGCCGTAGCTTTCGCACAGGCGCAGCAGCAGGTAGCGAGCGATCCAGATCTGGTCGGCGGCGCGCTTGGAGCCCTTGCCGAACACCTGGAATTCCCACTGGCCCTTGGCCACTTCGGCATTGATGCCTTCATGGTTGATGCCGGCTTCGAGGCACAGGTCGAGATGTTCCTCGACCAGCTGGCGGGCGACGTCACCGACATTCTTGTAGCCGACGCCGGTGTAATACGGGCCCTGAGGCGCCGGGAAGCCGTGTTCCGGGAATCCGAGCGGGCGGCCGTCCTTGTAGAAGAAATATTCCTGCTCGAAACCGAACCAGGCATCCTCGTCATCGAGTATCGTGGCACGCGCATTCGACGGATGCGGGGTAACACCGTCCGGCATCATGACTTCGCACATGACCAGCGCACCGTTGGTGCGGGCCGGATCGGGATAGATGGCGACCGGCTTCAACACGCAATCGGAGCTGCGACCTTCGGCCTGCAGGGTCGAGGAACCGTCGAAACCCCAGAGCGGAAGCTGGTCCAGCGTCGGGAAGGACTCAAACTCCTTGATCTGCGTCTTGCCGCGAAGGTTCGGAACCGGCGTGTAGCCGTCCAGCCAGATATACTCGAGCTTAAACTTGGTCATTCTTCGTCTCTCTTCAGTCAAGCGCTCGCCCAAGAGCGCAACAGAGGGCTGATTCTCCGGCTTCCCGGCGAGTCCCTGTCAAGAAAGCATGAAGCGTGCCAACTTCGCCGAAAGCTGCGCCAACGAATTTATTTTTTTAGCGCCCCGCCAGAATTGGCGGCATCGCGGCGAGGCCGGCAACGGAACTTTTGCCTTATTTGTGGGAACCTGTGCAGCCATGGCGTGTTTGTCTGTGCGACGGATCGCGCGCGGCGAAATGATGAAATCGCCATCATCGGCAGCGCGTCGCATATTATGCCTACATATTAGGCATTATGCACTTTCTATGTGCATCGGCCTGAAAACTCTGATAGGCTCAGCCATCGAGCATCGTTCTCGATGAACAACGAGGGCAGTAGCATGACGACGAACATGGTTCGGGAATCGGCGAAGATCTTAGAGTTCCCGGTTCGAAACATTCAGAAGCTGATGGAAATGCGGGAGCGCGAAAGCCGTGCCCGGCCGCTCATCATGGAGAGCGGCTGCGGTGGCTGGTACCATCAGGAAGCCATCCGCGAGGCGGAAGAGACGCGCAAGCAGTAAGGCGCGCCCCTGTCTTTGATGCCGCCTTCTGTCCGCGTCAGGCCTTGAGGCCGAACAGACGCAGGCGCATGACGCCGCCATCCGGGTGCATGGCAAAGCGCACATGGGTGACGGGACCCACATCGGCAATCGCCGGACCGGCGAACTCGTGCTTGCGGTCCATTTCCAGTTTCTGTCGACCCAAAATCGGCTTCCAGCCTTCCGAGGCGGCGATCTCCGCCTCGCTCCAGCTGTCCCCGGCGTCCGGCAGATAGGCACCGAGCAATTCGCAGGTGTCGGGATAATTCCCCTTGAAGAAATGCGTGTCGACGATGACGCGCCGGATCAGACCGGCATGGCCGAGCCGGATGATCGCCCAGTCGTGTCCGGGACCGCGCCGGCGCTTGGTCTCCCAGCCGTCGCCCATGTTTTGTCCGCGGCCGGGACCGAGCATCTTGTCGGGATGGCCGTAATGGGCGTCAGACCAGGCGAGCGCCTTGGCGCCGTGGAAGACATAAGCCAGGTCGAGCTCCTGCTCCTCGCCGACCGCCGACCAGTCGAAATGGGCCGCCCCGTACACCCGCAGCCGCGCCACGCCGCCATCCGGATAGATGTGCAGCCTGAGATGCGTCCACACCCTGTCGCGATCGGCATTCTCGAAGAAGTGCTGGGCGCTCGGGCCGAGCGGCGACTTCACCAGGAGTTCGCTCCACTCGGTCGCCTCGGTCGGATCGCCCTCGGCGACGAAGGCCGCTTCGATCGAGCAATGCGGCGGGTAATTGCCGGTGAAGAAGCGGGTATCGACGTCGAAGCCGAAGATACGGCCCGGCATGGCCAGCCGAATCACCGACCAGTCGTGGCCGGGCACCCGCTTTCGCCGGCTTTCCCAGCCGTCCATGTACTTGCCATTGTCGTCGTAGAGATCCGGGTCGAACTCGGCCGGCGCGTCGTTCAGCATGCGCGACAGCGGGGCAAAGAACTCGTCGGTCGAAAAAACACCCTTTGCGCCGAGGCGGGCCGAGGCGAGGTTCACGGCGCCTGCGGCAAAATCGGGCAGGACCACGGTCGAGATTTCGGGCATGTCAGTTTTTCTCCGGAATGAGGCTTTCGAGGCGAAGCCGGGCAATCTTCTCGACCTCAGCACAGGCCGTGGCGAATTCCGTCTCGCGGCTGTTGTCGATCCGCGCCTCGAAGGCGGACAGGATTTCGTCCTTGGTCAGCCCCTTCACGGCGATGATGAAGGGGAAGCCGAACTTGGTCGTATAGGCGGTGTTGAGCGCGGTAAAACGGGCATGCTCCTCGGGCGAAAGCCGGTCGAGCCCGGCGCCGGCCTGTTCCCTGGCACTGTCCTCGGTCAGTTCGCCGGCAATCGCCAGCCTGCCGGCCAGATCCGGATGAGCCCGCAGCACGCCGAGCCGCTCGTCGCCGGAGGCCGTTCGGAATTTTTCCGTGAGTGCGCCATGGACACCGGACGCCGTCAACGGCTGGGAAATCAGCCCGGCGTCGAAGGCCCGCTCGGCGATGAACGGCGAATGCTCGAACACCCCGCCGAAGCGGGAAATGAAGTCCGCCTTGTCCATGAAGTCTCCCGGCACGCGAAGCAGTTGATTTGAACCGAGATCAAGGAGTAGCGAAGCCCGGAAGGCTTGTCGAGGCGCTGGCCAGGTCCGGCCGTTCTCGCCGAGCTGCGCGCCCCGGCAATCCTGCACGAAGGTATCAGGTCTCGACGAGATTGATCTCCAGCCTTGCACCCGACGCCTCGGCATAGCGCCTCAGCGTCGAAAGCGACGGCGAGACACCGCCGCCTTCCAGCCGGGCGATCGCCGATTGGGTCGTCCCGATCCGGCGTGCGAGTTCCGCCTGCGACAGCTTTGCCCGGGTGCGGGCGAGCACCAGCGACTCGATCAAACGGAACTCCTCGTCCGCCTTCTGATATTCGGCCCGGAACTCCGGGTTCTCCATCAGCTTCTTCTTGAGATCGGCGATCCTGGTCATGCTTTCACCTCTTTCAGGCGCGTCCGCGCCAACTCCAGCGCCCCCTTCGGGGTCTTCTGCGATTTCTTGACGAAGACATGCAGCACGACAACGCGTCGACCCGTCACGGTGACATAGATGCCCCGCGCGATCCCCTCCGATGCCTTGGCGCGCAGTTCCCAGAGTTTGCATCGAGATGCTTGACATGCGGCTCGTGCAACTGCTCGAGCCCGACAGCCTCTATCGTTTCGAGGAGGCGGATCAGACGCGCCTGCAATCCCGGCGGAAGCGCCAGGATTTCGGCATCAACGGCATCGTGGGTTTCCACAGTCCAGCGCATATTCGCTATATAGCGCATCCGCTATGACACTGCAAGATTGAAGCAGCAGTCCCGCGACTCAGACCGGCTTGTGGTGCTCATGCCAGTGCTCGGCGATCTCGATGCGTTTCGGGATCCACACCTTCTCGTGGCTTCTTACGTAGTCGATGAAGCGAGCCAGCGCCGCGGCACGGCCGGGGCGGCCGACGAGGCGACAGTGCAGGCCGACCGACATCATCTTGGCGCTGCCCGCCTTGCCCTCCGCGTAGAGCACATCGAACGTGTCCTTGAGATAGGTGAAGAACTGATCACCGGAATTGAAGCCCTGCGGCGTGGCGAAGCGCATGTCATTGGCTTCGAGCGTATAGGGAATGATGAGGAAGGGTTTGCCGTCCAGGCCCTTCACCCAATAGGGCAGGTCGTCGGCATAGCTGTCGGAGGAATAGAGGAAACCGCCCTCCTCCATCACCAACCTCAGCGTATTGTCGGACGGTTTGCCCTGGTACATGCCGCGTGGGTGCGAGCCGGTCAGTTCCTTGTGCAGACGCACGGCCTCCAAAATGTGCCGGCGCTCGAGCTCTTCCGGGCAATCCTTGTATTCCAGCCAGCGATAGCCGTGGCTGGCGATCTCCCAGCCGGCTTCCTTCATCGCCGCGACCGCTTCAGGGTTACGCGCCATGGCGAGCGTCACGCCGTAGACGGTGACGGGCACCTGGCGCTCGGTAAACATCCGCCACAGCCGCCAGAAGCCGGCGCGCGATCCGTATTCGTAGATCGATTCCATGTTGAGGTTGCGCTGGCCGGGCCAGGGCTGCGCGCCGACAATCTCGGACAGCAGGTTTTCGGAAGCCGGGTCGCCGTCGAGGATCGAGCTTTCGCCGCCCTCCTCGTAGTTGACGACGAACTGCACGGCGATGCGGGCATCGCCCGGCCAGCGCGGATCGGGACTGTGGCGACCATAGCCGACGAGGTCGCGCGGATAGTTGGCGTCGTGCATCAAATCACCCTGAAATCGGACGCCAGACGGTAAGCAGGCCGGCGTCCGATGTCGAGATGAAAACTGCGGCATCACCCCAGGCGTCCGGACCCCGGCCGCCCGCTCCGCCTCAGGCGATCTTGCGGGCCGCGACCCGGCCCATCGGGTGCAGGGAATGGACCACGAAAGGCGCGCCCGGCTCCCGCTCGACGAACAGCGCAAGATTGCCGATCTCCACCGGATCGCCGAGCAGGGGCTCGAAATAACCGGCGAGAGCGCTTTCCATCCGGCCGAAATCGCGGTTGAGCAGCGGACCGGTCAGCGTCATGTGGAAGCGGAACTCGTCCATCACATAAGGATGGCCCCAGCGATGCAGGTTGGAAAACTGCGAGGCCGACAGTCCGTCCGGATTGCGCCGCTCGATCTCCGCTTCGCTGAGCGGGGCGCGGTAGGCGTCGAACTGCTGCACCACGGCGGCGGCCAGATAATCGAGCGCGCCACAGGGGGCCTCCGGCACGAGACCATAGAAGTCCCCGAGGCGGCCGACCACCAGCCGGGGAATCTCGAACGGCTCGAGCGTTCCGGCAAAACGCATCAATTCGCGCAGCAGGGCGGCCTCCGTGCAATCGCCACGCAGGTGAAACGGCGCCTTGAGCGTCGCATGGAAACCGTAGCGGCGCGGCAGCGCGGTGTGGAAGGCGATCTCGTGCAGGCCGAGCCCTCGCACGGACGGATGCTCCACCGCCTCGCCGGAATAGACGCTGCGCCCGAGCCAGCTGGCCGCCGAAAGGGTCAGCGGATCGCTCGAGGAAGGGGTAAAGTAAATGGCATACCGCATGCGACACCTCGCTTCCGGGGGACGTCCATTTTAGCAATCGACGTTATACCGCAGGAGTTAGGTGATTTGCGTGACAGTATGACGACGGGAAACGTGCAAACACCTCACGCAACGCGTGCAGCAACGGCGATATGGTTGCGCAGATCGAAGCCGTCGGGCATGAGCGAAGGCCGGCCGATCATGGCAGAAAGCGCGGCATCGGCGAGCCGATGCGCCATGCCGAAGCTGACCTTGAAGCCACCGGTCAGAGCCACCACGCGCGGCGCATCCGGATGCGGACCGACCATCGGATCGCGATCGATCGCCTTTGGCCGCAGCCCCGCCCAGCGTTCGACGACCTCGGCGGAGCGCAGGACAGGCGCCAGGGCACGGGCGCGCGCGATGAGGTCCTCGAGCTGTTCGTCCGTCGTGAAGGGGGAAGCGAAATGGTCCTCGCTGGTGCTGCCGATCGCCGCCATACCCCCCTCGTGCGGCACGATATAGAGCCCGTCAAGATAAAGCAGCGGCAGATCGGGGTCGATGTCGCCCTTCAGCAGGGCCGCCTGTCCCTTGACCGGCTGACCCAGCGGACGCGGCAGAGGCGGGCCGAGCGTTTCGAGCAGCGGAAAGGCCTGATGTCCCGCCGCGACAAGGCAATGGCCGAAGGCGACGGTGGTGCCGTCTGAAAGCCTGGCCGACAGGGCGTTGATCGCCACCACGCCGCAGCCCTCGACGATCCGTACATGCCGCGACGCGCGCAGCCGTTCGACCAGCATGCCGGTCAGCCCGCGCGGCGAGACGCGCGCCGAAAACGTGTCGTGGACAAGTCCGGCCTCACCGGCATCGGGCGCCGGCCAGCTGGGACCTGAGGGCGAGGCATCGACGGCGTGCCAGTGGAAGGCGCGCTCCCCGGCCTGCCAGTTGACCAGCGCCTCGCGTTCATGGCGCTCGGCGATCGTCCTCAAGTGCGGCTTGGGCAGCGGGATCAGCCGGCCGGAACGGCGATAGCCGGCCAAAACGCCCGTTTCGGCCTCGAGGCTCCGCACCTCGTCTTCCAGCGACAGCAAAGCGTCGAACTGGAACTGCTTCTTGTCGTTCCACTTGTCAGGCATGTGCGGCATCAGCGCGCCGAGCAGGCCGCCGCTCGCGCCGCGTGCCATCGGCCCCTCGTCGACGATCAGCGTATCGATGCCGAGACGGTCGGCCTTCAGCGCGGCCCATAGCCCCATAATGCCGCCGCCGACGATCAGCAGCTCGACACGCGATTGACCGGCAAGCCCGCTGGCATTATCCGCTATGGTCATGGCCCATTCCACCTCGACATCCCCGACCGTGCCGGCCGGCCAGGAGCTTACCTGGCGCGACGGCGATATGCCCTATTCGACCGCCTTTGACGACCATTTTTATTGCCAGACCGATGGCAGGCTCGAATGCGGCCATGTCTTTCTCGCCGGCAACGGCCTGCCGGAGCGTTGGGTCCGGCCGGGCACCTTTCGCATCGGCGAACTGGGCTTCGGCACCGGCCTCAATCTCTGCGAGACCTTCCGGCAATGGAAGGCCACGCGCACGCACGGGGGCCACCTGCATTTCGTCTCGTTCGAGCTCTATCCGATGCGGACTGAGGAACTGTCGCGGGCGCTGTCGCGCTGGCCGGAAATCGATGCCGAGCGGCAGGCGCTCGTGGCGCGCTGGCCGGAGCACCCCGCAGGTGCCGTCGACATCGCGCTCGATGACCAGACCCGGCTGACCGTTCTCTGCGGCGACGCGCTGACGAGCCTCGGCGCAAGCCCGCTTGTGTTCGACGCCTGGTATCTCGACGGCTTCGCCCCGGCGCGCAACGCCGCCATGTGGTCGCCGGAACTGATGCGCGCGGTTTTCGACCACACTGCGCAGGGCGGCGGTTTCGCCACCTATGCGGCCGCAGGTTTCGTCCGCCGCAATCTGATCGCCGCAGGCTATGCCGTGGAGCGTCGCAAGGGATTTGCCGGAAAGCGGGAAATGCTGTGCGGCGTCAAGCCCCGATCAATTGCTGAGGTCGAGGAGGCCTGAACCGTCGCGCAGCGAATGGCCGAGCCAGCGCTCGATCTTCGCCTCGAGCTGTTCCGGACTGACCGGCTTCGACAGATAGTCATCCATGCCGGCGGCCAGGCACGCCTCGCGGTCGCTGTCGAGCGCATGGGCGGTCACGCCGATGATCGGCACATGGCCCCCCTCGCCCTCCGCCTTCTCCGCCTCGCGAATGGTGCGCGCCGCCTGGTGCCCGTTCAGCACCGGCATCGAGACATCCATGAGGATCAGCCGCGGATTGAGCACACGCCAGGCATCCACGGCCTCGCGCCCGTTGGTCACGACGCTGTGGGAAAGACCGACCGCCTGGAGGATCTGGCGGAAGACGATCTGGTTGACCTCGTTGTCCTCGGCGACCAGCACGTCGCATTCCGTCCGGGTGGTTCGTGTCGGCGCGTCCCAATCGGTGTGCGGCGCAGGTGGGGCGGGCTGCCTGGCGTTCCCCGCATCCGCCGCGGTCGGGCCTCGCCGGTTGATTGAGGGCGGAGCGGCGATGCCTGCCGGCTGCCCTGCGCTCTGGCGTGCGCCAGCCGGATGGCCAAGCCTCGCCGCGCGCACCACATCGACGATCGCATTGCGCAGCAGATTGGCGCGGGCCGGCTTCATCAGGTGGGCCTGGACATTCAACTGCTGGAAGATCCGCTCGTCGCCGACCATGTCCATCGAGGTCAGGAACACCATCGCGATCGTCTCGAAACGCTTGTCCGCGCGGATCATCCGGGCCACGTCGATGCCGTTCATCACCGGCATCTGGTAGTCGATAACCAGCGCGTCGATGGTCACGCCGAGGCGGTGGGCCTCCTCCAGAACGGCCATCGCCGCGGACCCGCTCTCGACTGCGACGCCGTCGAAGCCCCACAGCGCCAGCTGCTCGGTGAGGATGCGCCGATTGATGTCGTTGTCATCGATCACCAGGATCCGCGCGCCGTCGACATTGACCGGCAGCGGCTGCTGCTTGTGGCGTTCGTGGGCCACGGCAAAGGGTATGCGAACGGTGAAGACGGAACCCTCGCCGACAGTGCTCTCCACGTCGATATCGCCGCCGAACAGGTCGACCAGGCCGGCGGTGATCGCAAGACCGAGCCCGGTCCCCTCGTGACGCCGCGTCGAAGACGTGTCGACCTGCGAGAACTTTTCGAAGATCGAGGCCCGCTTGTCCTTTGGAATGCCGATGCCGGTGTCTTCGATGCGCATCGTCAGCATGGCTTCCGACCCGTCGCATGGCGTGCTGGACAGCTCGATCAGCACATGGCCCTTTTCGGTAAACTTGATCGCGTTGCCGACCAGATTGGTGACGATCTGGCGGAAGCGGCCGGGATCGCCGGACACCATATGCCGCACCGTGGCGTCGCCGCGGACGATCAGTTCGATGTCCTTGTCCGCCGCCGATGCCGACAGCAGCGTCGCCACGTCCTCGATCGCCTCGACGGGATCGAACGGCACCTTGCGCAGCTTCAACTGCCCGGCGTCGATCTTGGAGAAATCGAGGATGTCGTTGATGATGGTCAAAAGCGCATTGCCGGACTTGACGATGATGTCGACGAAGGTCTTCTGGCGGGTATCGAGAACCGAGCGCGCCAAGAGTTCGGCCATGCCGAGGACGCCGTTCATCGGCGTGCGGATCTCGTGGCTCATATTGGCGAGGAATTCCGATTTGGCCTTGTCGGCCGCCTCGCTGCGGGCCAGCAGCACGGTCAGCTCCGCCTCGCGGGTCTTGAGCTCGGTGACGTCGGTGCACACGACCATCCAGTGTCCGCGCCCGCTGGCGGTCGCCTCCATCTGGATCCAGGTCTTGCCGTTGCTGAGGAAGGTCGCCGAAAAACCGTTCTCCGAGTGAACCTTATCCTGCCAGTCCTTGAGCACCGCCATGGGCTCCGGGCCGAAATCGCCGCGTCGGGCGCAATAGGCGAAGCCGGCGTGCCAGCTCTGGCCGGGATCGAGCAGCGTCTGCGGCACGGCGAGCATGCGCGCAAGCGACTCGTTGCTCTGGATGATGACCCCGTCCTCGATGACGGCCAGGCCCTGCGCCATGACGCGGGTCGCATCCTGCATGAACTGGCCGAGCCGTTGAAGCTGTTCGCGTGCCTCGCTGAACTCGCGCTCCTGGCGGCGAAGCTCGGTGAAGTCGGAATAGGTGACGAGGAATTTCCGGTCGGCGAGCGATGTCGTGGTGATCAGCACCTGCTTGCCGTCGGGATAGACGAGTTCGCGCTGGATCGTGCCGTCGAGCGCGCGCAGTTCCGACACCCGGTCCATAAGCCCGGTCTCGAAGTCTTTGCCGCCCTCCCACACCCAGCCGCGGTCCTGGTTCATCCTGGCATAGTCGCGGAACGTCGTTCCTTCCAGCATGCGCTCTGCCGGCCATTCCCAGATCTCGCGGCTCTTGGAATTGGCGAATTCGATGACCAGATCCTCGTTGAGGATGATGACCCCGACCGGCATGATGCGCAGAATGTTCTCGATGTCGCCATATAGCTTTTCGGCGCGCGCCTGCGCCTGCATGAGCTCCCGTTCGCGCGCCTTCAGGTCCGACACATCGGTGATCGAGCCGACGAGATAGCGCCGCTGGTCGGGCGTGGTGATGCGATTGAGGCGCGTGATGACCGAGTGTATGCGCCCCTCGGCCAGCGGCAGATCCTGCGCGCGCTCGATCGGCTCGCCGTTTTCCAGAAGATGCAGGTTCTCCTCGCGCAATTGCTGGCCCAATCGCGGGAACATCTCCTCTTCGTTGAGGCCGTAGAACTTGTCCTGCTTCTCGCCCTGCAAGGCCGCATAGGCGGAATTGGCGAAGATCAGCCGGCGTTCGCCATCGCGGATGAAGACCGGAACCGGCAATTGCTCGATCGCGGTGCGGTAGAGAACACTCTCCTGCTCGCGTTGATGCAGCGCGGTGATGTCGGAATAGGTAATGAGGATCTTGCCGTTGGCGAGCCGCTTGCTGCGGATGGCGAGGACCCGCCCGCTCAGCGTCTCGGCGCGCGACGTCGTGATGTTCTCCGGATCGTTGAACTGCGCCAGACGCCGGTTGAAGATGCGCTCGACATCGTCGTCGACATTCGTCGAACCGACGCGTCGAACGGTGTAGGCGATGAAATCCCTATAGTGCCATCCCGCCATGTCGACCTG
This sequence comes from Arenimonas sp., assembly GCA_019459145.1. Classification (GTDB taxonomy): domain Bacteria; phylum Pseudomonadota; class Alphaproteobacteria; order Rhizobiales; family Rhizobiaceae; genus Allorhizobium. The sequence continues at coordinate 10,790 of JAIBEK010000019.1, forward strand.
CGCATCCGTCTCCAGCATGTCGTAGAAGGCATCATTGGCATAGTCGATGTCATGGTCGGCCGAGAGGATCAGCACCCCCACCGGCATCGATCGCAGAAGGCTTTCAACGTGCCGGTGCAAGCCTTCGGCCTCGTCCTGCGCCTCGACCAATTGGGTTTCGCGGCTCTTCAAGGTAGATATGTCGGTGACCGAACCAACCATGTAGCGCGCCCCGTTCGGCATGGTGATCCGGCTGGCGCGGGAGATCACCGGAAAGGCAATGCCGTCCTTGCGCACGAAGCAGTCTTCGACCTCCATCGTCTCCCCGTGTTCGAGGATACGGCAGTTCTCGGCATAGTAGCGATCGCCGCGCTCGGGAAAGGCCTCCTGTTCGGTCTTGCCGATCAACTGCTGCAGGGGCTGGCCGACAATCTCGAGGAAGGCACGATTGGCAAATACCATGCGATGCGATTCATCGCGGACATAGGTCGCGACGGGAAGGTCTTCGAGCGTGGCGCGGAACAGGGCATCTCCGCACCCCCCGCACGCCCCGGCGCGGGCCGCAGCACCGGCAGCCTGGCTCGTTCTCGGTCGGTCGGCACACTTTGCCTTCGACACGCTTGCCGGCGCCTCCTCGAACATGCCGAACACATAGATCGAATCATCGTCGCCGAAGAACCGTTCGACGCGCAGCGGATAGCGGTCATGGCCGAACGGATCGAAGACCAGCGTCGTCTGCTCGTCGCCGAACACCACGACATGACGCTCGCGGTCGTCGCGCACGCCGTCCTCGAGCCGGGCGAAAAGTTCGCGGTCGGTCCTGCCGGCGAAGGCCTCCGGCGCCTCGCGGAAGAAGCGCGCATAGGCCTCGTTGACGACCACATAGCGCAGTTCGCTGTCCTTGATGAAGGCGGGCACCTCCAGTTCGGCGATCTTCTCGCAGGCCAAGTTGAGCAAATCGCCACCCATGTTCAAGAACGGTACTCCTGCCCAGAAAATGCTCTCGAATGGTAAATGCGAGGTAACCAGGGAGCAATGATCGGCCTTTGCGCCGGACGCGCGGGGGATCATTCGGGGACAACAGTGATCCCCTTGCCTTGCCCGAGCCTTTCAGCCGGGCCGCACCTGGGGCAAAGCGGCGTTTGCACGAAAAAGACCCCGGACGGCCTTGTGCCATCCGGAGCCCTTCTTCTCGGCCGCGTTCATACGGAGGCTGTTCTCCCGGCCTTGAAGATCAGCGGCAAAGATCAGCGGCGGCGCTTCCAGCCGTTGAGCATCGACCGCACGAGGTTTTCGCGGTGTTCGACGCTGGCGAAGGCGACGCCGGCGACATGCAGGACGACAAGACCGAGCGTCACATTGACCAGCACCTCATGCGTCTCCTCGACCCATTCGATGCCCCAGAAGGTATCGGTGGTCATCATGTAGCCGGTCGACGCTATGCCCGCGGTCGCCAGCAGAAGGGCGATCACCATGGCACCGCCGGCCGGGTTGTGGCCGAGATAACGCTTCGCCCGCATCCGGACCGTATCGGCGAGGAAGGCGAGGATCGTCGCCGGACTGTGGATGAAGCTGGAGAACCGCGCATGTTCTGTGCCGATCAGCCCCCAGACGACGCGGAGGCCGATAAGTCCGGCGATCAGGTAGCCGGAGACGATGTGGGCCGACTTCCATTCGTCGCCCGTCAGGTAGGAAAAGGCAAAGAGCCCGACCAGCGACCAGTGGAAGATCCGCACGAACGGATCCCAGACCTTGATCCATTCCGTCCGCGTGGTGCGGACGGAATGGGCGCCTTGCATGTCCTGCGCGGCGTCGGACATCAATCGTCTCCCTCGATGCCGACCTGCACGCCGGTTTCCGGATTGAACAGGGCCTCGACCTTCTTGCCGTCCTTGATGCCGTAAACCTCGTAGCAGCCGTCTTCCATCTTGATCTGGCGCACTTCGAAGCCCATGCCGACGGCCTTGGCCTTCAGTGCGTCCTCGGTCATCCACTTTTCCTTCGGCGCATTGCCGCAGGAATGCTCGCTCTCCGCGAAGGCGGCCGAACCGAAAGCGGTGGTGGTAAGAAGCGTGGCGAAAATGATCTTCTTCATGGAATGTGTCCTTCGTCCTTGGGCCGGGCTCCATTGCCGTCGACCGATGACGCAGACCCTAAGCGGTGCGTGCTGAGCGATAACTGACAGGCAATGTCAGCGAAAATTCAGTTTCGCCATGCTAAGGAATGTTGATGAACGGCCCGGCCAGACTCACCTATCGGCAAATGATGACAACGGCATGCGTGCTGACGCTGCTGGCGGCCCTGACCGTGCCGGCGATTGCCGACGGCACGGATGATCGGCCGGGTCCCCAAGCGGTGGAAGCGGATGACGACCACGACGCGGCCCGCAGGGCCGTCGACAGCGGCGCGGCCTTGACGCTCCTGGAACTCAAGCGGATCGTCGGCGAACGGGTCCCCGGCGAGATCGTCTCCGTCAAGCTCGATCGTGAGGACCATAAACTCGTCTATGAATTCCGCATCCTCACCGCCAACGGCCGTCTCGTCGAAGCCGAAGTGGATGCGGCGACCGGCGCGATCCTCGAAGTCGAGAATGAATGATGCGGCTATTGCTGATCGAGGATGATCCGCTGATCGCGCGCGATGTCACGCTTCACCTGGAGCGGGCGGGCTTCGTGGTGGTGCATGAAAGCGACGGCGAGGCCGGATGGTTCACCGGCGATGCCGAGGAGTTCGCCGCCGTTATCCTCGATCTCGGCCTGCCGGGGATGGACGGGCTGGCGGTCCTCAAGCGTTGGCGCGCCGCGGGACGGCGGATGCCGGTCCTCATTCTCACCGCCCGCGGCAACTGGCAGGAGCGGGTCGAAGGCATCGATGCCGGCGCCGACGATTACCTGACCAAGCCGTTCCAGATGGCCGAACTGCTGGCGCGGCTGCGGGCCATCATCCGGCGCAGCACCGGCCAGGCCAATCCCGTTCTGCAGATCGGCGACATCGCCATCGACACCCGCACCAACACCGTCAGCCGCGCTGGCCTGCCCGTCGACCTGACCCCGCTCGAATACCGCTGCCTTGCCTACCTCGCCCACAATCGCGACCGCAATGTCACGCAGATCGAACTGACCGAGCAGCTCTATGCCCAGGACTTCGAGCGCGACAGCAATTCGGTCGAGGTGTTGATCGGCCGGCTACGCAAGAAGCTCGGCAAGGACGCCATCTCGACGCGGCGCGGCTATGGCTACCGCATCGGCGGAGACGAAAGCTGATGCAATCGATCCGCGGCCGCTTCCTGATCGTTTCCGTGACAAGCGTGCTGCTCGCCATGGTGCTGGCCACCATCGTCTTCGTTTCGATCTTCACCCGCAACCTGGAGCGGCGCATCGACGAGGAACTGGCCGGCCACATCAACCTGTTTGCCGGGACGCTGCGCTTTGCCCCGGACGGCGGTATCGAACTGCCCGACCGACCGACCGATCGCCGTTTCACCGAGCCCTATGGCGGGCTCTACTGGCAGGTGGAGGACGATCGGAACAATCGCCAGCTACGCTCGCCCTCGCTCTGGGACTATGCCCTGCCGCTGCCCGCCGACATGCACGAGCCGAGCGCCGTGCACCGCTACACGCTGCCGGGGCCGGATGGCGGCGACCTGATCGTCCAGGAGCGGCAGATCATCGTCGCCGCTCCCGAAGGCCCGCGCCCCGTTCGGGTCGCCGCCGCGATCGACGAGAGCGTCCTGGCCGAGGCGCGCCGCGCCTTCACCCTCGACATCATGCCATTCATGGCCGTGCTGGCCGCCTTCCTCATCGCCGCCTCGCTGGCGCAGCTCACCTTCGGCCTTCGTCCGGTCTCCTCGGTCAGCGAGGGGCTGAACCGCATCCGCGAACGCAAGGCCGAGCGGCTGACGGGCCGTTTTCCGAAGGAGTTGCAGGGGGTGGTCGACGCGGTGAACCATCTGCTGGACGCCCAGTCCGTGATCATCCAGAAAGCGCGCACACGATCCGCCGACCTCGCCCACGGCCTCAAGACGCCGCTGACCGTGGTGGCGAACGATGCCGCAACATTGAAGGAGCGGGGCCAGACGGAGATCGGCGAGGAACTCGCCCGCCTGGCCGGCATTATGCAGGCCCATCTCGATCGCGAACTGGCCCGCAGCCGCATTGCCGCCACGGCCGAGCTTCGCGCCTCGGATGCCCACCTCGCTACTGCCGTCGATCGCATCGTGCGGACCCTCAAGCGCACACCGAAGGGCGAAGACCTCGCCTGGCAGGTGGACGTGTCGCCGGCCGTCACCGTGGAGGTCGATCCCCATGACCTCGAGGAACTGCTGGGCAATATCCTCGACAATGCCGTCAAATGGGCCCACTCGACGATCACCGTCAGTCTGCGTCGCGACGAGGGCCGTCCGCGACTGGTGATCGAGGATGACGGGCCCGGCGCCGATCCGGCCGGATTGACGCTGATGATGGAACGCGGCATCCGCCTCGACAGCCAGAAACCGGGAACCGGCATCGGCCTTTCCATCGTCAAGGACATCGCGTCCGTCTACGATCTTACTATCGGGATCGAGAATCGTAACGACGGCGGGTTGAGGGTGTCCGTTTCATTCTGACCCGAACCGGCGACCCGCACCAGTGCATACCCATGAAGGAAGTTTCGATGATCTACACCCGCCGCAGCCTCATCCAGGGCGCCCTCGCCTCGCTGACGCTCGGCAGCCTCGCCCATGCGGCCGGCCAGCAGGAGGGCCAGGCCGCCGGCGACCTCTCCTTTCTCGTGGTCGGCGACTGGGGAGACGGCCAGTCGCGCGCAGCGGCGCGGGCGGTTGCCAAGGCCATGGGCGAAATCGGCGCGCAGAAGGCGATATCCTTCGTCATTTCCACCGGCGACAATTTCTATGAAAGCGGCGTCGACAGCACCGCAGACACCAAATGGCAGACCAGCTTCGAGGAGATCTACAGTGCACCGTCGCTGCAGGTGCCGTGGTATGCGGTGCTCGGCAACCACGACTATGGCGGCAGTGCCCAGGCGCAGATCGACTATTCGAAGAAGAGCCGCCGCTGGACCATGCCAGGCCACTATTTCGCCGTGAGCAAGACTTTTGCCGGGTCGAATGCCGATTTCTTCTTCCTCGATACGCAGCGGATGAAGGGTAACACCCTGATGGAGATCGTGCTGCATCCGGACGCGGAACTGCAGCTCGACTGGCTCGACCGGTCGCTCGCCGCAAGCGCCGCGCCGTTCAAGATCGTCGTCGGCCATCATCCGGTCTTTTCCGGCGGCCGTCACGGCGACAGCACCTTCCTCGGCAAGCGCCTGAAGCCCATCCTCGACCGCCATGGCGTCAGCATGTACCTGTGCGGCCACGACCATCACCTGGAGGCACTGCGCTCGGAACAGGTGGCCTATTTCGTCTCCGGCAGCGGCAGCCGGAGCCGGCCGCCGAAACCGCACCCGAAAAGCCTGTTCGCCTCGCCGGTTCCCGGCTTCCTGCTGGTCGAACTGGCGGCGACGGGCGGCACCGCATCCTTCTTCGACAAGGACGCGGCGCTGATCTACAGCCAGCCCCTGCCGCTCTGACGCCCGAGGCTTTCTGCCGCCGTGCCGGAGCCGGACTTTGCCGCAATGCAAAAGATTTCCTTGACTTTCCAGGCCGGAAGGCCCATCTGCAACTCAGCTTTCACCTTCCGGCCGCCGCGTGAGCGGCCCGCGATCTGCCAAAGACGCGAAGAAGGATCCAAAGCGCACGATAAAATGGCTGCATATCGCGGCCCAACGCGCTGGAAAGCTTTTTTCCAACTTACAAGTTCCCAATTCACGCGGGGTTCTTGACGCTACGAGACAGGCAAATCGCAAGGTGCGGTTTCGCCCGATATCGCGTGGCGCCCCGAAAAGGTATTAGAATTGACCAACTTTCTTGAGCTTGGCCTGTCGCAGAACATTGCCGCCACGGTTGCCGGCCTCGGTTACGACACCCCGACCCCGATCCAGCTGAAGGCCATCCCGATCGTGCTGGAAGGCCGCGACCTCATCGGTCTGGCCCAGACCGGCACCGGCAAGACGGCAGCCTTCGGCCTGCCGCTGATCGAAATGCTGCTGAAAAACCCCACCCGTCCGGACAACCGGACCACTCGCACCCTGATCCTCGCACCGACCCGCGAACTGGTGAACCAGATCGGCGACAACCTGCGCTCGTTCATCAAGAAGACCCCGCTGAAGATCAACCAGGTCGTCGGCGGCGCCTCGATCGGCAAGCAGCAGCTGCAGCTGGAAAAGGGCACCGACATCCTCGTCGCCACCCCTGGCCGCCTGCTCGACCTGATCTCGCGTAACGCCATCTCGCTGCGTGCCGTCACCTATCTGGTGCTCGACGAAGCCGACCAGATGCTCGATCTGGGCTTCATCCACGACCTGCGCAAGATCTCCAAGATGGTTCCGGCCAAGCGCCAGACCCTGCTGTTCTCGGCCACCATGCCGAAGACGATTGCCGATCTCGCTGCCAGCTTCCTGTCCAACCCGGCCAAGGTCGAAGTCTCGCCCCCGGGCAAGGCCGCCGACAAGGTCGAACAGCACGTCCACTTCGTCGCCGGCCAGAATGCCAAGACGGAAATGCTGAAGAAGATCCTGACCGACAATCCGGACGGCCGCTCCATCGTCTTCCTGCGCACCAAGCACGGCGCGGAAAAGCTGATGAAGCACCTGGAGATCGTCGGCTTCTCGGTCGCCTCGATCCACGGCAACAAGAGCCAGGGCCAGCGCGAACGGGCGCTCAAGGGCTTCCGCGACGGCGAAATCCGCACGCTGATCGCCACCGACGTCGCCGCGCGCGGCATCGACATTCCGGCCGTCAGCCACGTCTTCAACTACGACCTGCCGGAAGTGCCGGACGCCTATATCCACCGCATCGGCCGTACCGCCCGTGCCGGCCGGGACGGCATCGCCATCGCCTTCTGCGGTCCCGACGAAGGCCGCCTGCTGCGTGACGTCGAACGCCTGATGGGCATCGACATTCAGGTCGCCAGCGGCGAAGCTCCGACCAATCTGAGCCGTCCGGCCCGCCCGCAGCGTCGTGGCGGCGGTGGCGGCGCCCCCGGCGGCAACAACCGCAACCATCAGGGCCAGGGTCGCCCCAAGCATGACGGCGAAGGCCGGCCCGCCGGCAAGCCCGGCCAGCGCAAGGGCGGCAGTGGCGGCGCAGGCCGTCCGGCCGCAGCCCACGGCAAGCCGGCTTCCGGTCGCCCGAGCGGACCCGGCGGCCAGCAGCGGACTCGCCGCCGCGAGGCGTGAGCCTTACCGGCTGCAGAATGAATGATTGACTGAAGATTGATATGGCGCGGCCCCGGCCGCGCCATTTTCGTTTGGCCCTGCGCTCAGCCGGCCTGCGGAGCGGGCTTGCGGTTGGTGAGATAGACGCCGAGCACCACCACGGCCGTCCCGACGATCATCGGCAGCGTCAGACGCTCGCCGAACATCAGCGCCGCCTCCAGCGCCGCGAGCGGCGGCACCAGATAGATCAGCGACGCCGCCTTCGACACATCGCCGCGCCGGATCAGATAGAGCAGCAGGGCCACAGCACCCATCGAAATGCCGAGCACCGACCAGGCAAGCGCGGCAAAGATCTCCACGCCCCACTCCACACGCAGATCCTCGAGCACGAGCGCAGCCGGCACGGTGACGATCAGCGCGCCGACATATTGCAGCGTGGCGACTGCCCTCAGGTCCCCTTCCCGCAGAAAGCGCTTCTGGTAGATCGTCCCGACCGTGACGCAGGCCATGGCCAGCACGTTGATCGCCACCGCATTAAGCGGGATCGAACCGGAATCGAGCGCCAGCACATTGGGCAGGACGGCAATGGCGATCCCGGCAAAGCCGAGAACCAGACCCAGCCGCTGGCCACCGGTGAGCGCCTCGCCGACCAGCACGGCCGCGGCAATGCCGGTCATCAGCGGCTGCAGCCCGGCGATGATGCCCGACAGAGCGGCCGGCACGCCTTGGCCGATCGCCCACCACACCATGCCGAGATAAAGACCGTGCAGGAACATGCCGGAGACGATCGCATGCAGGATGGCAGCCCGGCTTCTCGGCCAGGTCACCCCGGCGATCCGGCACACCAGATAGAACAGCACGACGGCGGCACTGTAGCGCAACACCAGGAAGGTCAGCGGATCGGCGAACAGACCGGCATATTTTGCCACGACCCATCCCGTCGACCACAGGAGAACGAAGAGTGCCGGGGCAAGGCGACCGAGGGTCATGGGAGGTCTCCGAGGGACAAGAGGCTGCCGGAATGCCGCGCGCGCTCCGCTCGCCTGGTGACTAGCCGGGACATGCAGACGCGTCAAAGGAGTTTTCCTTCGCCACGCCATCAATTCCGCTGAACCGCGCGGCCGAAAATTTTTTCGCGGCGAATGACGGCTATATTTTAGGCAAGACGCGAAAATGCGACGGGCCGGGGAACAGACATTCGTCAACCGCATTACCGCAGGCGGGCGATACAACCGCGAGGGAAGGCAAAAACTGATGGAAAATTAGGCTCCTGCCGCTTTTCAAGCCCGGAGGAATTCTTCATGGCCGGCGCGCGCGCTCCTTGCATTGGCAAATGGCTTGTATTCAAATGGAAAAAAAGGGGATGGCGCCGTTGGCATTTGACGAAATGAGGAATGCGGACAGCAGTCCGCGACCGCCCTACCAGAACTACCATGACTGGTACTCCCAGCAGGACCCGGCCCGGCTGATCGCCAAGTCGAGGGATGCCGAGAACATCTTCCGCAAGACCGGAATCACCTTCGCGGTCTACGGCCACGAAGACTCCTCGGAAAAGCTCATCCCCTTCGACATCATCCCGCGCATCATCTCCGGCCGGGAATGGCGGCGCTTGGCGCAAGGCATCGAACAGCGGGTGTTGGCGCTCAACGCCTTTCTCGACGACATTTACCACAAGCAGGAGATCATCAAGGCGGGCCGCATTCCCCGCGAACTGATCGAGAAGAACGTCGCCTTCCTGCCGGAGATGATCGGTTTCCGGCCGCCGGGCGGCGTCTACACCCACATCGTCGGCACCGACATCGTGCGCACCGGCGAGGACCAGTTCTACGTGCTGGAGGACAATGCCCGCACGCCGTCCGGCGTTTCCTACATGCTGGAAAACCGCGAGACGATGATGCAGATGTTCCCGGAACTGTTCCAGGTGAACAAGGTGCAGCGCGTCGAGGACTATCCGCACCTTTTGCGCCAGTCGCTCGCCTCGCTGGCGCCTCCCGGCTGCAAGGGCAAGCCCCGCGTCGCGGTTCTGACCCCCGGCATCTTCAATTCGGCCTATTACGAACATTCCTTCCTCGCCGACATGATGGGCGTGGAACTGGTCGAGGGCTCCGACCTGCGCGTCATCGACGGCAAGGTGAAGATGCGCACCACCCGCGGCTACGAGGCGATCGACGTGCTCTACCGCCGCGTCGACGACGATTACCTCGATCCGATGACCTTCCGCCCCGACAGCTGTCTCGGCGTTCCCGGCATCATGGACGTCTACCGCGCCGGAAATATCACCATCGCCAATGCGCCCGGCACCGGCATTTCCGACGACAAGGCGATCTATTCCTACATGCCGGAGATCGTCGAATTCTACACCGGCAGCAAGGCGCTTCTGGAAAACGTGCCGACCTGGCGCTGCTCCGAAGCCGACAGCCTGAAATACGTGCTGGAACGTCTCGAGGAACTGGTGGTCAAGGAGGTTCACGGCTCGGGCGGTTACGGCATGCTGGTCGGCCCGGCCGCGTCGAAGAAGGAACGCGCCGATTTCGCCGAGAAACTGAAGGCCCGGCCCAGCAACTATATCGCCCAGCCGACGCTGTCGCTGTCGACCGTGCCGGTGCTGGTCAACAAGGGGATCGCCCCGCGCCATGTCGACCTTCGTCCTTACGTGCTCGTGTCCGACAAGGTGCGGATCATCCCCGGCGGCCTGACCCGCGTGGCCCTGAAAGCCGGCTCGCTGGTGGTCAATTCCAGCCAGGGCGGCGGCACCAAGGACACCTGGGTACTGGAGGACTGACATGGTCATGCTCGGAAGAACGGCCAACGGCCTCTACTGGATGTTCCGCTATATCGAGCGGGCCGAGAACATTGCCCGCCTGGTCGACGCGGGCCTGAGAATGTCGCTGACGAGGAGCGGCGCCACCGACGACGACTGGGCCGCCGTGCTGTTGAGCGCCGACGTGCGCGAGGGTTTCGACGCCAGTCACGCCAAGGTGACCGCCGCCGACGCCATCGACTTCCTGCTGCGCGACACGGCCAACCCGTCGAGCGTGATGTCCTGCATCGACGCCGGGCGCAACAATGCCCGCATGGTGCGCACGGCGCTCACCCGCGAGACCTGGGAAGCGACCAACGAATGCTGGATCGAACTGAAGCAGATGCTGGCCCGCAGGCTGAAATCGGCCGACCTGCCGGAAGTGATCGACACGGTCAAGCGCCGCGCCGGCCTGATCCGCGGCGCCTTCCACGGTTCGATGCTGAGAAACGAGATCTACAACTTCGCCCGCATCGGCACCTTCATCGAGCGCGCCGACAATACCAGCCGCATCCTCGACGTGAAATACTACGTGCTTTTGCCGGCGATCACCCATGTCGGCTCGTCGCTCGACAACATGCAGTGGGAATCGATCCTGCGCTCGGTCTCGGCCCATCGCTCCTATCGCTGGGTCTATGACGGCGAGTACCGTCCGGCCAACATCGCCGACTTCCTGATCCTCAACGGCCAGATGCCGCGCTCGCTCGCCTATTCCTACGAGAAGATCGTCAGCAATCTCGGCTATATCGCCAAGGACTACGGCGAGCGTCTGGCGGCGCACGACACGGCCGAGAAGGTGCGCGCGTCGCTGCAATCGACCACCATCGGCGAAATCATGGACCAGGGCCTGCACGAGTTCCTCGACCGCTTCATCGCCCGCAACAACCGGCTCGGCCAGGAAATCACCGAGGGCTACCGCTTCTACAGCTGAACCCAGGCCGGCAATGGACAAGAGATCATGCGTTTGAAGATCACCCACACCACGCTCTACCGCTACGAGGCGCCGGTTCTCTATTCGCTGCAGCGACTGCGGCTGACGCCGCCGACCTGCCCCGGCCAGCACGTGGAAAGCTGGCACATCACCGTCGACGGCGCCAAGGTCGAGGCGGGCTATAACGACCAGTTCGGCAATCACGTGCACCTGGTCTCGACCGATGGCGAGGCGCACGAGGTCCGCATCGAGGCCTGCGGCGAGGTGGTGACCGAGGACCATGCCGGCGTGTTCGGCCCGCATGTCGGCTATTGCCCGCTCTGGCTGTTCCAGCGCGACACGCCGCGCACACGGGCGGGAAAGCTGACCCGCGACATGGTGCGCAGCCTGTCGGCGAAGGAGCCCGTGGCGATGATGCACGACCTGATGGGGGCGATCCATACGGCGGTCGCCTATCGTCCCGGACAAACCGACAGCGAGACGACGGCCGAACAGGCGCTGGAAGCCGGTCAGGGCGTCTGCCAGGACCATGCGCATGTGATGATCGCCGCGGCCCGCAGCATGGGCATGCCGGCGCGCTATGTCTCGGGCTATCTGAAGATGGACGAGAGGGTCGCCCAGACCGCGACCCATGCCTGGGCGGAAGTGCACCTGCCGGGCCTCGGCTGGGTGGGCTTCGACCCGGCCAATGATCACTGCCCCGACGCACGCTACGTGCGGCTGGCGACAGGCCTGTGCTATGCCGATGCCGCACCGGTATCCGGCATGCGCATCGGCCCCGCCGGCGAGGATCTCGACGTCACCGTTCTGGTGGAATCGAAAAGCCAGCACCAAAGCCAGAGCCAGAGCTGACATCGCCCGCCTCGCCTCCCCTCGCCCGCCCCGGCGGACGCGTCGTGCGCCGGCGGTGATTGACGCCGATCACAAGCCCGGCGCCACCTTGCCGTGCTCTGATCGGCGCCGTCCAAGAGGAGAAGGCGGCGGATGCTGTTTGGAAAATCGCTCTTTCAGTCGGTCGTCGAACGGCTGGCCGAGGAGGCCGAAGAGGCCGATGGCCCGCCGCAAGACCCGGCCTACCGGATTGTCGGCCTGTCGAGCGGATTTGTCGCCGAAAGCGTCGAGGCCGCGCCCGGCGAAGCCTTTCGCCTCGACGCCTATCTCGCCCTCATGCCGGAACCCCAGCCGGAAAGCACCGAGCCGCCGGCCGTGCCGCCTCATCTGACGCGGCTGACCATCGCGGAAATCGCCGAGGATCTCGGATTGAGCGCCGACGACGGCCGCGAGGCGCTGGCCGAAAAGCGGCGCGCCTTCGCCCGCCTCAACCATCCGGACCGGCAGGACGCCACCTTCCGCGACAAGGCCACGACGCGGATGAAGATCGCCAATCTTCTGGTCGACGAGGCGATCCGCCGGCTCGGGCCGGCCTGACCTTCAAACACCCGGTGGCTTTCGCGCTCAGTCGTAGAGACGCTTCAACAGCCCGATCAACTGGTCGCGCGCCGGCTTGCCGCCGAGCTTGGAAAGTAGCCGCTCCTCGTGCTCCTGCCAGATCGGCATCAGGCCGTCGAGATAGGCGAGCCCCTGCTCGGTGATGTGGAGCGACTGGACGCGACGATCGACCTCGGACTTGCGCCGGGCGACGAAACCCTTGTTCTCCAGCCCGTCGACGATGGCGACGAAATTGGCCCGCTGAATGCCCAGCGCCTCGGCCACCTCGCTCTGCTTGGCGCCCTGGTTGCGCGTCAACAGCATGAGCACTGCGAAATCGGTCGGCCGCAGCCCCTTGGCGGAGAAAACCTCGTTGAAATCCTGGAACACCGAAAGCTGCGCCCGGCGCAGCCGGTAGCCGACGGCGTCCTCTATCATCGAAAAATCTATTCCGGAGGCGTTCCGCGCCACATTGTCGGCCTTGTCATCCCTCATGCGGTCGCCATTCTTGTTCTTGTTCCCCCCCTTCCAGACGAGGCCTCTGCCGAGCAGCCCAGCAATCTGGAAAACCAGGAATGATTCTATAGCATTGCACCCACCGCACAAGGCTTCGCCTTAGCCGCCCGGCAAATGTCGACAGATTTCGCCGACGCCCGCCGCGTGGCCGCCAACCGCCCGGCACGGGACACGGCGAACCCCGCCCCGCGACAGCCCACACTGCGGCACAAAGGCCGCCGCCCGGCATCGGGAAGTACCACCGCGATTTGCGCATTTTCCGCATTGATGCGGACAGAAGTCTGGGGTATGACCGCCAAACCGGATTGACGGCGAGTCACTTACAGGCCCGCCGACGGATGCACCCGTAGCTCAGCTGGATAGAGTGTTGGATTCCGATTCCAAAGGTCACAGGTTCGAATCCTGTCGGGTGCGCCATTTTTGAACTGAATCCTGGTCGTTACCCTCATTTCGGACGCTTCAATTCGCGGGAGACCAAGCATGGACCGGTTTACGGGCGGTTGCCTGTGCGGCAATGTCCGCATCGTGGCGTCGGGTCGACCGTACAGGGTCGGCCTTTGTCACTGTCTCGACTGCCGCAAGCATCATGGCGCCCTGTTTCACGCATCCGCGGTGTTCCCCGAGGTGGCGGTGACGATCGAGGGAGAGACGCGGGACTATGCCGGGCGGTTCTTCTGTCCGCGTTGCGGCTCGTCGGTGTTCTCGCGATCGCAAGACGAGATCGAAGTGAACCTCGGTTCGCTCGACGCACCGGACCAGCTGAAACCGACCTACGAACTTTGGACCGTCCGTCGCGAATCCTGGCTGCCGGAATTTCCGCTCGGCAGACGATATGACCGCGATCGTGACGCAACCAGCCGCTTGGAGGATTGAGCCGCAAGACCTCCCCGCTCAGCCGGTAAATTCCTTGCCCAGCAGCGGACGAAGATCGCGCCGGGCGGCATAGCGACGGCAGATCGCAACGATCCGCTCGCGGCTCTTCCCGGGAATCTTGTCGCCGCGCCCGGCCACGCCCTTGTTGAGCCTCAGAGCCGCTCCGTTGCGGGTGTCCGCGAAACATGCGGCGGTCTGGCCGGCATCGGCATTCTCCGATCCGATGAAATCGGGGATCCTTGTGCCCAACCGCTCCTTGTCGGCGATAAAATCGTCTTCATAGGAGACCCACAAGGGGGAGACCAGGCCGGCCGCCTCGCATTTTTGCCAGGATAGCAGAAATTTCACGTACCAGACGCACGTCGCGTCGGTCAGCATCTCGAAGCGGGCCTCGTCATCGAGCTTGGTGTACGTCGCGGGCATGCCGTCGTCGAAGAAGGCCGGATTGCCCGGCAGATCTCGCTCTACGGGATCAAGCCGATCGTCACGGTGCGCAACATCTTCGACACGCTCGTCAGCCTCGACGACATGCTGCTCCAATGGCGGGCGGTCGACCTGGCGCGCATGACGAGTTCGCTGAACTGGTCGAGATTGATGCTGAGCCGGCCCGCGCTGACATCGTTCATTGCCGGCAGGTAGAAGGGATGGGCAAAGTTCAGCACGGTCGCCGCCGCGAGCGCCTGCTGCGACGGCACGCCGCGGAAATGGTCGTCGGCGAGCAGCCGGACCTTGGCCATGTCCGGCTCGAGCGCGATCGTCCGCATCACGTCGTAGAGCCCGAGCGTTTGCGGCGTTTCCGCCTTGCTGTCCATGTCCGTCCTTGTCATCGTCACCAGCGGCCCGCCGACATTCTCCTAACGCGCCGAGCTCGCATGTCAGCGTGACCAATGGACCTTGCACGGGACTTGACGCCCCACCTGGAGAAGGGCGCCGAGGGCGCCCCGGCCGGCAAGGATTTCCGCGACCATTGTCACGCAAGAACAAACACGGTTACGTGGCAAAAGACGCGGTGGAGGCGATTCGGTCGGGCGCGGGCGGTGCCGGCAACCGGACGACCCACCACGGGGGAGAGCATAGCCGATCAACACCATCAGGGACCGTTCCTTGCCGCTGAGCCATCTTGAGCGCCTCGAAGCCGAAGCGATCCATATTCTGCGGGAGGTCGCCGCGACCTTTTCCCGGCCGGTCATGCTGTATTCCGTCGGCAAGGACTCCTCGGTCATGTTACATCTGGCGATGAAGGCCTTCTACCCGGCCCGCCCGCCCTTCCCCTTTCTGCATGTGGACACGACCTGGAAATTCAGGGAGATGATCGAATTTCGCGATCGCATGGCCAGGGAGCTCGGGCTGGAGCTTCTGGTGCATGTGAACCCGCAGGGCATCGCGGAAAACATCTCGCCCTTCGTGCATGGCTCCAGCGTCCACACGCACATGATGAAGACGGTCGGCCTGCGCCAGGCGCTCGACAAGTACGGCTTCGACGCCGCCTTCGGCGGCGCGCGGCGCGACGAGGAGAAATCCCGCGCCAAGGAGCGCATCTTCTCCTTCCGCAACGCCGCGCATGCCTGGGAACCGAAGAGCCAGCGGCCGGAAATGTGGAAGACCTACAATACCCGGGTGGCACAGGGCGAATCGATCCGGGTCTTCCCGCTGTCGAACTGGACGGAGCTCGACGTCTGGCAATACATCCTGAAGGAGAACATCCCCATCGTTCCGCTGTATTTCGCCGCCAGGCGGCCGGTGGTCGAGCGTGACGGCATGCTGATCCTGGTCGACGACGAGCGCATGCCGATCGGACCGGACGACAGGATCGAGCAGCGCATGGTGCGGTTCCGCACGCTTGGCTGCTATCCGCTGACCGGGGCGGTCGAATCCGATGCCACGACCCTCGAGGCGATCGTCAGCGAAATGCTGACCGCGCGCACCTCCGAGCGCCAGGGCCGGATGATCGACCGGGACGAGGCGGGCTCGATGGAGAAGAAGAAGCGCGAGGGCTATTTCTGATGGGCACGGTCCCGACAGACCGGCCATCCGCAAGCCTCGGCGAAGGCCGGCATGACGCGCAGAACATGTCGCTGTTGCGCTTCATCACCTGCGGCTCGGTCGACGACGGCAAATCGACCCTGATCGGCCGCCTGCTCTACGATGCCAAGCTGGTTCTCGACGACCAGGTCGCCACGCTCGAAAGCGACAGCCGCAAGCACGGCACCGCGGGCGAGGACATCGATTTCGCCCTTCTGGTCGACGGGCTGGAAGCCGAGCGGGAACAGGGCATCACCATCGACGTCGCCTATCGCTCGTTTACCACCGAGCGGCGGCGGTTCATCGTCGCCGACACGCCGGGACACGAGGAATATACCCGCAACATGGCGACCGGCGCTTCGACGGCCGATCTCGCGGTCGTTCTGGTCGACGCCCGCAAGGGCATATTGCAGCAGACCCGGCGGCATTCCTACATCGCGTCTCTCATCGGCATCAGGCACGTCCTGCTCGCCGTCAACAAGATCGACCTCGTCGGCTACGACCAGGCCGTCTTCGACGGCCACGTCGCCGACTACATGGCCTTTGCCCGTGACCTCGGCTTTGCCACCATCCAGCCGATCCCGCTGTCCGCCCGTCACGGCGCCAATGTCATACGCCGGTCCGACAGGACCGGATGGTATGCCGGCCCGAGCCTCATCGAACACCTGGAGACGGTGCCGGTCGAGGATGCGGCTCTCGATCGGCCGTTCCGGCTTCCGGTGCAATATGTCATCCGGCCCAATCTCGACTTTCGGGGCTTTGCCGGCCAGGTCGCCTCAGGCAGCGTGGCAGTTGGCGACACGGTGGTCGTCGCCAAGTCCGGGCAATCATCGCGGGTCCGAGAGATCGTCACCTATGACGGCCCGCTGCAAAGGGCGGTCGAGGGACAGTCCGTCACGCTGGTGCTCGAAGATCAACTCGACGTGTCGCGCGGCAATATGCTGGTTGCCCCCGACCACCGGCCGAGCCTCGCCGACCAGTTCCAGGCCCACATCGTCTGGTTCGATCACCAGCCGCTGCTGCCGGGCCGAAGCTATATCCTGCGCACCGAGACCGACAGCGTCGAGGCGACCGTGACGGCGCTGAAATACAGCGTCGACATCGCCTCCTTCTCCCATATCGCCGCCAAGGCCCTGCAGATGAACGAGGTCGGGGTGTGCAATCTCTCGACCCGCGCGCCCATCGCCTTCGACCCCTATCGCAAGAACCGGTCCACCGGCAATTTCATCCTGATCGACCGGACGACCAACCGTACCGTCGGCGCCGGCATGATCGACTATGCGCTGCGCCGCGCCGACAACATCCACTGGCAGGCCGTCGAAGTCGACCGCGCGGCCCGCGCCGCGCTGATGGGACACCGGCCCGCCGTCATCTGGCTCACGGGACTGTCGGGATCGGGCAAGTCGACGGTGGCGAACCGGCTGGAGCACCTGCTGCATTCGCTCGGCCATCACACCTACCTGCTCGACGGCGACAATGTCCGCCACGGGCTGAACCGTGATCTCGGGTTCACCGACGAGGACCGGGTCGAGAACATCCGCCGTGTCGCCGAGGTCGCCAGGCTGATGGCCGATGCCGGGCTGATCGTCATCGTCTCGTTCATCTCGCCGTTCCGCTCGGAACGGCAACTGGCCCGCGAGATGATGGTCAAGGGCGAATTCTTCGAGGTGTTCATCGACACCCCGATCGAGGAATGTGCCCGACGGGATCCGAAGGGTCTGTACCGGAAGGCGATGAGCGGCGAGATCAAGAACTTCACCGGCATCAGTTCGCCCTACGAGCCGCCGGAACATCCCGAACTGCATTTGCGCACCGTCGGCACCGACCCGAACGACCTGGCCTTGCGGATCGAGGAACTGCTGGCACAGCGAATGAATGGAGAGACTTCGCGTGATCGAGACGTTTGAACAAGCGGCGCTCGCCGCCGGCCGCACCATAATGGAAGTCTACGAAGGGGGCATCCATGTGACGCTGAAGCCCGATTGCTCGCCCGTCACGGAGGCCGACGAGCGCGCCGAGGCGGTGATCCTCGGCCTGCTCGCCGAAGCGCTGCCCGACCTGCCGGTCGTCGCCGAAGAGGCGGTCTCGGCAGGCAAGGTTCCGGACGTGGAGGGCCGGTCCTTCATTCTGGTCGACCCGCTCGACGGCACGAAGGAGTTCATCAATCGCCGGGCGGAGTTCACCGTCAACATTGCGCTGATCGAAAACGGCTTACCGGTGGCCGGCATCGTCTACGCCCCTGCCCTGGGCATTGCCTATGTCGGC
Source organism: Arenimonas sp. (assembly GCA_019459145.1). Classification (GTDB taxonomy): domain Bacteria; phylum Pseudomonadota; class Alphaproteobacteria; order Rhizobiales; family Rhizobiaceae; genus Allorhizobium. The sequence continues at coordinate 28,864 of JAIBEK010000019.1, forward strand.
TCCAGCGCCGGCGCCTTCAAGCTGACGGTCAATCCGAATTTCACCATCGCCGATCGGCGGTCGATCACCGCGCGCGTCCGCCGCACCCCGCCGGTCGCCGTGGCCAGCCGCTCGCACAACAATACCGAGACGGAAGCGTTCCTGGCGACGAACGGCATCACCGAGTATCGATCGATCGGATCGTCGCTCAAGTTCTGCCTGCTGGCCGAGGGCGAGGCCGACGTCTATCCCCGCTTCGGCCGCACCATGGAATGGGACACCGCGGCCGGCGACGCCGTGCTGAGGGCCGCCGGCGGGGAAACACTGAGCCTCGGCGGCACGCCGCTTGCCTACGGCAAGACGATGCAGGCGAGCGACACGGATTTCGCCAACCCGTTCTTCATCGCCTGGGGCGCGGGTTCCGTGGAACCGCAGGGCTGAAACAGGCACTGTTCACCAGCGGCGCCATCGACTGACCGCGTGCCGGCGTCCCTATCGTACGAGAAGCTCCGGCTCGCGATCCAATGCGGGCGCCGAAACAGAGGCTTGAGCCTGCGGCTTGGCGATGTCGGCAAGGATGGCGTTTGCCACGGTCTCGCCGAGTTCGTTCGAGCTGGTAATGCCCTGGACGAAGGGGAACTGGTGCAGCAGGAAGGGCAGCGCCAGGCAGTAGAGGCGGTTGCTGAGCGGTTGGTCGACGACGAGCCGGAACGCGCCGTCGAGCGCGATGCCGCCGGTTTCCTGTTCGGTCATCGGCTGGTCACCGATCCGAACCTGACCTTCGCTCAGGGCGCTCGCCTTCGACACCCCACCCTGGCGCCGCAGGCTCGGAAAGGGGATCTCGTCGGCGCCGAGCCGTCCCTGCCCGGTCGCATCGACCAGAGTATCAAAGACCAGTTCGCCCTCCGGCCGGGTGATGATCGCACCGCGCTCGGGTGTGTCGATGTCGAGATCGTAGTCGCCGCCCAGCGCGACGATGTCGAGCACGCCGGCCCGGCGCAGCGCCAGCACCCGCTCGATCGAGGCGTGCGGCACGGTCGCGTAATCGTCGACGAACAGGCTCTTGAAATGGCGGTGGAAGCGTTTCAGGTCGCGGACATTGAGGTGCGGCACGACACGGGCCACGACCTCATGCATGCGCAGGATCGCGTAGCGCCAGGCCACGGTGGTGTGGGTCTCATAGTTCTGCTTCGCCTCGGCCAGGTTGAGCGCCGCCCACAGGAAGGGATCGCTCTCCTGGCGGTCGGCGAAATAGGCGGCTTCGATCGTCTCGACCGTCAGTCCGGCAAGCCCGATCTTCGCCGCATAGTCCGGGTCGGCGGCGGTCAGTTCCTCGCGGAAAAGGCCAAAGACCGCGTCCAGCAGGTCGTCGCGGCCAGATGCGATCAGCTCGTCGACGGCCGCGTCTGTGCAGATCGACAGCGGCGCATAGGGAATGGGGAAATAGAAATCGGCCTCTGGCAGCATGCCCTTGCGCGACATCAGCGAGATGGACAGCCCCTCGCTGCCGGCGGCGCGGTGGTATTCGAGAAGGCCGGCCTCGTCGTGATAGAAGGTGCCGTGGCTGGTGGCGACCGTCACCATGGCGTCGATCCCGCTGAGCGACGTGCCGAGAATGCCGACACGGCCCGCCGCAATGCCCTTGAGCAGCGGCGCCGGCCAGGGCGAGGCGAAATAGCCTGGCTTGACTTCGGTCAGGTCGGGAAAGCTGTGCCCCGTCGCCATGACCACATGACCGAAGGCGTAATGCTCGCTCGGCAGATCGGGACGCGACACCGTCACCCGGATCTCATCCGGCTGAAGCGCGACATCGCTGACCTCGCAGCCGGCCTTGATCGTCACGGAATGACCGGCCGCCCGGCCCGATGCGACGACACCGTCGAACTGCGCCTTGAAATACTCGCCGAGAACAACGCGGGGAAAGAATTCGCGGTCGTTGATATGGGCCGGGTGTACCCGCAGGCGATCGAGTTCCTCAGGCGGCTGGCGCTCGAGCCATTCGACCAGCGTTTCGCCGATCGGGGGAATTTCGATGCTGGCGATATTGGCGAGCATGGCGCGATCGTTGACGGCGGGATGATAGGGCATGCCCCGGCCGGCGACGGCCTCCTTCTCGAACACCGTGATCTCCAGCGGCCGCGCCGAGGAGAGAAGCTTGCGAAGGCTGTAGATCGCGGTGGGCCCCGAACCGATCAGGGCAATGGTCTCGTTCATGTCACGCCTTTCGCGAAGATCCGGAGGTACATCGCCGGAATGTTGGACAGCCACAGGGCAGGCTAAGGTCGCGGATCAACTTCCGACGGCCGCTCCCCGCCCTCTTCGCCCATGGGAACTGCCGGGATCGGACCCGCCCTAAGCGCTCCAATCGACGCTTTGTTCCATGCGGCGAAAAATATCGTCAGGCGAGGCGTGCCGCATCCCCATCGGCCCGACGCATGCTGCGATAGAGGGTCGACCGGCTGACCCCGAACTGGCGGGCGGCCGCGGCCAGCGGGGTTCCCTCTCTCATGGCGTCGAGGGCGGCATCGATCTCGTGCGCCATCAGCTTGACCGGACGTCCGATCGGACTGCCGCGCGCCTTGGCCGCCGACATGCCGGCCTTGGTGCGCTCGGAGATCAAGGCCCGCTCGAATTCGGCAAGCGCGCCCATGATGTGGAAGATCAGGATCCCGCCGGCCGATGCGGTATCGATCGACTCGCTGACCGAATAGAGACCGATCTCCTTGCGCCCGAGCTCGGCCACCACCTCGATCAGATGCGACAGAGACCGGCCGAGCCGGTCGAGCCGCCAGATCACCAGCGTGTCGCCGGGCGAAAGTTCGTTCAGCGCGCCGACCAAGCCGGGACGCGAACGCGATGCGCCCGACAGGCCCTGGTCCGTGTAGATCCGACGGCATCCGGCCGCCTTGAGGGCTCGCAACTGCAATTCGATATTCTGGTCGTGGGTGGAAACGCGGGCATAGCCAATTCGCATCGTCATTCGCGCCAGACATTTGTTGCGAGGCTCCGACGGGGGCTTCGGCGTCAATGAAACTGTATCACAACCGTTCCCTTTTGAGCACGCCTCAAGATTTAAGTCAACAAGAATATACACGCATAGGTTTGCACATCCCAAACTCGGGCCTGTTGTACGGAATGCGACTAAGCAACTCTACGAACAGGCTTTTCCGGGACCACCGTATTCTTAAGGGCAATCCGCATCGGCTAAACCGGATACGTTCAGAGGTTGAGAAAACGGTCGCACGGGGTTGTGCAAATAGGAACGCTTTAGCGACGCATCGCGTCGCCTGGCAGATCAATCAACCCTTGAGACGGAAGGAAATTGTCATGCCCAATTATTCGCTCACGCTCAACATCGACCCCACCGACCTCAATGTCATCAAGGCGGCCGGCCAACGGCTGACCCTTGCCAAGCCTGTCGGCAGCGGCGACCCGAACGTCGTCTGGCTGTCGATCGATCCCTTCCAGTCGACCACGGTCGAGTGGACGGAGGACTACTGGATCTACGCCTCCACCACCGAGGTCAGCCAGGGCAACAACATCTCCAAGCTCTCGGAAGTGACCCCGGGCCCGGCGCTCGACGCCGGCTACTACCCCTTCACCCCGGCAGCAACCTTCGGCGTCTTCCAGAACAGCCCGGCGATCGCCTCCGGCACCTACGCCGCCGAGAACATGATGCCCTATACCCAGTATCCGGCGCTGACCTTCGGCCTGTCGCAATCGGCCATGGTCAGCAAGAAGCTGGCCGAGCGCAAGCCGATCTCGGCCCAGTCGGTTCTGTCGCAGCAGCAGATCCAGATGACGCCCTTCACCAATGTCTATGTCTGGCTACAGAGCCAGTTCGCCAGCGAGACGATCATCACCAAGATCGTCGGCAACAATGCGGTCGCCCGCTTCGGCGGTGGCGTCAACGACATCACCCTCAAGTATGACCCGAACCGCGGCGTCTTCGTCCCGGACGCCAAGTCCGAAGGCCTGATCGAGCGCGGCATGATCGAGCTTCGCATGCCGCTGCTGCTCTGACAGCGACCACATCCAGGGTGGCCGGTTCGCCGGCCACCTCCCCTCACAAATTCATGGGCTGGAGGGCGGATCAGCTCCGCACCGCATGCGCTTGCCTGCCGCTTCGGCCGACCAGAAAGAAGGATCAGGACAATGACGAACCCGCATGGCGCCCGGCGCCGCACCGCATCCGCCCTGCTTTCCCTGGCGCTCGCCGCCTCGGGCGCATCGGCGGCCGATCTGAAGATCGAGAACCTGAAGAACGCCAAGGACGGCCGGGCACCGCTCAGCCTGGAGGAGTTGCAATCGGCCAGACCCATGCCGAGCAAGGAAGTCTCGCCGGAGGAATTGCAGGAGATGCAGCAGCGCTTCCGGGCACTCAATCCCAATATTCTCAACCTCGGGGCGGGTCCCGACAAGCAGGGCAGCCTGGTCAAGGGCGTGCCGGAAAAGGTCGATGATCCGGCCGCCGCCGCCCCTTATTGGAGCACCGGCCGGCTGACCTTTCGCGACGGCGACGGGGCGCCGTCCGCCTGCACCGCCCAGTTCGTCGAAAGCGCCTCGGTGATCCTCACCGCCGCCCATTGCGTGATGGACGAGGAGACCGGCAAGTGGTTTTCCGACTTCGTCTTCCAGCGCGCCTATAATGACGGCGTGACGGCCCAGACGGTCGGCTGGCGCTGCGTCTCGCTGTTCGACGCTTTCCATGACCCGGCACCGAACTTCGCCTATGACTATGCCTTCATTCTGGCGGACGGAAAGGACGACGAGAAGCCGCTGGAAATGACCATCGGATCGCCCGCCGACAAGGCTCTGACCGCGATCGGCTATCCGGCAAACTTCGGCAACGGCCGCTTCCTCTACAAGGTCGACGGTGAATGGTCGGCGGTCGTCGACGGCATCGTCACCATGACCGGCAACCCGATGCGTTCGGGCAATAGCGGCGGCGCCTGGTTCACCGACTTCAAGGTCGGCGGCGGGGCGGGAGAGAACCGCGTGATCAGCCTCAACTCGCATCATCTGGAAGGCAATACGGAGGACGAGAACGGCCCGCTCTTCACCGCCGACACCAGCCGCCTGCTGGCGCATGTGGCGGACGCCAAGTGCCTCGACTGAGACTGGCGAGCCCTGGCGGAAACCCGCCGCGTGCGGGTTTCCGTCCACCGGGGCCGGGTCAGGCAATGGTAACCAATTTGCGCCATAAAGGGTGGAACAGCAGGAGTTTCACCCATGAGTGCATCATGCGCGGGTTGCCGCGACGGCCAGGCCTTTCAAAGCCCCTTCTCCATGGCGTTCCAACCGATCGTCGATGTCGAGCGGCGACAGGTCTTTGCCCATGAAGCGCTGGTGCGCGGCATCAAGGGCGAAGGTGCCGGCTCCGTGCTGTCGAGCGTCGACGAGGGCAATCGCTACGCCTTCGACCAGCAATGTCGCGTCAAGGCGATCGAGCTTGCCGCCCGTCTCGACCTGACCGCCAGCAATGCCCGGCTGTCGATCAACTTCATGCCCAATGCCGTCTACGAACCGCGCGCCTGCATTCGCGCCACGCTTGCCGCGTGCAAGACCTTCAACCTGCCGGCCGAGCGCATCATCTTCGAATTCACCGAAGGCGAGGCGCTGGACGTGGCGCATCTGAAGAACATTCTCACCACCTATCGGCAAATCGGCTTCCTCACCGCCATCGACGATTTCGGCGCCGGCCATTCCGGGCTCAACCTGCTGGCCAAGATGCAGCCGGACATCGTCAAGATCGACATGGACCTCATCCGCGGCATCGACGCGGACCGGGCAAAGCAGGTGATCCTCAAGCATCTGGTCGCCATGCTGAAGGAACTGTCGATCACCGTCATCTGCGAAGGCATCGAGACCGTCGAGGAGTTGAAGGCGATCCGCGACACCGGCGTGACGCTGATCCAGGGTTTCGGGCTGGCCCGGCCGAGCTTCGAGCGCCTGACGCCGCTTGGCGAGATCTCGCTCGCCGCCTGAGGCTGGCGGATCGGGCGCATCAATTGCGGTGCCCCGCACCGATTTGTCGCAGCGACCGAGCGCAGTTGTGCTTGCCCCTATACGATCAAACCGGCAAAAGATGACGGGCAACCGAGGCTGACGACGTGACTCAAGAGACGATCACCCTATACGAAGCGATTGGCGGAGACGCTACCGTGCGGGCGCTTACCCGCCGCTTCTACGAACTGATGGACACGCTGCCGCAGGTCAAGCGCTGCCGCGCCATCCATCCGCCCGACCTCGCCGAGAGCGAGGAAAAGCTCTACGACTACCTGACCGGCTATCTCGGCGGTCCGCCGATCTACATGCAGAAGCGCGGCCATCCGATGCTGCGGCGCAGGCATATGATGGCTGAGATCGGCCCGCAAGAGCGCGACGAATGGTTACTGTGCTTCCGCCAGGCGCTCGACGAGACCGTCGAGCACGAAAAGCTGCGCGAGATCATCTGGGCGCCGATCGAGAAGCTCGGCCATCACATGCAGAACAAGGAATGACGGCGATGACGGGATTTTGCGACCGGATCCGCCCGCTCGTTCTGCTTCTGGCCGGCCTGCTCGGCGCCACCGGCGTGGCGCTCGCCGCCGCCGCCACCCATATGGGCGGCGCCCTGCTCGGTCCCGCCTCGGCCATGTGCCTCGCCCATGCTCCGGCCATGCTGGCGCTTTTCGCCGGCCACAGGCTGATCCGCACCGCGACAGGCGCGGGCTTGCTGATGGGGATCGGCACCCTGCTGTTTGCCGGCGATCTCGCCTTGAAGCAGTTCTACGGCGCCGGCCTCTTTTCCATGGCGGCGCCGACGGGCGGGATCCTGATGATGGCGGGCTGGCTGATCGCCGCTATCGGCGCCTTCCTGCCCGTGTCGAGGACCTGACCGCCCGGCCCCGCGCCAATGACCGGCGTCAGCCCTTCTTGCGCAAGGCGTTCGTCTGCCATGTCGGCGCGGGAAAGCTGATGATCGTCGCCTCGCCATAGGGCAAGCGGGCCGACATCGGCTTGGCGGGACGCTGGTGCAAGCCCGGCAGTGGCACGATCTCGGCGCTGTCGCGACGAACCGTCTCGGCATCGGCGAAGCGCTCGTACATCGCCATGGCCAGGCCATCGCCGCTCTGGGCGGCCATCTTGTGCAGGCCGATCAGCAGGCTCCGGTCATAATCATCATCGCTCATGGGTTGTCCTTCCTATCGCTCAGAGTCTGCAAGGCCCGTTCGAGGCTGGACTTCGAACCGTTGCGCAACGGAATGAACGTCTTGCCGAACTTCTTGCAGCCGCTCTTCACCCTCAGACACGCATCGTGGCTGATACAGTCGATCGGGCAGAAGACACAGTCGACGGAGGGCAGCACCGTGTCGATGCGCGACACCGCTTCGCGCAAGCCCCCGTCATGGTGGATGAGTTCGGCGCCGTGATTGGTGGCGATCTGGCGCAGATGCGCCACCTGGCAGTCGCGCCCGCCGACATAGAGGAAACTGCGGACATTAAGGGCCGTTTTCGCAGCAGGCGTGGCCGGTGAAGCCTGGTCGCCCTTCGCCAACAGCTTCTGTGCCGCCTGCTTCTTGTTCTTCCTGGCCATGCCCGTTCCTCAACTCTCGGCGCCGTTCAAATGCGGCTATCCCCGTTCTGTGAGTCCGGACCATAATAAACATGATTTTTGGAGTAAAGATTAAAACATGATAATTCGCATCATATTTTGATCCAGAACAAACTCGGGCCGGGGCGGAACGCCCCGCCGAGGAATAAGCGAGATGGGGGGTATGCGGTGAGTTAGGGAGACCGACATAGTTTTGCGCCAAGGAGGGGTGGGCGGCCGCCGAGCCCGAAAGGTAATAGAGCTCGGCCCTAC
>JAIBEK010000024.1 GCA_019459145.1 Arenimonas sp.
AGTACGCGGCTACGCAGATCATCACTGAAAGCTCGGGTCATATTGCCTCCGACCAAATCAACAGTCGGGGCGATGGAATCAGAATTCCGCAGCCAGGGGAATCCTCAATACGATTCCGCGTTCAATGGACGTGCTCTAGCACTGGAAGCTGGCAAGCCCCACTGACCTGCCCCTCGGCAGTCCCGGGGTCGTAACGAGAGCCTGCCAAGTTGATGTTCGAGTGCGGACACCGGCAACGAAGCCTTGGACCTCCAAAGATAACGTCAATTCGGTGTTGGCCGTTAATGGCTGTCGATCAATCTAGACTAGATCGGCGAAGGCTTGTAAAATTTCGGTTGTCGACGGCCCGGTTTGTCATACACTTAGCAATGCGGGTTTTTATTTCGAATGGGAAGACAGGGCAATTCCCCATACTAAGTAACATTAGAGACAATTTCGAATCCGATTTCATCGTATCAGCCACTCCTGATTATTGTTTTGCCGTTTTTCCTGAATCACCAAGTGGCCCATTCTATCTGGATAACGCTCTAACTTTTGCAGAGGGGGGCTTAATATGGGGATACGCTTGCTTGCCGCCGCGCTGATCATGGGGGGATTCTACCTCCCCTGTACAGTCACCTGGGCGCAGGAAGCCAGAAAGCTGATCGTCGAGCTCGCACGGTCCGCCGATCTGCTCGAAGATCTGACGGATTCGAACACATTACAGATATCCGCGGCCGAGGCAATCTCCACCGCACTGGGCATTCCGGCAAACGATGTCGAGTTGCTCACAACGCTTCCCTATGTGATCGTTGACGCGCCGGCTGGAACCGATCTCGCAAAGCTTCAGGCAATACCCGGCGTCGCGGCGGTCTATCCCGATCGACGCCACGTTGCCTTCACCGATCAGAGTTTCCAGATCATGGGCCAACTTGATGCGGTCGCGAATGACGCAACCGGACGCGGTCTTGCGGTCGCAGTTTTAGACACCGGCGCGGATTACCAAGTAACTGATCTCGGCGCCTGCCCGACCGCTGGGCCTGGTTGCCGCGTCATCGTCGCATTTGATGCGGCTCCCGATGACGGCGTCCTCGACTCCACAGGGCGTCACGGAACCAATGTCGCTTCGATCGTCGCCAAAGTCGCACCCCAAGTCTCGATCGTCGCAATCGACGTGTTCGACGGCGACGGAGCATGGACCAGCGACACGATCCGCGCGCTCGACTGGGTCGCGGCAAACCATGCGCACTATCACATCGTCGCAGTCAATCTCAGCTTCGGGACTAAGGATTTCCACGCCCCGCGCTGCGGGCCGAGTGCCTATGACGCTGCGTTCGAGCGGCTCGGCGCTGAAGGGGTCGCGATCGTCGCCGCAGCAGGCAATGAAGGGGTCAAGAACGGGCTTAGCGAACCTGCGTGCCATGCGCTTGCAATAGCGGTTGGCGCGACCAGCGATGCGTCGTTTCCGCCGATCCAGTGGGAATATTGTTCGAACGCGGCGATCGTCGCAGATCGCGTACCCTGTTTCTCGAACAGCGCGCCAACGCTAAACTTGCTTGCGCCAGGCCATGCGATCAAGGCGGGTGGCGTGTCACAGTCGGGAACGTCACAGGCCGCACCGCACGTTGCCGGATCGATCGCCGCACTGATGTCGACCGATCCGACGATGACAATGAGGCAGGCGGTTGCCCGGCTTTCGACAACCGGGCGTGCGGTCACCGACGCCGCCAACGGCATCGCCACGCCGCGCATTAGCGTTGGCGCTGCTGCGAACCGCGCGCCTGAAGGCGTCAGCGACAGCGGCAGCATCTTCGCGGGCGGAGGCGGGCTAATCGATGTACTCTCGAACGATTGGGACGAAGATCCGGCCACGCTCGAACTGACCGGCGTGTTGGCCCCCACCGGTTGCGGTGCCGTTACCGAATTCGGCCGCGTCTATGCATTCTGCGATGCCAACGTCACCGGCGAGCAGCACTTCCAATATACGATCCGCGATCACTATGGCGAAACCGGCTCAGGCAAAATCACCATTCAAGTCAACGATCCCGCCGGCATCAGCGAGCGAGTGATAGGAACCGGAAGTATGGCAACGACGGTCGACGCCGCGGGAAGCCCCGCGCTCGTCTGGATCGATACGTACGGGGCGCCGCGGGTCATGCTCGAACGGCTAGATTCGGAAGGAAACTCAGCCGGCTCGGCCTTTGACCTCAGCCACAGTCGCCCCGGAGTACTGCATCACCAGCTCGCGGTCGGATCGAACGGACGCGATTATGGCGTGGCCTGGACCGAATTCGACGGATCGTGGGAAAGAATCATCGCAGCACATCTCGACGGTCAGATCATCGGCACCCCCTATAACGCCAATTTCGATTTCAAGGCGAGCGCCCGGCATCCGACCGTAGCGATGCTCGCCCATCGGGCAATCATCGGCTGGGAAGAGTCCGATTGGCCCATTAGACGTTATGCCCGCGCCTACACAGCCAATTCCTCGCCGAGCCCCACCGGGAACGTGCAGGTACTAACCCCCTATAGCACGTCGCTCGTCAGTATCACGATTCCTGTGAGTACGAACGACTATCTGCTCGTCCGCAAAGGCGTTTCGATTAGCGTCAGGCGGTTCTCCTGGCAAGGTACCGACATCTGGCGCGAAGCGCGAACGGTCCGCAACGTCCCTGAAGTGATCGCCGGCTTCGATGCGATCCTTCTTGGCGACGGAAGCGTTGCAATTGCATGGAACGAGACCGAACGGTTAAGACGCACTGCGATCTGGTACGCCCGGATCGATGCGAACGGGCGATTCATTCAGGCTCCGCTGAAGGTCGCGGCGGGCTTCAATAAGAGAGGCGATGTCGGGCTCTCCGGCACCGATGCGGGCAACGTTCGTGTCATATGGGATGACGAATGGGGTTCGCGTTATTCCGCGGTGCTCTCCGCGGTATTGGATGGAAGTGGTGCCGTCGGACCAGTCGAAGTCGAATATTTTACGACCGACAGCAATGTGCAGGGGCTAAGTTCTGTCGGCGGCTATCGCCTTCCAAACGACCGCGACCTGATCCACTGGATTGATGGCAGTCGCACAATCCATGTCAAAATCCGACCGCGACTGCCGTAAAAGTGTCAGAAATGCTGCTGCCAGCTTCGCGATACTAGCAGCTTTGTGACCTAGAGACGGAAAAGTCCAGACCTACTTTGTCCAAGGTTGGATAGCAAAGCAGCGTCCTGGGAGCTAAAGTCAATGATTTCAGCCGCCCCTACATCGAATGAACGGCAGATTTCAGGATGGTACCGAATAAGGTCGAATGTCAGCAATGCGCGAAGCTGCGACGTCATTCATGGTCAAAGGCAGGGAGTTTTTGGAGTTTTGCAATCAGTGCACAGCGATATCGGGTGAGTTTGCCTTAACCGAAATACAGATGTCCGCAGGATTGACGCCTTTCCGATTTCCCCACTCTATAAGATTCGGAGGCCGGTAGCTTTTATCATCCCGCCATCTTGCGAAAACTGAAACATCGATTGTCTCATTGACTCTCGCATGAGTTCCAGTGGTTCTGGTGCAATGGGTCGGTGGTCTCGCTTGCTCACCCAGGAATACGCGCCCCTGAGGAACTCTGCGTAGGAGTCCGAGATGGCGCCCCGATGTTCGTCTCCATCCAGTTCAAGCTCGTTTCGAAAAGCTAGTCCGAGATTTGTCGCCTTCTCCATCATCCAACGCAGCGGTATCTGCGCCAGCGTGTCGTTGAAGCAACCGCCGCCGACGTTTGCATGAGCGCCCACGAACCAGCGCTGTTCGACGCTCTCTATCGGTCTCATCGGAGCTGTCGTCGGGGCGTCGGTCTTCGTTCGAATTGTCCAGGGTGTTGGTGCAAATTTTGCTCGGTGTTCGTCAATTGCGAGTGCATGAAACCCGTGCCTGACGGGTTTACGGAGACCGGTATGATGAAACTTGAGCATGGAAGTGCTGATACCGGCGAGACTGAAAGCCGGAACACCGAGTGCGCCAACAGTATGAACCGCGCCGGCTTGGCCGGAGACCGTTTGGTTTAAGTTATGCGGCCATAGCTGGCGCGTCCAGCATGGCATGGTATCGTTCTTCGGCCTCGGCGGGCGGAATGTTTCCGATGGGCTCCAGAAGGCGGCGGTTGTTGAACCAATCGACCCATTCGAGCGTGGCGAACTCCACGGCTTCGAAGTTGCGCCACGGTCCCCGTCGATGGATGACCTCGGCCTTGTAAAGACCGTTGATCGTTTCGGCCAGAGCGTTGTCGTAACTGTCGCCAACGCTTCCGACAGAAGGCTCGATGCCTGCTTCCGCCAGCCGTTCGGAATAGCGAATGGACACGTATTGCGAGCCGCGGTCGGAGTGATGAACCAGTCCGCCACGTTTGACGGGCCGCCGATCTTGAAGCGCCTGGTCGAGGGCATCGAGCACAAAGCCCGCATGGGCCGTTCGGCTTGCCCGCCAACCGACGATGCGACGAGCGAAGGCGTCGATCACGAAAGCGACGTATACGAAGCCCTGCCAGGTCGCGACATATGTGAAATCGGATAACCACAGCATGTTCGGCGCGGGAGCCTTGAAGTGGCGGTTGACGCGGTCGAGCGGACACGGGGCAGATTTGTCCGATACAGTGGTTTTGATCGGCTTGCCACGAATGATGCCTTGAAGACCCATCATTCTCATGAGCCTTGCGACGGTGCAGCGTGCGACATCGAAGCCTTCTCGCTGCAACTGTCGCCACACTTTCCGCACGCCATAGACCTGGAAGTTCTCGTTGAACACCCGGCGTATCTCGACTTTCATGGCAATATCATTCCGTTCGCGGGCCGATAGGCGACCCACGTCCGTGCGCTTGGCGACGACCTCATAATAGGTGGACGGGGCAATCGGCAGCAGCCTGCAGATCGGCTCGACCCCGAGCACCGAGCGGTGTTCGTCGATGAAGGAAATCATCGCTTCAGTGGGCGGTCGAGCTCCGCCTGGGCAAATACGCCGAGGCTTTGCGTAGAATCTCGTTCGCCTGACGAAGCTCCCGGTTCTCCCGTTCCAGAGCCTTCATCTTCTCAGCCACGTCACTCGGCAAACCTGCACGCTTGCCGCTGTCGACCTCGGCCTTCTTCACCCATTCATGGAGGGTATGCGCCGAGCAACCGATCTTGGCCGCTATCGATGATACAGCCGCCCAACGGGAGGGATGTTCGGCTTCATGCTCCGTCACCATCCGAACGGCGCGGGCACGAACTTCAGGAGAAAATTTGTTCGTCGTCTTGCTTATCATAGACCCTACTTCTCACGAGTTGGGGTCTCCGGCCAAGCCGGCGCGGTTCACTGCTGGGCTGCGCCGGTCGCTGGATTGATGATCCATAGGGGCACGTTAATGAGGTCGGTGTCGGTCGGGCTTGTCAGGGTCAGGTTCTTCGGCATGCGCTCTCCGAAAATTGCGTTATTGCGGTAGCGGCCAGAGGCCACGCGTCTTCAAATCTACGAGTATGTCCTGCCGCCCCCGACAGTTCAGAATGTCTTCTGTCGCCTCCATTTCGGACGCAGAGGCCGCCGATGGCTAGCACCCGTATGCTGAGTGTCAGTTCTCGGAGCCTACAAAGATGTCTAGCGCTCTGGAACAAGCAATAGCGCGTGTAAATCATTTGAGTTAAAACTATTTGATGCAGCTTCGCAACGACTCACTCCTGCTCAGCGCGTCCGACTTGGTCGGGCACCTGAACTGCCGCCATCTGACCGGCTTAGACATCGAAGTCGCGCGCGGCGCACTTCCCAAACCCGCCTTCTGGGACCCGCTGTTGCAGATCCTCTGGGAGCGCGGCGCACGCCACGAACAGGGCTATGTCGAGCACCTGAAGGCGCAGGGGTTCGACGTCACCGTTATTGACGGCGTCGGGGTTGACGACGACGCTGTCGCGCAGACACGCACGGCGATGATCGAAGGCCACCCCATAATCGTGCAGGGTGCGTTTCGTCTTAACGCCTGGGTCGGCCGCACCGACATCCTTCGCCGCATCGATACGCCAAGCGATCTCGGCGCATGGTCTTATGAAGTGATCGACACCAAGCTCGCCCGCGAGACCAAGGGCGGCACCGTCCTGCAACTCTGCCTTTATGCCGAACTCGTGGCCTCGGTGCAGGGCCTGACCCCTGCATATTCCTATGTCGTCGCCCCCTGGTCCGACTACGAGCCGCAGATCTTCCGAATGGACGACTTTGCGGCCTACTATAGGCGGGTGCGGGCCGGGCTCGCGCGCGCGATCGACGAGCACGACGGGCCGGCGATCTATCCCGACCCTAAAACGTATTGCGATATATGCCGCTGGCAGGATCGTTGCGATCAGCGGCGGCGTGCCGATGATCATCTCTCTCTCGTCGCTGGTATCAGCAAAGTCCAGATTGACGAACTCAAGCGCCAGGGCATAGGGACTGCGGCCAACCTTGCGGCCATGCCGTTGCCGCTTGCTTGGAAGCCCACCCGCGGTGCGGCCTATTCCTATGAGCGCATTCGCGAACAGGCGCGCATCCAGGTCGAAGGCCGCGCAGCAGCCGCCATGCTTCACGAATTGCTGCCGGTGGTGCCAGGGTTTGGGCTTGCAAGTCTGCCTACCCCGTCCTCCGGCGATATCTTCTTCGACCTCGAAGGCGATCCCTTCGCAGGTGAAGGCGGGCTCGAATATCTGTTCGGCTACAGCTTCGCCGCCACGGATGGCACCGCCAGCTACACCTGCGACTGGGCTTTTTCCCGCGAGGACGAGAAGGCGAATTTCGAGCGCTTTATCGACTTCGTCATGGCGCGTCTCGAACAGCACCCCGATCTGCACATTTACCACTTCGCGCCCTACGAGCCGGCGGCGCTCAAGCGGCTGATGGGCCGTTACGCGAGCCGCGAGGAAGAGATCGACTTCCTGCTACGCTCCAAGCGCTTCGTCGATCTGTACGGAGTTGTCCGGAACGCCTTGCGGGCGAGCGTCGAGAGCTATTCCATCAAAAAGCTCGAACCGCTGTACGGGTTCACGCGCGACACGAAGCTGTCCGACGCAAACATGGCGCTCGCAAAGGTGCAAGCCTGCCTGGAGCTTGGCGATCTGGAATTCATCGATGATGCCGACCGCACGGTAGTCGCCGGCTATAACAGGGACGACTGCGTTTCGACCTGGCAATTGCGCGATTGGCTCGAGACCCGCCGCGATGAACTGGTCGCAGAAGGCACGGATGTGCCGCGCCCGGAGGCACCGGAAGGCGCGCCGAGTGAGAAGCTTAGCGAGTGGCAGGAGAAGATCAATGCGCTCATCGACCAGCTAACCGGCGACGTGCCGCTCGATCCAGCGGACCGGACACCGGAGCAGCAGGCGCGCTGGCTGCTTGCCCATTCGCTCGACTGGCACCGGCGGGAGCAGAAGGCGCTGTGGTGGGAGTATTTCCGGCTATCGGATCTCGCGGCGGAGGACCTGCTCGAAGAGCGGGCGGGCCTGTCCGGCCTTTCCTTCATCGGCGCAACCGGCGGCACCGCCAAGGCGCCGATCCACCGCTACAGCTTCCCGCCGCAGGAGACGGAACTGCGCGGCGGAGAAAGCCTGCGGAACACGGGCGGTGCCCATTTTGGCACGGTCGAGGAGATGGCGCTGGACGAGCGCTGGATCGATATCAAAAAGCGGGGCGACACAGCCGATGTCCACAGCGAGGCCGTTTTCGCTCACAAGGTGATTGATGCCGACGTGGTTGCGAAGGCGCTTGTTCGCATCGGTGAACATGTCGCCGCGAACGGCATGGAGGGCGATGGCCGATACAGGGCCGCCCGCGATCTTCTCATGCGGATGCCGCCGCGGCTCGGCGGGCAGCCGATCCGGCAGGACGGCGAACCCACGCTCGATTCCGCGCTGCGCATCGCACCGCATTTGCAGCCGGGCGTGTTTCCCATTCAAGGGCCACCCGGTGCCGGCAAGACCCACACCGGCGCCCGCATGATCTGCGCCCTCGTTCAGGCTGGAAAGACCGTCGGCGTGACCGCCAACAGCCACAAGGTGATCCGCAATCTTCTGGATGCCGTCGTGACGGCGGCCGACGCGATGGGCGTAGATGTCCAGTGTATGCAGAAACCTGCCGAGAAAGAGGACGACGTCCACCGTTTGCGCTTCACGACCAAGGCACCTGAACTGCTCGGCGCTATCAGCCACGGCATCCACGTCGGCGGCGGAACCGCGTGGCTCTGGGCGTCACCCGACGCCGCCGAAGCCGTCGATGTACTCTTTATCGATGAAGCGGCGCAGATGGCGCTTGCCAATGTGCTGGCCGTCTCTCAGGCGGCATCCACCATCGTGCTGCTTGGGGATCCGCAACAGCTTGACCAGCCCATGCAGGGTAGCCATCCAGAAGGCACCGACGTTTCATCGCTCCATCACATCCTCGGCGGTGATCAGACCATTGCCGACGACCGCGGGCTGTTTCTGGCCGAGACGTGGCGGCTTCACCCGGACATCTGCGCCTATACCTCTGAGCTGTTCTACGGTGGCCGTCTTCACCCACGGCCAGGGCTGGAAGTGCAGGAGGTAAGGTCGGGCGGCCGTATCAGCGGCGCGGGCCTGCGTTACGTACCCGTGCCGACCGAAGGCAATCAGAGTTCGTCGCCTGAGGAAGCTGACTGCGTCCGCGACTTGGTGGATGAGATCCTCGCTGCGGGGACGACATGGATCGACAAGCACGGGACCGAAGCGCCTGTCACGCTCAACGAAATCCTCATCATCGCGCCGTACAATGCTCAAGTCATCGAGTTGCAGGACCGGATCCCCGGCGGCCGCATCGGCACGGTCGACAAATTCCAAGGTCAGGAAGCGCCGATCGTCATCTACTCAATGACGACCTCAAGCTATGCGGACGCGCCGCGCGGCATGGAGTTTCTCTATAGTCTCAACCGGCTCAACGTGGCCACCTCGCGAGCCAAATGCATCTGCGTGCTTGTCGCCTCGCCCTCCGTCTTCGAAGCGCAGTGCCGGACGCCGCGGCAGATGCAGCTTGCGAACGCCTTTTGCCGGTACCTAGAGCGAGCAAGCGTGGTCTGAGCGGCGCGGCTGCCCTGGCTTTGGGCTGACGTCAACATAGCAGGAGAGAGGCAATAATTTCCGCTTTCGGACCTGAAGTTCACGTTCCCGCAGTCGCCGTGCGAGTGGCCGCTTCGCGCCTTTATCTCAGTCATGGAAGCCGTCTATCGTGCTTCCCGAAAGCAGACATATTACTTGCTTGCGCCTATGGCAAAGATGCCATCCAGTATGGATGTTCAAGGTAAGCGGACTGGAGTTCGCCGTCGGCTCGCAGGCGAAACACGACGATGAGCGGGGGCCGAGAGTCCCTAGCCAAGCGATCGATGGTGGACAGGCGGAGGCGGATACGGTTTCCGGCGCGGCCGCGCATCAACTTCAACTGAACCCTGGCGCAATTGGTCGGGCGTTGATCGAAAGGGATCGCTTGGCCGGTCGGCGCATCGGGAACTCTACGATGAAGTCCCAACCCATCGCGTCGACAGCGCTCTTGTTGCAATAGAGGCCGGCGCGCTCGCAGGGCACTTCGAACTGCCGTTCGCCAATGCGGCCAATGCGATCGGGATCTAACTCGCTTTCCATTCAGCTCCTTCGGCCTGAACCTTCGGACCTCATATGCGTGCCGGCATATGGGCCGCGTCGAGACGACGATGAATCAACGACACGATCGATAGTAGGTCTTCGGCATCCTCTTTGGACATTGACCAGTGAATGCGGGCCTCGTGCGCCGTCGGATTGCGGAACATGCAAAACGTGCCGCGGACAAGGTTGGCGAAACCGCTTTGCTCGCTGCGTTCACTGGCGGTGGAAAGCGCGTTGATCGCCAGAAGGGGCGGATAGCCTGCGAGCACGCGGTCAACAAGCGCCGCGCCGTCGTCAGTCAGCCCCGTCCGCGTCCGCATCTTGTTGGCAACGCTTTTGACCGCTTCCTGCACCGCATGAAAATAGTTGTCGGCAAGAAGTTCGGCGCGACAGAACTTGAGAACGTCGGCGTGCACGCCACGTCCTTCGAGACCGGGCGCAGGTCGCGAGCGCGCCGCTGTGCCTCGGGCAAAGTTTGGGCGGCGTCGGCCATCTTCAGCTCGCCTGACTGATCAACGAAAAGACCCGCGAATGCCAATGCCTGGTTAAGTCGGGCCCGCATCGGCTCATAGCGGTGTGGTTCCCGGCTATCCCGCGCCGGCTTCATGGCCTGCCGTATGAACTCGAGGATACAAATCTAGGGGCGATTCTGATCGTCTGAGTTTGACATCTTCGAGAAGTGCCTCCAATTTTTCCTCCATGGATTTGAAGGGGTGAAGTCTTGATGCTGAATTCTGCTCGGCTAAAAGGCGCGTTTAGTAAATGGATATGCGGCCGTGCCCGGCCGCAGCCTTCGAGCCCCGTATCCTCGATGCGCAGCTTCTGGGGCCTGATGAGCGCCTATTGGCTTTCTGAAAGCTGGCGGGAGGCTTGGGGCTTGACGCTTGCCATTCTGATTTTCACAGGCCTATCTGCCAAGACGAGTGTCTGGTTCGCCGTTACTTCAGGCGAACTGGTCAACCAGATAGCTTACTTTCATCATCCGACAACGCCCACGACACTGGGAGCGCTTCTGACCACCGCGGCAACACTTGCCGCGATTGCGGTCCTGAGGGACGCAGGTTTCACAGCAGTGCGCCATTTTTGCTCGACGACGCTGCACCGAAAGTGGCGTGCGTGGCTCGATAAATCCTTCAACGATGCACTGTTCGATTCCAACCACACACATTTCCATCTCCAACAAATCGGATCCGATGGTTTCGGATCAGCGATCCCGGCCCCGGACAATGTCGACCAACGTGTCCAAGAATCCATCAAAGGAATGACCGGTGGCGCAATAGGACTTGCGATGGGCATCGCGGGCGTCGTGCTGTCCCTTGTCTTTGTTGGCAGCAAGCTCATTGAGACTTCGAGCGAGGTGCGGGGGCTTGAGTTCATGGGCAGCTATGGCAGCGCCTGTCTGGCTCTCGCGGCAATCGCTCTCTATGTGCCACTCAACACGTTGATCGCAGTGAAGCTGGGCGGCATTCTCCAGCGTCTGTCTGTGCGTATGCAATGGGCGGAAGGCAGTTACCGCACCGAGCTAAGCACACTTTTTCACCGCAGTTTCCACATCGCGGTCCTGCATGGGGAGAGAGCCCAGAAGGCCGTCAACAGGCTGCGATATACGGATATCGACCAAACCTGGACCAGCCAGAACAAGGTGACTGCCGGTTATCTGGGATTCGAATTGGTTCACAATTTCATCGGTTCGCGGATTGTCGCCTACGCACCCGGCCTACTGCCCTACGTGGACAATAAGATAAGCCTGCAGCATTATGTCACCGGGGCCGAACTCGCGAATGCACTCATTAACGAATGTTCGTGGTTTATTCACGTCATGCCCGACATTGCGACGCTTAGGGCGAATGCGCGCAGAATTACCGATCTCGCAGCAGCGATCGAGACCGTTCAGAATCCGCAGGAATTCTATGCACGCACAGGCCCCTGCGAATTCCACTACGCCAAGCAGGACCCTGCTCTCGGCCTCACCGTGCAGAGGATCGAACTCCTGCATGCTGGCGTTGATCGACCTTTCCTCACTGCCGACAAGCTACAGTTCCTACCGGGCGAGTGGACTTTGGTGGTTGGTGATTCAGGGACCGGCAAGACGTCCCTTCTCAAGGCAGTAAATGGACTTTGGGCACACGGCCGCGGCTCGGTCTATACGCCGAGGCATGTGAGAAGCCTCTATGCGGCTCAGGACGTCAGGCTCCAGGCGGTTTCTTTGAAAGAGCTCGTCTGCCTTCCGGACTCGGTCGCCGAACATCCTGATGCCAGTGTCGAAGCTGCGTTGCGCAGGGCGGGGCTCACCGAGTTCACCAAAGAACTTTCAAGCGCCGGCCGCGACGGCCAGAGCTGGGATCAACTTCTGTCTGGTGGCCAGAAGCAGAAGCTCGTCCTGGCCCGAATTCTTCTGTTACGGCCAGGGCTTTTGTTTCTCGACGAGGCAACCAGCGCCCTCGACACCCAGGCCGTGCACGCCTTCCACCAAGCAATCAAGGATGACTGCAAGGGGGCGATAGTGATCGCCGTCATGCATGACATCTCCCCCATACAGTCTGCCAGTGGTGTGGATTTCTACCAGAACGTGCTCACTATCGAGAAAAATGTGGCGGAGAAGATCGATATGTCGGCATGGCGTCATGTGGACAGATTCGTAAGCGCCCGGTGAGGGCCACCTTGCGAAGTTGAGGGCTACGTCTGTCGAGTGAACTGTTGGATGACAAGGGTGCGTGGCGGGACAACGTGTTCGTCGAGCGGTGGCGGTCGATCAAATACGAGGAGGTCTACCTCCACGCCTACAAGACCGTGTCCGACGCCCGCGTTGGCATTGTCCGATATCTGACCTTTTGCAACAGCCGACGCCCACATTCATCCCTTGACCGGCAAACGCCGGATCAGTCCTACTTCAACGCGCTGCCACCAATGATGGTGGCGGCATAATCAAGGCGGACATCCACTTAGCGAAACGCCCGAAACTGTTCAGACAAACCGAACCAGCGCTTGGTGATATCTTGCACAAAGTAATGTCGAGAGGGCGGTTTTTCAGTAAGAGACAACGTGTTCTCCTTCTGTTGCCTCTATTCCGCTTACCGCGATTATGTCCAATGCAAAGAAAACATGAGGTGAGGAACCCCGAACAGGTTGATGATGTGTTTTGATTGCTCCTGCTTCCCACCAATCAAAATAGTGCGCCAGCAGCTCCCATGCGTGTAAGCGTTCATCGTGGTACTGCTCGTCGTCTGGCAACTCTTGGAAGGCCGCATCAACAACGATGCTTACCCAATTATGCTTGTCACGATATTTGTCAATCTGCAGACAGACATGCGGATTCGAACGGAGGTAGTCCAGCTTCTTGCCTGGCATGGCGAAGACGTAAATTCTATTTCCGGAGTATGCATAGTAGATCGGTATAACATATGGAATGTTATCCTTGGCGCAGGCCAGACGCGCCAAGCGTTGATCTGCGATTGTCGCGATGCATTCGTTGTGCGTCATTTCCCGAACTAACACCACCATGTCCTCCTTGTGGTCGCCTTGACAGCGCAGTGCGCCAGCCTCGCCTGGAAGGCGATATTCGAACTCTCAGGCCTCCGCTATTTCAGTGTAGACTTGGCGGCTTCGAGAGTTCAGCGGTGTAAAGTCCTGAATGTTCAGGCATTAGTTGGAAAGGTATCACTCTGGCAGAGGCTATGCAGAGCAGGACTGATAAACCACTGCCATGGAATATCTGGCCTACACGGCGGTTCCAGCGGCCACTCGCAATGGGTCAAAGACGGGCTTGTCAGCGCCTAATAGAGGTGCGAAAGTTTCTTTAACACATAAAGGAAAGTTGCAGCAATAGTCCCACGGTATTGGCAGAGTTGGTGTCAACTATCGTGCCTGTCTTCCTGCTTCGATCGCCGCGACAAGTATCCCAGTCGCATCAATATACGTGGTTTCGCCTTTGGCACGCTGAAAGCCTGCCGCAACTATCACCTTTGGGTGGTCCTGCCATACGACAGGCCGTCAGCCGGTTAGCGAGGCATTCATGATTCAGGATCCGACGGAGGCCGGAAGCGAACCAGACACGACGAAGTCGGATGGAGACGTTCTGTCCGCCGTTGGTTTGAAGAATGACGCCGGCATGGCGTTCTTGGCGCATCCGGACCCGACGAAGTCCGTCGCCGCGACATTGTTTGAGCATGCTCCGGTGCCCATGCTTATGGTGGACCAATTCGGAAAGATCCAACACATCAACTGTGCGACCGAGACGCTTTTTGGTTACACCAGAGCGGCGCTGATCGGAGAGATGGTGGAAATCCTGGTGCCGCCTGGGGCTAGGCTCCATCACGAGCAGTTACGTCGCGGGTATATGGCGCATCCAACATCCCGCCCTATGGCGGAAGGGCGGCGACTTGTCGCACGTAAAAAGGACGGTACCGAAGTAGCGGTCGATATCGCGATGAATACCGTGATCATGGATACGTCGGAAGTTGCCATTGTCCTGTCTGTTGTCGACAACTCCACCCGCGACCGGGCGGAGCAAGCAGAGCTCTTCGTCAAGGAACTGACGCATCGCGCGCGGAACATGTTTGCGATAATCGGCGCCATTTCTCGGCAGATTGCAAGGTACAGTACTTCGATTTCCGACTTTCAGATCGCATTGGAAAACCGTCTGAACTCACTTTCCACTTCATACCAGGTGTTTGAAAAAGAAAACTGGCAGGCGGCACTCATCAACGATCTCGTTCGCTCTCAAATCTCGTTTGCCATCAAGAAGGATGCGCATCAGATCGACATTGGCGGGCCGGAACTCCGGTTGCAGTCGACCCCGGCCGAGTATCTTGGCCTGGCAGTTCATGAACTCGCAACCAACGCTGTCAAGCATGGTGCACTATCCGTGCCGACCGGAGCCGTCGACGTCCGATGGGCAGTGGACGAGAAGGCCGAGACTTTTGAATTTCACTGGGTTGAGCACGATGGACCTCCAGTAACGCCATCGGAGCGCAAGGGCTTCGGAACAGCCATCCTGAAAACCATTGTTCCTGCCGCTTGTGGTGGGACCGCGCAGTTGACCGTCACCTCAGTGGGGGTGTCGTGGAAGCTGAATGCCCCGTTGGCCATGCTTGTATCAATGGAATGAAGTTCAGGCTCGGAAGGCAGGACCGAGCTGTCTGCAGTCGATGGATGCCGCGGTCTTGCAATCGCAAGGACCAAAAATTGCCGAGGGCAACACCAGATAACAAATCGCAGCAATCTTGAGGAGATCAATCATGGGTAACCCTACCGACAGGATCAAAGACATTGGGCCACAGCCGCAATCCTTCGACATTGAACGCGCGACGAAGGCAAATACAGACTACCGTTCGGTCGCCTGGAGCGGGCGCTATCTGCAGGTGACGCTGATGTCGATCCCCGTCGGCGGCGACATCGGCCTTGAAGCGCACCCGGAGACCGATCAGTTCCTGCGCCTGGACGCTGGCAGCGGCCGAGTGCAGATGGGCCCCGCCAAAGACGAACTGACTTTTGAAGAGGAAGTGACAGACGGTTGGTGCGTCCTCGTTCCGGCAGGAACCTGGCACAACATCACCAATATCGGCACCACACCAATGCAGGTCTACGCGATCTATGCGCCAGCCCACCACTCGCCCGGCAAGGTACATCCAACTGCGGCGGCAGCCGAGGCGGATAAAGACGACGAGCCTGCGGCATGGTCCGTGCAGCTAAAACATGCACCGGACAAACACGGGTGACACGACTGGGCCAAGATTGGGTGGATGCCTGCCCTACCACGCGATGCCGGATCGGCATGGCTCTCATCAAGAAGCAAGACGATGTCGCAGGACCGAAGCGCGCTTGCACCGAGCCCCGCGGCAGCGTGCGGGTAGAGCTGGGATAATTGATGCAACGGCCACGCATCAGGCGTGTTACAATAATGTTGTCGGACTTGGCCTTGTCGGCTTTTCGACGCTCCTGCCGAGTAATGACTTGCTCCGTGAGTCTTCGGCCCTCGAGGGCCTTTTGATGACTAAAATACCGACAGTGCATTTCGAAGCGGCGAGTACACTTGCCGTGGTGATGTCTTCCAACGAACCGCTGCTGTTTTTGTCTGACGATCTCAGGATCATTGCGGCAAGCGCATCGTTCTGCCGGACATTCGAGATCGACCCCGCGTCAGTCGGGGGCAAGCGCCTCGGCGAACTTGGACACGGCGAGTGGGCGATGCCCAAGCTAGAGTCACTGTTGACGGCGACTGCGGCCGGTAGTGCGTCCATCGATGCCTACGAAATTGACCTGAAGCGACCAAACCAGAAAACGCGGCAATTGGTCGTCAATGCCCGAACGCTCGACGATGGCGACCTCGACCATATTCGTCTGCTTCTCGCCATAACTGATGTAACCGACATACGCGCCGAAGCTCGCCTGAAAGATGATCTGGTTCGCGACAAGGCTATCCTGCTGCAGGAGGTTCAGCATAGAGTCGCTAACAGTCTGCAGATTATCGCCAGCGTCCTGATGCAGAGCGCACGCCGCGTTCAGTCAGAGGAAGTCCGTGGACATCTCCACGACGCCCGTCACCGCATCATGTCCATCGCGGCGCTGCAACGTCAGCTTTCCACTTCCGCCGGCGGCAGCGTTGAACTGCGCGCATATTTCACGCAACTTTGCCAGAGTCTCGGCGCATCGATGATCGCTGACCCCGAAAGGTTATCGATCCAGGTGAAAGTCGATAACAGCACCGTGGATGCGGACGTGTCAGTGAGTCTGGGGCTCATCGTAACCGAACTCGTGATCAACGCCCTGAAGCACGCTTTTCCGGACGAGAGAACCGGGACGATCGTGGTCGACTATCATTCATCTGGCAAGGACTGGGCGCTTTCTATTACTGACGACGGAATCGGAATGCCCGTAGGGAACGATGCACCGAAGGCGGGATTGGGGACTGGAATCGTAGAGGCCCTCGTGAAGAACCTGAACGGCGAGATTACGTTGAGTAACGCGGAACCAGGGGCGGTGGTCACAATCAGCCATCGGGAACCCTCGGCTGTCCGGACCGACCTTTCTTCTGCGGCATAGGAACAAACTCCTCCCCAAACCGCTTAAGGCCGCGGGGGCGGGGCTCCTCTCATACATCGAGTGAACAATGAAGAACGGCAAACCGGTTGTCCTGATCGTGGAAGACAGTCCGATGATACGAATGGGTGCCATCGACCTTGTCATTTCGGCGGGCTATGAAGCGCTGGAGGCTCGTGACGCTGACGAGGCAATCCGCATCCTCGAATTGCGAACCGATATCGATATTGTGTTCACCGATGTTCAGATGCCGGGGACGATGGACGGTATCAAACTCTCTCACTACATCCGGGATCGATGGCCGCCGGTGAAGCTGATCGTCGCGTCGGGCGCCGCCATTCTCGAGGAGAGTATGCTGCCCGCCGGAAGTCGCTTCTTCTCGAAGCCCTACGACGAACTCACCATCACCGAGGCAATGGCGTACCTTGTTTCAAGTGATAATCGGCAGGGCAATGCCATCTGAAGCCTGCCGGGCAAAGGAAGTCACGAGGAAGGCCCGACAACGCTCGGAACTACGTCCGCTTCGGGGCCGACGAACGAACCCGCTGCGCGGGAGGGCGCCTGCGGTTGAGGTAGTCGCCCTTCCTGCTTCCGATGCGCGTACTCGGCAAACTGTTTCGACGGCTGTACCTTGCCCGGCTGGTCGCTCTGCATGATGCCGGGCGGCTCGGCTTCTTCGGTGCACCAGCTCATCTCGCCGAGCGGCAGGCATTCTTGCGGCATCTCTCGCCGGTCCGGAAGAAGCGTTGGGTGGCCTATGCCAAGGCACCGTTCGCGGGACCGGAGGCAGTGCTCGCCTACCTGTCCCGCTACACCCATCGGGTCGCAATCTCGAACCGCCGCCTGATCACCTTCGACGAAACTGTCGTCACCTTCCGCTACACGGACTATCGTCGTGACGACTGCGACTGGCGGCAGAACATGACGCTCGCGGTCGATGAGTTCATCCGCCGCTTCCTGCTCCATGTCTTGCCGCGCGGCTTCCACCGTATTCGGCACTACGGCCTTCTCGCCGGCTCTACCCGAAAGACCAGCCTCGCGCGCGCGAACTCCTGCACGTCGCCGCACCGGCCGATGACGACACACCAGGCGAACCGGATCACTTCCGCCCGCCATGCCCCTGCTGCGGCGGACGAATGATCGTCATTGAGGTGTTTGAACGCTGGAGGCAGCCGCGCGGACCGCCGGACGCGATGGCGACGAACCGGGAGACGGCTTCATGCGGGGACTTTCGTGCGCCTGCCGGCGCCCGAAACTCTTCACGGGAGGGGACTGTCCGGTTTGGCGACCGTTGAGAGAATAGCAGCCGCTCTGTGCTTGTTTCTCACCCTCGACACATGCAATTTGCCAAGCGATCGGGATTGGCAGCTTGAACCTGTTACTGCGCCTCAGTTCGCTTACCTCTCAATGCCCGTCCTTGCCGAAGCTGGTGCTGGTTCCTGTTGTTGTAGAGTGAACAGTGACCATGCCGAAATAAACAGCGCCGCAATGAGTGGCCCGATGACAAAACCGCTAAGGCCAAAGAGCGAGATTCCCCCGACGGTCGAAATGAGGACGACATAGTCCGGCAGTCTCGCGCCCTGCCCGACCAGCGGAGGGCGTAGAAGGTTGTCGATCAGTCCGATGACGAGAGTACCGACCGCGACCATGGCAATCCCCTTGATCCAGGCACCAACAAGGAAAAGCCAGATGGCGGCCGGCAACCAGACGATCGCGGCGCCAATGGCCGGGAGCATCGACAGAAACGTCATCACTACGCCCCAGAGGAGGGCTGCTTCTATGCCCAAGGCCCAGAAGGTTAAGCCTCCGATGACGCCTTGGACGATTGCGATGATCACATTGCCACGGACTGTGGCGCGTACAACAGCCGCGAACTTGTCGACGAACTGTCGCGTGTAGTCGTCGCTCAGTGGAATGGAGTGGCGCAGGGTCTTTCCGAGGGACGCGCCATCCCGAAACAGGAAGAACAGAAGATAGAGCATCAGCCCCATGCTGATGAAGAACTGCAGCGTGTTCTGACCGAAGCTCAACAGACCGCCTGCAATTGACTGGCCCGCCTCCATCAGGCCGGACGAGAGCCGCGCCCACAACTCGGCAAAGCCTGCAAGCTTCAGCGAAGTCAGCCAGGTGTCTACAAATTCCGGAAGCACTGCCTGCAAACGCAGAAGATGGGCGTTTAGGTCGATTTCATTGCTGCTGATGCGCTGATAAAGGCTCGTCCCTTCCTGAATGAGGGATGCCAGGATACCGAGAGCCGGCAGGATGACTAGGCAGATGCAAAGGAGCAGCGTCAGCAATGCCGCGACCGTTGCGCGACCACCCAGCCACCGCTCCAGCCGCTTGTGGACAGGAAAGAAAAGGATCGCCAGTATCACGGCCCAGAGTACCGCCGTGTAGTAAGGAATGAGAAGCCATACGAAGGCAATTGTTATGATGAGAAGGAGCACGTAGAAGCTTGCTCGCTGGATGGTCATTTGGGCACCCTCCACTTGTCGGCCTTGCACCAATAGCGATGGTTCGAGGTCTTTGTCCATGGCGCCAAGTGCCGGATGGCCGTCAGTCGACTTCTTCCGTGACAACTTCGAAATGCGTCAGCGTTGCTGGCCCGAAGGCTGTCGAGAACGCGAAATCCGCGGCATCACGCCCGCTCGCCATCAAAATCCGTCCGATGCGCGGCAAATTATAGCGCACATCGAGGGTCCACCAGCGACCGCCGAGATAGACCTCGCACCAGGCACTGAAATCCATGGGATGCGGATCTTTCGGCACCCCGATATCACCGAGATAACCGGTACAATATCGGGCGGGTGGCAGATGTCCTCAATCGGAGACGAAGCCTATCGATCGACATGATCCGAAAGCTGAATTCCCATCTCGGAATTTCGGCCGAGGTTCTGATCCGGCCAAGCCGCATGGACAAGGTTGCCTGAGCGAAATGTGATCGTAATCTGGGCCACCTGTTGCCGACACACTCGATGAGCGAGATCCGGAAAACTCCAATTCTCGGCAGCCCAGACTTCCGTCTCACGGCTCGGCCATTTCATCAGTCGTGTTTCCCGCGTTCGAACGCGAGCAAATTCGGTAGCGGACGACGGCTGGGAGGGAGGCCGCCAGGAAACGCGGTGTTGATGTGGGACGAATGTCGATCAATCGCCTATTAGCCTAGGAAGATTACCAAGAAGGTGGCTGATGTCGAAAACGATATCAATACTCAATTGCGATGTCCATTTTTGCATCATATTGCAGAGCGTTCAAAATTTTGATATATTAACCGACATCACATATAGAGCATGATGCAGAAATAGACATCGATGAAGTACGAGACCCAGCACATCGCGGACCGCCTGCGCGAAGCCAGAGAAGCCAAACAGCTCAGCCAACGAGAGTTGAGTCGGTTGGCTGGCGTCCCGCAGGCACAAATCTCGCGGATCGAAGCGAACACTGTCGATCTGCGGCTATCGAGCCTTGTCGCCATTGCCAGCGCACTTGATCTGGAAATTGCACTGGTCCCGCGCAAGGCAGTGCCTGCGATCAAATCCATCACACGCCAGACGACCGAGCGCATGGTTATTCAGCCGCCCTCCATTGGTAAGGAAATGCAACGACTACAAAAGGCGATCCGCTCGATCCAAATCGAGGCGCCCACGCTTCCGCAGCTTGAGGAAGTCAGGAAAACCTTTGCCTCGATCCAGCGTCTTCAGATCGATCCGCGTTTTCTGGATAATCTTCGCTCGGTGCGCAACGCTATCGAACGCGCCCGGATAGCTGAACATTGGAAGGGCATGATGGATGCGGCCCAGAACATGAAGGCGCTCCGCAACCAGATTGCGCATTTCGAACCGACGACCGAAAAACGCGGTGCCTCGCGTCCAGCCTACTCTTTAGATGATGAGGACGACGATGCCTGATGTCTCTGTTTTAAGCGTGCGCCTCTACGGCACCGAGATCGGCACCGTCACCTATGTGGGGGCCGAGAAGACCCTTTTTGCGTTCAACGATGCCTATATGGAAAAGCCGGACAGGCCGACACTCGGCCTGCAGTTCAAGGACGGCTTCGGCGAACTGATCACGGATTTCCGGCCATACAAAATCAAATTGATGCCCTACTTCTCCAACCTCCTGCCAGAGGGGCATTTGCGCAAGTACTTGGCCGAGAAAGCCGATATCCATATTGACCGTGAGTTTTTCCTGCTGTGGGTTTTGGGACAGGACTTGCCTGGAGCTATCACGGTTGTACCAACCGACGGCGAAGAGTGGCCCGAGGAGGCGCACAATGTCCTTGAAGGCGAGGCCGCAAAAGAAGCTGCCGAAGACGCCATGCGGTTTTCATTGGCGGGGGTGCAATTGAAATTCTCGGCCGTACAGAGCGCCAGCGGCGGCTTAACCATTCCAACGAGCGGCGTCGGCGGCAATCGCATCGTAAAACTCCCCTCTCGTGAGTTTGCGAATGTGCCGGAGAACGAGTTCTCGATGATGACACTCGCCCAGATGGTCGGGATCAATGTCCCGGCAGTCGAGCTTGTAGATGTCCGATCGATCGGCAATTTGCCGGAGGGCATCGGCAAGCTAGGGCAAAATGCTTTCGTCATCGAACGTTTTGACCGAAACGATGACGGCAGCGTCACCCATATCGAGGACTTCGCGCAGGTCTTTAATGTCTATCCCGAAAACAAGTACAAGAAAGCCAGCTTCCGCAATCTGGTTTCGGTGATCGCCACGGAATCCGATCAAGATGATGTTGCCGAATTCATCCGCCGCCTGACCTTCAACGTCCTGATCGGCAATGGCGATATGCACCTGAAAAACTGGTCGCTATTCTATCCCGACCGCAGACATGCGCGCTTGTCCCCGGCCTATGATTTCGTGTCCACCATTCCCTACATCGCAAACGATAAGTCTGCCCTGACGTTCAGCCGAACCAAGGAATTTGTCGGATATACGATCGATGAGCTTGAGCATTTGTCGGCGAAGGCCACCCTGCCCCGCAAGCTCGTCATCGATACGGCAAAAGAGACGGTCGCCCTATTCATGGAGCAATGGAAAGCCGAGAAAATGCACCTACCCATGGACAAGGTGGTTGTCGATACCATCGACAACCACCTTACGACTCTGCCGATCGTGACCGGCGAGGAGTGACCCGCCCCCGGATTTGCCGGAGGCTCCAACTTTTGAGACAGTGGAGTGACTATGAGCAAGACAACGAACAAGTTTTGACCTGAAGTCCGCGCCCGAGCCGTGCGGATGGTTTTGGATGACGAAGGCGAGCATTCCTCGCGATGGGCGGCGGTCTCGTCTATCGCCCGCCAAGATTCGCAGCACCGCGCAGACGCTGCATGAATGGGTGAAGAAGGCCGGGGCCGACAGCGGTAAACCAGCAGGTTTGCCAAGCGATGTCGCTGAGAAGATGAAGGCTCCTGCTCGCATGTACTCGACGGAAAGTCGAGTTGTGCTGGCGGCGATATGTCGATAGAATTGCATTTTATCGACATGATTTCGCGACATGTCGACGCCATCGACATATCCTCGGGACATGTCGTCCGAACGAGGATTAAGCGCCATGAGGCTTCGCCCGGATGTGCCCTACAACGACCTCCCGCTTCTGCCTCCAAAGGCTGACATAGAGACGAAGGCCATTCTCAAGGCCTGCATCGCTGCCAGGGCGTCACTTGCAGAGCTCCGGGTGTCAGGCCAACTCATTCCCAATCAGTCGGTCCTCATCAACTCCATACCGCTGCTGGAAGCCCAGGCGAGCTCCGAGATCGAGAACATCGTCACCACGACCGATCGCCTGTTCCGCTTTGCCAACGAGCCCGCAGGACAGGCAGACCCTGCAACGAAAGAGGCATTGCGGTACCGCACGGCGCTGAATGAAGGGTTTCAGTCACTCAAGGAGCGCCCGGTTTCAACGTCGACGGCGGTTGCGGTCTGTCGCAGGATCAAGGGTGTTGATCTCGACATCCGTTCGACACCCGGCACGGCCCTGATGAACGAGGTCACGGGCTCGGTCATCTATACACCTCCAGAGGGACAAGAGCTGCTCCGGGACAAGCTGGCCAACTGGGAGCGCTATATCCATGAAGCCGACGATATCGATCCCTTGATCCGCTTGGCCGTGATGCACTACCAGTTCGAGGCGATCCATCCGTTCATTGATGGCAACGGACGCACAGGTCGGATTCTCAACCTGCTCTACCTGGTCGACAAGGGCTTGCTGGACATTCCCGTCCTTTATCTCAGCCGGTACATCATCGGCAACAAACGGGCCTATTACGACCGGCTTCTGGCGGTCACCACGCAAGGCGCCTGGGAGGAATGGATCCTCTACATGCTGGACGCTATTCGTGAGACATCGGACTGGTCTACGAAACAGATTCGCGCCATTAGGGATCTGCTCGACCATACCGCGGAACGCATCCGCCGCGACCTCCCGAAAATCTATTCGCGTGAACTGGCTGAAGTCATCTTCGTCAATCCGTATTGCCGGATCAGTGACCTGGTGGATGCCGGCATTGCCAAGCGACAGGCCGCATCGGTCTACCTCAAGGCTCTCGTCGAGAACGGGCTGCTTGAAGAAGTGAAAGCAGGACGGGAAAACCTCTACATCAATCCAGCCCTGCTTACGCTTCTTCGCGACCCGACACCCGCCCGGGCCGCGCCATAGCGCGACCGCCCGATATGTTGCCGGTCCGGCTCCGACCAATATCAGCGAATGCTCAAACCACAGCCGGCGCAACTGCAGACGCTTCCGACATCGACCTGCTTAACGTGCGTCAACGCTGACGCATTCGACCCGGCATCACACGCCTGCCCGGTCCATGAGTTCCTTCAGCGCCTCTGGATAGGACATGCGGTTCTGCTCGCAGAAGATCAGGAATCGATTGAATGTCGAGACCGGTGGGCGGATATTGAGGTTGGCGGAAGGCTCCGACGGCTTGCGCCGCGTCAGCTTCTGGATCGGCTCCCGTGCCACGAAACCGTGACGTTCACCGACTTCGTCAATCCGCGCATCAGGAATCCGCGCCGGCTCTTCCGTGTCAGGCGTAATGTTGGCGAGCTTGCCGCCAAAGCCCAGGTCCTTTCCGCTCATGCAGCGACCCTCGCATCAATAACCAGATTGACCAGTTCCTCGGCAAGCCGAAACGCATTGTCTCGCGCCGCCGGCAGGCCATTCACATTGCGCGGATCAAGCTCCTCGAGATCCCGCTGATAGTAGAACATCGCCTTATAGGCGGACCGCTCATTCAGATGATTACGAAACATCGGCACCTCGCTTGCCTTCAACTGCGCCGTGATCTGCGTTTCGAGCTTGGAGGCGATCGCCGGCGACGTCCGGGTGAACAGCACCCTGTAGGGAATGGTCTTCTCGAACGCCTGCTCTTCCTCACGGATAAGATGGATGGCACGCGCTGCGAGTTCCGCATCGGGCGGGCTTGCCTGTATCGGGATGATCACAAGCTGTGCCCGGGCAAGCGCGCGAGACATGAGGCGGCTGGCGGTTCCTTCCAGATCGACGAACACGAACTGGTACTTCTTGCGGTACTCGTCGAGCTTGCCGGTTATCGTGCTTTCTGTGATCCCGCCATCCACGACGACGGGGTTCTTCGAACTTCCTGCCCTCCACCCCTCGATGGCCCTGTTCGGATCGCAGTCGAGAATGATGACGCTGGCGCCCTGCTGGGCAAGCGAAGTGGCAAGTACGAGGGCCGCTGTAGACTTCCCGGCCCCACCCTTGGGGTTTGCTACGGTGATGACTGGCATGTTCGGTCTCTTGCTTGGATTTGTCTGGGGCGTTATAACGCGTCAAGGTACGTTAACATTCATCATGCCGCAGCACAATGCCATCACATTAACGTGCGTCATTTATGACGCAGCTGCGGGTTCGTGTAACTCATGCGGACCGAACCTGGCGGTGATCGACTGCGAGCAGCGCAGGTTTCCTGGTAATGACCTAGGCTTCCGCAAAGCCTTGTGACGGTCACATCCCCAATCCCAGTCCCTTGCTGAGCGCTCGCTGCAACTCATACTGGAGCGACAGTTCAGCCCGCTGCGCCCGATCGGCGAGCCGGGCAACATCCTTGATACGATCAAGCCCGGCGGCATCTTCCAGCCGGAGCCGCAGATTTTCTTGTCTCAGGGCGCGTGGATCGGAGCTGCCGAACCGTCGCTCAAGCGCCTTGACGACCATCTCCGCCTCCCCGAGCGCCTGCTGCCCCTCCTGTGTGCCCGTGAGCTTCTCAAGCAAAGTCGCCTTGTCCTCCTGCGACAGCCCATCCAGCTGCTTCAGGATGACCTCGCTGCGTTTGCTGAGCCCCGGAACCTCAATCACATCGCACTTCTCGCGTTTCCAGACCTCAGATTGCCGCTCCTCCCCAAGCCGCCGCCCCCAGGTCTCGGCAGCCGCAACGGCATGGCTCCGCAACGCCCTGGCATGGTGCCGTGCCTCTTTACGCTCCTTGTTCTCGCCAAAGAGCCCGACCTTGCCGCGCATCTCCCCGAACCGCTCCGGCCGGTCAGTAAGCACTTTCGCCAGCTCCTGCCCGTCCATGCCCTTGTCGACAATGGCCAAGCTGAGCTGTGCGACCATACCATCCGGATCGACATAAACGTTGCGACCGAGAGCCCGCACCACCTCCGTGGCCCGCTCGAAGTCGGGCCTCGCCTTTTCGTGCGCCACCTCCTCGACGCTGCGGGCATAGCTGGTGATCGCCGGAATGAGCGGCTCGACCTTTTCGGCAGGCACTTCAATCCGCTGCCCGCTCTGCCCGGCCCCGAGCGTGTCGGAGAAATGACGATCGGCCGGCGCGCGAACGCGCTCACCCCAAGCGCTGGAGTGAGCCGCCGGCCGATCGTCGGCAAGCTCGGACCTGCGGCCGATGCCAATCTCGCTCAGGCCGCCGAACTCCTGCGCCAGGCCCCGCCGCTCGGCAAAGGCTTGGGCATAGTCGAGCGTCGTTTCCTTGGCCCCCGACCGGCCCATGCTGGCGCTCAGCGCCGGCAGATCCTTCAGTTCATCGCGTCCGGCATAGAGCTTCACCTGATCGCGATGGCGGGTCATCGCAACATAAGCCAGATGCCGGTCCATCGTGCCCGACGCCATGACGAAGGCCCGGTCGACGGTCGCTCCTTGCGACTTGTGGATCGTCGTCGCGTAGCCGTGGTCAAAGGCCTGGTAACTATTTGTCGGCATAGAGAGAACACGGGCAGCGTTTTGCCCTGCGCCGTCGAGACGTATTTGTAGTGCGTCCGGCTCGACGGCCAGAACCTTTCCCAGCATGCCGTTCTTGACGCCGAGATCGCGGTTGTTCTCCAGCAGAACGATCCGGTCTCCTGGCGCGAAGGATCGCTCGCCGTCAATCGTTTGGTAGACGACCTCGCGCCCAAGCGGCCCCTGCTCTTCCCCGCCCCGTGCCAGTTTCCCACGCGTCTGAAGCGATGCCCGGATGTCGGCATTGATAGCGCGCACATCGACACGGCGATGCGCCAGGGCAATCCGGGAACCGTTTGAGCGCTCGTCCATGTCGGCAAGGTAGTCGCGCACCAAGGCGGCTCGCGCCTCATCGCGGTTTTCGGCGAAGTGGACATGCCCGCGGTCGGCGTAGAAGGCTAACCCCTCGCCCGTGCGATGCGTGGCAAAGGCAATCGAGGCCACGCGCTGCCAGCCCTCGCTCTGCCTTCGGATTTCCGAGAGCTCGACAGCGCCGACACGCTCGGCAATCGCCCGGAACGGAGATCCGGCCCCGATCGCCTGCAGCTGTTCGTGATCGCCGACCAGCACGAGCTTTGCGCCACGCGCTTCGGCCTCGCTCACGAACTTCGCAAGCTGCCGGCTTCCGACCATGCCGGCCTCGTCGATGACCAGGACATCGCCCTTGCCAAGTAGTCCCCTCTCCCTTTGCCAGCCATATTCCCAGGATGCCAAGGTGCGGGACGCGATGCCGGAGGATTCCTCCAGACCTTCCGCTGCCTTGCCGGCAAGGGCCGCCCCATGAACCCGATAGCCCTGCCGTTCCCAGGCCTCACGCGCAGCCGAGAGCATGGTCGACTTGCCAGCGCCGGCAAAGCCGATCACGACAGCGATCTGCTCGGGGCCTGTGATGTGGTGAACCGCGGCGCACTGTTCTTCGCTTAAGCCTGAGCGCTCGATTGCCCGCACGCGATCGACCAGGACCATCTCGCCGGACTCGACTTTTCCGGCAAGCGACGCTGCGGTTCTTGCCCGGATGGCTTCATTCTGTAAATTCAGCGCCTGATCGACGTGATGCCGGTCCACGTCATGGCCGCGAGCGACCCCCATCAATGATGCGCTCGCGGCCATGGCCTGCTCGATCTCCAGCATCTCTCTCGTGGTCAGCCGGGCAAGTTCGCCCTTCTGCCCAGGCTTCAGCTCCACTAGGGCGCTTGATGCCATGACGGCGGCAAGGGCGTTCTGGAAGCTCTGCGGATCGTCGATATAGCGATGCAGGGCACGCGCCACATCATAGCGGTCGAACACGCTCTTCTCACCGGTGATGACACTCAGGACCTGTTCCGGCTTTTGCCGGATCAGGTCGGCATTGCGCCTTGCTGCCTCTTCATCGATCCGCGTGCGGGACACCTCCCGTCCCCGCCGATGGATCTGCGAGGCATGAACGCCCATATGCTCGGTCGGCTCGATCTCAAGGCCACGTTCCAGATGCGAGCGATGATCGATCCGGACATCGAGACCGGCGCGCACCAGATGCCGGTTGGCATGGGCCTCCCAAGCCTGGCGGATATCGCGAAGCTGCATCTGCGCGGTCGGGTGATCGTGGTTCAACAGCCATTTATTCTCGCGCTCGATCAGCGTCTTCTCACCAAGCCCGGTCGCTTCAACGGCCCGCGTCGTCATCAGCACATGGGCATGGATGTTGCGGACATCGCCGTCGCTGCCCGGCTGGTGAATGGCGAAGTCGACGGCTGCCCCATAACGGTTGGCAAGCTCTCGGGCAAAGTCGCGTGTCAGGGACAAGCGCTCGGCCGCACTCAGCTCGTGTGGAAGAGCGATCTCTAACTCGCGTGCGACACGGGCATCCTTGCGCTTCTCGGCAAACTCGACGGCATTCCACAAGCTCGACCGGTCCCGCGCCCAATCGGCTTCCACTCCATCCGGCAGCACGATCTCGGTATGAACCACGCCACTCTTTCGGGTGAAGTCATGCACCAGGCCATCACGCTCGTTCAGCAAGCGGCTGGCCGTGCGATAGGCGACCGCGGCCACGGCGCTGCGGCCGCCGCTGCGGCTCACCGGCTTCATGCTGCAATGGTAGATCGCCATTCGCACGTCTCCAGCTCGTCGAGAGCATTTCTTGGCGCTGAGTTGCGCAGCAACTCGTAAGTGCGCCCTTGTCATTTCTGTCGCTTCGCTCCCTCCATTCGGGATCAAGCCCGTGCCGATCTCAACTAACAGAAATGGCAGTACCGCTTGCAGAAGGGCTGTGTAGTCTGGCTCGCACCACCGGGAGAAGAACATGAAGGTGCCGGGATGGATCGCAAATCGATCGCACTGCGCATTGCGCAACTGGACGAACGAAAGAAGGCGTTGAAAGCGCGGCTCGGCAAACAGGAACGTGCCCAGGACACCAGGCGCAAGGTTCTCCTGGGCGCATTGGTTTTGCATCGCCTCGAAAATTCCAACGATCTGGATTTCACGCGCCGCCTGCTCGACTGGCTGCGCAAGGAGCTTCCGGGCTTCCTGACCCGCGATGGGGACAAGATCCTGTTCGATGATATTCTCCTGCCCAGAGTACAGGGCGAGGATCGCGGTCAGGCGCAACCGGAATGAGGATCGCGCCACTGCTCAAGTCTGCTGTCAAAGCGCCTGTTCTGGCCATCGTGTCCGCCATTCTTGGCCTCGTTCTGTCGGCGCTACTGCTGCTCACGAACATCGCTGTTCATGAGATGTCGGGTCTGGACGAGGGACAGGCCAACCAGCTGGTTCAGTCAATTGCCAAGTATCTCCCTTTCGTCTTCGGACTGGGCGGTTTCGCGGCAGCGTTCCTGACGGATGCACCGCTCTCCGCCGTGTTCGGCACGGCGCGATGGGCGTCGCCCGGAGAGCTGAAGAAGCTCCGCGCTTCGGGTAATGGCCTGCTGATTGGCCGCGATGATATGAACGGCAAGCTTCTGCGCTACGACGGCCCTGCCCATCTCCTGACGATGGCACCGACCCGCACCGGCAAGGGTGTGGGCACCATCATTCCCAATCTGCTGACAGCGGAACGATCGGTGATCTGCATCGATCCAAAGGGAGAGAATGCCAGGATTACAGGCCGCGCCCGCGAACGGTTCGGACCAGTTCACGTCCTTGATCCCTTCAATGTGACGGGCAAACATTCTGCCGCTTACAATCCCCTCGACCAACTTGATCCCGATAGCCCAGATATCGCCGATGAGGCGAGCTCGCTTGCCGATGCGATCGTCTTTGATGAGCCTGGCATGGCGGGTGATGCCCACTGGAACGAAGAAGCAAAGGCGCTGATCTCAGGCTTGATCCTGAGGGTTGTGGTGGGGGAGCCTCCTGGTCGGCGAAGCCTTGCAACACTGCGCGATTACCTGACGCTCGCGCCAGAATGGTTCGCCAGGCTGCTCGCCGACATGCAGGATAGCGACGCGGCAAACGGCTTGATTGCGCGCGCCGCCAATCGTCATCTTGGCAAGTCCGATCGAGAAGCAGCCGGCGTTCTCTCAGCCGCTCAACGCCATACCCATTTCCTCGACAGTCCGCGCATGGTGAGGGTGCTCGATGAAAGCTATTTCTCCTTCGCCGATCTCAAGCGTCACAACGCCACTGTATTCCTCGTCCTGCCACCCGATCGGCTTTCCACCTATTCCAGATGGCTGCGCCTGCTCATCACCCAGAGCCTGGCCGACATGGCCCGCGAACCGGCCGTCACCGGCCGCCCCGTACTTTATCTGCTCGATGAGTTCGCAGCCCTTGGACATCTGGCGCCGGTCGAACGTGCAATGGGTCTCATGGCCGGCTACGGCGTGCAGCTTTGGCCCATCCTCCAGGATATCCACCAGCTGCGCGCCACCTATGGACGACGCGCCGGCACTTTCCTGTCGAATGCCGGCGTCCTGCAGGTCTTTGGCGTCAATGATGTGGAAACCGCCGAGCTGATCAGCCGATCCATCGGTAAGACGGATGCGCAATACCTGACCCGCTCCTGGAGCGAGGGAAAGAACTCGTCGTCCGAACATATCTCGCCGCGCGACCTCATCAATACCGATGAGATCATGCGCCTGGGCCCGGACCAGTTGATCCTGCTTCGACAGGGAGAGCGGCCGGCGCGCGTTCGCAAACTACGCTACTTCACCGATCCCGAGTTCAGGGGAGGCCTTTGATCCGACATGAAAGAGAAATGGAAATCAGAAAGAAGCGGACGGCGAGCTGCCGCGATCAACGGTGCTGTCGCACCACCATCCGGGTCTGGTGTTGGTCACACGCCACCTTTGGTATACGATGACGCAATTGATAGACCTTATTGCCAACAGCCATTCATAGCAGCCAGACTGCGGATCGTTGCCCGCCCATGATGAAGTCCTCTCTCGATCATATGCCGCTCCGCAAGCAACGCGAGCTCGGTCGCGTCCTGGAAATCCTGCACGAGGAATTCGAGGATGCGCTGAGAGAAGGATCGGCGGAATTCAAGAAACGCGGCAGGATCCTCAAAATCATCCTGTTCGGCTCCTATGCCAAGGGCGGTTGGGTCGACGAGCCATTCACAATGAAGGGCTACCGTTCCGACTTCGATCTGCTCGTCATCGTCAACAATCGCAAGTTCTGCGCGTTCGAGGACTACTGGCACAAAGCCGCCGATCGGCTGAACCGGGACAGTGCCATCGAGACGCCGGTGAGTTTCATTGTGCATTCGCTGCGCGAGGTGAACACCTACCTGAAGGAGGGACAGTACTTCTTCTCTGATATCCGCAAGGAAGGTATCGTTCTCTACGAGCTCGACGACCAACCGCTCAACGAGCCCAGGCCACTCGATCCCGTCGATCGGCTACGAGTGGCGAACGAGCATTTT
The DNA here is from genome assembly GCA_019459145.1 of Arenimonas sp. Classification (GTDB taxonomy): domain Bacteria; phylum Pseudomonadota; class Alphaproteobacteria; order Rhizobiales; family Rhizobiaceae; genus Allorhizobium. The sequence goes on from JAIBEK010000024.1 coordinate 30,681, forward strand.
GAGCAGCGATACTTCAACGCCTCGCGTGCACTTGAAACCTCACGGCTGCAGTTGCAGAAGTCCGAGGAGGATGAAAGATGGCGAAGAGACGCCGCTTTCAGCCTTCATCAAGCACTGGAACAGGCATACGCCTGCGTACTGCTGACCCTGACCAACTACGGCCCGCCTTCCCACAACATCAAGTTCTTGCGCTCTCTGGCGGAAGGTCAGGATCGTCGGCTGGCGGAGGCATTTCCACGCGACCAGCATCGGGAACGCGCGTGGTTCAACACGCTGAACGAGGCCTATGTGAAGGCGCGGTATTCCAAGCATTTTGAAATCAGCGAGGTGGCGTTGGTCTGGCTGCACGAGCGGACAGCCGTGTTGCTCGATCTCGTCAAGGAAGTATGTGCGGAACGGCTCCAGACGTTGGTTCGGAATGCTGCATAAGCAATTCCGACGTGCGGCAGGTATTCCGGGCTCAAGTGCCGTCTAGGCGCTTGCTCTGATTTCCAGCGTTCCGAGCTCTGCAGCCTATCATCTTAAATTCCCCCGGATCAAAGCCGCGCTCGCGCGAGATCCGGGTCAGACCATGAAGAATATCGGAGCTTTCAGCATAGCGGCGACCGCAGGGCGCGAAAGCGGGAATTCTCGTCACGCCAGAACCGGAACAAGGGAAGCCGCAGGAGCCTGAGCGCAGCGACCCAACGGGTCAGGCGAGACCGACTTCCCCCGGTCATGGCGTTCCGCATTCGGCGCGGCAGTGAGGTGCATGAGCTCTGTCACCTTGCCTTGGGTTTGCTTGGATCAGTGCCCGTAATTGGCGAAAAGCTGCGAAGCCCCGCCTTGATGGGATCTAAACCGTAGACCCGTCTTTCATTCGTTGTGTTAGCGCCGCATTTTCCTGTAACGTCAAGTACTTGCCGTTCGGCATAGCCGAAAGGGGCCGGGAGTTGTTGACGGCCTTTCGGAAGCCGGCCACTAAGCGCAACCAATGGTCGGATGCGTTTCGACGATGGCGGGCGCGGCAACAACTGCTGGATAATTTTCAACGGCTAAGCCTTCCGTCTGTATCCCAATTACGCGGAGCCTCCCGGATGAAAATTGAGGCCAGAAAAATAGTCTATTGGTATAAACGAAAATTCAACGAAGATTTTAGATGGTAAAACATCTGTTACGCTCATTGAGGAGCTTACGTGAACAGGCTCTACTTCGGGGACAATCTCGATTGGCTGGAGAAAATGGCGGAAAACTCCGTCGATCTGGTTTACCTAGACCCGCCATTCAATTCCAAAGCGTCATACAACATCCTTTACAAGTCACCTGTCGGGGCTGATGCGCAGCGTATGGCATTTGAAGACACTTGGCGGTGGGAAGATGGGGCGGAAGCGGCGATGGAAGCCGTGCGCCGATCCGATGTCTCAATCTTCCGAATGTTGCAAGCTCTCCAAGGTTTTCTGGGCCAAAGTGATCTCATGGCTTACCTTGCCATGATGACTGTTCGCCTGGTCCATTTGAAGCGTGTCTTGAGGCCAACTGGTAGTATATTCCTTCACTGCGATCCGACGGCAAGCCATTATTTGAAAACTGTCATGGACTCGATATTTGGAGCCTCGAACTTTCGGAACGAAATCATCTGGCTCAGGTCTCGAAACCCGAAGGGATCACAACACGCAAGCAAGAAATTCAGCCCGAGCACCGATACTATTCTCTATTATGCGAAGTCAGACGCGGCGCCCTTTTACGAGGACGCGATACGTGTACCTTTGTCACAGGCCGAGCTCCTAGAGAAATATGATAGATCGGACGAACTTGGCGCCTATGCAGACGGCCCAATTCTCCGATCGGCGAGCATGGGTGTTCGCCCCAATCTCGTCTACGAGTATAAGGGCTTCACACCTCCACCTTACGGATGGCGCGTAGAGTTGGAAAAACTTCGTGAGATTGACGCGGAGGGCAATTTGTCGTGGAGCAGATCAGGCGCGCCGCGCCGTAAACTTCGGCCGGCTGATGATCGGGGAAATCCCATCGGCAGCTTTTGGGGTGATATACCTCCTCTGAACTCGCAGGCTGAGGAGCGCATCGGTTACCCCACACAGAAGCCCCTCGCATTGCTCGAGCGTGTCATCTTATCTTCAACGGCCCCAGGCGACGTTGTGCTGGATCCCTTCTGTGGCTGCGGAACGGCGCTGCATGCTGCGGAGCGGCTGGGAAGAGCGTGGATCGGAATTGATATCACCTATCTGGCGATCCAGGTAATCCAAGATAGAATGAAGACGTGGCTTCCCTTCGCTAACTATTCCATCGAGGGAATTCCAAAGGACGAATACGGAGCGCGTCAGCTTGCAGCCACTGAGCCGTATACATTTCAACAATGGGCAGTCGGACGAATTGGTGGTCAGGCTAAAGGTCGTGGACCTGACAAAGGCATTGATGGCGAAATCGCCTTTGTGACGGGCCCCGGCAAATACGGGCACGCAATAGTCTCCGTGAAAGGTGGAAAACACATTGGCCCAGACGCGGTTCGGGTATTGAAAAGCGTTGTCCAACGGGAAGCGGCTGACATGGGTGTCCTTATCTGCCTAAACGACCCTACCCAAGACATGCGTACCGAAGCAGCAACAGGCGGGAGAATATCACTTCCGGGCGGCGAACGAGCGCGAATCCAGATTATAACCGTGAAGGATCTGATCGCGGGACCGAACCTCGGTATTCTGACCGAGCTCAACACGGTGAGAGCCGCTCAGGAGGCCCGCGTGTTGCAGCGAAAGCGTCCCCCGGCAAAGCCTACGCCAGCGGAAATACGGGAATCTCCATCTCTTCACCTTCCAATTTCAGGTGGAAAATCAAACAAGTCCCAAGCTTCATTGCCGCTTGACGAGCCGCCCCTTAAATTGCCGCAAGAGTATACTCCAAATCGCCCAAAACGCCGCCGTGCCTAGCGCGTTCTTTATCGTTGGCCAGGTATGTCGGCGCATCAAAAGCCTCATGATCGATGACTGAGCGTTCGAGCGAGAACTCGCGCATCGTATACTTGCTCAAGCAGGCCTTCTTCACCGCTATCATATATTAGCTAAAGTCTTCATTTCGCGCGTGTACTCAGGACCGACAGTCAGTTCGCTTTTATCGAGGGTGGGATCGAGCATCGACGTTGTGAAAATAATCTGATGCGGGAACTTCGCTTGCGTCGATTCCTCGATCAAAATTTTCTGAAAATTATGGCTCCGGATCGGCTCCATCCCCTTATCTTCAATATTGTCCATCAACAGGAATTTCGGATGCCAGAAGTCGGCATCGTAGCTGGCGCTCAACAAAAGCGACAAGATGGACGTGTTCTTTAAGATGACGTTGCTGCTTTCAGCGAAGTTCATTTTCCCGTCGACGAGCATGGCGTCGTCCCCAAAATTGATCGAGAATGAGGTCGGATTTTCAAAAGCCTCCTGCCGCTTCAAATCCTTCATAAGAACGCGTTTGCCAATGGTGCTCACTAAGTTCATGGCCTTAGAGATCCGCGCAGTCGAAGATGCCTCCAGCCGCTTGATCGTCGCCTCGAGCGAGGTGATCTCGTCATTAAGCTTCGCCCTTTCGGCCGAAAGCTCATCAATCCTCTGAAGGGTTGCACGCAACTCCTCCATGTATTCCGCATCGCGCTCAAGACTACCAAGTGCTTTGAATCGTTCGGCCAGATAACTCTCACGCGGCGAATTGCTGGTATCGTATCGAGACGCATAGTCTGTCATCGTCGAGGAATATCCGCGACGAAGCGCCCTCACCTCACTTTGAAGTTTTTCGACCTCTGCAGCCTTCATCGCCAAAAGCTGCCTCGACTCCCTGATCTGCAGTTCATTGTCGACTTTCAGCTCGAAATACCTTGAACGCACTTTCTCTTCATCAATTACTTCGTCGCAGACAATGCAGTGCCGGGCGTCCTTGTCCGAAAGCGGCTTCAGGCACGATGGACAATATTGAAACTCTATATTCCCCAGCTTCACAGACAGATCCTCGGCAGCGCTGAGCGCAAGAAGTTGCTGTTCGAGGTGTTCGATAAACTGATGGAGCTCAGCTTGTTCATCGACGAGGTCGCTGATGCGCTGCTCAGAAAGCTGGAGGTCGCCCGCCAACTTCTGCAGGCGCCGGCGCATCGTTTGGCGTTCAGCAGCAAACTGTTTAGCCTGATCGTCGCCGACGACCTCATCCACATTGCGGATCTCTTCCGCGATCCGGCTTTTCCGAACTTCAAGTTCTTTCAATCGGGTGTCGAGAATAGCGATCGAGGTCAACCCTTCCGAGCTCGGGAGTGACATCACCGCGGCTTTGTAAAGCCGATCCTTGTCGGAGTAGTCAGCCTTCGCACTGCGCAGCTTGATCAGGCTTTCATAAAGATCATATCCATTGACACCTATGACAAGCTGCCCGACTGTTTCGCGTATATCGCCTGTATCAAAGCTTTCGAACCGAAAGAGCTTGCCGGGCGGCGTCTGCTGATCGGCATACAGCAACCGCAGCATCTGGTGCATCGTGATATTCGAGTTTGAAACGTTAGGTGCTTCCGGGATACCCGCCGCCCTGAACATGATTTGCGTGAATGAGAGCTCAAGTCCGCCAGGCGGGCGTCGGATTGGAACGCGCTGCCACTCATCGATCCCCTTGTCGAGGGAGTCTTCCATCGATCCATAATAGACAAGGATTGGTTCCTGCCTACCGGCAACCGAACGGTGTAACGTCAACGTGGATTGCTCCGTTTCCACCTCGATCCGAACGGCAGAACAATTTTGGGCAGCATCTTTCCATCGGTCAAACTCACCGCCGAGCCCATAAAATATGAAGTCCGCAATAGTCGACTTCCCCGAGCCGTTCTCACCGCGGATGATGTTCACGCCACGATGAAACAGCTCATCATATGCGACATTCTTTCCTTTGGTGATGCGAACCCGCTTGAGCGCAAAGAAGGAAACCACACTAAGTACCAACCCTCCTCAGTCCCGTCATCTCACGCAGGCCGCCTTTTCCTCGGCCGATCGTGATATAATCGTTGACGAGAAAATTCAAAATTTTGTCTTCTCCCGGTAAAACAAGTCGGACGCCTAGCTCTGAGACAAGTCGATCTCCTTCGCTGCTCAGGCGATACTGATCCTTGTCCACAAGCTCAAGCTCAACTAGGCCCCTGCCGATCAAATTGTGCAGCGCCTGTGCTTGGATGCCCCCCATTTTTGTGTACAGGATCGGGGGAGAGGGATGCTGTATGAACGTTTCGTTTGGCTTAGGAATACGCAAGGCATTGAAAACACGCCGCACGTCACCCGTCATATGGGTTAGGTGTAAAAGGCTCGGATTGACGAAATAGAAGTCGGACACGAACAGGCGGTCTCGGTTAGGCGCCTCAGACTTCCAATGCGACAGCAAGGCCAGATAACGGCGTGCCGTGTCGATCAGATCCAGCTGTGCGTACCACATGCGATACGTCATGGCTTGTCCCAACGGATATGGCAGCGTTCAGTCAGAAAATAGAGGGCATTCATAACCGTTTTGGCGGTTGCGTTGTCGTGAGCGTATTTCTGGCTAAGGGGCTCGATGATTTGAGCCTGGATGGCGGTCGCTATAGTGGCATCATCGGCACCGCTGCATATCAGAGGGTGGAAGATCAAACTCTGAAAGCGCTGTTCAATATCGGCGAGTAAATTTTTATAGACGGTCGATATCGACGTTTTCAGCCCCGTCCGCAAGAAGGGACGAGCAAACTTGCTTTGCGAGTCGTTTGCAAAGTCATATTCATGTTCCCGCCCAGCATCAATCATCTTGGTCATGAGGTCGCGCCTGTCAGTTCCCGACTGCTCATCGAGTGCGTCGTCGTCAAACGCGATTGCATTCGGTGCATCGGTGGGACAGGCAGGTGGAACTAGCTTGCGCAATCGATGCCTGATGCTGGTGTAGATCAGATCGTCGCGACCACTGGGTTTGCAAATGTTGATGTGGTCGGCGTCGATTGGGATAGGCATCGCCCCGTTGACGCCCGGATCGGCGCTTCGCTCGTCGACCACGAGGAACGATTTCTTGGTGAGATGCTTTTCATGATAAACGGACACCGCCATGGATGTCCGGTGGCAATGGGCACGAAAGCTCTCGTTCAGCTCGACAAGCTCTGCGTTATCCTTCAGGAGCTTTTCCACGTGCACAGATGTAAATCCCTGGACGAAGAACTTGAGCAAGCCAGCCAGGCTGGAGCCACTATGGGGTGTGGCTATGAATATTACGCTGGCGCACCGTGCACCAATCCGTTGCCAGTCTTCGTCTGTCGATTCACGCGCAGTTCTGATAATCTGCTTGACTAGGAGCCCACCGAGACTGTGGCAGATGAAGATAATTGGCCGACCACCAAACTCGTAACTCGCGAGCGTCTCGAGGACGTTCTTCGCTCGGTCGTATAGGTTCATCTCCTTTTTTGCCCATTGGGCAAACACACTAGCCGGAAAACCGATGGCGTAGAGATTTAGGTGAGGAAGATCGGCCGATAGCCAGTGTGGCCAGTAGCCACCTTCGGGCTCACTCGATCCATCAAAACTCCAAGTTTCGACCGGATCCCCTGAAAGGCCATGTACGAATATGACGTCGGCAGTGCCGCTGTTCGCCGCAATGGTCGCGAAAAAATTGGTGGAAGCTGACACGGCATTTCTCAGACAGGCAAATCACTTCCACAACCGTAAATTATGATCGCAGTATTTCAAGTGTATCTCGAGGTAAAATCGGGAATTCTAAACCGCTTTTTTGAGTGGTATTTAAGCACTTTACAGTTGGGCCTTATGGTCGGAGATCTGCGGTGGAGTGCACCCCGTTTCACCGGACAGGTCGGCTAGTTTGATTTAGCCCTGATGAACTGCCGAGGGGAAGCCATCTTGAGCGCGGAATGGGGATGGATTTCGTTATAGTCCTCGATCCATCCGTCGATGAGCCGGAGCGCTGTTTCGGCGTCCGGTAGTGCTGCGATGCGGATATAGTCCC
>JAIBEK010000030.1 GCA_019459145.1 Arenimonas sp.
GCACCCTTGTGCGGTGGCGTTCCAGTTCCAGAATGTGGAAGCGGGCCTTCAACAGATCGTCGGTCAGCTTGCGGCGCAGCCCCGCCACGGTGCGGTGCCATGACCCGCCCACCCGGCGGGTGGTGCGCGGGTGGACCCGGCGCCGGCGCGACAAGCTGCCAGCGCTTCTGGAGGGCGACGCGCTTGCGGCCTATCGCGCCGTGGTCGATGGCGTGCCGCGCGAGATGCTCAAGGGACTGCCGTGGATGCTGTAAGACCCGGGGCCACGACGATGCGCCGACGCGTCCCGGCCCTATTCCGCCGCTTCCGCCTCGGGCCCGGCTCCGCGGGGGCCGGCCGCCTCCAGCTCGTAGGAATAGCCCTCCAGCATTTCATAGGCCCGCTCGATCGCGGCAATCTGCGTCTCGGCCCCCTTGATCGCCTCGGTGATCGACTGGGCGCGGGCGCGCAGCATGGCGCCCAGCACGTCGTTGTCCGGCCGCCGGCCGATGCGGTCGGCATGCTGGCGCACCCTTGTGCGGTGGCGTTCCAGTTCCAGAATGTGGAAGCGGGCCTTCAACAGATCGTCGGTCAGCTTGCGGCGCAGGCCGGCGACGGGATCGAAGCTGCCGGGCGCGCGCTCGTCGAGGATCATCTCGTTGACCAGCGTCTCCAGCATCATCAGGCCTTTGAGGTCCGTGGCGTCGGCAAGCTGCGGATCATAGCCGGTGTCGTCGTAGACGCGGCGGCGCACCGGGTCCTTCAGCAGTTCATAGGAGGCATTGAGCCGGCCGAAGGCGTGAAGATCGCCGCCGGCATCCGGATGGGCGCTCTTGGCGGCCTTGCGATAGGCGGCCTTGACCGCCGCCTCGTCGGCGTCGCGCTCCAGTCCGAGCAGTTGATAGGGATCGATCACGGCGAAAGCTTCCTCGGCATGTGCAAAGCGGGCCCCGCACGTCTGGTAAAGCGTCCGGGCCCCGGCTTCAAGTCGCAAGGCCGCTTGTCCAAAGAATGGCGAAGGGCGGTGCAAGGGCCAAGGCCCGCATGCGTCCACCCGCGTCGCGCCGGCCGTTTGCGCCGCACCCCTCAAATCTTAATGGATTCAGCCGGTTGCCCCGCGGCGGTCGCGAGGCCGGGCCTGTTAGGCTCTTGCCTTTTGACGCAAAAGGCCTTAGCAATATCGCCGTTCGGGCACTAATGATCCCGGAGACTGGACCGACTGTATGACCGCTGCGGCGGTCCTGGGGGCTTCCCCCCGCTGGTAGACGTTCTTTCCCCGATATCGCGACTTCCGACTAGCCCGTCACGCTGAAGGGCAATATCGCCCCCTCTTCCGGCCTGCCGGGCAAGGGGAAACCAACGACACAAGGGATAAGGAACTCTCCCATGGCCACCAAAGGCACCGTAAAATTCTTCAACCAGGACAAGGGCTTCGGCTTCATCACCCCGGAAGGCGGCGCAAAGGACGTATTCGTTCACATCTCCGCTCTCCAGGCTTCCGGCATCCAGACCCTGAAGGACGGCCAGCAGGTTTCGTTCGACACCGAGCCGGACCGCATGGGCAAGGGCCCCAAGGCCGTCAACATCCAGGCTTTCTGAGCCTGTTCGCCGAACGGCGATGATCTTTTGTGAACGGCGTCCCTCGGGGCGCCGTTCTTCGTTGGCGGCCGCTCAGACGGCCTGCGCCGTTTTCGCCTCGCCCGGGATTTTCGGCCCGCCGGCAATGTCCACGGCGGAAAAAGCCTCGGCGATGATCTCCGGCCCGGCCGAGGGCTTGGTGGCGTCGGACAGGATCTGCCGATAGCGCCTGGCCCCGGCAAAGCCCTGGAACAGGCCGATCATGTGGCGGGTGACTTGGTTGAGCCGCCCGCCGGAAGCGATGACGCGATCGGCATAGGCGATCATCGTGTCGCGCACACCGTCCCAGTCGGCTCGGCTCGGCGGTTCGCCGTAGATCTTTTCATCCACCTCGGTCAAAAGCGTGGCATTGTGATAAGCGGCCCGGCCGAGCATCACCCCGTCCATCACCTCCAGATGGCCGAGGGCCTTGTCCATCGTGTCGATGCCGCCATTGATGCCGAGGAACACGTCCGGGTTCTCCCGCTTCATGCGGTGGACCAGGTCGTAGTCGAGCGGCGGGATGTCGCGGTTCTCCTTCGGCGACAGGCCCTGCAGCCAGGCCTTTCGGGCATGGACCCAGAGGGCGTCGGCACCGGCGGCCACCATGCGGGCGAGAAAATCCGGCAGCACCGCCTCCGGCGCCTGGTCATCGACGCCGATCCGGCACTTGACCGTCACCGGCACGGTCGCCGCCCCCTTCATCGCGGCGACACAGTCCGCCACCGTCTGCGGCTCGCGCATCAGGCAGGCGCCGAAAGTGCCGGACTGCACCCGGTCGGAGGGACAGCCGACATTGAGGTTGATCTCGTCATAGCCGTAATCGGCCGCGATCCGCACCGCCTCGGCCAGCTTTGCCGGATCCGACCCGCCGAGTTGCAGCGCCACCGGATGCTCCTCGGGCGAGAAGCCCAAGAGCCGGTCGCGGTTCCCGTGAATGATCGCATCCGCCACCACCATTTCGGTGTAGAGCAGCGCACGGCCGCTCAGGCGCCGATGGAAGTAGCGGCAATGCCGATCCGTCCAGTCGATCATCGGGGCAACGGCGAAGATCTTCGTCCCCGGGCTATAGAGCGGTGCTATCGTCATGCGGCGTCAGATAGCCTTGGCGGAGGTCGTCCGCAAGGGTTCACGTTTTGCCGGGCCGGCTGTTTGAACGGTGGAGAACTACAACAGCCCGAGTTCCGCCAGTTCGCGCTTCAAATCTTCCGGCATGTCCTCGAGATTGGCGCCCGAGGCGCCGAGATCTCTGGGGGCGGAATCGGGTTCGAGGTAGCGCCAGCCCTGGAACGGGCGGCGGGGGGCGGGTGCGGTTTCGATCACTTCGGGGCCGAGCACCAGTTCGCAGCGGGAAATCCCGTCGGCGCCGGTGAAGGTCTTGATATCGATGAGCTTCTGACGGGCGGCGACCTGGCCCTTGATCACCCAGTAGAGCGATCCGCCGTCGAGCAGTTCGTCCATCCGCTTGGGCACCATGCGCGTCACATGGCTGGACTGCGGCTCGAGGCCGGCCGCAACCGCGACAAGCGCGCGCTCGGCCACCCATTCGCGAAGATCGTCGAGGCTGTCGGCGCCGACGCAGAGCTTGATCATGTGCAGTGTCATGGCACCGGTGATAATCCGCTCACCGCCGGCGTCAAGGCCTAATAAACCACCCTTCGCTGACTCGCTCAGATTGTCCCGATGCGCATTCCGACCCGCATATTCACAAAGGGCAAAGTGCATGCGAAAGACAAAGCCGGGATTCTGGAAACTGATGTTGCTGCGGACGACATGGAAAGAGAAGGGCGAGATGGTTTTCGCCCTCTTCATGGCTTACATCGCGCCGGCCCTCCAATATTGGCACTATACAGTCTACCAGGGCCGAGAGCTGAGAGGCCCTGCCATCGTGCTAATGCCGGTAATCTGGTTCTGCCTTTCGATGCTCGCATTCACGATGTTCTTCGTGATCCACCGCGACGCCAAACGGCGAAGCGAATCCGATCAGGACGAGGAGTGACTCCCCCCGGACATGGAGGACGTCACCAGCAAGCGTCTCAGGATCCACCACCGGTCAAGCTTGTCGGCCCAACAGCCGCCCTCAGCATTCCACCACGTTGACGGCAAGGCCGCCAAGCGAGGTTTCCTTGTATTTCTCGCTCATGTCGTTGCCGGTCTGGCGCATGGTCTCGATGCAGGCGTCGAGCGGCACGAAATGCTGGCCGTCGCCCTTCAGCGCCAGCGAGGCGGCGGTGACCGCCTTGACGGCGCCCAGCGCATTGCGCTCGATGCAGGGCACCTGGACAAGGCCGGCGACCGGGTCGCAGGTCATGCCGAGATGGTGCTCCAGGGCGATTTCGGCGGCGTTCTCGATCTGCTCCGGGCTGCCGCCCATCACGGCGGCAAGCCCTGCCGCCGCCATCGCGGAGGCCGAGCCCACCTCGCCCTGACAGCCGACTTCGGCACCGGAGATCGAAGCGTTGTGCTTGATGATGCCGCCGATCGCGGCGGCGGTCAGCAGATAGTCGCGGATGCCGTCCTGGTCGGCATCGGGATGGAAATGCAGGTAGTAGCGGATGGTCGCCGGCACGACGCCGGCCGCCCCGTTTGTCGGCGCGGTGACGACGCGGCCGCCGGCGGCGTTCTCCTCGTTGACCGCCATGGCATAGACCGACAGCCAGTCATTGGCGAGCAGCGGGTTCTGCCGGTTGGAGCGCCATTCCTCCTGCAACTGGTCATGGATCGAGCGGGCGCGGCGACGCACGTTCAAGCCGCCCGGCAGGCGTCCGTCCTGCTTGAGGCCGCGGTCGATGCAGCCGCTCATGGCGTCCCAGATGCGGTCGAGACCGGCATTCAGCGCCTCGCGGTCCATGACCGCCTCCTCGTTCGCCCGCTTCATCTGGGCGATCGTCAGGCCGGAGCGGGCCGCCATGTCGAGCATTTCCCTGGCCGAGGCGAAGGGATAAGGCACCTTGTGGCTTGACGCCGCCTTCTTGGCCTTCTGCATGGCCAGAAGCTCGGTGTCGGTGACGACGAAGCCGCCGCCGATCGAATAATAGATCGTCGTCAACAACACCCGCCCGTCCCGGTCGAGGGCGGACAGCCGCATGCCGTTGGCATGGCCCGAAAGCGGCACCTTCTTGTCGAAGACGAGGTCTTCCTTCGGGTTGAAATGATAGGCTGGATGGCCGGGCGGCGCGACCTTGTGGCTGCGCTCGACCTCGTCGACAATGGCATCCATGCGGTCCGGATCGATGCTGTCGGGCGCCTCTCCGGTCAGGCCGATGATCACCGCCCTGCCCGTGCCGTGGCCGATCCCGGTATAGGCGAGCGAGCCGTGCAGGCTGGCTTTCAGTGCCGCCACCCGGGCGCCCTGCGGTCGGGGCCAGTTGTCGGAGGCGATCAGGTCGAGAAAGCGGTTGGCCGCCGTCATCGGCCCCATTGTATGGGAACTCGATGGGCCCACCCCGATCTTGAACACATCGAAAACCGAAAGAAACATGTCGCTTCGCCGCCTCCAGGCCAATTTGCCTCACGCTAGATCAACATGCTTAGCGAATGCGGCGGCGAACCGACATCCTTTTTCATCGACGCGACATGTAAAACGGCTAAAACGACAACAGCGCGGGTTTTGCGACCCGCGCTGCCTGAAACCGTCATTCGTGATTTCGGATCAGATACTGCCAAAGAGATAAGCCAGGCACAAGATGCCGGCAAATCCCACCAGAGCACGAATTGTAACGCCCCAGCAGGATTTCTGGATGCTGTCTTCCATGAAGACTCCGTTTGACCGTTGTTGGCAGAAAGCCGTCCCCCGACCGCTTCTGTGCGAAACGATTTATTAAAATCTGCGGGCCTTCGCAACTGCAAAAAAGGCGAAAGAAAGGCACCCTGCGCGCATCAGCCATGCACTGCGCGCATGCTTCTTCGAAATTTCAATGACTTGCGCGCCATTGTGTGTTCGGCGGCGAGGAGAGATTTGCCCCGTTTCGAACCAAGATCTTTTCGCCGGGTTAATTCGCTTGTGGAGAAACGGGCGAATCCGCTTAGAAAGGACCGTTCAATCGCGCCGGAGTCGCCATGACCCTCCTCGACTATATCGCGCTCTCGATGTTCGGCTTTCTGTGGTTCGCCTTTGCCTGGATCACCGGCCAGGGCCGGATCTTTTCCCGCACCAGCCTCACTCAGGCCATGGCCGAGCGCCGGCGCCAGTGGATCATGAATTCGCTCGGACGCGACCTGAAGATGATCGACACGCAGATTCTGTCCGGACTGCAGAACGGAACGGCCTTCTTCGCCTCGACCTCGATCTTTGCCATCGGCGGCTGTTTCGCGCTGCTCGGCCAGACGGAGCAAGTGGACGCGGTGCTGAAAGACCTGCCTTTCGTGGTCGAGGGCGGGCGCACGACATTCGAGGTCAAGGTCTTCGTGCTGACCGCGATCTTCGGCTATTCCTTCTTCAAGTTCGGCTGGTCCTACCGGCTGTTCAACTATTGCACCATCCTGTTCGGCGCGCTGCCAATGACCGACGAGGCGCGCCGAGACCCGGACGCCGCGACCCGCGCCGCCGAACTGGCGATCCGCATGAACATCATCGCCGCCGGCCATTTCAATGCGGGCCTCAGGGCGCTGTTCATGTCGATCGGCTATCTCGGCTGGTTCGCCAGTCCCTATCTCTTCATGGCGAGTTCGCTCACCGTGTTCGTCGTTCTGCTGCGCCGGCAGTTCTTCTCCGAGGCCAGGCTCGCTCTGATCGAATCACCTGCCTCCGCGCCATGAAATGGTCACCTTTGCGCGGTCTGGCAGGCGCATGGCCTGACCCGCCGACGAGACGGCAATAGGGCAAGACGGCAAGACGGAAGGAACGCGCGTTGGCCGCTGATCACCAAACGACCGTTGATGGCCTGCCCACCTCGCCACGGATCGAGGCGCTCGACGCGGCACGCGGTCTCGCCCTGATCGCCATGGCGACCTATCACCTGACATGGGACTTCGAGTTCTTCGGCTATCTCGAGCCGGGCACCGCCACCAGCGGCTGGCTGAAGATCTATGCCCGTGCCATCGCCGCGAGCTTTCTCTTTCTCGCCGGTTTCAGCCTGATCCTGGCGCACTATCCTGTGCTGAAGGCCAGATCCTTCGCCAAGCGGCTGGCTGTCATCGTCGCGGCAGCCCTGGCGATCACCGTGGCCACCGCCATCGCCATACCGGAGAGCATGATCTTCTTCGGCATCCTGCATGCCATCGCCGCCGGAAGCCTGATCGGCCTTGCCTTCCTGCGCCTGCCGCCGTTCGTCACACTTGCCGTTGCAGTGGCGGCCATCGCCCTGCCGAATTTCTACCGATCCGAGATTTTCGACGCGCCGGCCTTGCTGTTCATCGGCCTTTCGCAGCATTTGCCGCGCTCGAACGATTATGTGCCGCTCCTGCCCTGGATCGGAGCGCTGCTGATCGGAATGGCTGCCGCACGGATCGCGATTGCGGCCGGCTGGCGGGCGGCGCTGGCCAAGATGCCGGCTGGCCCAGGCTGGCTCAGGCTGGCCGGTCGCAACAGCCTGATCGTTTACCTTCTGCACCAACCGCTGTTGATTGCCGTGGTTTTCATGATCTCGATCATAGCGCCGCCACAAAAAGAGGATCCTATGCAATCCTATCTGGCGAGCTGTGAAAAGGCTTGCCTGGCCGAAGGTTCGGATGCGACGCTCTGCAATCGCTTTTGCGGTTGCACCCTCGAGCGGCTGCAGCAGCAGTCGCTTCTTTCGCCTCTCCAGTCTGGCGCAATCTTGCCGGACCAGGATGAGCGGATACTTAAGCTTGCGCGTGAATGTTCGGCCATCAGTCAATGACAGGACCTGACCATGAATGCCTATAGGTTGAAGCCGCTCAGCTTTCCCTGGCCGCCCGTCTTGTACGGTTTGGCCATCCTCTTCGCCCTGCTGGCCGATCGCTTCCTCGGAATTCTGCCTTCTGTGATGCCCAACGGCTATCTGTTCTACGCGATCGGCGCGCTGCTGGTCTCCGTCGCGCTCTTTCTCGACCTGTGGGCGATCAAGACGCTGGTCGACTATCGCACAACGGTGATGCCGCATCGCGGTGCGCAACGGCTGGTCACCAGCGGACCCTTCCGCTACAGCCGCAACCCGATCTATCTCGGCTATACGCTGATCACCCTGGCGATCGGCTTTCTCACCGGCAATGCCTGGTTCTTCGTCGCCGCCATCGGGGCGGCGATCGTCACGACCGTCATCGCCATCCGCAAGGAAGAGATGCACCTTTTGGCGCGGTTCGGCATCGATTTCGAGCAATACTGCCAGCGCACCCGGCGCTGGCTGTGACCGACAAGCCTTTGCGCCCGTGAGGGCACCACCGCAAGATCAGGTTCCGACGCCGATTTCAACAAGCCGGGTCAGACAGGCCTCTTCGGCCTGATCGAGTTCGGCGAGCGTCTCCTCGATGTCGCGGCGCTTCTGCCGAAGGTCGTCGCGCTTCTCGTCGATCTTCTTCATCATCAGCTTCAATTGACCGATTTCGCCCGGCGGTTCCTTGTAAACATGGACTATTTCGCGGATTTCGGCTACAGTGAAGCCGATCCGCCGGCCACGCAGGATTTCCTGCAGAAGGTGGCGGTCGGCGGCCCGGTAAAGCCGGGTGCGGCCACGACGCTCGGGGTGAAGCAGGCCCTCGTCTTCGTAGAAACGAAGCGTGCGGGTCGAAACCCCAAATTCGCGCGTCAGTTCCGTTATACTGTAATACTTCTTCACAACCGTTCCGATTCATTTGGGAAACGGCATCTTATTGACTTTTACGTATAAGTCAATTTTTTGCCCGTCACGACACCGAAAACCACCAGGTGGCCAGCCCCAGAAAGGCGAAAAATCCGGTAATGTCGGTCACCGCGGTGACAAAGACGGCCGACGACACGGCCGGATCGGCGCCGACCTTGTCGAGCAGAAGGGGGATGAGGATGCCTCCCACGGCGGCGGCGAACATGTTGATCAGCATGGCCGTGGCGATGATCCCGCCCAGATTGACATCCTGGAACCAGAAGCCGGCGATCACGCCGATCAGAATGCCGAAGACCACGCCGTTGAGCAGTCCGACACCCGCCTCGCGACGCACCACCCGCCAGGCATTGTGAATATCGAGATCGCGCGTGGCGAGCGCCCGCACGGTGACCGTCATGGTCTGCGATCCGGCATTGCCGCCCATGCCGGCGACGATCGGCATCAGGATGGCGAGCGCCACGATCTCCTCGATCGTCGCTTCGAACAGCGAGATCACCGAAGCGGCGAGGAAGGCGGTGACGAGATTGACCAGCAGCCAGGGAATGCGCGAGCGCGACGCCTCCCGCACGCTGTCGGACAATTCCTCGTCGCCGACGCCGCCGAGGCGCATCAGGTCTTCCTCGGCCTCTTCCTGGATGACGTCGACGACGTCGTCGATGGTCAGCACGCCGACCAGGCGTCCGTTCTCGTCGACGACGGCGGCGGAGAGAAGGTCGTACTGCTCGAAGACCTGGGCCGCCTCTTCCTGGTCCATTTCGGCCGGGATCGGATGACTGGTCTCGCGCATGATCGTCTCGATCTTCTCCTGGCGCTTGGTGCGCAGGATGCGGTCGAGGTCGATGGTGCCGAGCAGCTTGAAGGTCGGGTCGATGACGAAGATCTGAGAGAAGCTCTCCGGCAGATCCGCCTCGTCGCGCATGTAGTCGATCGTCTGGCCGACCGTCCAGAACGGCGGCACGGCGACGAATTCCGTCTGCATGCGGCGACCGGCCGAACTTTCCGGATAGTCGAGCGCGCGGCGCAGCCGGACGCGCTCGGTGAACGGCAACTGCGCCAGGATCTCTTCGCGATCCTCATGGTCGAGGTCTTCGAGAATGTAGACGGCGTCGTCCGAATCGAGTTCGCCGATTGCCGCGGCGATCTGGGCATTGGGCAGGTGTTCGACGATCTGCAGGCGGATCGCCTCGTCCACCTCGGTCAGCGCCGTCATGTCGAAGTCGTCGCCGAGCAGGCGGACAAGCGCGATGCGCTGGTCCGGCTGGAGCGCCTCGATCAGGTCGCCCATTTCCGATTCGTGCAGGCGGGCGACATGCTGGCGCAGGAAGAGCAGGTCACGATCGGCGATCGCCGCGCCGACCAGGGCGCGGAAATCGGTGCGCACCGAGCCATCCTCGGCGTAGATGTCCTCCGGGCTGTCGTCGGCATGGCTGCGAACGCGGGTGTCTTCGCCGGTCTCGGTCATGCTCGCGCCCTCGCCAAATCAAATCACAGCCCGGCTTTCCTGCCGCCAAGGAGAATGGCTTCAGAAAGCGCATTGTCAACAACCGCCCAGCACAGCGCACGGGGATATATGCAAATGCGAAGGCTTCCTGCTAACCTATTGGCGAAGCAAGGTCCAGCCTCGATTGCGCCGCCGCTTTGCCAGCCTGCCCCGCAGCCGAAGAGGTGCCCTTGAGCGTCCGTCCGATCCTTCGATTTCCCGATCCCGCCCTCAAGCGCGCCTGCCTCCCCGTCGCGGCATTCGACACCGATCTACGCGTCCTTGCCGATGATCTTCATGACACGCTGCGCGCCGCGCCCGGCGTCGGGATCACGGCCGCGCATATCGGCGTCGCGTTGCGGCTCGTCGTGCTGGACCTGCCGGAACTCGGGGGCCGGCGGGACTACGCCAATCCGGAAATCCTGTGGTCTTCGCAGGAAACCATGGAGCACACCGAGGGCAGCGTCTCGATGCCGGGCGCCACGGAAACCGTCACCCGGCCGCGCAGCATAGACATCCGCTACCGGGATCTCGACGGAGCCGTGCATGAGACGCGGTTCGACGGATTTCCGGCCATCTGCATGCAGCACGAGATCGACCAGCTCGACGGTCTTTTCTGGTTGCAGCGGCTATCCAAGCTGAAACGCGACCGGCTGATCCGCAAATGGGAAAAGAGCCTCCGGTAGTCCGAGCGATTGCCGTCGAACCAAAGCCGGGCCTCATGCGTTGTGTCGGACCATACCTAAGCCAAGGAGCGCAACGACATGACGATCGGCGATGAAAAGAAGGACTTCAGCCGGGAAGAGGATTATCGCGATTTCGAGCAGCGCGACATCGAGAACGGCTGGCCCTATGACGATAGCGCGGGTGCGGCTTCCCGACCGGTCGGCAACAGCGCCTATGGCGAGCCGGAAGCCAATTTCGACCGCGAGCGCAAAGGCGGCTATCGCGTCACCCATGCGGAGTCAGACGGTGGCCAGGTGGCGCTTTCCTCCCCGGTGCTCCCGGAGACCGACCACCGCGAGAACAGCGACCAGTTGGAAGCCGATATCGCCGATGCGCTCCAGGACATGCCGGAAACCATGCTCGCCGCCCTCGACATCCATGCTGACGGGCACATCGTCACGCTTCGCGGCGCAGTCGACACGGCTGAAGAGCGCCGCACGATCGAGCTTCGGGTCCTCGGGACAAAGGGGGTCTCGGAAGTGCGCAACTTCATCACCACCATGGGTGTCGACACCCATATCCCGGCTGATTCGGACTGACGGCTTATCGAAGCAGATCCCGGAAACGACGAAGCCGGCCACCTTTCGGTGAGCCGGCTTTCGTATTCTTCCCTCGAAGGAAGAATGGTGCGGTCGAGAAGACTCGAACTTCCACGTCTTGCGACACAGCGACCTCAACGCTGCGCGTCTACCAATTCCGCCACGACCGCATCCTGGTAGCGCCGAATTGCTCCGGCGGGGCTGCATGTAGCAAAAGCATTCCGGGTGCACAAGGCCAAGATGACAGTTTTTTGAGATTTCCAGGACCGGCCCGTCGACCCCTTTGCCGGTCGCCCCCGCGGGGCCCTTGAAGTCGCAGGCCTTTCTTGCCAAGTAGAGGGAAAATGAGGCTTTTTCCGATGCAGCGGACCGAACTCGCAACAGAAATGCTCCCCCTACCCGGCTCCCCCCCAGTGCGCTGGCGCATCTCGGATGGGCTCGTGCCCTACGAGGAAGCGGTCGAGGAAATGGAGCGGCAAGTCGCGGCGATCGCCGACGGCACGGCGGATGAACTGGTCTGGCTGCTCGAGCACCCGCCGCTCTACACCGCCGGCACCAGCGCCGACGAGGCCGACCTGATCGAGCCGGAGCGTTTTCCGGTCTTTGCCACAGGTCGTGGCGGCGAATACACCTATCACGGTCCGGGCCAGCGGGTCGCCTATGTGATGCTCGACTTGAAACGTCGACGGCAGGACGTGCGCGCCTATGTGGCGGCGCTGGAAGACGTGGTGATCCGCACGCTGGAGAAAATGAACGTCAAGGGCGAGCGGCGCGAGGATCGCGTCGGGGTCTGGGTGCGCCGGCTGGAAAAGCCGGCACTGCCCGACGGCTCGATGGCCGAGGACAAGATCGCCGCGCTGGGCATCCGGCTGCGCCGCTGGGTGAGCTTCCACGGCCTGTCGATCAATGTCGATCCGGACCTTACGCATTTTTCCGGCATCGTCCCCTGCGGCATCAGGGCCTATGGCGTGACAAGCCTGGTCGATCTCGGCCAGCTGGTGATGTTGGCCGATGTCGACATCCGGCTTCGCGAGGCCTTCGAGGAGGTGTTCGGGCCGACCGTGCGCGCGGACTGAAACGGTTTTGCGCAAGCGGCCAGTTCGCATCGCTCCCGCGAAGGTGCGCGTACCGGCCTCGATCCGATCGGGCTTGAACGACTCTCGGACGCGTGCTTGGTGGGTGTCTCAATGAGGCCCGCCGCCGATGTCCGACAACCGCCTCTCAGGCACCGACACCACGCTCAAGGGCATGGCCCTGATGGCCGGCTGCATGCTGGTGCTGCCGTTCATGGACGCGATCGCCAAATATATGGCGAATGTCGAGGGCATGTCGCCCGGTCAGGTGAATTTTTATCGCTTCTTCTTCCAGATGGCCTGCATCCTGCCGTTCCTGCTGGCGCTCCAGGGGCGCAGCGCGCTGTCGGCCAGGCGGCCGGGGCTGAACCTGCTGCGCGGAGTGCTGCACGGGGCGGCGAGCCTGATGTTCTTCACCGCAGTGAAATACATGCCGCTTGCCGACGTCTTCGCCATCTATTTCGTCGAGCCCTTCATCCTGACGGCCCTGTCGGCGATCTTCCTCGGCGAAAAGGTCGGCTGGCGACGCTGGCTGGCGATCGTCGTCGGCTTCGGCGGGGCGATGATCGTCATCCAGCCGAGCTATGAAGTATTCGGCCTCCCCTCGCTGCTGCCGGTCGCCTGCGCCTTCCTCTATGCCCTCTACATGTTCCTCAACCGCGCCATCGGCGAGGCCGATAGCCCGGTGACCATGCAGACCATGGCCGGGATCGGCGGCACGCTATTCATGGGCGTGGTGCTCATCGGCGGCCATGCGGCGGGACAGGCGGATTTCGCCATCTCGCTTCCCCAGTCCTGGTTCGCGCTTGCCCTGCTCGTCATTCTCGGTTCGATCTCCGGCTATGCCCATCTGATCGTCGTGCGCGCCTTCCGCATGGCGCCGCTGTCGGTCCTGGCGCCATTCCAGTATTTCGAGATCATCGCTGCGACCATTTTAGGGTATGCCCTGTTCAACGATTTCCCGACTGTGTCAAAATGGGTCGGTATCCTGATCATCGTCGGCTCGGGCCTGTTCATTTTATGGCGCGAACGGCGCCGCGTCGCCGAAAGGCGATAATTTTAGCTTTTCCGTCAAGCGCCCACTAACCCGTTTCCTTGGCGAAAACGCAAGGTTTGTCGGGCAATGTTCCGCCCAGTTTCATGATGAAACAGGGATAGAAAGATGAGCGAGTTTCGGCTCTCTTTTCCGGCATGTGTCGTCGCCGGGAAGACCAGAATGTCCGCCGAGGACATCCTGCTATTGCGCAGATATACCTTCCCGGAGGGCGTTAGAACGCCCGACGACGTGGTGACGTTGATGGCGCTCAATGCCTGCTGTCCGGAAAAATGCACCGAATGGGGCGATTATTTCGTCGAGCAGATGACCAGCTTCATCGTCGATGGTTGCTATCCGATCGGCTCGCTCGACGAGATCAACGTCGAGTGGATCGAAAGCGTGCTGTTCAAGGACGGCGTGATCGAAGGCGAACTGGAACTTGCCGCCGCCCTCCATATTCTCGACGTGGCCCGCCACGTGCCTCCGTCGCTGAAGATGCTGATGCTCGACCAACTGAGGATCGCGCTTGCCGAGGGGCGCGGGGCTTATGCCCAGAAGCGTGCGTTTCGCACCGGGCTCGGCGCGGACGACGTCGCCTATGTGCAGCGCATCCTGCGCGGACGTCTGGGTCGGGGCGCGCCTCTCCTGTCTCCGGCCAAGCTGGCAATCCTCGAGGCTATCGACCGCGAGGCCTCCACCGGCGCCCGCCATGCCGACTGGCAGTTCTTCATCGACGCCGTGCTGCCGCAACCCAGACCGGCGCGCGCGCGGCCGGAGCCGGTGCGGCGATGGCTGCAGGTGCCGGACTCGTTCTTCCTCGACGAGGAGATGGTGGCCTGATCCGGGCAACCGGCCGGATGCCCCGATGAAGGGAATGACGCGATGACGAGTTTCCACTCCGCCTTTGTCCTCATCGGCTTCAATCTCGGCCTGATCTGGCTGTTGATGGCCGCGCCGCTCGGGACGCGGACGATTTCCGTGCGGCGCCAGACCGACAGGCGCCCTGAGGAACTGTGGGACATGACGCGGCCGGCCGGCGGGCTGGCCGACTGGCACCCCGCGGTCTCCTCGGTCCGGCCGATCGAAGGCAGGTCCGATCGGCTGGAACTCTGCTATCGCGATCCGGACCGGAGCGGACAGCCGATCATCCGCATGCTGGCAATCGACAGGACCGGGGTCACGGCGGATGGCGAGTTCTCCTGCGAACTCAGAATTGTCGCCGACAGCGCGCTCGATGCGGGCTTCTGGTCCGGCTATCGCGAGGTGCGGCGGATCGGCCCGGCCGACCGGGGCGCGGTCATTGCGATCGAGCAGACCGACAGCTATCGCGGCCTCGGCTTTCTCTTCTATCGCTATCTCATTCTGCACCGGGAAATGGAGGCGCTGGAGCGCCATCTCGGTGGCGACAGGGGGAAAGCACGCGGGTGGTTGGAGCATCCGCTGAGCCAGACGGCACTTGCTGCCCTCTCGACCCTGATGCTCTGGCCGTTCTTCGGTCTTGACGCCAACGGGTTGATGATCTCGGTCTTCCTGACGCTGGTGATCGTCGGCCATGAACTCGGCCATATGGTGGCCTTCCGCGCCTTCGGCCACCGCAATACGCGGATGATCTTCGTGCCGCTGCTCGGCGGCATGGCGATCGGCGGGCGGCCCTATGCCAGCCGGTTCGAGGTGGCCACCTGCGCGCTGATGGGAGCCGGCGTCTCGGCCTTTGCCGTGCCGATCCTGATCGCCGCCCACAGGGCGGCCGCCGACGGACCGCTGCCGCCCCCGTTGGCCGGCCCGCTGCTGGTGTTTCTGCTGATCCTGTCCGCCTTCAACCTGCTCAACCTCCTGCCGATGCACCGATTCGACGGCGGACAGGTCCTGCGCCAGCTGTTTGCCGGGCAGGCGATGCGAGCATTGGCCACGTTCACCGTGACCTCGGCGATCGCCTGGACGGGATGGCGCGTCGGCTTTTCTCCGACGACGGTGATCGCGGCGCTTTCCGTCTTCACCCTGATGAGCCTGATCCGCATGCGCCGCGTCAAGCCGCGCCTGGAACTCGACCCGATGACGCAGCAGCAAAGGCTGCTGACCGGTTTTGGGCTTTGCGCCGCCCTCACGATCCATGCGGGCGGCGTCATTCATGCCTGCGACAGGCTGTTCGCACCTGCCCTGTTCTAGCAGCCGGCCCCTTGACTTGGATGAGCCGAACGGTTCCAAAGACGGTCATGGATACCGTGAACCCTCCCCTTCCCGACGGCTATTCGGCCGTGCCCACCGGCAAGATCGCCACTGTCGTCACTTGCCTGGAAATGCTGGAAAAACCGCCGGCCAAGCCGGCGCGCGCCGCCGAATCCGACCTTCACATCCAAGCCTGGCCGAATCCCGATCTGAACGAGTATCGCGCGCTGTTTCGCGCGATCGGGGAGGACTGGATGTGGTTTTCGCGGCTGGTCATGCCCGACGACAGACTTCATGCGATTCTCAGCAGCCCGGACGTACACGTCTACACGCTGATGGACGGCGCGCGCCGCGTCGGTCTGCTGGAGCTCGATTTCCGCACGGCCGGAGAATGCGAACTCGGCTATTTCGGCATAGTCGCCGATGCGATCGGCCAGGGCGCCGGACGGATGCTGATGAACGCGGCGATCGACATGGCCTGGGAGAAACCGATCGGGCGGTTCTGGGTGCATACCTGCCATTTCGACCATCCTGGGGCGCTTTCCTTCTACCAGCGCTCGGGCTTTGAACCTTATGCCTTCATGGTCGAGGTAACGGACGATCCGAGGCTCACCGGACAGATGCGGCGCGAGGCCGCCGGCCATGTGCCGCTGATCGAACCACGGGCGAAAACCCGTTCCTTCTGACGGCCCACGCAGCGGCAGCGGGCCGGCCCAGTGGGGCGGGCGACCCCCCCTAAAAACGAAAATTTAAAAAAAAACAAAAAAATCCGTCCCCCTAAAAACCCATTAATTTTAACATGGCACCGCCCCAACGCCCACGGCAAAACCCAAAACCCCGGCCGCGTGGTAAACAAACCCAGGACCAACCGCGCCGGCCTTCAGACGG
>JAIBEK010000047.1 GCA_019459145.1 Arenimonas sp.
CCGCGGCCTCTCGCGGTCGCGGTTGCAGCCCCCGCGGGCGGACCCGGGGAGGGCAAGGCCATTGAGGCGGCGGGTACATGGGGCCCCCCGGCGCCCCCCCGTGGGGGGCCCTCTTCATTTGTCGAGACGCGTCAAAAGACCCTGTGATGGAACCGAATGGGCCGGCGCCCGTTTTCATTCTGCTCAACACAGGAGAACAGAGATGCGCAAGACCCTTAGCCTCGCCGGTGCAGCGGCGCTCATGACGCTCACCGCGTCGGCCAACGCGCAGGAGACCGTCATCATCCGCCAGGAACCGGTCGTCACGCAGTCCACGGTCGTGGTGCCGGCGCCGGTTCACACATATGTGATGCAGCGCGAAGTGCGCTCCGTGCCCTATGAGGGCGACGTTCTGATCGGCCGCGTGATCGACGACCCGGTCGAACTCTATCCGGTCGACGGCTATGACAACTATTCCTACACGGTCGTCAACGAGCGGCGTGTGATCGTCGACCCGCAGACCCGGCAGATCATCCAGATCGTCGAATAAAAGCGGCCAGTGACATCCCTTATGGAACCCGGCGCGGTGCGCCGGGTTTTTCGCGTGAACGCGTCAGACCGTTTTGCCCCACGGATCGCGGCTGGCAAGCCCGCTTTGTGCCAGAACGGATCACGGTCGCCAACCGCGTCAATCGATAAACAACCATGGATCTTCAGCATTCGCTCACAGGCGACGCCTATGCTCCCACGCTGGAACGCCACAAGCGCAGGACACAGCAATGAACCTTTCCGCCGTCATGGCTATATCGCTGTCGGGCATGCAGGCCCAGCAGACGTGTGCGGCGGCGACGGCCGACAACATCGCCAATGCGATGACGCCGCGCTACGATCGGCTGGACACCCGTTTCTCGAGCGAGGACGCCGGCGGCGTCAGGGCCGCCGTGTCGCCGTCGGGTGCCGCCACCTCCGACGAGGGATCGAATGTCGATCTGGCGCAGGAAGCCGTGTCGCTGATCAAAAGCGAGATCGGCTTCAAGGCCAATGCCTCCGTGTTCGAGACCGGCGCGGACATGTGGGACGTGCTGATGAGCATCAAGCGGGATTGATCCGCACCGTCCGCTGCCAAGGCCGGGCACTGTTCCGACCAGCCTGGCGTCCGCCCCCGGCGCCGCTTACCGAATTGCGTAAACGCAAATCCGTGCACCCAAAATAGTCCAACGCCGCCGAATGGCCTTTTCTATAACAGGATGGCCAGCGCGTACTGGCATCCCTGAATTCCGTTGAACTCAGGCGATTCCGATCGGGATTTTTGAAAGGGACTTTCATGCGCTTCAAACTCTTATTGGCCATTGCAGCTACACTCTCCACGATCGGGGGCGCGGGGACGATGGCGCAAACCCAGGGAGACTGGGTGCTTGGCAATTACAAGGGTGCCGGCTACTGGTTCCCGGGCGTTGCCGAAAAGGTCGGCAATGGCAAGGTCACCATTCGCTACGACGACGGTGACCGTGAAACGGTCGCCATCGGCGACGTGCGCCCCTATGACTGGATGATCGGGATGAAGGTCGAGTGCAATTTCAAGGGACAGGGCGACTGGTATCCCGGCACGATCGCCTCCCTCGCAGGTGAAAAAATCGGCATCGCCTATGATGATGGCGACAAGGAAACGACGAAGACCGGCCGCTGCCGCTCGCTTTGAGCTCAGTCTCATCCGTGTCGGCGGCCCATTCCTGCCGACACGGACGAAAGATCAGCGGAGCTCCGCGATCGGTGTTCGAGGACGCCTTGCGCGACTTGGTCAGGTGACCCGCACGAAGGGGTTCGAACAGCCCGCTCACGCGATCAGCGCGGCAATCCCCATTGCAATCGCGACCAAACCAAAGCCGACCAGCACCACGCCGGAGATCCGCGACACCCAGAGGGCAAAACTCTCCGGCAGGCGGTGATGCAGCAGCGCCACCGTGCCGCTGAGAAAGATCCACCAGAGCATGGAGCCGGCAAAGACGCCGGCGACGAGCGAAACCGCGGACCAGCCGCCACCTTGCGATGCCAGCCCCAGTCCGGCGAAGATTGCCGCGAAGGAGAGGATGGTGGCCGGGTTGGCGATGGTCAGCAGGAAGGTCGCGCCCGTGGTGCTCAGGAGGTCCCGTGCGCCGACCCTGGCGGCGGCTGCCGGCGGCTTTGGCTGAAAGCTCTTACCGCCCAGCCAAACAAGGAAAAGGCCGCCGAAAATCTGCAGCGGCACCGATATCGTGTCGAGCAGGATTGCGAAGGCGGCAAAGCCGGCGGCGGCCATCAGCGCATAGGCGCCGTCGGCGAGTGCGGTTCCAAGGCCGCCGGCTACACCCGCCCAGAAACCGCGCTCAAGGGTGCGGGAAATGCAGAGGGCGCCGATGGGCCCGAGCGGCGCGGCGATGGCGAGCCCAAGCAGGATACCCTTGCCGAACAGAAGCAGGCTCATTCTTCAGACCTCCGCCGGGGTGAAGCCGCGTTCGACGGCGGTCGACAGCGCGATCATGGTTTCGCTGCGGGCGAGGAAGCGCCGCGCCTTCAACTCGCCGAGGAAGGCCTCGACGCCGGCGAGATCGGCCAGGCGCACCTTGAGCAGATAGGACCACCCTCCCGTAACGTGATGGCATTCCGCTACGGAAGGATGCGCGGCGACGAAGGCCTTGAAGGCCTCCTCCCCGGCATCGTAGTCGAGCCCGACCAGAACGAATGCGGTGACCGCAAGGCCGAGCGCGGCATGATCGGCATCGACGGTGAATCGCTTGATCGCGCCTGAGGCGGTAAGCCGCCGGATACGCTCGTTGACGGCGGATGGTGACAGCCCCACGGCCTCGCCGATATCCGCGAGCGAGCGGCGGGCGTCTTCGGCGAGCAAAGCGGTGATTTTCTTGTCGATCGTGTCCATGTCCGCAATATATGGGGCCAATACCATTGCATCAACATGTTTTATCAACAACACCGCGCTTCACCGCAGCATTTGCGCTCTCGCTCCCAAGTTTTCGCAAAAAGAAAGGCCCGGTCGCGGACCGGGCCTTTCCGTGGAAGTTTGATTGGTGGACCGTCAGCCGGCGACGGCTGCATCTTCCTGCTTGCGGCGGGCCAGTTCGGCGAGATCGGCAGCCTTCAGCTCGACCGATTCGCCACAGCCGCAGGCCGAGGTCTGGTTCGGGTTGGTGAAGGTGAATCCCGAGCGCAGCGTGGTCGTCTCGAAATCCATCTGGGTGCCGAGCAGATAAAGGACGGCTGACGGTTCGACCCAGACGCTGGCGCCACCGTGCTCGATCAGGTCGTCCCTGGGGTTCGGCTCGGTCACCATATCGATGGTATATTCCATCCCGGCGCAACCGCCCTTCTTGATCCCGACGCGGATGCCCTTGGCGTCCGGGCCGGAATTTTCGACGATCGCGCGGACGCGGGCCGCTGCCGCATCCGTCATGGTCATCACCTGAAAGCCCATCTCGTTCTCCTGTCACGACCGGGTTCAAGGCCCGGCGCTTCGAGTCTCTTAAATGTAGTGGCCGACTTGGCTTCTATCAATACCAGCCGATGGCGACCTGGGCCTCTTCCGACATGCGGTCCGGGGTCCATGGCGGATCGAAGGTCATCGCGACCTCGACGCCCGAGACCCCCTCCACGGCGCTGACCGCGTTTTCCACCCAGCCCGGCATTTCGCCGGCCACCGGGCAGCCGGGCGCCGTCAGCGTCATCATGATCTTGACCATGCGGTCGTCGTCGATGTCGATCTTGTAGATCAGCCCGAGTTCGAAGATGTCGGCCGGAATTTCCGGATCGTAGACGGTCTTCAACGCAGCGACGATATCGTCGGAAAGACGCGCAATCTCGTCCTGCGGAATGGTCGACTGGACGATGCCTTCGCGCACGTCCGGCTTCTGTTCGCTTTCGTTGACGCTCATCGACATATCCTCACGCGAAGAAGGTGCGGGCATGGTCGAGCGCATCTGCGAGCGCATCGACTTCCGCACGGGTGTTGTAGAGACCGAAGGAGGCCCGGCAGGTCGAGGTGACCCCGAATCGGGCAAGCAACGGCTGGGCGCAATGGGTACCGGCACGCACGGCGACGCCGCGACGGTCGATCAGCATCGACACGTCATGGGCGTGAATGCCGCCAAGCTCGAAGGAGAAGATCGCCCCCTTGCCCGGCGCATTGCCGATGATTCTGAGCGAATTGATCGCCGAGAGACGTTCGTGCGCATAGGCGCGCAGGCTTTCCTCGTGGGCGGCGATCGCCTCGCGACCCAGACCTTCGATGTAGTCGAGCGCATAGCCCAGACCGATCGCCTGGACGATCGGCGGCGTGCCGGCTTCGAAGCGATGCGGCGGGTCGTTGTAGGTGACGGTGTCTTCGGTCACCTCGACGATCATCTCGCCGCCGCCCATGAAGGGCTGCATGTCTTTCAGGCGTTCCATCTTGCCGTAGAGCACGCCGATGCCGGACGGGCCGTAGAGCTTGTGGCCGGTGATGGCATACCAGTCGCAATCGAGATCCTGGACGTCCACCGGCATGTGGACCGCGCCCTGGGACCCATCGACCATCACCGGAATGCCGCGCGCATGGGCGATGCGGCAGACCTCCTTGATCGGCACGACCGTGCCGAGCGCGTTCGACATGTGGGTGATGGCGATCAGCTTGGTGCGCTCGGTGAGGCACTTCTCGAAAGCCTCCATGTCGAAGGCGCCGTCGTCGGTGACCGGCGCCCAGACGAGCTTCGCCCCCTTGCGCTCGCGCAGGAAATGCCACGGCACGATGTTGGAATGGTGCTCCATGATCGACAGGACGATCTCGTCGCCCTCGCCGATATGGGTCATGCCCCAGCCATAGGCGACCGTGTTGATCGCCTCGGTCGAGGACTTGGTGAACACCAGTTCATCGACAGTGCCGGCATTGAGGAATCGACGGACTTTTTCGCGCGCGCCCTCATAGGCATCCGTCGCGGCGTTCGACAGGAAGTGCAGGCCGCGATGGACATTGGCATATTCGCTGGAATAGGCGTGGCTGATGGCGTCGATCACCTGCCTCGGCTTCTGCGCCGAGGCGGCGTTGTCGAGATAGACGAGCGGCTTGCCATAGACTTCGCGCGACAGGATGGGGAAGTCGCGGCGCACTGCCGCAACGTCGTATCCAGCCTGCGCGGGGAGATGATCAGCCATGATTGTCCAGCCAGTCGGTAATGATCCCTTCCAGCGCCTCGACCAGCGCCTCGTCTTCCAGTTCCTCGACCACCTCGGCCACGAAGGCGTTGATCAACAGGCCTCGCGCCTTCTTTTCCGGAATGCCGCGCGCCATCAGGTAGTAGAGGTGGTTGTGATCGATGTCGGTGACCGTCGCGCCATGGGCGCACTGCACGTCGTCGGCAAAGATCTCGAGTTCGGGCTTGACCGAAAACTCGCCGTCGTCCGACATCAGCAGCGTATTGCAGGCCATGCGGGCATCGGTCTTCTGGGCGTCCGGCGCGACCCTGATCATGCCCTGGAACACACCCTTGGCGCGATCGAACACGACGCTGCGGACGATTTCCGTCGACGTGGTGTTCGGCACGTCGTGACCGAGCGTCATGGTGAGGTCGGTATGGGTCTCGCCACCGAGCAGGTTGACGGCGCGCAGCTTGAAGTCCGAGCCCTCGCCGGCCGTGCGCAGGTGGATCTCCTGGCGCACCAGCTTGCCGCCGGCATTGACGACGAACAGGCGGAACTGGGCATTGGCGCCGAGTTCGACCTTGATCTGGCCGAGATGCGTATCGTCGGCGCCTTGCGTCTGCAGGATGATCCAGGTGACGTCCGCGCCGTCGTCGATCCTGAGATCGGCGACGCTGGAGACGAGCGCCGCCCCCGTTCCGTTCGACAGATGGCGCTCGATCACCACCGCCCGGCTCTCCTTGCCGAAGCGGGCGGGAAACCGGACATGCACCGGGCCGCTGGCGTGAACGCTCTGCAACTCGATCGGCGCGTCGATGGTGGCGCCGTCTTCGACGCTGAGTTCGATGCCGTCGCGCACGAAGCTGCCGTTGAGCCGGCCGATCGTGTCATCGCCGTCACGGGCGAAAAGCTTCGCCGCGGCAGTACCGCTCGCCAGGCTGTCACGATAGGCGGCTGCCTGGACGCCATCCGGCAAGGCCGCAAGGTCGGCCCTGCCCTGCACCAGGGAAAGCACCGTGGCGCCTGCCACGATCTGCGCGACTGCCGTGGCGGTCGCGGACGGGTCGAGCGCGGGCACGCCACGCAGCAGCGCCTTGAGGTCGGTATAGTGCCAGGCCTCAATACGGCGGGTCGGAAGCCCGGCCCGCTTCAGGTCGTCGAACAGGCGGTCACGCGCGACGAGCACGTCGCCGTCGCCGGGCAGCCCGCCGATCTGGCTCGTATAAGCCTCGATCAACTGGGTTTCGGCGACCGTCAGCCGGTTGGCAGCTTGCAATGTCATCGTCGGAACTCCTTCCCGGCCGTTCAGGCTGCTTCGCCGATGATGTCGGCGTAGCCGTTGGCTTCGAGGTCGAGCGCCAGGCTCTTGTCGCCGGTCTTGATGATCTGGCCCTTGTAGAGGACGTGGACGGTGTCCGGGACGATGTAGTCGAGAAGGCGCTGGTAATGGGTGATGACGATCACGGCGCGATCCGGCGACTTCAGCGCGTTCACACCGTCGGCGACGATCTTCAGGGCGTCGATGTCAAGGCCCGAATCGGTCTCGTCGAGCACGCAGAGTTTTGGCTCCAGCAGCGCCATCTGCAGGATCTCGGCGCGCTTCTTCTCGCCGCCGGAGAAGCCGACGTTCAGCGGGCGCTTCAGCATGTCCGGGTTGATCTTGAGCTCGGCTGCCGCCTGCTTGACCCGGCGCATGAAGTCCGGGGTCGTCAGTTCAGCCTCGCCGCGCGCCTTGCGCTGCTCGTTCATCGCCACTTTCAGGAACTGCATGGTGGCGACGCCGGGAATTTCCACCGGGTACTGGAAGGCGAGGAAGATGCCCTTGGCCGCGCGCTCAGCCGGATCCTGTTCGAGGATGCTCTCACCATTGTAGAGAATGTCGCCTTCGGTGACTTCATAGTCCTCGCGGCCCGACAGAATGTAGGAGAGCGTCGACTTGCCCGAGCCGTTCGGGCCCATGATGGCGGTCACTTCGCCGGCCTTGACCGTCAGGTTCAGGCCACGGATGATCTCGGTGCCGTCTTCGGCGATGCGGGCGTGGAGATTGCGAATTTCAAGCATGTCTGTGTTCCTGTTCTTGGGGCGCGAGCAAGCTCAGCGCTCGTCGTATGTTCAATTCCCAAAGAGGGTGCGGATGAAGGGTAAGGCGAAAGCGGAGATTGCCCCCGCACCTAGTCCGACTATGGCGCGTGCCAGCCTGTTTGGTACGTTCGGGGCAAAAACGGCAATGCCGCCGCACACCAAGGCGTAATAAATCAGACCAACAGCGTCCGTCATCCGACCGAACCCTCCAGCGAAATACCGATCAGCTTCTGCGCCTCGACGGCGAATTCCATCGGCAGTTCCTGGATAACTTCCCGCACGAAGCCGTTGACGATCAGCGCGATCGCCGCCTCCTGCGGAATGCCGCGCTGCAGGCAGTAGAACAGTTGGTCCTCGGAGATCTTCGAGGTGGTCGCCTCGTGCTCGAACTGCGCCGTCGCGTTCTTCGCCTCGATATAGGGCACGGTATGGGCGCCGCACTTGTCGCCGATCAGGAGACTGTCGCACTGGGTGAAGTTGCGGGCATTCTCCGCCTTGCGGTGGGCCGAGACCTGACCGCGATAGGTGTTGTTGGAGAAGCCGGCGGAAATGCCCTTGGAGATGATGCGGCTCGACGTGTTCTTGCCGAGATGGATCATCTTGGTGCCACTGTCGATCTGCTGGTGGCCGTTCGACACGGCGATCGAATAGAACTCGCCGCGCGAGCCGTCGCCGCGCAGGATGCAGGACGGGTATTTCCAGGTGATCGCCGAACCGGTCTCGACCTGGGTCCAGGAGATCTTGGAATTCTTGCCGCGGCAATCGCCCCGCTTGGTGACGAAGTTGTAGATGCCGCCCTTGCCTTCCTTGTCGCCCGGATACCAGTTCTGGACGGTGGAATACTTGATCTCGGCATCGTCCAGCGCCACCAGTTCGACCACGGCGGCGTGCAACTGGTTCTCATCGCGCTGCGGTGCGGTGCAGCCCTCGAGATAGGAGACATAGGCCCCTTCCTCGGCGATGATCAGCGTGCGCTCGAACTGGCCGGTGTTCTTCTCGTTGATGCGGAAATAGGTCGACAATTCCATCGGGCAGCGAACGCCCTTAGGAACGAAGACGAAGGAACCGTCGGTGAAGACAGCGGTGTTGAGCGTCGCATAATAATTGTCGGTGACCGGTACGACCGAGCCGAGATATTTCTGCACCAGTTCGGGATGCTCGCGGATCGCTTCCGAGATCGACATGAAGATCACGCCGGCCTTCTTCAGTTCTTCCTTGAAGGTGGTGACGACCGAGACGCTGTCGAACACGGCATCGACCGCGATCTTGGAGGTCTGCACGCCGGCGAGGATCTCCTGTTCCCGCAGCGGAATACCGAGCTTCTCATAGACCTTCAGCAGTTCCGGATCGACGTCGTCGATCGAGGTCGGGCCGGACGTGCTTTTCGGCGCGGCATAATAATAGAGATCGTTGAAGTCGATCTTCGGATAATTGACGCGCGCCCAGGTCGGCTCTTCCATGGTGAGCCAACGCTTGTAGGCGTCCAGACGCCATTGAAGCATCCAGTCCGGTTCGTTCTTCTTTGCGGAAATGAAACGGATGATGTCTTCCGACAGGCCCTTGGGCGCCTTGTCGACTTCGATCATCGTCTCGAAACCATATTTGTACTGGTCGACATCGATCTGGCGCACCTGATCGATCGTTTCCTGCACGGCAGCCATTCGCGTTCTCCAATCTTGCCGGATCAAAGGCCGGCAGCTTGTCAACGTATTGAGCGGAAACCCGCCCTTATGTAGTTGCCAGAGGCGTGTTTTTCACCCTGGCGGCAAGGAGAAAAATGGCTATTGCCAATTTTTCCCGGTCTTTCATGCGGCCTCGCCGGAAATTCTCCGACGTCCCGCGATCTTCGCAAACATCTCGACCGTCCGGTCGATTTCGTCTTCCGTCGTCGTCGCCCCGAGCGAGATGCGCAAGGCGCCGGTCTTGGCGTCCTGCCCCATGGCGGTCAGCACGTGACTGGCGCCGAGCTTGCCGGACGAACAGGCCGCACCCGCCGAAAGGGCGACGCCCTCCAGATCGAAGGCGATCTGGCCGGTCTCCGCCTTCAACCCCGGCAGGGTGAAGAAACTCGTATTGGCGACCCGCCCGACAGCCTCGCCATGAATGACGAGATCGGCGGCCGCGCTCCGCATGCCTTGTTCCAATCGGTCGCGCAAGGCGCCGATTGCCGCATTTCTCGCCTCCACCCCGGTTCGAGCCCAGGCGGCTACGGCACCGAAGCCGGCAATCGCAGCCACATTCTCCGTACCCGCCCGGTGACCCTTCTCTTGGCCGCCGCCACGGATTAGCGGCACGGGCATCAGGGTTTCGCCACGGGCGATCAGTGCGCCCACCCCCTTCGGTCCCCCCAGCTTGTGGGCGGAAAGAATGAGGAAATCGGCCCCGATCTCCTGCACATCGAGCGCGATCCGCCCAGCCGCCTGCACCGCATCGACCAGCAGCAGACCACCATGCCTATGTACGATCGCCGCCGCCTCCCGGATCGGCTGGATGATGCCGGTTTCGTTGTTGACCGCCATCACCGCCACCAGCGGCAGGCCCTTCGTCGCGTCATGGGCGCTGAGCAAGCGCTCCAGCGCCTCGAGATCCGTCAGCCCGACGGCGGTGACGGGAATTTCGCTGATCTGCTCGGGGACGAATCGCCCACCCTCGCGCACAGCCGGATGCTCGATCGCCGAAACATAGAGGTGGCCGATCGAAAGCGGCACCTTGCCCATCCGATAGGACGGCGTCAGCACCAGATTGGCGGCTTCGGTCGCGCCGGAGGTAAAGACGACATTGGCGGGTGCCGCACCAACGAGCGACGCCACTTCGCGGCGCGCCGTCTCGATGACGGCCCTCGCCACGCGCCCTTCCGCATGCACCGAATTGGGGTTGCCCGTCAGGGCGAGCGCTTCGACCATGACGGAGCGCGCCGCCTCCATCAGGGGGGCGGTGGCATTCCAGTCGAGATAGATGCGCTCCTTGGCCATATCGGGTCCGTGTCGCGCCCGCTGGCAACCAGCAAGCGCATTTTCCTTGAAATTTCCGTCGGGCTTGTCCTATGACACCTTCGACCTTGGATGGACAGCCGATCCAGTTTCGAACAATTCTAAACTGGGTTTTATGAAAGTTGACTGACTTCGTCAAGTCAGCTGGCAGGAATGCTTGTCCAGGAAGCACAGAAATCTGCACGGACCGGAGACTCAATGCCCGAAGTGATTTTCAACGGCCCAGCGGGCCGCCTCGAAGGCCGGTATCAGCCGTCCAAGGAGAAAAGCGCGCCGATCGCGATCATCCTGCATCCGCATCCGCAGTTCGGCGGCACGATGAACAACCAGATCGTCTACCAGTTGTTCTACATGTTCCAGAAGCGTGGCTTTACCACGCTCCGCTTCAACTTTCGCGGCATCGGCCGCAGCCAGGGCGAGTTCGACCATGGCGCAGGCGAGCTGTCGGATGCGGCCTCGGCGCTCGACTGGGTGCAGAGCCTGCATCCCGATTCGAAGAGCTGCTGGGTTGCCGGCTATAATTTCGGCGCCTGGATCGGCATGCAGCTTCTGATGCGCCGGCCGGAGATCGAGGGCTTCATCTCGATCGCGCCGCAGCCCAACACCTATGACTTCTCCTTCCTCGCCCCCTGCCCGTCGTCCGGCCTGATCATCCATGGCGACGCCGACAAGGTCGCGCCGGAAAAGGACGTCCAGGGCCTGGTCGACAAGCTGAAGACGCAGAAGGGCATCCTGATCACTCAGAAGACGCTGCCCGGCGCGAACCACTTCTTCTCGGGCCAGACGGAAACGCTGATGGCCGAATGCGAGGACTATCTCGACCGTCGCCTCGAGGGCGAACTGGTACCGGAACCCGCCGCCAAGCGCATTCGCTGACCGCAGGCCATTCGATCTCCAAAAGACGCCGGTCGAGAGGCCGGCGTTTTTTATTGCGCAAAATTTTGCCGGCCTCGGCCAGGGATCGGCACAAGCGGCGTTGACAAAGCACGCCCGGATTGTTCTCACTTGAACAATAACCACGACATTTCAACCATCGTCCGATTGATCCAAGATGCCCGAGGCCCTTTCCTTCGATGCGATCGGCTTTGCCGGCGGCGGAAACCGCTGCTACTGGCAAAGCGGCTTTTTTCTGTCGCTGAACCTGCGCTATCCGCAGCGGCCGTCCTACTATGTCGCCGTGTCGGCCGGCGCCTATCACTGCGCGATGAACCTCGCCGGCGTCGGTCAGCGGGTGCGCGACGCGGCCTTCAGCTTCGCCGAACGCAATGTCCCGGATCTCGACTGGGCCGCGTTGAAGGAGCGCCGGTCGCCGCTGGTCGTCGGAGGCCTGTACCGGCAGTTTCTCGCCCAGCAGTTCGGTGAGGCGGAACTGGCGGCACTGAAGGCCGCGTCGCCGATGCTGATCCAGGTGGCGCGACCGCCGGACTGGATGCCGGGCGGACTTGCCGCGCTCGGCTCGATCGCCGCCTACCAGATCGAGAAACGCCTGACCGGCGGCGCCCATTCCAAGGCCGGCCGGTATCTCGGGCTGAAACCCGCCTGGATCTCGACTCATGAGATTTCCTCCGCCGCCGATCTGGTCGATGCAATGATGGCGACCTCGTCGGTGCCGCCCTTCATGCCGGTCGGTCGCATTGCCGAGCGCGACCACCTCGACGGCGGGCTGGTCGACAATCCACCGACGATCCGGCTTTCTGAGACCGAAGCGTCGGGCGGCCGGACACTGCTTCTGACCACGCGCTACGGCCGCCTGCCGCCCGCCTCGCCCAACCGTGTCGCGGTCGGGCCGAGCGAGGACATCCGC
Organism: Arenimonas sp.; assembly: GCA_019459145.1. Lineage (GTDB taxonomy): Bacteria > Pseudomonadota > Alphaproteobacteria > Rhizobiales > Rhizobiaceae > Allorhizobium. Next base: position 12,019 of record JAIBEK010000047.1, read on the forward strand.
GTCAACAAGTTCACTGTCTCCGATGCCGCGGGCCTCAGGCACGCCTTCGAGGTGGGCCTGAGAGACGGTGCCGCCTTCGCCAAAACCCTGCCGAGACTATTGGGCCACTGACGGCGACCGCGCCTCGGCACGGGCCAGGACGCCGCCGGTGACCGGAGCCTTTACCCCCGTCGTCCCCGGGAAGGTGAGCGGCAGGCGTTTCAGCGAGCGCACGGCAAGATAGGCCCAGGCTTCCGCCTCCGTCGCGTCGCCGTCGAAACCCGCCTCCTCCGCCGTCAGGACGGTCGCGCCGCTTCGGGCGGCGATTTCGGTTAGATCGGTCATGATGGTGCGGTTGAGCCGCCCGCCGCCGCTGATGATGTAGGTCTGCGGCGCATGCGGCAAATGACCGGCGGAACGCAGGATGGCCGCCGCTGTCACATAGGCCAGCGTGCGGGCGCCGTCGTGCAGCCCGGCCTCATCCGATTGCGGCGGACGAAAATCACTGCGGTCGAGCGAACGGCGCTGATCGGTGGTGAAGAAGGGATGGTCGAGATAACGCTCGGCGAGCGGCATCAGCACCGAGCCTTCGGAGGCGATCCGGCCGCCCTGGTCGAAAGGCACGCCGGCATTGACCTCCACCCACTGGTCGATCAGCGCATTGCCCGGTCCGCTGTCGAAGGCGAGGAGTTCCCCTTCGGCGCCGATATAGGTCAGGTTGGAAATGCCGCCGATATTGACGAAACAGACCGGCCGGGCGGCCTGCTCGAGGGAAGCGGCGAGCGCCGCGTGATAGGCCGGCACGAGAGGTGCACCCTGCCCGCCATTCGCCATGTCGGCGGCGCGCATGTCATAAACCACATCGATGCCGGTTTCCCGGGCCAGCAGCGCACCATCGCCGATCTGCACGGTCAGCGCCTGATCAGGGCGATGCAGGACCGTCTGCCCGTGAAAACCGATCACGTCGATCTCTTCGACCGACAGGTCATGGGCACCGAGGAAGGCCTTGACCGCCGCCGCGTGGCGAAGCGTCAGGTCCTTTTCCAGGTCGCCGAGGCAACCCGGACGCGCCGACCGCTCGATCATCGTCCTGGCGTCTTCCAAACCCTGCTTCAACCGATCACGGAAGGCCGGGTCATAGGGAATGATGAGAAATGGTCCTCGTTCGACAAAGCTCTCGCCATCCGTCTCCAGCATGGCGACATCGATACCGTCCATCGAGGTGCCGCTCATCAGTCCGATCGCCCGCATCCTGCCACCCACAATGTCTCTCCATCGATTCGAATGAATGTCATCAGCGTTATTCATGGCCGAAACGGGTGCACATTTCAAAAAACAATGCTAAAGCCGCCGGCGAATTCCCGATCCTTATAGTTTCCAGAAGGCCTGAAGGTCATGACGAAGTTCAAGTCCGATTTTCTCCGCACCATGCAAGAGCGCGGCTTCATTCATCAGATTTCCGATGAAGGCGGCCTCGACGCCCTGCTCGCCAAGGAAAGCGTGACGGCCTATATCGGCTTCGACCCGACCGCGCCGTCGCTGCATGCGGGCGGCCTCATCCAGATCATGATGCTGCACTGGTTCCAGGCCACCGGCCACCGGCCGATCTCGCTGATGGGCGGCGGCACCGGCATGGTCGGCGACCCCTCCTTCAAGGAAGAGGCCCGCCAGTTGATGACCGTCGAGACGATCGAGAGCAACATCGCCTCGATCAAGCGCGTCTTCGCCAATTACCTTGATTACGACAAGGGGCCGAAGGGCGGCGCCATGATGATCAACAATGGCGAATGGCTGCGGTCGCTCAACTATCTCGAATTCCTGCGCGATGTCGGCCGGCACTTCTCGGTCAACCGCATGCTGTCCTTCGACAGCGTCAAGACGCGGCTGGACCGCGAGCAGTCGCTGTCGTTCCTCGAATTCAACTACATGATCCTGCAGGCCTACGATTTCGTCGAACTGGCCAAGCGCTACGACTGCCGGCTGCAGATGGGCGGCTCCGACCAGTGGGGCAATATCATCAACGGCATCGATCTTGGCCACCGGATGGGCACGCAGCAGCTCTATGCGCTGACCTCGCCGCTGTTGACCACGTCTTCGGGCGCCAAGATGGGCAAGTCCATCAACGGTGCCGTGTGGCTCAATCCGGACATGCTGTCGGCCTATGACTTCTGGCAGTACTGGCGCAATACCGAGGACGCCGACGTGCCGCGCTTTCTCAAGCTCTACACGACTCTGCCGATGGCTGAGGTCGGTCGCTTGGCCAGCCTCGGCGGTTCGGAGATCAACGAGGTGAAGAAGATCCTCGCGACCGAGATCACCGCCATGCTGCACGGCCGCGATGCCGCCGAGCAGGCGGCGGAGACCGCGCGCAAGACCTTCGAGGAAGGGGCCCTTTCGGAGAACCTGCCGTCGATCGAGATTCCGGCCGCGGAACTCGAGGCCGGGATCGGCCTTCTGTCGCTGATCGTGCGCGCCGGCCTTGCCGCCTCGAACGGCGAGGCCCGCCGTCATGTCCAGGGCGGCGCCGTGAAGATCAACGATGCCGGCGTCAGCGACGAACGCATGGCGATCGGCATGGCCGAGATGACCGGAGACGGGGTCATCAAGCTGTCGCTCGGCAAGAAGAAGCACATGCTGGTGCGCTCCGTCTAAAAGGATAGCGCCGGGCGTTTTCGCGCCCGGCCGTCTCGTCGGACGCCACATCGCGGCCTGCACCCGCCGGTGCTGCGGAAAAAACGTCGTCTCGGATAAATTATTTTGGCGCCTCCCGGCGCCGAACAACGGCGCGCCCCACGTTGTGGCGGCGTGAGGAACCATTGCGGTGTCGTGACGATGCCCGGCACCTGGCCGCACCGCAACCCACGCATCGCCGATGCCATTCTCGTGCTCATCCCGCGGTTTTTCAGATTTCTCATTCCGATCAGAGCCTTAGCTTCGCTTTTTCGGGGCGGGAGGCTGCCGATCGGTTAAAATTCGAGATAAATTTTCGACAAAACCCATTCAAATACATTTTGAATTTTATACTTGTTTTATTCTTGTTTCTCCTTGTTTTGAATAGACTTAACCTATATTTTTACTTCGACATTTTGCGAGAGATCAAAACATCCATGCCATTGTCTCCTCAACACGGGGAGACGACCAATGACAACAAAAAGAACTCTGGGTATTGGAATCTGGGCCATCGCATTGACCGGCGCTCTCGCGCTTCCCGCGATGGCAGTACCGGCAAACATGCGGGTCGTCGGCAAGTCAAATCCGCCGATCGGCCACTACGAATTCTGCAAGACCTATGGCGGCGAATGCGTTGCGACGAGCAGCGATGCCGGCCCGGCTCTGCTCACCGAGACAAGCTGGAAGACCCTGCTCGACGTCAACTACACGGTCAACAGCTCGATCACGCCGCTGACCGACCAGGACATTTACGGCGTCGAGGAGCGCTGGGCCTATCCGCGCACGGTCGGCGACTGCGAAGACTTCGCCCTTTTGAAGCGCAAGATGCTGATCGATCGCGGCTTCGCTCCGTCCGATCTGCTGCTCACCGTCGTGCTGCAACCGAATGGCGAGGGCCATGCCGTCTTGACGGTTCGCACCGACCACGGCGACTTCGTCCTCGACAACATGCGCAACAAGGTCATGCTGTGGTCCGAGACGGAATATACCTATCTCAAGCGCCAGTCATCCGACGATCCGGGCCGCTGGGTCAAGCTCCAGGACGGTCGCGCCACGGCCGTCGGCAGCGTCAACACCAACTGAGGCTGCCGCGCCGACGCGATAGCCGAACACACCTCTGGCCCGGTCCGTCCCCCGCATACCCCGTCCCCGACCGGAGCAGACAGGCCGGTCCCGCCGCAAGCGGGACCGGCTTTTTCTTGGCGCCCCCTCACCTTTCCTCGCGCCCTTGCCACACACGGACATCTCTTAACCTGCAATTAACCATAGTGGCCGAGTGTTAAGCGCATCGCGAGGGTTGAGAATCGCCAGGGCACGATGTTTGTCGCCCGGCCCTTCCCTGCCTTCGTCTTGCCGTTGCCTCGGGGGCAGAACCATGAATGCAACCCGCACCGCGAACGAAACGGGAGAACAGGTGCCCCTGATCTCGCAACGTTTCCTCGCCATTCTGACGGCGGCCATCACCGCGCTTGCACTTCTTTCGCTTGCCATCAGCCTGCTCGGCCATCGGCTCGGCGAGCGCTGGTCGCTGGCCGGCCATAGCGACAGCACCGAGCCGTTCGAGGTGTCGATCGGGCTTGATCGCCTGCGCATTCCCGGCAATACGATCCGCTTCGAGGAGCAGAGAAAGACCGGCGCGTCCGAGCGCCTCGACCTTTTTCTGCTCTGGCCGCAGATGACCGGCTACAGCCGGGAAAACCGTCGACACTTCGACGACCTTGCCCAAGCCGGATCGCTGATCTTTCTGCAATTGTCGCAAAGCACGATGTCGCGTGACATGTCGGGACGGGTCGAACCGATCTATTCTCACCTGTTTACCGGCGCCCAGGAAAGCGGCCCCTCCGGTCTTTCGCTCCATCGTTTCAAAGCGGGAACAGGATATGACCGTGAGGTCCTGTTGACCGCGCCGCGACCCGGTCGGCCCGACTACGCGGTGCGTTGCCTGCTGCCCGGTCCCGGCGATCTGCCGAGCAGCAGCGACTGCCAGCGCGACATCCATGCCGGGCGAGACCTTACCGTGCTCTACCGCTTTTCCAGCGAACTGCTTTCCGACTGGCAGCAGATCGATCTGGCCATCGAGGCCTATATCCGCGCCCGCATCGTCACCGCATCGCCGTTCCCGATTTCGCCAATGCAAGGCAATTCGGCAAGGAATGATTCATTATAAACTTCTTGGTAAGGCTGTTTTCGTACTGTGCATCAAGTGGTCGCGTGGGGGTGCGTCCGATCCGAAATTACAGCATGAAGAGTCTTGCGGTGAACAATACAATCCGACGCCTTAATCTCGCTTCCCAGATGCGCAATCTGGCGGTTGCAGCCCTGGTATTCGTGACTGCATTGGCCATGAGCGCCTCCCTGGCAGTCGCCAAGCCGACCTATGGCGGCATCGTCGTCGACGCGAAGACCGGCAAGGTCCTCTATAGCGACAACGCCGACAGTCTGCGCTATCCCGCATCGCTCACCAAGATGATGACGCTTTACCTGACCTTCGAGGCCCTCGAAGCGGGCCGCATCCGCCTCGGCGACAAAGTGACGGTTTCGGCCAATGCCGCCAAGGAGCCGCCATCGAAGCTCGGCGTCGGCGCCGGTCGCTCGGTGACCGTCGAGCAGGCAATCCTCGCGCTCGTCACCCGTTCGGCCAACGACATCGCAACCGCGCTTGGCGAATTCATCGGTGGCTCCGAAACGCGCTTCGCGCAGATGATGACCGCCAAGGCCCGCAGTCTCGGCATGACCAAGACCACCTATCGCAATGCCCACGGCCTGCCCAATACCGCGCAGATGACGACGGCTCGCGACCAGGCCCGCCTCGGCATCGCGCTTCGCCAGCATTTTCCGCAGTATTACGGCTATTTCTCCACCCGCAGCTTCAAGTTCGGCAAGCAGACGATCGGCAACCACAATCGCCTGCTCGGTGCAGTGCGTGGCGTGGACGGCATCAAGACCGGCTTCACCCGCGCCGCCGGTTTCAACCTGGTGACCTCCGCCCAGGCGGACGGCCGCTCGATCGTCGGCGTCGTCATGGGTGCGCCCTCGGGTGCCAATCGCAATGCCCGCATGACCAAGCTGGTCCAGGCTTATCTGCCCAAGGCTTCACGCTCCGGAGGTGGCGATCTGATCGCCAAGATGAACACTTCCATCGCGCCGGCAGCCGCCGCCATGGCCGCCGAAGCGCCCGACCTGGCCCTTGGTGTGCCCTCGCTGCCGTCCACTGGGCCGCTGCCGGAGGTGCGCTACGAGCCGGCGCCCGTCGCCTCGGCCTATGCCGCCCCCGCCGGCACCAATGCCGCGGCAGCCGCGCTCGACGCCACGCGTGGGACCCAACCCCGGCCGCTCGGCGCCGGCATGCCTGTCCCGCAACCGGCCCCGGCCTATATGCCCGACAGCCAGGCCTCAATCACCCCGGCAAATGCGCCTCAGGCGGCCCGACCGGAAGTCGCTTCATCCGCAGACATCGATCAGACGACAACGGCCTCCACCCAGCCCTCCGGATGGGTGATCCAGATCGGCACATCGCCGGACCGGGAACAGGCCATGACACTTCTGCGCAAGGCGCAGGATAAAGGCGGCAAGGTATTGCGTTCCGCCACCCCCTTCACCGTCGCCTACAACACCGGTTCCGAGCAGCTCTATCGCGCACGCTTCGGCGGGTTCGGTGACCAGAAGATGGCTGTAAACGCGTGCAGGTCGCTGAAGAAGATCGGCATCGGTTGCTGGGCTGCATCGCAGTAGCAACCTGTTTTCCACCTCGAATTTTGTATCGTGTACGAGGTAATCGCAATGGCATCGAACGAGAATCACCACGATCTCGCCCCGACCCAGGACAATGGCGGCAAGGACGGCCGCTACAGCCTGCACCCGCTGCATGAGGCGGCCTATCGCCTGGCCGACCTCGGCCTCCAGCGCAAGCGGGGCTCGCGCACCAAGGACCTGATCGGCCTGCTGCTCTGCCATGGCGCGCGCGCCTGGCGCTATTCGCAGCCCGAGGCAAGCATCCATCTGCATGTCTCGACCCATGGCGGCCGGTTTCCCGTCGTGCTGCGCCTGCGCTGAAAGCTCATTCAGAAGCTCTAGGAGGAAACCATGCCGCTCTATTCGCTGGGCAATCTTACTCCCGGGCTTCCGCCGCCGGACCGGTTCTGGATCGCGCCGGGCGCCCATGTGATCGGTCAGGTCGAGCTTGGCGAGGATGTCGGCATCTGGTTCGGCGCCGTGCTGCGCGGCGACAATGAGCCGATCGTCATCGGTGCGCGCAGCAACATCCAGGAAGGCGTGATGATCCATACGGACCCGCGCTTTCCGGTGGTGATCGGCACCGGCTGCACCATCGGCCATCATGCCATCATTCATGGTTGCACGATCGGCGACAATTCCCTGATCGGCATGGGCGCGACCATCCTCAACGGTGCTAAGATCGGCAGGAACTGCCTTGTCGGCGCCAACGCGCTGGTGACGGAGAACAAGGAATTTCCCGACAATTCGCTGATCGTCGGATCGCCGGCCCGTGTCGTGCGCAGCCTCGACGAGGCGGCGGTCGCAGGGCTTGGCCTTTCAGCGGAGAACTACGTGCGCAACTGGCAGCGCTTCGCCCGCGATCTCAAGGAAATCTGATTCGCCCTCCTGCGGGACCGCGTCAGGCTTCAGGCAGCACAGGCGGCGCAAACGCCGCGCAACTCGATCGTCGTCTTTTCGGCCTTGAAGCGCTTCGACCTGGCCCAGTCGGCCAGCCGGTGATCGATGGCGTGATCGTGGAATTCCTCGACCCGACCGCAGCTGTTGCAGATGGCAAAGGCCACCGTGCCATGGGTGCAGCAGTCGCTCTTCTGATGGGCGCAGGCAACGAAGGCGTTGATGCTCTCCAGCCGGTGCACCAGGCCGAACTCCACCAGCTTGTCGAGTGCCCGATAGACCTGCAGCGGTGCCCGGAAACCCTTGTCACGCAAAACGTCGAGTATGCCGTAGGCCGACAACGGCGCGCCTGCCTGCGAAAGCGCGTCGAGAACCAGAGACTGGTTCTTCGTCAGTAGCGGCTGGGTCATAGCATCCTCACGTGGCAGAACCGCCCCGCTGCCGGTAGGGCGACGGCAGGAGGCTGAACAGGAACAGAATGAGCGCCGCCACCACGATCGATGGGCCGGACGGCGTATCATAGGTCAAGGAGCCGAACAGGCCGAGCACGACGGCCACAGCGCCGATCAGCGAGGCGAGGATCGCCATGACCTCCGGCGTCGCGGAAAAGCGCCGCGCGGCGGCGGCCGGGATGATAAGCAGCGAGGTGATCAGCATGATGCCGACGATCTTCATGGCAATGGCGATGACGAGCGCCATGAGCAACATGAAGGCAAGACGGGCGCGCTCGGGATGCAGACCCTCCGCCTCGGCCAGTTCGGCATTGACGGTCGCGGCCAGAAGCGGCCGCCACAGCCAGGCGATCAGCCCCAGGACAAGTGCGCCGCCGCCCCAGACAACGGCGATGTCGGCGGTGGTCACCGCCAGGATGTCGCCGAACAGGAAGGCGATGAGATCGATCCGCACCCATGACATGAACGCGACCAGGACGAGGCCGATCGCCAGCGTTGAATGGCTGAGGATGCCGAGCAGCGCGTCGGCCGACAGCGCCTGTCGCTTCTGCAGCACCAGCAGCAGCAGCGACACCATTGCCGCCACGACGAAGACACTGACCATGAGGTTCAGCGATAGAAGCAGCGACAGCGCAACGCCGAGCAGGGCCGAATGGGCCATGGTGTCACCAAAATAGGCCATGCGGCGCCAGATGACGAAGCAGCCGAGCGGTCCCGTGGTGATCGCCAAACCAATGCCGGCAAGGATGGCGCGCAGGAAGAAGTCGTCAAACATCGCGTTTCTCCCCGGCAGTCACGGCTTTGGGCGGCGGGCTTTGCCCATGGACATGATCATGGGCGGCATGTTCATGAGCGGCGTGGTCGTGCGCGGCATGCTCGTTGGAGGCCAGGACGTGCACATCCTTCTTCTCGCCGGGACCATGGGAATGGCCGTGCCCCGCATGGTCATGCGAGACGTGTTCGGCGGGCTCCACGTGGGCATTGGCGTGATCGCCATGATCATGGTCATGGTGATGGCCGTCGCCCGCGTGGCAATGGTCGGTGATTGTGCCATCCTCATGGCGCACCCGCCCGTCGGGCAGATGGGTGTGATCGTGGTGATGGCTGTAGACGGCGAGCGTGCGACCGGCGGCGGCACCGAAGAGGCGCATATATTCGGGGCTGCGGCTGACGGCCGCCGGCGTTCCCCGGCAGCAGACATGGCCGTTCAGGCAGATGACCGTGTCGGTCTCTGCCATCACGACATGCAGGTCGTGCGAGATCAGCAGGATGCCGCAGCCGGCCGAATTGCGGATCGAGGTGATCAGGTCATAGAGCGCGATCTCGCCGGCGAAATCGACGCCCTGCACCGGTTCGTCGAGAACCAGCAGATCCGGCTTGCGGGCGATCGCCCGTGCCAGAAGCGCGCGCTGGAACTCTCCGCCGGAGAGATGCTGCACCTCGGCGCCGGCGAGATGGCCGATGCCGACCGAATCGAGCACGGCGGCGATCTCCTTGTCGCTCAGCCGCACGGTCAGCGTCATCAGCCGCTTGACGGTGAGCGGCATGGTCCAGTCGATTGCGAGTTTCTGCGGCACATAGCCGACGCGAAAACCGGGCTGGCGCTCCACCCTGCCCTCGTCCGGCGACAGCACACCGATCGCCATCTTGGCGCTGGTCGACTTGCCGGAGCCGTTGGGACCGATGAGCGTGACGATTTCGCCGCGCCGGACGGAAAAATCGACGCCGCGCACCAGCCAGCGGCCGTTGCGCCGGACGCCGGCACCGAGAAGCGTCACGAGGGGGGGCTCAGTCTTCAATGTCAATGCGGTCATGTCCGACCCGGAAATTTGCTGTTGCATGATCCTATGCCACACGTTATAGCATTACGCAATTCATGTAATGTTATTACATAGCAAACGCAAGATGGAGCCGCTCCCATGACGCTTTCCCGGTATCGCCTTTTCGCATCCGCCGCAGCCCTTATCCTGACCCCAACCCTGGCGTTTGCCGCCCCTCAGGTCGTCGTCTCGATCAAGCCGGTGCATTCGCTGGTGGCGGCGCTGATGCAGGGCGTCGGCGAGCCGTCGCTGATCGTCGAAGGTGCGGCATCCCCGCATACCTATAGCCTGAAGCCGTCGAATGCCCGGGCGCTCGAAAACGCCGATCTGGTCTTCTGGATCGGCCCCGGTCTTGAGGCATTCCTCGAAAAACCGCTCGATGCGCTGGCCAGCAAGGCGAAGGTGGTAGAACTGGAGGATGCGCCGGGGCTGGTGCGCCTGCCATTCCGCGAAGGCGGCGCCTTCGAGGGTCACCACCACGAGGACGAAGCGGACCATGCAGAGGCCGAGGACCATGCGGAAGCCGGGGAGCATGCAGCACATGACGCCGACCAGGCCCATGAGGATCATGCCGCCGAAGAGCACGCCGGCGAAGAGCACGCACATGAACATGGCGGCTTCGACATGCACCTCTGGCTCGACCCGATGAACGCCAAGGCCATGGCCACCGAGATCGAAAGCGCCCTGATCGCAGCCGATCCGGCCAATGCCGCTCGCTACAAGGCCAATGGCCTGGCCCTCGCAAAGGAGATCGATACGCTCGACAAGGAGATTGCCGCTGCCGTGGCGCCCGTCGCGGACAAGCCGTTTGTCGTCTTCCACGACGCCTATCAATATTTCGAGAACCGCTACAAGGTGCGCGTCGCCGGTTCGATCACGGTCAGCCCCGAGACCATGCCCGGCGCCGAGCGGATCGCCGAGATTCATGGCAAGGTAAGAGAGCTCAAGGCGACCTGCGTCTTCGCCGAGCCGCAGTTTGAACCGAAGCTCGTTTCCGTGGTGACCGAAGGAACCGACGCCAAGGCTGGCACGCTCGACCCCGAAGGCGCCACCCTTGAGGCAGGTCCTGCCCTTTACCCCGCGTTGCTGCGCAATCTCGCCAGCTCGCTGACGGACTGCCTTTCGCGGTAACAGACGACGCCAAGTCGACCGGGCGGGCCCGCGGGCCCGCCTTTTTTTGATCCCAGTATGTAATAGTATTACACAACAAGAAAGGTTTGTTCCATGGACAAGCTTCCCGTCACTGTGCTTTCCGGGTTCCTCGGCGCGGGTAAGACCACGCTCCTCAATCACGTCCTGTCCAATCGCAGCGGCCTTAAGGTCGCGGTCATCGTCAACGACATGAGCGAGGTCAACATCGACGCGGCGCTGGTGCGCGGCGGTGAAGCGGCGCTGTCGCGAACCGACGAGCAACTGGTGGAGATGAGCAATGGCTGCATCTGCTGCACGCTGCGCGACGACCTGCTGAAGAGCGTACGCGATCTGGCCGCACAGAACCGCTTCGACTATCTGCTGATCGAATCCACCGGCATTGCCGAACCCCTGCCGATCGCCACGACCTTCGATTTTCGCGACGAGGCGGGCTTCAGCCTTTCCGATATTGCCCGCCTCGACACCATGGTGACGGTCGTCGATGCCGCCAACCTGCTGGCCGACTATTCCTCGGTGGACTTTCTGTCCGATCGTGGCGAGACCGCGGCCGAGGGAGACAATCGCACGCTCGTCGATCTCCTGGTCGAACAGATCGAGTTCGCCGACGTGATCATCCTCAACAAGATCGGCATGGCGGTGCCCGAACAGAGAGACGCGGCGCGCAAGATCATTGCCGGGCTCAATCCCGATGCCCGCCTGATCGAGACCGATTTCGGTCAGGTTTCGCCCCGCGATATCCTCGGCACGGGCTTGTTCGACATCACGCAAGCCGAGACCCATCCGCTGTGGTTCAAGGAACTGCACGGCTTCCAGGACCATGTGCCGGAGACCGAGGAATACGGCATCCGCTCCTTCGTCTACAGGGCCCGCCGCCCCTTCGATCCGCAGCGCTTGCAGGCCTTCATCGGCCGCAGCTGGCCGGGCGTTATTCGTGCCAAGGGCTTTTTCTGGTTGGCGACCCGCCCCGACCATGTCGGTGAACTCAGCCAGGCCGGCGCGATCGTCCGGACCGGGCGTATGGGCATGTGGTGGGCGGCGGTGCCGCGCCCGCGCTGGCCGGAAGATCCCGACTTTCGACGGACCATGGCTCCCTATCTTGATCCCGTCTGGGGAGACCGCCGTCAGGAAATCGTCTTTATCGGCGCCGAGCCGATGGATGAAGACGCGATCCGCGCCGAACTCGATGACTGCCTCCTGGACGCGACCGCCTACACGCCGGCGGCGTGGAGCGGGCTCAAGGATCCCTTTCCGCCGTGGGGATGAGGCGGTGCTCGCGCGCCGCTGGTCCGGCCATCGCCGCTAGATCCGTCCGCGTCTCTGTAACAGATCCAGCACGATGCGGCTCGCTTCGACGCCGGCGGGCTGCGCGGTTTGAAGCCGCTGCCAGACGAGATCGAACCCTTCGAGCATGGCGCGCCGCTGCGAAGTGTCGGCGGCAAGCCGCTCGGCCATGCGCAAGAGATTGCCGGGGCGAACATAATCGTTGAGAAATTCCGGTACGAACGGATAGTCGGCGATCAGGTTGGGAAGCGCACCCGTCCAGGTCTTGATGCGGTGGCTCAGCATCGTCATCAGCCAATCGGTCTTGTAGGTCGAGACGACCGGCACCGTCGCCAGCGCCAGCTCGAGAATGACGGTGCCCGATGCGGCAATCGCCGCATCCGCTTCGGCAAAGGCCCGCCATTTTTCCTCCTCGCCCATCAGCACGTCGGGCTTGAGCGGCCAATCGGCGATCATCTGCCGGACACGCGCCTCCTGGCGCGTAACAGTGGGAAGCAGGAAGCGGGTCGGGCCATTGCGCTCGACGAATTCGACCATGGCCTGGCCGAAGATCGGCAGCAGTGCCGTGATCTCCGCGCCGCGCGAACCGGGCAGCAGCAGGATCGTCTTTGCCTCATCGAGACGCTTGGGTCGCTGGCCGGCGCGCGCCGCGCGCGTCTGCAACAGCTTCTCGTTGGTTGCTAGCCGATGGCCGACGAAATGAGTGGGCGGACCGCCGAGATCGCGCATCACCTGCGGTTCAAACGGCAGCACGGCCAGAACCTCGTCGACAAAGGCAAGCATCGCCTTGGCGCGGTATTCCTTCCAGGCCCAGACGCTCGGGCAGACGTAATCGACCACGGGCAGATCGGGCAGCGCCTGGCGCACCTTCTTGGCCACACGGTGGGTGAAATCAGGGCTGTCGACGATCAGCAGGAGATCCGGCTTTTCCGCAATGATCGCCTTGGCCGTCAGGCCTATCAGCCGGATGAAGCGCGGCAGGCGCGACAGCACCTGGGTCAGGCCCATCACCGACAATTCGGAGAAATCGAAGAGCGAATGGAGGCCCTGTCGTTCGAGCGCATCTCCGCCGACACCCACGAGCTCTATCGGCTCGCCATGGCGCTCCTTCAGCGCGGCGATCAGGTCCGCGCCGAGCAGGTCTCCAGACACTTCTCCGGCGATGACGGCGATCTTGAGGGGCTTCGTGCTCATGGCGTTCCTCGCGCAAGCCCGCGATCGATGCCGATGACGAACAGCCCGGCGTCGTCGGCCGCCTTGATCACCGCCTCGCGCTCGATCACCAGCGCCCGGCCGGCTTCGACGGCCACACCGGCAAGACCAGCCCGCCTGGCATTCTCGATGGTGGAGCGGCCGATCGACGGCAGGTCGGCCCGCACATCCTGTTGCGGCTTGCACAGCTTGACCAGCACGCCCTTGCGGTGCTGCGATATGCGCTTTTCCGCTCTCAGATGCGTCACGCGCTCCAGCATGGCGTCGGTCCCCTCGACACCCTCGAGCGCGACGATACGCCCGCCGACGGCCACCGCCCCCTGCCCAACATCGAGCCGGCCGAGCGCCTCGGCGGCTTCCGCGCCCCGCGTGATGTCACGCCAGTCGTCGGCGGAGGGAGAAACCGCGCCGATCGGGCCGGTCTCGGCGAGCAGGTCGGGAGCGATTTCGTGCGCACCGATGACGTGGCAACCTTGCGCCTCGATCAGACCGATCACCATTTTCAGCACGACGTCGTCGCCACCGGCGAGCAGGGTCTTGACCGCCATGGGCAGCTTGAGCAGCGATTTGAAATTGACCCGGATTTCGCCGAAGGCCGGCCGCCGCTTGACGCCGCCCGACAAGACGACACGATCGATGGTGTTGGCCTTCAACAGCGCCGACAGGCCCGCCATGTCGCCGACGCCGATCACCGCCGAATCAAAACCCTGCCATTGCTGGTCGGCTTCATTGCGAAGGCGGAGGATGAAGGGATTTTCGCCGGTTGCCCGTGCCGCTTCGGCGACGTAGAGCGGCAGGAAGCCGCCACCCGCGACGATCGCCAGGCGACCTTTCCGAGCCCCGGACGGCGGCACGGCGGTCAGCTCTTGCCGCGAAACGGCGATGACAGCGCGCGGTCGCTTTCGGCCGCGATGAAATCGAGGATTTCGATGACCGGCGCGCAATCGAGATATTCGTCGCGGATAGCGGCGGCATTGATACGCGCCGAAGCCTCGCCCTCGAAGATCTGCTTGAAGGCGCGCCGGACCTGATGGATCACGGAACGCTCGATACCGGCGCGCGTCATGCCCACGACGTTGAGACCGCCCAGCACCCCCGGATTGCCGTTCAGCATGCCGTAAGGGATGACGTCGTAGCTCACTGCGGACAGCCCACCGACAAAGGCCTGGCGCCCGATGCGGGTAAACTGGTGCACGGCCGAACCGCCCCCGAGAATGACCCGGTCCTCGACCTTCACATGGCCGGCGAGCATGACATTGTTCGACAGGATGATGTTGTCGCCAAGCTGGCAATCATGGGCGACATGCGAATTGGCGAGGAAGAGGTTGTTGCTGCCGACCACCGTCTTGCCGCCGCCCTCGGCGGTTCCGGTGTTCATCGTCACACCTTCACGTATCGTGCAATTGTCGCCGATGGTCAGCGTGGTTTCCTCGCCGGCATGGTGAATACTCTGCGGGTCACCGCCAAGTACGGCGCAGGCGTGAATGCGGGCGTTGCTCCCGATCGTCGTGCGACCGGTCACCACGACATGGGAGAGAAGTTCGCAACCGTCGCCCAGCGTCACCTTCGGACCGATATGGCAGAAGGGGCCGATCTTCACATTCGCCCCGATCACGGCCCCGTCCTCGACGACGGCCATGGGGTGAATGACGGCACCTTGCGCGATCTTGCTCATTTCTCATCCTTGCGCATGATCATGGCACCAATATCGGCCTCGGCCGCCAGAGCGCCATCGACCTTGGCTTCGCAATGGAATTTCCAGATATTGCCGCGCTGCTTCTGCTTGACGACATGAAACTCGACGCGATCACCCGGCACCACCGGCTTGCGGAAACGCGCATTGTCGATGGTCATGAAGTAGACCAGATTTCCGCCGCCGCCCTGTTTGCGCGTACAGATCGCCCCCGCGGTCTGGGCCATGCCCTCGACCAGCAGGACGCCGGGCATGATCGGTGCTTCGGGAAAGTGACCGGTGAAGTGCGGCTCGTTGGCGGTGACGTTCTTGATCCCGATCGCGGAATTGTCGCCATCGATCTCGATGATCCGGTCCACCAGCAGGAACGGATAGCGATGCGGCAAAAGCTTCATGATTTCAAGAATGTCCGCTGAACCCAGCTCGGTCTTAACCTGATCAGTCATTCTTTCCACCCTTCTGCTTACGGCTCTCCGACTGGCTCAAGGCGGCCGCCACGTCTTTTAGAAAATCCTTCATCGGTCGGGCCGGAACACCGCCATACCGCTCGCCGGCGGGTACGTCGGACAGGACGCCGCTCATCGCTGCGATCTGTGCGCCGTCACCGATGGTAATGTGGCCGTTCACGCCGCAGGCGCCGCCGATCATAACGCTGTCACCGATCGTGGTGCTGCCGGCAATGCCAACCTGGGCGACAATGCCGCAATGGCGGCCGATGCGGACATTGTGGCCGATCTGGACCAGATTGTCGATCTTCGTGCCTTCGCCGATCACGGTGTCGTCCATGGTGCCGCGGTCGATCGTGGTATTGGCGCCGATCTCGACATTGTCCTGGATGATGACGCGGCCGATCTGAACAATCTTCAGCATGCCGGCCGGGCCGGGCGCATAACCGAAGCCGTCCTGGCCGATGCGGGCGCCATTGTGAATGATGACATTATTGCCGATCAGCGCCGACTGGATCGTCGCCCCGCCTGCGATCGTACAAGCGCGACCGATGCGAACGCCGGCACCGATGACCGCGCCAGCGCCGATCCGGCTGCCCTCGCCGATCTCGACATCCGCGCCGATCACGGCCATCGGCTCGACCAGCACGTCCGCCTCGAGCCGCGCCGAAAGATCGACGAAAGCGGCCGGTGAAACACCGGAGGCCGAAGGGGTGATGGCGACAGGACGAAGTGCTGCCGGAAACAGCAGCGCCCCGGCTCGCGCAAACGCGGTGGCGGGCGAAGATGACAGGAGAACGGGAATATGGTCGGGAATAAGCGACTTGAGCGCCTTGTCGCACAGGATCGCCGAAGCCTCGCAGGTCTTCAGCTCTTCCTTGCTCCGACGCGACAGGATGTAGCAGATGTCGCCCTGCTTGGCGCGATAGACCGGCGCGACCGAACGGATAACCCGCTCGCCCGCGCCCGCATCCGTCAATTCCGCCCCGATCTGCGCCGCGAGCGACGCAAGGTGAACCCCGTCCCGGGGCGGAAAGAAATGATCATGCTCCATTAGCCAAAGCCCCAGAACGTCAAACTACCAGCAGCTCTGGACTGCGGACTTAGAACGCATTCGCCATGCTGAAGCGGAAGTTCTGAACTTCGTCGAAGTCCTCCTTGGCAACCGGAACCGCATAGTCGAAGCGCAGCGGGCCGAACGGCGAAAGCCACAGGACACCGGCACCGACCGAGGCGCGCAGCGACATGTCGGTTCCGACAACACCGGTGCTGTTGGCAACATCATTGCCATAGAGCGTGCCGGCATCCGCAAACACCGTACCGCGGATGTTGAGATCCTGCGGGAAAAGCGGGAGCGGGAAATTCGCTTCAGCCGAGGCGGTGAAATAGGTCGTGCCGCCAAGCGCATCGCCATCGAGCCGCGGGCCGATGCCGCTGCTTTCGAAGCCACGCAAATCCTTGCCGCCGATCTGGAACTGATCGAACACGTTCAGGTCGCCGCCGGTGGAAACGACATGGCCGGCGCTGGCGCTGAGCGAGCCGATGAGGTCGAATTCATCGGACAGCGTGTGATAATAACGGAACTTGGCATAGGCCTTGTAATACTCGGAATCGCCGCCGAGACCCGCATATTCGTGCGTGAAGCTGGCGTAGATGCCCTCGCGGGCCATGACCCGATCGTCGACGCTGTTGTATACGATAGAATGACCAAGGATCGACTGCTTCCACGGGCTATTCTCGATCAGGTCCACGTAAGGTGCCGAAATGTTGTCGTCCGCCGTGTAAGGCGTGTCGTCCGCGCCATAGGCACCGTCTTCGGTATACTTCAGTTCCTTGTAGGTATAGCGAACCGTCGTCGCCAACTCTTCGGTGATCGGCGCCGTCACACGGAGAGTCGCGCCCGTTTCCTCATAGTTGTAATCGGAGTTGCTGCTGGTCTCGCTGCGGAACACATCGAAACCGGCCGCCAGACGATAGCCGAGGAAATAGGGTTCGGTGAACGAGAAGTTATAAGTACGCGCGTCATCCAGACCGCCACCGACGGCGACGCGGATGAACTGACCACGACCGAGGAAGTTCTTTTCCTCGACGGAGGCTTCGAGCACGAAGCCATCACCACCGACCGAGTAACCGGCACCGATGCTGAACGAGCCGGTCGGCTGATCGACGACGTCGACCACGACCACGACGCGGTCAGACGCGCTGCCGGGAGCCGTCGAGATGTTGACCGTGGTGAAGTAGCCAAGCGCCTCGAGGCGACGCTTGGCACGGCTGATGGTTTCCTGATTGAAGGCATCGCCTTCGGAAATGTCGAACTCGCGGCGAATGACATAGTCACGGGTGCGGGTGTTGCCGCGGATCTCGATCCGCTCGACATAGGCGCGTTCGCCCTGGTCGACCAGATAGGTCACACCGATCGTGTTGTTCTCGAAATTGCGATCGCCGCGCGGCACGACGCGCGCGAACGGATAGCCCGCAGCCGATACCCGCTGCGAGATCGCTTCCATCGACTTCTGGACGTCGCGCGCGCTGTAGGTATTGCCCGCACGGGTTTCGACCAGACGTTCGAGTTCCGCACCATCGATACCCTCGACGGTCGATTCGACAGCGATATTGCCGAACTTGTAGCGCTCGCCTTCATCGACGGTGATCGTGATCGCGTATTCATTGCCCGTGTCGTCGAGCGTCACGTCCGACGAAATGACGCGGAAGTCGGCATAGCCGTGATTGTAATAGAACTGGCGCAGCGCTTCTTCATCAGCGCGCAGCTTGTCTTCATTGTAGACGTCCTTGCGGGTCAGGAAGGACAGCATGTTGGAGCGCTTGGTCTGGATCAGCGCGGACAGGCGACCGTCGCCATAAGCATTGTTGCCGACGAAGTTGATCTTGTCGATCTTGGTGCGCTCGCCCTCGTTGACGACGAAGGCGAGATTGACGCGGCCTTCGGCGACCGGAACGACCTGGGTCGTCACCTCGACGTCGCTGCGACCGATGCCGGCATAGGCTTCCTTGATCCGCTCGATGTCGGCCGAGATCAGGCTTTCGCTATAGGGACCCATCGGCTGCGTCTGAACAAAGCCGCGCAGCTTGTCGTCCTTGATCTTGCGGTTGCCGTTGAATACGACCTGGTTGACGAGCTGGTTCTCGCTGACATTGACCACGAGCGTGCCGCCGGACACGGAAATGCGGACATCCGAGAAGAATCCGGTCGCGTAGAGCCGCTTGACCGATTCATCGATGTCGACATTGGAGAAACTCTGGCCGGGGCGAATGGTGATGTTGGAGCGAACCGCATCCACACCGACGCGCTGGGCACCGCGGACATCGATACGCTGGATCACCGCAGCCTCGGCAACGGCCGCAGACGCGAGAACAGCCATGCCTGCGCCCGAAGAAACAACACCAGCAGACAGCGCGATCGCCGATACCGCGTTCAAAAATCTTGAACCAGCCTTCATGTGCATTCTCAACCTTCTTCCATTGCCCCGCAGTCGTTCCCGACTCCGGCCCGTGTGTGGTTTTACCGGCTTTTACCCTACAAGCAAGTACGGACGTTAAATTCTATTTACTTCATTTGTAGCCGTGGCCCAATCGCCACTATGAGTTTGAAACATCGTAAACAAATCCTTTTCGCCGGGATCCGCCGCCAGGCTAACCGATTAACCGGCTGATATCATTCCATGTTGCGAACACCATCAGCGACAGGATCATGGCCATACCGATCCGAAAAGCGATCTCCTGCGCGTTCTGCCCGACGGGCTTTCCGCGAATTGCCTCCAGCGCGTAGAGGACCAGATGGCCGCCGTCAAGGACCGGAACTGGCATCAAATTGAGAAGCCCCAGCGAAACCGAGAGAACGGCCGCCAGATTGAACAGAGCCACAATTCCAAGCGTCGCCATCTGACCCGAAGCCTGGACGACCCGAACCGGTCCACCCAACTGGTCCGCGTTCATCCGTCCGGCGAAAAGGTTGGACAGGTAGTCGAACGTCCCGGTGACGATATGCCAGGTCTGCAGCACCCCCTCGCCCACCGCCTGCAGCGGCGTCAGTTCGACGATGCGGAAATTGCCGCTCTGCTGATTGGTGACGATGCCGATCTGCCCCACTTCCATCTCGTTGCCGAAGCGGTCGGTGGTCACGGTGCGGCGCGGCACCATGTTGAGATCGACCTCGCTGTCGTTGCGGCGGACGGTCACGACCACCGGCATTTCCGGACGCATGCTGATATAGCGCACCACATCGTCGAAGGTCTCGATCCGGTCCCCGTCGAGGGCGACCAGTACGTCGCCGGGCTGGACGCCGGCCTCGAAGGCGGCACTGTCGGCCTTGACCTCGGCGACCACCGGATCGGCGACGGGCTTTCCCTGAGTGGCGAACAGGACGGCAAAGATGGCGATCGCCGCCAGAAAATTGGCAATCGGGCCGGCGGCGACCGTGACGGCGCGCTTCCAAAGCTTGGCACCGGCCAGCGTCTGCGCCCGCTCGGCCAGCGACATTTCGGCCAGTTCATCGCCATCGGCGAGGCTCGCCGCGTCGGCGTCGCCATAGAATCGCACATAGCCGCCAAGCGGGATGGCGGAGAGCTTCCAGCGCGTCCCGTGCGCATCCGTATAACCGACGATCTCCGGCCCGAAACCGACCGAAAACGCCAGAACCCTTATCCCGGACCATCGCCCGGCCAGATAGTGCCCCATCTCGTGCACGAAGACGAGCAGCGACAGAATGACGACATAGGGGAGGATATAGCCAGCGAGAAAGCCGAAGAAGGCGGTTACTTGATCCATCATTCGATCCTGTTCATGGTGCTTTTCGGCTTTTCAAAGGCCGAAGAGGAAAGCACCGAGCGAGTCGACAGCCCCCATGCCGACCGCGGAGAAACCTATCGCAAGAAAGAAGACAGCGAAACAGGCAAAGACGAGTGCGTCCACCCGGTCCATGACGCCGCCATGGCCGGGTATGAGATGACTGGAATCCTTCACGCCGAAACGCCGCTTGATGAAGGATTCGAACAGGTCGCCGATCTGGCCGGCAACCGAAAGGAACAAGGCGAGAAGAGGCACCCACAGGCCGTTCCACTGAAAGAAGGACAGCGCCACGGCAACACCACCGAGGACGCCGGCAATCGTTCCGCCGATCGCCCCGGACCAGGTCTTGCCGGGGGAAATGCGCGGCGCGAGCTTCGGCCCGCCGATGGCGCGGCCGACGAAATAGGCCAGGATATCGGTCGACCAGACGACGGCGAAGACGAAGATCATCGCGGCGAAGCCGAGCTGGTCGTCGCCGCGGATCGCCGCCAGCGAGACGGCGCTCAAGCCCGAATAGAAGATGCCGCCGGCTTGCCACCAGCTCCAATTGCCGACAAGTGCCGGCAGCGTCGCCGTCAGGAGCAGTCCGGCGAACAGCGGAACCGTCAGATCGGGCTCGCCGAACAGCATGTTGGCAACGATAGCGACCATGGAGAACCAGCCGAAGGCATGGCCGCGCATGCTGCGCTCGCCAAGCCTGGTCATCGACGACCATTCATAATAGACGAACAGTCCGATCGCGCCCGCCAGGACGCGGAAGGCCATGCCACCGAACCAGGTTGCCGCCAACACGACGGCTACCATGACGATGGCGGAATAGATGCGGAGGGTGAGTTCCCGGCTCATGATCGCGCCTTAGGACCCGAGCGCCACGGCTTTGGCCGACAGGCCGCCGAACCGCCGGTCACGCGCGCCGAATCGCTCGAGCGCGGCAAAAAACACCTCGCGACTGAAATCGGGCCAGAGCTCCGGCACGAACATCAATTCGGAATAGGCGGCCTGCCACAGCAGGAAGTTCGACAGCCGCTCCTCGCCGCTGGTGCGGATGATCAGGTCGGGATCGGGAATGTCGCTCGTGTCGAGCCGCTCGTCGATCATCCGCGCATCGATGTCCGATGCCTTCAGCCGACCCTCCGCCACTTCGGCCGCCAAACGGGCGGCTGCCCGGGCGATTTCGTCGCGGGCGCCGTAGTTGAAGGCGATGACCAAGGTCATGGCGGAGTTTCCACGGGTCGTTTCTTCCGCCTCCAGCAGCAGAGAGCGGATGTCGTCGCGCAGATTGGCGCGGTCACCGATGATACGGATTCGCACGTTCTCGCGATGCAGTTCGGCCAGGTCGCGGCGAATGAAGGTCTTGAGAAGGCCGAAGAGATCGTTGATCTCCGATTCCGGCCGGCGCCAGTTTTCCGAGGAGAAGGCAAACAGAGTCAGGTAGCGAATGCCCGCCTCGGCCGCGGCCTTCACCGTCTCGCGCACCGCCTCGACGCCCTTGCGATGGCCGAAGCTCCGCGGAAGTCCGCGCGCGCTTGCCCATCTGCCATTGCCATCCATGATGATCGCAACATGCTCGGGTGCGGCGCGGTTCTCAAGTGTCGACATATTCGGTCCGGTTCAAGGCATCCTGGGCGGGCAAAACAAAACGCGCATGCTAGACCTGCATGATTTCCTTTTCCTTATCGACGAGCAAGCGGTCGACATCGGAAATCGTGTCGTCGGTCATCTTTTGCACCTTCTCCGAGGTTGCGCGACTTTCGTCCTGACCGATTACGCCGTCCTTCTCCGCCTTCTTCAGGCCGTCCATGCCGTCGCGGCGAACGTGACGAATCGCCACCTTGGCCTTTTCGGCATATTCATGGGCGATCTTGACCAGCGACTTGCGGCGCTCCTCGTTGAGTTCCGGCAGCGGAATGCGCAGGTTCTGGCCGTCGATGATCGGATTGAGGCCGAGATTGGCTTCGCGGATGGCGCGGTCGACGGCGTTGACCATCGACTTGTCCCAGACGGAGATGCCGAGCATGCGCGGCTCCGGCACGGTGACGTTGGCGACCTGGTTCAGCGGCATGCGCGAACCATAGGCTTCCACCGTCACCGGGTCGAGAATATTGGCCGAGGCGCGACCGGTCCGCAGCGACGCGATGTCGTGCTTGAACGCGTTGATCGCGCCATCCATGCGGCGCTTGATGTCGTTGAGATCAATACCTTCGCTCATGATGAACTCCTTTTTGGCCGAGCCTGGGAACCGGATGACCGGTCGCCTGCCCTCAATTGTCGCTGACGATGGTCTTGCGGCCACCGCCGGATAGGATCTCGCCGAACCCACCCTTCTCGTGGATGGAAAAGACGATGATCGGAATGGAATTTTCCCGCGCCAGGGCAACGGCCGCGACATCCATCACCGCCAGGCCCTTGTCCAGCACCTCGCTATGGGTCAGATGGTCGAAGCGCGTTGCGGTCGGTTCCTTCTTCGGATCGGCCGAATAGATGCCGTCGACCTGCGTCCCCTTGAAGATAGCCTCGGCGCCTATTTCGGCAGCGCGCAATGCGGCGGCGGAATCGGTGGTGAAGAACGGGTTGCCGGTACCGCCGGCGAAAATCACCACGCGGCCCTGCTCCAGATGATGCAGCGTGCGCAACTGGGTGAAGCTTTCGCAGATCTCCGGCATGGCAATCGCGGACAGAACGACGGTATCGATGTCGAGCTTGCGCAGCGAGGTGGCAAGTGCCAGCGCGTTGATCACGGTTGCCAGCATGCCCATATGGTCGCCGGTCACCCGGTCGCCGCCCTTGGATGCCACGGCCACGCCGCGAAAGATATTGCCGCCGCCGACAACCACTCCGACCTCAACGCCCATGGCGCGGGCTTCGGCGATATCACTGGCAATGCGGTCGGCAACCGCGACGTCGATGCCGAAGCCCTGGCTACCCATCAGGGCTTCGCCGGAGGCTTTGAGAAGGACGCGCTTGTAGAGTGGCTTGGAAGTCATGCTGTATCCTCGGATAATTCTGAAGCCGGATACACGAAGGGCACCGCGTTGTCACGCGATGCCCCGACTTTTCCCTAACAAGGTCGATCGACGAAAAGGCGATCAGCCCTTGGCGACGGCTGCCACTTCGGCAGCGAAATCGCTCTCTTCCTTCTCGATGCCTTCGCCGAGCAGGAGGCGTGCCATGCCGGTGACTTCGATCGGCGCGCCGGCTTCCTTTTCGGCTTCCTTGATGGCGGCGCCGACGGTCAGGTCCGGGTTGATGACGAAAGCCTGGCTCAGAAGCGCGACTTCCTCGAAGAACTTGCGCATGCGACCGTCGACCATCTTCTCGATGATCGCATCCGGCTTGCCGGAGGCGCGCGACTGCTCGATGAAGACGTTGCGTTCGCGCTCGGCGACCGTGGCGTCGACTTCTTCGGCACGGATGGCGAGCGGGTTGGTGGCAGCGATGTGCATCGCGACCTGGCGGCCGATGGCGGTCAGGACGTCCTTGTTGCCGGTCGACTTGAGGGCGACCAGAACGCCGAGCTTGCCGAGACCGTCGGAAACCGCATTGTGGACATAGGTGGCGACAACGCCGTCCTCGACCGACAGCAGCGCGGCACGGCGCAGGGTCATGTTTTCACCGATGTGGCCGATGGCGTCCTTGATGGTTTCGGAAACGGACTTGCCGGATGCCGGATAGTTGGCCGCAGCGATCGCATCGACGGTACCGTCGGTCGTCAGCGCAACGGAAGCGACGCCGCGAACGAGTTCCTGGAAGGCGTCGTTGCGGGCGACGAAGTCGGTTTCGGAGTTGACTTCGACGACGACGGCCTTGGTGCCGGCGCCGGCAATGCCGATCAGGCCTTCGGCCGCGGTGCGGCCCGACTTCTTGTCGGCCTTTGCGATGCCCTTGGCGCGCAGCCAGTCGATCGCGGCTTCGATGTCACCGTTGTTTTCGGTGAGCGCCTTCTTGCAGTCCATCATGCCTGCGCCGGACTTTTCGCGCAGTTCCTTAACCAGTGCTGCAGTGATTTCAGCCATTGTGTGCCTCTTATCTGTTCAGGCGGTGCCAGTCATCCGCGAGATTCCTGGACTGCACCCTGTTTGGGGGACGAAATGTACCCGGAAATGTGACAGCGTGATGAAGCAAAGCCACCACGGACATGGTCGTCGCCTTGTCGGTCCGGCCGATCCTCGGCACCGCACCTCAAAGGGACAAGGCCGCCCGTGAGCCCTTGGCTTGCAGGCGGCCGTTCCCAATCGGGAAAAGCCGGCCGGCCCTAAAGGACCGGCCGAGCGGCGCGATCAGGCGCCGGCTTCTTCTTCGAGTGCCGGCTCGATCGGAGCTTCGGCGGCGCCGCCGATGTCACGACCCGAGGCACCCTGCTGGCGGGCAATGCCGTCGATGGCGGCACGCGCGATCAGGTCGCAATAGAGCGAGATGGCGCGCGAGGCATCGTCGTTGCCCGGGATCGGATAGTCGATCAGGTCCGGATCGCAGTTCGAGTCGATGATGGCGACGACCGGGATGCCGAGGCGCTTGGCTTCGTCGATCGCGATCTTTTCCTTGTTGGTGTCGATGATGAACATCAGGTCCGGAGTGCCGCCCATGTCGCGAATACCGCCGAGAGCCTTTTCAAGCTTCTCGCGTTCGCGCTCGAGGTTCAGGCGCTCCTTCTTGGTGAAGCCGGACGCGTCCGAATTCAGGATCTCGTCGAGCTTGCGCAGGCGAGCGATCGAGTTCGAGATCGTCTTCCAGTTCGTCATCATGCCGCCGAGCCAGCGCGAGTTGACGTAGTACTGGGCCGAACGCTTCGCCGAGTCGGCGATCAGTTCGGACGCCTGGCGCTTGGTGCCGACGAAAAGAACGCGGCCGCCGCGAGCGACGGTGTCGGATACGACCTGAAGGGCCTTCGACAGCATCGGAACGGTCTGGGCCAGGTCGATGATGTGGATGTTGTTACGATCGCCGAAGATGTACGGCTTCATCTTCGGGTTCCAGCGATGAGTCTGGTGGCCGAAGTGAACACCAGCTTCAAGAAGCTGACGCATGCTGAAATCAGGCAATGCCATGCCTTTTTCTCCTTTTCCGGTTGAACCCCCGCGAGACAAACAGCACCTTATTCAAGGATGCCACCGGCGGAACCTTCCGGATGTCTCCCGGTCGATCCCAAGTCTCGCGTGTGGAATGCTGGTGGCCTTATAGCGACTCTTTCGGGAAATCAAGGCATTTCCGGGAGAAATCGGGTTTCCATCCGGTCTTGGCGCAGATTCACCGGCACTCGCCCGAGCCGAGCACTTCCAGCTTGGTCAGCTTGCCGGTGAGAACGAAATCGCCGTAGTCGAGCGTCAGGTCGCGGGAGATGCCGTTCTCGTAGAGCTTGAAGGACTGGGTGTAGATCGGCAGCAGGTCGCCGGAGGCCTTTTCGTCGAAATAGGCGATCGACACCGGCCAATAGGCCTCGGCCGCCATCGCTCCGGCCGACGTGTCGGCCGCCTCGAGGGACGTCGGCGTGTGCGGGCGGCCGACGACGGTGGTGGTCAGATAGCTCTTGTCGCCGTCCTCGGAGCCGTCGAAGATGCGGGCCTCGAACAGGGACTTGCCCTTGCGGGCGTTCTCGATCACATCCATCATGTGCGCGGTGGGAAAGCGGCTGTCGGCAATCTCGACCGCACGCGGTTCGGGCTCCTCGATGTCGATCTTGACCTTGCCATCCTCGTCCGCCGCGGCGCCGCTCACGTCCTTGTCCAACTGGTCGTCGGTGAACGACTTGGTTTCGAAGCGGAATTTGCCGGCGGCCAGATCCTCGAAGGTCATGCTCTGCTGATCGGTGACGCGGATCTGTTCGCCGGTGTCGATGCGGGTGACGAAGCGGAAACTGGTGGTGAAACCCTGGCATTCGGAGCCGCTGAACTCATAGACCATGCGGCCGCGCATGCCCTCGATGCCCGACCGTTCGGAAGCCTGCTTGAGCTGGATGTCGTAGACCGCCCGGTGCGGCACGAGACCGCCCGCTCCCGCCGCATTGGCAAGGGCTGCCGACAGGCCGACGGCGGAGCCGCAGACCACGACCACGGCTAAGCTCGAACGAAACATCGACATCCTCCTGTTGCACATGGCGGCGATGTTATAAGAACAGATCCGGCAAAAGCGAGACAAGCTTTTGATGGGAACGCGATTCTCTCAACTATTTTACGCAGACCGGGAAACGAACATGACCGATACGATCGACGGCCGCCTCACCGCCATGGGAATTACCCTGCCCGAAGCGGCAGCCCCCGCCGCCAACTATGTGCCCTATGTGATTAGCGGCAATCTTCTCTATCTGTCGGGCCAGTTGCCGATCGAAGGCGGCAAGATCGCCGTCACCGGCCTGGTCGGCACCGACGTCACGCTGGCCGACGCCCAGCGCGCCGCCGAACTCTGCGCCATCAACATCCTCGCCCAGGCGAAATCCGCCCTTTCCGGCGATCTTGCCCGCATCGTGCGCGTCATCAAGCTCAACGGCTTCGTCGCCTCGGCTCCGGGTTTCGTCGAACAGCATCTCGTCATCAACGGCGCCTCCAACCTGATCGCCGGCGTCCTCGGCGAGGCCGGCAAGCATGCGCGCGCCGCCGTCGGCATGGCGGCGCTTCCGCTCAACGCGGCCGTCGAGATTGACGCGATCCTGGAGATCGCCCTGTGAGCGACGTCAGTTGGATCAAGGACGTGCCGGTCGCCCATCGCGGCTTCCACGACCAGAACAAGACGGTCTGGGAAAACACGCTCTCGGCCTTCCAGCGCGCCATCGATGCCGGCTTTGCCATCGAATGCGATATCCAGCTGTCGTCCGACAGCATGCCGATGGTGTTCCACGACCATGACCTGCAGCGGCTGTGCGGACTTGCCGGCGAGGTGCGCGAACGCACGGGTGGCGAACTTGGGCTGCTGTCGATCGGCGGCACCGCCGACAAGATCCCGACGCTCAAGAAGATGCTGGCCCTGGTCAAGGGTCAGGTACCGCTGGTGATCGAGCTCAAGGGCATCAACGCCGAACAGGACGACGGCCTGGCGGAAGCCGTGCTCGAGGTACTGGAGGGCTATCAGGGCAAGGTCGCGCTGATGAGCTTCGACTACTGGCTGCTGCGGGACCTCAAGAAGCTCGACTGCCCCTACCCGGTCGGCTTGACCGCCGAAGGCGTGAAGCCGGAACAACTCGCCGCCCATGACGAGGCCATGCAACTCGGCCTCGATTTCATCTCCTATTGCGCGCCCCACCTGCCCAACAGCTTCGTGACGGCACAGCGCGAACGCGGAATTCCGGTGATTACCTGGACTGTCAGGGATGAAACCATGCGCGCACATACCTATACTCATGCGGACCAGATGACCTTCGAGGGCTTTGACCCCCGCGAGGTGGCCATCGCCAGCGCATGATGGGAGCCGCATGCCAGGAGACGTGACGATCCGGATCGAAAGATCCCTTGCCGATATTTCTCCTGAACGCTGGGCCCTCCTCGGCGGCGCAAGACGCGGTGCGGACGGTTACAATCCGTTCGCTTCGCACGCCTTCCTGTCGGCGCTGGAGGAATCCGGCTCGGCCACGGCAGAAACCGGCTGGCTCGGCCATCACCTGCTCCTCGAAGACGCAGCCGGCGATCTGCTCGGCGCCATTCCCTGCTATCTCAAGAGCCACAGCCGGGGCGAATATGTCTTCGACCAGGGCTGGGCGGATGCCTTCGAGCGGGCCGGCGGCCGCTATTATCCCAAGCTGCAGAGCACCTTTCCCTTCACCCCCGCGACCGGGCCGCGACTGATGGTGGCCGAGGGGCACGATCAGACGGACATACGGCCGCTTCTGGCTGCCGGCCTCCGGCAGGTGGCCGACGAACTCGGCGTCTCCTCCGCGCACGCGACCTTCGTTCCCGAGGGCGAGTTGCCAGCCTTCACCGGCAACGGCTACCTGCATCGGATGGACCAACAGTTCCATTTCCTCAATCCCGGTTACCGCGACCACGACGACTTCCTCGACACGCTCGCCTCGCGCAAGCGCAAGGTGCTGAAGAAGGAACGCCGGGCGGCACTGGAGCACGGCATCGAGATCGACTGGCTGACCGGGGCGGATCTGACCGAGGACATCTGGGACCAGTTCTTCGCCTTCTACATGGATACCGGCAGCCGCAAATGGGGCAAACCCTATCTGACGCGGACCTTCTATTCGCTGATCGGCGCGCGCATGGCCGACGACATCCTGCTGGTGATGGCAAGACGCGAAGGGCGCTATGTGGCGGGCGCCATCAATTTTATCGGCGCGGATGCGCTCTACGGCCGGCACTGGGGCTGCATCGAGGACCACCCCTATCTGCATTTCGAGGTCTGCTATCATCAGGCGATCGACTTTGCGCTGTCGAAGGGTTTGAAACGCGTCGAGGCGGGTGCGCAGGGCGAGCACAAGCTGGCGCGCGGTTACCAGCCGATCACGACCCATTCGGCGCATTACATCGCTCATCCGGGGCTGAGGCGTGCCGTTTCCGATTATCTAGCGCACGAGCGCCGCGAGGTCGAGCAGATGGGCGAGATCCTCGGAGAGCATACGCCATTTCGCCGCGGCGAGCGCCAGCAGCGCGACGGCGAGAGCGACGAATAGGCCGCTTGATCATCGCCCGCCGGCTGCCTTAACTACGGCCAGAACCTCAGGAGATTCCCGATGACCAGCCCTGCCTATGACCCGAACAACATCTTCGCCAAGATCCTCAAGGGCGAGATCCCCTCGGTGAAGCTCTACGAAGACGACGACACGCTCGCCTTCATGGACGTCATGCCCCAGGCGAGCGGTCATCTGCTGGTCATCCCCAAGGCCGCCTCGCGCAACATGCTCGACGCCGATCCTGCGGTGCTTTCCCGGCTGATGCCAATGGTGCAGAAACTCGCCATCGCCGCGAAAGAGGCATTTGACGCAGACGGCGTGTCCGTCGCCCAGTTCAACGAAGCGGCTGCCGGCCAGACCGTCAACCACCTGCACTTCCACATCATCCCGCGCCACGAGGGCGTGCCGCTCAAAGCCCATGCCGGCAAGATGGAGGACATCGAGGTGCTGAAGGCGAATGCCGAGAAGATCAAGGCGGCACTGTAGGCGCCGCCCTCTCTTCGAGGGGGAGGGTCGGAGCGAAGCTCCGGGGTGGGGTGATGTCGCGACCACACGGCCCATCGCCCGACTCTCAAGATCACCCCCACCCGCGTTCCGCGCGACCTCCCCCATCAAGGGGGAGGTTTCGGCGACGGCGAACCCGGAAGGATTCCGCCTCTTATTCGGGATTGCGGTAGCCGTTTCTCTCTGGGAAGGGCCAGTTCTTCAGCAGGTCCATGCCCGGCCGATAGATTTCGACCTTGAGCGGATAGCAGGCGGCGATGTCGCTCGAATGCTTGGCGCTGCAATCGCCGCCCGGGCAGGCCGACAGGCCGCCGAGAAGATCGATCTCGGCGAAGAACTCGATGTAGTCGCCGGGCCGCACCGGGCTTGCCTTCATGAAATACTGGTGGGTATCGGCGGTGAAGCCGGTGCACATGAAGACGTTCAGTACGTCATGGACCAAGGGTTCTGCTTCTGCGAACGACATGCCCTTGGCGCCAGCCAATGCGCGGGTCAGGTTGGAATGGCAGCAGTGGTGATAGTCGTCGCCCGAAAGCAGCCGGTTGGTATAGGGATCGCAACGCGTGCCGATGACGTCGTGGACGCTGCCGCCATATTCGTCGAAACCGTACCAGCCGAGCGTATCGTGAGTGATCGTCGCCATCGGACGAAGATTGGGGAGCGTGCTCCACAGGCGGTTGCCGGTGGTCACGTGGGTGGCGTGCAGCGCCCGCGTCTTGCCGGAAAAGAAGCGCTCGCTGAGGTCGTTCGCGTTCCACAGGTTGAGGTCGCCGACCTGCGGGCCGTCGATGCTGAGGATGCGGAAGAAATGCCCCTTCGGCACGGAGAATGTGGCGCCCTCGCGCGGCGGCACGATCACCTCGTCGACCTTGGTCAAGGTCTCGCGGGCGCGCCGTAGCGCCTCCATGTCCGGCACTGGCAGCGTCTCGACGGGATAGCAGACGACCGGCTTGACGGCGCGGCGCTCGGCGGCATCGGCGGGAGCGGTGACGGAGGACATGGGCGACATGGCGGTTCCTGTATGTGCGGTTCGACGGATTGAAAAAGCTATAAACCGGACGACGCGTGAACGCCTGCCGAAATGTGTCGCCGGAACTTCTTATCCGATCGAGCCGTCATGAAAGGGCGAGCCCGAGCGACAGCAGCGCAAGCGACACGACGACGCCGACAATGACGCGCTGGCCGCTCGCGAGAAAGGCGACGAAGCCGATTCCTGCGGCAGCGAGCCGGAGCCACATCGGCGAGTCCGCCAGGCTGCCGGTCGGAAAGACGATCAGCTTGGCGGTGACCGCCATGACCAGGGCGGTGGCGACCGCCCGCACCCAACTCAGCGCTTCCGAGCCTTCCGCCAGCCGATTGCCGGCGATCACGCCGAGCCAGCGCCACAGATCGGTGGCGAACCAGCCGGCGAACAGAATCACCGCATAGGGCCAGAGCTCGGCGGCGGTCATGGACCTTCTCCGTGGCTTGCCGCGACGGTAGCGCGCCGACGCACGACGAAACGGTCGATCACGTAGGCGAGCGTTCCCCCGCCGATCCCGGCGATCAGGATGTCAAAGCCGGGCGTGATAACCGCCAGCAGCGGGCCGGCGACCACGCCGATGACGAAGGCGATCTTCACCACGGAATGGCGAGCGGACGCCCAGATCGAACCGACGAAATAGACAGGCGTCAAAAAGAACAGAACGCCGGCGACGGCCGGAGGGAAGGTAGAGACGATCCCATAGCTCAGGCCGACCAGAACCGTGTTGGCCGCGACGAGCGTCAGACCGAAGCCGGCGAAATAGGTGACGCGAGCCTCGCGCGGCACGTCCTTCAGCTTGCCCATGGCGAAAACCCAGGCCGTGATGGCGACGAAATGCGACAGGATCAGCAGAAGCCAGGTCGGCGTGCGGGCTCCGCGCAGTTCGGGGACCAGCGAAGCCACCATCGGCATCATCCGGATAGATGAAAGTGTTACGGCAAGAAACATCGCCAAGATATTGGCGCCGCTTGCCATCATGCCGATCAGGATCATCTTTGCCGGCAGCGCCCAGATCATCGCGGTCATGAACATTGCCTCGCCACGGCTCACTCCCGATTCGAGGGCAAAGGCGCTGAAACCGACAAACGAGGTCATCAGTATGAAGGCAGGAAGGGAAAAGATGCCGCGAGCGCCCTCGAGGAACCAGCGAAACGAGGCGGTATCGGCAGGGGTTGCGGGCATGAGCAGATCCGGCGGGTGAGGAAGGCGGGCGCCGTCAAGCGACACGGTAAGTGAACTGTTAGGACGTATACAGCGGATTTCGTGTGTAAAACAGCGCGTTCTTGCCCCGCCCCGATCGTCAGCGCATTCCGTCGGGACCACCGCTGACGGCGATTGCCCCCGTCTCTGCCCCTTGCAAGCCTATCGCCGGGCGGACACGGCCCGCAAGCCTCACGGCATGGTTTCGCCGGAAGATCACAGAAACGTCAACCGCAGAATGACGAAACCCCTCGCAGCCATGCTGCGAGGGGTCGAATTGCGGTTCTTCGAAAGGACCTGGCTCCGGCTCCATGCCGGATCCTGCAAGAACCCTATTTCTTCTTCGGCACCTTCGGCACGGAACTGCGCTTGGCCGAAGCCTTTTCCGCCGCCGATCCGGCCTTGGCCGCACCTGCCTTGGTTACGGATTTCGTCCTGCGGGGCTTGGCTGCGCCCTCCGCTTCGGCCTCGACCAGTTCGGCCTCGGGCTTCGGCTTCACCTGGGCGGTTTCCGAAAGGGCTTCGAGATCGAGCACATCGGCGCCGCTCTCGTCCTTCTTGACACCGACCTTGACCACGCCACCCTTCTTCAGCTTGCCGAACAGGATCTCGTTGGCGAGCGGCTTCTTGATGTGCTCCTGGATAACGCGCGACAGCGGCCGGGCG
Organism: Arenimonas sp.; assembly: GCA_019459145.1. Taxonomy (GTDB): domain Bacteria; phylum Pseudomonadota; class Alphaproteobacteria; order Rhizobiales; family Rhizobiaceae; genus Allorhizobium. The sequence goes on from JAIBEK010000047.1 coordinate 44,152, forward strand.
CCCATCTTTTCATCGTAGCCCCGGCTTGCCAGCCAATCAATCGCGGCTTCGGATAGGTCGAAGGTGACGTTGCGCTCCGAAAGCTGGGCTTCCAGCTGCATGACGAACTTCTGCACCACCTTGTGGATGACCTCGGTCGGCAGCGGCGCAAAGGCGATCGTCGCGTCAAGACGGTTGCGGAATTCCGGCGTGAACAGCCGGTTCAAAGCCTCTTCGTCCTCGCCGGTGCGCTTGGACGAGCCGAAGCCGATCGCCGCCTTGGCCATTTCGGATGCGCCCGCATTGGTCGTCATGATCAGGATGACATTGCGGAAGTCGATCTTCTTGCCGTTGTGGTCGGTCAGCGAGCCGTGGTCCATCACCTGCAACAGGATGTTGTAGATATCCGGATGCGCCTTCTCGATCTCGTCGAGAAGCACGACCGAATGCGGATGCTGGTCGACGCCGTCGGTCAGAAGGCCGCCCTGGTCGAAGCCGACATAGCCCGGAGGTGCTCCGAGCAGGCGAGAAACGGTGTGCCGCTCCATGTATTCCGACATGTCGAAGCGCAGCAGTTCGACGCCGAGCGAGGCGGCGAGCTGCTTGGCGACTTCGGTCTTGCCCACCCCGGTCGGGCCGGAAAAGACGTAGGAGCCGATAGGCTTGTTCGGTTCGCGAAGACCGGCACGAGCCAGCTTGATCGCCGTCGACAGCGCCTCGATCGCCGTGTCCTGGCCATAGACCACCGAGCGCAGTTCCTTCTCCAGGTTGGCGAGAACCATCTCGTCGTCCTTGGAAACGGTCTTGGCCGGGATGCGGGCCATGGTGGCGATCGTCGCCTCGATCTCCTTTTCGGTGATCAGCTTTCGACGCTTGGAGGCCGGCAGCAGCATCTGCGCCGCACCGGTTTCGTCGATCACGTCGATCGCCTTGTCGGGCAGCTTGCGGTCGGAGATGTAGCGGGCCGACAGCTCGACCGCCGACTTGATCGCCTCGTTGGTATACTTCAGCTTGTGATAGTCCTCGAAATAGGGCTTCAGGCCCTTCATGATCTCGATGGCATCCTCGATCGTCGGCTCGTTGACGTCGATCTTCTGGAAACGGCGGACCAGCGCCCGGTCCTTCTCGAAGAACTGGCGATATTCCTTGTAGGTGGTCGAGCCGATGCAGCGGATGGCGCCGGAAGACAGCGCCGGCTTCAGCAGGTTGGAAGCGTCCATCGCCCCGCCCGAGGTCGCGCCGGCACCGATCACGGTGTGGATCTCGTCGATGAACAGCACGGCGCCGGGATAGTCCTCGAGTTCCTTGACGACCTGCTTCAGGCGCTCCTCGAAGTCACCGCGATAGCGGGTACCGGCGAGCAGCGTGCCCATGTCGAGCGAGAAGATGGTGGCGTCCTTCAGCGCGTCGGGAACCTTGCCCTCGACGATGCGCTTGGCCAGGCCCTCGGCGATTGCCGTCTTGCCGACGCCCGGATCACCGACATAGAGCGGATTGTTCTTGGAACGGCGGCACAGCACCTGGATGGTGCGGTTGACCTCGCCGTGGCGGCCGATCAGCGGATCGATCTTGCCGTTCCTCGCCTTGTCGTTGAGGTTCACGCAATAGGCCTTCAAGGCCTCCTGCTTGGTCTTTGGGGTGCCTTCATCCTGCTCGCGGGCCTGCTTGGCTTCGCCCTCGCTTTCATCCGCGCCGCGCGGCGGACGGGTCTGGGCGGAACCCGGACGTTTGCCGATTCCGTGCGAAATGTAATTAACGGCGTCGTAGCGGGTCATCTCCTGCTCCTGCAGGAAGAATGCCGCATGGCTTTCACGCTCGGCGAAGATGGCGACCAGCACGTTGGCGCCGGTCACTTCCTCGCGACCGGAGGACTGGACGTGGATCACCGCGCGCTGAATGACGCGCTGGAAGCCGGAGGTCGGCTTGGAATCCTCGTCATAACCGGTCACCAGATTGGCGAGCTCATTGTCGACATATTCGATCACCGTCTTGCGAAGGGTGTCCAGATTGACATTGCACGCACCCATCACGGCAGCGGCATCCGCATCGTCGATCAAGGCCAGCAACAAATGCTCGAGCGTGGCATATTCGTGGTGCCGCTCGTTGGCAAAGGTCAGTGCCTGGTGCAGTGCCTTCTCGAGGCTGGGAGAGAATGTTGGCACGTCAGTTCCTCACTTCTTTTCCATGACGCATTGAAGCGGATGCTCATGCTGCCGGGCGAAATCCATGACCTGGCTCACCTTGGTCTCGGCGACTTCGTAGGTGAAGACGCCACATTCCCCGACACCATGATTGTGCACATGCAACATGATGCGGGTGGCTGCTTCCCTGTCCTTCTGGAAGAACCGCTCCAGTACATGGATCACGAATTCCATCGGGGTATAGTCGTCATTGAGCAGCAGGACGCGGTACAGGTTGGGTTTCTTCGTCTTGGGCTTGGTACGCGTGATCACCGAGGTGCCACGATTGGCGTTGTCCCCGTCCCGCTGGCTTTGCATGAAGACCGGCTTGGCGATCATTTCAGTTCATTCTCCAATTGTCCGGCCGATCTGCCGAAGACGCAACGCGACGGACAAACACTCAGCTCAGTAAGGTAGTTCATAATTCGGTGATTTTAAGCCCCCCTTTGCACAGCGCAAACAGAATTGCGCGAGGTGTCCGCAGAGCAGGGTCAAAAAGATGCCCAAGCCTTATACGAGCCGGCACAAATGGCAAGACCGGCCGCGCGAACGCGCAGCCGGTCTTGCTCAATTCTCGTTATGTCAGACTGGTATCAGGCGGCCGTCGGCATCGACATGCCGGTCGCCTTGGCAACCGGAGCCTCGAACGGCTTGTAGACCGTCTTGGCGAGATCGGCGTACATTTCGCTCATCTTGGTCGCTTCGACGACGAAGTTCTCGTAGGACGACTTGAGGAAATTGGACTGCAGCTCGAAAGCGGTCTCGATGCTCTTGGCGCCCGACAGCGCTTCCATATGGGAGGCGACGTCCTGGAACGACTTCTTCGAATACTCGGAGGCTTCGGTCGTGATCGCCTGGAAACCCTTGGCTGCTTCGGAATAGTTCTTCAGCATGGCGTCCATGGCTTCCTTGCCCTTCTTGTTGGCGTCGTCGAAATTGATCATGCCACTCTCCTTCCGGTCCGTTTCATTCGGTGCTCAACTACATAGCAGCTGCACAAAAAGAGTCAAGTGTTTTGTGCGATGCGAGATCGCGCCAAGGTTGTATTCATGGGTAAAACAAAGGCCGACCGGAAGACGGTCGGCCATGCTTCCTTGAAAAGGAAAACATATATCAGTCAGCCTGCAACCACCGGCTTAGAGGTCGACGTCGAGGATCGCCATCGAAAAATTATAGGACAGATCGCCGTCCTCGTCGTCCCGGAAAACCACGCCGAGAAACTCGTCGCCGACGTAGACTTCGGCAGAGTCATCCTTGCGGGGGCGAGCCTTCACCACCATGCCTGGGTTGAACATCCGCTTGAAATAGGCGTCGAGCTTCTTGATTTCTTCGGGTTTCACGATCCAGTCTCCATCGGGGATTCAAATTCGGCCGCTTGTCGCATGCGCCGTCCGCCGCTGTAAAGACGCGAAAGCCCATTCTTTACCAAGCATGGCACCCCGACAACGTCGCGGGCCCCGGATAGGTCCGCGCCGCAGTCGGAGAAATTCAGTCGGCGGCCAGCATCTGGTCCATGGAACGCGCCGGCTCGGCGCAACCCGCCTCGCCGACGACCCGAGCCGGAACGCCGGCCACGGTGCAACCGCGCGGCACGGGTTTGAGCACCACCGAACCGGCGGCAATGCGCGAGCAGCAACCGACCTCGATATTGCCGAGCACCTTGGCGCCCGCCCCGATCAGCACGCCGTCGCCGATCTTCGGATGGCGGTCCGCCCCCTCCTTGCCGGTGCCGCCGAGCGTGACGCCGTGCAGGATGGAGACGTTGTCGCCGATCCGCGCCGTCTCGCCGACGACGAGACCGGTGGCGTGATCGAGGAAGATCCCCTTGCCGATGCGGGCGGCCGGGTTGATGTCGGTCTGGAAGACGCTCGACGCCCGGCTCTGCAGGTAGAGCGCGAAGTCGCGGCGGCCGTGGTTCAGCAACCAGTTGGCCAGGCGATGGGTCTGGATCGCGTGAAAGCCCTTGAAATAGAGGACCGGCTCCATGAAGCGGATGCAGGCCGGGTCGCGGTCGTAGACGGCCTGAATGTCGACGCGCATGATCGAGCCCCATTCGGGCCAGTCGCGCAACATCTCGTCAAACGTCTGGCGCAGCAGGATGGCCTGCAGATCGGGGTGATCCAGGCGTTCGCAGATGCGGTAGATGACGCAATCCTCGAGCGAGCGGTGGTTGAGCACCGTTGAGTAAAGGAACGCCGCCAGCAGTGGATCGAAATCGGCCGCCGCGCGCGCTTCGCTGCGCAGACTGTCCCAGATCGGGTCCATGGACTGTACGGGCTCTCTCTTGAGGATTTCGCTTTTTGCGGCCATTGCCGGTCTCCTCGTTTCCTGTTCGAGCGCATTATATAGTCGATCCGTGAATCAACACAAATGGGCCTCCCAAATGAAACGCACCCGTGATTTCGCCGCCGGAAAGATCCGTGCCGCCAGCCAGGCCGGAACAGGACTGCTGCTGATCGACAATCCCGAGCGCAAGAATGCGGTGACGTCCGCGATGTGGCGGGCCATTCCGGACGCGATGCACTGGCTGTGCGACGAGGGCGAGGCAAGGGTCATCCTGTTGATGGGCGCCGGGACCACGGACTTCAGCGCCGGCGCCGACATTTCCGAATTCCCGACGGTGCGCAAGGACACGGCGACCGCGCGGCTCTACGAGAGCGAGAACAGCAAGGCCTTTTCCGCGATCCGCAACGCCCGCGTGCCTGTGATCGCGGCGATCCGCGGCATCTGCTATGGCGGCGGCTTCGGCCTTGCCGCGGCCGCCGATCTGAGGATTGCGGCGCAAGGGGCAGCCTTTGCCGTGCCGGCGGCCCGCCTCGGCCTCGCCTACCCGGCCGATGCGGTTCAGGACTTCATCCGGACGCTCGGTGCGCAAATGGCCGCGAAGGCGCTCTACACCGGCCTGCCGATGGCGGCGAGCGATCTGCTTGCCGCGGGTTTCCTGCTGGAGATCACGACGGCCGAGGGACTGGAAGCGGCCGCACTGGTGTTGGCCGAGACGATCGCCGCCAACGCACCGCTGTCGGTGCAAGCTTCAAAGCTTGCGCTGCGCGCCGCGAGCCAGCAAGACGATGATTTGCTGCGCGAGGCCGAGGTCATCGGCGCCGCCACCTTCGACAGCGCCGACTATGCCGAAGGCCGCGCCGCCTTTGCCGAGAAACGCCGGCCGCAGTTCACCGGCCGCTGACCGCAGGTCCGAGAGGGCCGATCCCGGCCTCAACCGGCCTTGATCCCCCGGTAGAAGTCTAGCACCGCCCGCTTGAACACCTTGTCGCCGACGGCGAGCATATGGTCGCGGTTGGGAATGTCGATCGCTTTGGCATTCGGCATCAGGGCGGCCAGTTCGGCGGCCGAGCCGGCAATGTCGTCCTTGGTGCCGACCGCGATCAGCGTCGGCACGTCGACCTTGGCGATATCGCCGCGCGCGACATCGACCCGCGAGGTCCGGATGCAGGCGGCTAGCGCGAAACGGTCGGAATGGGTCTGGTCGGCGAAGGCGCGGAACATGCGGCCGCGCGGATGGGTGACGTCCGACAATTGCGGCGCCAGCAAAGCATCCGCGATCGGGTCCCAGTCGCCGACGCCGTCGCACAGACCGATACCGAGGCCACCGAAGACCAGCGAGCGGACACGATTGGCGTGTTCGATGGCGAGAAAGGCGGAAATCCTCGCCCCCATGGAATAGCCCATCACATGCGCCTGCTCGATGCCGAGATGGGTCAGAAGTGCTGCCGCATCGCCGGCCATCAGCGAGGGATGATAGGCTTCGGGCTCGTGCGGTCGGTCGCTGGCGCCATGGCCGCGATTGTCAAGCGCGATCACGCGGTAGCCCGCCTCGCCCAGGGTCTTCAGCCAGCCCGGATAGACCCAGTTGACGCTGGCCGTCGAAGCGAACCCGTGGATCAGCAGGACCGGATCGCCCGCCGGATCGCCCTCGTCGAAATAGGCGAGTTGCAGACCGTCATGATAGAAGAGCGAGAAAGGCGGGGCATCGAGATTCATCGGTCTGTCCTGTCAGCCGCTAGGCAATCGGCATGGGTTTTGTCCCACAGTATAAAATGCCGGCGACGGGTCAAACCCGGTCTGTCGATTTTCTGTGGGCGGCGGGGGTGTTTGGCTCTACACTTTCCGATCGAAGGGCGATATGGTCCGCCGCGTTGAATGGCAGAGCGGAGACGAACATGGCCGGGCACAGCATTCCCCATTTCCAGAACGACGGCGGTCACCAGGTGATCGAGATCGGCGTGAAGGAATTCATGTGCACCGGCGCTTCCGCTCCCTTCGATCATCCGCACATCTACATAGACATGGGCCATGACAACGAAAAGGTCTGTGCCTACTGCTCGACGCTCTATCGCTTCAATCCTTCGCTGAAAGCCGAGCAGACCAACCCACCGGGCTGCGTCTATCACATCAAGGCCGCGTAACCGGCACCTCGCCTGATCGGATAGAACATGTCGATCAAGACCGCCGCCATCATCGGAGCCGGGGTGGCGGGTCTTACGACCGCTCTCGCCATGGCCCGCCACGGCATCCGCAGCGATATCATAGAGCAGGCCGCGCAACTGGGTGAGGTCGGCGCGGGCCTGCAGATCTCCCCCAACGCCTCGCATATTCTCGGCAAACTCGGCGCTCTCGACGAGATCGAGAACCATTGGCTGGAACCCGACGCGGTGCGCCTCGCCTCCGGCGTGACGCTGAAGCCGCTCGCCGCCGTGCCGACCGGCGGTTTTGCACGCAAGCGCTGGGGCGCGCCCTACGGCGTTTTGCATCGCTCGACGCTGCAACAGGCGCTGTTGCGGCAGGTCCTGCACAATCCTCTTTGCCGACTGCATCTCGGCCACCGGCTCGATCTGCCTGACCACACGACGGTCGAACGCCTGACCGGCCTTCAGCCCGACCTCATCGTCGGGGCGGACGGTGCGTGGTCCTGCGTGCGCAAGCTGGTCGAAGGCAGCCCGAATGTCAGCTTCTCCGGCAACATCGCCTGGCGCTTCACCATACCGGCGGATGCCGCTCCGGGGTTTCTCGACCCGCTCAACGTCACCGCCTATCTCGGCCCGAATTCGCATCTCGTCGCCTATCCGCTGAAAGAGATCGACGGCTTCAACATCGTCGCGATCGCAGCCGGACTGGACCCCGGCGAAACCTGGAGCGCGGAAGGAAGTGCCAGCCAGCGGGCGCTGCTGCTGCGCCAGTTCGCCGGCTGGAACATCGAGATCTGCACCCTGCTCGCCTCGATCGAGCGCGCAACCTTCTGGCCGCTCTACGAAGCATCGGACGGACGCTGGCAGAATGGCCGCGACACCGTGCTGATCGGCGACGCGGCGCATGCGATGATGCCGTTTTCCGCGCAAGGGGCCGCCATGGCGATCGAGGACGGCTTCGAACTGGCGGGAGAGCTAGCCGGCCCCCTGCCCTTGGCGGAGGCGCTCGCCTGTTTCGAACAGAGCCGCAAGGCACGCGCATCGCGCGTGCGCCATCGCGGCGCGTTCAACAAGTTCGCCTATCACGCCCGCGGCCCGATCCGGCTCGGCCGCGACCTCGTCCTGTCGCTACGCTCCCCCGAGAGCCTCGCCGGCGATCTCGACTGGCTCTACGGCTACCGCGCCCGGGGCTGACGACGCGACCGCCGGCTAAACGGCGGCGGCGGCCTTGAAGCCGCGCTCCAGGTCGGCCAGGATATCCTCGACATTCTCCAACCCGATCTGCAGCCGGATGACGGGTCCCTCGGTCGGCGCCTTGCGGATCTTGCGGTCGTCGAGATTGACCATCACCGCCAGGCTCTCGAAGCCGCCCCAGGAATAGCCGAGGCCGAACAACGACAATTCATCGAGGAAGGCGCGGGCCTTCGGCTTGAACCTCTCCGGCGCATCGACGGCGAGCACGAAGGAGAAGATCCCGCTCATACCCTTGAAGTCGCGCTGCCAGATGTCGTGGCCGGGGAAGCTCGGCAGCGCCGGATGCAGCACGCGCGCCACGTCGGAGCGGCCCTCCAGCCACTCGGCCACCGCCAGGGCGCTGCGGCCATGGTGCTCGAGGCGCAGGTTCATCGTTCTCAGGCCACGCAAGATCATGTAGGAATCGTCCGGCGAGCCGCAAATGCCGAGCGTGATATTGGCTTCTCTCAACCGATCCCAATGCGCCGCATTGGCCGAGACCGTTCCCATCAGGATGTCGGAATGGCCGGAGGGATATTTGGTCGCCGCATGGATGGAGATGTCGACGCCGAAATCGAGCGGCCGGAAATAGAGCGGCGTGGCCCAGGTATTGTCCATGGTGACCACGCAGCCGTGCTGGTGGGCGACATCGGCAATGGCCCGGATGTCCTGCATTTCGAAGGTGTTGGAGCCCGGCGCCTCGGTATGGACCAGCCTGGTATTGGGCCGGATCAACGCCTGAATGCCGGCGCCGACCTCCGGATCGTAATATTCGACCTCCACCCCGAGCCGGGTCAGCATGGTGTCGCAGAAATGGCGGCACGGCGAATAGACCGAATCGACGATCAGCGCATGGTCGCCGGACGACAAGAAGGCGAGGAAGGGTACGGTGATGGCGGCAAGCCCCGTCGGAACGAGGATGGTGCCGGCCGAACCCTCGAGCACATCGATCGCCTCACACAACGCGTCCGTCGTCGGTGTCCCGCGCGTGCCATAGGTGTATTTCTGGGCGCGCGTCTCCATGGTTTTCACGTCGGGAAACAGCACGGTCGATGCGTGCACGACCGGCGGATTGACGAAGCCATGGAAGCTCGACGGGTCGTGGCCGATATGGCAAAGCTTCGTATCCGTGCCGGCGCCCGCCAGCATGTCTTTCCTGTCCTTCATGAAACCCTGGGCCTTCTGATTGCGAGGTATGAAGGGAGGATTTTTGAAGGCCGCCGGCTTTGCGGTCAAGCCGAGATTTGTCTCCCGGTCATTGTCCGGAACGGCATTCAAAGCGCTTTCGCTCGAACCGTTTTTAATCACCGAATGACCAGAATCAGTAAATCCTGCCTGTTTTTCCAGCTGTTTTAGCAATTTGCCGCTTTTCGCCGCAATTTCCAAGCTCAAGACTTGACCGTCGATCCATTTAAGACTGTGATAGTCGGGTTCGCGCCGGGAGGGCAGCGAGCCGGCTCGCTGTACCGAAGACATGGACGCGGCGGTCGAGCAAAAGACAACGGAAAAAAGGTTGGGAAAAATGAACAAGAATCTCCTGTCAGCCGCACTCGGCGCTGCAGTCCTGGGAATGGGCGCGTCGGCTGCATTTGCTGGCACTCTCGATGACGTGAAGGCCAAGGGTTTCGTGCAGTGCGGTGTCAACGGCTCGAACCTCGCCGGCTTCGGCGCACAGGATTCCTCGGGCAACTGGACCGGTATTGACGTCGATCTCTGCAAGGCTGTTGCCGCCGCCGTGTTTGGCGACGTGACGAAGGTAAAATTCACCCCGCTTTCCGCCAAGGACCGCTTCCCGGCTCTGCAGTCGGGTGAAGTCGACATGCTGGCCCGCAACACCACCTGGAGCACCAGCCGCGATTCGCAGCTCGGCTTCGACTTCCGCGCCGTGAACTATTATGACGGCCAGGGCTTCATGGTGAAGAAGGAACTCAACGTGAAGTCGGCGCTCGAGCTCAATGGCGCGTCGATCTGCGTTCAGTCCGGCACCACCACCGAACTCAACCTCGCCGACTACTTCCGTGCCAACAACATGGAATTCAAGCCAGTGGTATTCGAGGCCCAGGACGAAGCCGATGCCGCCTACAATGCCGGCCGTTGCGACGCCTACACCACGGACGCCTCGGGCCTGTACTCGATCCGTCTGAAGATGGCCAATCCGGATGACAACATGGTCCTGCCGGAAATCATCTCCAAGGAGCCGCTTGGCCCGGCCGTGCGCCAGAACGACTCCAAATGGCTGGATGTCGTGACCTGGGCACACTTCGCCATGGTTGCCGCCGAAGAATTCGGCATCACCCAGGCCAATGTCGAGGAAATGAAGAAGTCCGAGAACCCGGACATCAAGCGTTTCCTCGGTGAAGAGGCCGACTCCACCCTCGGCGCCGACCTCGGCCTGCCGAAGGATTGGGCCGCGCAGATCATCAAGGCTGTCGGCAATTATGGCGAAAGCTTCGAGCGCAATGTCGGCGAAGGCTCGCCGCTCAAGATCGCCCGTGGCCTCAACGCCCTGTGGACCAAGGGTGGCCTGCAGTACGCTCCGCCGATCCGCTGATCAACGACCGACCTATGGGGAGGCGGAGAAATCCGCCTTCTTCTTTCAGACGATAACACCCGGCGAAAAGGGTGGATGAAAGACAGGGGAATTACCGATGGCTGTCACCGATGCCCGAACCCAGGGCGGCGACGACCGTCCGAAGGTGTCGCTAATCTACAATCAGGCCTTCCGACGCGCCGTCTATCAGGCACTCACGCTGGCTTTCATTGCTTGGGTGATTTATTTCGCCTGGAGCAATGCCGCGCAAAATCTCGCCCGCGCCAACATGACCTCGGGCTTCGGCTTCCTCAACAGCCGTGCCGGCTTTGACATATCCCAGGCGCTGATCGCTTATTCGAGCGATTCGACCTATCTGCGCGCACTGCAGGTCGGGCTCATCAATACGCTGGTCATCGGCTTCTTCGGGATAATCACGGCAACCATCGTCGGTCTCCTGGTCGGCATCGGACGGCTGTCGCACAACTGGCTGATTGCACGGCTGTCGACCGTCTATGTCGAGATCTTCCGCAACATTCCACCGCTGCTGGTCATCTTCTTCTGGTATCTCGGCGTGCTCGCCCTGCTGCCGGCGATCCGCACGATCTTCCAGCATGTGAAGGACAATCCGGACGCAGTCTTCTTCATCTCGAACCGCGGCATCTACATGCCCGCCCCGGTGTTCGGCGAGGGCTTCATCTACGTCGCCGTTGCCTTTCTCGCCGGCCTGATCGGCGCGATCCTCTACACGATCTGGGCAAACCGTCGCCAGTTGGCGACCGGTCTGCGCCCGCCGGTTCTCTGGGTCAATCTCGCGCTGATGGTCCTATTGCCCCTCGCCGTCTTCCTCGCGGTCGGTGCACCTCTGTCGTTCGACTACCCGATCCCGGGATCGTTCAACATGCGCGGCGGCATGGTCGTCGGGCCGGAATTCCTGGCGCTGTATCTCGCCCTGTCGCTTTATACGGCGTCCTTCATCGCCGAGATCGTGCGGGCCGGTATTCGCGGCGTCCCGAAGGGCCAGACCGAGGCCGCCTATGCGGTCGGCTTGCGCCCTGGCCTGACGACCCGCCTCGTCGTCTTGCCGCAAGCCTTGCGCATCATCATTCCACCATTGACATCGCAGTACCTCAACCTGATCAAGAACTCCTCGCTGGCGGTCGCCGTCGGCTATGCCGACCTGGTGGCGGTTGGCGGAACGATCCTCAACCAGTCCGGCAAGGCGGTCGAGATCATTGCCATCTGGATGGCGATCTATCTCACGATCAGCCTGCTGACGTCGCTGTTCATGAACTGGTTCAACGCAAAGATGGCCCTGGTGGAGCGCTGACATGAATACCGACACCGCCTTTGTCCGTCACACATTCCTGCCCGCAGAAACGGCGCCACAGAAATCATCTTCCGTCGTCGGCTGGCTGCGGAAGAACCTCTTTGCATCGGTCACCGACACGCTCCTGACCCTGCTTGCCCTCGCGGCGCTCGTCACCTTCCTGCCGGGCATCATCGACTGGCTGTTCATCTCGGCGGTGTGGACCGGCGCCGACCGCTCTGTCTGCACGACCGCCGTCCAGGGTGGCATCCAGCCCGAGGGCTGGAACGGCGCCTGCTGGGCCTATGTCAATGACCGCTTCGTGCAGTTCATGTTCGGCTCCTATCCACGCGGAGAACTGTGGCGCCCGCTGCTGGTGGCGCTGCTGTTCGTGGCGCTGCTCATTCCGTTCCTCATCCCCAAGGTACCGCGCAAGGGACTGAACGCCTTGCTGCTCCTGATCGGTCTGCCGATCGTCGCCTATGTTCTGCTGCTCGGCGGCGGATTCGGCCTGCCGCATGTAGAAACCCCGCTGTGGGGCGGGCTCATGGTCACCATGATCCTCTCCTTTGTCGGCATCGCCGTCTCGCTGCCGCTCGGCATCCTGCTGGCACTCGGCCGGCGCTCGCCCATGCCGATCGTCAGGACGGTGTCGATCGCCTTCATCGAACTCATCCGCGGCGTGCCGCTGATCACCGTGCTGTTCATGGCGAGCGTGCTTCTGCCCTTGTTCCTGACGCCGGGCAACAATATCGACAAGTTCCTGCGCGCGCTGATCGGCGTTTCGATCTTCGCCTCCGCCTATATGGCGGAAGTCATTCGCGGCGGGTTGCAGGCCATCCCGAAGGGCCAGTACGAGGCGGCCGACGCGCTCGGGCTGAGCTACTTCCACAAGATGACCTTCATCATCCTGCCGCAGGCGATCAAGCTGGTCATTCCAGGCATCGTCAACACCTTCATCGGTATCTTCAAGGATACCTCGCTCGTCACCATCATCTCGATGTACGACCTTCTCGGCATCGTAAAGGCATCGTTCGGCGATTCGGGCTGGCAGACTCCGGTCACGCCGCTGACCGGTCTGATCTTCGCCGGTTTCGTTTTCTGGATTTTCTGTTTCGGCATGTCACGCTATTCGGGATTCATGGAACGGCACCTCGATACCGGCCACAAGAAATAACATCAGGGGAAAACAATGGCTGAAGTCCAACCCACCAAAATGACCGTCTCGGACACCGATGTCGCGGTCGAAATCGTCAACATGAACAAGTGGTACGGGGATTTTCACGTGCTGCGCGACATCAACCTGAAGGTGATGCGTGGCGAGCGCATCGTCATTGCCGGCCCGTCGGGTTCGGGCAAGTCGACGATGATCCGCTGCGTCAACCGGCTCGAGGAACACCAGACGGGCCAGGTCTTCGTCGACGGCATCGAATTGACCAATGACCTGAAGAAGATCGACGAAGTGCGCCGCGAGGTCGGCATGGTGTTCCAGCACTTCAACCTCTTCCCGCACTTGACTATCCTGGAAAACTGCACGCTGGCTCCGATCTGGGTGCGCAAGATGCCGAAGAAGAAGGCGGAAGAGATCGCCATGCACTTCCTTGAGCGCGTCAAGATCCCGGAACAGGCCAACAAGTATCCGGGCCAGTTGTCCGGCGGCCAGCAACAGCGCGTGGCAATCGCCCGGTCGCTTTGCATGAGCCCGAAGATCATGCTGTTCGATGAGCCGACCTCGGCGCTCGACCCGGAAATGATCAAGGAAGTGCTCGACACCATGGTGGGACTGGCCGAGGAAGGCATGACCATGCTGTGCGTCACCCATGAAATGGGCTTTGCCCGCCAGGTCGCCAACCGGGTGATCTTCATGGACCAGGGCCAGATCGTCGAGCAGAATTCGCCGGCCGAATTCTTCGACAATCCGCAGCACGAGCGCACCAAGCTGTTCCTCAGCCAGATCCTGCACTAGGACCTGTCTTCGACATGCAAGAGCCCGCGCCGGAACATCCGGCGCGGGCGCTTTCTATGCTGTTCCGGCGGGCGCCCCGATGACGGCCTTTAGTGCGGGATCCCTGTCGGTCGCGCTACTGCATGGCAAAAGAGCTACGGGCACCAGGACTGCTGGCGGCCGAAACGCGGACGGGCCAGCCCCTCCGCCACCAGGGTCGCGCCGAGCGAACGACCATCGCGCGTGACCACACGCATGGCCGGGCCCGTCGTGGGGACGTTCTGGCCCTTCAACTGCGAAAACTCGAAGCGTCCGGCATTGAGCAGGTCGCGCAGCCTCACCTTGGCGGCGAAGCCCTTGTCCCGCTCCTGCTGACATTTGGCGTCCTCGGTCCCCGGAGCCACCACGTCGGCCAAGACGATGCGCCCCTTCCGGAACCAGAAGCTGTCGCCGGAGACGACGCAGTTGTCGAGACCGGAGGTTCCGCAGAAGTAGAATTTTCCGGTGAAACCCTTGCCGTCCTGCGAGGCATCACCTGGACGGCCGCCAGGCACGGGAACAGCGGCGCCGGGCGCGACCGCCACGCTGCCAACCGGGGCCGGCGGCACCGGGCCGTTATTATGCTTGTCGACGGGCTTGGCCGCCTTGGCGGGCACCGGTTCCGCTTTCGGGCGCGAAGCCGCTGCACCGCCGGAGACATTTTCCGGCGGCTCACCCGGCGGGCTCTTGGCGCTTGTCGGCAGGTAGGCCGCGATCACCTGCGGAAGCTTTTCCCGATTGTCATAGGCAGCAATCGCGCCGGCGACCAGAACGAGCGCCACGACCCAGGGCCACAGTCCGCCATTCGACGACTTCTTGCGCGCGGTGCTGCGTTTGCGCGGCTTTCGTCTGGTATTGCCGGTACTTGCCATGAAAAACCCTCACGTCGACGGCCGCGGATCGCCCAAAAATTCGATCGTCGCCAGCCGCATCACCGCTCGATCGGTCAAACCCGCGGCGCGAATCATGCCCCCGCAGCGATAGCCGATTTGACCATGGAAATGCCAGCGGGTCTTGTACCTGAACGGCAGACCGGAAACCCAAAAACAAATTGGAGGATGGCGACCCCTGCAGGACTCGAACCTGCGACAACCTGCTTAGAAGGCAGGTGCTCTATCCAGCTGAGCTAAGGGGCCTTGTCGGCACGCGGCCGATTGTAGGAAAAGCGTCTTTGGCCGAACCGACCGGCGCGAGCGCTCAGTGCGTCCAGGGCTGCAGGCGGCTGTACTTGAAGTTGTCCGTGTAGGAGACGGCCTGGCGCTTGGCTTCCTTCGGCGGGATGACGCGGTAGTCGATGCCTTCGCGCTTGGCATAGGCTTCGGCCTGTTCCTGCGTCTCGAACAAAAGCTTCAGCTGCTGACGGGTGTCGGCAGAGGTCGTGTAGCCCATCATCGGGTCGATCTTGCGCGGAATGACCTGGTCGAATTCGAGGATCCACACTTGCGTCTTCGCCTTGCCGGACTGCATCGCGGTCTTCGCCGGGCGATAGATCTTTGCAGACATGTCCATCCAACTCCAAAGAGACGGCGAGGGTCGACCCTGCCCCGTCTTGTTCATGGCACCAACCACGGCATGCCGCCGCGGCACATTGCTGTTCCGCAGACCGCAGGGAGCCTCTCCCGGAGGCTTCGGCGCGGTGCCGGATCACTGCTCCCGTCGTAGCGACGATTGCGATCATTTTCAAGCGGAACCTCCGCTATGCAGCGCAAACAACCAGAGCGCCACGCCTTGACGGCGAGGCGCTCCGAGATGGCGCTGGAGGTCGCGAATGTGGAGACAATCCCGGCCCTAAGGCGCCCAAGGCCCGCGGCGGCGGCCATGCTGACCAGCCGGTAGCCCGCTAGTCGGTGCACTTATCCTCGGCGTCGGCCGAAGCGGCCGCGGTTTGCTCGCCCTGCTGCTGGGCGGCGACATCCTGGCCGGACGTCGCCAGGTTCTTGTCGGTGGTCAAGGGCATGGTGCCGCCGTCCTTCTGGACGCCGCCCGTCGCATTCGCCTGGCCATCGGCAGAACCTTCGAGGGGAACATGCGTGCCATCCTTGGCTATACCCGCCTTGGCCTCGTTGCTCGCGGAGCCGCTGACGTCGGCACAAGCGGCAAGGCCCGGTCCGGAAGCCAAGGCCGCCATTCCGACGGCCGCTACGATGGTTGCAAAGTGTCTCATGGTCTATCCTCCCTGTTGAGGGAGAGGAACGCCGCTGAAAGCCGCTGGGTTCCGAGAAAACGGCGTTCTGACGGATATCCATCGCGACGCAAGGAGAAACAATACCCCGGGGGATCGATGATTTTCTCGTTTTTTGAGGGTATTGTATTGTGCCGGATCGGGACATCGGCACCGCTTGCAAATGGTCGGAGTGGAGAGATTCGAACTCCCGACCCTCTGGTCCCAAACCAGATGCGCTACCAGGCTGCGCTACACTCCGTCTTTGCAATGGGAGCGCAATACACGGTTCACTCCTTGGCCGCAACAGCAAAAAGGGGTGCTTTCGGAGCCGGCGTTGAAGTCGCCCGGGCGTCGTCAGTCGGATGTGCCGGCCGGCGGGGTCAGTTGCACCACCGCACCCTCGGCTATGCCGAGCGCCGCGGCTTGCCCGGCGCGGACCTCCAGCACATATCGTACCGGTTCGCCCGACGGGATGATCGCCTCGGAAAAGGGCGTGGTCCGGCTCGCGACACGCTTGATAAGGCCACTTTCGTCGATGAACACCATGTCGAGCGACAGCGGCGTGTTCTTCATCCACATCATCACGTCGCGCGTGGTGCCGAAGTCGAAGATCATGCCCTGATCGTGACCTATCTGCTCGCGGAACATCAGGCCGTGGGCACGCTGATCGGGTGTGATCGCCCATTCGACGTCAAGGGCGATCTCCCTGCCCTCGACCGTGCGGATCGAAAGGGTCGAGCGGTCGAAATGTGGTGCCTGGGCTATCACCGGCCAGGCCAGCGCCCATAAAAAAAGCGCCACGAAAGCGCTTTTCATCATTCCCGTCATCGCCCTTTTCCTCAATGCGCCATGACCGAGGGGCCGGGATTGTCGGGATGGATCTCGGCGGCCATCAGGCCCTTGTCGCCCGGACCGAAGCGGACCAGGACGGTCTGCCCCGGACGCAGTTCGGTCAGGCCGAAGCGGCGCAGCGTTTCCATGTGTACGAAGATGTCCTCGGTGCCCTCGCCGCGCGTCAGGAAGCCGAAACCCTTGGTGCGATTGAACCATTTCACCAGCGCCCGCTCCAGACCGCTGGTCGCCGTCACCTGCACATGGGTGCGCACCGGCGGAAGCGACGAGGGATGAACCGCGGTCGACTGGTCCATGGAGAGAATGCGGAAGGTCTGGTAGCCGCGATCCCGTTTGTGCACGAGCGCGACGATGCGCGTGCCTTCGAGAATGGTCTGGAAGCCGTCCCGCCTGAGGCAGGTCACGTGCAGCAACACGTCCTGCATGCCGTTGTCGGGAACGATGAAGCCGAAACCCTTGGCAACGTCGAACCATTTGACGACACCGGTGATCTCCATCAGGTCGACGGCTTCGCTGGACAGGTCCTCGAACCCGGCGAGCCCTTTCGATGAAATCCTGTCCGCCATTTCCCAAAGCCCCTCGAAACGCGTCACATCGCAGAGTTAATTGATTCTTGAAGTTAAGATTAACATTCGAGCAATGGATCTACGCAAGTCCTAGTTTGACATATACCCAAATGCTTTTTGCCCTTTCAGCCTTGCTCGAAACTGTCGCCCGCCCCATATCCCCGCCATAATCAGGAGAACCTTCATGCGTTATCTTCACACCATGGTTCGCGTCAAAGATCTCGACGCCGCACTCGACTTCTATTGCACGATTTTCGGACTGACCGAGATCCGCCGGATGGACAGCGAAAAGGGCCGCTTCACGCTCGTCTTTCTCGCCGCCCGCGACGACCTTGAGCGGGCGCGCGCCGAAATGGCACCCTGCCTGGAGCTCACCTACAACTGGGATAAGGAAGACTATGCGGGGGGCCGCAATTTCGGCCATCTCGCCTATGAGGTCGACGACATCTACGCCATCTGCCAGAAGCTGATGGACCATGGCGTGACCATCAACCGCCCGCCGCGCGACGGACACATGGCGTTTGTCCGTTCACCGGACGGGATCTCCATCGAGATCCTGCAGAAGGGCGAAAGCCTTGCGCCGGCCGAACCCTGGGCCTCCATGCCGAACACCGGCGCCTGGTAAAGACCGGCTTCCCGCTTCGCGCAAGATTGAAACGCTAGACCGCCATGCACCGACAGTCCGCCGGCACCCGGCGGACGACAAACGCGACCCGGCCAAGGCGCCGGGATTGTGTGCGTCTTTTCATCGTGTGCAGAGGTCAGTCAGTGTCGCGCAACATGCCTTTCATCACCGGAGCCCTCTTCGTCCGCGTCGCCGCTCCGGCGGTCGCGGCCCTCATGCTCGCCTCCTGCCAGACCACGGCTGAGGACAGCGCGGCCCAGGGCGATGCAATCCCGATGGAATCGGCCGGCAAACCGGCGGCAAAGCCAGCCAGGCCGAAAGATACGCCCAACGGCTACACCGATCCGCTGGTGGCGAGCGTGGCAGGCGCAGGCACCCGGCAGGCCGACATGAATTCAACCATTCCCGCCGGTGACGGCACGATTGGCGCCTATGCTCCCTCTCCGTCGCCGGCCAATCTCGGCGAATTGACCATGCAGGCGACCACCGTCAATGCGAGCCGCAACAGCCTTTTCTCGGCGCCGGCCGTGGCGGAGGGATCGCTCGAACCGGCACCCGCTGACACCGTCATGCCGGCGGATACGCAGGCGCTTGCCGATGGCGGGCGCAGCACCTCGTCCAGCATCGTCGTGCCGTCCGAGCTTCCGACCCGCCAGGTCAATCCGATGAGCAAGAGCCTGTTCAGCGCCGAGCTGCGCCAGCCGCGGCCGGCCGTCATGGAGGACGCCGCCCTTCCGCCCGCGTCTTCGGGCGAGCAGCCGATCTATGCGGCGGGGGAACAGCCGGTCTACTACAATCCCGCCTCGGCCGCGCAGTCGCTCGTCGAAAACGAACAGCCGGTCACCCAAGCATCTGCGGCGACGCAAGCCGACCCGGCGGAGCCAGAGCAGTCGAAGAAGCGGACCTGGCTGGCATCGCTGAAGAAGATGATCGGCAAGAAGGACGAGTAGGCATTCGACACCGGCCGATGCCTTGCCTGACCGGACCGACCCATTGGCCGGCAGCCCCGCGCCTTTGGTCGCCTCAGCCCCGCAGGCACACGGCCGGCCTGGCGGGATTTTCTTCAAGTTGCTGGTTTCGTTGCCCAATCACGTTTCATCGCTCCCCAGAAAGAACGCTGTCACATTTTTTGCAAAAAACGGAATTTGGCGCTTGCGGGAATAAAATCACCTGACTATAAGGGCGCCACGGAGCGCACGCGCCCTTCGTCTATCGGTTAGGACACCAGATTTTCATTCTGGGAAGAGGGGTTCGACTCCCCTAGGGCGTGCCACTCCTCCGTAATCTTTCTCCCCCCAGAAGCATGAATAAGAGCGTCGCCACGGGTGTCTCGCGCCGACCTTTCGACGATCGGCCGATGGTTTTCCACAGGCTGGGCTTTTTGAAAATTGGAATGAAAAAACAGCAAGATTCCGCTTGCGGCTTTTTAGAGCCCTGACTATAAGGGCGCCACCACGAAGCGCAGGCGCCCTTCGTCTATCGGTTAGGACACCAGATTTTCATTCTGGGAAGAGGGGTTCGACTCCCCTAGGGCGTGCCACTTCACCTTACGTTACCCAACATCATTCCGTTACGTCAGAACGCCTTCGCTGCGTCTAAAACCCGCATCTGCACGCGGCGTGTTCCCTGCCAGTGATCGGCGCTCAGCGTTCCGGCAACGTGGACCTGCGTGCCCCGACCGTTGAGCAGGAAATCGCCGAGCGCCGTCTCGGCGGCGCGAAAGGCGATGCCTTCCAGCCGCGTGCCGTCGGCCGCCTCGAGCGTGATCTTCACATGGGTCGTTCCAACCGGCCGGGCATCCCGCAGGCGATGGGCGGGCACGGCAAAGATCGGTTGCGGATGGCCGGAGCCGAATGGGCCGGCCGCCTCCAGCTGATCGATCAGCGCGATGGTCGCGCCCGATGCGCCGAGCGCACCGTCGATCTTCAGCGTCTGGTTGGCGGCAAGCGCCCCCACCTGTTCGGCGGAGGCCTCGTCGAAGAAGGTCCGCAGACGCCCGAGATTGGCCCGCTCCACGGTGAGGCCCGCCGCCATGGCATGCCCCCCGCCCTTCACCAGCAGGCCCGAATCGACTGCGGCCCGCACCATGCGGCCGATGTCGAAACCGTTGATCGAACGACCGGAGCCGGCGCCCTTGCCATTGAGATCGAAGGCGATGGCGAAGGCCGGGCGCTTGAACCTTTCCTTCAGCCGGGCTGCGAGCAGGCCAACGATTCCCGGATGCCAATTGTCGCGCGCGGTGACGATAACGGATGCCGCCTGACCATCCCCGTATTCGGCGAGCGCCTCGGCTTCGGCTTCGGCCAGCATGACCTGCTCCATCGCCTGACGTTCGCGGTTCAGTTCGTCCAGCTTGTGGGCGATCTCCTCGGCCTCGGCGGCATCGTCCAGCGTCAGCAGCCGACTGCCCAGTGCCGCGTCGCCGATGCGGCCGCCGGCATTGATGCGCGGGCCGACGAGAAAGCCGAAATGATAGGCCGTGACCGGCCCGCCGATGCCGGCGACACGCAACAGCGCCGCGAGCCCGGCATTGTTCTGGTGCCGCGCGGCGATCAGGCCCTTGGTGACATAGGCACGATTGAGCCCCTTCAACGGTACGACGTCGCAAACCGTCGCCAGCGCCACCAGATCCAGCCAGGCGAGCAGATCGAGGGAGCGGGCCTGCGGATGGCCATTCTGGCGCAGCAGGCGGAGCGTCGCGACCAGCACGAGGAAAACCACGCCGGCGGCGCACAGGTGCCCCTGCCCCGAAAGGTCGTCCTCGCGGTTGGGATTGACGAGCGCACGGCAGGTCGGCATCTCGTGCCCCATCTGGTGGTGGTCGATCACCACGACGTCGATGCCGCGCTCCGCGGCCACCGCCAGCGCCTCGACGCTGGTCGAGCCGCAGTCGACGGTGACGATCAGCCGGGCACCGCGGTCGATCAACTGGCCGATCGCCGCGGGGTTGGGCCCGTAGCCCTCGAAAATGCGGTCGGGGATGTAGATTTCCGAATCGACGCCGAAATGATGGAGGAAACGCCAGAGCAGTGCCGACGAAGCCGCGCCGTCGACATCATAGTCGCCGAAGATCGCCACCCGCTCGCCACGCCGGATCGCCTCGACCAGCCGCTCTGTCGCCGCCTCGCAATCGGTCAGCCGGTATGGATCGGGCATCAGGCTGCGGATGGAAGGCTCGAGAAAGGCAGGCGCATCATCGACCGCCACACCTCGCCCGGCAAGGACCCGGGCCACGAGCTCCGGCAGACCGTGCAACTGGCTCATCGCCAGCGCCCGGTTCTGTCCTGCCTGGTCCAGGCGCGACACCCAGCGCTGCCCGGAGATCGAGCGATCAACACCGAGAAAGGCGCGCGAGACGGGGTCGACGGGTTCTTCCATGCTCTTACGGGGTCCGTTGCAATCCGCCCCTTTCTACAGGTCCGCAGGCAAATGACCAGCCCCGGCTTGGGGCCGACGAGCAAAGGGCTTTCGAGGGCCGTCAAACCCCGTTTGCCAGGGTCCGTCCGCTATGAAAGAAACCAGGCGACGGCAAGAAACGGCACGGTCATCAGCGGGACATAGAGAAGAAGGACGGCCCAGTTGCGGGCCCCCTCGACATCGTCGTCGTCCACGCCCCAGCGATCATGGCCCGCCCTGTGCGCACGCTGTCCCGACTCACGCTTGTCAGCTGGGATCACCAAGCTCCTCCCCGAACCCGATTCCACCGAAGTCACAGGTTAACCGGCTCTCGCGCAAAGTGCGAGTGGCTCGCTCGGGAAAATTGGTGGGGCGCGATTGGCAGCCAAGGGCGGCCGGCGCGGCGGTGCCGGCATGGAAGCCGGCACCCACAAACGTCGAATCAGGCCGTCTTCGGCCGCTCGATGCGGATGACCTGCGGTTCACCGACAAGATAGCCCTCGCCCTTGATGGCGCTGACGGCCTTGCGCACGGCATCTTCCATGGTCGCGTGCGTGACGAGGATGATGGTCACGGGTGCGCCGGCCGCGGCATGTTCCGACCGCTGCACGATCGATTCCAGCGAGATATTGTTGTCGGCCATCTTCGTCGCGATGCTGGCGAAGACGCCGGTGCGATCGACCACCGTCAGGCGGATGAAATAGCCGCCCTCGTGGCTGCGCATCTGCGCCTGGCGATAGGGCTCGAGCAGGTGCGCCGGACGGCCGAGCACCGGAACCTGCTGCATGCCCGGACGGCTCTTGGCGATGTCGGTGATGTCGCCGAGCACGGCGGACGCCGTGGCATTGCCGCCGGCGCCGGGGCCGACCATCAGCAGTTCGCCGAGAATGTCGGACTCCAGAGCAACCGCATTGGTGACGCCGTCGACCTGGGCGATCACCGAATCGAGCGGCACCATGGTCGGGTGCACACGCTGTTCGATGCCGGTCTCGGTGCGCTGGGCGACGCCCAGCAGCTTGATGCGGAAGCCGAGATCGCGGGCGGCGTGAATGTCGTCGATCGAGATGTTGCTGATGCCCTCGAGATAGATGTCGTCGGCGGAAATCTGGCTGCCGAAGGCGAGCGTGGTCAGGATCGACAGCTTGTGCGCGGTATCATTGCCCTCGATGTCGAAGGTCGGATCGGCTTCGGCATAGCCGAGACGCTGGGCCTCCTTGAGGCAGGCCTCGAAGGTCAGGCCCTCCTTTTCCATCCGGGTCAGGATGTAATTGCACGTGCCGTTCATGATGCCGTAGACGCGGGAGAAATGGCTGCCCGTCAGGCTCTCGCGCATCGCCTTGATCACCGGAATGCCGCCGGCCACCGCCGCTTCATAGTTCAGCAGCAGGCCCTTATCCTCGGCGAGCCTGGCGAGTTCGACGCCGTGGCGGGCGAGAAGCGCCTTGTTGGCGGTCACCACATGCAGTCCGCGGGCAAGGGCTGCGCGAACCGACTGATCCGCCGTGCCCTCGGCGCCGCCGACCAGTTCGACGAACACGTCGATATCGCCCTTTTCGGCCATCTCGACCGGATCGTCGAACCAGGTGATGCCGCTCAGGTCGATACCGCGATCCTTGTTACGGCTGCGCGCCGATACCGCCGTGATCTGGATGGCGCGGCCGCAGGACACGGCCAGTTCGTTGCTGCGCTGTTGGAGGATACGGACAAGCGAGGCACCCACGGTACCGAGCCCCGCAATGCCAATTTTAAGGGCATCAGCCATAAATCAATCCTGACGTTTGAAAATCAAAGGCAGGCGGCCGCGAAAAGGGCCGCCCGGGAAAACTCAGCGGTGCGCGTTGAGCGGGATTACGTTGTGCATTGTCTCGTCGGCGCTCGACATGAATTTCTTGATGTTGCGGGCCGCCTGGCGGATGCGGTGCTCGTTCTCGACGAGAGCAAGGCGGACATATTCGTCGCCCATCTCACCGAAGCCGATGCCCGGGGCAACCGCCACGTCGGCCTTCTCGACCAGCAGCTTGGAGAATTCCAGAGAGCCGAGCGAGCGGAACTTCTCCGGGATCTTCGCCCAGGCGAACATGGTGGCGGCCGGCGGCGGCACTTCGAAGCCGGCCTTCCCGAAGCTTTCGACCATCACGTCACGGCGACGCTTGTAGATCGAGCGGACCTCGGCAATGTCGGTCCCGTCTCCGTTGAGGGCGTGGGTCGCGGCCACCTGGATCGGCGTGAACGCGCCATAGTCGAGGTAGGACTTCACGCGGGCCAGCGCCGCGATCAGCCGCTCATTGCCAACGGCGAAACCCATGCGCCAGCCGGGCATGGAAAAGGTCTTCGACATCGAGGTGAACTCGACCGCGACATCCATGGCGCCCGGCACTTCGAGCACGGACGGCGGCGGATTGTCGTCGAAGTAGATCTCCGAATAGGCGAGATCGGACAGCACGATCAGCTCATGCTTCTTGGCGAAGGCGATGACGTCCTTGTAGAAATCGAGGCTGGCGACGCGGGCCGTCGGGTTGGACGGGTAGTTGATGATGAGCGCGATCGGCTTCGGGATCGAATGGCGCACCGCACGCTCGAGCGGCGGAAAGAAGGTCTCGTCCGGCTCGACCGGGATCGAGCGGATGACGCCGCCGGTCATCAGGAAGCCGAAGGCATGGATCGGATAGGTCGGGTTGGGGCACAGCACCACGTCGCCCGGCGCGGTGATCGCCTGGGCCATGTTGGCAAAGCCTTCCTTCGAGCCGAGCGTTGCCACGACCTGGGTGTCGGGGTTGAGCTTGACGTTGAAGCGGCGGGCGTAATAGGCGGCCTGGGCGCGGCGCAGGCCGGGAATGCCGCGGGACGAGGAATAGCGATGGGTGCGCGGGTCCTGAACCACTTCGCAGAGCTTGTCGACGATCGCCTGCGGCGTCGGCAGGTCCGGATTGCCCATGCCGAGGTCGATGATGTCGGCGCCCGCGGCTCGCGCGCTCGCCTTCAAACGATTGACCTGTTCGAAAACGTATGGCGGCAGACGCCGGACCTTATGAAATTCTTCCATCTTCAACCCCTGAGACCGCACGGACTTGACCGCGGCAGGCGGGTTCGTTTTGCCTGGTGAAGCCCGTCCCGCAACGAACCGCATAACCGGGACGGGTGAAGTTAGGATGCCTGCGGCATGGTCGCCGCAAATCTTGGCGCAATTGCGCCCGAAGGCCGGTCGGTCCGAAGCGGAACCCTCCTGCCCCCAATATGTTGCTTTGCGTAAAAAGCCGGGCAAAGGCAAGCGCTATTTGGCGATCTGCGCCTGCGCGTCCGCCCCGTGTTCGGCCGCGAGTTTGCGCAACAGCAGGAGCCGGCGCTGATATTCGGCCTCGGAAATGGTGCCGGCCTTGCGCGCCGCACCAAGGGCCGAGAGCTTGCCCTGCAATTCGGCCGCTTCCTCATTGCCCATCTGCACATTGGCGGCGGTCAGCGAACCGGAAAAGTCCGGGTAACCGTCCGGCGAGCGCGAGAGCTCCGCGGCCGGAGCATCGGGATCGGCGACGGTCACATCGAGGCTCGCCGTGCGTCCCGGTGCCTCGGCGGTCGTCCCGGCCGGCGTCGTGCAGCCCGCCAGCACGGCCAGAAGACCAAGCACGGTCAGGCGCCTTGCACTTCGCATTGTCCCAATTGCCCAAGTATCAGCGATCATTATCTATTCCAGACGCCGGCAGTTCGCTCGGCATGCTCAAGCCTCAAGTTCGTCACACAGCCTATGTCACACTATGCTTTCGTAACTATGGAACTTGTAGTCGTTTTCAGGCAGGATGCGCAATTGCAAAAGACGCCGAGAAAATGATCCTGGGGAGGACGGTTTGACCAGCACACGCGAAGAGGCGGGACCAGGGGGCGCGAAGGCGTCGGGCTTCGATCCGAAACTGATCGAGCCGTATGTCGTCAAGGACCCGCAGGCGCTGACGCTCAACGTGGCAAAGGCGCTGGAAAACCTGGGCAAGGCAGCCTCGACCTGGCTCGCGCCGCGTGAACGCGGCGAAGTCGTCGACCCCGTTTCCGAACCCATGGCCGAGATGGTGAAGACCATGTCGAAGGTTTCGGAATACTGGATGTCCGACCCGAAACGAACGCTGGAGGCCCAGACCCAGCTGCTCGCCAGCATGTTTGGCATGTGGACCCAGACGCTGTCGCGCTTTTCAAGCGAAAGCGAGGCCCAGCCGCTGCAGCCCATCAAGGACAAGCGCTTCGCCGACGAGGACTGGCAGCGCAATCCGTTCTTCGACTTCCTGCGACAGGCCTATGTCATCCTGTCGGACTGGGCCGAAAAGATGGTCGCGCAAGCCGAGGGCCTCGACGACCATACCCGTCACAAGGCCGAATTCTACGTGCGCCAGATCACCGCCGCGCTGTCGCCGACCAATTTCGTCATGACCAACCCGCAGCTCTATCGCGAGACGGTATCGAGCCACGGGGCGAACCTGGTCAAGGGCATGCAGATGCTTGCCGAGGACATTGCCGCCGGCGGCGGCGATCTGAGGATCCGCCAGACCGACACCAGCAAGTTCAAGGTCGGCGAGAACATGGCGGTGACGCCGGGCAAGGTGATCGCCCAGAGCGAGATCTGCGAGGTCATCCAATACGAGGCCGCGACCGATACGGTGCTGAAGCGCCCGCTTCTGATCTGCCCACCATGGATCAACAAGTTCTACATCCTTGATCTCAACCCGCAGAAAAGCTTCATCAAGTGGTGCGTCGAACAGGGCCACACGGTGTTCGTCATCTCCTGGGTCAATCCGGACGAGCGGCATGCGAACAAGGACTGGGAATCCTATATCCGCGAGGGCGTCGACTTCGCCCTCGACACCGTCGAAAAGGCGACCGGCGAAACGCAGGTCAACGCCATTGGCTATTGCGTCGGCGGCACGCTTCTGGCGGCGGCGCTGGCGCTGCATGCCCAGGAGGGCAACACGCGGATCGCCAGCGCCACGCTCTTCACCACCCAGGTCGACTTCACCTATGCCGGCGACCTGAAGGTCTTCGTCGACGAAGGTCAGATCGGCAGCATCGAGGACCGGATGAAGGCCTCAGGCTATCTCGACGGCTCGAAGATGGCCTCGGCCTTCAACATGCTGCGCGCCTCGGAACTGATCTGGCCCTATTTCGTCAACAACTACCTGAAGGGCCAGGATCCGATGCCCTTCGACCTGCTTTACTGGAATTCCGATTCGACCCGCATGGCGGCCGCCAATCATTCCTTCTATCTGCGCAACTGCTACCTCAGCAACACGCTGAGCCAGGGCAGAATGGAACTCGCCGGCAAGACGCTGTCGCTTCACGACATCAAGATCCCGATCTACAACCTCGCCACCCGCGAGGACCATATCGCGCCGGCAAAGTCGGTCTTCGTCGGCTCCAAGCTGTTCGGCGGTCCGGTCGAATACGTGCTGTCCGGCTCGGGCCATATCGCCGGTGTCGTCAATCCGCCCGACAAGCAGAAATACCAGTACTGGACCAATGGCGCGGTCAAGGGCACCTATGAGGACTGGGTGGCTGACGCCAAGGAGACGCCGGGTTCCTGGTGGCCGCACTGGCAGCGCTGGATCGAGGCGATGGACGACGAGCGGGTCCCGGCCCGTATGCCCGGCGGAGGCGCGCTCAACGCCATCGCCGATGCGCCGGGTTCCTATGTGCTCGCAAGGGTGTAGAGGCACCGCCGGTCATGGGTGACCGACGGTGCGACCGGTCACACGGTCGGGATCGTCCCGCCATCGATGACATATTCGGCCCCGTGGATGGAAGCGGCCCGATCGGAGGCGAGGAACGCCACCAGTTCCGCGACCTCCTCGGGCCAGGCCGGGCGGCCGATCGGAATTCCGCCCAGCGCATCCATGATGCCCTGCCGGGCTGCGGCCTCGTCCGTCCCGCTACCGGTCGCCAGGCGCTTGACCAGATGATCGGCGGCCTCCGTCATGATCCAGCCGGGAGACACCGTGTTGACGCGCACGCCGGCCGGGCCGAGCTCCTTCGACAGGGACTTGCTGTAGCTCGCAAGCGCCGCCTTGGCTGCCGCATAGGCGATCGTCGATTCATGCAGCGGCAGGCGACGCTGGATCGACGCCACATGGATCACGACCCCCGCGCCACGTTCGATCATGCCGGGCACCAGCAGGCGGTCCAGGCGGACGGCCGGCAGCAGGTTGACCGCCAGCTCCTGCTGCCAGAAGTTCTCTGTCGCGGCGCGGAAACCGCCGCCGGGCGTCGCCGATCCGCCGAGGCAGTGCACGAGGATATCCACGCCGCCGAGACTGGAGAGGACGGCTTCCGCAAGCGTGCCGACACCCTCCTCCGTCGTGAGGTCGGCTGGCACGAAGAGCGTGCCCTCCTCAAGGTCCTGCGGGGCGGACCGGGCCGCCGTCAGGGTCTTTGCACCGGCAGCGGCAAATCGGGCCGCGACCGCCGCACCCGCCCCCTTGGTGCCGCCCGTCACCACGACGCGGCGGCCGGCAAATTCCGTCGGATCGACCCGGAAGCGCTGGTGAACCGTCATGCGCCGATCTCCAGCCGGGCAATGCTGCCGCCGGTGAGCGTGAAGCGATACCGCAGCGTGATCGGGCTTCCCGGAAAGGTTCCCGAAACCTCGGCGTGCACGACGGCCGTGTCGCCCTCGACGGCAAAGTCGCGAACAACGGACCTGTCATTGTAGCGAGCCCGCGTCTCCTCCATCCAGCTGCGGATGGCCTGCCTGCCTTCGTAGGCACGGTTTTCGTCACTCACCACCGCATCCTCGGCAAAACCGGACAGCGCGGCGGCGAAGTCGCCGGAATTCTTGCCGGCGAAATAATCTTCGACCGGTCTGGGAAAGTTCTGTGGCATGATATCTCTCTCATCTTCGATTGCGTTGAGAGCCTGCGCGCTTGCTCGAAAACCAAGATGGCCATAAGCTGGCGATATGACAAGAACAGACGAAAATGTAAGGTACTCACCTAAAAGTAAGGATAGGTATCCGACCCCCAGCGCAGGGGCTGCGGGTGTGGAAAACGTGCTTCGCATGCTGGAGGGGCGCTGGAAGCTGGTGATCCTCTTTCACCTGTTCGGCGGCAAAGTCCTGCGCTTTTCCGAGCTGGAACGACAGACGCCGGGCATCTCGCAGAAAATGCTCATCCAGCAGCTGCGCCAGATGGAGGCGGACGGCATCGTCCGTCGCATCGTCTATCATCAGGTCCCGCCCCGGGTGGAATATTGCCTGACCGAATGGGGGCAAACCTTGTGCCCGGCACTGGATGCGCTGCTCACCTGGGCCGAGAACAAGCCGGAAAACACCGAACCGGCCCCGACGCCCGACGGAACGGCCATCCCTCGTCGATGATCTTCTCCCCGCCCCTCGTCCCTGCCCGTCTCATCCGCCGCTACAAGCGTTTCCTGTTCGATGCGGTGCTGGAGGACGGCCGCGAGATCACCGGATTTTGCCCGAACACGGGCTCGATGCGGGGCCTGACCGCGCCTGGCTCGCGCATCTGGCTCTCGCAGCATGACAGCCCCAACCGCAAATATGCCCATGCCTTCGAACTGATCGAGGCGGAGGGCACCGTGGTTGGCGTGCATGCGGCGATGGCCAACCGGCTGGCGGAAGAGGCGATCCGCGGCGGCCTAGTGTCGGATCTCGCCCGCTATCCGGTGATTGCCCGCGAACAGCGCTACGGCGCCAGATCGCGGATCGACTTCCTGCTCTCGGCGCATGATCGCCCGTCGGTCTATGTCGAGGTGAAGAACGTGCATTTCACCCGCCGTCCGGGCCTTGCGGAATTTCCCGACACGGTGACGGCGCGCGGGGCGCGACACCTGGAGGAACTGATCGAGATCGCCCGGGGCGGCCAAAGGGCCGTGATGCTCTACCTGGTGCAACGCGAGGATTGCGACGCCTTGCGCATCTGCGCCGACCTCGACCCCGTCTATGCGCGCAGCTTTGCCCACGCGATCACGGCTGGTGTCGAGGCCTATGCAGTGAAATGCCGGGTCACGCCCGCGGAAATCGTGCCGCTCGAGCCGATCGCCATGGACGAACCCGGCCTTGCTGCATTATGTACGACAAAGACAGCATTTTCCACGATCGAAAGCGGATGAATGGTAACCTATATCGAAGCGGCGACCGCCCCGCTGAAGAACACCGGCGCGATCAGACTCTATGGGCCTGAGGATTTTGCGGGCATGCGCAAGGCCTGCCAGCTGACTGCGCGCTGCCTCGACGAACTCGTGCCGATGGTCAAGCCCGGGGTCACGACCGATTCCATCGACCGCTTCGTCTTCGAATTCGGCATGGACAACGGCGCGCTGCCGGCGACGCTCAACTATCGCGGCTATACCAGGTCGGTCTGCACCTCGATCAACCATGTCGTCTGCCACGGCATTCCCAATGACAAGCCGCTGCGCGAGGGCGATATCGTCAATATCGACGTGACCTATGTGCTCGACGGCTGGCATGGCGATTCAAGCCGCATGTATCCGGTGGGCGAGATCAAGCGGTCGGCCGAACGCCTGCTCGAGGTTACCTATGAATGCCTGATGCGCGGCATTGGAGCGGTGCGCCCCGGCGCCCGCACCGGCGCCATCGGCGAGGCGATCCAGACCTATGCCGAGGCCGAGCGCTGCTCGGTGGTGCGCGATTTCTGCGGCCACGGCGTTGGTCGCCTGTTCCACGACAGCCCGAACATCCTGCATTACGGCCGCGCCAATGAAGGCCCGGAACTGAAGGAAGGCATGATCTTCACCATCGAGCCGATGATCAATCTCGGCCGGCCGCATGTGAAGGTACTGTCCGACGGCTGGACGGCGGTGACCCGCGACCGGTCGCTGACCGCACAGTACGAACATGCGGTCGGCGTCACCGCCACGGGCTGCGAGATCTTCACCCTGTCGCCGGGCGGCTTCGACCGGCCGGGCCTTCCGCCACTCAAGGGCTGACCATGACAAAGCCCCCTCCTCCCGGCCCCCGCGACAGCGAAGACGAACCCGCCTTCGACCTGCGCGGGGCGAACGGAGGGGCCGAGGGGGAAGCAGGTGAAGCGGGCGACGAACGCGGCTTCTTCGCCGAGCAAGCGACGAAATCCGGCGCATTGAAAAAGCGTGCCGCCGTGAGCGAAACGGTCGAGACGGCGGAAGCGCATTATCACGGCCATCGCGACCGCTTGAGGGAGCGCTACCGCGAAAGCGGCGATACGGCGCTCGCCGACTACGAGATCCTCGAACTCCTGCTGTTTCGCCTCATTCCCCGGCGCGATACCAAGCCGATCGCCAAGGCGCTGATCGCCCGGTTCGGGTCGCTCGCCGGCGTCTTTGGCGCCCAGCCGGCGCTGCTGCAGGAGGTCAAGGGCGTCGGCGAAAGCGTCGCGCTGGAACTCAAGCTGATCGCCAGCGTCGCCCAGCGCATGCTGAAAAGCGAGATCCGCGGCCGCCAGGTGCTCTCCTCGTGGTCATCGGTGATCGACTACTGCCATACGGCGATGGCCTACGAATCGACCGAGCAGTTCCGCATCCTGTTCCTCGACAAGCGCAATGCGCTGATCGCCGACGAGGTGCAGGGCCGCGGCACGGTCGACCACACCCCGGTCTATCCGCGCGAAGTGGTGAAGCGCGCACTCGAACTCTCGGCGACCGCCATCATCCTCGTGCACAACCACCCGTCCGGCGATCCCACCCCCTCGCGCGCCGACATCGACATGACCAAGATGATCGTCGATACCGCCAAACCGCTCGGAATCACCGTCCACGACCACATCATCATCGGCCGCGACGGCCATGCCAGCCTGAGGGGGTTGAGGTTGATCTGAGGGGGATCATCGGTTTCGACAGGGTGGAGGATAAGTGCGCCGACACGGCCGTCGCGGGAGCTTCAGCGCGCGACGATCCCATCCATGAATACGCCAACCAAATGAGCGATGTGCGCTTGCGATGAACTGTCGTGCTCGGTAGCGAGCGATATTGCGGTCGCTACGCAGACGATGTCGTTGAAGCCGATATCTGGTCGAATAGCTCCCGCCTCCTGTGCGGCATGCAGAAGTCGGGCACCTTCCTCGCTGGTAGCGAGACATCCGGGCGTTCCAATCTGTAGAACCGTCCCGAGAGACGCGGCAAAACCTCGATACACATTCGAATACCGGACGAGTTCTTCAAGGTAGGCGCGCAAGGCGTCCGCGGGTTCGAGACCAACTGCTCTGGCACGGCTCGTTTCAGCAAAAGCCGAGAAGCGGGCGCTATAAGTTGCGGCGAGCAGGTCCTCACGACTGGGGAAGCGGCGATAGAGCGTCCCGATCCCAACTCCGGCGCGCTTTGCGACCTCGTCCAATGAAACGCCCGCGCCTCGCTCCATAAAGACGTCCTCGGCTGCAGCAAGGATTCGCTCCTTGTTCAGCTGCGCATCGGCTCGCAACGGGGTTTCGTCAGCCAAAAAATCCTCCTGATCCTGACTTGCAAGTGGAGGATATCTCCATATAGTAAGTGGAGCAATCCTCCACTTACTACGAAAGCGAGCGAATGGCATGACGAGGCGATTTGAAGACAAGGTCGTGGTGATCACGGGCGGAACGGACGGCATAGGCTTGACCACGGCCAAGCTATTCGCAGCAGAAGGTGCCCATGTGTATGTCACGGGACGTCGGCAAGAACGCCTGAACGAGGCGCTGGAGGAAATCGGCAACGGCGCTGTCGGCGTTCAAGGCGATGTCAGCGATCTGGCAAGTCTCGACAGGCTCTATGCGGAAGTAGAGCGTGATCGCGGTCGCGTAGATGTGGTCTTCGCAAATGCCGGTGTGTCGGAGTCCGCCCCGATCGGCGCCATTGAAGAAGATCATTTCGATCGCGTCTTCGGCATCAACGTGAAGGGCGCGGTCTTCACTGTGCAAAAGGCTCTGCCCCTTATGTCTGCCGGTGGCGCTATCGTGTTGACCGGATCGGGGGCGGGAGCCAAGGGCTTTGCCAACCTGTCCATCTACAGCGCCACAAAGGCCGCAATCCGCTCGTTCGCACGAACATGGACGACCGATCTCAAAAGCCAGGGCATTCGCGTGAACGCCGTATCACCCGGCATGGTCCTGACACCGGCGATGCAGACCTATCTCCAGAACAATGCCGGCGCCGAGGAATGGATGCGGCAAACCATTCCGTTCGGCAGGCTCGCCCGGACCGAAGAGGTTGCCAAGGCGGTGTTGTTTCTCGCTTCGGACGAAAGCAGCTTCGTTGGCGGCGAGGAGCTATTCGTCGATGGCGGCTTCGTGGCA
Organism: Arenimonas sp.; assembly: GCA_019459145.1. Taxonomy (GTDB): domain Bacteria; phylum Pseudomonadota; class Alphaproteobacteria; order Rhizobiales; family Rhizobiaceae; genus Allorhizobium. Next base: position 76,646 of record JAIBEK010000047.1, read on the forward strand.
GTCTGAAAACTCGTATCCGTCCTGGGCCGCCGCGCAACTTTCGAGCGGTCTCACCGCAAGACGCCTCGCCAAAGTCGGAGTTTTGCGGCGGAACTTTCATGGCGCCCGTTCACCGCTTCGGACCGTAACCAGCCTTGACCGCTCAAGCCCCACTTCTCCCAAACGCAAAAAGGCCGCCCCACCGGGCGGCCTTTCCACATGTCCATTCTAAAATCCAAAGCTTATTCGGCGTCGCCTTCGGCGGCCTTCTTCTTCGGGGCTGCCTTCTTCTTCGGAGCGGCTTCTTCGCCGTCAGCAGCGTCGTCAGCCTTGGCGGCGGCCTTCTTCTTCGGGGCTGCCTTCTTGGCCGGCTTGTCGCCTTCTTCGGCTTCGTCGTCGGCCAGCAGCTCTTCCTTGGAGACCTTCTTGTCGGTCACGTCGATCTCAGCCAGCAGCTTGTCGATGACCTTTTCTTCGAAGATCGGGGCGCGCAGCGAGGCGGAAGCGCCCGGCGTGTTGCGGAAGAAGTCGAGGATCTGCTTTTCCTGGCCCGGGAACTGCTGCAGCTGGGCGTAGAGCGCGCGCTGCATTTCGTCCTCGGAGACTTCGACGCCGCCCTTTTCACCGATTTCCGACAGAACGAGGCCGAGACGAACGCGGCGCTCGGCGAGCGTGCGGTATTCGGTGCGGGCTTCTTCTTCGGTCGTGTCTTCGTCGGCGAAGGTCTTGCCGGACTGGGCGAGATCGGTGTTGATCTGGCGCCAGATGTTCTCGAACTCGGCGTCGACGAGTTTGGAGGGCGTGTCGAACTTGTAGAGTTCGTCCAGCTGGTCGAGGATCTGACGCTTGACCTTCTGGCGGGTGACGTTGCCGTACTGGCTCTCGATCTGGCCGCGGACGATTTCCTTCAGCTTGTCGAGCGATTCGATGCCGAGCTTGGAGGCGAGTTCGTCGTTGAGTTCAATGGCGGCAGGGGCTGCCACTTCCTTGACGGTGATGTCGAAGGTGGCTTCCTTGCCGGCGAGGTTGGCAGCCGGATAATCGGCCGGGAAGTTGACGGTGATGACCTTTTCATCGCCGGCCTTGAGGCCGACGAGCTGGTCTTCGAAACCGGGGATGAATCGGTTCGAACCGATGACCAGTTCGGCATCCTCGTCCTTGCCGCCGTCGAAGGCAACGCCGTCAACCTTGCCGAGGTAATCCATGGTGACGCGGTCGCCTTCGGCGGCCTTGCCCTTCTTGGCTTCGAAGGTGCGGGCATTCTCGGCGATCTTCTCGATCTGCTCGATGACTTCCGCATCCGCGACGTCGACCACTTCGCGGGTGACCTTGATGCCGTCGACCGGCTTCAGTTCGATCGGCGGGATGACCTCATAGGACAGGGTGAATTCGAGGTCGGCCTGGGCCGACAGGATCTTGTCGGCTTCGGCCTCGTCCTCGGTCATGGCGATTTCCGGCTGGGTCGCCGACTTTTCGCCGCGCTCCGACAGGATGGCGGACGGCTTGTCGCGGATGATCTCGTTGACCAGTTCGGCCATGATCGACTTGCCGTACATCTTCTTCAGGTGACCGACCGGAACCTTGCCCGGACGGAAGCCGTTGATGCGGACCTTGTCCTTGGTCTCGGCCAGGCGCTCGTTCATGCGAGCTTCCATGTCCTTGGCCGGGATGACGACCTTGATTTCGCGCTTCAGCCCTTCAGCGAGCGTTTCGATAACCTGCATGTTCTTACCTTCATGTCGTGGCGGCCGTGCTCGGACAGCCGGTTGTTTCCCTGAGCACGACGCCGGAATCTTCTGTTCCCGGACGTGGCTGCGGCGCAGTCTTCAAGCATTCCTGCCAGGCAAATCGGTGAAAGGAGTGGCGGGTTCGTCCCCGGTCCGCCTCGCACCGCCCCGCTCGGCAAATCTGGTGCGGGTAGAGAGACTTGAACTCCCACGCCTTGCGGCACCAGAACCTAAATCTGGCGTGTCTACCAATTTCACCATACCCGCGTCCAAAGAAAATGCATGCAGCCGTTGCGCATGCCCCTCCGGAGCGCGCGTCTCTATATCACCCGTTTTTGCCCGCGCAAAGGAAAAATGACGGTTCTGGCGGCCGCTTCCCAAGGAAAGACGGCAGGGGCGAAGCGCGTCGCACCGGGCTATCCGGGCGGCACAACCGGCAATCGGGGCGGCCCAGCCGCCGCCGACGGGGGCACCCGCCCCGCTGCCTGAGGAAGGGTATATCCAAAATTGCTTCTTTACATTCAGCAAAAGATAGGCTTTTCGTCATGAAAACGTCACAAACACCCATCGCGAAGCTCGGCAATGGCATTTCCTCCCACCTGCATCTTCTATTCGACCATAGCGCTCAATACATGGACGAAACGCTGCCGTGTCGATGGGCGGCTCTACGACGCCCATCTCGGCAAATGGATGTTCTATAATCCAGCGCTTCAGGAGAAATACTTCCATGTACGTTCGGGCAACATCGATTCGACCGCCCGCAGCCGGCCGAGCGAGCGCCAGCTTGTGGAAATGTCGGAACATGAACTGAGCGGGCGCTACCCCATATCCGTGTGGAAGGAAGCGCTGTCGACACCGATCTCCCGCCGCCTCGCGGAAATCTGGATCGCCAGCACCCGGCTTCACCGCAACGGCCTCGGCCCCGAGCCCGGATCGCTGGTCATCGCCCGCCAGTACAAGCGCAATTTCCGCGGCTATGGGCCGACGGCCGGCCTGAAGATCGGCGATGCGCGGCTTCTTGCGCCGCGCGACCCGGTGACGCAGGAGGAGATGATCGCTGCCGGCGTCCAGCCGGACCGCTATCTGAGCTGCGTGCGGCAGACCATCAACGGCTATGTTTCCGATCTCTGTTCGGTGGTCGGCGTCGTGCCGATCGACGCGGAGGACGAGGTTCGCGAACTGGCCGAACATATCGATGGCCTGCTGAATGGCGGCACAGCGAACTAAACCGTCATCAGAGCGGACGATTGTGTGCCAAAGTCGTGAGCCACGCGGTCAAAGTGCCCTCCCCACCGGAACGAGCATGTCGCGCTAGTAGAGCGGCTCCTCATAGAGCGCCACGCCGCCCATGCGCAGCTCGCGGATCTGGCTCTGCCCGCCCTTGCCGACGCGTGCGACGACCGCGACTTCCCCCGCATTGCGCGCCGTCTCGATTTCGTAGCCCTCGCCTTCCGGCACATAGAAGCGCTCTATGCCGTAGTCGACCCTGAGGCTTGCATCGGCGCTGGCCGTCAGTTCGCCCACGCCGTAATAGCGAAAGCGCTGTGTTTGAAGGATGACGCTGCCGTCCTGCGGTGCAAGCGCGCCGAAAGCGGCCTCGGCGACGGTCCAATAGCCGTCGCTTGCCGGCCGCAACCGCACCTGCATGGTCTGCCAGCCGGCCTCGACCGGACGTTCGCCTGTCATTACTGCGACCGGGATGGTCGAGATGTCGTAGGCAAGAACGACATAATCGCCGCGCAGCAGATCGCGCGGATCGACCGGCGCGGTCTTGAGCAGTATCTCGTCGCCGGAGCGCAGCAGCCCCGCCCTGCTCTCGATCATCGCGCCGAGAATGGCGGTCTGCAGCACGCACAGGCCAAGCGCAATCGCCAAATAGCGCAATCCTGATCGTCCCGACCCCTGCTCGCTCATGCCCGATCCTCCGAAATCCGTGTGGCAAACAGCCTTTCCAGCCGCACCACGACCATGGCCAGCACCGCGACCACCAGTCCGGCCAGCAGGAAGAAGGCCGAGGTGCCGAGCATGGAATCGATGGTGACGAAGGAAAGGTAGAGAACCTCGCCGGCGAAAACCGCATAGGCGAGATAGCGCACGGCGCCGTTGTCGCGCCCGTCGAGCGCAAGCGCCAGGAGGGTGACGGCGATGGTGACGATCCCCAGAAGGGCTAGGCCAGCGCCATCGGTCCATTCAAGGTGCAGCAGACCGAGACCGAGCAGGGCCAGCACGAACGAATAGAAGGCCGGCCCCGCGCCCAGGCCGCCAAGCATCCGAGAGACCGGCGACATGGGCAACGTCACGGCGACGAAGGCGGCAAGACCGACCGCGGCAAAGGCGACCGCCGTTCCCACGTCTGGCCAGAGCGAGTAGAGCCAGCCGCACCAGCCGAGCAGCAGCAGATAGATGAAATGCCGGGCGCGCTCGGCCCCGGTCCACGCACTCAGCAGCCCGATGACGAGGCTCGAAAGCACCGGCCACCAGCCATAGAGCGCGTGCCATTCGCCCTCGAACTGATCGAGAAAGGCGGCGAAGGCGGCAAAGGACAGAAGTCCAGCCATGATGGTCAAGGCCGCCGATCTGAAAGCCGCTGCCGAGAGCACGGTCATGGCGAACCATAGAAGCATGGCATCGAACGCATCGCCCGACAGGTGATAGAGCTGGCCGATCAGCGAAATCGCCTCGCCGAAGCAGGCCGCCCCCAACACCAGCAGCGCCCCACCGAGACGGTCGGCCTTACGGACGAAGGACATGGCCGCAAGGCCATAAAAGATCCAGATCAGCGCAACGATCCCGCCGATCTTCACCAGACGCGGGATCTCCTGCCAGTTGGCGGCAATCAGCAACAGGATGGAAGCGGCGATCAGCACGGCGGCCAGGATCATCAGAACGCCGCCAATGCTGAAGGACGACCGGCGCGAATCGAAGTCGTGCAGCAAGGTGTCGGCCACGTCCTGGCCGATCAGCCGCTTCTCCACCCAAAGCGCCAGATCCCGCTTCAATCGTCCGCGATACATGAAACCCTCCGCCCGCCGGGGCCTGCTCGGCGAAGCCATTTGCCTCACTCCGACTCTCGCTGCCATTCTTGAGCCGAGCACCGGAAAAACACAATCCGGGCGGCTGACCAAGTTGGGACAAGCGGCCTGCGCCCCACCATGCACTTTGCGCATGGCTTCCATGATGATATTGCACTGCACAAGATCGATTTTTCCGCTATTGTGATTTTCAACAGAGCGCGAACGAAATGACTTCGATCCGCTTCAGCGGTGGAATTTCCGCCGATACGACCTTCGACCCTGCGCACTCCTCCTCCCAGCGCAGCGTCGATTTGACTGACGGCACTCCTCCTCCCAGTCGTCGGTCTGTCAAAATGACGCTCACCGGATCCTCCTCCCCCGGTGAGCGTTATTTTTTTGTCTTCATTCCACAGCCACCGACCGCCTCGATCTTTTCCGACGCGTTTTCCAGACGCGCCGCGGCTTGATCGCCTGCGGAATACGCATCCAACGCCTCCGCGATCCACATCCTATGCAGCGGCCGCATAGGAGTCATACGGCTCCGTCACTTCAAGTTCTTCGCACCGCAACATATATTACTTTTATCAAATTCAGACCGGCACCCAATGGGAAGCCGCGAACCAAGAGGCAAGACCATGAACATCGCACGCTCGCTCAATAACTGGCGCAAGTACCGTCAGACCGTCACCGAACTCAGCCGCATGTCGGACCGGGAACTGCGCGACCTCGGCATCGGCCGCGAAGATATCCGTCGCGTTGCGCGTCACGCAGTCGCCGGCTGATCGCCATCCCACACGATCGAAAAGGGCTCCTTCGGGGGCCTTTTTTTGTTGCCGGGCAAGATGGAGATTTGCCTGCTTCTCACCCCTGCCACATATTTCGCCATTCCATGTACATTTGCATAGCAGTCGCTCATAATTTGCACTGCACAATATTGTTTTACGGGTGTATAAAACGCTCAATCGCTGAGGTGGAGGAAACCACGAGATCAGCGCAAGAGTTTGACCCGAGGAAACGACCATGAACCCGATCCGCATTGCCAAGAACTGGATGAGCTACCGCCGCACGATGACCGAACTGGGCAACCTGTCCAACCAGGCCCTTTCCGACATCGGCATCACCCGCTACGAAATTCGCAACATCGCCGCTCGCTCCTTTCGCTAATCGCGAAGGTTGAGCTTCTGGCGGCGGGAACGGCACCTTCGGGTGCCGTTCTTGATTCCGGGCTGGCCCACGGTCCTCCCTTCGCCTGCTTGCAGCAGGCCGGAAAGGATTGGCCCTTGGCCCACCCCGTGATAAGCAGCACGCCATGATGAAAAGCACTCTTCCCCCCATTCACGTCGTCGGCGGCGGGCTCGCCGGATCGGAAGCCGCCTGGCAGGCAGCCGAGGCCGGTGTACCGGTCATTCTCCACGAAATGCGCGGCGTGCGCGGCACCGATGCGCACAAGACCGACAGTCTCGCCGAACTGGTCTGCTCCAATTCCTTCCGCTCGGACGACGCGTCCGCCAATGCCGTCGGCGTCATTCACGCCGAGATGCGACTTGCCGGATCACTCATCATGGCCTGCGCTGACAAACACCAGGTGCCAGCCGGCGGGGCACTGGCAGTGGACCGCGACGGCTTTGCCGAGGCGGTCAGCCGGTCGATCGAGGCCCATCCTCTGATTACCGTCGTGCGCGAAGAGATCACCGGCCTGCCGCCGAAGGATTGGGGCTCGACGATCATCGCCACCGGCCCGCTGACTTCGCCCGATCTCGCCGAGGCGATCCGTACGGCGACGGGTGAGGACGCGCTTGCCTTCTTCGATGCGATCGCGCCGATCGTCTACCGCGACTCGATCGACATGGACATCTGCTGGTACCAGTCACGTTATGACAAGGTCGGACCCGGCGGCACGGGCAAGGACTATATCAACTGCCCGCTGGACGAAGGGCAGTACAATGCCTTCATAGACGCCTTGATCGCCGGCGATGCGGTCGGCTTCAAGGAATGGGAAGGCACGCCCTATTTCGACGGCTGCCTGCCGATCGAGGTGATGGCAGAGCGCGGCCGCGAAACCTTGCGCCACGGCCCGATGAAGCCGATGGGCCTGACCAACGCCCACAATCCGACGGTCAAGCCCTATGCGGTGGTGCAATTGCGCCAGGACAATGCGCTCGGCACGCTCTACAATATGGTCGGCTTCCAGACCAAGCTGCGCTATGGCGCGCAGGCGGAGATCTTCCGGATGATCCCCGGCCTCGAGAATGCCGAATTCGCCCGCCTCGGCGGCCTGCACCGCAATACCTACATCAATTCGCCCGTCCTGCTGGATTCGACGCTTGCCTTGAAGAGCCGGCCGGAACTTCGCTTCGCCGGCCAGATCACCGGCTGTGAGGGCTATGTCGAGAGCGCCTCGATCGGGCTCCTCGCCGGCCGCTTCGCCGCCGCCGAGCGCAAGGGTGAAATGCCCGTCCAGCCGCCGCAGACGACCGCCATGGGCTCGCTGCTCAACCATATCACCGGCGGCCATCTCATCAGCGACGAGGAACCGGGTAAGCGCTCCTTCCAGCCGATGAACATCAATTTCGGGCTGTTTCCGGAGCTTGCTGCGGGGTCGATCGTCAAGCCGGAGGGCATCAAGCGCTTTCGCGGCAAGGACAAGACGATCATGAAACGGCAATTGATGGCCGCCCGGGCGCTCGAGGACTGCAAGGCCTGGCTGGCCGGCCAAGACGCCTGAGACGTCGACGGATCAGGCCGTCGGGATCGCCCCGGCCGGGGCATCCCGCTCGGCATTGCCGACATAGTTGCCAAGCAGCCAAAGCGAGACCTCTGCCGCCTCGACAGGCGTCGCGAAGGTGAACTCACCATTGTGGAAAGGCGCATCGAGAAACTCGATGGCAAAGCCCCGGCCGTTCGGCAGGTCGCGCACACGCACCGTTCCGGGCTCGATCAGATGGCAGGCATAGTGGCTGCGCATGTTGCGCATCAGCCCGGCCTTGTTGTCGTGCAGCCGCACGAACACGGCGCGTCCGTCCTCCGTCGCATGCAGGCTGCGGATCGCCTCGTTGGGAAAGGCGCGGCCGAATTCGACGATCGCCAGGCCTGAGTCGTGGAGATCATCCTCATTGGCCTGCTTTGCCATACGCGTCGAATAGTAGGCAAAGACAGCCACAAGCAGGAAAATAACGATCCAGGTAATCGACGCCACGCCTTGCCTCCCGCTTTGGCCGGACATTCGCCGACCCCTTCATCGCAGGAGTTAACAGCCGAGCCTTGCGCGAATGTGGCGCGTCAGAAGCGCCCGATCAAGGTGGTGCGCAGCAGGCGCAACTGCCGGCGCCATTGCGGCTCCCGCAAGTGACCGTCGAACACCGCCCAGCCCGCCTTCCGCGCGCGAATTAGCACGGTCTCGGACAAGGCCACCGGCAGATAGGCCGGAATGAGGCTCTTCGGCGGAGGCCCCGCCTCGCGCGCCTTGCGCAGATGATCCAGGCCCAGCCCGGCAAAGGCCTCGATCGCGGCCGAAACCCGCGGCTTGTCGTCGCCGGCCAGGAAGCCATCGCGATCCAGCCCGACCGCCGAAAGGATCTCCAGCGGCAGATAGAGCTGGCCCCGCGCCCGGTGAGTCGGCATCAGCAGAAGGCTGCCGGCAATCGCCTGCGCCACGCCCGCATGGCCGGCGATCGTCGCCGCATCGGCCGCAGCCTTCGGATCGAGCACCAGGCTGGCAAGCTGGATGAGCGCTGCTGCGGTTTCGCCGGCATAGCCCTCGAACATCCCGGTCGTCTCCATCGGGTCATCGTAGAGATCAAACAGGCGGGCCTCGATCATGGCGCTCATGGCGGTCAGCGGAAGCTGATGCTGCCGGACCGTCTCCATAAGTGCTGCGGAAATGGGATTGGCCTCGGTCGAACCGTGGGCGGCACCTGCGAGCAGATCGCGCCAGTATTGCAGCCGCACCTCGCCCGGCAGGGGTTCGCGCACGAGGTCGCGGATGCGGGCGATTTCGGCATTGAAGGCATAGAGCGCGGCGACCGCGGCGCGCTTTCCCGCCGGCGTCAACAGGCAGGCGAGATAGCGATCGCGATCGGTGTCGCGCAGTCCCGACATCTCGAGGATGTCTTTTCCTGTCTCAGCCTCGCTCAAGGACGTCTTCCCGGTTCAAACGGCGATCAGGGCGGCCGCGACCGCCCGCTGCTCGGCGAGCATGATGTTGTAGGTCCGCACTGCGGCTCCCGTTCCCATCGGATCGCTGGCAATGCCCCTGGCCTTCAGCGCGGTCTTGAGTTGGACCGGAAGCGGGCGCAATTGCGGACCGGTTCCGACCAGCAGCACCTCGATCTCGGCCGCGTCATCCAATACGCGGCGGAAGTTCTCGACCGTCAACGGCATATCCGCATCCATCTCCCAACCGTAAATCCCGGACGGGAGCATCAGCAGCGAGCCACGATGCGACATGTCGGCGAAGCGGAACCCGCCATTGCCGTAGGAGTCGATCGGTGCACGTCCCGGAAAATGGGCTGGCCTGACGAAGATCCCTTTCCCGGACGGCGAAAACGACGACATCGGTCTAAGCCTCGATCTTGCCCGAAACCGGACGGGCGGCTTCGACTTCCGCGTCCCGCTCCTGGAAGGTCTCCGGACGCAGCTTGAAGGCGATCAGCACCGGACCGGCGATGTAGACCGACGAGAAGGTGCCGATCACCACACCGAAGATCATCGCCAGCGTAAAGGATGCGATGACTTCGCCACCGAAGAAATACAGGGCCACAAGCGCAAGCAGCGTGGTTGAGCCGGTCAATACGGTTCGCGACAGCGTCTGGTTGACCGAGATGTCGATCAGCACGTCGAGCGGCATCTTCTTGTAGCGCCTGAGGTTTTCGCGCATTCGGTCGTAGACGACGACGGTATCGTTGAGTGAATAGCCGATGATCGTCAGGATCGCCGCGATACTGGTCAGGTTGAACTCGATGCCGATGAAGACGTAGAGGCCAAGCGTCAAGATGACGTCGTGCAGCGTGGCGATGATCGCTCCCAAGGCAAACTGCCATTCGAAGCGGAACCAGATATAAACCAGGATGGCAAGCAGCGATGCTGCGACGCCCACGGTGGCACCCCAGGTCAGATCGGCCGAAACCGCCGGACCGACCACCTCGACACGGCGGAACTCGTAAGCTTCCTCGAGTTCGCCGCGAACCATGGTGATCGCCGATTGCTCGGCGTTCTCGCCACCCTCCTGCGCCTGGATGCGGATCAGAACGCTGGCGGGATCGCCGAATCCCTGGGCCTGGACCTCTCCCAGGTTGAGTTCGCTCAGGCGGTCGCGGATATCGGAAATATCTGCCGCGCCCGAACGCGCCTTGACCTCGATGATCGAACCGCCCTGGAAGTCGATGCCGAGGTTCATGCCGACTGTCGTGAATCCGACCAGCGAAATGAGCGACAACGCGCCGGCCACCGCGAAGGTGTAGCGACGGATCGCCATGAAGCGGATGTTCTGCGCGTCGAACATGCCGGTGCGGATGCTCTTCGGCAGGTGCTTCGGACGCTGCCAGCGGAACCAGACGGCCATCAGCCAGCGCGTCATGGTAAAGGCGGTGAAAACGGTGGTGATGATACCGATGGCCAGGGTGACGGCAAAACCCTTGACCGGGCCGGAGCCGAGGAAGAACAGCACGGCGGCAGCGATCAGGGTCGTCAGGTTGGCGTCGACGATGGTCGCGAAGGCCTTGTTGAAGCCGACCTCGATCGACTGGACCAGCGGTCTGCCGCTCTTGGCCTCCTCGCGGATACGCTCGTAGACAAGGACGTTGGAGTCGACCGCCATGCCCATGGTCAAGACGATACCGGCGATACCCGGCAGGGTCAGCGTCGAGCCGAGCAGCGACAAAAGGGCCAGGATCATGACGATATTGGCCGCCAGCGCGATATTGGCCATCACGCCGAAGGTTCCGTAGAAGCCGAGCATGAAGAGCACGACGAAGATCGCGCCGATGCCGCTGGCAAGGACGCCGGCATTGATCGAGTCCTGACCGAGGCCCGGACCGACGGTGCGCTCCTCGACGACGGTAAGGGTCGCGGGAAGCGCGCCGGCGCGCAGCAGCACGGCGAGATCGTTGGCGCCCTCTACGGAAAAGCTGCCGGAAATCTGGCCGGAACCGCCGATGATCGGCTCGCGGATGACCGGCGCCGAAATCACCTGATCGTCGAGAACGATGGCGAAGGGGCGGCCGACATTCTGCTGGGTCGCCTGGGCAAAGCGCTGGGCGCCCCTGCTGTCGAAGCGGAAGGTAACGACGGGCTCGTTGGTCTGCTGGTTGAAGCTGGCCTGCGCATCGACGAGATTTTCGCCCGACACCAGCGAGCGTTTCTCGATGAGATAGGGCACCGCCGGATCGTCGACCGAATAGAGGACTTCGGCCGTCGCCGGCGGACGACCGTTGATCGCTTCCTCGACCGGCATGCTCATGTCGACCATGTGGAAGGAAAGCTTGGCGGTCTGGTTCAGGAGCGCCTTCAGGCGCTGCGGGTCGGTCAGACCCGGCACCTGGACGATGATCCGGTCATTGCCCTGACGCTGGATCAGCGGCTCGGTCGTGCCGAGTTCGTCGACACGCCGGCGCACGACCTCCATCGACTGGGTGAGCGCTGAACCGGTGCGGTACGCGATGCCCTCATCCGTCAGGTTGAAGCGCAACAGGGTACCGTCTTCCTGGAGAGTGACTTCCTGAATGGCGCCACCGGTCAGGCCGCCGACACTCACAGGCTCGGACAGCGACGACAGCGCTTCCTTGGCCGCCTCGACCTTGTCAGCATCAGTGATGCGGACCTGTACCTGCTGGCCGACGCCGGAAAGGCCGGTATAGCGGATGCCGGCTTCACGCAGCGCGGCGCGAATGTCGCCGACCGTCGTTTCCAGCCGCTCCTTGATGATGTCCGCCTGCTCGATCTTGAGCATGATGTGGGAGCCGCCCTGCAGGTCGAGACCGAGCGTCACCTTCTTGGTCGGCATCCACGACGGGAAAGCTTCAAGCTGCTCATCGCTGAAAAGATTGGGCACGGCCACCAGGATACTCACCAGGACGGTGAACCAGATGAAGATTGTCTTCCAGCGCGAAAAATACAGCATGAAACTCTCGAAGTCGGATGGTTTCCATCGAAAAGAAAAGCAACCGGCAGGGCCGGTTGCCAGGTATTCTCAAGCTATCAGGCAGCAGCGTCACTCTTGACCGGCTCGCCCTTGACGCGCACTTCGGCGATGTAGCTGCGCATGGCGCGAACTTTCACGCCTTCGGCAAGTTCGACCTCGACCTCGTTGTCGTCCACCACCTTGGTCACCTTGGCGATAATGCCGCCGCCCAGCACGACCTGATCGCCGCGACGGATCGAGGCAAGCGTCTCGGTGCGCTTCTTCATCTGCTGGCGCTGCGGACGGATCAGCAGGAAGTACCAGATCAGCATGAGCGGGGCGAAGAGGAACAGCATTTCGAGGCCGGAACCGAATGCACCACCGGCGGCGGCACCGTCCTGAGCGAAGGCTTGCGTAATGAACATGGAAGAACTCCCTAAACTGCGATGATCGCGGGCAGCCTCGCCCCCCGCTTCAGGTCGCCGGAATATAGTGCCGAGACCCGTGAATGCAACAAAAACAGCGGCGGCGCGTACCGTTTTACAGCCTCTTACCCTTTCGGCTCTCAAAAGGCCATGCTACCGCCGGCGAAATGCCGCCCGGTGCCGTGGCGGCGCCATGCCGAGGAGGTCACCATGTCCGAAGACGCAAACCAGATCCTGCTTGCGGAACTGCGCCGCCTGACCGCGGCGGTGGAGCGCCTCGCCGGACCGCCGCCGGCGGAAAACGACTGGACGGCCGCCGACTGTTTCGTCTGGTCGCCGGGCCGCAGCCATCTCCAGCCGATCAGCCGGCCAAACCGCGTGGCGCTGTCACTGATCCGCGGCGTCGACCCTGTGCGCGATATCCTGCACGAGAACACGCTGCGTTTCGCCGAAGGCTATCCCGCAAACAACGTCCTTCTGTGGGGCGCGCGAGGCATGGGCAAGTCTTCGCTGGTCAAGGCCGTGCATGCCGATATCCGCGCGCAAACCGGCATTTCGCTGAAGCTGGTGGAGGTGCACCGCGAAGACGTTTCCTCGCTGCCGACCCTGCTCGACATTCTCAAGGACACGCCGCACCGGGTTATCGTGTTCTGCGACGACCTCTCCTTCGACCATGATGATACGGCCTACAAGTCGCTGAAGGCGGCGCTGGACGGCGGCATCGAAGGGCGGCCCGACAATGTGCTGTTTTATGCGACGTCCAACCGCCGGCATCTTCTGCCGCGCCACATGATGGAGAACGAGCAGTCGACGGCGATCAATCCGTCGGAGGCGGTGGAGGAGAAAGTCTCGCTCTCGGATCGCTTCGGCCTGTGGCTCGGCTTTCACAAGTGCAGCCAGGACGACTACCTGACGATGATCGACGGCTATGCCGCCCATTTCAACCTGCCGCTGGAACGCGACGCCCTGCACCGAGAGGCGCTCGAATGGGCGACCACCCGCGGCGGACGGTCCGGCCGGGTGGCCTGGCAGTATATCCAGGACCTCGCCGGCCGACTGCGGATTTCCATGGACCGCGCCTGAAACGAGAAAAGGTCCGGGGATGCCGGACCTTTCCACCGCTTGCCTGGGACGCAAAACCTATTCCAGGAAAGTCATCGGGTTGACCGGGGTCGCATCCTTGCGAACCTCGAAGTGCAGCATCGGGCGCTTGACGTTGCCGCTCATGCCGGATGTGGCGAGTTGCTGGCCGCGCTGGACCTTCTGGCCGCGCTGCACGGAAAGCACATCGGCATGACCATAAACGGTGACCGTCCCGTCTTCGTGGCGCACGAGCACCGTATTGCCGAGTTCCTTCAGGCCATTGCCGGCATAGATGACCACGCCGTTCTCGGCCGCCTTGACCGGCGTGCCTGCGGGAACCGAGATGTCGATGCCGTCATTGCGCTTGCCGTCGACATTGGCGCCATAGCCGGCAACGACCGCGCCGCGGACGGGCCAGCGATACTTGCCGATGCCGGTCGTTTCGGGTGCCTCTTCCTTCGGATCGACCGAAGCGACCTCGCTGACCGACTGGGTCGCGGCCGGCGCCTTGTAGGCTGCCGGAGCATTGCCCTTCGGGTCGGCCTTGCCGGCGGGTATGGTCGCCGTCTTCACCGGATCGGTTTCAGGCGTCGCCGATGCCATCTGGGCCGCAGCGCCTCCGGTGGGGATCTTCAGTGTCTGGCCGATGCGGATATTGGCGGATGTCAGGCCGTTGGCTGCCTTCAGTCTGTCGATCGGGGTGCCGGTCGCCTTGGCGATCTTGTTGAGGGAATCCCCTGCCTTGACGACGTAAGTGCCGGGGGCAGCGCCCTCGCCCGCACCGGCGACAGCCTTGCCGGTGGCGCTCGAGGCCGGGCCCTGCGACTTCTCGCGAGAGGACGGAGCAGTGGGCAGTACCGCGACATTCTGTTCCGGCGACTGCGGCAGGGTCGGCTTCTTGCCGCCATCGGGCAGCACGGAGGCGTCGGCCGCGGCGCGCGCCGCATTGCCCTGGTTGCCCGGGCTGGGGATCAGCACCAGTTGGCCGGTTGCCGCATCGCTGGCATGCGTCAGCCCGTTGGCCTTGAGGATTTCCCGTTCCGGCACGCCGTAACGGCTGGACAGCGTCGAAATCGTTTCGCCGCGCTTCAGCGTCACGCGCGCCGCGTTCGCGGTGCTCCATGCCGGAGCCGCCCTGGTCGTGCCCGTGGTCAGCGCATCGCCAGCTGTCGGCGGGGCGAGCATTGCCGTCTGCTGTTGCGTCGGTGCCGAGGGGAAGGGCTGACCGAGGGCCGCGGCGCGCTCGGCCGACTTGGTGGCGCCCGCCCCTGCCGGAGCCGCCAGCTCGCCGCGCTGAACGGCGACGGGTGCCGCCGCTGCGCGGGCTGCCGAGGACGGCGCATAGGCCGGCTGGCTGGGATAGGGCTGATTGACCGCCTGCTGGCGAGTGGAATAATCCGACTGGGTCGCCTGCTGCACGCCGCCGACATCGGCCGACGGCATGGGGCTTGCAACGACGTTGCGGCGCGGAATGGACGCCGTCGTCAGGCTGTCGGTGGAGAACACCGAACTGAACCGCGAGGCGTCGGAGCTGCAGCCGGTTGCCACGCTGGCAAGCAGCATCGCCGCAAGGATACGGGTGACTGACAGTCCGGATTTCGGCGATACACTCATACGCATAACTCGACCCACTTATTACGCAACTTGATGTGGCTATGATTAAAGCGCGTTAGTGTTACTGGCCGGTTAATCGAACAGAATCGCCGTGAACTATTTTCGAGAAGTCGAACATTCGCAGAGGCGCCAAGGCCCCGCGCAGCAGCATCAAAGGAAGGATGCGAGCCTGGGGACGAGCGGCAGGTAAGGCACCTCGAACAGGTCCTCGCGGTCGAAGCGGCTTCCGGTCTTGGTCAGGCGCATCATCACGCAGGTCTCCTCGCCGGTCATCAGCGGCGCCAAAAGCACGCCGCCGGACACCAGTTGGTCGGCCAGGAATCGCGGCATGGCGGGAAAGGCCGCGGTGGCGACGATCCGGTCGAAGGTCCCCTCGCCGGTCAGACCATTGCTGCCATCCGCCTGGCGCAGCACCACATTGCGAAGCGAAAGGCCGTCCAGCCGGCTCTGGGCGGAGGCAATCAACGTCTTGTAGCGATCGACCGACATGACGCGCTCGCACAGCCGGCCGAGAACGGCGGCCATGAAACCGCTACCGGTGCCGATTTCCAGCACCCGCTGACCCGGTTTGACATGGAGCTGCGCGAGCAGCCGCACGGCAAGGTCGGCACCTTCCATGAAGGCGCCGCATTCGATCGGAATGGAGCGACTGGAATAGGCCTGTTCGCAGAACTGCGGCGGGACGAAGAGCGAGCGCGGCGTCTGCTCGACCGCCGTCAGAAGATCGAGATCGGATATCCCTTCCGCCCTGAGCCTCAGCACCAGCGCGGCAAAGCCCTCCTTCTCCAGCATGCCGGGCTTCAATCGGCGACTCCGAAGCCGAGGGTCCGGGCAATGCTGTCCTGCGCGGCATAGTCCGTCATGTCGAGCTTCAGCGGCGTGACCGAAATCTTGTCTTCCTTCAGCGCCTGCAGATCGGTGCCTTCGCGGAACTTGCTGCCGCGATCGCCGAATCGCAGCCAGTAATAGGGAAAGCCACGGCCATCGGCGCGCTGTTCGACCTCGAGGCCGAAATCAAGCTTGCCCTGCGACGTCACCTCGATGCCCTGGACATCGGCTGGCGCGCAGCGAGGAAAATTGACATTGAGGAAGGTCCCCGGCGGCAATTCGGCCTTGACCAGCTGTGCCAAAAGCTTGGGGGCGAGCGTCTCGGCCACTTCCCAGGGAATGACACGGCCGCCATTGTCATATTCGTAGAGTTGGCTGAGCGAAATCGAGCGAACGCCCTGCAGCGTGCCCTCGATCGCACCGGCGACCGTGCCGGAATAGGTCACGTCGTCGGCGACATTGCCGCCGGCATTGATGCCGGACAGGACGAGGTCCGGCTTTTCCGGCAGGATCTCCCGAATCGCCATGATCACGCAATCGGTCGGCGTGCCGCGCAGCGCATAGCGTTTCTCGTCGATCTTGCGCAGCCTGAGCGGCTCCGACAGCGTCAGCGAGTGGGCAAGCCCACTCTGATCCGTTTCGGGCGCCACGATCCAGACGTCGTCGGAGAGCGTGCGGGCAACCCGTTCTAGAACCGCGAGGCCTTCGGCGTGGATGCCATCGTCATTGGTCAGGAGAATACGCATGGAAATGTCTGCCTCAAGCCGCTTTTTCGATCTTCTTCAGGCCGCCCATATAAGGCAGCAGAACGTCTGGAACGGTGATCGAACCGTCCTCGTTCTGGTAGTTCTCCATGACCGCGATCAGCGCCCGGCCGACCGCCGTGCCCGAACCGTTCAGCGTGTGGACGAAGGTCGTGCCCTTGCCGTCCTTGCCGCGATAGCGGGCGTTCATGCGCCGGCCCTGGAAATCGCCGCAGACCGAGCAGGACGAGATTTCGCGATAGGTGTTCTGGCCGGGCAGCCAGACCTCGAGGTCGTAGGTCTTGCGCGCGCCGAAGCCCATGTCGCCGGTGCACAGCGTCATGGTGCGGAAATGCAGGCCGAGGCGCTTCAACACCTCCTCGGCGCAGGCGGTCATGCGCTCGTGCTCGTCGATCGCGCTGTCGGCGTCGGTGATCGACACGAGTTCGCACTTCCAGAACTGGTGCTGGCGCAGCATGCCGCGCGTGTCGCGGCCGGCGGAGCCCGCTTCCGAGCGGAAGGAAGGGGTGAGCGCGGTGAAGCGCAGCGGCAGCTTGTCCTGCTCGAGGATTTCGCCCGAAACGAGGTTGGTGAGCGTCACCTCAGCGGTGGGGATCAGCCAGCGGCCATCGGTGGTCCGGAACAGATCCTCGGCAAACTTCGGCAACTGGCCGGTTCCGTACATCGCCTCGTCCTTGACCATAAGCGGCGAGGAGACTTCAGTATAGCCGTGCTCGCTGGTGTGCAGGTCGAGCATGAACTGGCCGATGGCCCGCTCCAGCCGGGCCAAGGGGCCGGTCAGGACGGTGAAGCGGGAACCGGACAGCTTGGCGGCCCGCTCGAAGTCCATGTAGCCAAGCGCTTCGCCAAGTTCGTAATGCTCCTTGGCGGCGTGGTTCCAGCCGGGCTTTTCGCCGACGACGCGCTTGACCACGTTGTCGTGCTCGTCCTTGCCGACCGGCACGTCGTCGAGCGGAATGTTGGGGATGCGCGACAGCTGGTCGGTGAGGTCCGCCGTCAGCTGACGCTCCTCCTCTTCCGCCGTCGGCATGATGTCCTTGAAATGGGCGATCTCGGCCTTGAGCTTGTCGGCGAGTTCCATCTCCTTGCGGCCCATGGCCGCGCCGATCTCCTTGGAGGCGGCATTGCGGCGGGCCTGCATGTCCTGCAGCGATTGGACGACAGAGCGGCGCTTCTCGTCGAGCGCGATCAGGCCAGCCGAAAGCGGCTCGGCGCCGCGCTTGGCAAGCGCCGCATCAAGGGCTTCGGCATTGTCACGGATCCATTTGATATCTAGCATCGTCGTTCCAGGTCATTTCTCGTGATCGTCGGATCGGACCTGGCGGGTGCCCTGTCCGGCCCCATGGATGCATGCTCGGGAGTGGAGGAGGACGAACGGCGCGATTTACGCGCTGTCCTGCTCGCCGGCCTCGTCCGCGACAACCGAAGTCTCGGCGGCCCGGCGACGCTCCACGAGTCGCGCAGCATAGATGGCTACCTCGTAGAGAAGGATCGTGGGCAAAGCAAGACCGATCTGGGAGATCGGATCGGGCGGGGTCAGCACCGCGGCGACGACGAAGGCGACGACGATGAAGTACTTGCGCTTGTCGGCCAGCCACTGGCTTTCGAGAATGCCGACGCGGGCCAGAAGCGTGGTGACGACCGGCAGCTGGAAGACCAGGCCGAAGGAGAAGACCAGCGTCATGATGAGGCTGAGATATTCCGAAACCTTCGGCATCAGGGAAATGGCCACCTCGCCCTCGCCCGGCGCCTGCTGCATGGCGAGGAAGAACCACATCACCATCGGCGTGAAGAAGAAGTAGACCAGCGCGCCGCCAAGCAGGAAGAGGATCGGCGATGCCACCAGGAACGGCAGGAAGGCCGCGCGTTCGTTCTTGTACAGGCCGGGGGCGACGAACTTGTAGATCTGGGCGGCGATCACCGGAAAGGCGATCACCACGGCGCCGAACATAGCCACCTTCACCTGGGTGAAGAAGAATTCCTGCGGGGCGGTATAGATCAGTTCCGCCTTGGTCAGATCGAGCCCTGCCCACAGGACCGCCCACTTGTAGGGGACGACCAGGATATTGAAGAGCTGCTTGGCAAAGGCGAAACAGGCGATGAAGGCGACGAAGAACGCGCCCAGGGCCCAGATGAGACGTGAGCGCAGTTCGATCAGATGCTCAATGAGCGGCTGCGGCTTGTCTTCGATGTCGCCGCTCATGCGGGCTCCTCGTTCTTCGGCTTGCGGGGCTTCTTCGGCGTCGTCGGCTTGGCGGCGGCGGTCTCGACCGTCGCGGGCTTTGCCCGGCTCGCCTTGGCCGGCGTGGACGCAGCCACCGATTTGGCCGGTTTGGCGCCAGGGCTGCCTGCGGATGGCGCCGGTGCCGTGGACTTGCCCGGCGACTTGCCGGGCGACTGGCGCGGCGCCGCGACCTTGACAGGCTCCGGAGCCGGAGCCGGTGCGGGATCAGCCATCGGCTGGGCGAATTCGTTCGGTACACCGGTCAGCGGCGACGGCATTTCCGGCAGGGGCGCCGGCTCGACCGGCGGTTCGGACGGTGCAATGCCGGCGGCGGCCTTGGCATCCGCGGTCGTCGCCTTCTTCAGGTCGGACTTGATCTCGTCGCCCATCTGGCGCAGCGGGTTGATGGCGTCGCGCAGCGCATTCTTCGGATTGAGGCTGCGAACCTCGTCGACCGACTTGCGCAGGTCGTCCAATTCGGCCTCGCGCAGCGCCTCATCGAACTGGGCTCTGAATTCGCCGGCGGTGCGACGCAGCCGCGACGTCATCTTGCCGAAAGCGCGGATCATCGGCGGAAGGTCCTTCGGACCGACCACGACGATCAGGATCACCGCGATGACGAGCAACTCGGTCCAGCCAATATCCAGCATTCAAAGGGCTCCTGAAGCCTTGCTTTGCGGGGAACGCGCGTCGTGGACGACGCACTGCTTGTCCCCTTGCCTACCCGCGTCTCCTGCGCTTCGCCAGGCGGAGCGCAGAACAACGAGGCAGACCGGCCGCCTCACGGGCGGCCGATTGAGGATTCACTTCGTTTCGTCGGCCTTGTGATCGACGGACTTGCCCGACGCGGTCGTGTCGGCCTCGTCTTCGCTGATGCCCTTCTTGAAGCTCTTGATGCCCTTTGCGACGTCGCCCATCAATTCCGGAATCTTGCCGCGGCCGAACAACAGAAGAACAATGGCCAAGACGATCAGCCAGTGCCACATGCTAAAAGAACCCATACCCGTCACTCCGTGTGTTTCGTTTCCCCGATGTAAGGGGTTTCAGAGTCTTTTTCAAACACCAAAATGTCCTGCGGATTGACCGCAATTGTCGCATCCCTCACACCCGGCGGCAGGATGTCGGCGCGAATGCGCGCGCGCACCGGGCGTTCGCTCCCGGGCACGGCCAGTTCCAGCAGTTCGACCACGCCGAGGAAACGACGCGATACGACCCTCGCCGGGATGACGCCGCTATCCTCGCTCACCCCGACACCGGAAAGCCGCACGGCGATCGAAACCGCCCTGCCCTCGGCCATGCCGTGGGCTTCGGCAACGCCGAGCGGGGTTGCCACATGGCCATTGCGCACCACGCCGGAAAACTCGTTGATCTCGGAGAAGAAGGCGGCGGCGAAGAGATCCTTGGGCCGGCGATAGAGATCGTCGGACGTGCCTACCTGCACCAGTTTGCCATCGCGCAACAGCGCGATCCGGTCGGCCATGCGCATTGCCTCCTCGGCGTCATGGGTGACGACGACGGCAGTCGCGCGGGTCTCCCGCAGGATCGCCAGCGTATCGGCACGGATCGTGTCCTTCAGCCGCGAATCAAGGCCGGAAAAGGGTTCGTCCATCAGCAGCACGCCCGGACGCGGCGCAAGCGCTCTGGCCAGCGCCACGCGCTGCTGCTCGCCGCCGGAAAGCGCATGCGGATATTTCTGCGCATAATGGGCGAGCCCGACCCGTTCCAGCGCCAGCATCGCCTCGGCTGTTCCCTCGCGCGCCGGCATGGCGGTCAGCCCGAATCGCACGTTCTCGACCACGCTCATATGGGGGAACAGGGCGAAATCCTGGAACATCAGCCCTATGCCGCGCTGTTCCGGCGGCACGAAGACCGAGGGGCCGGCCACTTCACGGTCATTGAGCAGCAATCGGCCGGACGATTGCGCCTCGATGCCGGCGGCGATCCTCAGCAGCGTCGTCTTGCCGGATCCGGACGGTCCGAGCAGGCAAAGGACCTCGCCGGGCTCGGCCGTCAGCGACACGCCCCGCAGCGTCTCGCGGCCGTGATAGCCGTGGCGGATGTCCTCGAAGCTCAATCGCGCGGCGAAGGTCACACCGGCGGTCCGCCGCGAATTATCGGTCTGCGTCGTCTGCGCGCCCATTCCACTGCCCGAAAGGCCGATAATCGCGGATGCGGGACGGCAAGGCGCCCGGTGCATCCGGACACCGCCCGGTTACCATTAAAAACCTGAAGCTATTCGTCCGCTTCTCCGCCCGGAGTCAAGAGGCCAAGCTCTTCGAGATCGAGCTGGGTGATCGGATCCTCGTCTTCGGCGAGCTCGTCGCCCATCAGCGGCAGGGGTATGTTGAAATTCGCCGGAATACGGCCGGACAGCAGCCCCGCCCCCTTCAACTCCTCCAGACCCGGCAGATCGCGGAGTTCCTCCAGGCCGAAATGGTCGAGGAAATCGCGGGTGGTGCCAAGCGTGACCGGGCGGCCGGGCGTGCGGCGGCGGCCGCGAAAACGCACCCAGCCGGCCTCCATCAGCACGTCGAGCGTCCCCTTGGACGTCTGCACACCGCGAATATCCTCGATCTCGGCGCGGGTCACCGGCTGGTGATAGGCGATGATGGCCAGAACTTCGAGTGCGGCGCGCGACAGTTTCTTCACCTCGGCCTCGTCCTTGCGGATGGCGAAGGAAAGGTCGGCGGCCGTGCGGAAGGCCCAATGGTCATCGACCTGCACGAGATTGACCCCGCGCGGAGCATAATCCTCCTTCAACCGGCGCATGATCGCGCCGACATCGATGCCGCGCGGCACACGATCAGCGATGAAGGTCTCGGAGACCGGTCCGGCGGAGGCGAAGACCAATGCCTCGGCGATCCGGACCGCCTCGCGCTCGGCCGCCACAGCCGCCGGTTCGCGTGCGGCCGCGATCTCGTCGTCGTCGCTCTCCAGGAAGAAGTCTTGATCCCTGATCTCCCCCATGGCGTCACTCCACCGCCGCCAGTTCGCCGGCCCGCGGACCGCCGCGCAGGTATATCGGCTGGAAGGCCCCCTCCTGGCGGATTTCCAGCCGGCCCTCGCGCACGAGTTCGAGCGAGGCGGCAAAGGCGCTGGCGATCGCGCTCACCCGCTCGGCAGGCGTCGTCAGGTAGCGCAGCAGGAAATGGTCAAGCGCCGTCCAGTCGCCGATCTCGCCGATCATGCGGGTCAGGATGGCGCGCGCATCGGCAAGCGACCAGACGCGGCGTCGCGTGATCGTCACCTGGGTGGTCGCCTGTCGCTGCCTGAGCGAGGCATAGGCGGTCAGCAGATCGTAGAGCGAGGCCTCGTAAGCGTTGTCGACGCGGGTCGGCACGTGTTCCGGCGCGCCGCGCGCATGCACGTCGCGGCCGAGCCGGTTGCGGTTGATCAACCGCATCGCCGCCTCGCGCATCGCTTCCAGCCGTTTCAGCCGGAAGGCCAGCGTCGCTGCCATTTCTTCACCTGAAGGACCTTCGTCCTTGGCTTGCTGCGGAATGAGCAGCCGCGATTTCAGGTAGGCGAGCCAGGCCGCCATGACCAGATAGTCGGCCGCCAGTTCCAGCCGGATGCGCCGGGCGCTCTCGATGAAGTCGAGATATTGTTCGACCAGGGCGAGGATCGAAATGCGGTGAAGGTCGACCTTCTGATTGCGCGCCAGAAACAGCAGCAGATCGAGCGGCCCCTCGAAGCCGGCCACATCGATGACAAGCGCGGGCTCGCCGGCCAGACGCTCCGCCGCGCTTTCCTGCCACAGGTTATCCATCGGCGTCGCGGCGGCGGTGCCCGTCTTGGGCGAAGGATGCGGATTGCCGGTCGGGGGCGACATCAGGCGGTCGCCCTCAGGCCGTCGAACTCGTCGCGGACCGCGACCTCCTG
Source organism: Arenimonas sp. (assembly GCA_019459145.1). Lineage (GTDB taxonomy): Bacteria > Pseudomonadota > Alphaproteobacteria > Rhizobiales > Rhizobiaceae > Allorhizobium. Next base: position 99,303 of record JAIBEK010000047.1, read on the forward strand.
CAGCCCATCGACCGCACCGAAGGCTGCTTCCACCGCATCAGCCCGCGCCCGCGCCCTGCCGGTGAGCAGGGGCACCTCGGCGGCCACCGCGCGCATCTCGTCCATCACCCCGTTGCAGTGGAGCACGACGTCGCCGCCACCGGCGACGATTGCCGCCGCCCGCTCACCGAGCGACCCCTTGAGCGCGTTCATCGATACATCGTCGGACATCAGCAAACCGTCAAACCCGATGGAGCCACGGATGATCGTGTCGATCACCTTGCGCGAGGTCGAAGCCGGATGATCCGGATCGATGGCCGAGTATACCACATGCGCGCTCATCGCCATCAGTTCGTTGTGCAGCCGCCGGAACGGCGGAAAATCATGCGCCTGAAGCTCGGCGAGCGGCGTCGTGACGACCGGCAGCTCATGATGCGAATCCGCCACGCCGCGCCCGTGTCCGGGTATGTGCTTCATCACCGGCAGGACACCGCCGGATTTCAGGCCCGCCGCCGCCGCCTCTCCCATCGCGCCGACGGTTTCTGGATCATTGCCATAGGCGCGGTCACCGATGACATTGCTCGCCCCTTCCACCGGCACGTCGAGCACCGGCAGGCAATCCACATTGATGCCGAGCCGGATGAGATCGAAGGCATGCAGGCGCGACATCAGCCAGGCGGCGCGCAGGCCGAGGTCACGGTCGCGGCGATACAGTTCGCCGAGCACGGCGCCGGACGGATAGCGCGGCGCGATCGGCTCGCGGATGCGCTGCACCCGGCCGCCCTCCTGGTCGATCAGCACGGGCGCATTGCGCCCGCCGACGGTGTCGCGCATCTCGGCGACCAGATCGCATATCTGCGCCGGCTCCTTGAGATTGCGGGCAAAGACGATGAAGCCCCAGGGCTGCTCGTCGCGATAGAACGCCTTCTCGTCGGCTGTCAGGGCAAGGCCGCTGCAGCCCAGGATCATTGCTTTTGCGGGCATGTGGTTCTCTGTCATGGCCGAATCATAGGAGGGGTCGGATCAAAGCCGAAGCGACGCGAAGGGGTCATACACAGGAAAAGAGGCGGAAACCGCCGGTTCCCGCCTCTTTTTTCGTTTTCGTCGCGCGCTTGAGCGTTATTTCGTGACCAGGCAACTGCCGCCGGCGGCCTTGTAGCGCTCGCACAGGGCCTGTGCCTCGGCCTTCGTTCCCGCCGATATGCGGACCCGGTAGTAGGTGCCCTTGCCGGCGATCTCGGCCCGCTTGATCTCGTGGGCCCGACCGCCGACGACGCTGCCGAATTTGCCGGAAATGTTGCTGTAGGACTTTTCCGCCTCCGCCTGGGACGGCAGCGACGCGACCTGGATGAAATAGCCGCCCGGAGCGGGTGCCGGTTGGGCAGCCGCAGGTTGAGGCGCCGCCGCGAGCGGCGCGGGTGCAGGCGCCGTCTCGGCCGCCGGAGCGGCCGCTACCGGCTCGGGGGCCGGAGCCGGCGCCGACGGAGCGAGGGCCGGAGTAGCCGCGGTCTCGGCTGGACTTGCCGGACGTGCCATCGGAACAGGCCCAGGCGTGCCAGCCTCAGCCGGTGGGCTAAGATCGGTCGTGGCCGGGGTCGTGGCCAGGGTCGTGGACGGCGCAGCCAGTGCGGGCGTTGCCGACGTCGGAGCGGCGGCAGAACCGCCAGGGGCGCCGGCGGCCGGCGCTTCCAGTGTCGGGGCGGATGGCAACGGTTCGGGAGCCTCCTGCGCCACCAGCGTGCCGTCCGGACGGACGATCATGGTGCGCACCTTGCGGGGGGTGATCGTCGCCGGTTCCGTCGACGCACCCGGTGCCTGCTCTGTTCCGGCCTGATCCGGCAAGAGCCGCGGGTCTTCGGTATCGCCCACGGGCGTGCCGAGCGCCTGCGCTTCGGCCTCGCCTTCAAGCGGCAGGGTTTCCGGGATCAGCGTCTTCTGCACCACGTCGACCGGTTCCTCGCTCGACGAAATCAGGCTCTCCTGCTTGGGGTCCTCGACCGTGGCGCCAGCCACGCGGTCATAGACCGCCTTGTCCTGGTTCGGCACGGACTTGCCGCCCGGATTTTCCGGAACGATCTTCACCGGATCCTTGTCGGCGGTGATCACCGGCGGCTCGCCGGAGGAGATCACCGAGCTTGCGCCACCGCTCAGCCAGGCATAGAGCGCGCCACCGCCCAGCAAGACGACTACCGCCGCCGTACCGGCCATCAGAAGACCGCGCGAACCGAAACGCGAGAGCCCCTTGGGCTGCATCGGTATGGCGATCCGGCCGGTATTGGCGGCCGCATAATCGGAAGGCCTGTCCAGGGTGTGACGGAAGTCCTCCTCCAGCGCACGCTCGAAGGCATCGAAATCATCCATCGGCGGCAGCGACGTGGCCTTTGCCGCCGCTGCCTGAGCCGGAACGGGTGCGGCTGCTGGCGTTGGCGGTGCCGAGGGTGTCGCCCGCGAAACCGGTGCCGCCGCGGCGGCAGGTCTCTCGCTTACCGCCGCCGTCGTCGATGGCTGGTCGAACAAGGCCGCCAGTTCATTGTCGATGTCGAGATCGTAATCATGCGCATAGGCAACCGGGGCCGGCTTGCTCTCCGGCACGGGAACGTCCGGCACATCCATGTGGGCGATGGCTTCGAGATGATCGTCCTGCTCGGAGATCTCCGTGGGATCGAAGGCCAGCGGCTCGTCGGCCACCTGCACCACCGCCGGGGCGGGCTTCGCGGGGGCAGAACGCAGATCGGCTGCTTCCACACGCGGCGCGACCGACACAGGCGCAACCGGCACAGGCGCCGCCGAAGACGGCGCAGGTGCGGAGGCGACCGGGGTCGCCAACGACCGTGCCGGTGCGGCAACCGGAACAGCCGGCGCGATCGGAGCGACAGCCGGCTCGTCGAAATCCTCCTCCAGCTCGGAGAGGTCAAGCTCCAGGTCGTCCAACTCCAGGTCGAACTCGCCTTCGGTGAAGGGGTCGAACTCCTCTTCGTCGATCGACGGACGACTGTCGGAAGCCGCCTCGGGTCTCTGCTCGGGCACGACCGCCGCGACCGATTCTTCCGGGGCAGAGGAAGCGACGACGGGCGCGGAAATCGAAAAATCCTCGTTCGCGGCAAGTTCGTCGGCAAAGGAGAAGGAGAAAGACGGCTCGGCGCGCGCAGCAGGCGCCGCGGTCGGGACCGGCGCGGTATCAGCCGTGACCGGGCGGCGTTCGGCGGCATCCGCCACAAGCGCGTCAAAGCCGAACGGATCACTCGCGCGCTCCACGGGCGAGACGGGCACCGCCGAGGCGGGACCGGACATCGACTCGTTCCACTGGAAGACGTCATTGGCGAAGAAATCATCGACGCCGGATGGTTTGTCCGCCTGGGCAGGTTCAGGCTCGTCTGCGAGATGAGGCGCAGGCTCGACGCTTTCCTCGACCACGAATTGCGGCTCGGCGCGCGCAACCGGCTGGGCGGCAAAATTGGCAAGGGGGAGACGCAGCTTCGGTTCCGCTCCACCCTCGGGGGCCGGCCAATCGAGCGTCACGGCCGGCTCGGAAACGGCCAATTCCAGCTCGTCGGCAAGATCGCCGGAAAATACCGGTTCGGCGCGCTGTTCGGGCCCGAAGGACGGTTCGGGCTCAAAGGACTTGGCGGCGATTGCCGGTTTGACGCGAGCGACCTCAGCTTCGACGACCGGCTCGATCATCGGCTCGGGGTAGAAGATGTCGTCCAGATCCTCCAACGCATCGACAGGCGCTGGGGACGGAGCGGCAGCGGGCTCGGCCGGAAGCGGCGCCTCGTCGCTGCGCAGGGGGGCATCATAAACCTCGAACTCGCGCAGCAACTCGTCTTCAAGGTTGAACTGCGGCTCTTCTGGCTCTGCGGCGCGCGTCGGCGCGGCGTCACGCTCAACGGGCGACTCGAAGCCGACGATCCGGGCAAGTTCCGCCAACGGATCATCGTCCGCGAAACTATCGCTCCCCAATCGACTGCTGAATGCGGCCTGTTTTTGTACCATTAGTTGATCCACTCACCCTACGCGACTCGACGCTTGCCAGTGCATTGTGGGTAAATGGTGACGATACTATCGCATTTCGGCCGGAGCTGCGGTGCCCGTAATGGACAAACCGGACTTCAAAACGGAGGCGACAGCATGCACCAGCCCAAGCCTGGCGATGGTCAATTGTCTATCTTTATCGTTAACAAAGCGTAATTCGGGCGAATCCTTGCCCTTGTTCCAGTGCGCGTGGAAGGAACTGGCCAGATCATAAAGGTAGAAAGCCAGGCGATGCGGCTCCTGCGACTGGGCCGCGGCCTCGATGACGCGCGGATATTCCGCAAGCTTGGCGATGAGCTGAAGCTCGGTCACATCGGAGATCTGTCCGGCCACGGCGGCGGCGAAATCACTCGGGCTGACGTCGAGATCGGGGAAGGCTTCCTTCGCCTGACGGAAAATCGACATGCAGCGCGCATGCGCATACTGCACGTAGAAGACCGGATTGTCCTTCGACTGTTCGGTCACCTTGGCGAAGTCGAAGTCGAGCGGCTCGGAGCTCTTGCGGTAGAGCATCATGAAGCGGACGGAATCGGAGCCGACTTCCTCGACCACTTCGCGCAGGGTGACGAAGTCGCCGGAGCGCTTCGACATCTTTACCGGTTCGCCGTCGCGATATAGCTTGACCAACTGGCATAGCAGCACGGTCAGCTTGGTCTTGCCTTCCGACACGGCCCGCGCCACGGCTTCGAGCCGCTTCACATAGCCGCCGTGGTCGGCACCGAGCACATAGATCATCTCGGAATAGCCGCGATCGAACTTGTCCTTGAAATAGGCGACGTCGGCGGCGAAATAGGTGTAGGCGCCGTCGGACTTGACCAGCGGACGGTCGATATCGTCGCCCACCTCGGTCGAACGGAACAGGGTCTGCTCGCGATCCTCCCAGTCCTCCGGCACCTGGCCCTTCGGCGGCGGCAGCGTGCCGCGGTAGACATGGCCCTTGAAGGTCAGATCATTGATCGCCGTGCGGATCTTGGCAGCGCCATTGGCGTGGAGGGTACGCTCCGAGAAGAAGATGTCATGATGCACGTTGAGAATCGCCAGGTCGTCGCGGATCATCACCATCATCGCGGCGATGGCGCGCTCCTTGACGATCTCCATCCATTGCTCTTCCGGCATGGCGTGCAGCTTGGTGCCGAATTCCTCGGCCAGCGCCCGGCCGACCGGAACGAGATAGTCGCCCGGATAAAGGCCCGGCGGGATTTCACCGATCCGTTCGCCCAGCGCCTCGCGGTAACGCAGGAACACCGAACGCGCGAGCACCTCGATCTGGGCGCCGGCATCGTTGATGTAATATTCCTTGGCCACGTCATAGCCGGCAAAGGCCAGAAGGTTGGCCAGCGCATCGCCGACCACGGCGCCGCGGCAATGGCCGACATGCATCGGGCCGGTCGGATTGGCCGAGACATATTCGACATTGACCTTGCGGTCCTTGCCAAGCGTCGAGCGGCCGAAATCCGTGCCCTCGGTAATCATCGTGGCGAGAAGCTGCTGCCAGTAGCCGGTCGACAGGCGGATGTTGATGAAACCGGGGCCGGCCACGCTCACCTCGGCAATGTCGCCATCTTCTTTCAGCTTGTCGCCGATGACCTCGGCGAGCGCCCGCGGATTGGTGCCGAGCGCCTTGGCGAGCACCATGGCGGCATTGGTCGCGGCATCGCCATGGCTCGGATCGCGCGGCGGCTCGACGACGATACGGCCGAAATCGAGCGAGGAGCGCTTTTCCTTGATGCTGTCGATCTGCTCGAGCGCGTTTTTGATTCTCGTTTCGAAGTCGGCGAAGAGGTTCATGTCGTGTACCCGCGCAAGCAGTTCGATAGCCCGCAAATGGAGTGGAATTGCAGCGCTGCCTAGCGCAAATCGGGAGTCTGGTCAAACAGCTCGCTGTGGGTGCGCACCGCATAGGTGTCGGTCATCCCCGCCAGATAGTCGCCGACATGGCGAGCCCTGGCCGGCTCGTTGAGGCCAGCCATGTGGTTCACCCAGTAGTGGCTTTTCATCAGCGCCGGATCGGCCATGTAGGCGTGGAACAGATCGGTGACGATCTGCGCCGCACCGGCGCGAATGCGCATGATATCCGGATGGCGGTAGATGCGGCTGAACAGCAGCTTCTTGATCTGCCGGTCGGTCTCGGCCATCTCGTCGGAAAAGGTGGCGATGGTGTGGTCGGCGCCGCGAATATCGGCGGCGCTGCACGGCCTCAACTCGGCAAGGCGGGCCTGCGCCACGCCGATCACATCCTCGACCATGCGGGTGATCTGCCGGCGCATGATCTCATGGGTGAAGCGGTCGGGCTCCAGATGCGGATAACGATCCCGCACCTCCTTCATCAGCCCAGCGAGAAAGGGCACCTCCTCCAGCATGTCGAAGCTCAGATAGCCGGAGCGCAGGCCGTCGTCGATGTCATGGGTGTTGTAGGCGATGTCGTCGGCGATCGCCGCGACTTGCGCCTCGAGGCCCGCATAGCTCGAAAGCTCCAGGTCGTGCAGCTCGCAATAGTCGAGAATCGGCTGCGGCACGGGACCTCGTGTCCCCTCGCCCGCTTTTGTCATCAGCGGGCCATTGTGCTTGACCAGCCCTTCCAAGGTTTCCCAGGTCAGGTTGAGGCCGTCGAACTCGGCATAGCGCCGCTCCAGCTTGGTGACGATGCGCAGCGACTGGGCATTGTGGTCGAAGCCGCCATAGGGCGTCAGCACCTCGTGCAGGGCATCCTCGCCGGTATGGCCGAAAGGCGTATGGCCGAAGTCGTGGACGAGCGCCACGCCCTCGGCGAGGTCCTCGTCGAGCTTCAGGGCACGAGCGAGCGCGCGGGCGATCTGCGCCACCTCGATCGTGTGGGTCAGCCGGGTGCGATAGTGGTCGCCGTCGGGACCAATGAAGACCTGCGTCTTGTGTTTCAGGCGACGAAAGGCGGTGGTATGGACGATGCGGTCGCGGTCACGCTGGAAGTCGGAGCGGGTCGGGCTGCCGCCCTCGGCGAACAGTCGCCCACGTGTCGTCCAGGGATCCGTGGCGAAAATCGCCCGCTCGCCGGTGCCGAAACCCAATGCACTTTTATCAATCGTCATGTCGCGTCCTGTCCGCTCCCCATTGACGCCATCCGCCCGCCTTCATACCTATAGCGGGCAATGCCGCAAGGCTTGCCCCTTATAGCACGTGCCGCAAAGGCGGCCGTCACTATCTCGGGCAGAATGGCCGCGTTGCATGTCAGAACATTGAATTTTCTGCCGTTCCAGCAGTTTTCCACGGGCCTTGAACCCGTCAGGAGGCGAGATGAGCACCGAGACCGTTACCCTTTCCGAAGCCGCGGCGAAGCGAATCGCCCAGATCGTCGCCAGTGAAGCCGACAAGAGCGCGCTGCGCGTCTCCGTCGAAGGCGGCGGCTGTTCCGGCTTCTCCTACAAGTTCGACCTCGACAAGGGGCCGCAGTCCGATGACATCGTCATCAGCCGCAATGGCGCGACCGTGCTGATCGACCCGATGTCGATCGTCTACATGGCCGGATCGGAGATCGATTTCGTCGACAACCTGCTCGGCCAGTCGTTCCAGATCAACAATCCCAACGCGGTGGCCAGTTGCGGCTGCGGCACCAGCTTCTCCGTCTGATCGCCAGCCATCTTGGCGCGCGCGCCCCTGCATAACTGCCAAAAGCCGATGGCAAAATCCGCGCCATCGGCTATGTAGAGGCGAGACGAAAGGGTGAACGCCATGAAGATCGCGACCTGGAACATCAATGGCGTCAAGGCGCGGATCGCCAATCTCGGCGAATGGCTGCAGAGCTCGGCGCCGGACGTCGTCTGCCTCCAGGAAATCAAATCCGTCGACGAGGGTTTTCCGCGGCTCGAGATCGAGGCGCTCGGCTATCATGTCGAAACGCATGGCCAGAAGGGCTTCAACGGCGTGGCGATCCTGTCGAAGACGAAGCCCGACGAAGTCAATCGCGGCCTGCCGGGAGACGACGGCGACGAACAGGCGCGTTTCATCGAGGCGGTCTTTTCGGTCGAAGGCGGCGTGGTGCGGGTCTGCTCGCTCTACCTGCCGAACGGCAATCCGCCGGACGATCCGGTCAAGTACCCTTACAAGCTGGCCTGGATGGAGCGGCTGAAAGCCTTTGCCGAGAGCCGGCTGGCGCTTGAAGAGCCGCTGATCCTCGCCGGCGACTACAATGTCATCCCCGAACCGCATGACTGCCGCGATCCGCGCCTGTGGGAGGGCGACGCCCTGTTCCTACCCAAGACCCGACAGTCGTTTCGCCGGCTGGAAAATCTCGGCCTCACCGATGCGGTGCGCGCCACCAGCGACGACCCCCTGCTCTACTCGTTCTGGGATTACCAGGCCGGTGCCTGGCAGAAGAACAACGGCATCCGCATCGATCATCTGATGCTGTCGCCGGAGGCGAGCGACCGCCTGGTCTCGGCCAAAATCGAAAAGAACGTGCGCAGTTGGGAAAGGCCGTCCGACCATGTGCCGGTGACGGCGATGTTCGATTTCTGACAGACACTTGAGCGCCCGCCATGGCCGAGCGCCCGCCACACGGCCCGAGCCAAGGCAAGGTCTGGGCAAGTCGCCGACGCTAGATATCGGGTCCGAGCCTCCGCGGGAGCGGCCTCGAAACCGAGCGGCAAACAGTCCTGTTCTGCTGTCCATCCCGCTGGCGACGACAAGAAGCGGGATATTTCAATGGTTTCATCTATCAATTCTGCGCAGCTTGCCAGCACTCAGATCTTTCTCAGAGTCCTGAGGGAAGAAAAGCAGGCCAGCGGTGGCGGCAGCAGCGGCAATGACGACTATTATGCCTCGGCCCTCAACGACCTGATGCGCAATTACGGCCAGGACGACGACGGAGAGACTTATGACACTAGCCTGTTGCGCGCGATCGGCGCCGCCGGCGGCGCGGACGAAAGCACCGAGGAGGTCGCGCCGATCTCGGACGACATCCAGACCGCCTCGTTCATGACGGGCCTGAAGGCCAAACTCGAGGAAATGAAAAGTTCGGGCGACGGAGCCCTGAAGGCCAAGGAAATGCTGGCCGCCCTTGAGGCCGGCACCCTCACCGTCACGGACGCCGTCAATGGCCGGCAGATAAAGGCGTGGGACGCGGAGGAGGACAAGGCCGACCGCACCGCCGAGCAGACCAGCCGCAGCGATTGGTCGAGCTTCCTCAAGGCCCAGCTCAGCCGCGACAAGAGCGGCGGCTACGAACTGACCGATGCCGGCTCTCACATCGACAAGGCGACAGGAGAGAGCGCCAGCTTCGTCAGCGTCGAGGGCACCTATGTCTATCTGACCTGGCCGGCAGCGACGACCGCCACCACCGCCTAAGGCATCGGCAGAAATGCGGAAGGCGCCCTTGCGGGGCGCCTTTTTCGCTTCCGGACCTTCGGCAACACTCAGGCCGTCGTCATTCCGTCTGGCTAATAACCTGCGGCGCCAGCGCGACCGCCACCCGGCGGTCCTCCTCATTGGCGATGGAGAAGGCCTGCTCCTGCAGCGACTGCATCCAGTCGCAGTCCTTCGGGGGACAATTTTCCAAGGCTGCGGTGAGGAAGGCGAGGCCCCGCACCGTCTGGCCCTCTTCGAACAGCACATTGCCGAACACCGCCATGGCACCGGTGTGGCCACCCTTGCGGGCGAGGTTCAGCCATTTCTTGGCCTGCTGGACATTGCTCTTGCCGCCCTCGCCGGCCAGGATCATCCGCGCCAGCTGGAACTGCGCCTCGGGCACGCCGAAGGTCGACGCCGCCTGGAAATAGAGCTGGCGGGCCTGGGCGAGGTCGCTCCTCACCGGGCTGTCGGGAATGCCCTGACGATAGTAACGGGCGAGCGACAGCAGCGCATTGACGAAGAAGCCGGTATCTTCCGAGCCCGGCTCCACGCCCTGGCTGGCGATGTCCGCATAGATCTTGAACGCTTCGAAATCATTCTCGACCACGCCATCGCCCGCCGCATACATGTTGGCGAGCGCCCAGCGGGAGCCGGTATGGCCCTTTTCGGCGGCATAGCGATAGGCTTCGACCGCGTCCTCCTTCTGGCCGTTCTTGTAGGCCTTGAAGCCGAATTTGAAGAGATCGAACGGGCCGGATTCCTTCGTCACCCCGGCATTCATGTCGAAGGCGTGACCGGCCGTACCCGTCATGACGAACAGGAACGCCGAGAGAAACAATGTGGCCGGAGACTTCCAGTCTGATGTCTGCATAATTCCGTATTTCTTCCACAACACCGCAGACATCACCGTTCCCCTCCGCTCGACACGGAAGGCTCGATCTTGTCCGCCAGACATTTGAGCTTGAAACCGTGAACAACCGGTTCATCGCTCCGCCGCGGGGGCGTGAATACCATTTCATCGACTGTCGGATCTGCGTCCGCCGCGACGAAAGGAAGCCTAGGAGAGATTTCAGGCAAGACTACGACCGCTGTCCGTTCGCCGCCGACGGCGACCACTCTTGCGGTTCGAAAATCATTCCACACGTTCGCCGCGGTTGATTTCCGGAGATAATTCCCGACGAGCTGTCCCATGCCTACTCACACGCCATGCCAATGCGAAACGGCCCCATCCGTTTCGAGACCTGATCGCTGCGCTTTGTTTGTGGCGGGAAATGGACAAAATCGGCCGTCCGTAGCGCCGCCCGCGAGGATTCAGGGGTTGTTGCAGATCTGTCACATTTTTCCCTGCGAATCCGCGCGCCCAAAACGCAGAGAGCCCGGCATGCCGGGCTCTCATTCGCTAACTGTCGGATCGTCGACCTTAGAAGACGACCTTGTAATTGGCCGAGACAGCGTAGGCCCAGTCGCCGTCAGCCGTCGCGTCATAGGTTGCGTCGTCCGCAACCGACTGGCTGCCTTCGGTCAGGTAGCTGACCGCACCGCCGAAGCGAAGCTCGCCCGGACCGGCCTTGACGGACACACCGGTGCCGACCGTCCAGGTGTCGGTGTAGATGTCGGCGCCCGTGTCCACGCCCTTGTCCCAGGTCAGGTTGACCGTACCGGAGATCTTCTCGTTGAAGGCGTGGCCGACGCCGGCCTGCAAGGTCCAGCCGTCCTGCCAGTTGTAGACGTCCTGGCGCGGGACATAGACGCCCGGAGCCGGCGTGCCGAGGCTATAGTCAAGCGTCTGCATGACGCTCCAGTCGGTCCACTTGACCGAGCCGTAAACCAGCCAGCCAGGTGCCACACCGGTCTGCAGCGACAGCTTGATCGACTGCGGCAGGGTGCCGCTACCGAAGGCGTCCTGGACACCCCAGAGCGGATTGACGACGCCTGCGCCCCAATCGAAGCTGCCATCGTCGCTGGCATCATGCTCGACCTTCGAGCGATACATCAGCTGGGCACGCAGGGCATATTCCGGAATGTCATAGGCGACCCCGAAGCGATAGCCGAAGGCTGCCTTGTCTTCCAGATGCAGGTCGCCGGCATAGCTGTTCGCCGTGTATTCGAAATCCTGCATGAACACGCCGCCGAGCACGTGGATACGCCCCTTGCCGGCTTCCATGTTGACGTCGCAGGTCGCGCCGTATTCGTTGGTGATGAAGTCCTTGTGGCTCGCACCGGTGCCGCCGGCCATCAAACTCGCCGTCTGGGCCTGCGTACCGTAGTCGGCATCGGCACCGAAGGGCTGGGTGTAGGTCAGCGCACAAGCGACGTTATCCGCCAACTTGATCTTGGCGGCGAAGTTCGGGATCCAGTAATTCTGCGAGAAATCGTCGTCCGTGCCGTCGACCATCACGCCACCGATGCGGATCTTGTCGTAGTCGCGACGCGGCGAAACGAGGGTCACGCCACTGCGGGCAATATAATCGCCTTCTTCAAACAGGATATCTGTGTCGGCCTCGCCGCGATTCCAGCCGCCCGCATGCGCAGACGTGGCCAGCGCGCTGACGCCGAGCAAACACAAAATAGTCGTCTTCTTGAGATACATTGCCGTCTCTCTCCCCACTTACTGGCAAAAACTGATTTGCAGTGTAGCTGCGTCGGCGCGGATGACAATCTTGCAACCTCTCCCCCGATCGGGGGTGCCTTGTCTCAATTTTTACGTAAAGCCTCTTACGCGCACGTAAGATAGATGCAGTATTGGTTTTTTATTCCGCAAAAGGCGTACAATTACATTGCAAATAGAATTGCATTCCATTTTCCGACGCTTCCGTTGCGTAAATGCCACAAATCCCAATTTGTGTGCGCATGGTCACAATCCTGCCCGGAAGCGGGTTTCATGCCGTTGCAGCGGCAGGAAAGCCTTGAAATGTCTGCGTGAAGGGGCGATTTGCAACTCACGATAGGACGCAAGCGCGGTTCGGGCGGAGAATCAGCCGCCGTCGGAAAAAGAAAGGCGGCCCGCAGGCCGCCCTCAGCATTGCTCAACCGGCTTCGACCACTCTCTTCAGCGCGGTATCCAGGCTCGCCTTCTGCTGTTCCAGTTCCTGGTAGCGCTCGCGCTCGGCGGCGACGACCTCGGGATTGGCGTTTGCCACGAACTTCTCGTTGGCGAGCTTGCCGGCGATGCGGCCCATTTCCTGCTCGACCTTGGCGATCGCCTTCTCAAGGCGCGCCTTCTCCGCCGAAAGATCAATCAGCGTGCCGAGTGGAAGGCAGGCGGTCGCCTCGCCGACGACGATCTGTGCGGCCCCTTTCGGCGCCTCGTCGGCCAGCGTGATGCTCTCGACGCGGGCCAGGCGCTTGATCGACGCCTCGTGGCGAACCAGGCGGTCACGCGTGACGCCGTTTGCCCCCACGACGACCAGCGGCGCCACGGCACCCGGCGGCACGTTCATCTCGGCCCGCACGGAACGGATGCCCGACACGAGGTCGACCAGCCAGTTGATGTCAGCCGCTGCCAGTTCGTCGGCAAATTCGGGCGCCGGCCAGGCCGCATGGCACAGCAGCGTGTCGCGCGCTTTGCCTTCGCCCGCCGTATGCGCCCAGAGTTCTTCCGTCATGAACGGCATGAACGGATGCAGCAGCTTGTAGGTCTCCTCGAGCACATAGGCCGCGCAGGCCTGCGCCTCGGCCTTGGCTGCCTCGTCCTCGCCGGAGAAGACCGGCTTCAGCAGTTCGAGATACCAGTCGCAGAAGCTGTTCCAGACGAAACGATAGAGGCTGCCGGCAGCCTCGTTGAAGCGGAAGCTTGCGATCGCTTCCGTTACATCGCGCTCGGTGCGCGCCAGTTCGGTGAGGATCCAGCGGTTGATGGCAAGCGTGGTGGTTTCCGGCAGGAAGTGCGGATCGCTCTTTGCCCCGTTCATCTCGGCAAACCGCGTGGCGTTCCACAACTTGGTGCCGAAATTGCGGTAGCCGGCGATGCGGGCCGGGTCGAGCTTCACGTCGCGGCCCTGCGCGGCCATGATGGCCAGCGTGAAGCGCAGCGCGTCGGCGCCGTATTCGTCGATCAGTTCGAGCGGGTCGATGACGTTGCCCTTGGACTTCGACATCTTCTGGCCGTTCTTGTCGCGGACCAGTGCATGGACATAGACGGTATGGAAGGGCTCGACCGGGTTGCCGGCATCGTCCTTCATGAAGTGCAGGCCCATCATCATCATCCGGGCGACCCAGAAGAAGATGATGTCGAAGCCGGTGACCAGCACGTCGGTTGGATAGTATTTTGCCAGTTCCGGCGTGTCGCCCGGCCAGCCGAGCGTCGAGAAGGGCCAGAGCGCCGAGGAGAACCAGGTGTCGAGCACATCCTCGTCGCGGGTCAGGATCTCGCCGGGGGCAAAATTCTCGAGCTTTTCCTGGACCCAGGCCTTCCACGGCCCCTCATGCGCCAGATAATGCTGGACGGCGGCGTCGAGCGCCTCTTCCTCGGTCTTCTCGACGAAGACCTGGCCGTCGGGACCGTACCAGGCCGGGATCTGGTGTCCCCACCACAGCTGGCGCGAGACGCACCACGGCTGGATGTTCTCCATCCATTCGAAATAGGTCTTTTCCCAGTTCTTCGGCACAAACTTGGTGCGGCCTTCGCGGACGCTGTCGATCGCCGGCTTGGCCAGCGTCTTGGCGTCGACATACCACTGCTCGGTCAGCCGCGGCTCGATCGGCACGCCGCCACGGTCGCCATGCGGCACCATGTGCTTGTGCGGCTCGATCTTATCGACCAGGCCTTCGGCCTCGAGAATCTCGACGATCTTCTTGCGGGCGGCGAAGCGATCCATGCCTTCGAGCTCGCCCCAGACCATTTCCTGCTCGCGGTTCGGTGTAAGCCCCTCGAGAAAGTCCTCGTCGCCGACGATGGCGACATTGCCCTCGACAGTCAGCACGTTGATCGCCCGCAGGCCGGCGCGCTTGCCGACCTCGAAGTCGTTGAAGTCGTGGGCGGGCGTCATCTTGACCGCGCCGGTTCCGGCGGTCGGGTCCGGATATTCGTCGGCGACGATCGGGATCTTGCGGCCGACGATCGGCAGGATGACGTGCTTGCCGACGATCGCCGTGTAGCGCTCGTCGTCGGGATGAACGGCAATGCCGGTGTCGCCGAGCATGGTCTCCGGACGCGTCGTCGCGACCACCAGATAGTCGCGGGTCTCGTAGTCGGTCGGCTTTCCCTCTTCATCGAAGGCAACCGGATGCTGATAGGTGACGCCGTCTTCCAGCGGATAGCGCAGGTGCCAGAGATTGCCGTTGACCTCGACCTGCTCGACCTCGAGGTCGGAGATCGCCGTCAGCAGCTTCGGGTCCCAGTTGACCAGGCGCTTGTCCTTATAGATCAGGCCTTCCTTGTAAAGCGAGACGAAGACTTCGAGCACCGCCTCCGACAGGCCCTCGTCCATGGTGAAGCGTTCGCGCGACCAGTCGCAGGAGGCGCCGAGGCGCTTCAACTGGTTGAAGATCAGGCCGCCCGATTCGTCCTTCCATTCCCAGACCTTCTCGATGAAGGCCTCACGGCCCATGGCGCGGCGATGCTGCTGGGTCTCCATCAGCTTGCGCTCGACCACCATCTGCGTGGCGATGCCGGCATGGTCCATGCCCGGCTGCCACAGCACGTCCTTGCCGCGCATGCGCTCGAAGCGGATCATGATGTCCTGCAGCGTGTTGTTGAGCGCATGCCCCATATGCAGCGAACCGGTGACGTTCGGCGGGGGGATGACGATGGTGAACGTATCCTCGCCGGGCTTGGCATTGGCGCCGGCGCGAAACGCGTCCGCCTCTTCCCAGGCCTTGGCGATCTTCGGTTCGACGGCGGCGGAATCGTAGGTCTTTTCGAGCATTTTGGACCACACTTCGGGGTTCATGTTGCAGCTTGGTAAACAGGATGGCCGATTGTTAGTCAATAAAAAAGCCGCCCCGGCGAGGGAGCGGCCTGGAGCCGGAACGGGCCGGAAAAATCAGCGCCGGGGGCCGCGCGCCACTCGCTCGATCTCCTCGCGCACCAGTCGTTCGACTAGCGTCGGCAGATTGTCGTCCAGCCATTCCTGCAACATCGGACGCAGCATTTCCTCGGCCATCTCGTCGAGCGAGCGACGCTGCTGTCCGTCGAGGACGGCGGCAAGCTCTCCGAAGGAGCGCGACACCTGCTCGACGGTCGCCGCCGATACCAGCATCCTCAGGTCCTGCCCACCCTCGGAGGTAACCGGCGCGGCGCGGACGGATTCTGCTTCCGGCTGGGCAACGGCCAAAGCCGCCTCTTCGACATCGGCCACGGCTGCGGCTTCAAACTCGGAATGGTCGTTTGCATAAGCATCCGGCTGCACGCTCGGCATTTCCAGACGCGGCTCCGCCGAACGCGGATCAGCGGCGGCCCGCAGATCGGCCATACGGCCCGTCATGGACGGATTTTCAGTGCGCGGCGCCTGAATGGCGGGCTCGGCGAGCGCGGTTTCGATGAAAGACGGACGCTCGACCCTTTCGGAAGCGGAGCGAACCCGCGCGGCAAGATCGGCAAGCGAGATATTCTTCGCCCGTTCGCCCTCTCCCGCAGGTTGGGTGGCGACCGCAGACTGGGAGACAAGGGGAGCCGGGCCAGGCACCGGACCGGCATCATTCGCCGCCACCATCTCGGCCGCGGCATAGGCATCCTCGTCATCGATCGTCAGCCGGACATCGCCATCGATCTCGTCCTGGTCGTCACCATAGACCGGCGACAGGGAGGAGGAAACAGACTGGCTGCCGCCCGGATCATTGCTTTCGATGATCCGGCGGATCGAGGCCAGGATCTCTTCCATGGACGGTTCACGCGCTACACTTGGCTGGGCCATATTCATCCCCGTTGGTCCCCGACAATCGGCTCGCGGCAGACAGCCCGACCGATTTCGAATCACCTTAGGATACTCGCTCGTTGAAAAAAATCACGCGGACCCAACTAATTGGGGCTGATGCACAGCTTTGTTGGCAGGCCGCGAGGTCAGCGGCCATCCACCGTGCGCAGGCCGAACCAGGCATCCTTGACCGCCTCATAATGCTCCTCGGAGCGATACTCGGCGACGTCCAGCCCCTGGCTCTTGATCGTCAGACGGCCCGATGCCGCCAGCACGCCATAGCTCGCCACGACGGAATTGCGCTGGTAACTGACAAGGCTTTCCTTGGCCTCGAGCACAGTCTGCTGGGCGTTCAGCACGTCGAGGGTGGTCTTCTGGCCGACATTGCGCTCCTCGATCACGCCTTGCAGCGCCAGGTTGGCGGCGGACAACTGCTTGCGGGCGGCGGAAATCGCGGCGGTCGCCGCTTCCATCTGCGCATAGGCGGAGGTCACCTGCTGCTGCACGCTGGCGCGGGCGGAATCGACCTTGATACGCTGTTCGCCGAGCGTTTCCTTAGCCCTGCGGACATTGCCGTATTCCGCGCCGCCCTGGTAGATCGGGATCTTCAGCTGCGCCGAGACGGTGGCCGAGGTCGCGTCCGAGTTCGAGAAGGAGGGCGGCTCGTTGGTCCAGTTGCGCGCGACATTGCCCTGGACCACGACGCCGGGAAGAAGCGTGCCTTCGGCGGATTTCACCTGGTAGCCGGCGGCGTCCACGGCGTGCAGGGCTGCCAGCACGTAAGGGTGTTCGCGAATGCCGACGGCGACGGCCGCATCGACGCTCGGCGGTAGCGCCTTCGTCGCCGGCGCCGGCTGCTTGACGCCCTTGGGTGCCTCGCCGACGACCTGCACATAGGCCGCTTCACTCTGCTTCAATTGGGCGATCGCCGCGGCGAGCAGCGCCTGGGATCCGGCAAGCTGGGCTTCCGCCTGACTGACATCGGTTCGGGTCCCCTCGCCGACATCGAGGCGGGCGCGGGCGGCGTTCAACTGTTCCTGGAGAAAGGCCAGGTTCTGCTTGCGGATCACGACGATCTGCTGGTCGCGGGCAACATCGGCATAGGCCTGGGCGGCGGCGAGAAGGATCGATATCTCCTCGGCCCTCAGGCTCTCGCGGCTGGCGAACACGCCGGATTCGGCGGCCCGGACATTGTTGAGCGTCTGGAAACCGTCGAAGATCTGCTGGGTGATCGAAATGCCCACGCTTTGCGTGTTGTAGCCAAAGCTCGGGCTGGGCGGCGACGTGATATTGTTGATGCGGGTGGTGGCCGCCGAGGCCGTGGCGGCAATCTGCGGCCGCATGCCGGCCTTGGCGATGGTGACAGTCTCGTCGGTGGCGCGAAGGGCTGCGCGCACCGCGTTGAGATCCGGGTTGTTCTCGTAGGCCTTGGCCATCGCGCCGAACAACGTCTCGGCCGATGCCGGCCCGGACGGCAGGACGAGCATGGGCAGGATCGCGGCAGCGAGAGCGGTTTTCCGAATAAACGTCACAGGTCACTTCCCATCTGACCGGCGAGCCCACCAGAGTCTCGCCCGATGCGCAGCCGCAGGTCTAGGCACGCGGCAGCGCATGAAAACAAACTATGCGGACTTGATGACCCGTCGCAGCCCCAGCCGCAACGGCAGCGGCCGGTCCGAGCCGAAAAACCGCGGGGCCGTTGCGGTTCGGCAACATTTTCAGTCGCAACTGATTAAATCGCCACCGGGCGCCAATCGCCGTCGGGGAAATGCACCACTGAGGGGATCAGAATACGAATTCGGCAGCCCTGCGGAAACCCGGCAGCGGCTTGATCGCAGCATTGAAATATTCCGAATACGACCAGGAGCCGCCCGTGCGGATGTAGAGCCGCGCGCGCGCCGCATTGCCGTAACCGACCACAGCGACCAGTCGCCCGCCTTCGCGCAGTTGCTCGAGCAGGGCCTGCGGCACCTCTTCGATCGCGCCCTCGACAAAGATCACGTCATAGGGCGCCTCTGCCGGATAGCCCTTCTCCAGCTCTCCGGTCACCACAGCCACATTGTCGCAACCGAGCTTGGCAAGCGTTGCCGTCGCCTTTGCCGCCAGCGCCTCATCGCTTTCGACGGCGACCACGGATCCGGCCAGTTCAGACAGAAGGGCTGCCGCATAGCCTGCGCCACAGCCGATGATCAGCACCAGTTCGTCCTTGGTGATCGCGCCGAGTTGCAGGAGCTTGGCCAGCGGCGACGGCTCCATGACATAGCGGGCGGGCTGGCCGTTTGCCGCGGGTGCGACCTGCATGTCTTCGTCGATATAGGCGAGCGGCCGCAGATTGTCCGGCACGAAGGCCTCGCGCGGCACCGACAGGAAGGCGTTCAACACGGAATGGGACGTCACGTCGGTCGTGCGGATCTGGTTGTCCACCATCTTGATGCGTGCTGCGGCAAAATCCATCATGTCAGTCGTCCCACTTGCGGCCGGTTTGTGTCAGCTGTCTTAATTGGAGGCAGCACCGCTTTCAAGCGGGGTTGACGCGATGGGAACAGATTATCGCCTCGGCAAGGACCAGGGCGATGCCCTGCCCCGCTGCATCGTCCATCATTCCTCGATCGAGTAGACGTCCGACTCGCAGAAATCGACCTTGTTGGTCACATCATAGAAGCTGTCGTCCTCGAACACCGCCCGGGTACTGTAGACGCAGGCGTCCGTGCCGTCGGCAATCGTCAGGCTGCGCGACTTGCCGGCCCACAGGCCTTTCTTGTTCAAAAGTTCGAGGCGCTTGCCATCCTTGCCGACCGGCGTCGCATAGAACTTGACGATCATGCGGGAGGTGTTGTTTTCCAGCTTGAAGGCTAGATTTTCCGCATAGGCCGAAAGCGGTGCGAAAACGGTTGCGGCGATCAGGGCAAGAAAAGCAAATTGGCGCATTGTGTCGGCTCCCGGTTGATACCGAAGCAGATCTAGCCGAGCGGCGGTTCCGCGCAACGAGCAGGATCGACCAAAACTGCGCCGATCGCCCAGCCGAAGCCGGTCAGCCCAGTTTTGGCCGCACGAAGCCGGCCCGGTCGATCGTCTGGAAGGAGAGAGTGGAGGCCTCGCCCGGAATCGAACCGGGGTGCAAGGATTTGCAGTCCTCTGCGTAACCACTCCGCCACGAGGCCGTCCGTCTGCTTAAAAGCGAGTGGTGGGCGGCGTTTAGAACGGATCGAGTGAGAGCGCAAGGGGCTTAGCGCCCCTCGCCCGCGAAATTTTGCGAAGGGGGGACCGTGAAGCCGCGCCGCCGGCGATTGCGGCGATGATCGGCTCAAGGCTTGCCGGCGCGATGAACCGTCGGATAGCGCTTGCGCCACCAGATCGCCAGACGCCGCCGGCGCCGGCGCACGCTCGCCAGGTCATGGGACAGGACAAACAGGCCGAGCGGCACCATCCAGAAGCCGAGCACGGGGAGGAATCCCAGAAGGCCACCGCCGATCAGCGCCGACCCGGCCACGATCCGGCCGGCCTTGTTGCGCGGAAAAGGCAACTCGAACCGCCCCAGCACGATGCGGCCCCGCTCGGCGTCTATATAGTGTCTGCGTTTCTGGCTGGCCATTCAAATCCCTTGCAAAACCTGGGAAAGCGCAGCCTGCCCGGTCCGCCAAAACATGGGATGCCCACAGAATAAAGCAAGGCTCCGACATTTTTTTTGAAAAATCGCTTGGCAAATCGACCGGGCATTTGTATTACCCCGCTCACACCGCGCCAAGCGGCTGTTCCCTGGTAGCTCAGCGGTAGAGCATTCGACTGTTAATCGACAGGTCGCCGGTTCGAATCCGGCCCGGGGAGCCATAGAATTCAAGGCCTGCGCCGAAACAGCGCAGGCCTTTTTCGTTTTGGCCATCGCGTTCAAACGACGCTTCGACGCCCAGCGAAACCCTGTCTTCATTTTTGCCTGTTATCTCCACCGACATAATGGTCGATATCAGGAGAAAATTCATATGTGGCTCCAGCTTCATGACGGGGACGGTTTTCCCTTTTTTGTGAACATGGACAATGTCGTCGATTTTCGTTGGTATGAGCGTGAGAAATACACCTGCCTGCTGACGACCGCCCCGGTCGCCGAGAAACTGCATCGCCTGTTCGTGCGCGAAAGCGCGGCGCAGATCATGCAGATGATCAATGCCGAGAAAATGCGTCATTCCAAGCTCGCGGTCGCGTCCTGACGGACGCAAGTGGCCGTAGACCCCCGGCTTTCCGGTTCCCGAGGAAGGCCAAACCTCCACCGGCGGCAGTGAATTCGCCTCGCCGGTGAACCTGCGCGTGGCTTTTGACGTAGTGACCGAGACAACAGCAGTTTCGGAATGATCAATGCCCGACAGCCATGATACCCCCGTCCTCCTCTGGTTTCGCAGGAATCTTCGACTTGGCGACAATCTGGCACTGGCCTGTGCCGCCGAAAGCGGCCGCCCCGTCATTCCCGTCTACATTCTCGAGCCGTCCGGCTCGGGCAACGGCCCGCTCGGCGCGGCCCAATCCTGGTGGCTGCATCATTCCCTGCAAGCGCTTGACGCAGCGCTGACGCGGATCGGTAGCCGGCTGATCCTGCGTCAGGGCCACGCGGACGAGGTGTTGGGCGCGCTGATCGCCGAAACGGGGGCCACGCATGTGTTCTGGAACCGGCGCTATGATCCGGCCGGCATCGCGGTAGATTCTCCGCTGAAGGAAGAAATGACCCGCAGCGGGCTGACCGTGCGCAGTTTCTTCGGCCAATTGCTGCACGAACCATCCCGGCTGAAAACCGGCGCCGGCGGACACTACCGGGTCTATACGCCGTTCTGGCGGGCCTTGGAGGCGTCGGGAGAACCGGCCGAACCGGTTGCCGCACCCACGGCGCTTGCCGCGCCGGACATATGGCCGGCCTCGGAACAACTGGCGACGTGGGCGCTGCTGCCGACGAAGCCGGACTGGGCAGGAGCGTTTTCCACCGTCTGGACGCCCGGCGAGGACGGCGCACGGCAAAGGCTCGATCACTTCATCGACACGGGCCTTGCCGGCTACAAGGCCAAGCGCGACTTTCCGGCCCTACCCCACACCTCCATGCTCTCGCCGCATCTGGCGCTCGGCGAAATCTCGCCGGCGACCGTTTGGCACGCGACGCGAGGCCTGAACGACCGCATCGCCGCCGAAGACGTGATTCATTTTCGCAAGGAGCTCGCCTGGCGCGATTTCTCCTACCATCTGCTCTATCACTTCCCGGAACTCGACAGGGAGAACTGGAACGCGCGATTCGACGCCTTCCCCTGGCAGGATGCGCCCGACCTGCTGGAGTGCTGGCAGCGCGGACAGACCGGCTATCCGATCGTCGATGCCGGCATGCGCCAGCTTTGGCGCCACGGTACGATGCACAATCGGGTGCGGATGATCGTCGCTTCCTTCCTGATCAAGAACCTGATGATCGACTGGCGCCACGGCGAGCGCTGGTTCCGCGACACGCTGGTCGATGCCGATCCCGCCTCGAATGCGGCCAGCTGGCAATGGGTGGCGGGCTCAGGCGCGGACGCCGCGCCCTTCTTCCGCATCTTCAATCCGATCAGCCAGGGCGAGAAATTCGACGTCAACGGCGATTATGTGCGAGCCTTCGTTCCGGAACTCAAGGACATGCCGAACAGCTTCATCCACCGACCGTTCGAGGCCCCGCCCATGGTCCTCGCGCAAGCCGGCGTGAAGCTTGGGGAGACCTATCCCCTGCCGATCGTCGACCACAAGGTTGCGCGCAACCGGGCCATGGCAGCCTACCAGGCGCTGCCGCGACCGGACGACGCCGCCTGACCCGCACCGCCCGTTCCGCACAATTCCTGGCGGCGAAAGCCCCGATCCGGCCGCAGCGAACCGGGCGGGACGGACCGTCCTGTTTGTCGTCTGGCATGGTTTTCCTCAAGCCACCGAAAGGTTGAAAACCGTTTCCTTGCCTTTGAGCGCTTGTGCCCGGAAAAGTCGCCGCTTAATCTTCTGGCAAAGAGAAGGCAGATCCGATGACATTCCATCCATCCGTTCTCGAGGCAATCGGCAACACGCCGCTGATCCGGCTGAAGGCCGCATCCCAGGCGACCGGCTGCACCATCCTCGGCAAGGCGGAGTTTCTCAATCCCGGCCAGTCGGTCAAGGATCGCGCCGCGCTGTTCATCATCCGCGACGCCGAGCGGCGCGGCCTTTTGCGTCCCGGCGGGGTGATCGTCGAGGGAACGGCCGGCAATACCGGCATCGGCCTGACGCTGGTTGCCAAGGCGCTCGGCTATCGCACCGTGATCGTCATTCCCGAAACGCAGAGCCAGGAAAAGAAGGATGCGCTGAGGCTGCTCGGCGCCGAACTCGTAGAAGTCCCGGCCGTGCCCTACAAGAACCCCAACAACTATGTGAAGCTCTCCGGACGGCTGGCCGCGGAACTGGCCAAGAGCGAACCGAACGGAGCGATCTGGGCCAACCAGTTCGACAATACCGTCAACCGCGACGCCCACATCGCCACCACCGCCCGCGAGATCTACGAGCAGACCGGCGGCGAGGTCGACGGCTTCATCTGCGCGGTGGGTTCCGGCGGCACGCTGGCCGGCACCGGCATGGGGCTTCGCCGGCTGAAATCCGAAGTGAAGATCGGCATTGCCGATCCGGAAGGGGCGGCACTTTATGAATACTACAAGAACGGCGCGCTGAAATCGTCAGGCTCGTCGATTACCGAGGGCATCGGCCAGGGCCGCATCACCGCCAATCTGGAAGGTTTTACCCCCGACTACGCCTACCAGATCCCGGATGCCGAAGCGCTCGACATCGTCTTCGACCTGGTCGAGAACGAAGGCCTGTGCCTCGGCGGCTCCTCCGGCATCAACATCGCCGGCGCCATCCGCCTTGCGCGCGACCTCGGACCGGGCCATACCGTCGTCACCGTGCTGTGCGACTACGGCAACCGATACCAGTCCAAGCTGTTCAATCCGGACTTCCTGCGCTCCAAGCAGTTGCCCGTACCGGCCTGGATCGAGAAAAAGACCGAGTTCGCGGTGCCCTTCGAACCGACCGAGTGAGAGCCATGCCGACCACCGCCCTCTACCGCGACGACTTCTATCTTGCCACTGCCGAGGGCGTCGTCACCCGAATCCACGAAGACGGCGCGATCGAGCTCGACCAGACCTGCTTCTATGCGACATCCGGCGGCCAGCCGGGCGATACAGGCCTGCTCGAGCGGGCCGATGGCTCGAAGATCGAGATTGCCCTCACCCGTCACGGCGAGACGAAGGACATCATCCTGCATCAGCCGGCCGACAATCAGCCTGTTCCCTTACTTGGCGAAAAGCTGGTACTGCATGTCGACTGGCCGCGCCGCTACAAGCTGATGCGCATGCACACCGCCTGTCACCTGCTGTCCGTCGTCTGCCCTTATCCGATCACCGGCGCCGCCGTCGGTGAGGATGAGAGCCGCGTCGACTTCGACATGGGCGAGACGATCGACAAGGACCAGGTGACCGCCGACATGATGCGGCTCGTCGGCGAGAACCATCCGGTCTTCCTGAAGTGGATCACCGACGAGGAGCTTGCCGCCAACCCCTTGATCGTCAAGTCGAAGAATGTCCGTCCACCGATCGGCATGGGACGCGTCAGCCTGGTGTGCATCGGCGAGAATTCGAGCGTTGACAGTCAGCCCTGCGGCGGCACACATGTCTCGGAGACCCAGGAGGTCGGGGCGATTCACATCGCCAAAATCGAGAAAAAAGGCAAGGAGAACCGCCGGTTCCGCATTCGTTTCGGCACCCCGGAAACCTTGGCCTGACATAAGCATTGGGAGAAGCGCATGGCCGCGGAGAGAAGCCGTTTCGTCGTATCCGCCGACTGGGTGGAAAAGCAGCTCGGCGCACCGGAATTCAGGATCGTCGACGCATCCTGGTACCTGCCGGCGCAGAACCGCAACGGCGCGGTCGAGTATGCGTCGGGGCACATTCCCGGCGCCGTCTTCTTCGACCAGGACGCGATCGCCGACCAGACCACCGGTCTGCCCCATTCCCTGCTGTCGCCGGCCAAGTTCGCCGAGGAAATGGGCCTGCTCGGCATTTCCGTGACCGACACCATAGTCGTCTATGACGGCCCCGGCTTCTTCTCGGCGCCGCGCGCCTGGTGGATGCTGCGGGTCATGGGAGCCCGCAAGGTCTACGTCCTCGACGGCGGCATCGACGCGTGGAAGGCCGAAGGCCGGCCTTTGGAGACCGACCTTCCGGAGCCGGCACCCGTCACCTTCGACTTCGACTTCGATCGCAGCCGCGTCACCTCCTTCGCCGAAATGCGCGACATCGCCGACAGGGGCGTTCGCCAGATCGCCGATGCAAGGCCTGCCGGCCGATTTACCGGTGAAGAGGCCGAGCCGCGCGAAGGCATGCGCTCCGGTCACATCCCCGGCGCCCGCAGCGTTCCCGCCTCCTCGCTCTCCGAGAACGGCCACCTCAAGGACCTGCCGACGCTGCGTTCGATCTTCACCGAGGCCGGGATCGATTTGAGCCAGCCGGTCATTACCAGCTGTGGATCGGGGGTGACCGCCGCCGTGGTCACGCTGGCACTGGAGTCGCTCGGCCATACCGACAATTCGCTCTATGACGGCTCGTGGTCCGAATGGGGCGGGCGCGACGATACGCCGGTGGCGACGGGTCCTGCCGAGCGCGTGCCGACCACCGCGCATGGGCCGCTGACCGCCCATGTCACGCGGCTCGAAATGACCGCGCCGCCCAAGGCCAGCCTGCCGATCCCGGTCAATATCCAGACGGCGATCATGCGCACCCATGAGATCCCCGTGCCGTTCTACCGCTTCCTGCAGCGCCAGGTCGGCGCGCGCTGGCACTGGTACCAGCGCCTGCGGATGAGCGAAGGCGAACTGAAAGCGAACATCCACGCGCCCAAGGTCACCATTTCGGTGCTCTACGTGAACGGCGCCCCGGCCGGGTTCTACGAACTCAGCCAGGAAAGCGAGGAACTGGTCGAGCTCTCCTATTTCGGCCTGTTCGAGCACGCGCTCGGCCTGGGGCTCGGCAAATGGTTTCTGCTCCAGGCGCTCTATGCGGCCTGGCAGTCCAACCCGCAGAAGGTCTCCGTCACGACCAACACGCTCGACCATCCGCGGGCGCTGCAGCTCTATCAACAGTTCGGTTTCTCGCCGGTCGAGACCTATGAAGCCCTGGTCGATCCGCTGAGCGAGCAGGAACTGTTGCAGATGCTGCGCCGCGACGGCGCGGCGCTCTAAGGCCGGACCAGCCTTCCCTTTAGGCAATTGCGCCCGGCGTTCTCTTTGAAAATGCCGGGCGGAGCCGGGATCGGATCCGTGCCACGCGGCAGGAATCGGGTGGCCGGACGTCGTCGCCCACTGCATGGTCGCCGCATCGAAGCGGAGACGACCCCCATGACGGCCATCGCCTTTAACGCCATTCCCACCGCCGACGCCGAAGCCCTGTGGACCGACGCGCCGGATGCCTACGGGCGCACGCCCGAACGTCGCATCACCCAGGTCAGCGGCTATCCGTGTCGGCACTGCCTCGACTTCATCGGCGTCGGCGAGCCCTATCTCACCCTCGCCTATCGGCCTTTTTCGTCCCTCCAGCCCTATGCCGAGACCGGGCCGATCTTCCTGCATGCCGAGCCCTGCCCGCGCTATGCGGCAAGCGAGGTCCTGCCGCCGGTGCTGACGGAGAACCCGGACTTCATCCTGCGCGGCTATGGTCATGACGACCGCATCGTCTACGGCACCGGCGCCGTCACCTTGCGGGAAAAGGTCGAGGGGCGCGCCCGCGAACTCCTCGAAAGGCCTCGGATCGCCTATGTCCATGTGCGCTCGGCGCGCAACAATTGCTACCAGTGCCGGATCGACCGGGCCTGAGGACGAGAACGAAAAAAGGGCCGGCCTGATGGGAAAGGCCGGCCCTTAGTTTCCTTTTCCCATGCAATCAGCGACCTGACGCAGCGTAAAACGGGGCAAACTCAAACGCCGCGATCAGGCCACGTTGAGTACCAGTTCCGGCGCGTGCATCTCATAGCCGAGTGCCTCGGCGACGGGTCTGTTGGTGATCCGCCCACGATGGACGTTCAGGCCGTTGCGCAGGTGGCGGTCCTCGGCAATGGCGCGCAGACCCCGATCGGCCAGCGCCAGCCCGTGCATCAACGTGGCGTTGTTGAGCGCATGCGCGGAGGTTACCGGCACGGCCCCCGGCATGTTGGCCACGCAATAGTGAACGACGCCGTCGACCACATAGGTCGGATCGGAATGGGTGGTGGCGTGCGAGGTCTCGAAGCAGCCGCCCTGGTCGATCGCCACGTCGACGATGACGGAGCCCTCCTTCATGCCGGACAGCATGTCACGGGTCACCAGCTTCGGCGCGGCGGCACCGGGAATGAGCACGGCGCCGATCACCAGATCGGCGGCGAAAACCTCGCGCTCGAGGTCGTCGATCGTCGAATAGACGGTGTGGATGCGGCCGGCGAACAGATCGTCGAGCTGGCGCAGGCGTGGCAGCGAGCGGTCGATGATCGTCACGTCGGCGCCGAGGCCGGCGGCCATGCGGGCCGCATGCAGCCCGACGACGCCGCCGCCGATGACCGCGACCTTGGCCGGCAGGACACCGGGCACGCCGCCAAGCAGGATGCCGGAACCACCATGGGCCTTTTGAAGGGCGGTCGCACCCGCCTGGATGGCGAGACGGCCGGCCACTTCCGACATCGGCGCGAGCAGCGGCAGGCCGCCGCGATCATCGGTCACGGTTTCATAGGCGACGGCGGTGACGCCGCTGTCGACCAGCCCCTTGGTCTGCTCCGGATCGGGAGCGAGATGCAGGTAGGTGTAGAGGATCTGCCCCTCGCGCAACTGCACCCATTCGCCCGGCTGCGGCTCCTTGACCTTGACGATCATGTCGGACTTTTCAAACACATCGCGGGCCGATGCAGCGATCCTGGCGCCGGCGGCGATATAGGCGCCGTCGTCCGCGCCGATGCCCGCGCCCGCGCCCGTCTCGATCAACACCTCGTGGCCGTGCGCCACATATTCGCGCACCGCGCCTGGCGTCAGGCCGACGCGATATTCGTGATTCTTGATTTCCTTCGGGCAGCCGACGCGCATCTTCGTTCCTCTCGTGCCGACTTCTCGCCGGTCATTGATCTAGGCGCGAATTGAAACACCGGAGCCGGGACAATGTCCTTGCAAATTCCGCTTGCCTGAGAGAAATTTTAGCAGATTATTGCGCTTTTCCTGCAATTGTCGAAGGTTCTACGAATGTCCGATCTCGACACCATCGATCTTGCCATCCTCAAGGAACTGCAGCAGAACGGCCGCATCACCAATGCCGAACTGGCGCAGAAGGTGGGCTTGAGCCCTTCGGCCTGTTCGCGCCGGCACGACCTTTTGGAGCGGTCGGGCATTATCAGCGGCTACCATGCGCGCCTGTCGAACAAGGCGCTCGACTACAAGATGGTGGCGATCGTCCACATCTCGCTGTCCGGCCAGTTCGCCAAGACGCTGGCCGAGTTCGAGACGGCGGTGAAGAAATGCCCGCATGTGCTCGTCTGCTACCTGATGTCTGGAGAATACGACTACATCCTGCGCGTGGCCGCCAAGGATCTCCAGGATTACGAGCGCATTCATCGCGACTGGCTGTCGGCCCTGCCCCATGTGGTCAAGCTCAATTCGAGCTTTGCCCTGCGCGAGGTGGTCGAACGCTCGAATGTCGGGCTATAGGCTGACGAGATCTTTACCATCTCGCTTCAGGCGACGGAAAGACTTCATCCCTATGCTCTTTCAGGATGATCCACCGTCTCGAGCGCGAGTAGCCGATGCAGCCGAAACTGAACATGGATGTTCGAAAATCCTCCCGCAGCCAGTGCCGGATCGACAGCCGGATCCGCCATCTCAACCAGTCGGCGGACGGCCGCGTCCTGAATATCTCGCGCACCGGCATCGCCTTTGAAATCTATGGCAAGCTGCATGCCGCCAGCGGCAGCACGGTGCTGATCGAGAACGAAGCCATCGGCCTCATCGAAGGCACGGTGCGGTGGTGCCGCAATGGCCGGCTCGGCGTGCAGATCAAGCAGAACAGCAATACCCTTGCCCAGATGTCGGCCTATTTCCGCAACTTCCACAAGGAAGTGCGGCCGGTGCTGGCGCGTTAGATCTCATCGCATTTCCAGGGGCGTCGCCCTCAGTTCGAGGTCGAAGGGCTGAATGGCGTTATTGCCGAGCAGGAAACGGAGATCATTGACGAAATTCCGGTTCTTGCTGACCTCCAGCGCAAGCGGCGGACCCGACGGGGAAGCTGAAGCCCCGGCCAGGGCTTCAAGCGAGAACTGTGCGTTGTTGGCGTTGACGACGCCCTCCAGCGTCGCGGTCGCCGCCGCGTCCGGAACGGACAGGCTGACGGAACCACTCCCAGCCGCGACCGCCTCCGAGCCGAGCACACTTCCCGAGACGTCCTTGAATATGACGCGGCAATCCGCGCAATCGCCGGCAATGGCCGATGTGTCCAGCGTCAGCAGCGGCGCCTCCTCCCCCTGTGGCGGAAACGCCGTCTGGGCATGAGCCGGACTGACCAGAAACTCAACCAGGCGTTTCGGAATCGACGGCGGAGACGTGGAAAGGTTCACCCCGGCCTGCTCCACCTTCGTTTCCTTGGTAACCTGATCGGGCACGCCGGATGCACCAACCGTCGACAGGATGAAGGCGGGCGCGCCTATCCCAAGCATGTACGCCTTGCCGATGTTCGGCTCATTACCGAAATGCGCAACGAGCCCGCCCAGCAAACCCAGAAGAACAAAGATCACGATCGATGCCGCAACGGCAAAGGCGATCGCCTTCACGGGCTGGTCGACAAACCGCGCGAGCCAAGCCGCGAGTTGTCCGTCCTGCACACGAACGAGAAGACGTGCCAGTTCGGGAGACATTCCCCCCAGAGCACCTGCGACAAAAGCGGACTTCAACCACTGCATGGTCCCCTCCCATTTCAACAACGGATCCATATTACTTGAGAGATCACGTATTTGCAATCTTAGATTGCTCATTTCTACATCCACAACTCGACGCGACCGTCACGTCTCCAAAATGCGCATGTCCGGTGTATGTCGGCCATCACACCCCTGTCATTTTACGGATGCACTCCTGCGCGAACGGACCTAGTCTCCGCGTCGAGACCGCCTTTTTGAAGGAGCCCCCCATGTCGTCCCTGATCGATCTCCACCCCATGTCCCGCCGCGCTTTCCTCGGCGGTTTCGCCGCCACAACGGCGCTGATCACGCTCCATCCGTTTGCCGTGCGCGCCAATGGCAATGCCACCCAGGCGCATCTCAGGCTGATGGAAACGACCGACATCCACGTCAACGTGATGCCCTACGACTATTACGCCGACAAGCCAAACGACACGATGGGGATCGCCCGTACCGCCTCGATCATCGACCAGATCCGCGCCGAGGCCGGAAACTCGATGCTCGTCGACAATGGCGACCTTCTGCAGGGCAATCCGATGGGCGATTACATGGCCTACAAGAAGGGCATGAAGGCCGGCGACCTGCATCCGGTGATCAAGGCGATGAACGTGCTCGGCTATGACTGCGGCACCCTCGGCAATCACGAGTTCAACTACGGCCTCGACTTCATGTTCAACACGCTCGGCGGGGCGAATTTCCCGATCGTCTGCGCCAACCTGACCAAGGGCCAGCTCGCCGGCGACCCGAAACAGGACGAGCTGCATTTCAAGCCCTATGTCATCGTCGAGAAGATGATCAAGGACGGCGCAGGCGGCGAGAACCCGATCAAGGTCGGCTTCATCGGCTTCGTGCCGCCGCAGATCATGCTGTGGGATGCCAAGAACCTCGAAGGCAAGGGCCAGACGCGCGACATCGTCGAGGCGGCCCGCGCCTGGGTGCCGGTTATGAAGGAGGAAGGCGCCGATATCGTCATCGCGCTGTCCCATTCCGGCATCGACGGCAAGGGCCTGAGCGAGCGGATGGAAAACGCCTCGCTCTATCTCGCCGGCGTGGACGGCATCGACGCGATCTTCACCGGCCACCAGCATCTCGTCTTCCCCGGCCCGAAGGATTTCGCCGGCATCGAGGGCGTCGATGCGACAAAGGGCACGCTGCTCGGCAAGCCTGCGGTCATGGCCGGATTCTGGGGATCGCATATGGGCCTGATCGACCTTCTGATCGAAAAAGACGGCAATGGCTGGAAGATCGTCGACTTCACCTGCGAGGCACGGCCGATCTATCATCGTGACGACAACCGCAAGATCGTCGCCGACGTCGTCGACAAGGTCGAGGTCGTCGCCTCGGTCGCCGACGAACATGCGGCCACCCTCGACTATGTCCGAACCCCGGTCGGCAAGACCTCGGCGCCGCTCTATTCCTATTTCGCGCTGGTCGCCGACGACCCCTCGGTGCAGATCGTCTCCAACGCCCAGACCTGGTACATCAAGGACATGCTGAAGGACGGCCCGCACAAGGATCTGCCGGTGCTTTCGGCCGCAGCCCCCTTCAAGGCCGGTGGACGCGGCGGCGCGGACTATTTCACCGACGTCGCGGCCGGCGACATCGCCATCAAGAACGTCGCCGACCTCTACCTCTATCCCAACACCGTCCAGGCCGTCGTCATCACCGGCGAGCAGGTGAAGAACTGGCTGGAAATGTCGGCCAACATGTTCAACCAGCTGAGGCCCGGGGATAAAGACCAGCCACTGCTCAATCCGGATTTCCCGTCCTATAACTTCGACATCATAGACGGCGTGACCTACCAGATCGACCTCTCCCAGCCGGCCAAGTTCGACAAGGAGGGCAAGGCCGTGAACCCGGAGGCGAGCCGGATCGTCAACCTGATGTTCGACGGCAAGCCGATCGACCCGGCGCAGAAGTTCGTCGTCGCCACCAACAATTACCGCGCCGGCGGCGGCGGCAAATTCCCGGAGATCGCGTCCGACAAGGTCATCTTCGTGGCCCCCGACACCAATCGCGACGTGATCGTGCGCTACATCGTCGAGCAGGGCGAAATCAATCCGTCGGCCGACGGCAACTGGTCGTTCGCCCCGATGGCCGACACGACGGCGATCTTCGAAAGCGGGCCCAAGGGCCGGCAATATGCCTCTGCCGTCAAGGGTGCGAAGATCAAGGAAGCCGGCGACGCGGCGGAGGGCTTTGCCAGGTTCCGACTGGTCCTCTAAAGGCATCGGCACAACGCGTGACTGGCGGGGCGCCGAGGTGCCCCGTTTTCACCCCGACCTGTTCAGGCGTCCCGACTGAGCCCCATGCGCCGGCGTCTCATGAAGCAATTGCAGCGCATCGGACACCGAAGTCGGGCAGCGCACGAGCGTTTCGCGGAAACGCTCGACCAGCCATTTCGCCGCCGGTCCCGGAGGACTTGCCGCCGGCCAGGCGGCGAAGATCGGATAATCCATCGTCTCGTAGGCATCGACATCGAGCCGGACGATCTCGCCGCTCGTTAGCTCGTCGTGCAGCATGGCCAGCGGCACGCCGCCCCAGCCCAGCCCACCGGCGATCAACTGCTTCTTCGTCGCCATGTCGCTCACCCGCCAGGTGCGGCGCGAGAACACGTTGAAATCCTTGCCGTCGTTCGGCGCCGTCGAATCAGAGACGACGATCTGGATCTCGTCGCGCACGTCGGAGACCGTAAGCCGCCGCGCGAGCCTGGCCAGGCGGTGGTTATGCGCTGCGACCGGCGTCAGGAAGGACACGCCGATCCGCTCGCCGGTAATCGCATCGGCGGGGATCTCGGCAGAGCCGCCGATACCGACATCGATCACACCCTGGTCGAGCAGACGGCTGACGAGAAACGGGCTGCCGACCGTCAGCCGCAAGCGCACAGTCTCGAAACTCTCCTGGAAGTCACGCAAGACCTCGACCAGAAGCCGGTCCGGCACCATGACGCTGACGGCAAGCTTCACCTCGCCTTCCAGCCCTTGCGTCAACGCCTTGCTGCGCGCGCGCAGGCTGTTTAGGTCGGAGAGCATCCGGCGGGCATCCTCGAGGATCGCCCGGCCGGCATCGGTGAGAACCGGCTGGCGCGAGCCGCTGCGCTCCAGCAGGCTCAGTTGCAGCTGCGCCTCGAGATTGCCGATCGTGTAGCTGATCACCGACTGGGCGCGGTTGAGCTGACGGGCGGCGGCGGAGAAACTGCCCGTCTCGGCGACGGCGACAAAGACCTGCAACTGGTCGAGTGTCGGATTGGGGAGCATGGAGCCATCCACTTATTCGATAATATTCATTCATATTATCACAGTTTATTCGATGGGAAACGGGGATTATCTGTGACGCACCGCCTGAGACCTGCTCCCAGGGTCGCAAGCGTCAAGCCCATTCCCCACCCAGAGGTGACTTCCATGTCCTCCATTCTCCTCGTAACCGGCAGCACGCGAGGCGACGATTCGCTCTCCAACAAGATCGCCCGCCAGCTTGCCGACGACCTGTCCGCCAAGGCGGAGGCTTCCACCGTCGTCGAGCGCGACCTCGCCCGCGCGCCCCTGCCCCATATCGGCGCCGATTTCTCCTCGGCCATCCGCCTACAGCCGGAAGAGCGCACGCCGGCACAGGCCGAAGCCATCGCCGTTTCCGATGCCGCGGTCGACGAACTGCTCGCCGCCGAAACCATCATCATCTCGACCGGCTTCATCAATTTCGGCATTTCGTCGATCGTCAAATCCTGGGTCGACCATGTCGCCCGTGCCGGACGTACCTTCCGCTACTCTGAAAACGGCCCGGTCGGCCTCGCCACCGGCAAGAAGGCCTATCTGGTGATCGCTTCCGGCGGCATCTACTCTTCCGGTCCCGGCGCCACGCTCGACTTCGCCGAGCCTTATCTGCGGTCGGTTCTGGCCTTCCTCGGCATCACCAATGTCGAGACGATCCGCATCGAGGGCGTCGCCTACGGCCCGGAAGCCGCGGAAAAGGCTGTTTCCGCGGCCGAGGAAAAGGCGCGGGAACTGGCGCGCGCCGCCTGAGCCAATCCGAGATTGCCCATGCCAAGTTTCGGCCGCCCGAATGCTCGTGGCGGCCGTTCTGTTTCGGCGGCGATTGACGGAATGCGGCGCCTGATGATCAGACGTTGCGCGACTTCACCCCATCGGCAAACAGCGACGGGCCGTTCTGGTCGATGATCTGGCGCGCCTTGCGAAAGGTGCATTCCATCGCATCCTGCTCCGAGGTGAAAACGTCGGCGCGAATGAAGACGCGCTCCAGCGTCTCGCCGTTCACCTGCTTTTCGATCCGCCCGGCGAGCCGCAACTGACTGCCCTCGCGGATCGGCGCGGCAAAGATCAGGCAGTCCTGATGGACCTGCGGCTCTGCGGCAGAAACGGCGGATGCCTCCTTGGACCTGGAGCCGCCGGAGAAGATGGAGAGGATGCTGGACAAGATCGACATGGCGATTGCCTAGCACAACGGCGGGCGAGCCGGAAGACCCGCGCGGTCGACAAAGGCGGCGCAATCGCGCCCCTTTGCGCGGCGGCGGGGGTGACATCGAAGATTCAGATGATCAGGTTGGCGAGAATCTCGTTTTCGGTGATGTCCTCGTAGCCTAGGCCGGCTTGCTCGAAGCGGGCGAAGAGATCGGCAAAGCTCTTGCGGTCCCGCGTCTCGATGCCGATCAGGATCGAGCCGAAATTGCGCGCCGACTTCTTCAGGTATTCGAAGCGGGCGATGTCGTCGTCGGGACCGAGCAGGTTGAGGAAGTCGCGCAGAGCGCCCGGACGCTGCGGCAGGCGCAGGATGAAATATTTCTTCAGGCCGGCATGGCGCATGGCGCGTTCCTTGACGTCCGGCAGCCGCTCGAAGTCGAAATTGCCGCCGCTGACCACGGCAACGACCGTCTTGCCCTCCAGCCTCTCGCGCCCCAGCCGTTCCAACGCGGCGATCGACAGCGCGCCGGCCGGCTCCAGCACCACGCCCTCGACGTTCAGCATTTCGGTGATCGTCGCGCACACGGCGTTTTCCGCGATGATCATCACCTGGTCTGCTGAGAAGTGCTTGAGAGCCGCGAAATTGAGATCGCCGATCCGGGCGACGGCCGCGCCGTCGACGAAATTGTCGACCTTCGGCAGGGTGACGATCTGGCCGGCTTCGAGACTTCTCTTGAGGCTCGGCGCGCCTGCCGGTTCGGCAAACAGGAAAGCTTGCGGCGGCAGCCGTTCGGCGAGATAGCCGGTGAGACCGGCGGACAGCCCGCCGCCGCCAACGGGCACGACGATGAGGTCCGGCGTCACGCCCTCCGGCAGTTGCTCGACGATCTCGGCCGCCACGGTCGCCTGTCCCTCGATGATGTCTTCGTGGTCGAAGGGCGGCACCATGAAGCCGCCGATCGTCTCGACATGCTCGCGGGCCGCGGCATAGCACTGGTCGAAGATGTCGCCGAACAGGCGGATGGTGATGAATTCGCCGCCGAAGGTGCGGGTCTTGTCGATCTTCTGCTGCGGCGTAGTCACCGGCATGAACACCACGCCCTGCACGCCGAAATGGCGGCAGGCGAAGGCAAAGCCCTGGGCATGGTTGCCGGCCGAGGCGCAGACGAAGGTCTTTTCCCCTGCCCCGTCGGCGACGATCTTGCGCAGGAAGTTGAATGCGCCGCGGATCTTGTAGGAGCGGACCGGCGTCAGGTCCTCGCGCTTGAGATAGACTTGCGCACCGTATCGGGCGCTTAAGTGTTCGTTGAGCTGCAGCGGGGTCGCGGGGAAAAGCTCCCGCAGGGCTTCGACCGCGGCCTCTACGTCCATCTTCGTCACGTCGTCCATCCGTTGAATTTTGATCTCGCTCCCGCTATGGCATAGAGACGTGGCGGAGACAAAGCCTCTTTGCGCGGCCAACAACCTGGGAAATCTCCTTGAACGCCAGCCTCCTCCGTTCGGTCGTTTATATCGCCGCCCTGTGCGGCCTTTATCTGTCGACAGCAATGCTCGTCCCGGCCATGGTCGATCTCTATTACGGCCATGAGGACTGGCGCGTCTTCGCCACCTGCGCCTTCATGGTCGGCGGAATTTCGCTGATGGCGGCGATGGCGACGCGCGGCACCCCGCCGACCTTCAGCAAGCGGCTCGGTTTCCTGCTGGTCAACGTGCTGTGGGCGGTGTTCGCCGTGGTCGGCGCCGTGCCCTTCATGTTCTCCGGCCCGGAACTCAACTTCGCCCAGGCGCTGTTCGAATCGATGTCCGGCATCACCACAACCGGCTCGTCGGTCATATCGGGCCTCGACACCATGCCGCCCGGCCTGTTGATGTGGCGCTCGTTGCTCGCCTGGCTCGGCGGCATCGGCATCGTCGCGCTCGGCCTGTTCGTGCTGCCCTTCCTGCGCGTCGGCGGCATGTCCTTCTTCAAGATGGAATCGTCGGATACCAACGACAAGCCGTTCGCCCGGCTCGCCACCTTCACCCGCGCCTTCATGGCCATCTATGTCGGCATCACGCTTTTGTGCGCCATCGCCTATGATTTTGCCGGCATGAGCCATTTCGACGCGATCAACCACGCATTCTCGACGGTAGCGACCGCCGGTTTCTCGACGCATGACGCGTCCTTCGGTTATTTCCAGAGCGACGCGATCCTCTGGGTGTCTACCTTCTTCATGACACTGTGCAGCCTGCCGTTCTCGATCCTCATCGTCTTTGCCGTTCGCGGAAGGCTCGATGCGCTGCGCGACCCGCAGATCGTCATCTTCCTCGGCTATGTCTCGGCCTTCGCCATCGCCACGGCCGTCTACAACCACGTTAAGAACGGCGTCGATCTCCTCGAGGCACTCACCCATTCCTTCTTCAATTTCTCCTCGATTCTCTCGACCACCGGCTTTGCCAGCCAGGACTATCTGCTGTGGGGACCGTTTGTCGTCATGGCCGCCTTCTTCGCCACCTTCATGGGCGGCTGCTCCGGCTCGACCGCCGGCGGCATCAAGGCCTATCGTTTCATCATCCTGTTCAACGTCATCACCACCGGCCTGAAGAAGCTGATCTATCCCAATGCCGTCTATTCCGTGCGTTACGGCAAGCAGACGGTCGATGCCGAGACCCAGCGCACCGTCTTCCTTTTCTTCGGCGCCTATGTCTTCCTGTGGGTGATGGGCAGCATGGTCATGGCCGCGCTCGGCTATGACTTCGCCACCTCGACCTCGGCGGTCATCACCGCCTTGTCCAATGTCGGTCCCGGCGTCAGCACCCTGATCGGCCCGGTCGGCAATTTCGCCACCTTCAACGATCCCGAACTCTACCTGCTCTCGCTGATGATGCTGCTCGGCCGCCTCGAAGTGCTCTCCGTGCTCGTGCTGCTGATGCCGATTTTCTGGCGGACCTGACGAGACCGCTTGACGACTCTGTGCAATTTTTCAGACTGTGCTGATGAGGGCTTGAAAAGGGGGACATGATGCAGGCAAGGGCAAGGATCAGCGGCAGGCAACGCACCGCGGCACTTTTCGCCGCCGGCTTCCTGGTCGTTTCCTCGGCAGGCCTGGCCAAGGCCGGGCCGCTTGCCGACGCCGCCCGCGAGGCGGAAGAGAAGGCGGCGGCCGGTGACGTGATCGGCGCCTATGACGCGATCCGCGACGCTTTCGGCGCCTTCTCCATGACCCTGCCGTTTACCGTGCGCCAGGCGGTGTTCGTCAGCGAGAGGCCGAAGGCTTATGGCGCGTATTCGCCCAAGCCGGAGCCGGTGTTCAAGCCCGGCGAGCCGCTGATCACCTATGTCGAAATGATCGGCCTGACCTGGAAATCGCTCGGCAATGGTCTCGAGCAATCCAATTTCAGCGTCGACTTCGAAATCTCCGAACCCGACGGCAAAATCCTCGCCGCGCAGAAGGGTTTTGGAGAATTCACCTTCACCGGCCTGGTGCGCAACCAGGAAATGTTCACGCACCTGACACTCGACATCACCGGCGCCGAACCGGGCGACTACCTGTTGAAATACACGATCAACGATCTCGTCGGAGAACGCTTCACCAGTTTCGAGCAGGAATTCACGGTCCGGGACAGGTAACCCATCGCCGACGCGCTGGAACCTGTTACCCCTTGCGTCATTCCAGCGTGGATGAAGGAGAAGAACCATGAGACCTCTTACCGCCCTTTGCCTCTCGCTGCTCCTGGCCGGCTGCACCAGCGCCCCGCGTGAAATAGAGCCCGTGCCCGGCAGCATAACCTATGGCGGAAACCCATCGACCCGGCTGACCAAGTCACCGGCCGGCAGCACGGTCTTTCACCGTTTCCAGGACCAGTTCGCCAAGGAATGGGAAGAGCGCTACATCGTCCAGCTGGATGGCAGCCTGAAACTCGTCGACCGACGCCGCTATCCCATCCCGGATCAATGATCATCAAAGTCTTGCTGGTGCGGACGGCGGGGATCGAACCCGCACAGCCTGAGGCCGAGAGATTTTAAGTCTCTTGCGTCTACCAGTTTCGCCACGTCCGCTCGGCAACCTGTTTCCCCGACTTGGGCGTCGAGGTCAAGGCCGTTCGGCCGCGCGGATCGGCGTTTGTTCTCGTTCGCGCACACACCGAACGACAAACGGCGGAGCCAAGCCCCGCCGTGTCAGAAGCGTGATACAGCGTCTTAATCAGGCGAGCTTGGCCGCGATCTTGGCAACATGGGCGCCCTGGTAGCGCGCGCCGTCCAGTTCGACCTCCGAGGGCTGGCGCGAGCCGTCGCTGTCGGTGATCGTCGAGGCGCCATAGGGCGAGCCGCCCTTGACCGCTTCGACGCCCGACTGGCCCTGGAAGGCGTAAGGCAGGCCGACGACGACCATGCCATGGTGCATGAGCGTCGGAATGAAGCCGAGGATGGTCGATTCCTGGCCGCCGTGCTGGGTGGCCGTCGAGGTGAAGACCGAGCCGACCTTGCCGACCAGCTTGCCCTGCGCCCAGGCGCCACCGGTCTGGTCCCAGAAATTGCGCATCTGCGAGGCGACGGTGCCGAAGCGGGTGCCCGCGCCGACGATGATCGCGTCATACTGATCGAGTTCGCCCGGGGTGGCGATTTCGGCCTTCTGGTCGAGCTTGAAGTGCGAGGCCTTGGCGACCTCTTCCGGCACCAGTTCCGCCACGCGTTTGACGGTTACGTCCGCGCCGGCCGACTTTGCCCCTTCGGCCACGGCATAGGCCATGGTCTCAATGTGGCCGTAAGAGGAATAATAGAGAACCAATACCTTGGCCATGACGTATCTCCATCTGGACTGGCGGTGACAACCGCGTTGCGAGTTCGATAACCTCTATCTAGCGGACCATGGCCGACAAACCAGACGCCGGCGGGGCGACGGACTGTTCATGTTTCAGATACCGAGCACGGGATGACGGCGCAGCGCGAAACCGCAACCTCTACTGGGAAGCCCTTGCCAAGCTTCCGGCAGCGACTAGAACTCGCTTTGAAACGATCGGGAAATCCTCATGACTGACACGACCATCAAGACTGCCGCAATGCTCGCCATCGGTGACGAACTCCTGTCCGGCCGCACCAAGGACAAGAATATCGGCCACCTCGCCGAGGTGTTGACGCTTTCCGGCATCGACCTGAAGGAAGTCCGCATCGTCGGCGACGAGGAGGACGAGATCGTCGGCGCCCTCGATGCCCTTCGCACTCGTTATGATTACGTCTTCACCTCCGGCGGCATCGGGCCGACCCACGACGACATCACCGCCGATGCCGTGTCGAAGGCCTTCGGCGTGCCGTGCCTGCACGATGCCGAGGCCATGCGCCTGCTCGGCGAGATGTACGAGCGCCGCAACATGGAATTCACCGAGGCCCGCCAGCGCATGGCGCGCATGCCTGAGGGCAGCCGCCATATCCCCAATCCCGTGTCGGTCGCGCCCGGCTTCATCATCGGCAATGTCCATGTGATGGCCGGCGTGCCGCAGGTGTTCCAGGCCATGCTCGATTCGGTCATCGCCACGCTTCCGGCCGGTGCCAGGGTTCTGTCGCGCTCCATCCCCTGCCCGTTCGGCGAAGGCGACATCGGCACCCTGCTCGGCACGGTGCAGAAAGCCCATCCGCAGACTTCGATCGGCTCCTATCCGCACTTCGACGGAAAGCGTTTCTCCACCGAACTCGTGGTGCGGGCGCGAGACGGTGTCGCGCTCGAGGCCGCGGCCCAGGCCATCGTGGCGATGGTCGAGACGCTGACCGCCGAGCGGGAGGGCGCCCGGACAAGGGACCTCGGCACCGGGGAGCTTGCCTGAGAACTTCGCAACACGCGCGCGGCCGCTATTGACCGAAGTCAAGGAAGGTCCCAAGGATTGTCGCCATTAATCGATCATGCGGGATGGACCATCACCGCTCGAGGGAGATAATTATGGGCTACAAAACCATTCTTGCCGTCTTGGACACCCCGAAGAACGCGCAGCAAATCACTGATTTTTCCATTTCGCTCGCCGAGCAGTTCCAGTCCCACGTGATCGGACTGCATGCCGAGGCACTCGCCACCGTGCCGCTGGTCGCACCGATGGAAATCCCCGATCCGTCGACGGTCCAGGCCCTGCAGGACATGGCCCATGCCGAGACGCTCGACGTCGAGAAGATCTTTCGCGAACGGGCGACCCGCAACGGCACATCGCATGAATGGCGCAGCTTCGTGTCGTCGGCCGGCTTCAGCGCCTCCTCGCTCGTCGACAGCGCCCGCAATGTCGACTTGGTGATTGCCGCGCAGGGTGAGAATACCGTGCTGTCGGAAAGCCGCGCCGAGCTCGAAAACTTCCTGTTCGAGAGCGGTCGCCCGGTTCTGCTCGTCCCCTACATCCTGAAGGAGCCGAAGCCGATCAAGCGCGTGCTCATTGCCTGGAACGGCTCGCGCGAGGCGGCCCGCGCCACCTTCGACGCCCTGCCCTTCCTCAAGACGGCCGAGGCGGTCGAGGTGTTTTCGGTCGACCCGGCGGAGACGCGCACCCAGTCGTCAGCCATGGCCGGCGCCGAAATTGCCGCAACGCTTGCGCGCCATGGCGTCAATGTCACGGTCGTGCGCCAGGAATCGGACCATTTGCCGGCTTCCGCCGCGATCGAAAACCGTCTTTCCGACAGTTCGATCGACCTTCTGGTCATGGGCGCCTATAGCCACAAGCGCTGGTGGGAAATGCTGTTCGGCGGCGTGACGCGCACGGTGCTCGAATCGATGACGGCACTGACCCTGCTTTCGCGCTGACGCCGAGGCCGCAGGCCTTGCCTTGCCCCGGCAAATACCGCTAATAGCAGCGGGCAAGGACCAAGCCCTTGTGGGCGGCATGTCGCGCGGGCCTTGTCCGCGCGAACAGCCTTTCCGGCACAGGCCGAAGGCAGTCGCATCGCCCGCAACCGGCCGCTCTTGAAACCGCCGGGGAAAGCCGGCACCTCAAACCACGCCTGCGCGGAGCCCCAGATCGATGTCCCTGCCCGATAAAGCCTTCCCCGTCTCCTGGGATCAGTTCCACCGCGATGCCCGGGCGCTGGCCTGGCGACTCGCGGGCCTCAAGCAGGATTTCCGCGCCATCGTCTGCATCACCCGCGGCGGCCTGGTGCCGGCGGCGATCATTTCGCGCGAATTGAATATCCGGCTGATCGAGACGGTCTGCATCGCCTCCTATCACGACTACACCAGCCAGGGCGAAATGAACCTGCTGAAGGGCATCTCCGCTGAACTGACGACCAACGGGGGCGAAGGCGTGCTGGTCGTCGACGACCTGACCGACACCGGCAAGACCGCGACCGAGGTGCGGGCGATGATGCCGAGAGCGCATTTCGCCTGCGTCTACGCCAAGCCGAAGGGCGTACCCACCGTCGACACCTTCGTCACCGAGGTCAGCCAGGACACCTGGATCTACTTCCCCTGGGACATGGGCTTCACCTACCAGGAACCGATCGCCAAGAACCACCGCGGCTGATCGACGCCGGCTGGTTCGCCGCCGCGGCACGAGATGAAACGACAAAAGGGCGCGACAAGATCGCGCCCTTTGGCATTTCCGGCCCCGCCTTGCCCGGCCCTCAGATCACCGTGAAATCGAGGTTGGTCAGCAGAAGGTTCGGGTTGAGAACGGCAATCAGCACGCTGCCGCCGGCCGCACTGCCATTGCTGTCATAGTAGAGTTCACCCGTATCGCTCTCGTAGATCAACCGGTCGCTGGCATCCTGCGCCAGACCCGTGGTGTTGCGCACGAACGCCGCAGCCGACAGCGTCCCGGTCGCCCCGAGCGCGGCGAAGACGCCGTTCTCCAGCCAGATCGCATCGTCAGCGACGGAGAAGTCGGTGATCCGGTCGACATTGGTCACGGCGTTGGGTGCCGAATGGAAGATGAAGGCGTCGGTTCCGGTTCCGCCGGTGAGTGTGTCATTGCCAATATTGCCATACAGCCTGTCGGCGCCGGCGCCGCCGTAAATGGTGTCGCTGCCGGCACCGCCGTTGATGATGTTGTTGGCGCTATTGCCGTTGATAAGATTGTTGAGGTTGTTGCCGCTGCCATTGATGCTGGAAGACCCGAGCAGGGTGAGGCGCTCGATCGTCGCATGGGACGCGAGCGAACGGGTGATCGTCGACGTGATCAGGTCGTTGCCACCGCTGTCGATGACCGTATCGTTCTCGGCGCCGAGCACGTAGACATCATTGCCGAGACCGCCGACCAATCGGTCGAGACCGCCACCGCCATCAAGCACATTGACGCCGGAATTGCCGGTGATGATGTTGACGAGGGCATTGCCGGTGCCATTGATGTTCGCAGTCCCAGCCAGAGTCAGTCGTTCGATCGTCGCATAACCGGCGAGCGAGCGGGAGATTGTCGAGGTGATCAAGTCGTTACCGCCGCTGTCGATGACCGTGTCGTTTTCGTTGGTCAACACGAACGTGTCATTGCCCAGCCCGCCGTTCAATGTATCGAGACCGCCGCGACCAAATAGGATGTCGTTGCCACCATTACCGATCAACACATTGGCCGCGCTATTGCCATAGAGGATGTCGCTCCCCGAACCACCGCGCGCGTTCTCGATGATCGTCCCGCGGGCAATGCCCAGGTTTCCGATCAGCCCGCCTGTATTGGAATAGGCCTCCGGATTGAGATCGATCCGTTGTGCGGCCGAAACCCAACTGAAATCGAGCGTGTCGATCCCGCCGGTATCGACGATGGTACGCGCTACGTGATCACCGAAGTCCGACTGGAAATTATAGATCGTGTTGCCGGCGGCAATCGCGGTCGTCCCGTAAAGATCACGCATCGCCAGAATGTCGGCGATCATCGGGGTGACGATGTAGGCATAGCTCGCTTCGACATAGGTGTTATCGGTCTGCGAGAAATAGGACATGATCGTGGCCTGCCACGAGTCATTGGCATAATGGTTGTCGACGCCATAGGTCGCGGCACCATTGTAGTTTCCGGCATGGCCGAGGCCCAGCGCATGGCCGATCTCATGGATATAGGTCTGCAGCGAATAGCTGTTGCGCGTGGTGCCATAGGAATCCAGCCAGGCAGTCGACACATTCACGAATGACGACAGGATCGTATTGCCGCTAGTCGTCGACGTCGAATAGGCGCCGCTGTCGGAATCGTCCAAGGTCATTTGCGCCGCACCGGAGGTCAGCGTGAAGCGGATGCCGGTCGCTGCCGTCCAGGCATTCAACGCCCAGATCGCCATTTGCTGGCCAGCGGCGGTCAGGCCGGTGATATTGACAGTGAGAGCCTGCCCGGCATCAATGTCGAAGGCACGGCGGCTGGCTCCGTTCGATTCCCAATAGCCGTCAGTCAACTGGTCGGCGATCTGGTCATGGGTGAAGACGGTTGGCGGCGGCGCGACGGCTGTCGTCAGCGTATAGCCGCCAGTGTAGGAATTATTATAGCTCCGCGCGTTCAGGTAATAGGTGCCGCTGGTCGTGGCGGTGAACGTCAGCGCCGAGTTGGTGCCGGCTCCGCCGTCATCATCGTAGACGACCAATGAACCGCCCGCATTCCTCAATTCAAGATAGGTGTCCGACACCGGCGTGCCGCCGGAGCCGTCGAGCGTGAACGTATAGGTCTGTCCGGCCGTCAGTTGAACGCGAACCCAATCCTGATCGCCCACCGGCGACAGGGTGCCGGTAAACGTGTCGCCGATGCCCATCGTATAACCTGTGCCGGTACCGGCAGCCGCGTCGGTGGTTTCGGTGAAGCTTGCGTTTGTCACGGCGGACGTGACAGAAGTTGCGGACGAATTTGCGTTGACAGTCATTGTGACAGACCCCCCGGTCGAGTTCAGGATTTCGGAAACTGGATTTTGGACGCCATGACGAGCCCGCGGGCAAACTCCTGCAGCGTGCGCGTGTTCAAGTCGGCGTCGGAGATCGTGGTGGTGATGACGGGGCCGAGCACGTAGC
The DNA here is from genome assembly GCA_019459145.1 of Arenimonas sp. Taxonomy (GTDB): domain Bacteria; phylum Pseudomonadota; class Alphaproteobacteria; order Rhizobiales; family Rhizobiaceae; genus Allorhizobium. Next base: position 142,794 of record JAIBEK010000047.1, read on the forward strand.
CGGCGCCCGAAGTCTTCCTGCCGCTCCAGGCCAGGCGCCCGGCGATCGCATGCCGGTCGACCTTGATGATATCCAGCCTGATCACATCGCCGTCTGGCTTATCCGCAGCCGCCCCATCGCGCACCGCGAGCAGCGGATATTTGAGCCGAAACTCGCTTGCCACCTCGGCGCAAACAGCCCTGTAGACGTCGGCGTTCTCGGCCGTCGCGGGCGACTCACAATAAAGGACAGGCGAACCGCCGGCGGAAACACTGCCAGTACCGGCAATCGCCATCACGAACGGAACCATCCAAGTGAAAACTTTCATCGAGAGACCAGGTTGTAGAGATCGCGATAATTCCGCCTTGGGCGTGCAAGAGAGTTTATAGGATAGGGTTCGATTAGCAATGCTCGAAATGTATCGCCGCGGACCATATTTGGGCGAGTCGGCGAACCGTGCGTGGCTCCGCCCTATCGAATTCCTGTGGCCGAAATACCTATGTGACGGTTAACGCCCACCTCGGGAACGAGACCACCGGATCGTGCCACCGGTAGCCGCTGCGGAAAAACCAAGCGATTCCATCGACATGGTTCCTTTCCCCGTTTTCCACAGCCGGTAACCACAATATCTTGTATTAATAAATTCGTCATAACCCACCCCTTGACGGAATCAGGCCTTTCAAAGTTAATGCATCCTTATGTTGCGGCGGCGACTGAACCGGACATAACGAGGCCGGTTCGTTCCAGTAATTTCGCGAGGCGTAAGCACGGGTCCGGGCCATGAGGCCTGCCACCCGACCAGCCTTTCTGCGCGATCTTCAACCGCCGAAAACATGATGCGGGGACTGGCGGCAATAAACTGTTAATACTATATTTAGCGTTTGCAGCCAAAATCACCACAAGATACAGAGTGTCCATCTCCGGATGATTCACCTGACTGACGGATGAAAAACTGGCTGCGCGCGTTCAAACGAGCAGCCGGGCGGAGACTTCTTGCGCCGTCGGCGGCGCTTCAATTTCGAGGGACGAAGATGCGCATTGAGAGACGTTTCACCAAGCCGGGCCAATCGTCATATGCGGAGATCGAATTCCGCCAGGCGGTGAGCGAGATCAAGAACCCGGACGGCTCGATCGTCTTCCGCCTGGCCGACATCGCCGTGCCGGCGCAGTTCTCCCAGGTCGCCACCGACGTTCTGGCGCAGAAGTATTTCCGCAAGGCCGGCGTGCCGAAAGTGCTGAAGAAGGTCGAGGAGAACGACGTTCCCTCCTTCCTCTGGCGCTCCGTCCCCGATACCGACGCGTTGAAGGCGCTGCCGGAAAACGAGCGCTTCGGCTCGGAAACCGATGCCCGCCAGGTCTTCGACCGTCTCGCCGGCACCTGGGCCTATTGGGGCTGGAAAGGCAAGTATTTCACCTCGGAAGAAGATGCGCTCGCCTTCCGCGACGAACTCGCCTACATGCTCGCCACCCAGCGCGTCGCTCCCAATTCCCCGCAGTGGTTCAATACCGGCCTGCACTGGGCCTATGGCATCGACGGTCCCGGCCAAGGCCATTTCTACATCGACCCGTTCACGGCTAAGCTCGTCAAGTCGAAGTCGGCCTATGAGCATCCGCAGCCGCATGCCTGCTTCATCCAGTCGGTCGGCGACGACCTGGTCAACGAAGGCGGCATCATGGACCTTTGGGTCCGCGAAGCCCGCCTGTTCAAATACGGCTCCGGCACCGGCTCCAACTTCTCCTACCTTCGCGGCGAAGGCGAAAAGCTTTCGGGTGGCGGCCGCTCGTCCGGCCTGATGAGCTTCCTCAAGATCGGCGACCGCGCCGCCGGCGCCATCAAGTCGGGCGGCACCACGCGCCGCGCTGCCAAGATGGTCGTGGTCGACATCGACCATCCGGATATCGAGGAATACATCAACTGGAAGGTCAAGGAAGAGCAGAAGGTGGCGGCCCTGGTCACCGGCTCGAAGATCGTCGCCCGTCATCTGAAGGCGATCATGAAGGCCTGCGTCAACTGCTCGGCCGAGAACGACGCCTGCTTCGACCCGAACCAGAATCCGGCGCTGAAACGCGAGATCAAGGCCGCGAAGAAGGACCAGGTTCCGGAAAGCTACGTCAAGCGGGTCATCCAGTTCGCCCAGCAGGGCTACAAGGACATGGAGTTCAAGACCTATGACACGGACTGGGATTCGGAAGCCTATCTGACCGTTTCGGGCCAGAACTCCAACAATTCCGTCTCGCTCAAGGACGACTTCTTGCGCGCGGTCGAAGATGACGGCGACTGGAACCTGACCGCCCGCAAGGACGGCAAGGTGATGAAGACGCTGAAGGCCCGCGACCTGTGGGACAAGATCTCCTATGCCGCCTGGGCGTCCGCCGATCCGGGCCTGCACTTCAACACGACGATGAATGACTGGCACACCTGCCCGGCCGCCGGCCCGATCCGCGCGTCCAATCCGTGCTCGGAATACATGTTCCTCGACGACACGGCCTGCAACCTCGCCTCGTTGAACCTGTTGCAGTTCAAGGATGCCGCCACCAAGAAGATCAATATCGGCGACTACGAGCATGCCGTCCGGCTGTGGACCGTGGTTCTCGAAGTCTCGGTGATGATGGCGCAGTTCCCGTCGCGCCAGATCGCCGAACTGTCCTATGAATACCGCACGCTCGGCCTCGGCTATGCCAATATCGGCGGCTTCCTGATGTCGTCCGGCATTCCCTATGATTCGGCGGAAGGCCGCGCGCTGTGCGGTGCGCTGACCGCCATCATGACCGGCGTGTCCTATGCGACGTCGGCGGAAATCGCCTCGGAACTCGGCCCCTTCCCGGGCTTTGCGCCGAACCGCGACAACATGCTGCGCGTCATCCGCAACCATCGCCGCGCCGCCCAGGGTCTGGCCTTCGGCTATGAAGGACTGTCGGTCAACCCGGTCGCCCTCATCCATGCCGATTGCAGCGATCCGGCGCTGGTCGAACATGCCACCGCCGCCTGGGACAAGGCGCTCGAACTCGGCGAAAAGCACGGCTACCGCAATGCCCAGGTCTCGGTCATCGCGCCCACCGGCACGATCGGTCTCGTCATGGACTGCGACACGACCGGCATCGAGCCCGACTTCGCGCTGGTCAAGTTCAAGAAGCTCGCCGGCGGCGGCTATTTCAAGATCATCAACGGCGCCGTTCCGGAAGCGCTTCGCTCGCTCGGCTATAGCGAGAGCCAGATCGCCGAAATCGAGGCCTATGCCGTCGGCCACGGCAATCTCAACCAGGCCCCGGGCATCAATCCCGGCACGCTGAAGGCCAAGGGCTTCCACGACAGCACGATCGAGACGATCAACGCCGCCCTGAAGTCGGCCTTCGACATCAAGTTCGTGTTCAACCGCTGGACCATCGGCGACGAGCAGATGTCGGCGCTGATGATCCCGGAAGAACACCTGTCCGATCCGGCCTTCGACCTCCTGCAGCATCTCGGCTTCTCGAAGAAGGAAATCGAGGCGGCCAACGTCCATATCTGCGGTGCCATGACGCTCGAAGGCGCGCCCTTCCTCAAGCCCGAGCACCTCGCCGTGTTCGACTGCGCCAATCCGTGCGGCAAGATCGGCAAGCGTTATCTCTCGGTCGAGTCCCATATCCGCATGATGGCGGCCGCCCAGCCGTTCATCTCCGGTGCGATCTCCAAGACCATCAACATGCCGAACGACGCGACCGTCGAGGATTGCGGCGCCGCCTACATGCTGTCGTGGAAGCTGGCGATCAAGGCCAATGCGCTTTATCGCGACGGCTCCAAGCTCTCCCAGCCGCTCAACGCCTCGCTGATCGAGGACGAGGAGGACGAGGATGCGCTGGAGGACCTGATCCAGCAGCCGGCCGCCGCCCAGGCCGTGACCATCACCGAGAAGATCATCGAGCGCGTCGTCGAACGGGTCGTTCGCGAGCGGGAAAAGCTGCCGAACCGCCGCCAGGGCTATACCCAGAAGGCCACCGTCGGCGGCCACAAGGTCTATCTGCGCACCGGCGAATTCGGCGACGGCCGGATCGGCGAGATCTTCATCGACATGCACAAGGAAGGGGCCGCCTTCCGGGCGATGATGAACAATTTCGCCATCGCCATCTCTCTCGGTCTGCAATATGGCGTGCCGCTCGAGGAATATGTGGAGGCCTTCACCTTCACCAAGTTCGAGCCGGCCGGCATGGTGCAGGGCAATGACGCGATCAAGAACGCCACGTCGATCCTCGACTACGTGTTCCGCGAGCTCGCCGTCTCCTATCTCGGCCGCCATGATCTGGCCCATGTCGATACCTCCGACTTCTCCAACACCGCGCTCGGCAAGGGGATTTCCGAAGGTAAGACCAACCTGATCTCGACCGGCTGGACCCGCGGCTACAAGCCGACGCTGGTGTCCGGGGGCAATGTCGACCGGTCGCTCGCCGAGCCCAAGGGCGCGGCAACCGCCGCCCCCGCCAAGGCCTCGTCCGGCGGCAGCGTCACCGCCTTTGCCGGCTCGGCCGCCCGCAAGCTGGAAGTGACGACCGCGATTGCGACCTCGGAAGTCGTCTCGTTCAAGCGTGACTACGAGGAACGCGCGGTGGAACTGGTCGAAGAGATCGCCAGCGAAGGCGCGCAGGAAGCAACGGCCCTCTTCTCCGACAAGGCCGCAGCGGACGCCGCCGCCGCCAAGGCCGACGCCAAGAAAAAGGAAGCCGACCGCCGCATGCGCTCGATCGCCCAGGGCTATACCGGCAACATGTGCTCCGAGTGCCAGAACTTCACGATGGTGCGCAACGGGACCTGCGAGAAGTGCGACACGTGCGGTGCGACGAGCGGGTGCAGCTGATTGGCGCTTAGAGAGACTCGCAGCTTCTCTCTCGCATAAACTGAACATAAACTCCCCTCGCGCGGTTTCGTGGCGAGGGGAGTTTTGCATGTCAGACGAATATCTATTGAAATCTCCTTTTATTGGCGAAGGCTTCAAGGAGACGATCAACCAAATTGGGTTCTTTGAAATACGCAACGCTCGAGATGATCTACTCAAATATCTAAAATTTGAGGAGTCCGTTTTTCAACTGCACCAATCTTACCATCAGCTTGAGAAATACATCCTAAGCGAGGCTTTGGATTACCTAATATTTCCATATTCCGACTATGATGTATTTCAAGATGCACGAGTATCAGCAAACATTAAAGTTCAGTCTTTTTTAAACTCGATTACATCCCTCCGAGATCAAGCCCCCAAAATTGTTGGATCACGTCCGGAAAGCCTGAAACAGCAATTTCAGAGTTTGTGGGATGCGGAGAAAGAGAAGTCGACTTGCTTCGCATTCGCCGAGCGATTTAGAAACTACGCGCAGCATCAGACTCAGCCGGTGCACTCGGTGTCAACAGGTGGAGGCTGGACATCTGATATGAAACTGTGTGAGCACTCAACAAGCATATATGCAGACGTTGAAGACGTATGCCGTCATCGTGAAATAAAAGCAGATGAAAAAGAGAGATATTACTCTTCGTTTGGGAAAAAGGCCGACATTGCTCTGGTTGCTAGACAAACAATGTCGTCCATAGGAACAATATTAAAATCGATCAGAACTGACTTCAAATCAGAAATTGGGAGAAGATTAGAAGTTATTGATAATGTGATACACACGCACGGTGGGAAACCTGTTGACGCGATATGTGTTCGAGGGTCGAATGTTGTCCTATCTGTTTCTTTGTTTCCAGATTTCACCGCCAGGATCAAGAAACTCATGTCAAATCGGCTTCTCACAAACTATGAGAGACATTTTGTGTCCAGCCGCTATCGCGGCCATGCCAATATGCCAAAAACCAAGCTCGCAGTATCGGAATAGTCGTTCTACTGAATGCCCAATCTGCCAGCAGGTTACGCTCATTCGCCACACGCTACCGCATCCCCCTCGGGACGCTGCGTGGCTGAGAATAGGGGCGCAACGCCCCCCCCCTCCCCCCTTGCGGGGGAGGGGGAAACTGCCGGGCATCGCGCCCCAAAGGTGACCGCAAGCAATCCACCACGCCAAACCACTTCTAAAAATGAAGCCGCCCGGCACGCCACCCCACCTCTCCCCCTGTGGGAGAGGTTACAAAATCGCGGTCTTAGCGCCAGCTAAGTCGCAGATTTTGTTGGTGAGGGGGTCGGTCAGTGGGCACAAGGCAAAGCCCCCTCACCTGCAATTTCTAGCACTTAGCTCACGCTAAGATGCTGAAATTGCTTCCTCTCCCACAAAGGGGAGAGGACCGAGACCGCAACCGCCTCACTCTCCGGTGTTCCGCAACTCCGCTAGGATAACGCTGTGCACGCCGTCGGGATTGTCGATCACCTCGTCGTTCCAG
>JAIBEK010000051.1 GCA_019459145.1 Arenimonas sp.
AGCGCCGCTGCGCACGTGGGTCAGGCCGGACACGCTGCCGACGTTGACGATCGCCGAAGCGGCATGCCGCGCCAGCAGCGGGTGTGCGTAGCGCGACAGTTCGAACGCCGAGAACAGATTCGTCTCGAAGATCCCGCGCCACTCGTCTTCGGTGTATTCGGTGGCCGGCTTGCTGATGTTGCCGCCGGCGTTGTTTACAAGAATGTGCAGGCCATCGCTGTGGTCTTCCACCCAGTCCAGGATTTCGCGTCGGTCCTCGTCATCGGCGACGTCGGCGGCCAGGCCATGGATTTCGCGGTCCGGGTAGGCATCGGCCAGCTCGTCGCGCGCCATCTCCAGCGCATCCGCATCGCGGCCGACGATCAACAGGTCCGCCCCGAAGCCCAGCAGTTCGCGCGCGATCGCCAAGCCGATGCCGGCGCTGGCGCCGGTCGCCTCCATCATCTCGATGTCGTAGCGGGTGCGCTGTTCCAGCCGCTGCGCCTCCAGCAGGCGGCCGCCCTTTTCCAGCTCGGCGAGGCGAACTTTAAGCTCCTCCTTGATCGACTTGATCGCGCCGTTCAGCGTCGGGCGGGGCGTGACATAGTGCGAATTGGCGTAGATCTTCACCGACTTCATCTCGCCGGTCTTCTTGCCGGTCAAAGGGTCGAATTCGGTGATCGCGTCGATCTCGTCGCCGAACATCGAGATGCGCCAGGCGGCATCCTCTAGGTGGGCGGGGAAGATCTCGATCGTGTCGCCGCGCACCCGGAACGAGCCGCGCACGAAGTTGATGTCCTGGCGCTTGTACTGCTGGGCGACGAGGTCGGCCAAGAGCTGGCGTTGATCCAGCCGGTCGCCGACATTCATCTGGAAGGTCATGGCGGTATAGGTCTCGACCGAGCCGATACCGTAGATGCAGGAGACCGAGGCGATGATGATGCAGTCGTCGCGCTCGAGGATGGCGCGGGTGGCGGCGTGGCGCATGCGGTCGATCTGCTCGTTGATCGAACTCTCCTTCTCGATGAAGGTATCGGAGCGCGGCACATAGGCTTCCGGCTGGTAGTAGTCATAATAGGAGACGAAATATTCGACCGCATTGTCGGGAAAAAAGTTCTTGAACTCGGAATAGAGCTGGGCGGCGAGCGTCTTGTTGGGCGCGAGGATGACGGCCGGGCGCTGAGTCGCCTCGATCACCTTGGCCATGGTGAAGGTCTTGCCGGAGCCGGTGACGCCGAGCAGGACCTGGGTGCGGTCGTCATTGGCGAGGCCCTCGACGAGATCCTTGATCGCCGTCGGCTGGTCGCCGGCCGGCTGGTAGTCGGACTGCATGCGGATGGCGATGCCGCCCTCGGATTTCTGCGGCCGGGCCGGGCGGTGCGGCGTCCAGATCTTGCCGTCCTTGAACAGCGGATTGCCGCTCTCGATCAGCGAGGACAGGGCCTCGACCGTGGCGGTGACAGCGCCCGGCGCAAGGTTGCCGGCCTCTTCCAGCGACACGTCCATGCCGGCGACCGGGTTGAGGCCGGCGGCGGCACGCGTCTTCGGGTCGGACGACACGCCCATCGACGTGCCGCGCGAGGATTTTGCCATCGCCACCTTTTCCGACTGCTTGCGTGCCTCGATCTCGATCTTCTTGCGGTGCTTGCCGGCCTTGGAGGCGAGCTCGCGCTGGGTCTCGACCGAAGCCGCCTCGGCCTCCGCCTCGAGCTGTTTCACCCAGTCGGAGACGGAGCCGGATAGTTCGCGCGCCGGGACGCCTTCGAACGATGCCTGGGGAGCCTCCTCGAAACCGGAGGGGGTGGGGGATTTTTTCGGTGTCTTGGCCATGCGGCGAATATGGAGAATCCCGCCGGTAAAGAAAAGGGGCGCCGCGTCGAAACCGGAACAAAGGTGAAACGCCGGTCACCATGCTGACAGGAATTGGCATCCCGCCTTCGGCAGGGGTGCGGTGCGGTCGCTTGACGACGGCGCGTGGCTGCCGGACGCAGTGGCTGCCCTCGCCGTGACCGGTCGTCAGGCGACGGCGCGGCGGCGGGCGTCCTTGCTCTCGCTCCGGCGATTGATCCAGGCGAAGAGGCTGTCGACCGGCATCGGCCGGGCGAAGTGATAGCCCTGGGCGATGCGGCAGCCGAGCGTTTCGAGCACGGCGGCATCTTCCGCGGTTTCGACGCCCTCGACGACGATGTCGAGTCTCAGCGCTTCGCCCAGACCGACGAGGGCGGCGATGAGATCCTGGTTGGCGCGCGAGTCCGCCACGCCCTTGGCGAAGCTGCGATCGATCTTCAGCCGGTCGACCTTCAGGCTGATCAGGTAGGCGAGCGAGGAATGGCCCACGCCGAAATCATCCACCGCGAGCTTGTAGCCGGCGTTTTCCAACCGCTTGAGCTGCTCGCCCGCGCCATCGGCATCGAGGATGGCCTCTTCGGTGATCTCGATCTCGAGACGGGCGGGATTGATCCCGTGCTGCGCGCTGATCTGCTCCAGCATGTCGGCGACGGAATAGAGGGCGAATTCGCGCGGCGAGACGTTGAGCGCCACCGTCGCCTCCGACAGGTCGAGGTCCGGCAGGCGGGCGAGCAGCCGGCAGACCGCCGAGGCGACATGCGCCGTCAGGCTCTCGGCGAGATGGAGCGACTGGGCGGCGGCGACGATTTCCGGCGGCGAGACGAAGCCGAGCCTGGGGTGATGCCAGCGGACCAGGGCCTCGAATCCGGCGATGGCGCCGGTCCGCAAATCGATCTGCGGCTGGAACCAGGTCTCGACGCCCCCGTTGCGGATCGCCGCCTCGATATCCTGCTCGATCACGCTTTGGCGATCGGCGAGCGCTTTCAGGCCGGGATCGAATTCGCGGATCTGCCGGCGGCCCTTGCCCTTGGCGTCGTAGAGCGCCATGTCGGCGCTGGCCAGCAGTTCCTCGGCGCTGGCGGCGTGAGCGGGAAAGGTCGACAGGCCCATGCTGAGCGCGATCACCGACTGGCTGCCGCCGAAGGCAATTGGGGCGAGGCTTTCCTGCAAGAGCGCCTCCGCATGGTCGCGGCAACGCCATCTGGCATTGGGGCCGGAAACGAGGATGGCGAATTCGTCGCCGCCGAGCCGGGCGATCAGCCCGTCGTCGCCGACCGTGTTGCTCAGCCGTTCGCCCACCGCCTTGAGCAGGGCGTCGCCGGCACTGTGGCCGAGGGTGTCGTTGATCTGCTTGAAGCGGTCGAGGTCGATCAGCAGCAGCGCAACTTCGCCGCCGATGGTCTTTTCCCGGGCGATGTCGCCGAGAAGCCTGCCATTGAAGTGCATCCGGTTGGCCAGTCCGGTGATCGTGTCGCGGTTCGCCAGAACCTCGAGCCGGCGATTCTTCTGCTGGATGTCCTGATTGGCGATCTCGAGCGATTGGGCAAGGTCGGTCGCATCGAGCTTGGCGATCTCATTGCTGATGAAGACGCGTTGGGCGGAGAGATTGCTCTGTACCATGACGATCATCAGGCCCAGCACGTCGATCGCCAGGATCGCGGCGGAATAGTCGCCGAGATGGATCAGCCATACCACGATCGACAGCAGGATCGGCACGGCAAAGGCCATCGACAATTGCGAATAGCCGATGCCGCGGATCATCGAGCCGGACGAGATGCCGACCATGATCAGGCTGACCGCGGCATCCTTGCCCGCCGCGTTGAAATCCGGAACGCAGAACGGCAGGGAGGCCCAGATGAGCCCGGACAGAAGAGCGCCGAACGACATGAACCGCAGCGCATAGTCGGGGTCGGTCTCGATATAGTTGAACCGCGCGAGGCGGTGGGCCGTCACGGCACGATAAGCCACTGCGACAAGCGCCGCTCCCAGCCATACAATAATGGACGTTGAGAGCCCGTAGCCGAGAACGACCATCAGCGCGGCCGACAGGGAAATCGCGATATTGAAGAATAGGGTGGATCGCAAGCCGCTGACGATGTGGGCCGCCTGCGCCCGTCTCGTGGCTGACAGCAATGGGGCGACGGGAGAAATTGCTTGCTGGCTCAAATGCAATATCCGATTGTAAATCGCTTCTTGGAAAAAACGCGTGTGATCCGAGCCTTCACCCTCGCATGATTATGATAAAATTCATTTAACGCGGCATTGCCGGTCATGGCGCCCCTGGATTTCAAACGTTTCTTGCGCACTTTCGGTTGCAAGTACGCCTTGCGCCCAAGAGCGACCGCCCGTCGACGGATTGCACGCACGAGGGGGAATGCGGCATGGTTCGCTGGTCGCCGGCGGATTCGTTTTCGCCGCCGGCCGGTCGTCCGTTGCCGTTCAAGGCCGGCGTCCCCACCATCAATGCTCAAGGATTTCCGATGCCGACCTTTAGTCCCGCCGCCGTATGGCCGATCGTCATGCTGGCGCTTTCCAACGTATTCATGACCTTCGCCTGGTATGGCCACCTGAAATTCAAGGGCTCGGCGCTCTACCTGGTGGTGCTGGTCAGCTGGGGGATCGCCTTCTTCGAATATTGTCTGGCCGTACCCGCCAACCGCATCGGCGCGCAGGTCTATTCGGCGGCGCAGCTGAAGACCATCCAGGAGGTGATCACGCTGCTGGTATTCTCCGGCTTTTCGGTCTTCTGGCTGAAGGAGACGCTGACGATCAACCATTTCCTCGGTTTCGCGATGATCGCCGGCGGCGCCGCGCTGATCTTTCGCGCGTGATCGAGTGGGCCGATGGCCCGCGCCGGGCTCGGTGTCGTGCCTATTCCGCCGGAACCGGCGTCGGCTTGCCCTCGTCGTCGAGCGCGACCATCACGAAGGTGGCGGCCGTGACCTTCTCCATGGTGTGCGTCAGATAGCGCTGGGCCCAGACCTCGACGGCGAGCGTCATCGAAGTGCGGCCGACCTTGGAGATGTCGGTGTAGACGCACAGCGTGTCGCCGATCTTGACCGGCATGGCAAAGGCCATTTCCTGGACCGCCGCGGTGACCACGCGGCCGCGGGCGCGCTCGGCGGCGCGGATGCCGCAGGCGAGGTCCATCTGCGCCATCACCCAGCCGCCGAAGATGTCGCCGGCGGCATTGGCGTCGCCCGGCATGGCAAGCGTCCTCAAGGTGAGCTCGCCGGTCGTTGCTGCTGCGCTACGCATTGTCTGTCCCATCTGCTGTTGCGGGGCCTGGTCCACGTCGGAATCGCCCGGTGTTGGCAAGGCTATGAAATCGCCGCGGTCCGGGCAACAGGTCCACCGGCGACGCCCCGAATGCCGGGCCCCTACTTAAGTACCCACTGCTAAAATTAGGGTATCGCCCTTTATCGATTTCGTAATTTTCCCATGGGATGGTTCCCCTGAGAATTAGGGGGAGTAACTTCTGTGAAGAATCTGAGCATTTCGGTACGGCTGTATCTTTTGGTGGCGCTGGCGCTTTGCGTGCTCGTGGCGACGCTGACCTTCAGCCTGTTCTATTCGTATAACTCGCTGGCCGACGAGCGTCGCGCGGGCCTTGCCTCGATCGACCAGACGGCGCTCGCGGTCTTCTCCAAATACTACAAGATGGAGCAGGATGGCGTGCTGAAGCGCGAGGAGGCGCAGGCCAAGGCCCTCGAGGTCATCGGCGCCATGCGCTATGGCAAGGACGGCTATCTCTGGGTGAACGACATGCAGCCGGTCATGGTCATGCATCCGATCAAGCCCGAGCTGAACGGCAAGGACCTCAGCCAGAACAAGGATCCGAACGGCAAGCACATCTTCATGGAATTCGTGAAGACGGTGAAGGCCAACAAGGAAGGCTTCGTCGATTATTACTGGCCCAAGCCCGGCTTCGAGGCTCCTGTGCTGAAGTTCTCCCACGTCGTCGGTTTCGAGCCCTGGGGCTGGATCGTCGGCACCGGCGTCTACGCCGACGACCTTGCCGCCATGTTCTACAGCAATGCCTGGTCGTTCGGTGCCATCATCGCCGCCAGCGTGATCGTCATCCTTTCCTGCGCCTATGCCGTGGTTCGCAGCGTCGTTGGTCCGATCGCCCGCCTGAAGAGCGCCATGGGCCGGATCGCCGAGGAGAAGGTCGACACCGAGATCGTCGATGCCGACCGCAAGGACGAGATCGGCGGGATGGCCGATGCCCTGATCGTGCTGCGCGATTCGGTGCGCGACCGCATCGACATGCGTGGCCGCGAAGCCGAGCAGCAGCAGAAGATCGACGCCGAAAGGCAGAATAACGAGACGGTTCTGCGCACCGCATCCGAGCGGCAGGACCATGCGATCCACCAGATCGGCGACGCTCTGGAACGGCTGGCCCAGGGCGACCTGACGGTCCATGTCGGCGAGATCAGCGCCGAGTACGACAAGCTGCGCCGCGACTTCAACGCCGCCGTGGCAGCGCTGAGCAGCGTCATGGGGTCGATCAACCAGACGAGCAATGTGGTCAGCGACAGCGCCGGCGACATCAGCGAAGCGACCAACAACCTGTCGCGCCGCACCGAGCAGCAGGCAGCCGCTCTCGAAGAGACCGCAGCCGCCCTCGACGAGATCACGGTTGCGGTTCGCACCGCATCGGAACGCGCCAACGAGGCCCGCGACATGGTCGCCGAGACCAAGAAGAGCGCCAACCGCTCCGGCGAGATCGTCCGCAACGCGGTCGATGCCATGGGCCGGATCGAAAGCTCGTCGGCGCGCATCAACCAGATCATCTCGGTGATCGACGAGATCGCCTTCCAGACCAACCTCCTGGCCCTGAATGCCGGCGTCGAGGCCGCGCGTGCCGGCGAGGCCGGTCGTGGCTTCGCCGTGGTTGCCCAGGAAGTGCGCGAACTCGCCCAGCGTTCCGCCAATGCCGCGAAGGAAATCAAGGCGCTGATCAGCGCGTCCGCCGCCGAAGTCGGCAACGGCGTGTCGCTGGTCCGGTCGACCGGCGAGGCGCTGATCGAGATCGAGAAACTGGTCAATCAGGTCAACGACCACGTCAACAGCATCGCCACGGCTTCGCGCGAACAGGCGACCGGCCTGCAGGAAATCAACACCTCAGTAAACCACATGGACCAGATGACCCAGCAGAACGCCGCCATGGTCGAGGAAACCTCGGCCGCCGGCCAGACGCTGGCGGAGGAGAGCCGGCACCTGCGCGAGCTGCTGTCGCGGCTCAAGCTCGAGGCAGACACCTCCGCGCAGCCGGGGCGGCGTCGCGCAGCCTGAGGTTTTCTTCGAGCGGTAATACAAGACGCCGGCGGGACTTCTCGCCGGCGTTTTCGTTTGTCATTAGCTCGGTCAGCGCGCGCCGCAGGTGGGGCTAAGCCGGCCGAGAGCGGCTGAAGAGCCCCTCAGGGTAAACCGTCGGGCCTTGAAGGCCGTCTCGTCCGGTGCCAGCGTGATTTCGCTGCCGGCGCGCAGGAGGGCGGTCAGCGGTCCGGAAAAGGCGGCGGGCGCGTAAAGAACCCCGTCCATCGCCTCATAGATCATCGTCACATCGATTTTCGTCGTGCCGTCCGAAAAGACCACGCGGCCGCTCCATTCCGGATTGCCGTCCGGCGGATCGCCCTGGCCGCCGTCGTCGAAGCGCAGCGCAAAGGCGCCTTCCTCTCCGCATTGCAGGTAGAGCATCGCCTCACGGTCCGTGCCGGCCGCAGGTGAGCAGATATGGGCAGTCAATGCCTTGCCGCCTTCGACGTCCCAGACTTCGGTCCTCCATATGTCGCAATCGGCGGCAGAAGCGGGCAGAGCGGTGAGCGCAAGGATTGAAAGCAGGCTGGACACAAGACGGTATTTCCCACGCATTTCGACTGCCCCTGTTGCAAGAACCATTGAGGTCGATCCAATCTAGGGCCGTCCCGCCCCTCGGGGCAAGGTGAAAGGATCCCGTTGTTCCCAAGGGCGCGGGAGGTCCAGCACGGGAGAAAGCCATGCGCCGCATTCTCATCATTCAAGGCCACCCGGACGCCAGCGAACCGCATCTCTGCCATGCGCTTGCCGAGGCCTATGCCGTCGGCGCCGCTTCGGCCGGCCATCGGGTCGAAAGGCTGGATCTGGGGTCCATCGATTTTCCGCTTCTGCGGTCTCAGAAGGAGCAGGAAGGCGGCCAGGTCTGCGAAGCTATTGCTTTGGCGCAGTCTGAAATCAAGGCCGCCAACCATCTCGTCCTGGTCTTCCCGCTCTGGCTCGGTGGCATGCCGGCACTGGTCAAGGCCTTCTTCGAGCAGGTGTTCAGGCCGGGGTTTGCCTATGCCCGCGAAGGCAGGCCGTTCAAGGGTGCACTGCTCAAGGGGCGCTCGCTGCGGATCGTCATCACCATGGGCATGCCGGCCTGGTTCTACCGGCTGGTCTATGGTGCCCATAGCCTCAAGGCGATGAAGGTCGGCATCTTCGGCTTCGTAGGGTTCAGGCCGATCCGGACGAGTCTCATCGGCAATGCCGCCGGCAGGGATGCGGCCGGACGGGAACGATGGATCGAGCGGATGAAGAGCCTGGGAGCCGCCGGCGTGTAGGGGCTCCATCAAGGCCCTAAACCAAGGCTTAACGGCCCGGTGCTAGTCTCGGCCTGGGAAGACTTCCAGCTTCCGACGGCGGCAGAGTGGGTTTCGGTATGGCGTTCTCGACTTTTCTGCAGCGTTCCGCATTGGTCATCCTGCCGGCGACAAGTCTTGTGTCTTGTATCGGCGACGGCATGGCGCCGCCGGCGGTCTCGTCTCATGTGCAGCCGGAAGGCCGCGTTGCCGACAGGGAATTGCTCGGCCCGGTCGGAGCGCCTGCCGCCTATGCGCCCGCAGCCGTGAGCGCCAACCGTCCCACAGACGCGATCGGCTATCTCGACACCCCGAACCTTGCCGGGGTCGACAATCCGGTGGACGATGATCCGCTCGGGGTCAACGATCCGCGCGGCGTCACAGGGCCCGCGTCGGGTGAGAGCATGGTATCGGCCGACCAGCAGCAGTCCTTGCGCGAGCAGGCGCTGCAGCAACCCATGCCGCAAGCCGCTGAATATGCCATTCCGGCGGAAGGCGTGAATATCGATGCCGATCTCGGTATCGGCGACGAAAACCGAACCGACCTGGGTGTGGCAAATCCACAGGCTCCCGCTGCGCCGGTCGCCGCGCAGATCATGGTGCCGCAGGGTCCGATGGCGATTGCAGAGGGCGAGACAAGCCAGCCGGTGGTCGACGGTATCGGCACCGACAATCCCACGGCCTTGACGTCGTCGCGGCCGCAAGCGGCCGATCCGTCGCTCCAATTGTGAGCTTTCAGGCTCGCCCCCAAGAGAAAGCCGGCGCGAACGCCGGCTTTCTGACCAGGGCAATGGGGCGGGGGACATTGCCGCCGGTCACAAAGGGATTGATCGAAAATGTCTGTCTGAAATCACTGTGTCGAAACCGGCAAGGCTGCCGCCCCGATGAACGGCGCTTGCTTGCCAGGCGTACCGCGTTGCGGTTGCCCGTCCTTGCCTGATGGCGACGATAGGGTAGAAGCGACACGGATTGATGACAGGCGCGGCAAGCCGATGCGCGCCAAGGAAGGACTGGCCGCGATGCCCCCCGTTTCGGAACTGATGATGTTTGCCGGCCTACTGGTGCTTGCCGGCGCCGTGGCCGGCCTGCTCGCCGGCGTTTTCGGCATTGGCGGCGGGGCGGTGCTGGTTCCGGTGTTCTACCAGATCTTCGGGCTCGCGGGGATCGACGATGCGGTGCGCATGCATCTCGCCGTCGGCACGTCGATCGCCATCATCGTGCCGACCTCGCTGCGGTCGTTTGCCGCCCACCGGCGGCGGGGCGCCGTCGACATGCAATTACTCAAGGGCTGGCTCGTCGCCGTGCCGCTCGGGGCGATCCTTGCCGCGGTGATCGCCGCCAAGGCCTCCAGCGAGGCTCTGCGGCTGATCTTCGCGGTGATCACCCTGATGCTCGCGCTCCGCATGATGTTCTTCTCGTCGCGCTGGCATCTCGGCACGGACCTGCCCGGCGAGCCGTTGCGCTTTGCCGTCGGCACCGGCATCGGCGTGTTTTCAGGCCTGATGGGGATCGGCGGCGGCGTGCTCAACAACACCTTCATGAGCCTCTACGGCCGGCCGATCCACCAGGCGGTGGCGACCTCGGCGGGCGTCGGCGTGCTGATCTCGCTGCCGGGCCTGTTCGGCTATGTGTGGGCCGGCTGGGCCAAGGACGGGTTGCCGCCGCTGTCGACCGGCTTCATCAACTGGGTCGCCGTGGCGCTGATCATTCCGGTGACGCTGATCATTGCGCCCTACGGGGCGAAACTGGCGCATGCGATGAGCAAACGCCAATTGGAGATCGGCTTCGGACTATTCCTAGTCTTCGTCTCGGCCCGCTTCTTCTACAGCCTCTACGGCTGAGCGGACTGACCTCGCCTCAGGCGACGGCGACGGTCCCGGCGCGCATCGCCGACATGCTCAGCTTGCGGTCGGCGCGCTCCTGTTGAGGCGAGCGGTTGTAGACCTCGCGATAACACTTGGAGAAGTGCGAGGCGGAGACGAAACCGCAGGCGACCGCCACCTCGACCACCGGCATGGACGACTGAACCAGCAGGTGGCGGGCGCGGTCGAGCCGGATCTCGAGATAGTAGCGGGCCGGCGAGCGGCCCATTTCCTGGCGAAACAGCCGTTCGATCTGGCGCCGCGACAGGTCGGCATCGTCGGCGATCTCGACCAGCGTCAGCGGTTCGGCGAGATTGCTTTCCATCAGTTCGATGATCGACAGGACCTTGGAATTCTGCACGCCGAGGCGGGCCCTGAGCGGCAGGCGCTGGCGGTCGGTCGGGCTGCGCACCCGGTCGGTCAGGTGCTGCTCGCAGACCCGGTTGACCAGGCCCTCGCCAAAATCCTGGCCGATCAGGTTGAGCATCATGTCGAGCGAGGCGGTGCCGCCGGCGCAGGTATAGAGGTTGCTGTCGACCTCGTAGAGGTCGGCATAGACTTCCGCCTGCGGGAAGGCTTCGGAAAAGCCCGGCAGGTTTTCCCAGTGGATGGCGCAGCGCTTGCCGTTCAACAGGCCGGCCTGGGCCAGCACATGGGCGCCGGTACAGAGGCTGCCGACGGCAGCACCCCGGTTATAGGCCTCGCGCAGCCAGGCATTGACCGACTTGTTGTGGAACTCCTCGACATAGACACCGGAACAGACGATCACCATGCTCGGCCGGTTCTCGCCGGAGAGAAAGCGGCGCTCGTCGGCGAGCGAGGAATTGACCTCCATGCTGATGCCGCTGGAGGAATGGACCTTCTGTCCGTCCGTCGAGGCAAGCCGCCATTCATAGGCCTGATAGCCGAGCATGCGGTTGGCGATGCGCAGCGTCTCGATCGCGCCTGCGAAGGGCAGGAGCGTGAAATGGGGGACGAGAAAAAAGACCAGCGAACGTTTCTTGGTCGGCGCCTTGTTCATGTGTGATGCCCATTGTTCCCGCGTTTTCCGCTATTCCTTGCGTGGCACACGTCATGGAGATGTTCCGAATGCGACGCGCGCCTTCAGGAACACGGCAGAATAGCGCGGGACAGGCGAAAATGCGACGCCCGTCTTGCACTTTCCTCATTGCGACCCGGCTTGGGGCGGCGCATTTCCGGTGCTTCAGGCATCAATTTGAAAGACCAAAGGAATTTCGGGCCCGAGCCGGGAAATGGGGAAAACCCGGCTCGGCCCGATTGCGACGCGGCGGGGGACCCGTGTCGCAAACGCCGTCAGAGCGCGCGGGTCGGCCGGTCGGCGGCTGGCCAGCCGAGATCCTTGCGCAGGTCGAAGGGCAGGGATTCCAGCGCGCGTGCTTCGGCCCGGCGCGCCTGCCATTGCCGCACGGCCCGGCCTGCGCTCAGGAGAATGGTGATGGGGTGCGCGACCGTCGGCAGGCGGCGGTTCTGCACAGTGATCCGGCTGTCATAACCAGCGATGGTCATCGTCTTCATCCTTTACGGTTGCCAGTATGGCCTTGCTGTTTTGCTCGCGTCTTATTCATCATTCAAACGAATGTTCATGATGCGAGCGATCGATTTCCGTTGTGTGTCCGACGTGCTGGCGTGGCTGGATATTCCTCCGGCGGCCAGCCGATATCGCGCTGCAGTTCAGGCGGCAGGGACGCCAGTTCCCGCCGCGCCTTCAGATTCTTGCGGGCGGCCGGCGTCAGCGGCAGCACTTCGTGCCAGCGGCGCGTGATGTCGAGCAGGGTTGCAATCAGCATTATCGCCTCCGTTTGTTCTCTTGATGGTTGCAGCATGCGCCTCGATTGACATTCAATCAAACGCGATGATATCGTTCTTAAGATCAGTTTTATTGAAGGATGCCTGACCGTGACCCTGACGATCCGCCAGCCCCTCCCGCTGCTCGATAACGATATTCTGCGCACCTTCGTGGCCATCGCCGAGACCGGCAGCTTCACCTTGGCGGCCGACCGGGTGTTCCGTACGCCGTCGGCGGTGTCGATGCAGATCAAGAAGCTGGAGGAGCAACTGAACGCGACGCTGTTCCTGCGCGACGCGCGCTCGGTGACCTTGACGGAAAGTGGCGAAACGCTTCTGCCCTATGCCCGGCGCATGCTGGCGCTGTCCAACGAGGCGGTCGGACGATTCCGCATGCCGGAAATGAAGGGCGTGGTGCGTCTCGGCGCGCCGGATGATATCGGCGAGCGTTTCATGCCGACCATCCTGCGCCGCTTCGCCGAGGTCTATCCGGCGATCATGGTCGACCTGACGGTCGATACGTCCGGACAGTTACGCCGCCGCCTGCAGGAACAGCGCCTCGATCTCACCCTGGTCAATTGCGCGCCGGGCATGGTCAGCCATGACGGCGAGGTGATCCACACGGAGCAGCTCGTCTGGGCCGGCGCCAAATGCGGCACCGCCCATCTGCGCGATCCGCTGCCGGTGTCGATCTGGGAGGATGGCTGCTGCTGGCGGGCCGACGCGCTGTCGCGGCTTGACCGCGACAAGCGTCCTTACCGGATCGCCTACCTGTCGGCCCATACCATGGCGCAGCGCGCCGCGGTCATTGCCGATCTGGCGGTGGCGCCGCTGCCGCGCAGCTACCTGACCGACGACATGACGGCGCTCGGCTCCAAGCAAGGACTGCCGGATCTCGGCTCGTTCGAGGTGCGGCTGTTGACCGGCGCGGAAACCAGCGAGACCATCCGCGCGGTGGCCGACAGCGTGCGCTTCGCCTTTTCCGAAATGATCGGCATCGCGGCGTGATGAAGCGGCGAATGGGGCTTTCGTCACTCACGAGGTGACTGACCGGCCAGGCGCAATTCTGCCAACAAGAAAAGAGGCCGGACGAACAGCCGGCCTCCTGCCTTGATCGCTCTTTGGTTCAGAGCTTCTTGTTGATCGCGTCCGCCACCTTGTTGGCGACATCCTTCGTCGCGGCCTTCAGGTCGCCGACCGCCTCCTGCACATGACCCTTGGCTTCCTGGGCCGAGCCTTCGGCCTGAAGGCGCTCGTTGCCGACCGTCTCGCCGATTTTCTGCTTGACCGTTCCGGCCGCCTGATTTGCGAGGCCCGCCGTCTTGTCGCTCATGCTTCCCATAGTGGTCGCTCCTTCGTGGCGAATGTTCCGAACCGTCTGAAACGGCTTGCCATCCCACGTCCTGGCGGAAACAGCATACATCAATACAGCACCAGAATATTGACAAAGAACTGGGAAGGGTCAGGAAACGTCACTTCGGCGCCCCCGCTTCTGTGAAGCTTGGTTCCCAATGAGAAGACGGGCGCTCCGGATCGACGAATGCTGACGTAGGTGAAGTATCCCAGGCCATGAAAGGAATGGCCTTGAAGACGGGATCTATTGCAATACTGCTAGACCAGAACTGGCGACAAACTGTTGTTTGTTTACTCCCGGCTTCTGCGCCGTCTGCGACCGCCAACCTCTCCGTCGCCATCCGCCAGCACCTTGCGTTCGGGGAGGGGGACGACACTGGCGAGCTTCGGGAAGGGATCGACCTTGTTGGGAAGCGCCATCGCGTCTATGAACAACTGCTGGAAATGCGGCTCCAGCGCCGTTTCGATCTTTTCGATGCGGGTGACCGTCTCCTCGATTTCGCGGCGGTGACCGCGGTTCAAGAGCGCCATCATGGCGCCTGTGCCGGCGGCATTGCCGACCGCCTTGACCTCGGAAAGTTCGCAGTCGGGGATGAGCCCGAGCACCATGGCGTATTTCGGATCGATGAAGGAACCGAAGGCGCCGGCGAAGCGGATCGTATCGACGGTTTCGACGCCGAGCTTTTCCATCAGCAGCTTGATGCCGGCATAAAGCGCCGCCTTGGCGAGTTGGATGGCGCGTACGTCGTTCTGGGTGACGGTGATCGTCTGGGCGCCATCGTGCAGCAGGTAGGAGAAGGTGCGGCCAGTCGGGAGGATGCGCGGGCTCTTCGCCGCCATCGCGCCGTCGACCACGCCGTCGGCGGAGATGACGCCGGAGAGATACATTTCCGCGACGACCTCGATGATCGCCGAGCCGCAGATGCCTGTTATGCCGGTGCTTGTCGCGGCCTCGGCAAAGCCTTCTTCATCCGACCACTGCTCGACGCCGATCACCTTGAAGCGCGGTTCCAGCGTCCGTGCGTCGATGCGCACGCGTTCGATGGCGCCGGGGGCGGCGCGCTGGCCACAGGATATTTCGGCGCCCTCGAAGGCAGGCCCCGTCGGCGAGGAGGCGGCGACGGTGCGTGTCCGGTTACCGAGCACGATCTCGGCATTGGTGCCGACATCGACCAGCAGCATCATGCTGTCCTGGCGGTGCGGACCTTCCGCGAGCGTCGCGCCGGCGGCATCCGCGCCGACATGGCCGGCGATGCAGGGCAAGAGATAGGTGCGGGCGCCGGGATTGAGGATGAGCTCGATGTCGCTCGCGGCGCACGAGACGGCGCCGGAGACGGCAAGCGCGAAGGGCGCCTGGCCAAGCTCGGTCGGATCGATTCCGAGGAACAGGTGGTGCATAATCGGATTGGCGACGAACACCGAATCGAGGATGTCGGTGCGGGCGACGCCGCCTTGCGTGCAGACCTGGTCGACGAGGTCGGAGACCGCCTGGCGCACGGCCTTGGTCATGGCTTCCCGGCCGTCCGGGTTCATCATGACGTAGGAGACCCGGCTCATCAGGTCCTCGCCGAAGCGGATCTGCGGGTTGGACGTGCCCGACGAGGCCGCCACGCGACCGGAGAGCAGCGAAACGAGATGCATGGCGATCGTTGTCGAGCCGATGTCGCAGGCAAGGCCGTAGGCCTCGTTGTGCAGACCGGGCCAGAGCGCAACGATGCTCGGACGCTGGGTCTCGCTGTCGCGGTGAATGGCGGCGGTCACCGTCCAGTTGCCCTTGCGCAGGATCTTCTGCACCTGAGGCAGCAGATAGGGCTCGACCTGCAGGTCGGTATAGCCCCAGTCCTTTTCCAGCATGACCTTCATGCGGTCGAGATCGCCGAGCGGCTTGTGCATGTCGGGTTCGTCGACCTCGACATAGCAGAGGTGGACGGCGGGATTGCGCTCGATCACCCGGTCGCTGGCAGCCTTGCGCACCACCTGGGCATTGACCACGGCATCCTGCGGCACGTCGACGACGAGATCGCCCTGGATCGTGGCGGAGCAGGAAAGGCGGCGCCCCTCGGGCAGGGTGCGCACCTCGGCATAGCGCTTCTCCTTGGGGCCGACCGGCGAGATATGATCATTGGAGGAGGTGATGCCGTGCTTGGCGAAATTGCCCTCCTGCACCTCGATCTGGCAGCGACCGCAGGTGGCGCGCCCGCCGCAGACGCTCTCGACATAGACGCCCAACTGGCGGGCTGCATCGAGCACCGGCGTGCCGACCGGGAACCGGCCGCGCTTGCCGGACGGCATGAAGAGGACGAGGGGGTCGATTTCGGTCATTTCAGTCTTTCAATCGTCGAGGGCCGCGCCCCATATCCCGCCCCTTCACCGAGGCGGACATCTACTTGGCTACTGTCTGTTCCAAAGCTTCCCGGATTAGGCGCGTATAGGGAATGCCACGCTCCTTCGCCTTCTCCTTGACTGCCGCCAGAAGCGCTTCCGGCAGCCGCATGTTCAACTGCGCAGACTTTTTCTCGAATTCGAACTGAACCGGCTTGAAAACCGAAAGGTCGTATTCGGAAAGATCCGCGGTGTCGACGAAGGCTTCCGCTTCCTCATCGGATTTCAAAACGGGCAGCTTCTTCAATTTATCCTTGTTCATATCGCCTAATCTCCCGGTCATGCATGAACCTTGCGCTGATGGGCCGGATATAGGTCTCCGTGGCAGTCCGCCGAAGCGTGAAGACAACAAAAACATACCGTCCGGCCTGGGTCTTTCCTATCGCCCGCGACCGAACCTCGTTGGAACTCGGGTCGGCAAAGATGCTCGGGCGGTTTTCGAAGACCTGTTCGATTTCCGGTTTCGTCAAGCCGTGCTTGGCACATTTCGGCCAATTGCCTTCGTCCCAATCGAAACCGGAAATCATCTGCTTCATCGGCTCACACTACACATTTGTATAGGCAATTGTAAAACAGAAGGTCGGTTCAGCTCACTCCGTCGCAGCACCCGCACCCGCCCGGGCCGCACGGCCGCCGCGGCGGCCGGAGGAAGCGCCGGGGGCGGTGGTGGAGGCGGCGGCGCCGGGTTCGGCCGGCTTGTGGTCGCGATAGGTCATGATCCAGTTGCCGCAATTGGGGTCGGTGCCGTTCAAGACGTTGGCGGCGCGTACGGCTTCCATTTCCTGTGGGCGGCAGGGGTTCATGATCGCCGACGTCATGCCGGCGCCGATGACCATGGGGATGAAGCCGGCATTGATGCCGTGGCGGTGCGGCAGGCCGAAGGAGATGTTCGACAGGCCGCAGGTGGTATTGACCTTGAGCTCGTTGCGCAGGCGGTAGAGCAGGGCAAAAACCTGGCGGCCGGCATCGCCGAGCGCGCCGATCGGCATGACCAGCGGGTCAACGACGATGTCATGCGGCTTGATACCGTGGTCCATGGCGCGTTCGACGATCTTCTTGGCAACGGCGAAGCGCACGTCGGGATCCATGGAAATGCCAGTCTCGTCGTTGGAGATGGCGACGACCGGCACGTCGTACTTCTTGCAGAGCGGCAGGATGGCCTCGAGCTTTTCCTCCTCGCCGGTGACCGAATTGACCAGCGGCCGGCCCTTGGCGACCTTCAACGCAGCCTCGATCGCGGCCGTCACGGAGGAGTCGATCGACAGCGGCACATCGACGAGGCCCTGGACGATCTCCATGGTCTTCACCAGCAGGCCCGGCTCCGTCTCGTTCGGGTTGACCGAGGTGACGCCGGCATTGACGTCGAGCATGGTGGCGCCGGCGGCGACCTGTTCCAGCGCGTCCTTGATGACGGTGTCGAAATTGCCCTCGATCATCTCGGCGGCGAGCTTCTTGCGGCCGGTCGGGTTGATGCGTTCGCCGATGACGCAGAAGGGCTGGTCGAAGCCGATGATGATTTCTCGTGTTGCGGATGCGACGATGGTGCGGGTCATTCTGGTTCTCCGGTCAGGGCGCGTCGACAAGGTCTAGCGGGCCTCAATTTGGGTTGCAAGCGCGCGGGGCGAAGACGCCGCGCTGCCGGTCAGTGCGAATTCTTCGGGTTGGGATGGGCGGCCAGACCGGCCATCTGCTGCTGGTCCTCGACCTTCTCCTCGCGGATCTGTTCGAGCCGTTCGGCGACCTGCGCATCGCCTGGGTTGGCCTCGCGCCTCCACGGCTTGCGGCCCTTCAGAACGCCCGATTCATGGACGATCTCGGCGACATATTCCTCCTGGCGATAGGCCATGACATGCATGCCGGAGATGCCCTCGATCTCCTTCACCTCGTTGATGATGTCGATGCAGAGTTGCTTGCCTTCGCGTTTCTGGTCCTGCGCACCCTCGAGGCGCGCGATGACCGCGTCGGGAATGTGGATGCCGGGCAC
The DNA here is from genome assembly GCA_019459145.1 of Arenimonas sp. Classification (GTDB taxonomy): domain Bacteria; phylum Pseudomonadota; class Alphaproteobacteria; order Rhizobiales; family Rhizobiaceae; genus Allorhizobium. Next base: position 17,817 of record JAIBEK010000051.1, read on the forward strand.
GTTGGAGCGGATCCACTTGGCGGTCTTGGCCGAGGCGAGCGGCCCGACGCCGACCAGGATGAAGCATTTTTCATGAAGCCCGAGATCGCGCACCTTCTTCATGTATTCGCGAAACATCGGCACGTCGAAGCAATATTGGCTCTGCACGAACTGCGCGCCGGCCTCGATCTTCTTGGCCAGTCGATAGGGGCGGAAATCGTAAGGCGGGGCGAACGGATTGATGGCGGCGCCGAGGAAGACATGCGGCGGGGTGGAGAGCTTGCGGCCCGACAGGAATTTCGCTTCGTCGCGCATGGTGCGCACGGTCTCCAGCAGCGACATGCAGTCGAGGTCGAAGACCGGCTTGGCGCCCGGCTGATCGCCGGCCTGCACGCCGTCGCCGGTCAGGCACATGATGTTTTGCACACCCATGGCGGACGCCCCGAGCACATCGCCTTGGATGGCGATGCGGTTCTTGTCGCGGCAGGCGATCTGCATGATCGGCGCATAGCCCATGCGGGTCAAAAGCGCGCATATGCCGACGGAGGACATGTGGCAGTTGGCGCCGGAGGCATCCACCGCGTTGATGCCGTCGACCCAGCCGTCGAACACCGAGGCGCGCTCGTAGACGTCCTGCGGGTTGGCGCTGTCCGGGGGATTGAGTTCGGCGGTGACGGCGAATTCGCCGCGCCGGAGCACGCGTTCCAGCCGGCCGCGCGAGGAGTGGCCGGGCAGGGGATCGAGCGGCGCGCCGGGATCGTTCGGATTGGAGTCGAGGCTCATGGGTTCGGCTCCGTTGGCAAGGTTTCGCGCGCCGCGGCGGCTTGCGCCGTCACGCGCAGCCAGGATGAGGTTTCGCGCAGCGACTGGTTGACCGGCTTCTGCACCTTGAGGATCGCGTCACCGTTCACCATGGCGCGCGAGCCGGACCAGGCCTGCACCCAGACGCAGGGCATGTCGGGTTCGACCTCGCAATTACCGTTGGCGCGCACGCCGCCGCAGGGGCCGTTGCGCAACTGCTTGGGGCAGTTCATCGGGCAGGACATGCCGGTCGACGACAGCACGCACTGGCCGCACATGCGACAGTCGAACAACAGGCCTTTGACGTTGCGCTCGACGAAGGTCACCGGCCGTTCGACGCGCGAATAGCCGAGCATCTTCCAGACCGGATGAAGGGCGAGAAAGGCATGGGCGAAGCGAGCGTAGAACCATTCGAGGAACCGCGAATGGCGCACCGACCAGAGACGGATCGTATAGGAGCGCCGGGCGCGGCGATTGGGCGAGACGCTGCCGGGCGTATAGGCGCCGGTTGTCGCCTTCTTCGCCGGTGCGGCATTGCCGGGGGCGGGCTTTCCGTCAACCATTTTCACGGCCTCCGGCATGGACGAGGGAAACGAGTCGGGCCTTGTCGTAGGAAGCTTCGATTTCGGCGGCCGCCTTGTCGGCCTCCGCCTCCAGATCGTCCCCGACCGGTTCGGGGTCGCCCTTGCGCCATTCGGCGAGGTAATCGTCGGTCTCGGCCGCGCCGGAGCGCATGGCGGCCATGTCGATCGCCTCGGTGAAGCGCAAGGGAAGCTCGCGCTTGGCCGTCTTTCGCCCCTGCCTGACGATCACCTGGGCGGGTATGTCGCGCCAGTAGACGATGATCCGATCCGCCATGTCCTCACTCTCCCGTTTCACCCACAATGCACAGGGCGAAAGCGCCGGACTGCGCTTGCCACGACGTCGCACAGAGCAAAAAGCGACGTGACCGCCGATTTACCAGATCTTGCGCCGAAAGCCGTTGGCAAGCCAGGCCCAGAGAGTTGGCGGGTAGCGCAGGATCGACGGGCTTTCCGGCTGGAACGGGCGAAGCCGGCCATGAACCGCGTCTTCGACCGATTGCAGCGTGATGTCGATCGCCGCCACCGTCAGGACCAGCGGATAGGTTGCGATGAAATCGCCGTCGTCGGGCAGGGTGCGGACCTCGTAGAGGGTGCCGCCGGTGTCGGTACCGGCATCGACCAGATGGAGCGTCGCGCCGAAATTGGCGGCGTCTTCCTCGGCCAGCGACCAGTATCCGCCCATCTGGCCGCGATATTGCGGGTTGATGCCGGCATGAAGATTGATGACCGGGCAGGGCATGGCGGCGAGCGCGGCTCGCGACATCAGCCTTGTGCTGACGAGCAGGATGGCGACAGGCTTCAGTTCGGCGACAAGGGCGAGGGTGGCCGGATCGTTGATCGAGGCGACGTCGTGGATTTGAACATTGGGTGCGATTGCCGCCGAAAGGCCGTTCGCCTTGAGAAGCGCGTCGATCCGCCGCCTGGCGAGCGGGCGCAACAGACGGGCGGCGATCATCGTGCCCAACTGGCCGATCGCGGTGATCCAGCCGAGCCGCCGGGCCCGGCGACGGGTGATCGCTCCCTTCGATTCCGGCTGTTCGCGCACGACTTGAAGGTTCGGATAATGCCGGGCGAGGGCATTGATGACGATCGCCGGATTGGCGCCACCGGCCGTCATCACCATGACGGTTACGCAAGACGGCTCTGTCGATCTCGGCTCGCTCATGCGGAAAATCCTCTCGCGGATCAGAACACCAGCAGCAGGAGAGCGCCGGCCGTATAGACGACGAAGGCGGCCACGGCGATGGAGACGAAGCCGACAAGCATGCCGATGAGCACGCCGACGCCGTCGCATTGGGAATGGGCAAAGCCGATGATAGCGAGCGCCAGCGCCGGCAGCCAGTTGCCGAGCGGGATCGGCAGGAAGACGACAATTGCGAGCACCAGGGCGAAGAGGCCGAGCGCGCGTTCGGAAAGGCGGGTTTCGAGAAACCAGAAGCGCGGCTTCACCAGGGTTTCGGCACGTTTGAGCCACGGCACGAGGCGGTTGACGGCGCCTTGAAAGGTGGCGGTGGTCACGCCGCAGTCGGCGATCCGGCGGGGGAGGTAGATCCGTCCCTGGGCGGAGGCGAGCATCTGCCAGGCCACGAAAATCAGCGGCAGTCCGAGGAAGAGCGTGGCGCCGGGCGGCATGGGCACCAGATTCGGCAAGGAAAACACCAGCAGGAAGGCGCCGAAGGAGCGATCCTGAAGAGTGATTGCGATGTCGCGGATGGTGATCGTGCCATCGCTGCGATGCGCCAGCCGCAACAGCAGATCGGAGAGATGCTCCGGCCTTTCCTTCTCGTCTCGGTCCGCGAGCGAATGTGCCAATGTTCCTGCCCCCTCGGTCATTTTCTTTTTGCCTTTTCGTTCTTGAGACGACCTGACCCCATTCTGTTAGGGACCAATTGCAGAGGTATTAAGGTAATGGTCAATTCGTCCGGCATGATAAAACTTGCGTTAAATGCGATCCATCAGCCGACGACGATCATTTGCATTGCGGCCAGCCGCCTGACAGGAGAAGGCGCGGCGCACGGACTTTGTTGCCTTGATCTCGGCGAATGACGGTGCAAAGGACGCCGGCATCGGATCCATTTTTCTTGGAGACATTCCATGGTGACAAGACCTGTCCTTTCGGCCCTGGCCCTCGGCCTCTCTCTCGTGTTGCTCACGGCGTGCGGCAACACGATTCGCGGCGTCGGCCGCGATCTCGGAAATGCCGTCGACGCGACGCAGGATGCCGGGCGCAGCGTCGTCAATTCGGCGAGATAACCGGTCAGCCAGCCCAGTTGGGAGACGGTTCGAGCCCGCGTAGCACCGGCTCCAGGTCGCCATAGCCGGTGAAGCGGTATTCATAGTCGAGCCCGAGATAGTCGGCTGCCCACCGTGCCTTGTCCTGTAAGTGCTTGTCCTCGATCTGCGCCAGGTAGACGACCTTGGTGTAATTGCCGAACACCATGTCGCGCAGTTCCGGATGCCTGTCGAGCTTCAGCGGTTCGATCACGAAGGCCTCGAACTGGCGCGTGATCAGGTCTGTCAGGTAAAAGGCGGTGAATTCGTGCTCGCACGCGGCGAGGAATTTTTCCGTGCCGGAGAAGAAGGCGTAGCAATGCGGCCCGGCAATGCGCTCGATACCTTCCTCCACGCAGATCTTGTCGATCTGGCCCTGCGTGCCGCATTCGGCATAGCCGAGGAAGATACGGCCATAGCCGGCGGCCTTCGCCGCAGCGATCTTTTCGCGGAGCGCCGGGGCGATCTTTTCCGGGCAGACATGCCAGATCGCCGGCAGGCACTCGAGATCGATGTGGTCGAGCCCGTTCGCCTCGCGGATTGCGAGGATTTCGCGGGCGATCGCCCCGCAGGCGATGATTTGAACCTTTTCGCTGCTCGCGCGTTCCATCGTCGCATTCTCGACATTTTTCATTGGATGCCCTCACCCAATATGGAGTTTTCCACCATGAGCACTCGGATCCTATCCCTTACGGTCGTTCTCGTCGCCTCCACGTTCGCCCTGGCCTCCTGCGGAAATACCATCCGCGGCATGGGCAGGGACACCGCCAACACGGTCAATGCCACGCAGCAGGCCGGTCAGGATGTCGGAAACGCCGCAAAGTAACGGTGTAGATCATTGCGCTTGCCGGCGCACAAGCCGGCATCGACCGGGAAATCGGAGCAGCGAGCAGATCGGAGCATGACGCTCGACACTGTCGCCAAGTTCAGCGCGGCCTATATCCTGACGGTCATCGTCTCTGCCAGCGGATATACACTCTGGGAAGGGCTCCATCCACGGACGGTCGGGGCAATCGATCCGTCCGCCGAGCTTCTCGTTGCCGACCGCTGATCGCGGTCGGCATTTTACCGTTGTCCTCAGGCCCGTGCCGAAAGGCTGTTGTGCTTTCGGGCGATGAAGTCCTTGGCCGTCTCCACGGCGACGGCCGCATCGCGACAATAGGCATCGGCGCCGACCGCCTTGCCGAATTCCTCGTTGAGCGGCGCGCCGCCGACCAGCACGATATAGTCGTCCCGCATGCCCTTTTCCTTGAGCGTGTCGATCACGACCTTCATGTAGGGCATGGTGGTGGTCAGCAGTGCCGACATGCCGATGATGTCCGGCTTTTCCCGCTCGATGGCATCGAGATAATTTTCCACCGGATTGTTGATGCCGAGATCGATGACGTCGAAGCCGGCGCCCTCCATCATCATGCCGACGAGGTTCTTGCCGATGTCGTGAATGTCGCCCTTGACGGTGCCGATCACCATTTTTCCCTGCTTGGGCGCGCCGGTCGCGGCGAGCAGCGGCCTCAGGATCGTCATCCCGGCCTTCATCGCATTGGCCGACAGCAACACTTCGGGCACGAACAGAATGCCGTCGCGGAAGTCGATGCCGACGATGCGCATGCCCTCGACCAGTGCCTGGGTCAGGACGTCATAGGGCGTCCAGCCGCGCTCGAGCAGGATCCTGGTGGCCTCCTCGATCTCTTCCTTGAGGCCGTCATAGAGGTCGTCGTGCATCTGCTGCACGAGTTCTTCGTCGGAGAGTTCCGCGAGAATGATTTCGTCGTCGGACATGGGTGCCTCCCGGCTGGTGTTGCGCGATTCCTGTCGCAGTCCGAAAAAAGACTGCCTCATCGACAGTTAAACCTCAAGTTCGTCAAAATCTCTTTTTGAATGCGACGTGGCCGGTCGTGAAAAGCGACGGACAGCGTGGACTTGCGTGCGCCCGATGTCTGCATCATGCAAGTGGTTGGCGCATTAAGGAATGTTTCCCATCGAAATTCGAATAGCATATTGATGAGAAAACAGTGCGGCAGCGCGCGACACAGAGGAAACGCAAGATGGACGAGATCACAGCAGAGAGCGGCGCCGGTGCCGGCCGGCGCACCCGAAGCGAGGGCCGTGGGGCGGCTGCGCGCCGCGCATCGCGCAGCGGCGGCGGGGCCGGACCGTCCTTGCCCTATATTCAGCGCAAGATCCCCGTCTACGAAGTGCTCGACGAGGAAGGCCTCGAGATCATCGAGCGCAATGCCGACATCATCCTGGAAGAGATCGGCATCGAATTCCGCGACGACGCGGAAGCGCTCGACATGTGGCGCGCGGCCGGCGCCGAGGTGAGGGGCGAGCGGGTCCATTTCCCCAAGGGCCTGTGCCTCGCGCTTTTGGAGACCGCGCCCTCCGAATTCACCTGGCATGCCCGCAATCCCGAACGCAGCGTCCAGATCGGTGGCAAGGCCACCGTGTTCGCGCCGGTCTACGGTCCTCCCTTCGTGCGCGACCTGGACGGCGATCGCCGCTATGCCACGATCGAGGATTTCCGCAATTTCGTGAAGCTTGCCTATATGGCGCCGTCGATCCATTCGTCCGGCGGAACGGTCTGCGAGCCGGTCGACGTTCCGGTGAACAAGCGTCACCTCGACATGGTCTACAGCCACATCAAATATTCGGACAAGCCGTTCATGGGTTCGGTCACCGCTCCCGAGCGGGCCGAGGATACCGTGGCCATGGCCAAGCTGGTGTTCGGTGACGACTTTGTCGAAAACAATTGCGTCACCTTGAACCTCATCAACGCCAATTCGCCGATGGTGTTCGACGAAACCATGTTGGGCGCGTTGAAGGTCTATGCCCGCCACAACCAGGCCTGCGTGGTGTCGCCTTTCATCCTGTCGGGCGCCATGAGCCCGGTGACGGTTGCCGGCACGCTGACCCAGATTCTGGCCGAAGTCCTTGCCGGTGCCGCGTTTACCCAGTTGGTGCGCCCCGGCGCACCGGTGCTGTTCGGCACGTTTGCAGCCTCGATCTCGATGCAGTCGGGGGCGCCGACCTTCGGCACGCCGGAGCCGGCACTGGTTTCCTATGGCGCGGCACAACTGGCGCGTCGCCTCGGACTACCCTTCCGCACCGGCGGTTCGCTCTGCGCCTCCAAGGTTCCGGATGCTCAAGCCGCGCATGAGAGCGCCAACACGCTCAACATGACCCTGCTCGCCGGCACCAATTTCGTGCTGCACGCTGCCGGCTGGCTGGAGGGCGGACTTTCCGCCTGCTACGAGAAGTTCATGATCGACCAGGACCAGCTCGGCATGATGCAGAAGATGGCGATGGGCGTCGATCTGACGGAGGACGGCCAGGCGATGAGCGCGATCCGCGAGGTCGGTCCCGGAGCCCATTATCTCGGATGCGCCCACACCCAGGCCAATTTCCAGACGGCTTTCTATCGCTCGGCGCTCGCCGACAACAATTCGTTCGAGCAGTGGGAAATCGAGGGCAAGAAGCGGATCGAGGACCGTGCCAATGCCCTTTGCCGCTCCTGGCTCGACGCTTACGAGGCCCCACCGCTCGACCCGGCGATCGACGAGGCGCTCACCGCCTATATCGCCGGGCGCAAGGATTCGATGCCGGACGCCTTCACCTGAAACTATCCCGGTCCCGCCAGGGAGCAAGGCGGAGCGGCGAAGGTTGCGGACATGATCCAGGAATCGGTCTGGCGACCGCATTACAAATTCGAGGGGCCGCGATGAGCGGCCCTTCGCCGCTCTCCGCCGTGGTCGAGACGGCGCTCGCGCCGTACGGGTTGCATCCGCGAGGCGTCGCACGGTTTCCCGATGGTGCGGGCGGACCTCTGCTCGACGACGGTCAAGCGGCAGGGGTGGTCCTGCTGATCGGCAATATCGGCGGATCGATGTGGCAGGCCTTCTCGAACTGGCGCGCTTTGGAGGGGAACCGCGCCTGCGCCGATCCGCTCGACCATTGGTCGAAGCAAGTGATCGGTGATCTTGCCGCGAAAACCGGGGCGACGGCCTATTTCCCGTCGGATCCGCCCTACCAGCCGTTCCAGCGCTGGGCCATGTCGGCCGAAGGCTTGAGAGCGTCACCGCTCGGCATTCTCATCCATCCGAAATTCGGATTGTGGCACGGCTATCGCGGTGCGCTTGCATTTGCCGAAGATATCTTCGAGCGGCAGAATGCGCCTGCCTCGGCGCCGCCGCATCCGTGCGACGCTTGTACGGGCAGGCCGTGTCTTGCGGCCTGTCCCGTCGGAGCCGTGACGGTCGACCGCTTCGACGTGGCGGCCTGCCGGCAGTTTCTGGCGAGCGAAGCGGGTCGGGAAGGCTGCATGGACAAGGGTTGCCTTGCCCGGGCTGCCTGTCCCGTCGGTTCGCACTATCGCTATCCAGAAGGCCAGCTTCGCTTCCACATGAAAGCGCTCGTCCCGCCTCCCGACTAGCTTCGTTTCAGGCGGCCTTGGCGATCGCGGCCTTGCGCGGCGCGGCCGAGCGGGCGTTCTTCTGTGGCAACAGCGCCATCACCTCGGCGGCGAGGCGCGAACCGTTCTCCAGCGCTTTGGCCAGGTTGGACACTTCCAGCGCATTCATCGCCTGCAACAGGCCCCCCTTGTCGAAGACGTCGCGATAGGCGGCGCGTTCGGCGATTGCCGTCGCAAGCGTGGCGATACCGCGGGCGGCGAGGAAATCCTTGGCCGCCTGCAAGGCGCGGGTCGTTACCGCGGCATTGACGCGGGTCAGCACGACGGAATGCGGGATGCGCACGCCGCAGGACTGGTCGAGTTCCCTCAGCAGTTCGAGCACCTCGGCGCCGCCATGGGCATCCATGGCGCAACCCTGCACCGGGATCAGCACGTGGTCGGCAAGGCCGACCGCCTTGGCGAGCAGTGCATCGTGGCTCGACGGCAGGTCGATGAGGATATAGCCGCCGCGCTTTTTCGCCTTCGCGGTCGCGGCTTCAATCGTTTCCTCGCTCACCGGGGTTACGGAGATCAGGCTGCTTGCGCCGGCGATGGCGTGCCAGCGGCTGATCCAGCCGCGCGGATCGGCATCGAGGATGGTGACGCGATGGCCGCGACCGGCGAGTTCGCTGGCGAGAATGAGGACTGCGGTCGTCTTGCCTGCGCCGCCCTTGGTATTGGCAAATGTCAGTACTGGCATATCTTTTCCTTGATGAAACAAAGGTCCGAGCCAAGTCATCGCTCCAAGCCGCAGCGCGGGTTTCATGCTGCCTGAAGCGCATCGTTGGCGGGATTGGTTAATGAGGTGTAAATGCCGATAGTGTTTCGTTAATTGCTTGAATGCCGCGCATGGTGCGAGAAATGTGTCGAAAGACAGGTGTCCATTTCGCAGGGCGCTTTAGCTGGAAGTCGCATGCAATTGATTTTCATGATTCTGATTGCGCTCTTTGGCCCCGTCAGCACGGGGGCGGCAATGGCTGCGCAGGCCTGCGAGGGCGGCGTTTTCGATGGGCTGCCCTATACGCTCTGCAGCTTCGATCCAGCCCAAACCGAGATCCGAATCTATCACCGGGAGCCAAGCGGTGAGCCTTTCGGCAGTTTTGATTCCCTCGTTCGACAGTTGTGGCGCGAGCGGCATTATCTGATCGTCGCGATGAACGGTGGCATGTATCACCAGGATCTCTCGCCGGTCGGGCTGTTCGTCGAGCACGGCCTGGAGCGCCAGCCGATCAGCACCAAGTCCGGCTGGGGCAATTTCCATCTTCTGCCGAACGGTGTCTTCTGGCTGAAGGACGGCCGGGCAGGGGTGACGGAGACCTTTCGCTATCTGAAGGAGCGCCGTTCGGCGGATTATGCGACGCAGTCCGGCCCGATGCTGGTGATCGACGGGGCGATCCATCCGCGGTTTCTGCCGGACAGCGACAGCCTGAAGATCCGCAACGGCATCGGCGTCGATGCAGACGGCACGGTGCATATGGTGATTTCGGAGATGCCGGTCAGGTTCTACGATTTCGCGCGTCTGTTTCGCGATCGATTGGGCTGTCGCAACGCGCTTTACCTCGACGGCACGATTTCCAGCCTCTACGCCGCCGACAGCGGGCGGCGCGATCATCTCTTTCCGCTGGGGCCGATCATCGCCGTGATCGGCACGGTGCTGCAGTAGCCACGATGTAGGCTGAGAACCTTCAGACCGCGGCCTTGGGATAGGCGCGTTCAAGCCCGCCGGAACGGACGAGGCCGTTGCGCAGGGCAAGATAGGCGGGGTGCTGGCTGGATCGGGCGGCTTCCATCAGACGAATCTGCAGCCGGGCCGGCGCGGCATTGCCCAGCCATTCTCCGCAGCGCTCGAGCTTGAGCGTATTGAGGAAGGGCGCCTCGCTTTCTCGGTCGAGATAGAGGGCGATGCCGTCGAACAGGTTGTTGTCGTGTTCTGTACTCTCGAAGACAAGCTGGAGAAACGACTTGTCGGTGTCGTTGAGGCCGCGGAGCTTGTCGGCGATGATGTCGGGGGATGTCTGGCGTTGCGGCATTGTTGGCTCCTTTTCAGTTTGCAATGGGAACAGTGAGGACTTGGCGGAAACGGCAGGTCAAGTCGGAGAGACGGCGATGGACCAGTCTGGTCGGGACAACGCCGGCACGTCGAAATGGTCGGGCTCGAGCCTCTGTCTCTCGCGCTCGACCATCATCTCGTAGGCCCGCTCGAGATGCCGCGTAAAGCGCGTGGTGTCGAAGAGTGGCGCGACGAGGCGGTTTTCGGCAAGGCGGGCGCGGATCCTGGCAAGGCGGTCGCCGTCGGTTGCAAGGCCGATGCAGAGGTCGACCATGTCGTTTTCGTCTTCTGCCACCAGTTCCGGCAGGCCGATCGCATTCAACAGGCTCTCCGACACCCGCGAGGTGAAATTGCGGCCCTTGAAGGTCAGCACGGGAAGGCCGGCCCACAGCTTGTCCGAGGTGGTGGTGTGGCCATTGGTGGGAAAGGTGTCGAGGGCGATGTCGGCGGCCTGAAGGCGTGCGACATGCGCAGGATAGTCGGCGCGCCGGGCAAAGTGGATGCGCTCGGCGGCGACGCCGAGGCTCGCCATGAAGGCGGTGAAATTTGCCCGCGCGTCGTCATCGTCGCACATCATCCACAGTACGGCCCGTGGAATGGCGACGAGAATGCGGGCCCACAGCCGTGCCGTGCGCGGTGTGATCTTCTTCACGGCGTTGAACGAGGCGATGACGAAGGCATCGGCGGGAAGGCCGAGGCTCTCGCGCGCCGCTGCGGGCGGCAAGGCCCGGTGCAGACGGTCATTGGCCTGGTAGCTCTCGGGCAGGCGGCAGAATTTCTCGTGGTAATAAGGCCTGGACGCATCGGGCGTGACAATGCGGTCGCCGATGATGTAGTCGCAGTCGATCCCGGTTCCCGAGCCCGGAAAGCCGAGATAGGCGACCTGGATCGGTGCCAGGCCGCGATTGACCAGACTGATGCGGGCGTCCTTCGTGTGCCCCTTCAGATCGACGAGGATATCGATGCCGCGCGCGCGAATGAGATCGGCTGCTTGTGCGTCGTCGAGGTCGCGGATCGTCACGATCGTCCCGTATTGGTTTCGCAAGCCCTGGTCGGCCGACAGCACATCATCGTCGGTATGGCAGTACAGGGTGATGTCGAATTTTTCCCGGTCGTGGCACAAGAGGACACCCTGGAACAGCCGCATGGTCGCATGCTGGTCGCAGATGTCGTTCGACAGGTAACCGACCCTGATCCGCTCGCCGAAGACATGCGGCCGGGAACGCCGCTCGATCCGCGACTGTGCCGTAAACGCCGTGCCGCCGTGCATCCGGGTCACCCGCGCATTTAGGCTCTCGTCGTCGCACCACATGATGTGATCGTGCGGGTCGTCTACACCGAAGGCGAGCGCATCGCCGGATCTCAGGCGCTCGAGCATGCGGGCGTCTTCGGCCTCGCATTCGTCGAGCGATAATTGCTCGCGCAGCAGGCTACGATAGGTGTTCTCCGCCTCGACGTCGAGCGGGCCGCCGCGTGCCGCCTGGCGGGCCAGCGTCAGGGCAGGGGCGCGGCGGCGCGCCCGCCTGTAGCTTCTCGCCGCCAGCAATCGCAGCATCCGGCCGTTCTTGGGATCGAGATCGGCAGCCTGGGCATAAAATTGCGCTGCCTGTTCCAGTTGGCCGAGCTTGGCATGGCACTGGGCGGCCATGAGGATGACCTTCGAATCGCGGCCGCCCCTTGCGATCAGTGGCGACAGGCGCGCAAGGCACTGTTCAAAGCGCCCGGCCTTGTACGCATCGACCGCGGCCGGCAGTCCTTGTTGGGATGTCATTCGGGGCAGTGCTTCCGTGATCAGTCTGACAGGTCTTGAAGAAGGCTAGGCGGCGAGGCTTATCCAAGGCTTGTGCCGGGCGCTTCGCCGGGTCGGCCTTTGGTTGACAGGCAAGACGCGAGTGGAAAGGCTGTCGCGACGATTGGCCGTCGATTCGGTCCAAGCCAACAAAAATGTCGTGCGTGCCGGGACGGGCGCCTTCGAGGTCGGAGCCTAACAATGCCAGAATTGTCCATTTGCATGCCGAGCAATCGCAGCCTCGCGCAGTCGCGCGCAGCGATCGACAGCGCCATCGCCTATTGCGAGGCGCGCGATGCCGTTCTCATCGTTTCGGACAATTCCGGCGATCCGGAAAAGCGCGCCTATCTTGCAGGCCGATCGCCGCTTTTGACGGTGATCGACGCCGGCGATGCGCCACCGCTCGTCAACATGCGCCTGGCTCTGGATGCCGCGACGACGCCCTTCCTCATGCCGATGGGCGACGATGACGAGATCGCCGTCGTCGAGGGGCAGCCGGCATTCGATCTTGCGAGCCTGCCCGAGGATTATATCGGTGTCCTGCCGGTCAGCGTGCCGTTCTCGGCCGTTCACGGCACGCTGCAGGCCAAGGGTTTTGCCCTGACCTCAGATGACCCAGCCGAGCGCATCAGCCAATACGTCGCCGGCGCCAAGGGCAATAACAGTCTCTACTACAGCATGTTTCGCCGCGAGGTCTTCACCTCGCTGATCCATGCTTTCGCCGAGCACCATCCGACCAGGGGCATGTATTGCGACTGGGCACTGATGCTGGCGATGATCTGCTACGGCAAGATGGCGCACGATCCCGGCACGGTGTTCCGCTACAACATGGGAAAGTGGGATTCGGCGGAAAAAATCGACGGCATGGTCGTCGATCTCTATCGCAATGCCGGATTGCCGGCCGAGGCGACCAAATTCGACGGTCTGCTGATGTATCTCGACCTCTTCGTCCTGTCGATGCGTTCGGCAAGCCCGGTGCCGCCCGAGCAGCGCCAGCGCATCGGCCGCACCGTCACCAACCGGCTGCTCGGCCCCTTCATCCAGAAGGTTGCCGACGCGCCGGAGGACTATGACGGCACGGTCCGCCATCTGGCTACCATGGCGATCGAGGCGCAGGACAGCTTCATGCAGTTTCAGATCGCCCTGATGATGATCGACCGGCTGCAGCCGGGTCTGAAGGATCGCTACGTCGCTTTCGTCAAGGCGGTGATGGCGCCGGCCTGAGCCGGCGCTGAAGGCAGGAGATCAGCCTCGCCGACGGGTGCGTCGTCCGCCTTCCTGGGCGCCTGATTCTGCGGCGGTCTTGTTGCGCAGCGGTCCGATCTTCTCGACGATCGTCTCGATGGTCGGCCGTGGTCCCGGCGTATAGCCGTCGATTGCGGCGCGCATGGCGGCAAGATGGCCGCACGACGTGCCGCAGCAGCCGCCGATGATCTTCGCGCCGGCATCGCGCGCAAGCCTCGCATAATCGGCCATCAACGGCGGCGTTCCGGAATAGTGGATTTCCGTGCCGCGAAACTCTGGAATGCCGCAATTGCCCTTGACGATCACGGTCGCGGCCGGATCGGCGGCGGTCATGTCGAGCAGGCTCGCCAGGATGTCGGAGGCGCCGACGCCGCAATTGGCACCGACCGCCAGCGGTCCCGAACCGATGTCCCTGGCGACGCCGTGAATGTCCTTCGGATCGAGGCCCATCATCGTCTTGCCGGCGGTGTCGAACGAGCCGGTATAGGTGTAGGGCAGGCCGGTCTTGACGGCGGCTTCGGCCGCTGCCCGGATTTCGTCCGCCGAAGACATGGTCTCGATCCAGGCGACGTCGACGCCGCCGGCTTTCAGGCCCTCCATCTGTTCCGCGAAGGAGGCAACCGCCTCGTCATAGGTCATCGCTCCGAGTGGTTGCAACAGCTCGCCGGTTGGACCGACGGAGCCGGCGACGATGACCTTGCGCGGCGCCGCGTCGGCGACCGCGCGGGCGATCTCGGCGGCTTTCTTGTTCAGCGCATGCACGCGGTCCTGCGCGTGGTGCAGCTTGAGGCGATGGCGCGTGCCGCCGAAGGAATTGGTGAGGATGATGTCGGCGCCGGCGTCGACGAAATCCTGATGCAGCTTGGTGATCTTCTCCGGCTGGGTCTCGTTCCACAGCTCCGGGGCCTCGCCCGCTTCCAGCCCCATGGCGAACAGATTGGTCCCCGTCGCCCCGTCGGCGAGCAGCACGCCCTTTTGGGCCAGAAGTTCGGAAAGTGGATTGGGTGCGGTCGCCATGCTTCTTGTCCTCGTTGATCCGGTTCACAGGATTTAGAGGCTTCTTCCGGGTGCCGCAACGGACAAACGCAGGGACCCGTTCGCGCCAAGCCTTTATGCCGGCGGGTGAGGGGGATCGCCGGCCGGGGTCACCATGGCGGCGACGATCATGGCCAAGTCTACGGTGCCGACAGGGCGTCCGATGGCGTCGGTGACATTTGCCCTTGTGACGCCTGCCGCCAGCATCTGTCGTGCGGCATCGTCGAGCACGCATGCGGCCGGTACCGCGAGGCCTGGCCCGGCTGACGGAGATGGTTCCAGCGGCTTCATGATCGAGCCCGCCTGCAGCACCCGGCCTCTGTTGACCTCCCGCACGAAGGCCGAAATGTAATCGTCGGCCGGGGCGAGCACGATCTCCTGGCCCGTTCCCTGCTGGACGACCTCTCCATCGCGCAGGACGGCGATCCGGTCGCCGAGCCGCAGCGCCTCGTCGAGATCGTGGGTGATGAAGACCACGGTCTTCTTGAGGTCGTGCTGCAGATCGAGCAGCATGGTCTGCATGTCGACCCGGATGAGTGGATCGAGCGCGGAAAAGGCCTCGTCCATCAGGAGGATGTCGGCATCGGTGGCAAGCGCCCGGGCAAGTCCGACGCGTTGCTGCATGCCGCCCGAAAGCTGGTGCGGATAGTGATGCTCGAAACCGGCAAGGCCGACGCGATCGATCCACTCTCGCGCCTTCGCCCGGGCCGTGGACCGGTCAATTCCCTGGATGCCAAGCCCGTAGGCGGTGTTTTCCAGCACGGTGCGGTGCGGCAGCAGCGCGAACTTCTGGAACACCATCGCCGTCCTTGTGCGCCGGAACGCACGCAGTTCGGCAGGCGACATGCGGCACACGTCGACGCCGCCGACCAGGACCTCGCCGATGGTTGGCTCGATCAGGCGGTTGATGTGCCGCAGGAGCGTCGACTTGCCCGAACCGGAAAGACCCATTACCACCGAGATGCGGCCGGCCGGCATGGCGATATTGATGTTTCTCAGGCCGAGGACATGGCTGTGCCGGTCGTTGAGCTCGGCCTTCGTGACGCCCCCCTTCACCGCCTCGACCAGTTCTGCACCCTGCGGTCCGAAGATCTTGTAGAGGTGGCGGATCTCGATGCTCTCAGCCATGGATCGCCTCGGTATGCTTCTGCAGCCTTCGTCCGTAGGCCTGGCTTGTGCGGTCGAAGATGATGGCGATGACGACGAGCGCAAAGCCGTTCAGCAGTCCGATGGTGAAATACTGGTTGGTGATCGCCTGGAGGACATTCTTGCCGAGGCCGCCGACACCGATCATCGAGGCGACGACGACCATGGCCAGCGCCATCATGATCGTCTGGTTGATGCCGGCCATGATCGTCGGCAAGGCCAGCGGAAGCTGAACCTCTAAGAGCTTCTGGAGATGGGAGGAACCAAAGGCATCGGCCGCCTCCAGCACATCCCTGTCGACCAGGCGGATGCCCAGATTGGTGAGTCGGATCATCGGCGGCACGGCGTATATTACGACGGCGATCAGACCGGGCACCTTGCCGATGCCGAAGATCATTATGACAGGGATCAGGTAGACGAAGCTCGGCAGGGTCTGCATGACGTCGAGGACCGGGTTGACGCTGGACTGCATGCGGTCGGACTGGGCCATCAGGATGCCGATCGGCAGGCCGATGACGATCGAAATCAGGGTGCACACGGTGACCATGGCGAGCGTCACCATCGTGTCTTCCCACAATCCGACCAGACCGATGACACTCATGGACAGGACGGTGCCGAGCGTGATCTTCAAGCTGCGGCTGGCCAGATAGACCAGCGTGGTCAGTAATGCCAGAAAGACGATCCACGGCGCACCGACGAAAAGCGCCTGCAACCAGTTGAGGAACCATTGAAGCGGCTCCAGCGCATTGTCCAACTGGTCGCCATAGGTGCGCACGAACAACTTGAACCCGCCATCGACGGATTTGCGCAGATCGCGCAAAAAATCTTCGTCGATCGTGGGAAACTCGCAGAGCAACTGCGGCAGGTAGTCGCAAAGCGTGCGCGCCATCACCCCATACCCCCTTGGGTTCTTGCGTCCCGCAAGCCTGGCGCCCAACAGCGGCCGCCGCAAATCGCGATGCAACGGCCAAGCGTGGCGGTCGGTGCGGAACTCAGAGCGCGGCCTTCACCTTCGCGGCCACGTCCGGACTGACCCAGCTCATCCACAGGTCCGGATAGGTCGCGAGGAAGTGCCTGGCTGCATCTTGGTTCGGCGCCTGGTTTTCATCCATCCAAGCCAGCACCTGGCCAACGGTCTGATTGTCCCATTGACGCGTCTTGAAATAGTCGATGGCGACCGGGTTCTTCTCGGCGAATGCCTGCGTGACGACGGTGAAGACATCCGAAACCGGATAAGGGTTGACCTTGGGCGCGGCGCAATCGGCGACCGCCGTGCAACTGTCCCATTCGGCCTTGTCATGCGCCACGCCGAAGGAGAGTTTGACCATTTCATACTTGCCGAGGATGGCGGTCGGCGCCCAGTAATAGCCCAACCAACCGGTCTTCCTCTCGAAAGCGCTGGCGATCGATCCGTCCAGCCCGGCGGCCGAACCCGTGTCGATCAGTTCGAAGCCCTTCTCCTTGGCGCCGAGCGCGCGGTAAAGATTGGCGGTGGAGATCTGGCAGCTCCAGCCCGCGGGACAATTGATCACGGCGCCCTTGGATGGATCTTCCGGCGCGGGGAAGAGTTCCGGATGTTCCAGCGCCTGCTGCACTGTCTTGATGTCGGGATTGGCGTCTGCGATGAATTTCGGGATCCACCAGCCCTCCACGCCGCCATCGCTCAGGATCGGCGCAAGTTGCAGCAGTCGCCCTTCGGCAACGGCCTTCTCCAGCACTTCGCGGGCCGTGTTGACCCACATTTCCGGCGCAACGTCAGGCTCGCCCTTCTCGTTCATCGAGGTGAACGTCGGCATCGTGTCGCCGGTGACGAGCGTGACGTCGCAGCCGTAACCCGCTTCGAGAATGATCTTGTCGACATGGGCGGCGACGCCGGCCGAAGCCCAGTTCATCTCGGCGATCGTCACCTCGCCGCATTCCGCGGCCTGGGCCGCGCCCGGCAAAGCATAGAGGGCTGCGGCAAGGATGGTGGACGCAAAGAGCTTCTTCATGAGCTTAAGACCTCCCAGTCTCGATCTTTGGCGACGCACAGGCGGCGCGAGGGAATTGGTGCTGATCCTTGGCACCTAGGGCGAAATCGGCAGGAAACAAGCCATGCCCGTATTGGTGTCGAACGGCCGGTGCCGGCGGATCGATCTGGCCATGCAGATCAGCCTACGGGTTCCGGCGCAGAAATCAATCTCGGATGGTCGGCTGGTATCCTCTGACGTTGTTGGGGGGCCGTGGGACGGCAACGGCGCTGGCCGTTCTACCATAATCGTGTAGATGCCTCAGACACTTCGACGCGAACTTCGTCTCGACACTAGCAAGAGCATCGAATTCAATAAGGGAGCTCTGTTGAATGTCGCTCCAACAAAATAGCTGCCGAATTGGTTTCGGGCCCGGAGATATGAATGAATTTCAGAACGTTTGGATATGCAGTTTGTGCCTTTATCGTCGGAGCGTCAGGCGGGTATAAATATTGCGAGATAACTACCGCCAACGAAGAACTCTATCCGAAGTGTATTTCTGTGGACTTTCTTCAGGAGAGAATTGAGAACGGTTGGGACATAAACACACAGGTGACAGCGGTGGGCGCCGGCAAATTTGGTCTCGTCGAGCACGCGATTTTTGATGTGGTATGTGGTGCAGATCCGGTCATCGACAGAAACCTTGCGCAGTTCTATCTGCGGAACGGCGGCAGGATTTCACTTGGAAACCTGAACACAATATTGGAGGAGGCAGAGCTTCGCGGTTACACCGATCTGCTTGAAACTGCCAAATCGGCTTTGGAATAAAGGCGCGCGGTGATTTTTTGAGGCCGATCGGGCACCTGTCCATGATCGGCTGACAGGAAGGACCCACGCTATAGGCCGAACGCGCCCGGCGAAAAAATCCAAAATTCGTCAATCGATTACGGAGAGCTAACCATCCGGTAAGAAATGCCGCGCTACAAAGCTCCTAACGGCGCGTAACTGCCGTCAGCGCCTCCGGAGTTGGTATTGCGTCCCGGAGCGCTGCAGTTCTTTCAGCGAAAGGGTCCTGTCGTGGCCCGCCGCTTCCTCCCTCGACATCGAAGAACCGACCGATCCGCGCGCCCCAAGGCGTCGCGGTCAGCCTATTGTGATTCCAGGCGAACTGGCGCAAGGGGGGAGCATCGCGCGGCGCCGCGGGCGGTCTCGCCACGATTGCGCGCGGCGTGGACGCGGTGCGCCATGACGCGGCCGGGCGGGTGTCTTTGCCCTCGGTCGTGTATATCTGGCCTCGCGTGAGACGATGACCATTGGGGATGTGCGATGGCAAAGGCTGTGATGCTACAGGGAACGGGGTCGGACGTCGGCAAGACGGTTCTCGTCGCGGGGCTTTGCCGGCTTGCCGCCAATCGCGGCCTCAAGGTCAGGCCGTTCAAGCCGCAGAACATGTCCAACAATGCCGCCGTCGCCGACGATGGCGGCGAGATCGGCCGGGCGCAATGGCTGCAGGCGCTGGCCTGCCGGGTGCCGTCCTCGGTGCACATGAACCCCGTCCTGCTGAAACCCCAATCCGAGACCGGCAGCCAGATCATCCTGCAGGGCAGGGTCTTCGGCCAGGCCAAGGGGCGCGACTATCAGAAGCTGAAGCCGCAGCTTTTGTCGGCGGTGCTGGAGAGCTTCGAGAAGGTGAAGGCAGGTGCCGACCTCGTGATCGTCGAAGGGGCGGGATCGCCAGCGGAGATCAACCTGCGCGCCGGCGACATCGCCAATATGGGCTTTGCCACGCGCGCCGGCGTGCCGGTGGTGCTGGTCGGCGACATCGACAGGGGCGGGGTGATCGCCTCACTGGTCGGCACGCACACGATCCTGCCCGACGAGGACCGCCGCCAGATCGTCGGCTACATCATCAACAAGTTCCGTGGCGACGTCAGCCTGTTCGACGACGGCATCGCGGGGATCGGTCGCTTCACCGGCTGGCCCTGCTTTGGCGTCGTGCCTTGGCTGAAGGCCGCCGGACGCCTGCCGGCCGAGGATTCGGTCGTGCTGGAGCGGTTGGCGAGCGGACGGACGGGCGCGCTGAAGATCGCCGTGCCGGTTCTATCGCGCATCGCCAATTTCGACGATTTCGATCCGCTGGCGGCCGAGCCCCAGGTGGACCTCGTCTATGTGCGGGCCGGCGAGCGCCTGCCTCACGATGCGGGGCTTGTCATCCTGCCGGGATCGAAATCGACGATCGGCGATCTCGAGGATTTGCGCGCCAATGGCTGGGACGCCGATCTCGCCGCCCATGTGCGGCGCGGCGGTCGGGTGATCGGCATTTGCGGCGGCTACCAGATGCTCGGCCGCACGGTCGCCGATCCGCTCGGGCTGGAGGGTGAAAGCCGCACGGTTGACGGTCTCGGCCTGCTGGACGTCGACACGGTGATGGCGCCGGAAAAGACTGTGCGCAACAGCCGCGCCCGCTCGGTCGAATTCGACGTGGAGTTATCGGGTTACGAGATTCATCTCGGGGTGACGCAAGGCCCGGATTGCGCGCGGGCGGCGGTGATGATCGAAGGGCGGCCGGATGGGGCGCGGTCGACGGATGGCCGGGTGATGGGCAGCTATCTGCACGGCCTGTTTGCCAGCGACACATATCGGGGTCGACTTCTGGAGAGCTTTGGCATCAGCGGCGGGGGAGGCGATTATCGCCAGAGTGTCGAAACGGCGCTGGACGATCTTGCGCAAGAGCTTGAGGCGCGTCTGGCGCCGGAGTGGCTCAGGCAATGGCTGGACTAGGAATGGCTGGGACTGGGCCACGAATGGCTGGGCAAGGCGGACCGGCTCGCCGGTCACGCGAACTATTTTTCGGCGGCGACATCCACCGGTGAGGCCATGAGTTCATTCTGGCCCATCGAATTGTCATTGTATTTGAAGACCAGGATGCTGAGCACCGAGGCGATGATCACAAGGAATATGGCGCGCATTGTTTGCTCCTGACGCTCGCTCCTATAACGACATTGCGGCAAAACTGGTTCCGGTACGGCTAAATCCATCGGTAAAATCCGAACGGATCCCGTTTTATTTCATCGGCTTATTCCATGGGCATGGCGGAGGAGGTGGGATTCGAACCCACGGTACGGTTTCCCGCACGCCGGTTTTCAAGACCGGTTCCTTAAACCGCTCGGACACTCCTCCGGTGAACCGCCTTATGCGCAATGACAGCGCGCTTGGCAAGACGGTTTTGCTCGAGGCGGAGAAACGACCGAAGCCCCTGCATCACGACGGTAGTTCGGCTGGAATTCCGCAAGTACCGTTCATTGCTTCCGCAGTATGCCGTATTCATTGTTAGTCGTCCATTAACCATGAATGCTTTTGTTCTGGATAGTTTGAGGCAATTGTTCGCAATTCTGCCATGTTGTGGCCGATTTACTGCATCGTATCAGGACGGTCGGCAGCCTGCTCTGGGGGCGGAGCGGCGGCGGCAGGGGGCCGTGACCGGGAATTCGGCAAGTGGGACAGATGAAAGACATCGGCGGCGCAACCTTGTTCGGCGGAGCGAAATGGCTCGCATTGACGGTGCTGTGCGCCAGCCTCGCCTCCTGTTCGACGACCGGCGGCAAGAGCGAGACCAAGAACAAGCGCTCCAAGGAATATTTCGCCGAATCCGACTATGGCGTGAAAGCCAGCCCGCGGCTGGTGAAAAGCGGCCCTGTGCCGAAGGGCGGCGGTCGCTACATGGTCGGCAAGCCCTACAGCGTCAAGGGTAAGGTCTATGTGCCCAAGGACAATCCGGCCTATGACAAGACCGGTATCGCCTCGTGGTACGGTTCTGCCTTCCATGGTCGCCAGACCGCCAATGGGGAGCTTTACGACCAGCACCACCTCTCGGCCGCCCACCCGACACTTCCATTGCCGAGTTATGCGCGGGTCACCAATCTGAGCAATGGCAGTTCCGTCGTCGTTCGTGTCAACGATCGCGGGCCCTTCCATGCCGGGCGCATCATCGACCTGTCGAACAAGACCGCCGACCTCCTGGACATGCAGCACAGCGGAACCGGCAAGGTTCGCGTGCAGTATATCGGGCCGGCGCGCATGGACGGCCATGACATGCCCTATCTGATGGCCTCCTACGTGAAGAAGGGCGACCGCTCGCCGGCCGTCAGCCCCGAGGGCCAGATCGCCAGCGGCGTGATGGTGGCCTCGGCCGACAATTCGGTCATGCCGATCAACCCTTCCCATAGCGCGCCGACGATGACGAGCCTGGCCGGTCCCACACCGTCCGCGCCCTATCCAGCCGGCGCGGCGGCGTCCGTCACGGACGCCTTCGACGCTCTCGTGATGCTTCCGGATTTCGGTCCCATGCCGACCGAACGCCCGCTTGACGGTCACTATCTGAGGCTTCCCGGCAGCAGCGCCGCGTCCGCCTATGCCGCGGAAGCGACCACCGCGCCCTCCACGCTTGCCTTCGCGGCGGTTATGGTGCGCAATGACGGCCTGACCGAGGCGTCGATTCTGTCTTCGGTGGCGCGCGGCGCAACCAGGCTGTCCGCGCGTCGTTAGATCTGGCCGGTCGATGGGCCGCAAACCGGGGCGTGTGGCCACGGGCGGCGATGAACAGAAGTAGACCATGCGATACAGCCTTGCCCTTGCCGTCCTGTTCGTCGCCTTCGTGCTTTCAACTCCCGTCCTGGCCCAGCAGGCGGCGCCTCGGCTGTTCGAAACCAAGGCCGGCCAGGCCCTGATGATCGAGGCCTCGACCGGGACGGTGCTTCTCGCCAAGGGTGAGCAAAAGGCATTTGCCCCGGCATCGCTTGCCAAGCTGATGACGCTCGAAGTGGTGTTCGATGCGATCCGCCGCCGCGAGATCGGGCTCGACACGGTCTACCGCGTGTCGGAACATGCCTGGCGCACCGGCGGCGCACCGTCGCGCACCGCAACCATGTTTGCCGCGCTCAAATCGGAATTGCGTGTCGAGGATCTGCTCAAGGGCATCATGGTGCAGATGGCAAATGACGCCTGCATCATCCTTGCCGAAGGCATGAATGGCAGCGAGGAAAAATTTGCCATTCGCATGAACGAGCGGGCGAGGGCCATCGGCCTTAGGAACAGTCACTTCGCCAACCCGACGGGGCTTCCGCATCCGGACAACCGGACGACGCTTAGTGACATGATCCTGCTCGCCCGCCATCTGCAATCGACCTATCCGGAATTCTACCGGATGTTCACGCAGCCCGAGTTCGAGTGGAACAAGATCCTGCAGCGCAACCGCAATCCGCTTCTTGGCCGCAGCGCCGGCGTCGATGGGTTGGCCAGCGGCTTTTCTGAAGCAAGCGGCTTCGCACTGGTGGCTTCGGCCGAGCGTGGAGGGCGCCGGCTGTTTCTCGGGTTGAGCGGTCTGGCGAGTGACAAGGAACGCAGCGAGGAGGCTATCCGCCTGCTTGACTGGGGATATTCCGCCTTCGAGATGCGCCATCTCTATGAGGCGCGCGAGACGATCGGCGCGGCCAGCGTCTATGGCGGAGAAAAGCCGCAGGTCGACCTTCTCGCCTCCGACCCGGTCGACGTCTATGCGGCGACGGACGGTCCCGAGCGGCTACAGGCCAGAATCGTCTATCGCTGGCCGCTGCGGGCGCCCTTGCCCGCGGGTGCTGACGTCGGGGTGCTGAAGATTTCGCAAGGGGAGAGGCTGCTGCGGGAAGTGCCGTTGAAAAGCGCCGAGGCGATCGGCGTCGGCACGCTCCGACAGAAGGCCGGCGACGCCCTGTTCGAACTGTTGTTCTTCTGGCTGTAGGGCTTCGAATGCGGTTTCGCGGCCCTATGTAATGCGCTACACAGGGCAAAATGGCCGCAGGGGCCGCAAGAACAGGGCGATGAAATTGGCGACGGGTGCCGGATTGTTCGTGAGTTTCGAGGGGGGCGAGGGGGCCGGAAAGTCGACCCAGATCCGCCGCCTTGCCGACCTGTTGCGACGCAAGGGCCTGGACGTCATCACCACCCGCGAGCCGGGCGGCTCCGCCGGAGCGGAAGCCTTGCGCCATGTGCTTTTGTCCGGCGCTGCCGAGCCCTTCGGCGTCCGCATGGAGGCGCTGCTGTTTGCCGCTGCGCGCAACGATCACGTGGAGACTGTGATTCGCCCGGCGCTCGCCAAAGGCTTCGTCGTCCTATGCGACCGCTTCATGGATTCCTCGCGCGTCTATCAGGGGGTGACCGGCAATCTCGAGCCGGAATTCATCGATGCGCTCGAGCGCATCGCGGTCAATGGCGTCGTGCCGCATCTCACCCTCGTTCTCGACCTTGCCGCCGCAACGGGGCTCGAGCGGGCGCGCGGCCGGCTGGCCGCCGAGGCGAAGGCCGATTCTGCGCCGGACCGCTTCGAGCGGGAGGAACTGGACACCCACGAAAAGCGGCGCCAGGCCTTTCTCGACATCGCGGCGGCCGATCCGAAGCGCTGTCGCGTCATCGATGCCGACCGCACCGTCGGCGAAATCGCCAATGACATAGCCGAGGCGATCGAGCCGCTGCTGGCCGACCTCAAGCCGGTGGGGCAGCCGGAAACGGTTGGCGCCGAATGAGCGAGGAACGTCATGGCGTGCTGGACGGGGCGATCGCCCCGGCCGTCAATACGCGGCTCTTCGGCCATGGGGCGGCGGAAGAGTTCCTGGCGCGCACCTATCGCTCGGGCAAGGGTCACCACGCCATCCTGATCGAGGGGCCGCAAGGGATCGGCAAGGCGACGCTGGCCTTTCGCTTCGCCAACCACGTTCTGTCGCATCCCGATCCGCAAAGCGCGCCGGAGAAGATTGCCGATCCGGATCCGGGTTCAGCCGTGAGCCGCCAGATCGCCTCCGGCGCCAGCCACAATCTGCTCTATTTGGCCCGGCCGGTTGACGAGAAGACTGGCAGGGTGAAGACCGCGATCACCATCGACGAGGTGCGGCGGGCCGGTCATTTCTTCGCCCAGACCTCCGGCACGGGCAATTGGCGCATCGTCATCATCGACCCGGCGGACGACCTCAACCGCAACGCGGCGAACGCAATCCTGAAGATCCTCGAGGAACCGCCGAAGCGGGCCATGTTCCTGGTGCTGTCCCATGCCCCGGGCAAGCTCTTGCCGACCATCCGGTCACGCTGCCTGCCGCTGAAACTCTCGGCCCTGTCGGACGAGGCGATGCGCCAGGCGCTTGGCCAGCTCGGCCTGTCGATCCCGCAGGGGCAGGCCGAAACGGTGCTTTCCCTGTCCAAGGGCAGCGTGGCGCAGGCGCTGAAGCTCGCCAATTACGGCGGTGCCGACCTCATCGAGGCGTTTCGCAAGCTTTTGGGCGAGCAGGGGCCGGCGGCGCGCAAGACGATGTACAAGCTAGCGGACGCCCTGAGCGCCAAGGACAGCGACGTCGCCTTCGGTTTCTTCACCGAGCATCTTGGCGAGTTCCTGATGGACGAGGCGCGCTCGGCGGCTCTTTCCGGCGATCTGGCGAGGGCGGAGCATTATTCGAGGCTGTCCGCATCGATCACCGAGCAGCTCGGCATCGCCGCCGCCTATAATCTCGAACGCAAGCAGACCATGCTGGACGTGCTTTCATCCGTCACGGGCTGAGAGCGGGTTGCGTCCGGCTCGCCTGCCATCCCCATGCCGCAGGGCAGGGCTTCGATAAAACGGCTGTTTCTATGCGCGCAAGAATGCTCTAAGAACCGGCGATACTCCCACAGGCGCAATCGACGCGGATCACAAAGACCGACCATGAACGACACCTACTTCATCACCACAGCCATCGCCTATCCGAACGGCAAGCCGCATATCGGCCATGCCTACGAGCTGATCGCCACCGACGCCATGGCGCGGTTCCAGCGGCTCGACGGAAAGGACGTCTTCTTCCTCACCGGGACGGACGAGCATGGCCAGAAGATGCAGCAGACGGCGCGGGCCGAAGGCATCGCGGTCGAGGATCTCGCCAAGCGCAATTCCGACGAATTCCGCGCCATGGGCCAGATGCTGAATTCGTCGAACGACGATTTCATCCGCACCACCGAGCAGCGCCACCACATCACGGTGCAGGAAGTCTGGCGCCGGATGGAGAAGAACGGCGACATCTACAAGGACAGCTATTCCGGCTGGTACTCGGTTCGCGACGAAGCCTATTACCAGGAAGAAGAGACCGAAATGCGCGCCGACGGCGTGCGCTATGGACCGCAGGGCACGCCGGTCGAATGGGTCGAGGAGGAGAGCTACTTCTTCCGCCTCTCGGCCTATGAGGACAAGCTGCTCAAGCTCTACGAAGACCAGCCCGATTTCATCGGCCCGAACGAGCGCCGCAACGAGGTGATCTCCTTTGTGAAATCCGGTCTCAAGGACCTGTCGATTTCGCGCACCACCTTCGACTGGGGCATCAAGGTGCCGAACGATCCGAAGCACGTCATGTATGTCTGGGTCGATGCGCTAACCAACTACATCACCGCGACCGGCTATGTCGAAGACGTCAACGGCCCGCGCGCCAAGTACTGGCCGTGCGACGTGCACATCATCGGCAAGGACATCATCCGCTTCCACGCCGTCTACTGGCCGGCCTTCCTGCTGTCGGCGGGCCTGCCGCTGCCCAAGCGCGTCTTCGCGCACGGCTTCCTGCTCAACAAGGGCGAGAAGATGTCGAAGTCGCTCGGCAACGTCGTCGACCCGGTCGATCTGGTCAACCATTTCGGCCTTGACCAGGTGCGCTACTTCTTCCTGCGCGAGGTTTCGTTCGGCCATGACGGCAGCTACAGCGCCGAGGCGATCGCCACCCGTATCAATGCCGACCTCGCCAACGGCATCGGCAATCTCGCCAGCCGCTCGCTGTCGATGATCGCCAAGAACTGCGACGGCAAGATTCCGGCGCCCGGTCCGCTGACCGACGCAGACAGGGCGATGCTGGCGACCGCCGACGCCATGCTCGCCACCTGCCGCGCCGAAATGGCCGAGCAGGCCATCCACAAGGCGGTGGCCACGATCATCGGCACGGTCAACGAGGCCGACCGCTATTTCGCCGCACAGGAACCCTGGGTGCTGCGCAAGACCGACGTGCCGCGCATGGAAACCGTGCTCTATGTCACCGCCGAAGTGGTGCGCCAGATCGCCATCCTGTTCCAGCCGATCATGCCGGCCTCGGCGGAGAAGCTGCTGGATCTGGTCGCCGCACCCGCCGACAAGCGCAACTTCGCCGCCCTTGGCGAAGCCGGCCGTCTGGTTCCCGGAACCGAACTGCAGGCGCCAGCGCCGGTCTTCCCGCGCTATGTCGCGCCGGAAGCGGATGCGAAGGCTTGAAACCCAGATGCTGATCGATACCCATTGCCATCTCGACTTCGCCGACTTCGACGCGGAACGCGACGAACTGGTCGCCCGCGCCGGGCAAGCCGGCGTCACGCAGATGGTGACGATCTCCACGCGGGTGCGGAAGCTCGACACGCTGCTGGCGCTGACGGAACACTATCCGGGCGTCTTCTGCTCGGTCGGCACCCATCCGAACAATGCCGACGAGGAATTGGACGTCACGGCCGACGATTTCGTCCGCCTTGCGGAAAGTTATGACAAGATCGTCGCCATCGGCGAATGCGGGCTCGACTATTTCTACGACACGCAGAAGCCGGAAGACCAGAAGACCGGGTTCCTGCGCCAGATCGAGGCCTCGCGCCGCACGCAGCTGCCGCTGGTCATTCATAGCCGCAGCGCCGACGAGGACATGGCGGCGATCCTGACCGAGGAAATGGGGAAGGGGGCCTTCCCCTTCATCCTCCACTGCTTCTCGTCCGGTGAAGCGCTGGCCAAGACCGGCGTCGAGCTCGGCGGCTATGTGTCCTTTTCCGGCATCCTGACCTTCCCCAAGTCGACTGAGCTGCGCGAAATCGCCAAGGGGCTGCCGCTCGACCGGTTGCTGGTCGAGACTGACGCGCCTTATCTGGCGCCGAAGCGCTGGCGGGGCAAGCGCAACGAGCCGTCCTATGTGGTCAACACGGCCGAGGTTCTGGCCGAGACCATGGGTGTGAGCTTCGACGAGATGGCGCGGATCACCACCGACAACGCATTCCGCCTCTTTACCAAGATGCCGAGGCTCTGAGCCATGATCTATCGCCGTCGCTTCACCATCCTTGGATGCGCGTCGTCGCCCGGCGTGCCGCGCATCAACGGCGATTGGGGCGCCTGCGATCCGAACAATCCGCGCAACCGGCGCACCCGCGCCTCCTTCATGGTGCAGCAGATCGCACCGGACGGCGGCATGACCACGGTGATCGTCGATACCGGCCCGGACTTCCGCGAGCAGATGATCGCCGCCAAGGTTGAGCATGTCGACGCGGCGATCTATACGCATGCCCATGCCGACCATCTGCACGGCATCGACGACCTGCGCGGCTATTTCGTCATGCAGAAGCATCGCATCCCGATCTATGCCGAGGCCGAGACCATGGCGCGCATCCGCCAGGGCTTTGGCTATTGCCTGGAAACGCCGGCCGGCAGCAACTATCCGCCGATCGTCCTGCCGATCGTCATCGAGGATCTGTCGCAGCCGCTGGAGATCACGGGGAAGGGCGGCACGATCCGCTTCCAACCGCTGGTCCAGCAGCATGGCGACATTGCCTCGCTGGGTCTGAGGATCGACGATGTCGCCTATTGCTGCGACGTCAGCGACTTCCCCGACGAGACGGTCGCCAGGATGGACGGCCTCGACGTGCTGATCATCGATGCTCTGCAATACCGGCATCATCCGAGCCATCTGTCGCTCGAACAGGCGCTCGGCTGGATCGAACGGCTGAATCCGCGCCATGCCTATCTGACCCACATGCACATTCCGCTCGACTACGAGACCGTGATGGGCGAAACGCCGCCGCATGTCGAACCGGCCTATGACCAGTTGGTGTTCGAAACCACGGTGGACGTTTGACGGCCTTGTCAAAGGCTTCAACAAAGATCCATATACCGTTGGTAACATGACGAAAACTGGGGAGGAGGAACCAATGAACTGCATCTTTATCCAGGTTCGCTGCCGTCCGGGAAAGACCTACGAGGTCGCGGATCGCATCTACGAGAAGGAAGTCGTATCGGAACTCTATTCGACGAGCGGCGAATACGACCTGCTGGCCAAGATCTACGTTCCCAAGGGCGAGGATGTCGGCCGATATGTGAACGCGATTTTCGAGGATATCGCCCATGTCGATCGCACATTGACGACGCTCACGTTCCACGCGTTCTGACGCCGTTCCGCCTGCCGGTGGTTCTCATGGACGGTGGCCGCCGTCCGGGCTCGGGCTGATCGACAAGTTCCATAATCTATCTTATGCGATCTTTGGATGCGGTCTCGCTCGACGGTATTCAGCCTGTCCGACAGCTCTCGTCAGGTTGCGCCACCATCAGACAAACGGCCGGTCCGCCAGAATTTCCTCCGCCGCCTCGCGATCCATGGCCATGACCTTGCGGCCGATCTCGAAGCCGAAACCGTTGCGGGCGAAGGCGGAAAACTCCTTCGCCTGGCGCTTGTCGTCGACCTCCACATCAGGTCGGCGATATGGGCCGAAGGCCCGCTTGCGGGCAAAGACCAGAGCCGAGAGGAAATCGTCGGTCTCCTCCAGCGCCTGCTGCACGATTTCGCGATCGACGCCCTTCTCGATCAGCTTGCGGCCGATGGCGCGCTTCGACTTGCCGCTGCGCGCCGACGAGCGCGTGCGGATCTCGGCATAGGCCTTGTCGTCAAGCGCCAGAATGGTGCGGCCGAATTCGAGCGCCGCGGCCGAGAGCGCCTTCACCTGCGCGTCCGAAATATCCTCGAATTTTTGCCTGGCCTTGCGGGCGATGGCGTCGGACAGCTCGCGCTCGGTCATCATCCGGCGCGACAGACGGTAGAGCGCCGAATTGCGCGACCAGGCGAGCATGCGCGGTGTTGGCGCTTCGGTATCGCCCTCTTGGTCCGTCAACTGCAGCCTCCTTATATCGAACAAGATCGATATTGAGCTCTCCCCATGCCTTCGCCTTCCTTGCTCGCTTCCTCACCTTGCCGATAATTCACGATCCGGCAGTGGTTGGCGGCGTACACGGAGCATTTAAACCTTGTCGATATCGCCCCTCGCCCACATCTCCATCGTCTCCGCCTTGAAGTCCTCGAAGCGGCCTTCCTCGATCGACTTGCGGATGCCCTGCATCAGTTCCTGATAATAGGACAGGTTGTTCCACGACAGCAGCATGCCGCCGAGTGCTTCGTTGGAGCGCACGAGATGATGGAGATAGGCGCGGGAATAGTCGCGGCTGGCCGGGCAGTTCGACTGCTCGTCGAGCGGCCGCATGTCTTCGGCGTGGCGCGCATTGCGGATATTGACCTTGCCACGGCGGGTGAAGGCCAGGCCATGGCGGCCGGAGCGGGTCGGCATGACGCAGTCGAACATGTCGATGCCTTCCGCGACCGATTTCAGGATGTCGTCGGGCGTGCCGACGCCCATGAGGTAGCGCGGCTTTTCCGTCGGCAGGACCGGTAGCGTGACGCCGAGCATCTTCAGCATGACCTCCTGCGGCTCGCCGACGGCCAACCCGCCTACGGCATAACCCTTGAGGTCCAGCTGCTTGAGGCCCTCGGCCGAGCGGATGCGCAGGTCCGGAATGTCGCCGCCCTGGACGATGCCGAACATCGCTTTGCCCGGCTGATCGCCAAACGCGACGCGGCAGCGCTCTGCCCAGCGCAGCGACATTTCCATCGCCCGCTCGATCTCCTTGGGCTCGGCCGGCAGCGCCACGCATTCGTCGAGCTGCATCTGGATGTCGCTGTCGAGCATGCCCTGGATCTCGATCGAGCGTTCCGGCGACATATGGTGGGTCGAGCCGTCGACATGGCTCTTGAAGGTCACTCCCTTTTCGTCGAGCTTCCTCAGGCCCGACAGCGACATGACTTGGAAGCCGCCCGAGTCTGTGAGGATCGGCCCAGGCCAGCGGATCAGCTCGTGCAGGCCGCCGAGACGCGCCACGCGCTCCGGGCCGGGGCGCAGCATCAGGTGATAGGTATTGCCGAGAATGATGTCGGCGCCCCCTTCCCTGACCTGGTCGAGATACATCGCCTTGACCGTGCCGACCGTGCCGACCGGCATGAAGGCCGGCGTGCGGATGACGCCGCGCGGCATGGAAATCTCGCCGAGCCGGGCCTTGCCCGAGGTGGCTTTCAGGGTGAACTGGAAGGTGTCGTGCATAGGTTCAAAAGTCTTTCCGGAACAGCAGGCTGGCATCGCCATAGGAATAGAAGCGGTAGCCGTCGGCGATCGCATGGGCATAGGCCGCGCGCATGGTGTCGAGGCCGGCAAAGGCCGAGACCAGCATGAACAGCGTGGATTTCGGCAGATGGAAATTGGTCATCAGCACGTCGACCGCCCGGAAGCGGTAGCCCGGCGTGATGAAGATGTCGGTGGCGCCCGACCAGGGCTGGATCTCGCCCGCCTCGGATGTGGCGCTCTCGAGCAGGCGCAGCGAGG
The DNA here is from genome assembly GCA_019459145.1 of Arenimonas sp. Classification (GTDB taxonomy): domain Bacteria; phylum Pseudomonadota; class Alphaproteobacteria; order Rhizobiales; family Rhizobiaceae; genus Allorhizobium. The sequence goes on from JAIBEK010000051.1 coordinate 48,568, forward strand.
TCGTGCCGACCGAGACGATCCGCCCGCCCCGCGCCTTGACTGCATTGAGCGCCGAGGCCGTGGCGCGCGAAACCTGACCGATCTCGTGGTGCATCTTGTGGTCGGCGGTATCTTCCGCCTTGACCGGAAGAAACGTGCCGGCGCCGACATGCAGCGTGACGAAATGGCGCTCGATCCCGGCGGCGTCGAGACGGGCGAACAGATCGGGGGTAAAGTGCAGGCCGGCGGTCGGGGCGGCAACGGCGCCCTCCTCCTTGGCATACATGGTCTGGTAGTCTGTCCGGTCCTTCTCGTCCTCGTCGCGCTTGGAGGCGATATAGGGCGGTAGCGGAATATGCCCGACGGTAGCGATCGCCTCGTCCAGCGCGGCACCGGAGAAGTCGAAGCGCAGCGTCACCTCGCCCGCATCGCCCTTGTCCTCGACATAGGCGCCTAGCGTGCCGAGCAGGCAGGCATTGCCGGAATGGCCGAATTCGATGCGGTCGCCGAGCTTGATGCGCTTGCCCGGCCGGGCAAAGGCCTTCCAGCGGCTGGCATCGACGCGCATGTGCAGCGTGGCGGAAACCGGCGTGCGCTCCGCCCCGTCGCGCAGCCGAACACCCTCGAGCTGCGCCGGGATGACCTTTGTGTCGTTGAACACCAGCGCGTCGCCGGCCTTGAGGAACGACGGCAGGTCGCAAACCCGAGCGTCCTCGAGGGCGGGGTCACCGTCCGGCCGAACGACGAGCAGCCGCGCCTGGTCGCGCGGGCTCACGGGCCTCAGCGCAATATTCTCGTCGGGAAGGTCGAAATCGAACTGGTCTACGCGCATCGCAGCGACAACTCCTTAAAAACGCGAAAACCCGCCCGGGCGCGATACGCCGGGGCGGGTCTCCAAATCAAGCCCGATCAGGCGTCGGCGGCAACCTTCATCGAGACGATCGAGTCGGGGTCGCTGACGGGCTCGCCCTTCTTGATCTGGTCGATGACGTCCATGCCGTCGATGACCTGACCCCAGACGGAATACTGCTTGTTGAGCCAAGGCGCATCGGTGAAGCAGACGAAGAACTGCGAATTGGCCGAATTCGGGCTTTGCGAACGGGCCATGGAGCAGGTGCCGCGCACGTGTGGGGTGGCAGAGAATTCGGCCTGGAGATCGGGCTTGTCCGAACCGCCCATGCCGGCTCGGCCGGGGTTGAAGCTCTCGCCGCCCTTCTTGCCGAACTTCACGTCGCCCGTCTGGGCCATGAAGTCGGGAATGACGCGGTGGAAGACCACGCCGTCATAGGCGCCTTCGCGCGACAGTTCCTTGATGCGAGCGACATGGCCGGGGGCCAGATCCGGGAAGAGCGCGATCACGACCTTGCCCTTGGTGGTTTCCATGATGACGGTGTTTTCCGGATCCTTGATCTCGGCCATGATATTTCTCCTCTTTGGGGCGGATGCCCGATTGGTATTACTTACCGACGGTGACCTTGATCATGCGATCGGGATCGGAGACTTCGCCGTTACCGCCCTCGCCGCGCTTGATCTTGTCGACCAGTTCCATGCCCGACACGACCTTGCCGACGACGGTATATTCGCCGTTGAGCGGCGGATAGTCGGCGAACATGATGAAGAACTGCGAATTGGCGGAATTCGGATCCTGCGAGCGGGCCATGCCGACCACGCCGCGTTCGAACGGAACCTTGGAGAACTCTGCCGGAAGGTCGGCCAGCTTGGAGCCGCCGGTGCCGGCGCGGCCGGCATTGAAGCCGTCTTCCATGTCGCCGAATTCGACGTCGCCGGTCTGGGCCATGAAGCCCTCGATGACGCGGTGAAAGGCGACGTTGTCGTACTCGCCCTTGGAGGCCAGTTCCTTGATCTGCGCGACGTGCTTCGGTGCGACGTCCGGCATCAGCTCGACGACGACCGGGCCGTCCTTGAGTTCGATCGTCAGCGTGTTGTCGGCCGATTGCGCGCCGGCCGAACCGGCTGATGCGACTGCAAGGAAAAGGGCGGCGGCAAACTGAAAGAGTTTCATGGTCACTCCAATGCTTTGACTAGATTGTCAGCGCGAAAGTTTGGATTTCAGCGCCCGGAAGACGACGGGCGGAACGAAGGCACTCACATCGCCGCCCATGGAGGCGATCTGACGCACCAATGTGGCCGTAATGGGCCGCGAGGCGGTGCCGGCCGGTAGGAAGACCGTCTGCAGGTCCGGCGCCATCTGGTGGTTCATGCCGGCCATCTGCATTTCGTAGTCGAGATCGGTGCCGTCGCGCAGGCCGCGGATGAGGAGCCTTGCGCCGTTGCGGCGGGCCGCATCGACGGCGAGGCGATCGAAGGAGACGACGGACACGTCTTCGGCGCGCTCAGGCAGGCTTTCGGCGATGGCGGCGGCGATCAGGGTCGCGCGTTCGTCATAGCTGAACAGCGGTGTCTTGCCCGGGTGAACGCCGATCGCGACGATCACTTTCTCTACCACATTCAACGATTGCACGAGCACATCGAGATGGCCGTTGGTCATCGGATCGAAGGAACCGGGATAGAAAGCAATCGTCATGGCAGCCCGATGGTTGTTTCGACGCCTTTTGTCATGGAAGCGCGCCAGCCGCAAGTGATTTGGCCCCGTTCGCCCCTGCCCTGCGGATGAACGAATGCTGAATACGGCGTTCAACACGGCTTCAGGGGCGAGGTTGGATAAGGCTGTCAGACCGGGCAGGCAAACATGCCGCCCACGACATGCAGGAGGACCACGATGCTCGCGCTACTCGCCATTTTCGCCGCACTTGCCACGCTTTTCACCGAGTTCGGCCTGCTGCTGTTGCGCGCCTATCTGGAGACCGGCGGCACCGCTTTCGGCCTCATCGTCCGCGAAGATGAACGCCAGATGAACGGCACGTTAAGGCGCGTTTCAGCTCGATTTCTTTAGAAACGATTAAATGGCATGGAACGTTTGTCCGTGCCGCGCATTTTCACGGCAATCCAGGCCGTATTCCGAAAGGACGACTTCGATGCACGACAAGGTTACGCTGATCAATCTGGTATGGGTGGGGATGATGACGGCAATGCTCGCCACGTCCGCTACCTTCTACATGAACGACAAGGCTGAGGCGGGCAAATACGGTCCGCAACTGGCCCGCTACTACCCGATCGGCCGCTGAGCCGTTCGCGACGTTCGCACT
>JAIBEK010000066.1 GCA_019459145.1 Arenimonas sp.
CCACCATGGCACTGTGCGGCAAGCGGAAGATCACCGAGATCGATGACAGCATCATCGCCGAGAACCCGTTCAAGGGTGAGATCGGAAGGGCGAAGGTGCGCTGACACCCGGCGTCTCCGAGCCATGGAGGAGGCGTTCTCGTGGATTCTCCCCCCTCATCCGGCGGTAGGCGCCAAATTCTCCCGGCCTGGTAGAAGAGGGGCCGATACCGCTCGGCCGCCTCTAACGAGAAAGCCTCCACCAAGGCTCGGAGACGCCGGGTGTCAGCGCACCTTCGCCCTTCCGATCTCACCCTTGAACGGGTTCTCGGCGATGATGCTGTCATCGATCTCGGTGATCTTCCGCTTGCCGCACAGTGCCATGGTGGTGTCCATCTCCTTGGCGATGATCTCCAAAGCCTTGGTGACGCCGGGCTTGCCCATGGCGCCGAGGCCATAGAGGAAGGGACGGCCGATATAGGTGCCCTTGGCGCCAAGTGCCACGGCTTTCAGCACGTCCTGGCCGGAACGGATGCCGCCGTCGAGATGGACTTCGATCCTGTCGCCCACCGCATCGACGATGCGCGGCAGCATGGCGATCGACGAATGGGCGCCATCGAGCTGGCGGCCGCCGTGGTTGGAAACGATGATCGCGTCGGCGCCGGTCTCGGCCGCCATCTTGGCATCCTCGACGTCGAGAATGCCCTTGATGATCAGCTTGCCGCCCCAGCGCTCCTTGATCCACGCCACGTCCTTCCACGACAGCTGCGGATCGAATTGCTCGACCGTCCAGGCATTGAGCGAGGCGAGGTCGGTGACGCTCTTGGCGTGGCCGTGGATGTTGCGGAAGGTGCGCTTGTCCGTCTTCAGCATGTTCCAGCACCAGCGGGGGCGCGTCGCCATCTGGTAGAGATGCTTGGGCGTCAGCTTCGGCGGCGCGGACAGCCCGTTGCGCAGGTCCTTGTGGCGCTGGCCGAGGATCTGCAGGTCGGCGGTCAAAACCAGCGCCGAGCATTTCGCCGCCTTGGCGCGCTCGATCAGGTTCAGCACGAAATCGCGGTCGCGCATGACGTAGAGCTGGAACCAGAAGGGTTTCGTGGTGACCGAGGCGACGTCCTCGATCGAGCAGATGCTCATGGTCGACAGCGTGAAGGGAACGCCGAATTCTTCCGCCGCCTTGGCCGCCAGCATTTCGCCGTCGGCATGCTGCATGCCGGTGAGGCCCGTCGGCGCGAGCGCTACCGGCATCCTCACCGTCTCGCCGATCATCGTCGTTTCGAGCGAACGGCCGCTCATGTCGACCAGCACGCGCTGGCGCAGCTTGATTTTCGCAAAATCGCTCTCGTTGGCGCGGTAGGTGCTTTCAGTATAGGCGCCGCTGTCGGCATAGTCGAAGAACAGTTTCGGAACGCGGCGCTTCGCCAGCCGCTTCAGGTCGGCGATCTCGAGAATGGGGGACATCGGGGATATTACCTCATTGGACGTTGACGACAGAGTGCCATCAGAAATGCTCGCCGGAGCGGAACGGGCCGACACGAATTCCGGCGGCCACCAGATAGGCCGTCGACCAGCCGATCAGCACGAAACCGTTGACGCCTTCGAGCGCGGCCAGCATGCGCCATTCGTGGCCCGGCACCACGTCGCCATAGCCGACCGTCGAGAAGGTGATGGTGGCGAAGTAGAGCGCGGTGGGAAAGTCGGGGATGTAGCCGAGCAGGCGATAGCACAGCGCCCAGAGCCAGACTTCGGCGGTCAGCACGAGGAAGACGCCGATCACCACCGTGTTCATCGCCAGCAAGTGGCTGCGGTGTCCCGCGAGGCGGATCCGGTCGGTGATCCAGCTCATCGCATGGGTGATCCAGATCAGGCCGAAGGTATGAATGACGACGGTCAGCGAGATCATCGCGACGCCGAGGGCAAGATTGGCGAAGAGCTGCAGCAAGATGAATTCGCGTCCGCACCGCTAGAGGGTCATGAAACCGGCCGCGCGGCCCGCCCGGCGACATAGGTTTCCACGACCGACCGGTCGTCGCCCAAGGTTTGCAGCAGAAATAGTTCCTCCGCAAGGGATTTGACCGTTTCCATCCTGAGCGCCATGGCCGGGGTGGCTGCGGCGTTCAAGACGACGAAATCGGCGTCGGTGCCGGCCTCCAGCGTACCGATCCGGTCCTCGAGCGACAGCGCCTCGGCATTGCCGAGCGTCATCAGGTGGAAGCTTTCCAGCGGGTTCAGCCGTTCGCCGAGCAATTGCTGGATCTTGTAGGCCTCGTCCAGCGTCTTCAGCATGGAATAGCTCGACCCGCCGCCGATGTCGGTGGCAACCGCGATGCGCAGCTTCTTCTCGCGCTGCTGGTACTTGCGCATCGGGAACAGGCCGGAGCCGAGGAAAAGATTGGAGGTGGGGCAATGCACGGCGACCGCGCCCGCCTCGCTCATGGCGTCGGCCTCGCGGTCCGACAGATGGATCGCATGGCCGAACAGGCTCTTGCGCCCCAGCAGGCCATAGTGCGCATAGATGTCGGTGTAGTCCTTCGCGTCGGGAAAGAGTTCGCAGGTGTAGCGGATCTCGTCGTGGTTTTCTGACAGGTGAGTCTGGATATGCAGGTCGGGGAATTCCTGCGCCAGCGCTTGCACCCGCTCCATCTGCTCGGGCGTCGAGGTGATGGCGAAGCGCGGAGTGATGGCGACGCGGTTGCGGCCGCGCCCATGCCAGTCGGCGATCACCTGGCGGGTCTCGTCATAGCCGGTCTCCGGCGTGTCGAGCAGCCCTTGCGGCGCGTTGCGGTCCATCATCACCTTGCCGCCGATCATCAGGCTGCCGCGCCTCAGGCTCTCGGCGAAATAGGCGTCGGCCGAGGCCTTGTGCACCGAGCAATAGGCGACTGCCGTGGTCGTGCCGTTGCGGAAGAACTCGTCGAAGAAGGCCTTGGCGATGCGCTCCGCATGCGCGCTTTCGACGAAGCGGCATTCCTCCGGGAAGGTATAGGTGTTCAGCCATTCGAGCAGGTTGGCGGCATAAGACGCGATCACCTGCATCTGCGGGAAATGCACATGGGTGTCGATCAGGCCCGGCAGGATCAGATGCGGGCGGTGGTCGATCACGACCGTGCCTTCGGGCGCGGCGGCATTGACGGCGGCAAAGTCACCCATGGCGACGATCTTGCCGTCCTCGACCAGCAGCGCGCCGTCGCCCTCGTAGCGATAGCTGCCGGCATCGTCGATATGCTCCGGTGCGCGGGTGAAGCTCAGCGTGCGGCCGCGATAGAGGACCGCGCTCATGGCTGCTTCACCCTGGAGACCGCGCTCTCGAACCAGGCGACCAGCAGGGCGCGCTCCTCGGTCGAGACCTCGGTGATATTGCCGGGCGGCATGGCGTGGCTGCGGCCGGCCTGGATGTAGATCTCGCGCGCATGGGCGGCGATCTGCGCATCCGTCTCCAGCTTCACGTCCTTCGGCGGCCGCACGATCCCCTCCCACACCGGCTCGGCCGCATGGCACATCGAACAGCGCGACATGACGACATCGCGGGCCGCCTCGTAATGGGCGTTCTCGACGAAGCGCAGGTTGCTCGGCGCGACCGAAACCTCTTCCTCCACCGGGGCCTTCTGTACCGTCGACAGCCAGATGATGGCGATGAAGATCAGAATGGTGGCAAGCCAGGTCCAGGTCGGGCGGCCCTTGCGGGCATGGGTGGTGTTGAACCAGTGGCGGATGGTGACGCCCATCAGGAATACGAGGGCGGCGATCACCCAGTTATAGGCGGTGGCGAAGGCCAGCGGATAATGGTTCGACAGCATGAAGAAGATGACGGGCAGCGTCAGGTAGTTGTTGTGCAGCGAGCGCTGCTTGGCGATCACGCCGTATTTCGGGTCGGGCGTGCGGCCGGCGATCAGGTCGGCGACGACGATCTTCTGGTTGGGGATGATGATCAGGAAGACGTTTGCCGACATGATGGTGGCGGTAAAGGCGCCGAGATGCAGTAAGGCGGCGCGGCCGGTGAAGATCTGCGTATAGCCCCAGGCCATCGCGATCAGCGCGACGTAGAGCACGCCCATCAGCACCCAGATGTTCCTGCCGAGCGGTGACTTGCACAACTGGTCGTAAATGACCCAGCCGACGGCGAGCGAGGCGACGGAAAGGGCGATCGCCTGCCACTGGGAAAGATCCATGACATGACGGTCGATCAGGAAGAGGTCGGCCCCGCCGTAATAGACGACCGCCAGCATGGCAAAGCCCGACAGCCATGTGACGTAGCTCTCCCATTTGAACCAGGTCAGGTGTTCCGGCATGGTCGCCGGCGCGACGAGGTACTTCTGGATGTGGTAGAACCCGCCGCCATGCACCTGCCATTCCTCGCCATAGGCGCCGACCGGCAGATGCGGGCGCTTCACCAGGCCGAGATCGAGCGCGATGAAATAGAAGGACGAGCCGATCCAGGCGATTGCGGTGATGACATGCAGCCAGCGGACCGCGAAGGAGAGCCATTCCCAGGCAATGGCATATTCGTACATGCGGGATTCCCTTTATGTCTTTGCACCGCACATTGCGCAAAAAACGTGGGCGAGGGAAGGGGCGGGCGGTATGTCCCAAGGCTTTTGCCGGGGTATTGCGTGCCGGTGCCTTGCCCGTGCCGGCATCGGTCCCGATGGCGAGATGGGCGGGGCCTGCCATATGCTAGTCCCCGTCCTCGGTCCGGGCGCCCTCGCTTTCCAGTTCCTTGAGGATCCACTGGCGGAAGGCGCGGATCTTCGGCACGTTGCGGCGGTTCTCAGGATAAATCAGCCATTGTCCCTTGCCGTCTCGGGCGCGCAGCGAAAACGGCTGGATGAGCCGGCCGCTCGCCAGTTCGTCGCGATAGAGAAGCGGCGTCAGGATGGCGACGCCTTGGCCCGAGAGCGCCGCGCTCGCATCGAGGTCCTGCTCGCCGAAGTCATTGACGCGGTGGGTCTCGAGGTCCGGATCGTCAATGCCGGCTTCGGCAAACCAGATCTTCCACCAGGGATCGCTGGAGCCGATGATCGGCAGGCGCAGCAGATCGGCCGGATGTCTTATCCCACCGATGCTTTCGGCGAGCTGCGGGCTCATCATAGGTGAAAAATCCACGGGGATGAGGGGAACGCAGGTGACACCCGGCCAGGGCCGCTGCCCCAGCGGATCGAGATGTCGGCGCCGTCGCGGGCAAAGTCCGTCATCTTGCCGCCGCGCACCAGCCGCACCGCGATCTTCGGATGCTGCAGTTGGAAGCTGCCGAGATGGCGGGCCAGCCATTGCGAGGCGAAGGTGGGGGCGGAGTGGATCTCCAGCACCTCATTGCCGCTCTGGCGCACATTCGCCACCGCCTCGGCCAGAAGACCGAAGCCCTCGCTCACCTTCGGCAGCAGGCGTTCGCCGTTCTGGGTGAGTGCGATCTGGCGGGGGCTTCTCAGGAACAGCGGCTCGCCGATATTCTCCTCGAGCAGCTTGATCTGGTAGCTGACCGCCGTCTGGGTCATGCCCAGTTCCTCGCCGGCGCGCGTGAAACTCATGTGCCGGGCGGCCGCCTCGAACACGCGAAGGGCATTCAGCGGGAACTGTCTGGACAGTTTCATGGATAAGTTCTCTTTATGAGCCCTTACCGTATTCGAATTGGATGACGGCGGCAATCGGGCGCATGTCTCTCTCGGTCACAACCCTTCGCGGGATGGAAAGGAGACGACCATGTTTCAAGCGATCCGCCACTATCGCCTGCTCACCGGGCTTGCCCCGCACCAGGCTCTTGCACCGCTCCGCCGCTTTGTCCGTCGGCTGATTACGCCGCGCAATGGGCCTGGCGACGATCTGCCCGACAGCGTGAAGATGGACCTTGGCCTGCCCCTGGATGGACTGCCGCGCGATCGGACAGACGCCTACTGGCTCGACCGACGCCGTCATGGCGACTGGATGCGCTCCGGTCCGGTGTGATAGGATTGCTCATCTGAAACAAGGAGATGCGAGGTGCTGCTGACAACCTGATTCCGACCCTTGATGCACTGATTCAGCGTGGCCCGCGGCCGATGCGCTTGCGTGATCAGCCTAGCAGCCTGGTCAGCAGTTCGGCGGCGACGAGGGTGGCGATCACGGCGGGACGCTTGTCACGCAACGCGGTGCCGCCAATCGGCAGGACCAGCCTGTCGATCATATGCGGCTCGCCATCCTCGCGCGCCAGGAAGCGGGCGAAGGTGGCGCGCTTGGTGGCCGAGCCGATCATGCCGACATAGCCAAGATCGGGGCGTGCCAGCGCATCCCGGGCGATCAGGAAATCGAGGGCGTGGTCGTGGGTGAGGATGACGGCGGCGCCGCCCGGACGGATCGTCGCCACTTCCGCCTCGGGCACGGCGACCCGCCGCAGCGCGACGCCCTGTGGCAGGCCGTCGTCGGGTATGTCGCGGGTCTCGATGAGCGTGACCTTCAGGGGCAGGGGGCTAAGCGCTGCCGCCAGCGCCCGGCCGACATGGCCGGCACCGAAGAGGAAGACGTCTGGATAGCCGTTTTCCAGCGTCGCCTGCCGCGAGATCAGCGCCTGCCGCGTCGCTTCGTCAAGCCGGGTAAAGGCGAGCCGGGTGCGCCCGCCGCAGCACTGGCCGATTTCGGGGCCGAGCGGCACGTCGAGCGAGGCGCTTTTCTCGCCGCTGGCAAAAAGCTTGCGGGCATGTTCGATCGCCAGAAATTCCAGCTGCCCGCCGCCGATCGTGCCGAACAACGCGTCGGCCGACACGAGCATGAAGGCCCCGGCTTCGCGCGGTGTCGAGCCCCTGGCCTCGGCGACATCGACGAGGATGGCGTCGGGATGGGCGGTGAGGAAGGCGGGGAGGGCGTTCATGGCTGAGCCTGACACGGTTGATCCCTCTGGTCCGCTTGTCTGAAGGACATGGCTCAGCCGCCGATCTTTTCAAAGGTGCTGAACTGGAAGCGCTGAACCGCTTGCCAAGGAGTCTCATGGTCATGTCGACGCTCGGCGATCAGCTTGAAGCCTGTTCCCAGAAACTTCTCCAGTGAGCGTGCATCGTGCCGAACCACAGGCAGTCCGCTGCATTTTTCCGGGCCATCCGGGGCGAAGGTCCCGATCACGACCTTGCCGCCCGGCCGAACCGCGCTATTCAGCGCGTTGAGATAGGCTTGCTGATCCGCCTCCTCCGTCAGGAAATGCAGGGCGGCGCGGTCGTGCCAGAAGTCATACTGCCGAGACGGCTGCCAGGCGGTAATGTCGGAGACAATCCATTCGACATTGGCCGCCTCGGGCAAGCGGCGACGCGCCTTTGCCAGGGCCGCGGCCGAAATATCGAGGACTGCCACATGATCCTGTTGCGCCGCCAGCGCATCGACAAGTCGGGACATGCCCCCGCCGATGTCGATCACGCTTGCGTCAGCGGTCAGGCCGGCCTCCCGCAGAAGGGAAAGCGAAAGGTCGGGCGACGCCTCGAACCAACTGACTTCACTGTCGCCTTTGGATGTGTAGACGGCCTCCCAATGGGTCTCACGCTCGGTCATCGGGTCCGCCTTTCCATCACATCCCCTTCAGCCGCTCGACCGCCATCAGCACGCGCTCCGGAGTGGCCGGGGCGTCGAGGTGCGGGCAGTGCCGATAGTCGGCGACCGATGCGACGGCCATGGAAAGGGCTTCCAGCACCGAGATCGCCAGCATCAGCGGCGGCTCGCCGACGGCCTTGGAGCGGCCGATGGTCGGTTCGGCATTCTCCGACCATTCGGCCAGCCGCGTGTTGAAGATCTTTGGCCGGTCGGAGGCGAGCGGGATCTTGTAGGTCGACGGCGCATGGGTGCGAAGCCGGCCCTTGCCGTCCCACCACAATTCCTCCGTCGTCAGCCAACCCATGCCCTGGACGAAGCCGCCCTCGATCTGGCCGATGTCGATCGCCGGATTGAGCGATTTTCCGACATCGTGGAGGATGTCGGTGCGCTCCATCAGATATTCGCCGGTCAAGGTGTCGATCGACACTTCCGAGCAGGCGGCGCCATAGGCGAAATAATAAAACGGCGTGCCGCGGCCGGCGGCGCGGTCCCAATGGATTTTCGGCGTCTTGTAGAAGCCGGCGGCCGAGAGCTGGACGCGGGCGAAATAGGCCTGGCGGACAAAGTCGGGGAAGGGGATTTCCTTCGATCCGACGCGCACCCGGTTGGGCAGGAATTCCACCTCGTCCGGCGGAACCTCAAAATGCTCGACGGCGAAGGCGACGAGGCGTTCCTTGATCTGGCGAGCGGCATCATAGGCGGCCATGCCGTTGAGGTCGGTGCCGGAGGAGGCGGCCGTCGCCGAGGTGTTGGGCACCTTAGCCGTCGTCGTTGCTGTGATCTTCACCCGCTCGACATCGACCTGGAAGCACTCGGCAATCACCTGGGCGACCTTGGTGTAGAGGCCCTGGCCCATTTCGGTGCCGCCGTGATTGAGGTGGATCGAGCCGTCCTGATAGACATGCACCAGCGCGCCCGCCTGGTTGAAGGCGGTCATGGTAAACGAGATGCCGAACTTCACCGGGGTGAGCGCGATGCCCTTCTTGATGACCGGGCTGGTCCGGTTGAATTCGATGATCGCGCGGCGCCGCGTCTGGTAGTCGCAGGAGGTCTCCAGTTCCTCGACCACCCGGGCAATCACATTGTCCTCAATCGTCTGGTGGTAGGGCGTGACGTTGCGGCCGGAACCGACATCGCCATAGAAATTCGCCTTGCGGATCTCGAGCGGATCCTTGCCGAGCTGATAGGCGATCTCCTCGATGATGCGCTCGCCGCCCAGCATGCCCTGCGGGCCGCCGAAGCCGCGAAACGCGGTGTTGGAAACCGTATGGGTCTTCAGCGGCTGCGAGGTCAGCTTCACATGCGGATAGAAATAGCTCGAATCGGCATGGAACAGCGCGCGGTCGGTGACCGGGCCGGACAGATCGGCCGAATAGCCGCAGCGCGCGGCGAAATTGGCGGCAAGCGCATGGATGCGGCCGTCGCCGTTGAAGGCGACGTCGAAGTCCATGCGGAAATCGTGGCGCTTGCCGGTCAGCGCCATGTCCTCGTCGCGGTCGGGGCGGAATTTGACGGCGCGGTTGAGCTTCTTGGCGGCAAGCGCGGCCAGGGCGGCAAACTGGTTGCCCTGCGTCTCCTTGCCGCCGAAGCCGCCGCCCATGCGCCGCACGTTGACGGTGATGGCGTGGCTCGGAATGTCGAGCACATGGCCGACGATATGCTGGATCTCGGAGGGGTGCTGGGTGGAGGACCAGACGGCGACTTCATCGTCCTCGCCGGGAATGGCAAGTGCGATATGGCTTTCGAGGTAGAAATGCTCCTGGCCGCCGATCCGCATCGAGCCCTTGAGGCGATGCTCGGCCTTGTCGAGCTCGGCCTCCGGCTCGCCGCGTTTGAGCACCATGCCCGGCGTGACGAGCGGCGCCTCGTTTTCAAGCGCTGCGTCGACATCGGTCCAGAAGGGCAGGTCGCGGTATTCGATCTTGGCCAGCCGCGCTGCGCGGCGCGCGGCGTCGCGGGTTTCGGCGATCACGGCAAAGACCGGCTGGCCGTGGAACTCGACCTTGTCTTGCGCCAGCAGCGGCTCGTCATGGCGGCCGCCGGAGGAGACATCGTTGACGCCGGGCACATCCGAAGCGGTCAGGACGCAGACGACGCCGGGATAGGCTTTCACCTCGGACAGATCGACCGACAGGATCTCGGCGTGCGCCCGGTCGGACATGCCGAGCGCCCCGTGCAGCAGACCAGCGGGTTCGGGAATATCGTCGATATATTCGGCACTTCCGGCGACATGCTTGTGCGCTGAATCATGGCGGAGCGACTGGTGCATCGGGCCGTTGATGTATTTGTAGGTCTCAAAGGTCGGCTTATGCATCACTCAGGCTCCTGCGGCCGGACGTGTCTTCTCCCCGGCGGGGAGAAGGTGGCGCGGAGCGCCGGATGAGGGGGAGCGAAGCTCGCGGGCCACAGCGCACTTGGCCCCCTCATCGCCTCGTTTCACTCGGCACTTCTCCCCGCTGGGGAGAAGAGGGCGCCTGCCGGTTGAGGGGTCGTGGCCCTCGTCGTCCGCGTGCTGCCCCTCATCCGGCCTGCCGGCCACCTTCTCCCCGCAGGCGGGTATAAGGAGACTCGCGGCGAATGCTGCGGCCACGTCCCCTCTCCCCGCCTGCGGGGAGAGGGTTAGGGTGAGGGGCAGCCCCAACCTTGTGTCGAGGGTGACTGGCAATGCCGACCTTGTGCCAAGGCTGAGAGGCTGTCGCGGCGTGAAGCCAAGGGCGGCGGCCCATCTCCCCCCTTGAGGGGGAGATGTCGGCGTAGTCGACAGAGGGGGGTGACCCTGCAACATCACGCTTCCTCCTCCGCAAACCGCCTCAGTTCCTGCGGCGTGCCGGTCGTTTCCAAAAAGAACCGGGTCAGCAGGTTCTTGGCGGTCAGCTGGCGATATTCCGCCGTCGCGCGCCAGTCGGTGAGCGGCTTGTAGTCCTGATCGAAAGCATCGCGGGCGCCCGCGATCGTCGCCTCGGTCCATGGCTTGCCGAACAGGGCGGCTTCAACCGCGCGGGCGCGCTTCGGGGTGGCGGCCATGCCGCCGAAAGCGATGCGGATGTGGGAAACCGTGCCGTCGTCGCCGAGCGCCAGGTGGAAGGCGCCGCAGAGGGCGGAAATATCCTCGTCGCGGCGCTTGGAGATCTTGTACACGGCATAGTGGCTACCGGTCTCGGGGCGCGGCACGCGGATGCTCTCGACGAATTCGCCGGCGCGGCGGTCCTGCTTGCCGTAGTCGATAAAGTAGTCCTCGAGCGGCAGTTCGCGGGTCCCGGAGGCCGAGCGCAGCCGGATCGTGGCGCCGAGTGCGATCAGCGCCGGCGGCGTGTCGCCGATCGGCGAGCCGTTGGCGATGTTGCCGCCGATCGTGCCCATGTTGCGCACCTGCTGGCCGCCGATGCGCTCGATCAGCCGCCCGAGCGCCGGGATCTCGGCCTTGAGCGTGTCGAAGGCCCGGGAATAGCTGACGCCGGCGCCGATGGTGACGGCGCGGTCGTCCGACGTGATCGTCTGCAGATCGGTGAGGTGGTTGATGAAGATCACCGGGTTGAGGTCGCGCATCTGCTTGGTGACCCAAAGCCCGACATCGGTGGCGCCGGCGACGATGGTGGCCTCGGGCTCCTCGGCCAGCAGGTCGGCGAGTGCTGCGACCGAACCCGGCACGATCAGCCGGCGGTCGTTCTTGACCACGGTGATGGTATCGCTGCCCTGCAGGTTCCACAGCCGGGCCATGATATTGGTGCGGTCGCGCTCCAGCGGGTCGAACAGCGCGCTCGGGCGGGTGCGCGCGACCTGTTCGGCCGCCTTGACGATGGGTTCATAGCCGGTGCAGCGGCAGAGATTGCCCTGCAGCGCGCGCTCGATCTCGGCGCGCGACGGCTTGTCGTTCGAAAGCCACAGGCCGTAGAGCGACATGACGAAGCCCGGCGTGCAGAAGCCGCATTGCGAGCCGTGACAGTCGACCATGGCCTGCTGCACCGGATGCAAGTTGCCGTTCTCGGCGGCCAGATGCTCGACGGTCACCACATGGGTACCGTTCAGGGAGCCTAGGAGGCGGATGCAGGCATTGACGGTCTCGTAAGCCAGCCGCCCGCCATCAAGCCGGCCGACGAGCACGGTGCAGGCGCCGCAGTCGCCCTCGGCGCAGCCTTCCTTGGTGCCTGTCAGCCGGCGTTTCAGCCTGAGGAAGTCGAGCAGCGTCTCCGTCGGCTCGATGTTTGAGACGGCGACGTCCTCGCCGTTCAGGATGAAACGGATGCAATCAGTCATGCTATGTCTTCTCGTTGGCCCATCGGCCGATATTATTGTGCGGTCCAGCCGCCGTCTATCGAGATATGCGTGCCGGTGATCTGGCGCGCCGCGTCGCTGGCAAGGAAGATCGCCACCGCCGCCACTTCCTCCACGGCGACGAATTCCTTGGTCGGCTGGAATTTCAGCATCACGTCGGATTTCACCTCAGCTTCCGAAATGCCGCGTGCCTTTGCCGTATCGGGGATCTGCTTTTCGACGAGCGGCGTCAGCACATAGCCGGGGCAGATGGCGTTCACCGTCACGCCGCATTCGGCGAGCTCCAGTGCCACGCTCTTGGTCAGCCCCATGATGCCATGCTTGGCCGCGACATAGGCCGACTTGAACGGCGAGGCGATCAGGCCGTGGGCGGAGGCGACGTTGATGATGCGGCCGGCCTTCTTTTCCTTCATCGCTGGAACGGCAAGCCGGATGGTATGGAAGGAACTCGACAGATTGATGGCGAGGATCTGGTCCCATTTCTCGGTTGGAAAATCCTCGACCGGCGAGACATGCTGGATGCCGGCATTGTTGACCAGCACGTCGACCATGCCGAATTCGTGGGCGGCCGTTGCCATCAGGTCCTCGATTTCCTCCGGCTTCGACATGTCGGCACCGTGGTAGATCGCGCGACTGCCTGTCACTTCCAGGCTCTGGCGGATCGCCTCGATCTCGGCGGCATCGCCAAAGCCGTTGATGACGATATTGTCGCCATGAGCGGCAAACGCCCGCGCGATGGCCAGCCCGATACCGCTGGTCGATCCGGTCACGACGACGGTTCTCTTCATGAAAGACCTCTCCCGAAAAAGTCCGGCGTTCTGTTGCGCCGCAATAGACAGGAAAGGTTATGCCCGAATCGCGCGGGCTGGCAATTGCGTTTTTGAATGGCGCGGCCGCATTTCTCCGGCGGGCCTCCCATCGAACAGTGCGTCTTCGCCGATGGCATTGGCCCGGACGGCTGCGGGCGCTATCTGTTCCGTCTATTCAAGGAGAGGCACACTAATGGAACTCGGGCTCTATACTTTCGCGGATGTCGATCCGAACGCGGCCAACAAGGGGGTCGAGGCCAAGCGCCGGCTCGATGACCTGCTGGAGGAAATCGTGCTCGCCGACGAAGTGGGGCTCGATGTTTTCGGGCTGGGCGAGCATCACCGCCCGGACTACATGGCCTCGTCGCCGGCGACCATCCTGGCCGCAGCCGCGGTGAAGACGAAGAACATCCGGCTGTCGAGCGCCGTCACCGTGCTTTCCTCCGACGATCCTGTGCGGGTGTTCCAGCAATATGCGACCGTCGATCTCCTGTCGAACGGCCGGGTCGAGATCATGGCCGGGCGCGGCTCGTTCATCGAGAGCTTTCCGCTATTCGGCTACGACCTCGAGGACTACGACCTGCTGTTTGCCGAAAAGCTGCAGCTGCTGATGGAGATCCGCGAGAACGAGGTGGTGACCTGGGAAGGCGAGACCCGCAAGGCGATCGCCGGCCGCAGCGTCTATCCGCGCCCGCTGCAGGAACCGCTGCCCTTGTGGATCGCCATCGGCGGCACGCCGCAGTCGGCGGCGCGGGCCGGCTATCTCGGCCTGCCGCTGGCGCTGGCCGTCATCGGCGGCGAGCCGCACCGTTTCGCCCCGCTGTTCGACCTCTACCGCGAGAGCGGCGCCAAGGCCGGCGTCGATCCAAACGCGCTGAAGACCTCGATCAACGTGCACGGCTTCATTCACGATACCAACGAGAGCGCCGCCGACATCTTTTACGAGCCGCAGGCGACGGTGATGAACCGCATCGGCCGCGAGCGCGGCTGGGGGCCGACCAACCGCAGCCATTTCGACGCCTCGCGGGGGCCGCGCGGCGCGCTTTTTGTCGGCGATCCGGAAACGGTGGCGGAGAAGATCGTCGCCAACCACAAGATCTTCGGCAATGACCGCTTCCTGTTGCAGATGGCGATCGGGCCGATGCCGCATCGCGACATCATGCGCGGCATCGAGCTCTACGGGACAAAAGTCGCGCCGCTGGTGAGAAAGGCGTTGACCCCGTCGGAACCCGGGGCGTAAGCACCGGCCATCCCAGAATTCCAGAAAAGAGCGGGCGTTAAGCCCGGAAGACACACGATGATTGTTTCCAACGACGACGACCTCAACGGCCTGAAAGACATCGGCCGCATCTGCGCAAGCGCGGTGAAGATCATGGGGGCGGCACTGGAGCCGGGGATCACCACCCGCGAGCTCGACCAGATCGGCCGCAAGGTGCTGGAAGATGCGGGCGCGCAGTCGGCGCCGGAATTCTGCTATGAATTTCCCGGCGCCACCTGCATCAGCGTCAACGAGGAGGTCGCCCACGGCATTCCCGGCGACCGCAAGATTTTGGCCGGCGATCTGGTCAATATCGACGTGTCGGGGGTGAAGAACGGGTTGTTCGGCGATACCGGCTCGTCCTTCATCGTGCCGCCGGCCAAGCCGAAGATCGAAAAACTCTGCCGCGACGGCAAGCGGGCGCTGTGGGTCGGCCTCAACCAGGTGCGCACCGGCCAGCCCATGGTCAATATCGGCAATGCCATCGGCACGTTTGCCAAGAAGAACCGCTATACGCTGATCCAGAATCTCGCGAGCCACGGCATCGGCCATTCGCTGCACGAGGAGCCGAAGGAATTGTCCACCTGGCCGGATCCAGACGAGACGCGGATCATGGAGGAAGGGCTGGTCTTCACCATCGAGCCCTTCCTGTCGCTCGGCGGCCTGTGGGCCGAGGACGGCGACGATCCCTGGACGCTCTACAGCGACCCGAAGGCGCCGACCGTGCAGTTCGAGCACACCATCGTCGTCACGAAGAACGGCCCGATCATTCTGACGCTCGTCGACTGACCGGGCAGGGCGGCAGAGCGCCTGCCGCCGGATCTTACGACGAGAAGGCGACGGCGACGCCCTTTTTCTTGAAGTAGGACTGCATGATCTTGCGGCCCTGGCGATTGGACTGCGCGAGCTTGGCCGTCTCGAACACCGCTTCCTTGACGCCTTCGCGGGCCATCGCCGCCTTCAGTGCGGCGATGTGGAGGTCGATGTCCTCATTGTCGTTGTTGATCGAGGTGTAGATGTTGTCGATGGCTTGGCTGAGGGTGAGGTCGCTCATGGGGCACTCCTTGGATTTCTTGCCCCTCCACTAGCGATTTTTGCGGCCGGGGCAAGCCGGGGTTTGTGAAACGGCAGTCGGCGCGCGCCTCGGTCCTGAGCGCGATCCATCGCGGATGGTTCGTTTGCGATCACTATTTGTCGTTTGTCGGCGGTCTTCCGCGATGCAATAAAGCGGGCATGACGACAGCCTCGACCGACCGCCGCCATCTCGTGTCCACCGCCCTTGCCGGCGCGCTTACCATGGCCGCGGCCATGGGGTTCGGGCGGTTTTCCTTCACACCGATCCTGCCCGGCATGATTGCCGATCTGGGGCTTTCCTCGACCGAGGCCGGGGTGATCGCGGCAGCCAATTTCGCCGGCTATCTCTCAGGCGCGGTCATCGGCGCCTATGGCTGGGCGGCCGGGCGCGAGCGGCTGATCGGCCTTTCGGCGGTTCTTGCGACCGCCGTCCTGCTCGCCGGCATGGGCATCACCCATTCGGTCGCCGCCTTTATCGTGCTGCGCTTCCTCTCCGGCGTCGCCAGTGCGTTTGCCATGGTGTTCATCACCTCGATCGTGCTGGGACACGCCGCGCGCGCCGGCAGCGAGGCGGTGCAGTCGGCGCATTTTTCCGGCGTCGGCCTCGGCATCGCCGCCTCGTCGCTGATGGTCATGTTGGTCGGACTATCCGGTTTCGGCTGGCGGGCCGACTGGCTGGTCGGCGCGGCGATCGCCCTTGGCGTGTTCGTCATCGTCGCCCGCCTGCTGCCGCGCTCGCCCTTCCACGCCTCGCAAATCCCGCGCGAGCCGCCGATCGCCTGGAACCTGGCCGTCATCCTGACCATGCTCTCCTACGGCCTGTTCGGCTTCGGCTATGTGGTGACGGCGACCTTCATCGTCACCATGGCGCGCATGGGCCATGCCGGTCCGACGGTGGAATTCCTCACCTGGTTCGTCACCGGCCTGGCGGCCGCCGCCTCGCTGTTTGCCTGGCGGCCGGTGATGCTGCGCATCGGGCTTGGCGGCGCCTATCTGGCAGGCCTGTTGCTCGAGGCTATTGGGGTGCTCGCCTCCGTCGCGCTGCCGTCGCCGGCAGCCCCGCTCGTGGGTGGTGCGCTGCTCGGCGCGACCTTCATGATCATCACCGCCTATGGCTTGAGGCTCGGGCGGGCGCTTTCGCCAGAAAGCCCGCGCCGGGCGCTCGCCTTCATGACGGCCGCCTTCGGCATCGGCCAGATCCTCGGGCCGCTGGTGGCCGGTTGGCTGGCGGAGCGGACCGGCAGCTTTTCCGCGCCGAGCCTGGTGGCGGCGGTCGTGCTTCTCATTTCGGCGGCACTCGTCCTGCCGGTGCTGCGGCGGCTGCCGTGAAGCGGCAGGGGAAACTGTATGGTCGCGCGAAACTGTGAATTGACGTCGGCCAAATCCGTCACATTCGGTTGATGGCATTGCTGGCCACTTTTTTCTGCCCTAGTTTCGCGCCAAAGACCGGGTTTCTGAAGGCCCTTCCGTCCCCGCCGAGAAAGCAGCTGTCCCCGTGTTCAAATCGTTTTTTCCGCAACCGCGCCTGTTTTTCACCTCCGCGGCCCTCTGGTCGCTGGCCGCGATCCTCATCTGGTATGGCGATGCCAGCGGCTGGGGCGCGCTGATCGGCTTGCCGCCGCTGGCCGAGGGCCAGGAGCCGCCGATCGGTGTCTCGGCCTTCTGGTCGGCGCCCTTCCTATGGTTCTACATCTACTACACCATCGTTGTGCTGATCTTCAGCGCCGTCTGGTTCATCGTCAGGCCGCATCGCTGGCAGTTGTGGTCGGTGCTCGGCAGCGCGCTGATCATCTTCACCACCTATTTCTCGGTGCAGGTTTCGGTCGCCATCAATGCCTGGTACGGGCCGTTCTACGACATGATCCAGAAGGCCCTGTCGACGCCCGGATCGGTGACGGCGGCTGAACTCTACCTCGGCATGCTCGGCTTTGCCGGCATCGCCTTCGTGGCGATCACCATCGGCGTCTTGAGCCGCTTCTTCGTCAGCCACTGGATCTTCCGCTGGCGCTGGGCGATGAACGAATATTACATGACCTATTGGCCGAAGCTGCGCTTCATTGAAGGCGCCTCGCAGCGCGTTCAGGAAGACACGATGCGGTTCTCCTCGACCGTCGAGGCGCTCGGCGTCAATCTGGTCAGCTCGGTCATGACGCTGATCGCCTTCCTGCCGGTGCTGTTCAAGCTCGGGGAGAACATCACCGAACTGCCGCTGATCGGCAGTATTCCGCATGCACTTGTCTGGGCGGCGATCTTCTGGTCGGTGTTCGGCACGGTGTTCCTCGCTGCCGTCGGCATCAAGCTGCCGGGGCTCGAATTCCGCAACCAGCGCGTCGAGGCGTCCTACCGCAAGGAACTCGTCTATGGCGAGGACGACCCGAACCGCGCCAAGCCCATGACCGTCGCCGAATTGTTCGACAATGTCCGGCGCAATTATTTCCGCCTCTACTTCCACTACATGTATTTCAACGTCGCCCGCATCTTCTATCTCCAGGCCGACAACCTGTTCAGCCTGATCGTGCTGGTGCCGTCGATCGTCGCCGGCAAGCTGACGCTCGGCCTGATGACGCAGATCAACAACGTCTTCGACCAGGTCCGCAGTTCTTTCCAGTATCTCGTCAATTCGTGGACGACGATCGTCGAACTCTTGTCGGTCTACAAGCGCCTGCGTGCCTTCGAATCGGCGATCGACAACGAGCCGCTGCCGGAGATCGACCAGGAATATCTTGCCAAGCGCGGCGAGGTCCTCGGGACGGACTGAAACGGCGAAAGAAAAACCATGCGCCTTCAGCCGCGCCGGATCGCTCCGGCGCGGTTTCGTATTTCGGGAGGAGGGCAGGCGGGGTGGATGTTGGGGATTGGTATCAGGCGTTCCGCCTGCCCCGATCGCGCCGGCTGCCTTCGGGTCCGGCGGGGATCATCGTTGTTTCCGCCAAAACCCTGCCGTCACGACCGTCATCGGCACCGAGCCCTGAAGAAGGGGGACCATCCGGTTCGCGACCCGGTGCCCGTCCGATGACGCTTGCAGGATAGGCGGGATCGCGGCGCGCGGGGAAAACCGCACCTGCCGTTTCGTTGCATGTGGCTGATCGCACGTGTCAATTTCTGACGAGGGTGGGAAAAACTTCCCCGCCTCGAGACTCAGGAGGGGTTTCTTGCCGGCCGATCCGTAAGCAGGTCGATCGCTTGCGAATAGCTGACGCAGGCGACGTCGGCGCGGTGGCACACCTCGGTCACCAGCCGTTCCATCGCCCGCCAGTAGGCGCCGGCGTTCATCTCGACGAAATGGAAGCCGAGTTGCAGCGGAATGCGCTCGCCCTCATACTGCCCGTCGAAGGCCGCCTTGAAGGCCGCATAGGTTCGCTCCTCGAATTCGGCCGAGCGCGAGCGATTGTCCATGCCGGCGGAATGGCGGACGAAGAGATTGTAGTCCATGCCGATGATGTTGCGCCTCTCGGGGCCTTCGGGAATGAGCGGCAGGCCGAAGCGCAGGAGCGATCCGTCCTCGCCGGGCATCATTGCCCCCTTGGTCACGAGGCTTGCGTCATAGGCAAAGCCGAATTCCCTTTCCGCTTCGGCCAGGCTTTCCGGGGCCGAGAGATAGGGCGCGCGGAAGCCGCGAATGCCGGTGCGGGCAAAGGCCGCCCAGCCTTGCGGTTCCTTGTCGGCGAGGCCATTCGCCTTCCATGCCTGGGTCACGACATCGCGGAAGGTATGAAATTCGGCCAGCCAGTCGTCCTTGCTCCAGTCCTTGCCGTCGAAATGGCCGCAGGCATGGTTGGCAATCTCGTGGCCGTCCTGGCGGGCGTTCCAGATATGGTCGAGCCGGACGGCGACATCCTCGACCGTCGGGGCAAAGCCGATGTTCGAGCGGCCGGCCTTCATGCCCGGCGCCTTGTAGCCCTTGGCCCCGGCGCGCGGGATGAGCGTGGTGCAGGAGAGGAAGTAGGTGAAATGCGCGTTGGCGCGGCGGGCGATGTCGCGGCTCTTGGCCCAGAGCGCATTGTCATGCGCGCCATCGAAGGAGACCAGCAGCAGCTGTTTCGGCCGGGCAGGTTCCGGCATGGCTGACGGATCGGCAAGCGCCGGCGGGGCGAGAAGGAGCGTGGTGAGCCAAAGGGTGGCAAGGGAACGCGACATCGAAAAAAACCTGGAAAAAATCAAGGCGGTTTTCTGTCAGTCAAATGCGGCGAAGCTTTGAACAGGCTGGAATTTCCCCTCCGGGACCTTTATGCCATGGAGACGAAAGTTCAATTTTGGGGTTCCATCGATGACCATCCTGATCCTCGGGATCATTCTCTTCATCGCCACGCACATGATCCGCATCGTGGCGCCCGGTTTCCGTCTCGCCATGGTGCAGAGGTTCGGCGAGACCGGCTGGAAGGCCGCGCATGGTCTGGCCAGCCTCGTTTCGCTCGTCGTGCTGGTCCTGGGCTGGCAGCAGGCGCCGGTGGTCGACCTGTGGTTTCCGCCGAGGGGCATGACGCACCTGACCCTGACGCTGATGCTGTTCGCGGTGATCTGTCTGGTCGCGGGCCTGCTTCCGGCCGGCCATATCGCCACCAAGGCCAAACATCCGATGGTGCTGTCGGTGAAGATCTGGGCGCTGGCGCATCTTCTGTCCAACGGCGATCTCGCTTCGGTGCTGCTGTTCGGCTCCTTCCTCGCCTGGGGCGTGATCACCCGCATCTCGCTGAAGCGCCGCCAGCGCGCCGGAGAACTGACCCTTCGTCCGTTCGTTTCGGCCAAGTGGGACCTGGCGGCCGTGGTCGTCGGCCTGGGGGTCTACGGCCTGTTCATCTGGAAGCTGCACGCGCTTCTGTTCGGCGTCGCGCCCTTGCCCATGTAGGGCATCGCGTCCGACAACCGTCCTTCCTGCCGTTTTCCGCTTACAAGAGCGGAAAAATCGGTTAGAAGGCCGCTCACGCATCCCATTGCATCGAAAGGCCGGCCGGTCCGGAAGCATTCATGGTTGACAACAACGACAGCTTTATCCGCGAAGTGAACGAGGAACTGCGCTCCGACCAGTTCCGCAGCGCGTGGAAGAACTACGGCCGGTTCGTCATCGCCCTTGCCGTGCTGATCGTCGTCGGCACCGCGGGTTATCGCGGCTATGAATACTGGCATGAAAACCAGTCTTCGGGTGCCGGTGACAAGTTCCTGGCGGCCCTGACGTTGGCCAATGAAGGCAAGGCGGACGAGGCGCAGGCCGCCCTTGCCGCGCTCGAGACCGACGGCTACGGCGCCTATTCGGTGTTGGCGCGTATGCGCTCGGCCACCGTGGAAGCCGAGAAGGGTGATCCGACGGCTGCGATCGTCGCGTTCTCGGGGATCGGCAAGGACAGCTCTGTTCCGGCCGTCATTCGCGACGTCGCCCGCATGCGGGCGGCCTGGCTGCTGGTCGACAACGGCACCTATGAGCAGGTCTCGGCGGAAGTCGAAGCCATGGCGACGCCGCGTGACGCGCTGCGCCATTCGGCCCGCGAGGCGCTCGGTCTTTCGGCCTTCAAGGCCGGCGACATGACCAAGGCGCGCGAGTGGTTCACCCAGATCACCGAGGACACCGAAGCGCCGCGCAATGTGGCGAGCCGGGCGCAGATGATGCTCGACACCATCAAGGCTTCCGGCAAGGCGCCGTAAGCCGACAAGGCGGAAACGCCGGAAGGACACGACCAGTCATGAGTTTTACCGTCGCCATCGTCGGGCGCCCGAATGTCGGCAAGTCGACCTTGTTCAACCGTCTGGTGGGCAAGAAGCTGGCGCTTGTCGACGACACGCCGGGCGTCACGCGCGACCGTCGCCCGGGCGACGCCAAGCTGATCGACCTCCGCTTCACCATCATCGACACGGCCGGCCTCGAAGAGACCGGGCCGGATACGCTTGAGGGGCGCATGCGTGCCCAGACCGAGATGGCGATCGACGAGGCCGATCTGACCCTGTTCGTCGTCGATGCCAAGGCGGGGTTGACCCCGCTCGACAAGACCTTCGGCGAACTTTTGCGCCGCAGTGGCAAGCCGGTCGTGCTGGTGGCCAACAAGTCCGAGGCCAAGGGCTCCGACGGCGGCTTCTACGATGCCTTCACGCTCGGCCTTGGCGAGCCGGTGCCGGTTTCGGCCGAGCATGGCCAGGGCATGATCGACCTGCGCGATGCCATCGTCGCGGCTATCGGCGAGGAAACGGCCTTCCCGGAAGAGGTCGACGAGGCGGAAACCAATGTTCGGGTGTCGGCCGATGAGGTCGGCGACGAGGCCGGCGAAGACATCGAACCGGAATATGACGAGACCAAGCCGCTGCGGGTCGCCATCGTCGGCCGTCCGAATGCCGGAAAGTCGACGCTGATCAACCGTTTCCTCGGCGAGGACCGCCTTCTGACCGGGCCTGAGGCCGGCATCACCCGCGACAGCATTTCGGTCGAATGGGACTGGCGCGGCCGCACCATCAAGATGTTCGACACCGCCGGCATGCGCCGCAAGGCGCGCGTTCAGGAGAAGCTGGAAAAGCTCTCCGTCGCCGACGCGCTGCGCGCCATCCGCTTTGCCGAGATCGTGGTCATCGTCTTCGATGCCACAATCCCGTTCGAAAAGCAGGACCTGCAGATCGTCGATCTGGTGTTGCGCGAGGGCCGCGCCGCCGTGATTGCCTTCAACAAGTGGGACCTGGTCGAGGATACCCAGGCGGTGCTGGCCGAACTGCGCGAAAAGACCGACCGACTCTTGCCGCAGGCGCGCGGCATCCGCGCGGTGCCGATGGCGGGCCAGACGGGCTATGGCCTCGACAAGCTGATGCAGGCGATCATCGATACCGACCGCATCTGGAACAAGCGCATTTCGACCGCCAAGCTCAACCGCTGGCTCGAACATACCCAGGTCCAGCATCCGCCACCGGCCGTGTCGGGCCGGCGCATCAAGCTGAAGTACATGACCCAGGTGAAGGCCCGCCCGCCGGCCTTCATGATTTCCTGCACCCGCGCCGATGCGCTGCCGGAAAGCTATGTGCGTTATCTGACGAACGGCCTGCGCGCCGATTTCGATATGCCGGGCGTGCCGATCCGCATCCACTTCAAGGCGGCGGAAAATCCGTTCGAGAACCGCAAGAAGAAGCGCTGACGGCCAGGGCCGGCGTCAGGCACCTGCCGGGCGGACCGGCTGGCGTAGCGACAGGCGACGCTTGCGGGCCTGCGTCTTCGCCTCGATCACGTTGTCGAGAAACTGCTTCGTGGCCGCCTGCCAGGTATAGCCCTCGGCCAGGTGGCGCGCCTCTTCGCGCGATCGTTCCAGCGCCGCAAGACAGGCCTTGCCAAGGTCCTCGTCGAGCGCGCCGGCGCCGCTTGCCTCCGGGATGATGTCGGCCGGACCGGTGACCGGAAAGGCGGCGACCGGGATGCCGGAGGCGAGCGCCTCCAGAATGGTATTGCCGAAGGTGTCGGTCTTCGACGGGAAGACGAAGACGTCGGCTTGCGCATAGGCTTCCGCCAGTTCCTCGCCGAACTTCACGCCGGTGAAATGCACGTTTGGATAGTGCGCCTCGAGTTCGGCGCGGGCCGGGCCGTCGCCGACGACCACCTTGGAGCCCGGCAGGTCGAGATCGAGGAAGGCGGGAAGGTTCTTCTCCACCGCGACCCGGCCGACCGTCATGAAGATCGGACGGGGTAGGCCGAAGGGCGTCTCGCTCTGGGGGCGGGGATGGAAGAGGGAAAGGTCGATGCCGCGACTCCACAGGCAGAGATTGGCGATGCCCTTGGCCGCCAGTTCCCGCTTCAGGCTCTCGGTCGCCACCATGCAGGCGCCGCCGCGATTGTGGAACCAGCGGACATAGGCATAGAGCCAGGAGAGCGGTACCGGCACGCGGGTGCGCACATATTCCGGGAAGCGGGTGTGGTAGCTGGTGGAAAACGGCATGTGCTTCTTCAGGCACCAGCGCCGCGCCATCAGGCCGAGCGGTCCTTCGGTGGCGATGTGCATGTAGTCCGGCTTCTCCGCCTCGATCCGGCGGGCGATCTGGCCATAGGTCGCCAGCGACAGGCGGATCTCCGGATAGGTCGGCATGGGAATGCTGCGAAACGGCTTGGGCGTGATCATCGCCACCTCATAGCCCATGGTCGCCAGTTCGCGATTGGTTGTCTCGATCGAGCGGACGACGCCGTTCACCTGCGGGTGCCAGGCATCGGTGACGATCATGATCTTGGGCATCGGCGGTCGCTGTTCTCTCGGGTGGCGGGCCGGCGGCGCAGGGGCCGATCGTCCGCGTCACGTCCCCTTCGACGCCCGCGAGCGCGGGAAGGGCCTCGGGACTCAAAAGGTGCCCTCGTCGTTCAAGGCCGTTATGGGCGGGCAATGTTACAACCGCATGTCAGGCCCGTGACGCGGGAAGGGCGATGGCCGGGCTTGTTGCATCTCTAGCCGCCGACGCGATTTCTGCCCTCGCCTCCGGTGCGGCTTGGCCTATATTCGCAGGCGCACCCACCATTTCAGCACCCCCAAGGAGCGCGCATGACAAAGAGCCCGGCCAAGGCCAAGCCCCAGAAGAGCAATGCCGACTGGTGGCGCGGCGCCGTCATCTACCAGGTCTATCCACGCTCCTTCCAGGATACAGACGGCGACGGGATCGGCGATCTCAAGGGGGTGACCCAGCGGCTTTCCTACATCGCCTCGCTCGGCGTCGACGCCATCTGGCTTTCACCCTTCTTCACCTCGCCCATGGCCGATATGGGCTATGACGTGTCCGACTATTGCGACGTCGACCCGATGTTCGGCACGCTGGCCGATTTCGACACCCTGATGGCCGAGGCGCATCGCTTAGGCCTGAAAGTCATCATCGACCAGGTGCTGTCGCATACCTCCGACCAGCATCCGTGGTTCAAGGAAAGCCGGGTGAGCCGCGACAATCCCAAGGCCGACTGGTATGTCTGGGCGGCGGCGAAGCCCGACGGCACGGCGCCGAACAACTGGCTGTCGGTGTTCGGCGGCCCGGCCTGGGAATGGGACGGGGTGCGCAAGCAATATTACATGCACAATTTCCTCGCCTCGCAGCCGGATCTCAACTTCCACAATCGCGAGGTGCA
Source organism: Arenimonas sp. (assembly GCA_019459145.1). Lineage (GTDB taxonomy): Bacteria > Pseudomonadota > Alphaproteobacteria > Rhizobiales > Rhizobiaceae > Allorhizobium. Next base: position 23,995 of record JAIBEK010000066.1, read on the forward strand.
GGAGGCGCTGCTCGACGCCGTCCGCTTCTGGCTGGAGCGCGGCGTCGACGGATTCCGCCTCGATACGGTGAACTATTATGTCCACGACATGGAATTGCGCGACAACCCGGCCCATATGCCGGACAGCGAGGATGCCGGGCTCGATGCGCCGGACGTCAATCCTTACGGCATGCAGAGCCATCTCTACGACAAGACCCAGCCTGAAAACATCGGCTTCCTCAAGCGCTTCCGCGCGCTGCTCGACGAATATGACGCGCGCAGCTCGGTCGGCGAGGTGGGTGATGGGGCGCGGTCGCTGAAGACGGTCGCCGCCTATACCGCTGGCGGCGACAAGCTGCACATGTGCTACACCTTCGATCTCCTGGGTCCCGATTTCACCCCGAACCACATTCGCCATTGTGTCGACGCCTTTCATAATTCCGTCGCCGACGGCTGGGTGTGCTGGGCCTTTTCCAATCACGACGTCCATCGCCATGTCAGCCGCTTTGCCCAGAATGTGGAGGAGCGGACGGCCGTGGCGAAGCTTGCCATCAGCGTGCTCTCGACGCTGCGCGGCTCGATCTGCCTCTACCAGGGCGAGGAACTGGGATTGCCGGAGGCGGAACTCGCCTTCGAGGACCTGACCGACCCCTATGGCATCCGCTTCTGGCCGGCCTTCAAGGGGCGTGACGGATGCCGTACCCCGATGCCCTGGGTTTCGGCCGCGGACCATGCCGGCTTCACCACGGCAGCCAAGGCATGGCTCAGGGTGCCGGCAGACCATGCGGCCCTTGCGGTCGACACGCAGGACGGAAAGACCGGTTCGGTGCTGGAGCACTACCGGCAGACGCTCGCCTTCCGCAAGGCGCATGCGGCGCTTTTCGACGGCGACATGGAGTTCCTCGATCTCGACGAGGACGTGCTGGCCTTCACCCGCAAAAAGGGCGAGGACCGGCTGCTTTTCGTCTTCAATCTCCGTCGCGGGCCGCAGGAGGTGAAGCTGCCGCCGCGTATCGTCGTCAGGGACCTGGTCGGCATGCCGGGCCTTTCCGGCAGCCTTGTCGAGGGGGCGGTGCTGATCGAGGCGCTGGACGGCTTTTGCGCGCGGATCTGACGGGTCAGGCGGCCGGGCGGTTGCTCGTCCGGTCGCCACGGCCGGCGATCAGGCCGGCGACGGAAATGTCTTCATTCAGCGCGTTCCAATGGATGCCGCCGGCGCTCAACTCGTATTCAGCGCGTTGTTCGGTGCTCGCGAGCAGTAATCTCGGAAACCACGCGAGCGGCACGCCGAGCACGCGGCCGTCATCGAACGAGACCCACATGGTGTCGCTGTCGAACCGAACCTAAGTTGCCGAAATAATCACGCGATGCCTCTTCTTGTCTCTCAGAGCCCTTCGTCGGGAATGTTGAGGATATGGCCGCAGGCCTTGCAGTGGACGGCATCGGCATCATGCCGTTGTAGCCCGCACTCGGGACATGGGAATGACACCTTGTAGGGCCTGACGATCGCCTGGGCGAGGCGGACGAAGAGCGAAATGCCGATGATCATGGTGACGATCGAGGTCAGCTTGCCGAACGTGCCGGGCAGGGTGATGTCGCCGAATCCTGTGGTCGTCACGGTGGCCACGGTGAAATAGAAGGCGTCGATGAAGCCGGTGCCGGCATCCTCGCGGTAGAAGAAGAAGGTGTAGACGAAGCCTGTCACCAGGAAGAGGAAAACGAACAGGTTGATGAAGGCGGTGACGACATCGACCTGTTCACGCAGGCCGAGGCGCCGCAGCATCAGCTTGAAGACCGGCCGCTGAGCGACCGCCCAGATGCGGGCGACGCGCAGGAAGCCGAAGTTGAACAGCCATTGCGGAAAGAGCAGCGTGCAAAGGACGAAGAGATCGACCCATGTGATCGGCTTTGCCAGCATGCGCCGTGTCGATGAGGAGATCGTCCACTGGGCCAGAAGTTCCGCGGCGATCCAGAAGGCGATCACGTAGTCGATGACCAGATAGCTCGGCCGGTCGCGCAGATAGGGACCGGCGAGGAAGAAGGCGATGATGGCCAGATCGATCACCATCAGGGCGAACTGGAACCGTATGGCCGCCGCGTCCTGGCCGAAATAGAGGCGGGCGAGGCGTTGGCGGAGGGTCGGGGCGGTTTCGGCAGGGCGCATTGCGTTTCCTAATAGTGGTAGCGGCATTGGGCGATGACCAGGACCTGTGCGCCGTCGCGGTCCAGGACCCGATAGACGAGGCGGTGTTCCTGGTTGATCCTGCGCGACCAGAAGCCCTTGAGGCTTCCTTTCAGCGGCTCAGGCTTGCCGATGCCTGCGAGGGGGTGTCTCAGCGCATCGCGAAGAAGGTCGTTGATGCGCGCCAGCGTCTTGCGGTCCGTTTCCTGCCAAACCAGATAATCCGCCCAGGCGTCCTCGGTGAACGCGATCTGCATGGGTCAGGCCTTGTGCTCAACCGGGAGGTGACGGACGGTGAACCGTCCCGCCTCGATCTCGGACTTAGCCTTGAGCAGACGTGTGGCATTGGCGGGGGACGAAAGAAGGTGGATGGTCTCCATCATGCCTTCATATTCCTCCTTGCCGATCAGGATCGCCGACGGCTTGTCGCGCCTGACGATTTCCACCGGGGCTGCGTCCTCGTTTACCTTGTCGAGCAGGCCGGCAAGTTCGGCGCGGGCTTTCGAAAAGAATACCGTATCCATGACAGGTCTCCTGAGTTGTACCGAATATAGTACAGGTCGTGGCCCGCAGCAAGCCGCTCACCCGATCAGGCAGAACTTGTCGACGTCGACCATGCCCTTGTCGGAGATCTTCAGGTGCGGGATGACCGGCAGCGGCAGGAAGGCGACCTGGAGGAAGGGCTCTTGCAGAGTCGTTCCAAGGGCATAGGCGGCCTTTCTCAAGTGATGGAGCGTGTCGCGCACCGTCTCGAAGGGCTCGAGGCTCATCAGGCCGGCGACGGGCAGGGCGATCTCGCCGGTGACCTTGCCGTCCTCGACCACGACGAAGCCGCCCTTGATCTCGCCCAGGCGATTGGCGGCGAGCGCCATGTCGTCCTCCGAGACGCCGACCACGCAGATATTGTGGCTGTCATGGCCGACGGTCGAGGCGATCGCGCCCTTCTTCAGGCCGAACCCTTGCACGAAGCCGTTGGCGTGGTTGCCGTTCTTGCCATGGCGCTCGATGACGGCGACCTTGATGATGTCGCGGTCGAGGTCGACGGTGGTCTGGTTGCCATTGGAGGGCAGGCGGTAACGGCGGTACTCGGTGATGATCTTGCCGGGTAGCACGCCCATGACCGGCGTTTCACCCTCGGTCACGGCCACGCCGAAATCGGCGGCCCTGACATGCCGCGCCTTGACGCTGTCGAGGCCGACGGGGGCGACGGCTTCTCGGGTGGCGAACAGCGCGTCGGTGACGCGGCGGCCGGCGCAGAAGACCATCTGCGCCTTGCAGTTTTCCAGGCTGTCGACGACGACAAGATCTGCCCGCCAGCCGGGGGCGATAAGGCCGCGGTCGCGCAGGCCGAAGGCTCTGGCCGCCGAGATCGAGGCGGCGCGGTAGACGGCGAGCGGATCGACGCCATGGGCAATGGCGGTGCGGATCATGTAGTCGAGATGGCCTTCCTCGGCGATGTCGAGCGGGTTGCGGTCGTCGGTGCAGAGCGCGAGGAAGGGCGAGAGCCGCTCGGTGAGGATCGGCATCAGGGCGTGCAGGTCCTTCGACACCGAGCCCTCGCGCACCAGGATGTGCATGCCCTTGCGGATCTTCTCCATGGCTTCCGGCACGTTGGTGCATTCGTGGTCGGTGCGGATGCGGGCCGAGAGATAGCCGTTCAAGTCCCGGCCGGACAGCAGCGGCGAATGGCCGTCGATATGGCCGTCCTGGAAGGCCTCCAGCTTGGCCAGGCAGACCGGGTCCTTGTGGATCACACCGGGGAAATTCATGAATTCGGCAAGCCCGATCACCTGGGGATGGTGACGGAAGGGCAGGAGCTTCTCGATCGGAAGATCGGCGCCGGAGGTTTCCAGATGCGTGGCGGGCACGCAGGAGGAAAGCTGGACGCGGATGTCCATGATCGTGCGCTCGGAGGAGTCGAGGAAATAGCGGATGCCTTCCGTGCCCAGCACGTTGGCGATTTCGTGCGGGTCGCAGATCACTGTCGTCACGCCATAGGGCAGGACGCAGCGGTCGAACTCGTGCGGTGTGACCAGCGATGATTCGATGTGGAGATGGGTGTCGATGAAGCCGGGGACGGCGATCCGGCCGGAAATGTCGATCTCCTCCCGGCCTTCATAGGCATTTCCGGTGCCGACGATGGTGTCGCCGCAGATGGCGATGTCGGAGGAGACCAGTTCGCCGGTGACGAGATCGAAGAAGCGGCCGTTCTTCAGCACGATGTCGGCGGGGATGCGGCCGGTGCCCTGGTCGATGCGGTTTTCCAAGCTGCTCATGCGGTCACTCCGATTCCGTGGTTGCCCGACCTTACCGCCGCGGGACCGCCAAGGGAAACGGGATCACCCCGGATCAGCTCGGATCAGGCCGGCAGTTCTACCGAAAAGCCGTAGCGCGCATCCTGGCCGCCGGCGAGTAACGTCGTGAAGGGCCGCTCGGCAAGTTCGGCGGTGTCGCCGGCAAGGGCCGCCATGCCGTGCCAGGGCTCGATGCAGAGGAAGGGCGCGCCGGGTTTCTGCCACAGCGCGAGGTTCGGCAGGTTGTCGAAGGCAAAGCGCAGCGTCGGCCCGCCTTCGATGCCGTAGGTGAGGCCGGTGCCGGCACCCTCCGGAAAGATCATCGCGCCATCGGCGAAAAGCGCAGGGGAAAGCTCGAGGCTGCCCTCGGCGAAAGGGGAGGTGTATGGCTGGGGCGAGAGCAGTCCGTTGGACAGGCGAAACAGCGGCGGCTCTGCGCCATTGTCGAGCACGATCCGGTGCGGTCGGCTTTCGCCGCCCGGTAGCGGCCAGGCAAAGGCGGGATGGAAGCCGACGCCATAGGGCATGGGCGCAGGGTCGCGATTGCTTACCGTCGCGGTGACGGTCAGCCTGTTGCGATCCAGCCGGTGTTCCAGCTCCAGCGTGAATTCGAACGGGTAGCTCGCCTTCGTCTCGTTGCTGGCGCCGAGCCTGTGGCGGCAGAAGCCTTGGCCCTTGTCCACCAGGGTAAATGTGCTGCGCCGGGCAAAGCCGTGCTGCTTCATTGGGAAGGGGCGGCCGGAGATTTCCACCATGTCGTCCGGCGCCTTGCCGACGATCGGAAAGAGGATCGGCGAGCGGCCCGACCACCAGGCGGGATCGCCGCTCCACAGGAAGGACCGGCCGCCCTTGTGGCAGAGCGACTGCATCTCGGCGCCGAGCGAGGAGACCGCGACGACCAGATTGTCGCTTTCGATCCTGATTGTCTCGGTCAAGGTCAAATCCCTTCTCGCGGCTGTGGTGACGGCCATCTTAAAGGATTCGCCCGGTAGGTGTCGGACAAAGATACGCGCCGTGGAAGTGATCAGGGCGGCCGTCGCCGCCCGCCCTGTGGTGTCGTCTGGAGCCTGAGCAAACCGCTCGGCGCTTACTCGACGGCGACGATCTTGCCGGCGTCCCACTTGAACAGCGAGAAGCTCTGCGAGGTGAGGTCGCCGGTTTCGCCGTAGGTGACGGCGCCGATGGCGGTGGCGATCGGTTCGCCCGACTTCAGGGCTGCGGCGACGGCTTCGGCGTCCTCGGCGCTGCCGGCCTTTTCGATGCCGGCCTTCAGCACCTCGACGGCGGCATAGGCGTTCAGCGTGAAGGCTTCGGCCGGGATGCCGGCCGCGGTCAGCGCGTCGGCGGCGGCCTTGGAATCCGGGTTCTTCAGCGCGTCGGAGGCATTGGTGAAGATCGCGCCATTGGCGGCGTCACCGCCGATCGAGGCGAATTCGCTGTTCGACAGGCCGTCGCCGCCGATGATGGTGGCCTTGACGCCGAGGTCGGCGAGCTGGCGCGACAGAAGGCCACCTTCCGGGTGATAGCCGCCGAAATAGATCACCTCGACACCTTCCGACTTGAGACGGGTGGTGAGCGCGCTGAAATCCTTGTCGCCGGCGGTAAGCGCGTCGTTGAACACCTCGGTCACGCCGCCTTCGTTGAGCGTCTTCTTGAAGGCATCGGCCAGGCCCTTGCCGTACTGGCCCTTGTCATTGATGATACCGACCTTCTTGTCCTTCATGTTGGCGAGAACGTATTTCGCCGCGACCTCGGCCTGCTGGTCGTCCCGTCCGCAGGTGCGCAGCACATTGGTGAGGCCGCGATTGGTCAGGTCCGGGGCGGTGGCAGTCGGGGTGACCATCAGCACGCCGTTTTCGGCCAGCACGTCGGAGGCCGGAATGGCGACGCCGGAGGTCACCGGGCCGACGACGAAACGCACGCCTTCGCCGACCAGCTGGTTGGCGGCCGAGACGCCCTGCTTGGGTTCGCCGGCATCGTCGGCCATCTTCAGGACGACGGTTTCGCCATTGATACCGCCGGCCTTGTTGATCTGATCGACGGCGACTTCGGCGCCGTGTTTGACCTGCTCGCCATAGGCGGCGACCGGGCCGGTGAGCGGCGCGATCAGGCCGATGACGATCTCGGCGCGGGCCGTCGTGGCGAAGGCGAGGGCGGCGGCGACCAATGCGGTGCTCGTCAGCAGTTTCAGGTTCATGTCTTCTCTCCTTGGATGGCGATGTTTTTTCCGGCTGCTCCCGAACAGCCCGTCTTTTTTCCGGCAGGTTTCGAGGTCGCCGGATTGGTGATGGGGCTTTTTTAGCCGAGCCTCATTAGACACCGGGACGGGCCGGGTGGCCAGTCGGAATTTATGTTGCATGCTACGTATTATTGCAGTGCTGGCTTGCGATTTCCGCATCCCAGGCATTGTCTTGACAAATGCATAACTGGAAAGTTATAGGATTGATTGATAGCCGCAGAGTTATGAATTTGATGAGCGATGCATCTGACCTGCTTTTCTCGGCCCTCGCCGATCCGACTCGCCGGGCGATCTTCGAGCGTTTGTGCCGCCGGGGCGAACAGACGGTCGGTGTGCTGACCGCACAGGCCGGGGTGTCGCAGCCGGCGGTGTCGAAGCATCTTGGCGTGCTGAAGCGGGCCGGGCTGGTGACCGACCGGCACGCGGGGCGCCAGACGCATTACAGCGCACGGCTCGAGGCGCTGACGCCGCTCAGCGACTGGACGAAACAGATGACCGGCTTCTGGGAAGGCCGGTTCGACGATCTCGAAGACCTTCTGAAGAGGATGGATCAATGACCGATACCGCCGCCAAGTCCCTTTCCGTCGTCGTCGAACGGGAATTGCCGCATCCGCCGGAGAAGATCTGGCGTGCGCTCACCCAGCCGCATCTGATCGAGGCATGGCTGATGAAGAATGCGTTCAAGCCGGAAGTTGGGCATGGCTTTACGCTCGTGGCCGACTGGGGCACCGTGGAATGCAGCGTGCGGGCGGTCGAGGAGAACCGGCGGCTGTCCTATAGCTGGGACGCAAAGCCGCTGGAGAGTATCGTCACCTGGACGCTGACGCCGACGGAAAAGGGCACCATGCTGCGCATGGAACAGACAGGCTTCAAGGCCGACCAGCCGATGTTCTACGGCGGCGCCAAGCAGGGCTGGCCGCGCTTCATCGACAGCCTGGAGGACGTGCTGGCCCGCATGGATTGAGGCGGTCGGCCGCGCTTCCCACGACACGGAATGCCGGCCCTTGCTGCCGTCATCGCCACGAGGTCCCGTCACAGGACGGGGCCGCGGGCGGCGAGGTCGTGTTTTGATGCGATCCCAACCGGGCCAGTACCTGCGGCCCGCAATCGAAAGGAGTGCGCCCATGCGCTGGAACAAATGGATCAGGCAAATTCACCGCTGGCTGTCGCTCGCCTTCACCATTGCCGTCATTATCAACATCGCCGCCATGATCCTGCAGGCGCCGGCCGTGTGGATCGGTTTTCTGGCTCTGGTGCCGCTCATTCCGCTGCTGATGACCGGGCTCTACCTGTTCGCACTGCCCTATATCGCAAGGCGACGTGGTGTGGAGGGGTAGTGCGGGGCTGGAGGGGGGCGCCGACGCCATCTTCTCCCCGCTGGGGAGAAGAGGGGACGCAGGCGTCGTGGCTCAACGGACGGGCGGCTGCGGCGATCGCTGTGGGTGGCGTGACGCATGGGGTGTCGAGAGTCTTAAACGAAAGAAGCGGCCGTTGCCGGCCGCTTCGATAATGATCCGAACCTTTAAGCTCAGATGTTGGCCATCAACACCTTGCGGAGCTTGTCGAACAATTCGTCGATCTCGTCCTTGGTGATGATCAGCGGCGGCGAGAGCGCGATGATGTCGCCGGTGGTGCGGATCAGGAGGCCCGATTCATAGGCCTTGAGGAAGGCGTTGAAGGCGCGCTTGGTCGGCTCGCCGGCAATGGGTTGAAGCTCGATGGCGCCGATCAGGCCGATATTGCGGATATCGATGACGTTCGGGCAGTCGGCCAGCGAGTGCAGCTTCTCTTCCCAGTAGGACGCAAGCTCGGCGGCGCGGGTCAGCAGGCCCTCGTCGCGATAGGTGTCGAGCGTGCCAAGGGCCGCGGCCGAGGCGATCGGGTTGCCGGAATAGGTGTAGCCGTGGAAGAACTCGATCAGGTGTTCCGGACCGGTCATGAAGGCATCATGGATCTCGGAGGTGACGAAGACCGCGCCCATCGGGATGACGCCGTTGGTCAGTCCCTTGGCGGTGGTGATGATGTCCGGTTTAACGTCGAAATACTGCGCGGCAAAGGGGGCGCCGAGGCGGCCGAAACCGGTGATGACTTCATCGAAGATCAGCAGGATGCCGTGCTTGGTGCAGATCTCGCGCAGGCGCTGGAGGTAGCCCTTCGGCGGGATCAGCACGCCGGTGGAGCCGGCCACCGGCTCGACGATGACGGCGGCGATCGTCGAGGCATCATGAAGCGTGACGATGCGTTCCAATTCGTCGGCGAGATCACCGCCATGCTCCGGCATGCCCTTGGAAAAGGCATTCTTGGCCGGCAGATGGGTGTGCGGCATGTGATCGACACCGGTCAGGAGCGTGCCGAACATCTTGCGGTTGGTGACGATGCCGCCGACCGAGATGCCGCCGAAATTGACGCCGTGATAGCCTCGCTCACGGCCGATCAGGCGGGTGCGCGATCCCTGACCCTTGACCCGCTGGTAGGCGAGCGCCACCTTCAGCGCCGTTTCGACCGATTCCGAGCCCGAATTGGTGTAGAGAACATGCGCCATATTGTCGGGCGCGAGGTCGATCAGGCGGTTGGCGAGCTCGAAGGCCTTGGGATGGCCGAGCTGGAAGGCGGGTGCATAGTCCAATTCGCCGGCCTGGCTGGCGATCGCCTCGGTGATCTGCGGGCGGCAGTGGCCGGCATTGACGCACCACAGACCGGCGGTGCCGTCGAGCACCTGGCGACCGTCATGGGTCGTGTAGTGCATATCCTTGGCGCCGACGAACAGGCGCGGCTCCTTCTTGAACTGGCGGTTGGCGGTGAACGGCATCCAGAAGGCGCGCAGGTCGTTGGGCGTGGTATTCAAGCGGTTGGACATAATGCTCTCCATGGCCTTTTTCGTTGCGGGCGGCCATTTCCCGGTCGGCGGCGATCGGCCGGATCATTCTTAAAAAACCCGGCCAAATTAGCAGCGCGACCAAGGTCGTCAACCGGCATCAAGAAACATCATGAGTGCTCAAGGTTCCGGTTATGCTTTGCCACCGCCGCCTTCGCCTTCGTTGGTCGCTGGCCGGGCGTTGTGCGGCGCCGCTCTTCCTCAAGCTTAGGGCAAGGTCGGTGGGAGAATGTGGGCATCGCCGGGAGATCGTTCCCGAGGGCAGTCTGGGCGCCTTCCGGCAAGACCGGCGGCAAGCGCTGGCAGGTACCGGCCCCGGCGTTTTCAAGCGGCGGGTCGGTGCCTGCGTTCGCCGCAACGAGAAAGACCGGCAAATCAAGGATCTGCCGGTCAGGATCTTCTCAAGACGTCATGTCAAATTGCCGCCATATAAGCCGGTCGAATGGTGTATTCGACCGATCGCCTTCTCACCGCGGAAGCGGGCGGGGCGTCAGGCGGCCGATTTATTGGCGCTTGTCGGGCAATAAATGTCTTCCAGCGTGCCGAGGATCTTGATGACCGATTCGGAGGTGCTGGAATAATAGATCGTCTGCGCGTCGCGGCGGGTCTTGACCAGTTTCTGGGCGCGCAATTTGGAAAGGTGCTGGGACAGGGCCGACTGGCTGAGGCCAACCTGGGCGGCGAGAACGCCGACGGGAACCTCTCCCTCGACGAGGCTGCACAGGATCATCAGGCGCTTGGGATTTGCCATGGCCGAAAGCAGGCCGGCGGCGGGAATGGACTGTTCGGACAATGCCTTGGTTTTCATCAGATCAACTTTCGTGAGCCGGGCCTCGGGAGGAAAGGCGACGGTTTGCAATCCATCAAATTGGTTATGCTGTAACTCTAACAAGTGCCAAAAAATTGTATATGCCTAAATTTAAGGTATCGGGTATGCTGTATTAGTTAACTCTGAATAGAGCTCCGCCCGTGAGCTTAATAGACGCCCAAAATCGTATCTAACCAGTAAATCTCCACAAATTAGATCGATTCCCGCCCTGTCCATGCCGCAAAATGCCCATTTTCCCGGTTTCTGTCCACAGCGGCCGGTGGCCAGCAGGCTGGCGAGTTCCGGTTTCGTACCCCCTAATTCTTGCACCAGCTCGACCTCCCGGCCGGAGATCTCTCCGCCTGTTTCGGCGGCGATGAGGAAGTCGTTTCCGGGCAGGAGATAGGCACGGCCGAAGCCGCCATTGAGGCTGGCGGATTGCGGCACGAGGCGGAAGAAGCGGAAATCGGGAAAGTCGATATAGAGCTTCGCCTTCGGATGGCGGGCGACGAAGCGCGCCCGCAGGCGCTGATGGACGGGGCCGTCACGCTCGACCGTTTCGGCGAGGCAAGCAAGGGTCAGGCGCGGATGGGCGAGCGGATCGCCCTTGCCCGGCTCTCCGGCCAGGAGGGAGACCCGCCGGTCCTGCTCTAGCGCCCGGGTATGTGCCGAGAGCGCCGAGACGAGGATGACCGGGCTGCCGTCGGTATCGGTTGCCAGGAGCACGCGGCTGACCGAGGGAAAGCCGCTCTGCGGCTCGAGCACGGCGAGCGCCACATAGCGCGCCGATCTGAGAAGACGACGGGCAAGCGCGCGCGCCTCGTCGTCCGTCTCGCGAATGACCGATGGTTTGTCCGTCATGGTTCTTTCCGTTTCACGCAGTCGCGCCTGAACGGATCGTCCGTTCAGGCCTTGCGCCGGTGCAGGGTCAATCCGGCGACGACATCCTGGGCGGAGATCGTCCCGATGATTGCGCCATTGTCAACCACGCCGATCGTGCCGGGTTGTCGCGCCAAGGCGTCGAGGATCTCGACGAGCGGCGTTTCCGGCTTGGCCGTGCCGGCGACGGCCCCTTGCGGGGTGGTGCCGCCAATGCCGTGATGCATCACGTCGCGGGCCGTCAGCATGTTGATCGGGTTCATGTTCTGGACGAAATCGGCGACATACTGGTCGGCCGGGTTGCGGACGATTTCCTGCGGCGTGCCGCATTGGATGATCCGGCCGCCCTCCATGATGGCGATGCGGTTGCCGATGCGGAAGGCCTCGTCGAGGTCGTGGCTGACGAACAGGATGGTCTTCTTCAGCCGGTGCTGGAACTCGAGCAGTTCGTCCTGCAGTCGGGTGCGGATCAGCGGGTCGAGCGCCGAGAAGGGTTCGTCCATCAAAAGGATCGGCGCGCCGGTGGCAAAGGCGCGGGCGAGCCCGACGCGCTGCTGCATGCCGCCCGAGAGCTCGTTGACCTTGCGATCGGTCCACTGGGTCAGTTTGACGAGTTCCAGCTGTTCGCCGACGGCGCGGCGCCGATCGGCCTCCGAGACACCGGCGAGTTCCAGCCCGAAGCCGACATTCTCGGCCACCGTGCGCCAGGGCAGGAGGCCGAACTGCTGGAACACCATCGACACGGTGTGCATGCGCAGGTCGCGCAATTGTTGCGGCGAACAGGTGTAGGGATTGGTGGTCCGGCCCTCGTTGAACACCTGGACATCGCCGCGCACCACCGGGGCAAGCCCGTTGACGGCGCGCAACAGCGTCGATTTGCCCGAGCCCGACAGGCCCATGAGGACGAGGATCTCGCCCTCCTTGATTTCGAGCGAAGCATTGGCGACGCCGAGCACCAGTCCTGTTTCGGCGCTGATCTCGTCGCGGTTGCGGCCTGCATCCGCTAGGTCGAGGGCGCGCTGCGGGTTCGGTCCGAAAATGATCGAGACATTGTCGAATAGAACGGCGGTCATGCGGCGTCTCCTTCGTCGGATGACCGGAAGATACGATCGAGGATGATGGCGAGGATGACGATGCACAGGCCGGAATCGAAGCCCTTGGCGATGTTGACGGTGTTGAGCGCGCGAACGACCGGCACGCCGAGGCCGCTGGCGCCGACCAGCGCGGCGATCACCACCATCGACAGCGACAGCATGATCGTCTGGGTGAGACCGGCCATGATCTGCGGCATGGCGAAGGGCAATTCAACCTTGCGCAGCACCTGCGAGGGGGTGGCGCCGAAGGCCTGGGCCGCTTCCACCAGCGAGGGCGGCGTGGAGATGATGCCGAGACGGGTGAGGCGGATCGGCGCTGGGATGGCGAAGATGACGGTGGCGATCAGGCCGGGCACCATGCCGAGGCCGAACAGGATGAGCGCCGGGATCAGGTAGACGAAGGTCGGGATCGTCTGCATCAGGTCGAGAATGGGCCGGATGATCGAATAGAGCCAGGGGCGCCTCGCCGCGGCAATGCCGATTGGAACGCCGACCACCATGGATACGCCGGTGGCGGCAAGAACCAGCGCCAGCGTTTCCATCGTCTCCTTCCAGTAGCCCTGGTTGTAGATCACCAGGAGGCCGATCAGGGTGAAGGCGGCCACGCCTGCGGAACGCCGGATCAGCCAGGCCAGGCCGGTGAAGACGGCGATCATCAGCAACGGATAGAATTCCGCCAAGGCCGTGCCCTTCAGATAGGGGGCCTGCAGGACGAACAGCATCGCGTTGATCGAGGCATTGAGGATCGTCGCGATGAAGTCGAAGAAGAATTTGAGATTGGTGGTCAGCCAGTCGACCGCGTGCTTTGCGCCCATCCCGATCGGGATCTTGTAATCTGTCAGCCAGTCCATGGTTCCCCGGTGCCTTTTCGGCTTGTCATACTCCTGATGAAGAAGGAGCGGCTCTCGCCGCTCCTCAGGTCACTTGCCGTTAGAGGCCGAGCGCGCTCTTGACCGCCGGCAGGGCTTCGGCGCCGTCCTTGGTGGTGACGCCCGCCAGCCAGGGCTCGATCGCCGCGCCATTGGCTTTCAGCCAGTCGGTCGCCGCGACTTCCGGATCCTTGCCGTCGTTGAGAATGCCGCCCATGACCTGGTTTTCCATGTCGAGGGAGAACTTGAGGTTGGTGATGAACTTGCCGACATTCGGGCATTCGGCGAGATAGCCGGCGCGGACATTGGTGTAGACTTCGGCGCCGCCGAAGTTCGGGCCGAAGGTGGCGTCGCCGCCCGTCAGGTAGGTCAGCTTGAACGTGGAGTTCATCGGATGGGGCGCCCAGCCGAGGAAGACCACCGGCGTGCCGTCCTGTTCGGCGCGGGCGACCTGCGCCAGCATGCCCTGCTCGGAGGATTCGATCACTTCGAAGCCTTCGAGGCCGAATTCGTTCTTCTCGATCATTTCCAGCACGAGGCGGTTGCCGTCATTGCCAGGCTCGATGCCGTAGATCTTGCTGTCGAGCGCATCCTTCTGCTTGGCGATGTCGGCAAAGTCCTTGATGCCGAGTTCTGCACCCTTGGCATTGGTCGCCAGCGTGTACTTGGCGCCTTCAAGGTTGGGTCCGTGGGATTCGATCGACTTGTCTTCGGTGAAGGGCTTGATGTCATTGCCCTGGCTGGGCATCCAGTTGCCGAGGAAGACGTCGATGTCCTTGTTCTTCATCGAGGTGAAGGTCACCGGCAGCGACAGGACCGTGACCGTGGTTTCGTAGCCAAGCGCCTTGAGCAGCACCGATGCGGTGGCCGTGGTCGAGGTGATGTCGGTCCAGCCGACATCGGCGAAGCGCACGGTGCCGCAGCTTTCGGGCTCGGCGGCGAAGGAAGGGGTGGTGGACAGCGCCAGGATCGCTGCTGTCGCGACGATCGTGAAACGCTGGAAATTGCCTTTGGTCATTGAGATGCTCCCGTTTTTTTAATGTTCCCAAGTCAACAATCTATACACCACAAAAGCAAGCGCACACGCGCATTTGCGCCTTATTCCCCTCCCTGTTTGCGACGTTGTGCCTAGCTTCCGGATCGATTCTTAAGTCGCGCTTGACCCCGCCGGAGGCCCTGAGATCATTGCGCATCCCGGCCTTGCCGAGGGCCGCGGCATAGCGTCCTGTGGAAATCGCTGCAGGAGTGCTATAGTTTATTGTCTGGACGTTCCGCATTGTCGCGGCGCGCCGCGAATTTCTAAGGGAGAGTTCATGAAACTTCGTTGTCTGATCCTGGCTGCCGCGCTGACCGTTCCGGCAGCCGCAGCCTTCGCCGAAGGTGACGCCGTCGCCGGGGCCAAGGTGTTCAAGCAGTGCCAGGCCTGCCACTCGGCCGTCGATGCCAAGAACAAGGTCGGCCCGACTCTGATGGGCGTCATCGATCGCCCGGTCGCCACCGTCGAGGGCTTCAAGTATTCCAAGGCCATGACCGAGTTCGGCGCCGACGGCAAGGTCTGGTCCGAGCAGCTTCTGACCGAATATCTTCCCAAGCCGCGCGACCTGGTCAAGGGCACCACCATGACCTATGCTGGCCTGAAGAAGCCGGAAGACATCGCCAATGTCATCGCCTACCTGAAGAACCCGACCGCCAAGTAAGCAGTTCGGTCGATCCAGGCTTGATCCACGGGCAGCGGCGCCAAGGCGTGCCGCTGCCCGTTTTCGTCTGCCCGCTCTTGCAGGCGCCTCACCAGCCTCCATATCAGAGCGGTATTTTTATGCCCCGCGGCAGCGGCGGCGGTTCTAATATCATTGATTTGTTATAAGGTTGCGGTCACATGCCGCTTGGGCCGGAGGCTGATCCGGCGACAGTTCAGGGAGACGATCGCATGGCCTCGCTACAGTCCTTCGACAGCGAAATCGAGAAGACCCGCACCATCGTCAACGAGGTGAGGGGCAAGATGGAGCAGTCGGGCGTCGTGCTCGACCAGTTCGCCAAGGCCGACACCAAGCTCGGCGACGTCAATTTCGACATCGAGAACGCGCGCATCGAGGATGTAATCAAGCAGCAGAAGGTGATGGAGGCGAACATCGCCGACCTGATCATCGGGCTGGAGGACGCGACCAACGTGTTCGGCGCCGAGTTCGAGAGCATGAAGAGCTATTCCGGCTATGAGAAGTTCATCGGCATCTTCTCCAAGCAGAAGGCGCAGCGCATGCGCACCGATCGTGTGCGCAACATGTCGCTGGCCGGCAACCTGCAGGAACTGCTGGCGAAGTCCGACAGCATCGTCGGCATCCTGAAGGATCAGCGGACCGTGCTCGACCAGCGCTACAAGAGTTCGGAGCAAAGCCTGATCCAGGTGATCGAGCGGCGCAAGATGACGATCGCCAACCTCGAGACGACGCAGAAGCGCATCGAGGAACTGAACCCGATGCTGCTCGACATCGAAAACCGGATCGCCGCCTCGACCGACCAGTCGGCCCGCACGCAGCTCGAGGGCGAGCGCTCCAAGCTGGCGACCGAATACAATCAGGCGCAGGCCAAGGAACAGGAGCTTTTGGCCGAAAGCCAGACGCTGGAGCGCTACACCTCGATGTTCCAGACCTTCGTCGACAGCCTCAACAACCAGATCGCCGCGCAGAACACGCTGATCAACAAGCTGACCATCGATACCGAGCAGCGCATCGTGCTCTACAAGGCGCTGGAAGACAGCTTGAAGACCGCCGCCCAGCAGGACGTGGCGCACAAGATCAACACGCTCGGCAGCCAGGTCGACACGGCGGCGGAGGAAACCATGGCCGGCGTCGGTGCTGCCGCGCAGAAGCACATCGGCGATCTTCTGGAACTGCACGAGAAGAACATGCTGGCGACCCAGGACATCCAGCGCCGCAAGAAACTTGCCGACGAGGCTTTCGCGAGGCGTTTCCAGGCGGTTCTCGACAAGCATAATTCGGCCAATTACGTGAAGCCGTGATGCGATCGCGTTCGGTCATGGAAGAGTGTGAAGCCTGCCCCTCATCCGGCTGCCGCCACCTTCTCCCCGCAGGCGGGGAGAAGGACCGTGTGGCGGGGTCTAGTTCGTATTCCATGCGTCGGGCAGAACGCGAGTCGTCTTCCCCTTCTCCCCGTTCCACGGGGAGAAGGTCCCGGCAGGGGGATGAGGGGCGGATCGATCGGCGGATTTGGCGGGGCGTCGCTTCCTTCCAGGGGGAGATCTCCCGCCGATGAACGTCGCTGCCGGCAATAACGGGGCGGTCGCCCAGTATTTCAACGCCATCCGCGCAGCCCTTGGCGGGCTGGAGATCTATCTGTCCAATCCAGAGGTCACGCTGCCGGGCAGCGGGTTCGCTGGCCAGCTTCTGCTTCCCTATGTCGAGCGGCTGAAAAATTCGTTCGCCTGCTGGGAAAACCGCATCGGTTTTACCGACCAGTTCCGCATTTCGCGCGCCGAAAGCGGCTTTCCGGTGTTCCAGAACGTGCTGGAACTGGAGAATGACCGCTTGAGCGCGGAAAAGCGGCTCGCCAACCTGCCGGATGCCAAGGCGATGCGGTCGGAAATGGTCGATTTCATCATGCGGCACAGGGAGTTTCCCACTGCCCTGCAGTCGCAGATGGCCGAGCGGATCTATCTCGAACAGATCGGCAAGGGGGATATTTTTTCGCCCTTCGTCCTGCCGGAGACGGTGCGGGTGACGATTGGCGACAAATCCGGCAGGCCTCGTTATGTCGTGACCTGGGCGGTTTTCGACGGCACCAATACGCTGCCGATGATCTATGTCGCGGATGTCGAGGATTCCTCCGACAGTGTTCGCGAACTCCTCGTCGGCAAGGATGGCGGGCTCAATCCGGATGTCGAGATTCCGCTGCCGGTCGGGGGGCTGCTCAATCCGCAACTCGCCGCGCAGTTCGACGATTTCGCCGCCAAGAACGGGGCCTATTCGCTGACGCCGGCGACGATCGCCACCAATATGGACAGGGATTTTCCCACGCTGCATCCAAAGCAGCTGCGCCGCATCGTGCTCGGCCCCTTTTATTCGGCGGGCATCACCGAGAACAATGCGCGGATCAACGAGATCCTGTCGCGGGTGAGGAAAAGCGAGAACGCCTGGCTTTTGACCTGGACCATGCAGGAAGTGTTTTCCAAGGCCGAGCGGCCGGCGGTCAAGGGCTTCTTCTCCTCGACGCCGGCGACCCAGGAATTTCATATAGAAACCAACGACCTCGAAGCCGCGCGCATGGGCGTTTCGGCCTATGAGAAACATGCGCTGGTGCCGCACGACGCCTACCAGGCGCTCTATGCCTCGGGCGAGGCCAATGCGATCTTCGGCAATTACAAGGTCCATGTCATTTCCGGGAACAACGTCGTCAGCGAGGTCTAGCCGATGAGCAACGGGTTGAACGCAGGCCTCACCACCCTTCGCGAAGACGAGATCGCCAAACATCTGGCCGTGGCGCAGGCGCTGGTGACGCGCTTCGTCGCGCTCGATCCGGGCGAGGGGGCGGCGGGCACGGCGCTGGCCGGCAGCGGGCGGCGCTTCGTCTCGACGGTGTCGACCGGCGGCGTGCGGCGAACCCGCGAGGTGGAGCTGGCAAAGACCATCCAGTCGACCGGCAGCGGCGATCCGCTGCTGTCTCCGACTCAGCACAGCGTGCTCTACCGGGTGCGGCGCGGCATCCAGGTTTCGCTGGCGATCGGCGAAGTTTTTGGCCGGCAGACGGATCTGGAACAGTTGCAGGCGCGCAATGTGACAGCACCCTTGCAGGGCGAGGAGGCGGCCCGCTTCAAGGCGCTGCTGTCGGCCTCGGCCTATGTCTCGGCCTTTTCGCTGGCCGCCTATCTGCTCTCGACGCTTGCCGGCGAAGGCGAGCCGGTCAACGACACGCCCGAGCCGGACTTCCTGTTCGACACGCCGCAGGATGCGTTGAAAAGCATGGTGGCCGGGCTGGATGCGGCGCTGAAAGGTGCGGCCGACGACGCGACGCTCGGCCAGCGGGCGCGCGCCTTTGCCCGCGCGGCGATCGACGGGCTTTTGACCCGCAAGGCACGCTTTGCCGGGCTGGCGGCGTTCGAGAACACCCATATCCGCCTCGACCAGGACGACTTCACCCTCGACGGCTTCGATGTGGCGCCCGGCCAGCGGCGCAAGCCGCTGGTGATGACCTTCAAGAAGCCCGAGGAGATCGTCGGCAATCACATCGCCAAGTTCCAGGCGATCAAGTTGGCCAAGATGCTGATGGCCTATGACTTCGACCGGCAGATGAACCCCTTCGTCGAACTCGGCGGCTTTCTCTTCACCTTCATCGGCGACGGCATGCCGGGCACCGGCAAGACGATCCTGATCCAGATGATCGCCGGGCTGCTCAACGACTACTGCCAGGTCGCCGGCTATGCCTTCCACTACGAGAATTTCGGCGTCGACCAGATCTCGTCCTACCAGGGCAAGTCGGGGCAGAATGCCAAGGCCTTCATCGACAATGTCGTCAATCCGCGGGTGATCGGCTTCGGCACGATCGACGATGTTGACCAGGTGGCGGCCAAGCGCTCCGACGATCGGGCGTCGGCCGGCCAGCACGAGATCACCGCCGTGCTGATGGAGGCCTTTGCCGGGGCGTCGACCGTGGTGCGCGGCAATTGCTCCTTCGGCATGTTCTCCAACTATCCGGAAAACGTCGACGATGCGCTGAGGCAAAGGGCCGGGGCGCGCTGGCTGGTCGACGGGCCGCAGACGGAAGCGGATTACATCGACATTTTCGCGCTTTTGATCGGCAGGAATCACAAGATTCCGCTCGGCGACCATCAGTTGTTCGCCAATCAGGAGATCAAGCGGGCGGTCGGCGTTTCCTATGAAAAGCACGGGCGACCGGAAGAGGAGAAACTGGTCGCGGTCTGGCAGCGATTCGAGACGGAGCGCGGCCGGATCGAGACGCTCGCCGACATCGGCGCCTATCTGCACGAGATCAAGCTGGCCGAGCCGCGCTTCACCGGCCGGGCGATCAAGAACATCACCGATGCGGTGAAGATGCGGGCGATGGATGTCGAGCTTCCCGACGAATGGTTCGCGACGCCGGAGGCCTTCATGCACAAGGGCTACGACGCCAAGAAGGCGATGATCGCCGAACTGCGCGGGCCGGTGACGATGGAGATGATCCTGCAGGAGATCAACCGCTATGCCGACAGCGAATTCCGCTATGCCGACAAGTCGGACGAGGCGGCGGTCAACGAGATCATCCGTCGGGAGCGGCAGCGCGAACGGGCGATCGGCGAGATCGAGGCGATGAAGCGGGAGGGCCGGTGGTAGGCGTGAGAGGCATGCGTCTGAAATTCGCTATTAGCGAATTTTGATTTGCCCCGAGGTTTGGAAGCGGATATTTTCATGAAGAGAATTATCTACAGCAAACAGGCAAGCAAGATGCTGGCTCGGATTCAAGCCAACGAGGCGCTGCGGATCAGGGCGAAGATTGTGCAGTATGCAGAAGAACCCGCCAGCCTTGCGAACAACGTCAAAAGATTGCGAGAGAGCGGCTATCTTCGGCTTCGTATCGGCGACTGGCGGGTGATCTTTAGGGAGGACGGCGTGGTCGTGGACGTTGTGAGGATCGCGGCGCGAGGCGAAGCTTACGAGGGAGAGATATGATGAGTATCGCAACATCGTTCATGACGCCCAACGGCGAAGAGATGGTCGTGCTGAGCCGTAAGGACTATGAGGCCCTATTGCAGCGACTGGACCGTGTCGAGGACCTCGAGGACAGTCTGGCGATCGCCGATTTCGAGAAGAAGCGCGCTGCGGGCCAAGAAGAACTCATTCCGTCCGAGTTTGTTGATCGGATGATCGACGGCGAGAGTCCGGTGCGCGTCTGGCGGGAGTATCGGGGTCTTTCCGCAAAAGATCTTGCCGCCAAAGCCGGTATCAGCACGGCCTATCTTTCGGAAATCGAAACAGGGAAGAAGGATGGCAGCGTCTCGGCCCTGAAATCCATCGCCGACGCTCTCAAGCTCGACCTCGACGACCTCTACTGGCGACGCGAGGACAGGAAGGTCGCAGACACAAAATGAACCGTCTCCTCGAAGCCGAACTGATCTACGGCCGGCTGCTCGCCGTCACCGAGCCGCATCTGGTCGCCCGCTACAACAAGGCGCTGTCCGGCTTCGGTTTGAAGCCGACGGCGCTGTCCGAGTTCGACATCGACATGACCGGGTTTTCGCCGCAGGTTGCCGACGAACTGGGTGACAAGGATTACCTCGATCCGAACCGGGTGAACCGGCGTTTCATCGTGCTGACGCCGGAGCAGGAGAACCTGCCGGTGGTGCATACCAGTTTTTCCAACACCGCCGGCCTGATGCACGAGTTCTTCACCGCCAATGCGCGGGCGATCAATTCGGTGACGATCAAGGATGCGCTCTACGGTGAGATCGAGGATTCGGTTGCAAGGGTCGAAAGCCTGGAGGACCTGCTGTCGATCAACGCGGTTCAGTTCAAGGTGCTCTCGGCCGAGGACGTGCTCGGCAAGGCCGCCGAGCTGCGCCGCCTGGCTGATAGACTGCAAGACGAGCCCGATGCCTGGCGCGACGATGCCATGCTCAATCGCATGGTCGAGCTTGCCAAGCTGACCGGCGACATTCGCCAGAACGTGCTGGTACCCGACAAGCTGGTTTTCCGCCACGACGCCTTCTGGGCCAATCATTTCGGCGGCACCTATGTCTTCGTCGACGACAAGATCACCACGGTGATCTCAGATCCGGCGGCGCCGGGTTTTCGCCGCTCGCGCCCCTGGCAGGTCAGCTATATCTCGATCCGCGAGCCGGCGCAGATCTTCGATTTCCTCACCAGGACCGGACGGGTCGAACTGCCGCGGGCAAGCTGGGTCGAGGGTTCGGGGCTCTATGCCCATCGGGCCGAGATGGCGGCGATCGCGCGGGCCTACGAGGCCGATCCGGCCATGGATTTTTCCAGGCTGGAGCCGGTCTGGCTGCAGACCTTCATCCACCGCAATGCCGAGCGGGTGGCGCGGGACGGCACCTATCCCTTCCTGCAGGAGATGATCCGGGCGATCGGTGCCTCGGGCAGCATCCGTATCGAGGATATCGATCCGGCGCGGCGTTTTCTCCTGGTGCGGGCCAAGCCCGAGCATCGGGACCAATGGCTCACCAACCGGCTGATTTCGCAACTGACGCCGATGGACTTCGTGTCGCGGTTCATTTTCGACAAGCAGGGCTTTTATGATGCCTACGAAGGGTTTAGCGATGGCTTCCGGGAATATGTTGTATCCCGCCTGTCGCAGACCTACCTGAAAGACAAGGCGGGTTTCCGCAAACGCCTCTACGGCATAGGAGAAGACGACAATGCTTGATCCGGTCATCGCGTTCTTCCAGCGCGTCTTTGCCGCCATCGGACGCGGCATCGGCATGGTCGTGGCGGCCATCTTCTGGCCGTTTCTCGCCGCCCACAGCTGGTATCAGCGGCGCAACTGGCTGATCAAGATCCCGGTCCTGCTGTTCGTCCTGGTGCTGATCGGCTTTTACGGCCAGTTCGTCTGGCGCACCCAGACCTGGTACGGCTTCGATCCGGAATTCGCCCAAGCCTATAAGTTCCCGGCTCGCCAGGTCGCGGCGGGACAAGAGAACGCCGCCAAGCCGGGCACCTGCCAGAATTCGGCGATCGTCACCGTGGTGGCCGATCTGACCGATACCAATGTCAACCAGAATATCTGGATCTCGTCGTCACTGGTCTACAAGATGGGCCTGTTCGGCGTCGACTGGGACCATACCCCGTTCTTCGACAACAAGGCGTCGTTCCAGCGCGGCGTCAATCAGGTCGCGCGGCGGCTGGCGATCGAACTGGCCGACAATCTCGGCCGCGTGCGCGGCACGTCGAGCATCAACAACGACCTGCAGGATGCCCGCGGCAATATCCAGTTCGACGAGGGCACCTGGTATTTCGGCACCGATCCGCTCGGCTTCAAGACGCCGACGCCGAACTACTACCGTTCAGCCGTCGAGAGCTGGCGCAAGTTCAATTCCTCGCTGGAGACCTGTGCCGCGGTGTTCGATGCGCGCGCGGACAACCTCGTGCAACTGCTCGACCGCATGGCGAGCGATCTCGGCAACACGTCCGACATCCTTCGCCGCCGCTCGGAAGAGTTCGATGCCGGCTGGTTCGACACGCGCGCCGACGATCGTTTCTGGTTCGCCTATGGCCAGCTCTATGCACAATATGCCCTGCTGCAGGCGACCCGCGCCGATTTCGTCGACGTGATCCGCGAGCGCAACCTGACCGCCATCTGGACGCAAATGGAACAGCAGTTGCAGGGCGCCCTGCGCATCCAGCCGGCGATCATCTCCAATGGCTCGGAGGACGGCTGGATCATGCCGACCCATCTGGCGACCATGGGTTTCTATATCCTCAGGGTGCGTTCCAACATGGTCGAACTGCGCTCGGTGCTCGACCGCTGAGGGCGACGGCCGGCCCGTCTCTGGCGGGCCGACGCTGACGTCCTATTGGTCTTCGTCGGAAAATGCAGCGGTGCGCAACCGCTCGAAGAATTCGTAGGTAATGCCGACGATTTCGCCGGACGTGCCGGCCTTGGCGCGGAATTTTCCGACGCTGCGGACGAACTTCCAGCCGTCTTCACCACGCCGCACGCGGAAGATGTTGTGGTAGCTCTGCTTGTGGCTGCAGGTGCGCTCGAAACTCTCCATCAGGATCGGCAGATCCTCCGGATTGATCCGGGCGCGGGCCTCCACCAGGTTCAGCGGACCGTCGCTGACTTCCATCTCGAAAATGCGAAAGACGTCGGGCGTGGCGAAATACAGGCCCGTGTCGAGGTCTATCCGCCAGAAACCGTAAAGCCGGAAGGCCTGGGCCAGTTCCACGACCTCGTGCTCGGTCATGCCGACCGAGGTGCAGTCCTGGAATTCCTTGTGGTCCAGCTGGTCGAAACGCAGGGGCACGATGATCTCTTTCCCCTGATCGGGCGTTTGCCCGCATCCATCAGGAATCAGTTGATTAGCTTCAGCCGTATCGCCTTGGCTACCAACTGCGTCCTGTTCACGCAATCCAGCTTTTTGATCGCATTGGTCATGTAGGCGTTGACCGTGTGGTCGGACAGCGACAGGATCTGGCCGATCTCGATCGAGGTCTTTCCCTGGGCAGTCCAGCGCAGGACCTCGAGCTCGCGGGCCGACAGGATGTTCGGTACCGCCGTCTCGGCGCGCCGCATGCGGTCGTAGACGTCGAAGGCATGCAGCGAGATCATGCCCAGTTCGTTCAGTTCGACCTGGTGGAGCGGTGCGCGCCGGCCGTCATAGCGCAGGAGATAACGTCCTGTATCGACCGAGTTCATCGGGAATATGGTGCCCATGAGCAGGCCGAAGCGACTCATCAGTTCGTGCATCTTGTCGGGGCAGTCAAAGCTCGATGAGGGTCCGCTCTCGCCGAGATTCCAGGTTTGCGGCAGCACGGAATTGGCGAATTTCGGCAGAATCGGGCAGTGGCGCAGGAACTGGTGCTTGTCGAACTCGCGCGCGAACTGCTGGGGAAGCGTGCTCTCCAGGACCAGAGGCATGATCGCCAGGTCGTGCGGGGTCGGAGCGGCCATGATCGTCACGTGATCAAGGCCGAATTCGTCGGCGATCCGTTCCATGATGCCCATCAACTGAGCACGTGTCTGGCTGCCGGCTATTTCACCGCTTAGCAGCGATTGACGTTCCGCGGTAATCATCTGTGAATTCGAAAGTTGAGGAAGTGAGAAATGTTAACATAAACAAATATATCAGTCGCTCTGAAAAGCCAGTACTTTTTACTAGGGAACGGCGCAAAGTCCAAGGGACAAGCGAAAAAGCCGGCCGCGTGGTAAACAAACCCAGGAGCAAACGCGCCGGCCTTCAGACGGGCAGGGCGGAACCGGTCTTGACCTCCTCCATCACGGCATAGGTGTGGGTTTCCCTGACGCCCGGAAGCGGCAGGATGACCTCGGAGAGGAACTGGCGATAGGCCTCCATGCCCGCCACCCGCGCCTTGACCAGGTAGTCGAAGCCGCCCGCCACCATATGGCACTCCATCACATCGTCGGAGCGCTTGACTGCTGCGGCGAAGGCGTCGAAAACATCAGGCGTGGTGCGGTCGAGCTTGACCTCGATGAAGACCAGCAGGTTGCGTCCGAGCTTTTCCGGCGACAGAATGGCCATGTAGCCGATGATGAAGCCGTCGCGGGTCAGGCGGCGCACCCGTTCGGCGGTCGCCGTCGGTGACAGGCTGACGCGGTCGGCGAGTTCGATATTGGTCAGGCGGCCCTCCTTCTGCAGGGTTCTGAGGATCTTCCGGTCGAGCCTGTCGAGTTCTTTCATAAAGCACTACCCTCTGGTGTTTTTGTAGTTGTTCCGCCTGACCATAGCGGAAAAATCAGCGATTAAAATCAGTAATCAGTCGATAGCTTGCCGATAACACGGAGGTGACGATGATCAAGAGTGCCATGCCCGATTTTCCCCGGTTTTCCGCGCCATTCGCCGGCGACGACGACCAGTTGATGCGCGGTTTCGCCGCACAGCTGTCGCTTGGCGCGCAGCAGAACGCGGCGATCGACCAGCGCGCCACCCGGTTCATCGAGGCGATCCGCGACAATTCCGGCTCGATCGGCGGTGTCGAGGACTTTTTGCGTGAATACGGCCTGTCGACGCGCGAGGGCCTGGCGCTGATGGTGCTGGCCGAAGCGCTGCTGCGCGTGCCCGACGCGCTGACCCAGGACCGGTTGATCGAAGACAAGCTGAAAGAGGGAGGCTGGAGCGAGCATGAGGCACATGGCGACAGCTGGTTCGTCTCGGCCTCGGCCTGGGCACTCGGCCTGTCGGCCCGCGTCATCCGTCCCGGCGAAACGCCGGAAGGCGTGATGCGCGGGCTGGTCAAGCGGCTCGGCCTGCCGACCGTGCGCTCCGCCACCAAGCAGGCCATGCGCTTCCTCGGCCATCACTTCGTGCTCGGCGAGACGATGAAGGACGCACTCGGCCGCGCCGCCAAGAGCGAGGAGAAGGGCTACCGCCACTCCTTCGACATGCTGGGCGAGGGCGCCCGCACGGCCGATGACGCCAAGCGCTATTTCAAGTCCTATGCCGATGCGATCGACTCGATCGGCGCCTTCATGGCCAAGCATGGCAAGGGCAGCCAGCTGCCGGACCGCATGGGCATCTCGGTCAAGCTCTCGGCGCTGCATCCGCGCTATCTCGCCACCCATCATGACCGGGTGATGCGCGAGCTGGTGCCGGATCTGTTGAAGCTCGCGCAGATGGCCAAGGCGCACCAGTTGAACTTCACCGTCGATGCCGAGGAAGCCGACCGGCTCGAACTGTCGCTCGACGTCATCGGCGCGGTGTTCTCCGATCCGTCGCTGGCCGGCTGGGACGGTTTCGGGCTGGCCATTCAGGCCTACCAGAAGCGCGCGCCGCAGGTGATCGACTATATCGACGAGCTTTGCCAGCGGAACAATCGCCGCATGATGGTGCGCCTCGTCAAGGGCGCCTATTGGGACACCGAGGTCAAGCGCGCGCAGGAACGCGGCCTCGACGACTATCCGGTGTGGACCCGCAAGCCGGCGACGGACCTTTCCTATCTCGCCTGCGCGGCGAAGATGCTGTCCAAGCGCGAACGCATCTTCCCGCAATTCGCGACCCACAATGCGCTCACCGTCGCGATGATTCTCGAACTGGCGGGCAGCGACCGCACCGGCTTCGAGTTCCAGCGCCTGCACGGCATGGGCGAGGCGCTCTACAACAATCTGCTGTCGGGCAATGAGCGGATCGCCTGCCGTATCTATGCGCCGGTCGGCGGTTATCGCGACTTGCTCGCCTATCTCGTCCGCCGCCTGCTGGAGAACGGCGCGAACTCTTCCTTCGTTGCGGTTGCCGGAGACAAGAACGTGCCAATCGCCAACCTGCTCGAACGGCCGGTGGAACGGCTCGGCATCGACAAGGGCAAGAGCGTGCGCCACAACCAGATCCCGATGCCGCTCGGGCTCTATCCGGATCGCAAGAACAGCGCCGGCTTCGAATTTGGCCATCGCGAAAGCCTGGAAGGGCTGATGGGGTCGCTGGCGGGCCAGACGGCGAAGGTCGATGCCGTACCGCTGGTGCCCGGTGCCACGGGCCAGGCGGAGGCCGTTCCGGTACTGTCTCCGGCGGATCGCAGCCGCGTCGTCGGCAGCGTGCGCAATGCCGCCGTGGCCGATGTCGATCGCGCCTTCGCCGCCGGCCGCAAGGGTTTTGCCGTATGGTCGAAGACCCCGGTCGAGGAGCGCGCCGCCTGCCTGGACAAGACCGCGGACCTTCTGGAGGCCAATCGCGACCGGCTGCTGGCGCTGCTTTCCGCCGAAGCCGGCAAGACGCTCGACGACGGTATTGCCGAAATCCGCGAGGCGATCGATTTCTGCCGCTACTATGCCGCCCAGGCGCGCAAGCTGTTCGGCGAGGCCGAGGCCATGCCCGGCCCGACCGGCGAGAGCAACAGGCTGCTGTGGCGCGGCCGCGGTGTCCTTGCCTGCATTTCGCCATGGAATTTCCCGCTGGCAATCTTTCTCGGCCAGGTTTCGGCCGCGCTCGTCGCCGGCAATGCCGTCATTGCCAAGCCCGCACCGCAGACGCCGCTCATTGCCTATGAAGCGGTCAAGCTGATGCACCAGGCCGGCATTCCGGCCGATGTGCTGATGCTACTGCCGGGCGGGCCGGAGATCGGTGCCGCCATTTCCGCCCATCCGCAGCTTGGCGGCCTTGCCTTCACCGGCTCGACCGGAACGGCCCAGGCGATCAACCGGACGCTTGCCGCCAAGAACGGCCCGATCGTGCCGCTGATCGCCGAGACCGGCGGCATCAATGCGATGATCGTCGATGCCACCGCGCTTGCCGAACAGGTGGCCGACGATGTCGTCATGTCGGCCTTCCGCTCGGCCGGCCAGCGCTGCTCGGCGCTGCGCATCCTCTACCTCCAGGAAGACATTGCCGACGGCATGCTGGAAATGATCGAGGGGGCGGCGCGCGAGCTCAATCTCGGCGATCCGGCGCTGACCACGACCGATGTCGGCCCGGTGATCGACGAGAAGCAGAAGGCCATGCTCGAAGGCCATGTGGCTGATATGCGCAAGGGCCAGAAGGTTCGCTACGCCGGCACGGTACCCAATACCGGCAATTTCTTCGCGCCGCATATCATCGAACTCGACCGGCCCGAGGCGCTGACCAAGGAAGTGTTCGGCCCGGTGCTGCATGTGGTGCGATGGAAGGCAAAGGATCTGGGGCGTGTGATCGAGTCGATCAATGCCACCGGCTATGGCCTGACGCTTGGCGTGCACAGCCGCATCGAGGCGACCATCCGCACCGTCACCGAGGCGCTCGACACCGGCAATGTCTACATCAACCGCAACATGATCGGCGCGGTGGTCGGCACCCAGCCGTTCGGCGGGTCGGGCCTGTCCGGCACCGGCTTCAAGGCCGGCGGTCCGGCCTATCTGATGCGCTTTGCCGTGGAACAGGTGATCTCGGTCAATACCGCCGCTGCCGGCGGCAATGCCAGCCTGATCGCCATCGGCGAGGGCTGATCCGGAAGACGAGGGCGGGAGGCGAAAGCCACCCGTCCATTCATATCTTGTCGACGCCCGTGTCCTTGATCTTCTTCATCATGACCTCGAGATAGCCGAGCATGACGGCGGAGACGACGAAGGCGAGGTGCATCAGCGTCAGCCACATGATCTTGCCGTCGGTGAACTGATTGGCGTTGAGGAAGACCTGCAGCAGGTGGATCGACGAGATGGCGACGATCGACGAGGCGACCTTGATCTTGAGGCTGCCGGAATCGAGCTTGCCGAGGAAGGACACCTGATCCTCGGCCTCGTCGAAGCGGCTGACGAAGTTCTCGTAGCCGGAAATCATCACCATGACGATCAGGCTCGCGACAAGCGCCGCGTCGATCAGGCCGAGCATGGCGAGGATCATTTCCGCCTCGCTGTAGGTGAAGACATTGCCGGCCACCTTCAGGAACTTGTAGCCGAAGGACACGGCATAGACGGCGAGTGCGGCGACCAGCCCGAGATAGAAGGCGACGAGGATCCAGCGGCTCGACAGGATGATCCGTTCGACCAGCAATTCGAGGGATTTCATGGGACGTTGCTCCAGGGACGTTCGATCATGGCTGGCAGACATAAGCGGAGCCCGCCTCTGCCGCAAGGCCGAGCGAGGTGGCGCGGTCGCGGCCAGATACGGGCGGGAAGGCCAATGGTCGACAGAGCTTGTCCAGACGCGTTCATTTCCTTTTTCGTCGCTGTCGGGTAAATCGGAGGCCAGCGCGCTATCGCCCTTAAGGCGGTTCTGCGATTTGTTGATGCGGCAGCGGCTTGAAGCGCCGAGGCGGGGCAAAGGGGAGTGTGCAGTTCATGGGTGAATTCAAGTCCGATATCGAGATCGCGCGTGCGGCGGCCAAGAAGCCGATCCAGGCGATCGGCGCGAAACTCGGCATTCCGGTCGAACAGCTCGTACCCTATGGCCACGACAAGGCGAAGGTTTCCGCCGAATTCATCCGCTCGCTGGAAGATCGGCCCGATGGCAAGCTGATCCTGGTCACGGCGATCAATCCGACGCCGGCGGGCGAGGGCAAGACGACGACGACCGTCGGCCTGGTGGACGGACTGAACCGCATCGGCAAAAAGGCCATGGTGTGCATCCGCGAGCCCTCGCTCGGACCCTGCTTCGGCGTCAAGGGCGGGGCGGCCGGCGGCGGCCATGCACAGGTCGTGCCGATGGAAGACATCAACCTGCACTTCACCGGCGATTTCCATGCCATCACCTCAGCCCACAACCTGCTCGCGGCGCTGATCGACAACCACATCTACTGGGGCAATGCGCTCGACATCGACGTGCGCCGCATCACCTGGCGTCGGGCGATGGACATGAACGACCGGGCGCTCCGGCAGATGGTCGGCTCGCTGGGCGGCGTCGCCAACGGGTTCCCGCGCGAATGCGGCTTCGACATCACGGTGGCTTCCGAGGTCATGGCGATCCTCTGTCTTGCGGCAGACCTTGCCGATCTCGAACGACGGCTCGGCGACATCATCGTCGGCTACCGGCGCGACAAGAGCCCGGTCTTTGCCCGCGATCTCAAGGCCGACGGGGCGATGACGGTGCTGCTCAAGGACGCGATGCAGCCCAATCTGGTGCAGACGCTGGAGAACAATCCGGCCTTCGTGCATGGCGGGCCGTTCGCCAACATCGCCCATGGCTGCAATTCGGTGATCGCCACCAAGACGGCGCTGAAGCTCGCCGACTATGTCGTGACGGAGGCCGGTTTCGGCGCCGATCTCGGGGCGGAAAAGTTCTTCGACATCAAGTGCCGCAAGGCCGGCCTCAACCCGGCGGCGGCAGTCATCGTCGCCACCGTCCGGGCGCTGAAGATGAACGGCGGGGTGAAGAAGGAGGATCTCGGCATCGAGAATGTCGAGGCGCTTAAGCGCGGCTGCGCCAATCTCGGCCGCCACATCGCCAATGTCCGCCGTTTCGGCGTTCCGGTCATCGTCGCCATCAACCATTTCACCTCGGATACGGATGCCGAAGTGGCGGCGGTCCAGAACTATGTCTCGCGGTTCGGGGCCGATGCGATCGTCTGCCGCCACTGGGCGGACGGCTCGGCCGGGATCGAGGAACTGGCGCATCGGGTTGCCGAGCTCGCCGATTCTGGCCAGTCGGCCTTCAGGCCGCTTTATCCGGACGCCATGCCCTTGCTCGAGAAGATCGAGACGATCGCCTCGAAGATCTATCACGCCGCCGAGGTGACCGCCGCAAAGACGGTGCGTGACCAGCTTTCGGCCTGGGAGGCGCAGGGCTATGGCCACCTGCCGGTCTGCATCGCCAAGACGCAGTATTCCTTCTCGACCGATCCTGCCTTGCGGGGCGCGCCGGAGGGGCACGTGGTCAATGTGCGGGAGGTGCGGCTGTCGGCCGGGGCCGGTTTCGTCGTCGCCATCACCGGCGAGATCATGACCATGCCTGGCCTGCCGAGCTCGCCAGCCGCCGAGCGGATCGCCCTTAACGCACAAGGGTACATCGAAGGTCTGTTTTAGGGCCTCTCGACCGCTTCCTGCGGTCTGCGGTCCCGCGCTATTTTCCGGCCTCCCGGGGTAAGGACAGTCACGAACTAAAACATGATAAGATTGTTCATGTTTTATATGTTGACTCGAACAATCATGTTTTATAGATGGCATTGGGAGGGCAGTTGCAGCCCTTCGCCACGTTTTAAACACACATTGATCCGGCCGACCGCCGCGGGTGCATATCCGCGGCTGGGGACACGTGCGGCCACGGAAAAGGGAATTTTATGGGCTCGCATCCTTTCAGAGCAATCCTCATGACCTGCACCGCACTCGCAGGGCTGATCCCCGCCTCGAGCGCCTTCTCGCAGAGCGCGACGGCACAGCCGGCCGCCGACACGCAGCTCCAGACCATCCTGGTCAAGGGCAAGCGCCTCCCGGCCGGCTCGGCGGCGGACACGCCGCTCGCCACCGAGACGACGGCGGCCGAGATCGAGAAAAAGCAGATCACCAGCATCGACGAGCTCGGCAATACCACCGAGCCCGGCGTCCAGGCGGGCTTTGCCGGCGCGGGCATCAACATTCGCGGCCTCGAGGCCGACCGGGTGCTGACGACGATCGACGGCATCCCGATCCCTTATCTCGTCAATGACGCCCGCCAGGCCGGCGCCACCTCGCTCGGGTCCTCGACGCGGGCCGATGGCGGCATCGACACCTTCGACTTCTCCACGCTGTCGACCGTCGACATCATGCGCGGCGCCGATTCCAGCCGCGCCGGTTCGGGCGCGCTTGGCGGGGCGATGATCCTGCGCACGCTGGAGCCGGAAGACCTGATCGCCGAGGGCGCCACCTTCGGCGGCATGGCCAAGACCACCTATGACAGCACCGACAATTCGCTCGGCGGATCGGTCGCCATCGCCAAGAAGGTCCAGAATACCTCGATCCTGTTCCAGGGCGGCTACAAGGTCGGCCACGAGCGCGACAACCAGGGTTCGGTCGGTGGAACGGGGGCCACCCGCTCGGAAGCCAACCCGGCCGATTTCGACCAGCATAACCTGCTGTTCAAGCTGCGCCAGGATTTCGGCGCCGGACACATGATCGGGCTGACGGCGGAGCGCTTCGGCAAGGACATCGCCACCGACCTGAAAACCGAGGAAAGCGCTGCGCGCAACTATTCCGAACTCGACGGCGACGAGCTGAAGCAGCGCGACCGCGTCTCGCTCGACTACCGATACGACGCACCGGATCTGACCGGCCCGGTCGACAAGGCGGACCTGACGATCTACTGGCAGCGGGTGGAAACCAGCTCGGCCGTCGACGGCACGCGCGTCGGTTCGCTGGCAGGCCCGTGGTACCGCTCCAACGAGATGGACGAGCAGTCGGTCGGCGTCGTCGGATCGCTGGCCAACCAGTTCGATTTCGGCACGACGCGCCATGACGTGACGATCGGCGGCAACGTCTCATTCTCGCAATACGGCCAGTACACGGCCGGCGAGGACGTTTGCGACACGGCGGCGGTTCCGCCCTACTCGTGCTCGTTCCACCACACCAACCAGTCCGACATGCCGGATGTCGACGCGTTGCGCGTCGGGCTGTTCGCCGACGACAAGATCTCGTTCGGCGACAGCGGCTTCAGTCTGACGCCCGGCATCCGCTTCGACTGGTTCGACTACCAGCCGCAGGAGACCGACGACTATCTCGCCAATAGCGGCTACGGGGCTGCCGGCCTGCCGGACGACCGCAGCGACTACCAGTTCTCGCCGAAGCTGCGCGCCGCCTATGAAATCAATCCCAAGGTCGAGCTGTTTGCCCAGTGGGCCATGGGGTTCAAGGCGCCGAACGTTTCGGAACTCTATCTCAGCTACTCGACGCCGCCGATGTACGAGGTGATCGGCAATCCCGACCTCGAATCCGAGACCAGCAATGGCTTCGAGATCGGCGCCAATCTCGGCGATGCCGAGTTCGGCGGCCGGGTGACGGCCTTCTACAACAAGTACAAGAACTTCATCGACAGCGAGACGACCTATACCAATCCGAGCTTCCCCTGGGGGTCGACCACCTACGAGAACCTCGACCGGGTACGGATCTTCGGCTTCGAGGCGCGGGCCCACAAGGTCTTCGACAATGGCTTCAACCTCCATGCCTCGTTTGCCTATGCCAATGGCGAGGACGAGGAAACCGGCGAACTCATCGACAGCGTGCCGCCGTTCAAGGGCATTGTCGGCGTCGGCTATCAGACCGAGACCTGGGGTACGGACCTGAGCTTCATCGGTGTTGCGGCGGTGGACGAGGATTCGACCGCCGAGTTCCAGCCGGACGGCTACGGTCTGGTCAATCTCACCGGCTGGTGGGAGCCGGAACAGATGAAGGGCCTGCGGCTCACCGCCGGCGTCTACAACGTGTTCGACCAGGAATATTACGATGCGGTCAAATGGCGCGACATCGACCTGACCTCGAGCGCCTCGCAGCCGAAGGACTACTATTCCGAGCCTGGCCGCACCTTCAAGGTTTCCATCACGCAGAAATTCTAGACGACTGATTTTCAGCAGCAATGACGGGGTGGCGCGGACATGGCGCCACCTCTTTTCGTTTGCGTCACCTGTGTCAGTCACCGGCAGAAGCGGTAGCCGCTCTTGCGCTCGATCACGTCGAGGTGGAGGTGGTCCATGTGCGTCGCATCGCTGCCGGGGGAGAGCACGGTGGTGAAGTAGAGGCAGGCCGCGGCGTTGAGGCTGCGCTGGAAGGCGGCGGGGAAGGTACCGTCGTCCTGGGCGGCGATCATCATGGGGACGGTGCCCTTGTCGAACTCGAGCGCGGCGATGTCGATCGCATTGCCGTGGGCGTGCTCGGAGATCTTGCCGGTCTCGGCGCTATTGCGGTTGCGGCAGATATAGGCAGAGGCCTGCTGGATGCCTTTCAGGTCGCCCTTGTCGGCAAGAGCGATGCGGGCGGCGGGGACGATCGTCTCGCGCGTCAGACGGGCCAGCTGCAGCGCCGTCTCGCAGCGGAAGGTCGCTTCGGGCGCCAGCTTGATGCCGGGCAGGATCTCCCGGACGATGATCGGATTGCTCATGCCGCAACCTTCGCCATCGTCGATCGGGGCTCGGGTTTCGAATACGGTGCCGAGCGTCTTGAGTTCGGCCTGGCAGGCGGCGAATTGCTCCGGGTCTTCCGGCTGAACACGGATGGCTGCCGGCGCTGCGGGTTGCAGGCCGGGGACAGGCGGCAGACCGTGCGCCGGCGGTGGCGGGCCGGGCGGCGGAGGCTCGGGAGTGGGCGAGGGACCATCCTCCGGCTTTTCCGCCGGAACCACGTCTTCGGCAGGCGGAGGGCTTGGCGCGGGGACGGGGGCGGGTGCCGGCACGGATTCCTCTGGTGCTGGGGGCTTTTCGGCGGGGGGCGGAACGGCGGGCTGGTCCGCGGGCGCGGGCGGTTTCTCGGTCGGGACCGGTCCTGTGGGCGGCAGGGCCGCGCCGGTGAGGAGGCCGAGGCCGATCAGGATGACTGCGAGCCGCTTCGTCATTCAGCCGCCTTTCGGTTGGATGGGCACGCATGAGAACGCGCGGCGGGGCGAATGGTTGCGCGGTCAAGCGGACCTTCTGCACGATTGCCCGGCCTGCGGGTGGAAAATACCACACAGGCCGAAAATCCCGTTGCGCGCAAATGCGGCCCACGCTATGAAATCGCTCATGATCAAGTCGATGAACATCGGTAACTGGTGGTGGGCACGCTAACGCGGCCTTGACCAGTCATGTCCAACGACAAGTGACCCCAAAGCCGCCCGGAGAACCTGAGGCGGCTTTTTTGTATTCAAGGCGCCTCGATCCGGGCCTTAGAAGACGGAGAAACGGAAGCATGGCGACGATCATTCGGGACGATGGCGGAGAGACCTACGAGACGCGGGGCGGGATCACCGTCACGCGCGAGCGGCGGCCGACGCCCTATGCCGATGCCATTTCGAGCTATATCGACCGGCTCGACGAACGGCGCGGCGCGGTGTTCTCGTCCAACTACGAGTATCCTGGCCGCTATACCCGCTGGGACACCGCCATCATCGATCCGCCGCTCGGGCTTTCCTGCTTCGGCCGCAAGGTGTGGATCGAGGCCTATAACGAGCGCGGAGAAGTGCTCCTTTCGCTGATCGCCGAAAAGCTCTCGACCGTCGCCGACCTGACGCTCGGCGCCCGCACGGCGCGGCGCCTCGACCTCGTCGTCAACGAGCCGGACCGGGTGTTCACCGAAGAGGAACGCTCGAAGATCCCGACGGTCTTCACCGTGCTTCGCGCCATCACCGACCTCTTCCATTCGGATGCGGATTCCTCGATCGGCCTGTTCGGCGCCTTCGGCTACGATCTCGCCTTCCAGTTCGACGCGATCAAGCTGTCGCTTCAGCGACCGGAAGACCAGCGCGACATGGTGCTGTTCCTGCCGGACGAGATCCTCGTCGTCGACCACTATTCCGCCAAGGCCTGGATCGACCGCTACGATTTCGCCAAGGGTGGGCTTTCCACCAAGGACAAGTCGGGCGAGATCGCACCGGAACCGTTCAAGCACACCGATACGATCCCGCCGCGTGGTGACCATCGTCCGGGCGAATATGCCGAACTGGTGGTGAAGGCCAAGGAGAGTTTTCGCCGCGGCGATCTGTTCGAGGTGGTGCCTGGGCAGAAGTTCATGGAACGCTGCGATAGCAAGCCGTCGGAGATTTCCAAGCGGCTGAAGGAGATCAATCCGTCGCCCTATTCCTTCTTCATCAATCTCGGCCATCAGGAATATCTGGTCGGCGCCTCGCCGGAAATGTTCGTGCGCGTCTCGGGCCGGCGCATCGAGACCTGCCCGATCTCGGGTACGATCAAGCGCGGCGACGATCCGATCGCCGATAGCGAACAGATCCTCAAGCTGTTGAATTCCAAGAAGGACGAGAGCGAACTCACCATGTGCTCGGACGTCGACCGCAACGACAAGTCCAGAGTCTGTGAGCCCGGCTCGGTCAAGGTCATCGGCCGCCGGCAGATCGAGATGTATTCGCGCCTGATCCACACCGTCGACCATATCGAGGGGCGGCTCCGCGACGGCATGGACGCCTTCGACGGCTTCCTCAGCCACGCCTGGGCCGTCACCGTCACCGGCGCGCCGAAACTGTGGGCGATGCGCTTCATCGAGGCGCATGAAAAGAGCCCGCGCGCCTGGTATGGCGGGGCGATCGGCATGGTCGGCTTCAACGGCGACATGAACACGGGGCTGACGCTCCGGACCGTGCGCATCAAGGACGGCATTGCCGAGGTGCGGGCTGGTGCGACGCTTCTGAACGACAGCATTCCGGAAGAGGAAGAGGCCGAAACCGAACTGAAGGCATCCGCCATGATCGCCGCCATTCGCGACGCCAAATCGGGCAATGACGGCAAGGCCAAGCGCGGCGTGGCAAGCGTCGGCCACGGCGTGAAGATCCTGCTGGTCGACCACGAGGACAGTTTCGTCCATACGCTCGCCAACTATTTCCGCCAGACGGGCGCCGAGGTTTCCACCGTGCGCACGCCGGTGCCGGAAGAGGTGTTCGACCGGATGAACCCGGATCTCGTCGTGCTGTCGCCCGGCCCCGGCAGCCCGAAGGATTTCGACTGCAAGGCGACGATCAAGAAGGCGCGGGCTCGGCAATTGCCGATCTTCGGCGTCTGCCTGGGCTTGCAGGCGCTCGCCGAAGCCTATGGCGGGGAGCTGCGCCAGCTGGCGGTGCCGATGCACGGCAAGCCGTCGCGCATCCGCGTGCTGGAACCCGGCCTCGTCTTCTCTGGGCTCGGCAAGGAAGTGACCGTCGGCCGCTATCACTCGATCTTCGCCGATCCGACCACGCTCGACCGCGATTTCATCATCACGGCGGAGAGCGAAGACGGCACGATCATGGGCATCGAGCACACCAAGGAACCGGTCGCCGCCGTGCAGTTCCACCCGGAATCGATCATGACGCTCGGCCATGACGCCGGCATGCGGATGATCGAGAACGTCGTGGCGCATCTGGCAAAAAGGGCTAAGGAGAAAGCGGCCTGAGGGGGCGCCCTTACCCCGGTTCTACGCCGCGTGCGGCCTGATCCGGGTCAGGTCGCCGGCGATCTCGCGACGCCGTTGCATCAGGTCGTAATCGGCCTGCAGTCCGAGAAAGAAGCCTTCGGACAGGCCGAAAAAGCGCGCCAATCGAAGATCGGTGTCCGCCGTGACGGCGCGCTTGGCAAGGACGATTTCATTGATCCTGCGGGGGGGGACGTGCACGGCGCGCGCCAGCGCATTCTGGCTCAATCCCATCGGCTTGAGGAAGTCCTCGAGAAGAATATCGCCGGGATGCGGGTTCGGCAGATGATCAGTCATGGTAGTCGATGATTCCGACATTGCTTGGCCCTCCTGGATGCCATTGGAAACAGATGCGCCATTGGTTGTTGATACGGATGCTATACTCTCCGGAGCGATAGCCCTTGAGAGCTTCCAGTCGGTTGCCGGGTGGCACTCGTAAATCTGCCAAGACGCGCGCATTGTTGAGCAAACGCAGTTTGCGAAGGGCGGCTGCTTGAATGTCGGGTGGCAGTTTCCGGCTTCGTTGACCAGACCAGATGCGCTCTGTCTCAGGATCGGCGAAACTCTGTATCATCGAGCGAACTTAACGCACCGCGTCATGTAACGCAATGCGTTATGGATATTGCCGTAGCGCTGAGTGTAGGGTTGACCCTCGGGCAAGCTCTGTGCTTAAGCCTGCTTTGATATGAACCGTCCGCCTCGCGCGGGCGGTTTTGCGTTTTTCACCTGCGGATTTTTGCAATTCGCTCGCATCTGCAAGGATATATGTGATGACGGACGAGGGCAACGGCATCGTCGCGCGTCTCGCCTTCTGGGGCATTCCGCTGGCCTTCGGCGTGATGGGTCTGAAGCTCGTCGCCTGGTGGGTGACGGGATCGGTGGCACTCTTGTCGGACGGGCTGGAATCGACGGTCAACGTGATCGCCGCCTTCATCGCCTATTTCGTCATCCGCTATGCGCAGAAGCCGGCCGATGACGACCACCCCTATGGCCACCACAAGGCGGAATATCTGTCCGCGGTGCTGGAAGGCGTGCTGATCGTCATCGCCGCCTTGCTCATCATCCGTGAGGCGGTCGGCGCGCTCGCCGACCCGCAGGTGCTCGATGCGCCGGTGCTCGGTCTCGCCATCAACGGAGTGGCCGGGGTGATCAACCTGATCTGGGCCCGGATTCTGATCCGCATCGGCAAGACGCACCGGTCGCCGGCGCTCGCGGCCGACGGCCATCACATCCTGTCGGACGTGGTGACCTCCGCCGGTGTGTTCGTCGGCCTGGTGCTGGTCGTCGTCACCGGCTACGCGATCCTCGATCCGGTGCTCGCCATCCTCGTCGCCGTCAACATCATCTACCAGGGCTGGAAGGTCATTTCGCATTCGCTCGCCGGCCTGATGGACAAGGCGGTGGAGCCGGAGGAAGAAGCGGCGATCAAGGCGGCGATTGCTGCCAATTCGGCCGGCTCGCTGGATGTCCACTATCTGCGCACCCGCCGCGGCGGTGCCGTCACCTTCGTCGCCTTCGACCTCGTGGTGCCCGGCAATATGCCGGTCAGCGAGGCGCACAGGATCTGCGACCGGCTGGAGGCGGCCGTCAAGGCGGTGCTTCCGGGCGGACGCGTGACCATTCATGTCGAGCCCGAAAGCGAAACGGCGCATGGCGTGCGTGTCGGCATCGGCCGGGAAAGCAAGGAGTAGAATTGATGAGCAAGACCGATGTCAGCGGCCTTTCGCAACTCGGCCAGACTGTCGAAGCGCCGACCAGCCCGGAGACGGCCGTGCTGGAGCGGGTCCCGAACGGCAATGCCGGCACCGACTATGTCGTGCGCTTCACCGCGCCGGAATTCACCTCGCTCTGCCCGATGACCGGCCAGCCGGATTTTGCCCATATCGTCATCGACTACATTCCCGGCGATTTCCTGGTCGAGTCCAAGTCTTTGAAACTTTTCCTGTTCTCCTTCCGCAACCATGGCGCCTTCCACGAGGACTGCTCGATCTACATCGCCAAGCGGCTGGTCGACTTGCTCGATCCCAAGTGGCTGAGGATCGGCGCCTACTGGTATCCGCGCGGCGGCATTCCGATCGATGTCTTCTGGCAGACCGGCGCACCGCCGGAGGGTGTGTGGTTGCCCGATCAAGGTGTTTCGACCTATCGCGGACGGGGCTGACAGGGGCTCCACCGTCTTTTGGAAAAGGGTGTCGCGGGGCCGGAAGCCTGGACGTTAACGGATCGGAAACCTTGCCGGGAAGCACGGCGTTAAGGCGAATGTGCCATTTGTTGAGCATATGAACAGAGGCTCACATACCATGGCGTTTGCTGGTTTCCGTCGCAGGGCCGATATTTCAATGCTCAAGGTCGCCGCGGTCGCCATCTTCGGCATGTTGGTGCTGACCGCCGGGACCCTTGCCTTCCTCGTCTGGTCGACCATAAAGATCGATGGCGTCTCGGTTGCCCGCCAGAGCGAGATGGCGCGCCATGTCATTGGCCGTTTCCGCTATCAGATCGCCCACGACCAGGAGAGCGTCACCGTCTGGGACGATGCCGTCGTCAATGTCATGGGACACGTCGATCCAGAAAAAATGGAGTGGATCCACTCCAATCTCGGCGAATGGATGCGGACCTATTTCGGCCATGACGCCGCTTATGTCGTCGATCCGCAAGACAAGCCCCTCTACGTCTATGTCGCAGGCGCCGCTGCAAAGCCGTCGCACTATGAGGCCGTGCGTGCCACGGTCGACCCGATGCTGCGGGATCTGCGGGCGGCGCTCGGTCGCGGCGAGGAGCCGGGCCTGCAGGAAGGGATCGACAGTCCCGGCCTCACCGATTTCCGCTTTCTCAACGGTCGTCCCGCCGTGGTCAGCCTCAAGCCGATCATCAGCGACAGCGGTGACATCGAACAGGTGGCGGGAACCGAAAGCATCCATGTCGCGATCCGCTATCTCGACGGGCCGTTCCTCAAGGAACTCGAGACCAAGTATGATTTCGCCAACATGCACTTCTCGTTGATGGACGAGGCCGAATTCGGCAAGGCGAGCGTGCCGCTGGTGACCAATGGCGGCGGCATCATCGGTCACGTGGTCTGGGAGCCCTACCGGCCGGGCCTGGCCTTCCTCCAGTCGATTGCGCCGGCGCTTGTCGTCGTCCTGCTCTGCCTGATCGGGGTGGTCGGCATCTTCATCGGCATGCTCTATCGCCGCGCCCTGGCCAATCGCGAACAGGAGCAACGCATTCGCTATCTCGCCAGCCATGATTCGTTGACCGGGCTGCTCAACCGCGCTGCATTCGAGACATTGCTCGACGCGGCCCTTGGCGAGCGCGACGGCAAGAACCAGGTCGCCATCCTCTATCTCGACCTCGATCGCTTCAAGCCGATCAACGACACGCTTGGCCATCCGGCCGGCGACCTTGTCATCCGCGAGGTCGGGGACCGTATCCGCAAGCTCCTGCCTCCCGGATCATCGCTCTGCCGCGTCGGCGGCGACGAGTTCAATGTGCTGGTGCGTTATCATCAGGTCGACGAGGTCGAGGCATTGTGCACGGCGATCGTCAACGAGGTCTCCCAGCCGATCGCAATCGATGACCAGAACGCCTTTGTCGGCATATCGATCGGTGTCGCGCTTTCTCCCCAACACGGGACGGAGCGGACCGAACTGACGCGCAAGGCCGACGTCGCGCTCTACAGCGCCAAGGCGGGCGGTCGCGGTTGCTATTCGATCTTCGGGCCGCACATGGACGCGATGGTTCGGGAGCGGGCCGAGATCGAGCGCGACCTGCGCCGGGCGCTTGCCGACCGCAGCCAGTTCCAGGTGCTGTATCAGCCGAAATATTTCGCCGCGACCGGCAAGATTGGAAGCGTCGAGGCGTTGGTCCGCTGGCATCATCCGACTCGTGGACTGATCTCTCCGGTCTATTTCGTGCCGATCGCCGAGGAGGGCGGGTTGATCCGGGAACTCGGGCGCTACGTGCTCGACGAGGCCTGCCGCGCCGCTGCCAACTGGCCGATCGACAACATCGCCGTCAACGTCTCGGCCGTGCAGTTGCGCGACAATGGCTTTGCCATGGAGGTGATGTCCATTCTGGGGGCGACAGGGCTCGAGCCGCACAAGTTGGAGATCGAGGTCACGGAAACGGCCTGGATGGACGATTCGGAAAGCTGCGCGGCCAATATTCGTGCGTTGCGCGCCGTTGGGATCAACATCGCGCTCGACGATTTCGGCACCGGTTTCTCCACCTTCGGGCGTCTGCACGAAACTGAGGTCGACCATATCAAGATCGACAAGATGTTCATCGACGGACTGGGCAAGGATCGGGGCGACGAGGCGATCGTGCAGGCGATCGTCGAACTGGCGCGGGCCAAGGGGTTGAAGACCACCGCCGAGGGCGTCGAGACGGCCGAGCAGAACGAGTTCCTCACCCGAATCGGCTGCGACGAACTGCAGGGTTTTCTGTTCGCCGAGCCGATGAGCGGCGAAGAGGTCGATACGCTGCTCAATGGGCGCGACGACACGAGACCGCGCCTGGCCGTCGTCTGAGACGAGCGGGCAACCGCATCACACAACGAATATCGGCGGGTCGTGAGACCCGCCGATTGCATTTTGACGAAATGTTTCGGCGGATCAGCCGAGCACGAGGGCCGCGCCGCCGAGTGCCGTTGCCGCGCCCAACAGGCGGGTGACGAGCGGACCCATGCGGCCGAGCGCGATGCCGAGGCCGACGCCGGCGGCATGCAGGGCGGCGGTGGCGACAAGGAAGCCGAGGCCGAACTGCAGCGCGCCGGCGGCACCGAGTTCGCCGCCATGGGCATGGCCGTGGAACAGGGCGAACAGGCCGACGACGGCGGCGGAGGCTGCGACCGGCAGGCGTGCTGCGGTCGCGACCAGCAGGCCGAGGCCGATCACCGAGGCGAGGATCGCCGGCTCGACGAACGGAATTTCAATGCCGGAAACGGCGAGCAGGAAGCCCAGCGCCATGGTGCCGACGAAGGCGGCGGGGACGGCGAGCAGCGCGCGTCCGCCGATCTGCGACGCCCAGAGACCGACGGCGACCATGGCAAGGATATGGTCCGCACCCGACAGCGGGTGGGAAAGACCCGCCATCAGCGAACCATGCTCGGCCGGGTCGAGATGGGCGAAGGCAGGGGCGGTGGCGGCGCCAAGAAATGCGGCGGTGATCGAAAGGCGTTTGAACATATTTTTGTCCCTCTATTTGGTCGACACGGCGCCCGGAAATCAGTCGCGCCGGCCTTCGGCTATATCGCACCGCGAAGACTATCGTAAGCGCTTTATCGCTGTCTACGGCAAAGCCCCGGCAGAGGATGTTCCCGAAGCGGCATAGGCTCGGCCGGAAACGCGCGGACCCGGACAAGGGAAAACCCTCCACGCCCGGCGCGGAGGGTCCTTCGACAGGCGGGCAGGCGAGACTTACTGCTGCGGATGGGCGTTCAGCACTTCGGCGCAACGCGAGAAGGACAGGCCCTCGCCATCGGTGTCGTTGGTCGCGCGGATGGCGACGATGCGATCCGACGGGTCGGCGGTGATCTGCAACTCGCAGAACAGTTCCTCATAGCGCGGCGGCGAGATCATCTGCGGCTGGGGCGCATAGCCGCCGCCGATCGTCGTGGTTTTGGTGACGGTGACACCGGGCTTTGGTTCGCGGGTGACCGTGCGCGTGGTGGTCTGCGCCGGTGCGGGGGTTGCGTAGGTCGGCGCGATGTAGCGCGTCTTGTCGCCGCCACGCCAGGTGTAGAGGATATTGCCGCTGCCCATCGCAAATTCGGAGATCGGTGGGCCGTACTGGGTGAAGAACAGTTCGGCCGGCTGGCCGATCCAGCGCGACTGGATGACGGTATTGGCTTCCTCGGTTGTGGTGCAGCCGGCCAAAAAGGCCACGGCAAGAGCCGCGATGGCGGCAATACGGATCTTCATGTCTGATCTTCCCCTCGACAATCAGTGACCCCTGCAACGGCCCGCTCACCGGCGGAAAGGGCAGGGGAAAGAAAAACGGCACTGCCGCGCGACGACCCCGAAGCGCGCATGCCGGTCGGCCGACACGTTAAGAGGGCGGCAATCCCCGGCACAATAGCGTGTTCGGCTTGCGCCCAAAATTGGTCCGGGTTTTCCCGCTCGCCCGCGAGACGCCTTTACGCCGGACAAGGCGTCTTGCTCGATCCGGGCGACGCCCCATATTGGGGGATGACAGATGCGCCGTCGGACCGGCTGGCGAAAGAGGGAGCCAAGATCCTTGTTTGCATTCGACAACAGCTACATTCGGCTGCCGGAGCGGTTCTATCGGCCGGCCGAACCCGCCCGCGCCGGCCAGCCGCGCCTGATCCGCCTCAACCGTGCGCTGGCCGAGGAACTGAACCTCGATTTCGCCCGGGCGAGCGACGAGGACCTGGCGGCGATCTTCTCCGGCAACAATTTGCCCGACGGGGCGGCCTCGATCGCCATGGCCTATGCCGGCCATCAGTTCGGCAATTTCGTGCCGCAACTCGGCGACGGGCGGGCGATCCTGATCGGCGAGGTGGTCGACACCCGGGGCAGGCGCCGCGACATCCAGCTCAAGGGGGCGGGCGTCACGCCTTTTTCGCGCAATGGCGACGGGCGCGCGGCGCTCGGACCGGTGCTGCGCGAATATCTGGTGTCGGAGGCGATGCACGCGCTCGGTATTGCGACCACGCGGGCGCTTTGCGCCGTGGCGACCGGCGATATGGTCCATCGCGACACCAAGCTGCCCGGCGCGGTGCTGACGCGGGTTGCTGCCAGCCATATCCGCATCGGCACCTTCCAGTTTTTTGCCGCGCGCGGCGATGCCGAGGCGGTCAAGGCGCTCGCTGACCATGTCATTGCCCGCCATTATCCCGAGCTCGGGGGCT
This sequence comes from Arenimonas sp., assembly GCA_019459145.1. Taxonomy (GTDB): domain Bacteria; phylum Pseudomonadota; class Alphaproteobacteria; order Rhizobiales; family Rhizobiaceae; genus Allorhizobium. The sequence continues at coordinate 67,239 of JAIBEK010000066.1, forward strand.
CTTATCGACCGTATCGAGGGCTGCTCGAGGCGGTGTCCGTGCGCCAGGCCGATCTGGTCGCGCGCTGGCTGTCGGTCGGCTTCATCCATGGCGTGATGAACACCGACAACATGGCGGTGTCGGGCGAGACGATCGACTTCGGCCCTTGCGCCTTTCTCGACGAATATGATCCGCGCAAGGTATTTTCCTCGATCGACCAGCGGGGGCGTTATGCCTATGCCAACCAGCCGGGGATCGCCCAGTGGAACCTCGCGCGCTTTGCCGAGACGCTTCTGCCGCTGATGGACGGAGCCGAGGAGGAGAATGTCGAGGCGGCCAATGCCGCGCTTGTCGAATTCGGCCGGGTATTCCAGGAGCGCTGGCTCGATCTGTTCCGCGCCAAGCTGGGGATCGCCGGGGCGCAGGAGGACGACCTCGATCTCGTCAACTCACTGCTCAAGCTGATGGAGGACGGCGAGGCGGATTTTACCCGCGTCTTTCGTGCGCTTGGCAAGCTTGCCGGCGGGGCGCCGACCGAGGTTCTTTCGGCCGAGTTTGCCGATGCGATCGGCGTCGCCGACTGGCTGCAACGCTGGGTCCTGCGCCAGGAAGGCGATCCGCGCCCGGCCAATCAGCGGCAGGCGGCGATGGAGGCGGTCAACCCGGCAGTCATTGCGCGCAATCATCGGATCGAGGAGGCGATCGCAGCCGGGATCTCGGGCGATTTCGCTCCGTTCGAGCGGCTGGCGGAGGCGCTTGCCGAGCCTTATCGCGAGAGCGAGGCTTTCGCCGATCTGCAGGTCGCACCGCGGCGCGAGCAGAGGGTGAGCCGCACATTCTGCGGAACGTGACGGGGCCTGTCAGGCGGATCTACCGGAACAATCCGGCCGGGCGGCGATTGTCTCTGGCAATCACGCCCAGGAGGATATGCCGATGACGACCATGACGCTGCAGGACCTGTCGAAGAAGATGCGGAAGATCGATTTCTGCATGCTCTCCACCATCGGGGCGAGCGGGGCGATTTCGAGCCGGCCGATGAGCAATAACGGCGACGTGGATTATGACGGCGATACCTGGCTGTTCTCCTACCGGGACACCCGCAAGGTGGCGGAGATCGAGGCCGATCCGAGGGTCTCGCTGACTTTCTCGGCACCGCCCAGCCTGCTCGGTAAACCCGGCATCTTCATCGCGCTTCAGGGCGCGGCCAAGCTGATCGACGACAAGGGCCAGTTCGAGGCGCATTGGATCTCCGACCTCGATCGCTGGTTTCCCCAAGGTATCGACACGCCCGACCTGGTGCTGATCCAGGTGCATGCCGACATGGCCCATTACTGGGACGGCGAAGACAATGGCAGCATCCCGGTCTAGCACCTTTTCGCCAGTCACCGAGGGTCGTCACCGGTGAACCTGTGCCCGTTGTGGCGTGTCGTGCAGTCCTTGGAGAATGTCGCATAGAGGCTTTAGTTCTCGCCGATCCGCCCCTAGTATCCCTGCAGATTATCAACACGCTGGCAGGTGGGTTTTCAGGCAATGGCAGAGTTTCCGTCCAAGGCAAAGGTCGTCATCATCGGGCTCGGAGGCATTGTCGGCGCCTCGATCGCCCATCACCTCATCGAGCGCGGCTGGGACGACATCGTCGGCATCGACAAGTCGGGCATTCCGACCGACATCGGTTCGACGGCGCATGCCTCCGACTTCTGCTACACCACATCCCATGACTATCTGTCGGTCTGGACGACGCAATACTCCATCGATTTCTTCGAGAAAATGGGCCACTACGCCCGCATCGGCGGTCTGGAAGTTGCCCGCACCGGCGACGACGTCTGGATGGAGGAGATCAAGCGCAAGCTCTCCTCGGCCAAGGCGTTTGGCACCCGTGCCCATTATGTCTCTCCGGCCGAGATCAAGAAACTTTTCCCGCTGATCGAGGAAGACCAGGTGATGGGCGGCATGTTCGATCCCGATGCCGGCCTGGTCATTCCCCGTTCGCAAACCGTCGCCGGCAAGCTGGTCGATGCGGCGGAAAAATCCGGCAAGCTCACCATGTTCGCCAATACGCCGGCGAAATCGCTGATCGTCGAGGGCGGCCGGATCAAGGGCGTCGTTACCCATCGCGGCACGATCATGGCCGATCACGTCATCGTCTGCGCCGGCCTGTGGGGGCGGCTGATCGCCGAAATGGTCGGCGAGGACCTGCCGGTCATGCCGGTCGACCATCCGCTGACCTTCTTCGGTCCGTTCAACGAGTTTGAAGGAACCGGCAAAGAGATCGGCTATCCGCTGCTGCGCGACCAGGGCAATTCCGCCTATATGCGCGACACCGGCGACCCGAAGACGACCGAGGGCGGCCAGATCGAGTGGGGCTATTACGAGACCAAGGAGCCGCGCATGTGCCATCCGCGCGAGCTTCTGGAAAAGCACGAGGCGCGGCTTTCGCCCTCGCAGCGCGACCTCGAGATGGAGCAGATCCTCGAACCGCTCGAGCGCGCCATGGAACTGACGCCGATCCTTGGCGAACTCGGCTATAACGAGAGCCATTCCTTCAACGGCTTGTTGCAGGTCTCGGCCGCCGGGGGGCCTTCCTGCGGCGAGAGCCAGAAGGTGCGCGGCCTGTGGTACTGCGTCGCCATCTGGGTCAAGGACGGCCCCGGCTATGGCAAGCTGATCGCCGACTGGATGACCGACGGCCGCACCGAGATCGATCACAATTCGATAGACTATGCCCGCTTCTATCCGCACCAGCTGACCGAGGACTTCATCGCCGGCCGCGCCTACGAGGCGGCGCAGAAGATCTATTTCCCCGCCGTGCACCCGCGCGAACCCTATGCCAGCGGCCGCGGCGCCAAGCGCTCGCCGATGTATGAGCGCGAGGTCGAACTCGGCGGGCACTTCATGGAACTCGGCGGCTGGGAGCGCGCCCATGGCTACAAGGCCAACGAGCACCTGCTGGAGAAGTACGGCGACCGCGTGCCCGTTCGCGAAAACGAGTGGGACAACCGCCATTTCTGGCGCGTCTCGAATGCCGAGCATCTGGCGATGAGCGAGGATTGCGGCATCGTCAACCTGTCGCACTTCCACATGGTCGACATCGAAGGTCCCGACCATGTCGAACTCTTGGAATGGCTGTGCGCCGCCAAGATCGGCGGGGAGGCGAATATCGGCAAGGGCATCTACACCCACTTCCTCGACGACGAGGGCATGGTGCGCGCGGACTTCACCGTCTTCCGCATGGCCGACCGCTGCCGGCTGGTCAACGGCGCCGATGCCGGCCCGCGCGACTTCCATTACATGAAGCGCGTGGCCGAGGATCGCGGCCTCGACGTCACCATTACCGATGTGTCGGAAAAATACATTACCATCGGCATCTGGGGGCCGAACGCGAGGGAGAACCTGAAGAAGGTCGTCGCCGACCCGGCCGGGCTCGACCCTGAAAACTTCCCGTTTGCCGCGATCAAGCCGATCGAGATCGCCGGCAAACCGGTCACCGCCTTCCGCATTTCCTATGTCGGCGAGCAGGGCTGGGAACTGCACATGACATACGAGGACGGGCTGGCCGTCTGGGACGCGCTGCGCTCCACCGGCGTCATGGCCTTCGGCGTCGAGACCTATGCCAATTCGCGCCGCATGGAAAAGAGCCTGCGCCTGCAGAACGGCGACCTCCTGACCCAGTACAACCTGATCGAGGCGGATCTCGCGCGCCCGAAGGTCAAGGAAGCCGATTTCCGCGGCAAGGCCAAGCATCTGGAATACAAAGCCCGTCCCCACCAGCCGGCCATGCTCTGCACACTGGTGATGACCGACAATGTCGATGCCAAGGGGGTTGCCCGCTATCCGGTCGGCTCGCTGCCGGTCATGGACCCGGAAACCGGCGAAACCCTCGTCGACAGCCTCGGCCGTCGCTCCTACACCACCTCGATCGCCTTCGGCCCGACCATCGGCAAGAACATCGCGCTCGCCTATCTGCCGCACGAATATTGCCAGATGGGGCGGAAGCTGAACGTCGAGTATTTCGCCGAGACTTATCCGGTGGAGGTTGCTGCGGTGGGGTATAAGCCGCTGTATGATCCGGAGAATTTGAAGCCGCGGAGTTGAGGCGGGCGAGGGGCGGCTTTTGCTCAGAGCGTTATGGACCCGTCGGTCGAGAGGCCGGCGGTTTTTTTGTGTAAAATAGCCGATTCCGGCATAGTGGCCATGATTGCCTCGGCATATATGCCGAGAGTCGGAGACAGCTCGGAGGAAAGGCGCTTTGGGTAGGCATTCGATTTTTTCTCGTTGGCCAGTGGACATGGTACCTGAGTTCGGTATGACAGGTTCACGCATGGATGGGGCTGCAAGGTGGATTTATTATAGGTAGCGAGGCTTGCGGATGAGCGCGATTAATCCATCGAAGCAGGCGGTTGTCAGACTGACGGCTGGTGCCGGATCTTTAACCGCGCGAGGACTGGATAAGACTGTGGATGTGTACTTTTCAGCAGATGTGGAAACCGATGGGCCAATACCGGGGCCATATTCGATGCTTTCATTCGCGTTGGTCTATGCGGGCGCCTTCGATGGTAAGCGGTTTCGTAGGCCAATGGACTACAAAAACTCATTTTATCGCGAGTTGAAGCCGATTTCAGATGATTTTGAGTATGAAGCCTTGGCGGTGAACGGCCTTAATCGGGATCGATTGGTTGCCCATGGATCTGCGCCAGAAGATGTAATGGACGAAGCTTTCGAATGGGTACGCTCAGTGGCGGGAGACGGTAGCCCAGTTTTCGTGGCATACCCACTTAGTTTTGACTGGTCTTGGCTGTACTGGTACTTTGTGCGGTTTTCGAAACGCGGTTCTCCGTTCGGCTACTCTCGTTGCTACGACATTAAGACCGCTGTCTCTGTGAAATTGGGACTCCCAGTCGCGGAATCCGGTCGCGCGCAAATACCTGAGATTTTGTTGCCGAAGGGGCTTCATACGCATCACGCACTTGATGACGCAATAGAGCAAGCAGAGATATTTGCAAATGTTTTTGAGCTGGGGGGAGGGGTATGAATTATTTGGAGTCTCGGCGCGTTTCATGCGAGGAAAAGATCAATATACTTAGGTCTGAATTAAGTGATGCTGGAGTTATATTGGGAGGGGACGCATGTATATATGCCACTGGATCATTCGGCCGACTGGAGGCAGGGAAAAATAGCGACTTAGATATATTTATCATCTCCAAGACGATTGAGAAAAGACGTGGGGAGCACACGGTGAAGGTTCCCCAACTTTCCCAGTTGAACACAATTTTGGTCAAGGCGGAGCTGATTAAGGCTGTCCGCAAACTGGATATGCCTGATTTTGATTCCGATGGACGTTATCTCGCGAGCCACACGGTATCAGATCTTGTAGAGTCTTTGGGTGCGCCAGACGATGACTACAAGAATACTCTGACTGGCCGTCTACTTTTGTTTTTGGAAAGTCAACCTCTCTTGGGGCAGGATGTCTATGATGAAATAATCGGTGAAGTGATCGCGGCATATTTCGGCGATTATTCTGGTCACTCTGATGGCTTTATGCCGGCTTTTCTCGCAAATGATATACTAAGACTTTGGAGAACATTCTGCGTAAACTATGAGTTCGGCAGGCGTGGTGAAAAGATAGCCGACAAACTGAAGAATTTTAAGCTGAAGCATAGTAGAATGCTCACCTGTTATTCTGCTTTGATTTATCTTTTAGCCGTCTTCCGTTTAGAGAAGACCGTCTCGATTGACAGGGCCAAGGAGATGGCCAAACTGACGCCTACTAAGCGACTTGAATGGATCAAAGGAAATCCTGATCTCAGAGATTGTCATGATGTAACTAACAGACTCCTTGAAAGGTACTCTGAATTTCTACAAATGACTGACCTTCCTAAAGAAGAACTTTGGTTGAAATTCGAAGAAAATAATAAGGACTGGGCTCGTAGGTCATATGAGTTTGGAGATATGGTGGCGGAAGCCTTGGTTTGTGTAGGTGACAATTCGCGGTTCTACAGACTAATCTCTGTGTAATTGTATTTCACCAATCGAGGTTTTGGGTCTTCAGTTAGTTGATGATCTCAATTATTCCAACGGATATACGTGAATTACATGAAATACCTCAATGTCGCGCTCTGTCGGCATGACGGCGATAGCCGAAGAGGCAGGGCTTGGGCGTGAGAGCCTCTACAAAACGCTCGGCGACAACGGCAAACCGGAATTCTTGACCGTCCTCAAGCTGATGAAGGCCATGGGGCTGAAGCTCTCGGCGCTGCCGATCGACGAGGGATAGGCGCGGGCGGCGATACCTCTCCCCCTTGTGGGAGAGGTTACAAAATCAAAGGCTTAGCCCGATCAGGGCTAAACTTCAGATTTTGTTGGTGAGGGGATCGGTGCTGCGGGCCGGACGAACAATCCCCCTCACTTGCGATTTCTGATGTTTGGCCGCGGCTTGCGCCGCACCTCACTCATCGAAATCGCTTTCTCCCCCACCAAGGGGGAGATGGGGGCGTCGCGCGAGCGGTTCCTCTCCATGCCCCCACGCCGAGTTTCCGGGCCGCGCCCGCTCTCAGAGCACGAAGCCACCGATCCACGACCCATCCGGATGGTTCAAGGCGCGCTCTCGCGGGCATCTCGGCCTGAGGGTGATCCAGGATCGACGGTGTTTAGTTCCAGCCTGCCATCTGTTCGCACTTGAACAATCTCGGATCTCGGCTCATCTGTAGAGCGTCATAACATTGGGAGGCGGATGATGGACGGGAATGTGAGCGATCGGCAGGCGGTGTCGCCGGAGGTGGCGATCGAAAGCGTGCTTTCGCGCCAGAAGGTGGCTTATCTTGGCGACATCAATCCGCCGGCGGCGCTCAGGCGCGACCGGCTCGACCGGCTGGAGCGGATGATCCTTGCCTGGCAGGACCGCCTTGCGGCGGCGATCTCGGAGGATTTCGGCAATCGCTCGGCGGTGGTCACGACGCTCGCCGACATCGTGCCGACGCGGGCGGCGATCCGCCATGCGCGGCGGCATCTGAAGGGCTGGATGCGGCCGCGACGGGTGTCTCTCGCCTGGACCGGACAGCCGGGCTCGGGGCAGATCCTGCGCCAGCCGCTCGGCGTCGTCGGCATCATCGCGCCGTGGAACTATCCGATGAACCTCATGCTCTCGCCGCTGGTGGGGGCGCTTGCCGCCGGCAATCGTGCCATGCTCAAGCCGTCCGAGCTGACGCCGCGGTTTTCCGAGGTTCTGGATGCGGCGGTCAAGGAATTCTTCGTCGAAGACGAGGTGGCGGTCATCACCGGCGGGCCGGAGGTCGCGGCCGCCTTCAGTGCGGCGCCGTTCGATCACCTGGTGTTCACCGGCTCGACCGCTGTCGGCCGGCGGGTGGCGGAAGCGGCGGCGCGGAACCTGACGCCGGTCACGCTCGAGCTTGGCGGCAAGTCACCGGCGATCATCGACGCCTCCGCCGATCTGGACAGCGCCGTGCCGCGGCTGATCTGGGGCAAGCTGCTCAATTCCGGACAGACCTGCGTGGCGCCCGACTATGCGCTGGTGCCGCGCGACCGCGTCGAGGCCTTCGTGGCGGCGGCCAGGGCGGCGGCGCAAAAGCAATATCCGAGCCTTGCCGGCAATCCCGACTATACGTCGATCATCAGCCCGCGCCATTTCGACCGGCTCGCCGGCCTGATCGACGAGGCCCGCGGCAAGGGGGCGGAGGTGATCGAACTGGTGCCCGGTACGGATGCGGTCCGCCGCATTCTGGCGCCGGTGATCGTCACCGGGGCCAACGACACGATGGCGCTGATGCGGGAGGAGATTTTTGGGCCGATCCTGCCGGTTATCCCCTATGACACGCTCGACGAGGCGCTGTCCTTCGTCAACGCCCGCGGCCGGCCGCTGGCGCTCTACTGGTTCGGCAGCGACAGGTCAGCCGAAGGGCGGGTGCTGAACGGCACGATTTCCGGCGGCGTGACGATCAACGACACGATCCTGCACCTGGCGCAGGACAACCTGCCCTTCGGCGGCGTCGGCGCCTCGGGCTATGGCCAATATCACGGCGAGGCGGGTTTCGTCGCGCTCTCCAAGGAAAAGCCGGTGCTGCGCCAGTCGCGGCTTTCGGCGGTGGCGCTGCTTTATCCGCCCTATGGCAAGATTGCGGGCATGCTGTTGAAGGTGCTGGCGAGGTTTGGCTGAGGGGGCGGTGGCGGGCGTCTCGACCTAGAACGCCCCCCTCTGCCCTGCCGGGCATCTCCCCCACAAGGGGGGGGAGGGGGAGATCGACACGCGGCGGCGCTGCGGTGTTTCTTCGTGCGCTGAGTTGCTTGGCGCAGGCGTGTATCGAAGGGGGAGGCACCGACGGGGGCAGTATCTTCTCCCCAGCGGGGAGAAGGTGGCCCGGTAGGGCCGGATGAGGGGGAGCGAAGCTCCGGACCCAGAGCACGCGGTCCGTCAAGAAGCGGGGACCCGCGCACTGGGCCCCCTCATCGCCTCGTTTCACTCGGCACTTCTCCCCGCTGGGGAGAAGGTGGTGCGCAGGGTTGGAGGGGTAGACGGAGCGGCCCGTCTTTTTCTCATTGCCGCTCCGTCCCAGGACCTTTGCGGTCCACTCCTCCCCCCAGGAGGACCGATCAGCCTGCCTTGGCGAGCTTGGCCACTTGCGGGTCGTAGACGCGGCCAAAACGGTTGGCGAGGAAATCGGGGAGGCTCACTTCTTCCTGGCGGACAAAACCCTTCTGCGGCAGCTTGCCGTCGGCCAGCAGGTCGAGCACCGTGCAGATGCCGGCAGCGGTGGTGATCTGAATGGCGCTCATCAGGCGGCCGCCGATCGGGCCGGCATAGACCTTGTTGGCATAGGTTTCCTGCAGGAAGCGGCCGTCCTTGACGCCGCAGACGGTGACGAAGATGACGACGACGTCCTGCATGGTGGCGGGAAGCGCGTTCTCGAACAGGTCCTTCAGGACATCGCGGCGGTTCTTCAGGTTGAAGTCGTTGAGCAGCGCCTTGACGATCGCCTGGTGGCCCGGATAGCGGATGGTGCGGTAGTTCATGGTGCGCACCTTGCCTTCGAGCGTCTTGGCCAGCGTGCCGAGGCCGCCCGAGGTGTTGAAGGCCTCATAGGTGACGCCGTCGAGCGAGAATTCCTCGCGCTCTTCCATGGCCGGAACATTGATCAGCTTGCCTTCGACGATCGCCTCGCAGGGCTCGATATATTCGTTGATCAGGCCGTCGGTCGACCAGGTCAGGTTGTAGTTCAACGCATTGGACGGATATTGCGGCAACGCACCGACGCGCATGCGCACGCTGTCGAGCGTGTCGAAATGCCGGGTCAGGTCATTGGCGACGATCGAGATGAAGCCGGGAGCCAGGCCGCATTGGGGGATGAAGGCGGTCCGGGCGTTCTTCGCCAGCTGCTCGACCTTGCGGGTGGTGGCGACGTCCTCGGTGAGGTCGAGATAATGCGTGCCGGTGCGGGCAGCACTCTCGGCGATCGCGCCGGTGAGGTGGAAGGGGGCGGCCGAGAGAACGGCGAACTTGCCGGCCAGCACGGCGTCGAGCGCGCTGGCATCGGTGATGTCGACCACGGCCGTCGAAATCGCCGGGTGGCGGTCGATGGCGGAAAGCTGCGCCTCGCTGCGGTCGGCAACCGTGATCCTGTAGGCGCCGCTGTCTGCCAGCATGAGTGCAATGGCGCTGCCGATCTTGCCGCCGCCGATGATAACTACGTCTTTCATGGAAAATATCCCCTCTTGAATTTCGTCAGATTTCAACAGGATGCCCACTGCTCCTTTCGATTCATAGCGACGAAATGTTCGTTTCGTGGTATCAGCTTCGGCATATCGCCGAAGGAATTGGGCAAAATGCAAATTACCGACAAGGATCGCGAGCTTCTGGCGCTTCTCGGCGAGAACGCCCGCATGCCGGTGGCGACGCTTGCGAGGCGGCTCGGGCTGTCGCGCACCACGGTGCAGGCGCGGCTGGAGCGGCTGGAGCGCGAAGGGGTGATCGCCGGCTATGGGGTCAGGCTGTCGGAGGCCTTCCAGAGCGGGCTGATCCGGGCGCATGTGCTGATCACCATCGCGCCGAAGACCTTGCCTGCGGTCAGCGTAGAACTGTCGGCGATTCGCGAGGTGACGACGCTGCATTCGGTCAATGGGAGCTTCGACCTGATCGCCATCGTCGCGGCCCCGTCGATCGCCGAACTCGACCGGCTGATCGACCATATCGGCGCGCTGTCAGGCGTCGAGCGCACGTTGTCGTCGATCATCCTGTCGACGCGGATCGCGCGGTAGCCGCGCTCGCCGCCGTTGCAGCAAAGGAGGTGTTGGCGGGGGCGTGGGCGTAAACTGGCGCGAGGCGGAGCAAAACGAGGCGTCCGGTCCCGGATCGTGCCGCCTCAGGCGGCGGCGAGTTCCGCCTTGGTAAGGGCCCGCTTCAGCGCCGCGATGCAGGCCGGATCATGGCTCGAGCCGGCGCCCTCCCACAGGATGGCGAGGGCTTCGGCGACCGGCATGGCGGAACGGTAGGGTCGGTCGGCGGTCAGGGCGTCAAAGACATCGGCGGTCGAGACGATGCGCACGTCGAGCGCGAGATCTGCAGCGCTCAGGCCACGCGGATATCCCTTGCCGTCGAGACGTTCGTGATGGGCACCGCCGATGCGAGCCAGTTCGGCAAAGGCGCCGATGCGAGACAGGATCAGTTCGGAATATTCGGCATGGCGCTTCATCGCCGCCCATTCCTCGCCATTCAGCTTGCCCGGCTTGTCGAGCACGGCATTCGAGACGCCGAGCTTGCCGATGTCGTGCAGGAGTGCGGCGCGCTTGAGGCGGCGGCGCTCCGCCGGCGCCATGCCCATCTCCTCGGCGATCATGTCGGTAAACAGGGCCACGCGGTCACTGTGGCCGGACGTGTAGGGGCTCTTGGCATCGATGACGCGAGCAAAGCCCGCGGCGATGTCGTCGAGATAGTCCTCGTCGGCATAGATGACCTGTTGGCCGGGTTCCCCCTGCAGCACCAGGCGCTCGATGTCGTCCGAATTCAGCCGCTTCCAGAAGGTGTCGTCTTCGGCGATGCGGATGAAGGCCGCGACCATTTCGGGATCGAACCATGCGCCGGCGCGCCTGCGTATTTCGGCAATCGCCGCTTCCTGGCCGGCGCTCATCTGGAATACGTCGATGACCTGCGAAAGCAGGGCGATGCGGGCGAAGGGCGAAATGTCGGCTCCCTTCAGGCCTGAGGGCTGGCCGCCGCCGTCCCAATGCTCGTCGAGGTCGAGAATGCCGTGCGCGACGGTTTCGGAAAAACGCATCTGGCGGGCGATTTCGGCGCCGCGCCGGCAGCGGGTCTGGATGAGGTCGGTGGCGATCGCGCCGCCGTTCCTGACGATGTGCATCAGGCTGCGGAACCGCTCGGCAAGCCCGGCCTGCATGCCGGTATGCGAAAGCACGAACCTGAGGATCTGCGGCAGTGAGCCGTCGACGAGCTTGAAGTCCTGCTTGAATTGCAGGTCGTCGGCCAAATAGAGTTCGCAAATGCGGGCGGCATTGCTGGAGCAGCCGAGATCCTTGAGCAGCAGGGTATAATAGAGATCCTGCAGGGCATTGTCGGACAGGCCGAGCTCGCGGCCGATCGCCGTGCCGATCCAGCAGCAGCGGATGCAGTGACCGGGCGGTTGGCCCTCGGTCATGTCGAGCGCGCAGCTCAACGCCTCGATGATTTCCGCAAGTCTGATCCGTGTCGTCATGGCCGCCCCTGTGGTCGACCACCATACGGCGGCGGCGTTAACGCCGCGTATGCGGAACGGGACGGCCCGATCAGGGCGCACTAACGCCCTGTTCACCGGTTCCGTGCTTCCTCTTTTTCCCGCATTGTTTTACGACATGAGTCGCACTATGTGCGGGTGAGAGAAACGCGAACGCTTGAGGAAGTGCCGAATGAACGAAGAAGACGACGACAAGAGCAAGGAACTGCCGCTCGGCAAGGAAACGGAAGCGAACCTCTTCAAGTCGCGTTCGATCTTCATCTATGGCGGCATCACCCAGGAACTGGCTCAGAAGGTCTGCACCCAGCTGGTGGCGCTGGCCGCCGCCTCGGACGACGATATCCGCGTCTACGTCAACTCGCCCGGCGGTCACGTGGAATCGGGTGATTCGATCCATGACATGATCAAGTTCATCAAGCCGAAGGTCATCATCATCGGTACCGGCTGGGTCGCTTCCGCCGGAGCGCTGATCTATGCCTCGGTGCCGAAGGAACGTCGCCTCTGCCTGCCCAACACCCGCTTCCTGTTGCACCAACCCTCGGGCGGCACCCGCGGCATGGCATCCGACATCGAGATCCAGGCCCGCGAGATCATCAAGATGAACCAGCGCCTGATCAAGATCTTCGCCAAGGCCACCGGCCAGACGGAAGAGAAGATCGCCAAGGACATCGACCGCGACTACTGGCTGTCGGCCGAAGAGGCCAAGGGCTACGGTCTGGTCGGCAAGATCGTCGAGACACAGTCGGAACTCTGAAGCTTCGGCCTGCGGACTGAACTGAAAACCCCTGTCGGTGCAAGCCGGCAGGGGTTTTGCTTTTTGGCGTCATCGGGCGCCCGCGCGACCAGGCCTGAACGGGTATCGGCCGTTTCCTGAAGGATATTGGTTGCCGTGCCTTCCTGACGATCGTCAAGACCCAACCATGCGCGAATATCGGCCCGACGAAGGTCTAGCGGCATATCGTTTGACACGGTCGGTTGGGCTAATATGGTCGAGGATGCAATGGGAGCGGAGATTGATGAGGAATTTAGCCAAGGACGCCATTCAAAGCCTGTTTCTGGTCGCCTGTCTGCTTTTCGCGGCAGCGCTTCAGGCCGGCGCGCAGGACGTCACCTTCCGCACGTACAAGGATAATTCCGGATTCTCCTGCGAGTTTCCCTCGGACTGGGATTTCCAGGAGGCGACCAATGGCGACCGGGTGTTCTCCGGCCTGGCCGGCGACGCTCGCGACGCGACGATCATCGTCCAGGTGATCGACCGGGAAAGGACGGCGGAAAAGACGGCGAAGGCGCAACTCGAGAGGCTGAAAGGGCAGTTGCTCGCCGCCCCCGAAGGACGCATCAACACGGAAGGTGCCGCCCCCGTCGCCGGCCAGCAGGCGCCCTTCGCCATCGCCAGCTACCGAACCGCCGACACCGCCGGCAGGCAGCGCACCTTCAACCATATCCAGATGGTGGTGACCGCGCCGCGCGTGTTCCTGCTGATGTCCTATTCGGCGCCGGAGGGCGTTTTCGACGAGCAGATGAAGGTGTTCCAGAACTGTTCGGCGACGCTGGCGCTCGGTGAGCCGGCGGAAAGCGAGCCGAAGGCCGAGGATGACGACCCGCCGCAGTTTTCGCCGCCGAAGAGCGACGACGAGGAACAGGACGCCGGCAAGCCGGCCCCCACCAGCGACGAGGACACCATCGTCTGGCGGCGCAATTCCGATCGTGGCTTCTGGATCGCCGTGCCGCGCATCTGGTCGAGCGAGATCGACGCATCCGAGCCGTATTCGCTCGACATGCGCCATCCCGACCGGGTGGAGGGCGTGATCGTCTGGGCGCTCGATCTCGACCAGAGCACAAAGTCCAAGGATTTTGCGGATGCCTGGGAGGAAAACCTGGCGGACAAGATCTTCTTCATGAACGAGCGGCTGGCCAAACCGGCGGGCGAGCATCCGGGTGTCGGGGTGCCCAAGATGACGGTGATCATGCGGCAATATCAGGGGGAAGTGAGCGGCGCCACCGTACAGAGCATCGCTGCCTATGTCGTCTACAAGAAGCGCGGCTATACCGTCGTCGGCTATCACTTCCTCGGGGACGAGAAGGGGCGCAAGCGCGTTCACGACGCGGTGATGAGCTTCCGGCTGGCGGCGCCGGATAATTGAGGCGACGACCCGCGAGGACCGGGCTTCTCCGCGCCGCCCGGCCTGTGGGTCGAAATGATTGCGCATTGCCGTAACCGTTCGCCGCGTGCCCGGCTTGCCAAGGGTGCCGATCTTTGCTGTTGGTGAGCGATTGTCATTTTCGCTTCACCGGGCTTTCTATGTTCAAAGACCTTTCGTTCCAGAGTTTTTTCATGGGCTGCCTGACGGCCTTTGTTGGCTTCGCCAGTTCGTTTGCCGTGGTGCTGCAAGGCCTCAAGGGGGTGGGGGCGACCGATTATGAGGCTGCCTCCGGGCTGATGGCCTTGTCGGTGTCGATGGGGCTTTGCGCCATCGTCCTCAGCGCCTGGACCAAACTGCCGGTATCGATCGCCTGGTCGACGCCCGGGGCGGCGCTGCTGGCGACGGCCGGCACGGCGGAAGGCGGTTTTGCCGCTGCCGTCGGCGCCTTCCTCGTTTGCGGCGTGCTGATCGTCTTCGCCGGCCTGTTCCGGCCGCTCGGCCGGGCGGTCGCGGCGATCCCGGCACCGCTTGCCAGTGCCATGCTGTCCGGCGTCATCCTCGGCTTGTGCTTCGCGCCATTCAAGGCGATCGCCTTCGATCCGGCGCTCGGCCTGCCGATCCTCGTCGCCTGGGCGGCGGTGTTGGCCTTCAAACGGCTCTATGCTGTGCCGGCGGCGCTTCTCGCCTTCGTCGTCGTCATGGTGTTCGGCGTCGATCTGCCGGAAGGGGCGATGGCGACCTGGGCGCGGTCACTGGCCCCACCGGTCGAACTGGTCGCCCCGGTCTTCACCGTGCCGGCGCTCATCTCGATCGCCCTGCCGCTGTTCATCGTCACCATGGCGTCGCAGAACATTCCCGGCATCGCGGTGCTGAAGGTCAACCACTACGACCCAAATCCGGGGCCGCTGTTCGCCGTCACCGGACTGTTCTCGCTGTTTTCCGCGCCGTTCGGCGGTCATGCCGTCAACCTGGCGGCGATCACCGCGGCGATGTGCGCCGGCGAGGACGCCCATCCCGATCCGAAGAAACGCTACTGGGCGGCGATCATCGGCGGCGTCGGCTATATCATTCTCGGGCTTCTCGCCGGCGCGGTGACCGCCTTCGTCTCGCTGGCGCCGCCGATCCTGATCCAGGCGGTGGCGGGCCTGGCGCTGATCGGCGCGTTTTCCGGCTCGGCGGTGGCCGCCTTCAAGGAGCCGGAGACCCGCGAGGCCGCCGCCGTCACCTTCCTGATCACCGCGTCCGGCGTCTCGTTCGCCGGTATTTCCGGCGCCTTCTGGGGGCTGGTGGCCGGGGGCTTGATGCTGGGCGTGTTGCGGCTGGCGCGCAAGGGTTGAAGTGCTCGATTTTCTCCCGCGGCCGTGGTTTGATTGACCATGGAGTTCGAATTCGATCCGGCCAAGAGTGAAGCAAACCGAGCGAAACACGGAATCGATTTCGTGGCGGCGCAGGAACTGTGGCGCAATGGAAACGGTGTGACGATCAAGGCGCGCTCGCAAGACGAAGTCCGTTATGGTATTATAGGGTTGTTCGGCGGCTAATACTGGGTCGGCTATTTCACCATCCGACAGAACAAGATCCGCATCATTTCCGTTCGCAGGGCCAGAACAGCGGAGGAGCAGTACCATGAAGACCATAACAGCGGCTGAACTGGACAAAAAGTTTGATGATGGCGAGGATGTCAGCGAGTACTTCGACTGGGCAAATGCTCGCCGCATCAACTGGGAGCATGAGTTGGTTGAGCTCGAATTGCCCAAGGACGAACTGGCTGAACTCGATGCGGAGGTCGCACGGCTCAATACCTCCGGCACCGTCTCGTTTCGGCCTGGGTTCGTGAACGTCTAAAACGACACACGAACTCCGCCGCCGAATAACGCACTTGCGCGATCCATTCTCGCAGGCTATCTCTTGTTCACCATGACTCATTTCGGCTCGACCATGTTTGCGACCTTGAAGGCTGACCGCTCCGCGGCCGGCTTTGTCGCGTCGATGCCAAACTCGCTTCTTCTTAGCCTTATCCGCGGTTGCCGGGTCCTTTGAGGAGCGCCCGGCGGCCGGATAGCCGCATGGCACAGCTCCTCGTATCAAATCCCTGAACTTTGGACTATTTGGCCGACTTTTGGCCAGCATTTGCCGTCGCCAAGCCGCTAACGATGCGCTAAGAGCCGGGCAGGTGCGGAAGAGGAAGAGATGAACGACATGAGCATGAAATCCGGTGCCGGTATCAAGGGCATGCCCGAGGCGGCGATCAAGTACCGTCCCTATCCGCAGATCGACATCAAGGACCGCACCTGGCCGTCGAAGACCATCACCAAGGCGCCGATCTGGTGCTCGGTGGACCTGCGCGACGGCAACCAGTCGCTGGTCAATCCGATGGGCCATGACCGCAAGGCCCGCATGTTCCAGCTGCTCATCGACATGGGTTTCAAGGAAATCGAGATCGGCTTCCCCTCGGCCTCGCAGACCGATTTCGACTTCGCCCGCTGGTGCGTGGAAGAAGGCAATGTGCCGGACGACGTGTCGTTGCAGGTACTGGTGCAGTGCCGGCCGGAGCTGATCACGCGGACCTTCGAGGCGCTGGGGGGCGCGCACCGGCCGATCATCCATTTCTACAATTCGACTTCGGAATTGCAGCGTCGCGTGGTGTTCGGCAAGGATGTGCCCGGCATCAAGCAGATCGCCGTCGATGCGGCTAAGATGATCACCGACATGGCGGCGAAGGCTGGCGGCGGCTTCCGCTTCGAATATTCGCCGGAGAGCTTTACCGGCACCGAGCTGGACGTGGCGCTGGAGATCTCCAATGCCGTGATCGACATCATCAAGCCGACGCCGGACAACAAGCTGATCCTGAACCTGCCGTCGACCGTCGAGATGACGACGCCGAACATCTATGCCGACCAGATCGAGTGGATGTGCCGCAACATCGACAATCGCGAAAACGTCATCGTCTCGCTGCATCCGCATAACGACCGTGGCACCGGGATCGCGGCGACCGAGCTCGGCCTGATGGCCGGCGCCGACCGCGTCGAGGGCACGCTGTTCGGCAATGGCGAGCGGACCGGCAATGTCGACATCGTCACGCTGGCGCTCAACATGTTCACCCAAGGCGTTGATCCCAAGCTGGACTGCTCCGATATCGAGCGGATCAAGGCGGTCTACGAATACTCGAACCAGATGACCATTCCCGAGCGCCATCCTTACGTTGGCGAACTGGTCTATACGGCGTTTTCCGGGTCGCACCAGGATGCGATCAACAAGGGCATGAAGGCGATCCGCAAGGCCAATTCGCCGGTCTGGGAAGTGCCGTACCTGCCGATCGACCCGCAGGACGTTGGGCGCACCTACGAGGCGATCATCCGCATCAACTCGCAGTCCGGCAAGGGCGGCATCGCCTATATCCTGGCGGAGGATTACGGCATCAACCTGCCGCGCGCCCTGCAGGTGGAGTTTCGCGAGGACATCCAGCGCATCACCGACGAGAAGGGCGTGGAATTGCCGTCGAAGCAGATCTACGAACGCTTCATCGAGCGCTATGTCGCGCAGCCCGACGCCCGTGTGAAATATGTCGATCACCACACCTATGCCGATCCGGCCCAGAAGGGACGCCGCATCGTTGCCGCCGAGATCACCGATGGTGGCGAGACGAAGCGGATCGAAGGGCAGGGGACCGGGCCGATCGACGGCTTCATCAATGCCCTGTCGACCTATCTCGGCATCGAGCTTTCGGTCGCCGACTATTCGGAGCATTCGCTGCAGCATGGCTCCAACGCCTCGGCGATCGCCTATGTCGAGGTGGTGCACCCGGATGGCAAGCTGTTCGGTGTGGGCATCAACACCAACATCGTCGCCGCTTCGCTCGAGGCGATCGTCTCGGCGGCAAACCGGGTGCTCGAAGAGCGCGCGGCGAAGGGCTGAACCATGGCACTTCACGCGATCGTCGCCGGAGACATCAGGAAGACACCGCCGCTGGTGCTGCTGCACGGTTTCGGTGGCGGCGCCTTCACCTGGAAGAAGGTTGTGGCGGGGATCGATCCCGCCCAGCCGGTGATCGCCTATGATATGCCCGGCCATGCAGGCTCGCTGCATGCCGACGGCATTGGCGGGGCGGGCAAGATGGCCAAGGCCATCCGCAACGACCTCGACCTGCGCGGGGTTACCGAATTCCACGTCGCCGGGCATTCTCTCGGCGGCGCAACCGCAGCGCTTCTGGCACTGCGGGAGCAGAAGCGGGTGCTGAGCGCGACCCTGCTTGCGCCCGGCGGCTTCGGCCCGGGGATCAATCACCGACTGCTGTCCCATTATGCCCAGGCCGAGACCCATCTCGACCTGATCTGGGCACTGGAGGGCATGGCCGGGTTCAATGCCGCGATCGATGATGACCTGGTCGATGGCATGCTGGCGGTCCGCCACCAGTCGGGCGCCCGCGAGGCACTGGAACAGATCTTCGAGGCGATCACCTTCGTCGCACCGAGCGGTGAACGGCTTCA
This sequence comes from Arenimonas sp., assembly GCA_019459145.1. Lineage (GTDB taxonomy): Bacteria > Pseudomonadota > Alphaproteobacteria > Rhizobiales > Rhizobiaceae > Allorhizobium. The sequence goes on from JAIBEK010000066.1 coordinate 85,581, forward strand.
GGGCGAACTGCCGCTCGATGCGCTCGCCGCGTTGACCATGCCGATCCGCGTGGTCTGGGGCGGCGAGGACTGCGTCCTGCCGTGCTGGCAGGCGGAGCGGCTACCCGGCAACATAGCTCTGACCCGGATCGCGACCGCAGGCCACATGCTGGTGGAGGAATATCCGGCGCGGATCGCCGAACTGCTCGACGAGGCGACGGCCATCAGCCGCGACAAACACGCCGGTTGACCGCGCACGCGCCGCGAATTAATCAATCGAATGATTTTTTCGCCGGAGGCGTGCATGAGCAGACAGGCATCGGGGCCGGGCGCGACGCGGGCATCGCTCATCTCCGCGGCGCTCGAACTGTTCGGCAATCACGGTTATGACGCCGTATCGACCCGGCGGATCGCCGACCATGCCGCCGCCAATATCGGCAGTATCGCCTATCATTTCGGCGGCAAGCCGGGCCTGCGCACGGCCTGCATCGAATATGTGATCGGCATCGTCCAGGAAAGCCTAGGCGCTTCCCTGACGAAGCCGCTGCCGCCCCATCTGACGGCGGACGAGGCGCTGGACATGCTGGACGGCATGTTCGCCACCATGATGCTGATCGGTGCGTCGCGCGAGGATGCCGATCTGCTCTCGACCTTCATGACGCGGGAAATGGTGGTTCCGGGAGAGGTTGACGGCCTGCTGTACGAGCGCCTGGCAAAGCCGCTGCATGAGCGTTTCTGCCAGTTGTTCGCCATCGCGGTCGGCCATACGGGCGATGCTGGAGAACTGTCGCTGACCGTTTTCTCGCTCATCGGCCAGTCGGTGTTCTTCCGCATCTGCAAGCCGGTCGTGGTCAAGCGCATGGGCTGGTCCGGCTTCGGGATTGACGAGGCGCAGGCGGCGATTGCCGTCTTTTCCGACAATCTCCGGGCGATCGTCGAGCGCCACCGCGCGCGCAACCTGGCGTGAACTTCAGCCCAGGAGGACCTGGTGATGCTCGTGGCGCAGTTTCACGGCGGCGTCGAACAGGGCGTAGCGGTCCCATTTCAGCTGCCAGGCGCCGGGCTCGCCACTGATCGAGAAGAGATTGTAGCCGGCCGGCGGTTTCGGCGCGCCGGGGCCTTGCGAGGCGGACGCGATGCCGACGACCGGCACGCGCTTTTCGCGCCCCTCCAGCCAGTAGAGCGTGTTAAGATGGGTATGGCCGTGCAGCACCAGTTCGGCGCCGCCCAAGGAGACCGCCGCGGCGAAGCGACGAATGCCGATCATGCGCTTGTGGGATGCGGCCGCACCGCGGATCGGCGGATGATGGATCATCACGACGCGGAACAGGCCTTCCTCCCCGGCAGCCTTGAGCAGGGCGGCCGTCTCGCGCGCCTGGCGGGCGCTGAAATAGCCGGTGGCGGAGAAGGGGGGCGTGGCGATCGAGGTGGAACAACCGATCATCGCGACCGGCCCGCGCCGGCGGATATAGGGAAACAGCTTGTAGCCCTCCCGCCAGATCAGCGGATCGTCGTCGCCGCGCATATAGTCGTACCAGGCCTGCACCGCCTTGTCGTGGGCGCCGGGCACATAGGCGTCGTGATTGCCGGGAACGACGGAGGTGTCGAGCGGTGCGCCAGCCTCGCGCAGCCACTGGGCGACGAGACGGATCTCGATGCCGGTGGCGAGATTGACCAGGTCGCCGGTGATCGCCAGATGGTCGGGCTCGTGGCGGCGCAGGTCCTCGATCACCAGATCCAGCGCGTTGGTGAAAAGATGCTTGCGCCGGTTGCGGTGCCAGTTCACATAGCCGGTGATGCGCTTGGAGGCCAGTTCGCGGATGGTCAGGTTCGGGAGCGGGCCCAGGTGAACATCGGATATATGCGCGAGCTTGAACATGGCGCCACTCTTAAAGACGCGGCGTGACGGGAGCAAGAAGAATGAACCAGCAAAAGGGCCTGGATGAGGGGACGGGGCTCAGGCGGCGCCTGTTGCTGAAGGTGCTGCACGGCTATTTCGCCCTGTCGCGCGGCATGACGCTCGGCGTGCGGGCCGCCTGTTTCAACCCGCAAGGCGAGATCTTTCTCGTGCGCCACTCCTATGTTCCCGGCTGGTACATGCCGGGCGGCGGCGTGGAACGGGACGAGACGGCCCTGGCGGCGCTGGAAAAGGAATTGCGCGAGGAGGGCAATCTTCAGCTCACCGCCCCGCCGCAGCTCTTCCATGTCTATTTCAACCGCCGCATCAGCCCGCGCGACCATGTGCTGCTCTACCGCGCCGAAGTCACACAGACGGCGCCGCGGCTTGCCGACCACGAGATCGTCGAGGCCGGCTTCTTTAATCCGCGCGACCTGCCGAGGGACGTGACGGCGGCGACGCTGCGGCGGCTTGCGGAACTGAGCGGCGAAGCCAGCCCCGCCGATTTCTGGTGAGCCGCCGCGCCTAGCCCAACGCGCCGCGGCCGTGCGGGCGGTCGAGGTCGAGGGCGGGACCGACGGGCACGACGCCGGTCGGATTGATGGTCTTGTGGCTGCGATAATAGTGGTGCTTGATATGCCGCAGGTTCACCGTTTCCGCCACGCCGGGCGTCTGGTAGAGATCGCGGACATAGGCCGAGAGGTTCGGATAGTCGGCGATCCGGCGGATGTTGCACTTGAAATGGCCGACATAGACCGGATCGAAGCGCACCAGCGTGGTGAACAGCCGCCAGTCGGCTTCCGTCATGCGCGGGCCGAACAGATAGCGGCGGGTCGAAAGCCGCTCTTCCAGTTCGTCCAGCATGGCAAAGAGGGGCGTGACCGCGCTCTCATAGGCGTCTTGCGTGGTGGCGAAACCGGACTTGTAGACGCCGTTATTGACCGCGTCATAGATGCGGTCGTTGAGCGCGTCGATGTCGTCCCGCAGATCGGCGGGGCAATAATCGCTGCCTTCGCCCGTCAGGCCGTTGAAGGCGGTGTTGAACATGCGGATGATGTCGGCCGACTCGTTGGAGACGATCGTTCCGGTCTGCTTGTCCCACAGCACCGGCACGGTGACCCGTCCGGAATAGGCCGGATCGGCCTTCAGGTAGATCTGGTAGAGGAAGTCGGAACCGAACAGGTGGTCGACCGTCGCGCCGTCGCGGTCGTGGAATTCCCAGCCGTTTTCCAGCATCAGCGGATCGACGATCGACAGCGAGATCAGACCTTCCAGCCCTTTCAGCTTGCGGAAGATCAGCGTGCGGTGCGCCCAGGGACAGGCGAGCGAGACATAGAGATGATAGCGCCCGGCCTCGGCCTTGAAGCCCTTGCTGCCGGTCGGGCCGGCCGAGCCGTCGACGGTCACCCAGTTGCGAAACTGCGCCTTCGAGCGCTCGAAGCGGCCGGCTGTGGTTTTCGTGTCATACCAGACGTCGTGCCAGACGCCGTCAACGAGCATGCCCATCGGCGCTCTCCTGTCGTTTGTTCATGTCTGGCCTCATAGATACGCCTCGCGGCGCTTATTGGGAGATGCCAAGGGGTGAACACTGCGTTTTTCCATTGGACGGCCGGAAAATTTGCTGCTATCCGGGATTTCGCAAAAACGGATGACTCATTTTCAATGACCGAACCACGGACCCTGCGACGACGCTGATGCTTCCCGAACGCCCTTTCGGCGTCAACGAGAACCCATATCTCCGTCTGTCCTTACGGTCCGGTCATCCATGAAAAATCACGACCTTGTCTACCTCACCGAGGATGCGTCGCACGACGCGGTCATCGAACATATCAACGAAGAAGCGTTTGGCCCCGGCCGGCATACCCGCGCGGCTGCCCGCATCCGCGAGCAGGGGCCGCATGACCGGCACCTGTCCTTCATCTGCGCCGACGACGGCGAGACCATCGCCTCGGTGCGGATGACGCCGGTGCTCGCCGGCTCGGTCAAGGGCCACCTGCTCGGGCCGCTCGCGGTCCGGCCCTCGCACAAGAACAGGGGGATTGGCCGGGAACTGGTGCGCATCGCTATCGAGGCGGCGCGCCGCGCCGGCTCCGAAGCCGTCATCCTGATCGGCGACCCACCGTATTACATGCCGCTCGGCTTCGAGAAGGTGGCCTGGAAGGCACTGGATTTTCCGGGCCCGGCCGATCCGGCGCGGGTGCTGGTCGTGCCGCTCGGCGCCGACGTGCACGAGCGGCTGAAAGGGCTGATCGCCTGGCGGCCGGAGGTGAGCGGTTGGGAGTGCGAGGCGGCCACGCAGGGCCGCCCGGCTTGTCGTTTCAGAGTGTCGAGTCGTAGTTGACCGGCACCCAGTCGAAATTGCTGTCGTCGCGCCTGACATGCCCGATGCCGGGAAATGCGATATGGGCGCCGGCGACCAGATAGCCCTCGGCCACCGCCTCGTCGAAGGCCTTGGCCCGTGCGGCGATCGCGGCGTCCTTGTCGTGATCGAATTCGATGGCCACATCCGGCTGGTCGAACTGCAAGACGTCGCCATGGGTGATGTCGCCCCAGAAGACGATCTTGCTGCCCTTGCTTTCCATCACGATGGCGCTGTGGCCCGCCGTATGGCCGGCCCTGAGGATCGAGCCGAAGCCCGGCAGGACATCGCCGTTGTCGGCGAAGGTCTCGAAGCGGCCCGCGTCGATATAGGGCGTCAGGGCGGCATGGGCCTCAGTGAACTGCGTCTTGATCGCCTCCGCTGCCTTCTGCCGTTCGGCCGGATCCCGCCAGAACGCTGCCTCGCGCGTGTTGACATGCAGAGTGGCGTTTTCGAAGACGCGCTTGCCATCGATGGCCAAACCGCCGGAATGGTCGGTGTGGACATGGGTGAGGATCACGTCATCGATATCGGCGGCGCTGTAGCCGGAGGCCTCGATATTGGTGACGAGATGGCCGAGCGAAGGTCCCAAGTATTTGCCGGTGCCGGCATCGATCAGCACGAGCCTGTCGCCGGTGTTGACCAGGAAGGCGTTGACCGAGGTCTCCGTGGGGTTGCCCTGGAAGGCGGTAGCAAGGGCGGCTGTCGCCTTTTCTTCGGTGGTGTTTTTATAGAGCTTGGCCAGCGGCAGGGAAATGGTGCCGTCGGAGAGCGCGGTGACCTCGACGGCGCCGAGGTTCAGACGATAGAAACCCGGTGCCTGGCGCGCCGCAAACGGCGCCTTGGCATAGGCTGACAGGGGCAGTGTGGTTGTGGCGCCGGCGGCCAGCACCGCAGTGCCGGCGGTTTTGAGAATGGATCGACGTGTGTGCATGGTGGCACTCCCGATTGTTCGATAGGACGAAGCGGCCTTGCAAGAACCTTTCAAACAGGTATCTATGGCGAGGTCAGCAATCAAATCGATGCGGCTCATGGATACTATCGATCATTTCAATCTGCGTTCCTTTGACCTCAACCTTCTGGTGGCCTTCGACGCCCTGATGGCGGAGGGCAGCGTGACCAAGGCGGCGCGGCGGCTGAAGATCCAGCAGCCGGCTATGAGTCATGCGCTCTCGACGCTCCGGGTGCTGTTCCAGGACGAGTTGTTCCTGCGCAACGGCCAGACCATGCAGCCGACGGCGCGGGCGCGCAGCCTGTCTGGACCAATCCGCCAGGCATTGAAGCAGGCACAGACGGCTCTGACGGCGGCCGATATGTTCGATCCGGCGACCGAGCAGCGTGTCGTGCGGATCGGCATGTCGGCGGAGGTGGAACTGCTACTGCTGCCGGATCTGACGGCGCGGTTGCGCCGGCTGGCGCCGGGTATCAAGATCCTGGCGCGCGGCTGCCAGCCGGACGAGGTGGACGGCATGCTCGACGGCGGTGCCATCGATCTCGCTGTCGGCTGCACCTATGCCCAGGCCAACCGGCGGATCTGCGAGGTGCTGTTCGACGCCGAGGTGGCCTGCTGCTACAATCCAAAATTGCTGACGCTGGACAATCCGGTGTCGATCGAGGCCTATCTGGCCGCTGACCACGCCGTCATCTCGCAATCGGAGAGCCTGCATGGCTGCATCAAGGAAGCGCTGGAATTTGCCGGCGTGGAATTGAACATCGTCACGGCTGCGCCCGATTTCATGTCGGTCCTGGCGACAGCCCGCATCAGCCCGGTGATCGCCACGGTCTCGGCGCGGATCGCCCAGAGCTACGGACCGCTGCTCGGGCTGGTGACCAGTCCAGTGCCGCTGACCTTGCGGTTCCTGCCGGTCGCCATGGTCTGGCCGACCCATTCCGACAATGATCTTGCCGGGCGCTGGCTGCGTCAGCAGATCCGCGAGGTGATGAGCGAGCCCCTCACGGTGACGCCGGCCATGGGCCTTAAAATCGCTTCATGAGCCAGGTGATGGCGTAGTCGCCGGTGAAGTTGTCGAGCGTGCCGAAAACCGAATAGCCCTGCCGCTCATAGGCGCGGCGGGCGTCGGGATTGATCGTGTCGATATAGGCACCCTTGCAGCCGCGCGCCTTCGCCTCGTCCTCCGCCCTTTGCAGCAGCGCCCCGGCCAGCCCCTGGCCGCGCAAGTGATCCGGCACGAACAGCATTTCCACATAAAGCCAGCCGCGTCCGGTATAACCGACAAGCCCGCCCTCGACCTGTCCTTCCGCATTGGTCAGCGGAATGAACAGGTCGCGCCGGTCGGTCGGCCCGAGCAGGGCATTGTTGTGCGCCTTGATCCCGGCGAGGATGGTTTCACGGGCGTCGTCGGGGACGGTTTCGGAGAGGGGGAGGGTGTCGGGCATGGGGCGAGGTTAGGGGGAATTGGGGTGGGTGTCGATGGGGGATTGACGCGCGCACGAAAGGGGTTGATGGATTGACGGCTGCGCTTGCCCTCAGTTCCGATTAAGCCCCATCTCGCGGCTCTGCAACTTGTGCTTCCAGCGCGTCTCCAGCGTTGTCAAATCGGTGATCGTTGCCCCGCTCCCAACAGTCTCAAGGATCGAAACCTGATAATTGCTTGGGTCGCGACTCTTCAGCCCGACATTGCCGCCATGCCCTGTGACGAAGTATTCGCGCCAACGGCCCATAAAACCTTCTGTTCCAGATGCCATTCCGACGTATTGCTCGCGTGTCCTGGGGCACGTCAGCAGGTAAATGCCGCGCGTGGATGACAGTGCCGCTGTCCAGGTCGTGGGCAAGTTTTCAACATCAGACAGGTTGAAGATGAGCGCCGGAAAGCCCGGAAAGGGAGGCTCGCCGAGGTTTTTGCGCAATTCCACAATCGGCTTCTGGACGCTGTCGCCTCTTTGGATCCAAGAACGATAGCCAGCGCCCCATTCGATCCAGAGTCGTCCGGCATACTCAGCCAGTTCGGGAAGGAGTCGGAGCTTATAGAAAAGACAACTGCTGGCTTCCTCTATGCCTCCTGTAACAGGATGTGGCCGGTTCGCGGGAAGAACACCGACCAACTCCGCCGAATAGAGACCTACAAAAAGGGTCTCTCGATTTGGTGCGCCGACAAACGATGCCCAATAAGGAGCCCGTAAACGCGCCTCGTCTCCAATCGCTTGCGTTTCCTGATATGCCTCGAAACGCTCGCGATAGTCGCGCCAAAGCACGTAGGGCGAGGGATAGCCAGTATAGCGATTATCCTGATGCCGAAGCAGTCTTACGGCACTTCGCTCTATTCCGGCGAAGTCCAGCAGACTAGCAAATGATAACATGATCTCTTTCCGCTCGGCCCCAACAGTCTAAGCAAGTGGTCTTCGCATCGCCGTAGAAAAGCCCGGCTGTCGTGCTCTCGCAGAATACCTTGTTCTGCCGTTTCTGTCATGGCAGCGCTTGAGGCGGTGCGGTGCCGTCCAAGCTTATTGAGCCAGTCTTCGGTCCCCTACCGTTCCTCTCACGCCACCACGTCGCCGACATCGCTAGCAGCAGCACGGCGAGCCCCGCAAAGCCGGCAAACAGCGGGAGCGTATTGACGCCCTTCAGCACCGTTTCGTCGGTCAACCGCACCAGCGGGCGGCGGGTGTCGATGGGGGCTGGCGGCACGATCATCGGCAGATTGTTGAACATTGTCGGCCTGAGTCAACTCTGCTAGCTGGGTTCGAGCCCGTGTCGATGGAGTGGCGACCTTGAGACTTGTTACCTTTCATGGTTCAGCCCAGGATGAGACTGCCTTGTCTGCATTCGCTCATGAGGTTGCGCCAGACTGGCCTCATCTGGCGCCGAGGGGGCCGATAGCCTCCGGAGAAGGATTCACATTCACCACGCGCCGTCCTGACCGCAGTATTGATACAAGTGCGGTCGTTGCGCTTGCCAGAGAAACGCTGTCCCCGACAGGTGACCTGGGAGCAATGGGCGGAAAATTGGTGGCGCTCGGCTATTCCAGCGGGGCCATATTTATCTCGGCGCTGCTGTCGATCGCACCTGAACGGTTCGCCGGTGCTGTATTGCTACGCCCGGAGCCACTTGCAGATGATTTCGTGTTCCCTGCGATGGCTGCAATGCCCGTTCTCATCCTGTCTGGCAAGAACGATGACCGACGGACGCCATGCGCTGCGCCCCGGCTGGCCATGCAGCTTTCAGATGCCGGCTCGATAGTTACACATCATGCGCTTGAAGCGGGGCATGGATGGGCGCCGAACCGTGCAGATGCAATTTTGACTCGCTCGTGGCTCAGCCAGTTTTCTGCCTAGGACGCAGTGTGCGAGGTGACCTTGTCGAGCGGTTGCACGGACAAGCGCATGCCCATGCTGCGAAGCAGGGCGCTCAGGTTGCGTAGTTCCGGATTCCCTGTTTCCGAGAGGGTCCGGTAGAGTTGCGTCGGGTTCAGTTCGGCCGACTTCGCGACGGCGGGCAGGCCGCCGAAGGCCTTGGTCATCTGGCGAAGCGTCATCAGCAACTCCCCCTGGTCGCCGTCCGCCAGGATCGCGTCGAGCGTGGCAGCCGCCATCTGCGGATCATCTCGGAAGAGATCCGCCATCGCATCGTCATGGCTGCGGTCTTTCATCAACATCACTCCTTCAGTCGGTGCGGCTGAGAGCGGTTTGCCGCTTGGGTGCAGGACTTTGGGAAAAGATTTCAGCACACGATAACGTTGAAATACGGGGGCGAGGCGAGCCTCAGCATGACAGAATCCCGCGTAATGATGGCGATTTTCTTTACCCGGGCCGTTGCGATCAGATAGCAGTCACCTGGGTCCCTATGGCCCGTATCGGTCACCACCGCGGCTGCTTCGCAGGCAATTCTCTGGTGGATCGGCACGACGCGTGCCTTGGTTGCCCTTACAGCTTCTGAAAACCACTGGGACGGCGATTTGGTGCCGAGGCTTGGCGGATCCTTGTGTGGCGGTTTGCGCGACGCGATCGACAATTCCCAAGCGGTGATCGGCGACACGTAAAGTGTGCCGTTAGTCTGATTGTCGGCGATTGCGATCAGAGCTTCTTCCGACAGCGTGCCTGCAGCCGTTATCAGCCAGTAAAACGTGTGCGTATCGAGCAGCACACCGGCCAAAGACTAGTCTTTCTTCGTGGGCCTGTACGGATTGTCCGTATCGACTTCCAGTGCCTGCGCGGCGATTGGCTTCGTGAGGTCGAGGCCCTTCTTCAGAGGCAGTTGCGATGAACTCATCGAGTTTGCGCCGCGCACTTCGATGAAGCGGCCGCTATGAGAATCGCGGACCACCCATTTTCCGGTCGGTTCTTGCTTCAGCTCTGCCTTTGTCATTGGACTAAAATAGCGCAAAATTGCTGGCAGTGCCAGCGCTCAACATTTTAGCCAAACCAGAACACTGCAAACTCCCTACCGCCCCTCGCGCCACCACGTCGCCGACATCGCCAGCAGCAGCACCGCTCGCACAATGCCCTGAACGTGCCAGGCATTGCTGTGGAACCCACCACTGGTGAAACGCACCTGCGTCACCACATCAGCCCCAACGGTTTCTACCGTGGCCGTCAGGTGCTGAAGAACAAGTCTGAAGCCTGATTTCAGCACCCATCAAGGCCCGCAACTACTTCTGTAGTGCGGGCCTTTGTTTTGACCGTCGTATTTTTCTTCCGGCCCCATCCGTTGGTCGGACAAGTCGCCCATGATCACACTGGCTGTTGACTGCATGGGGGGCGACCATGGCCCCCGCGTCACGCTCGCGGCGTGCCGCCAGTTTCTCGAACACCATCCCGATGCTCGTTTGCTGCTGGTAGGCCTGCCAGGCAGCCTGCAGGCGTTTGCGCACGACCGTGCTGCCATTGTTCCCGCCTCCGAAGTGGTGGCCATGGACGACCCGGTGGAGGTGGCCTTGCGCAAGAAGAAGGATTCTTCGATGCGCGTGGCCATCCAGCAGGTCAAGGACGGCGCGGCATCGGCGGCCGTCTCGGCGGGCAACACCGGCGCGCTGATGGCCATCGCCCGTTATCTCCTCAAGACGCTGGATGGGATTGACCGCCCAGCGATTGCCACTCAGCTGCCCAATGCCACGGGCGGCGCCACCACGGTGCTGGACCTGGGGGCCAATGTGGATTGCTCGGCTGAGCATCTGCTGCAGTTTGCCGTGATGGGGTCCGCCCTGGTGTCGGCCCTTCAGGAGGGCGGTGAGCCCACCGTGGGTTTGCTGAATATTGGCGAAGAGGTCATTAAAGGCAGCGAAGTCATCAAAAAAGCGGGTGAACTGCTGCGATCTGCTGCCAGTTCCGGTGATTTGAACTTCTTTGGTAATGTTGAAGGCAATGACATTTTCAAAGGCACCGTGGACATCGTGGTGTGTGACGGTTTTGTGGGCAATGTGGCGCTCAAGGCCAGCGAGGGTGTTGCCTCGATGGTCATTGGGGCGCTTAAGACCGAGTTCTCCCGTCATATCTTCACGAAAATGGCGGCGATCATCGCTTATCCGATCCTAAAAGCGCTCATGAAGCGTATGGACTACCGCCGGTACAACGGCGCGGCGCTGCTCGGCCTGCGCGGACTGGTGTTCAAGAGTCACGGATCGGCCGACGCCATGGCCTTCGAGCAGGCTTTGAACCGGGCGTATGATGCAGCCCGCAACAACCTGCTCGACCGTGTCCGGACCCGGATTGCGCATGCGGCACCGCTTCTGGTGCCTGCAGACGCCCAGCCCCAGCCTGGCGCAGCGGCGACGACACATTGATGAGACGCTACTCCCGCATTACCGGCACCGGCAGCTACCTG
>JAIBEK010000011.1 GCA_019459145.1 Arenimonas sp.
CTTGCGCGCCAAAGCCGAGCGAACGGTCGACGGCTTATGGAATACCCTCGGCCGCATCGTCACGCTGTTCGAACCACAAGAATGCGCCAACTACTTCAGATCGTGCGGATATGAACCCGAGTAAAGCGGACGCGCTCTAGCGGCCCCCGGCCTTCACGGCTGCGTGCTGGTTCACTGGGATGGCGATGCGAACGGCGCGTCGCTGGCGGCGGACCAGGCGGCTTTCGAGCAGATGGCCTCGCTGGTGTCGCGGCACATATTCATCGGCTCCGGCCGGCGGACCAATAGCGGCACCGACAAGATCGCCGCCACCAACCAACGCAACGCGTGGCTTTCGTCGCGCTTCGGCCCCCGTTATCTCGACCCTCACCCGACGCTCCAGGGGCTATCGACCGGATCGCCAGAGGACAGCGCCGCCATCACCGCCGGCCTCATCCCACCGTCCTGCCTGCAGGCGGACGGGACCCACCTGACCCTTGCGGCGATGAATGCCGTGGCGGCCGCGATCTTACAGAGGCTGGATGCGCTGGGCTTCTAAGTCTCACGCCCGGTCGATTGCGGTGCAAAGTCAAGGCAAATCGAGAAGACGGGGCTAAAGCGCAAGCCCCGTCAGACGGGCGAGGGCCTGACGCTTCTCGTCCGCACTCGGGAGCTTACGGATCGCCCGGTCGAATTCCAGCACCTTGGCACCGACCAGGAAGCGATACCAGTAGCCCTGCAGGAAATGGTAGATCAGCCCCTCGCGGCCATCGAGAAAACCGAACTGGAACACGTAGCGAAAGAGGAAATATCCGAGCGTGGAAATCGGGAAGGGAATCCGGTTGTAGATTCTCTCCTTGATCAGGCGCTTGGCCGAGGCCTGCCACGAACTGGCCTCGTGGGTCAGCCCCGCATCTTCGGCAAACAGACGATAGCGCCGATTGAGCACGTCGACCGCCTCTCGGGTCGCATATTTGTTGTGCTTGTCGGTGAAATAGCCGAGGTCATGGCGATTGTGATCGCTGAATGGATTGTCGAACAGCACGGTTCGCCCGCCCTGCACGATGACGTGCTCATCCATCCACCGGTTCTCGACGCGTCCCTGTCCGCGACGCCAGATGCGTGTCAGGACAAGCGGATAGCGCCCGCCATGGCGGATGAACCGGCCGAGGAAGATATGCTTGCGCTTCAGATTGATGCCCGCGACATCCGGGCCGAGCCTCAGCAGCTTTTCGCCAATCTCGCGTGCCAGTTCCGGCTCGATGACCTGAACAGTAGGCATCGGACGCACCCGATACCCGCCATGGGTCGAACGCCGCACGATCGACCCTACCACCCTCTCCGCCACGCGCGCTTAACCCACCCTGACGCGAACTCCCTCCTCCCTCATGGGGTGACGGTTACCCCTTTCGAGCCGGGACAGGGTTGAATGAAGGCCGACCTCGGCCAAGCCGCCCTCGCCAGCCCGCTGGCTTCGATGGGCAAAGAAGGTCCCAGCCGACCGCGCCGACAGAGATGAAAGCGCGCTGGCCTGTGCCCGCCCGCTCCGCTCCGCTCCGAAATATCCATCCTTCGCCGGACACCGGCGCCTCATGTAGAATATGGTGCCGTGGGCGGGACACCCGCTTTGCGCGCGCACCCGCATTCGCGGTTGCGGATGCCAAGCCCGACAGCCTTTCGCCGCGCAGATTTGACACATCGCGCGTGCACTTCACGCGCAACAGCCGTAATGTGGACTGGCAAACCCGCGAGGCGATGGATAAACAGCTGAGATTGCAGGATTTTCTCCCGGGAAGCCGGCGCTCCCGAGACATGGCATGCGGCTTGCAAAACAAGCTTTGAACCAGCGGCCAGTCAATAATGCCGCGGCTCTTCTCGAACAAGGAGATATAAGAATGGGGAACTTTCAGCGCTTTCTGATTACCACGGCCGTCGCCCTGATCCTTCCGGCGACATCGCTTTCGGCATCGGAGATAAGGGTCGGCTTCACCGCCGACGCCTTGACCCTCGATCCCGCCAATCATCGCAATCGCGAGACCGAGACCATCATCCGCAACATGTATGATGGCCTGCTCACCCGCGATCCGGATATGAAGGTCGTCCCGGAAATCGCCAAATCCTGGACGCAGACATCGCCCACCGCCTTTGAATTCAAGATCCGCGAGGGCATCAAGTTCCATGACGGCTCGGATCTGACCGTCGAGGACGTCAAGTTCACCCTCGATCGCTTGACGGTCGAAGGCGCCATGGGCGACGGCCAGACGAGCCCGCGCAAGAGCCTGCTCGGCCCGGTCAAGGATATCGAGATCGTCGGCGGCGACACGATCCGCATCAATCTCAATGAGCCCTGGCCGCTGCTGCCGGCGATGCTGCCTTTCCAGGAATTCGTCTCAAAGGCCTTCGTCGAAAAGGTCGGCACCGCCGGAATGGCAACCGCCGAGAATGGCGCGGGCCCTTTCAAGCTGGTCGAATGGCGCAAGGGTGATTCCATCATCATGGAACGCTTCGAAGATTACTACGGCGGCTCGCCGGACATCGCGCCGGTCGGCAAGGCCTGCGTAGATCGCGTCATCTTCAAGGTTATCCCGGAAACGGCCTCGCGCGTTGCGGCCCTGCTTGCCGGCGACGTCGACATCATCAACGGCCTGCCGCCCTTCTCCATCGCCCAGGTCGAGCAGAATCCCAATACCGCGGTCATGACCGTCAACGGAACGCGCAGCGTCTTCCTTGCCCTCAACCTCAAAGGCGACAAGTTTGATGACATCAAGGTTCGCCAGGCGGTCGCGCACGCGCTCGACAAGCAGTTGATCATCGACAAGATCCTCGGCGGCAATGCCGTATCGATCGAAGGCATCCTTAGCCCCGCCGCGTTTGCCTCGAGCCCCGACCTGCCCAAGCACGAATATGATGCGGAAAAGGCCAAGGCGCTTCTGGCGGAAGCCGGTTTCCCCGATGGCATCGACATCACCATCGACGCCGAAGGCGCCGACAAGGACACAGTCGAAGCGATCGCCTCCGTCCTTGCCAAGTCCGGCATCCGCGCCAAGGTCGCCATCGGTGAAAGCGCGATGATCGACGCCAAGTGGAACCCGAAGAACGACAAGAACGACGGCGACATCTACTTCACCTCATGGGGCAACGGCTCGCTCGATCCGTTCGATATCTTCGTGCCGACCCATTACACGATGGGCCGCGGAAACGCCTCCGGCTATTCCAACAAGGAGGTCGACGCCCTGCTGGACCAGGGTGCGATCGAACTCGATCCGGCCAAGCGTGCCGCCCTCTATCAGCAGGCGGAAGCGATCGTGAACGCAGAGCTTCCCTACGTCTATCTCTGGGTCCCGAAGGATATCTATGGCGTGTCCAAGCGCCTGAAGGGCTGGAAGCCGAGCGCTGACAGCCGCATCAACCTCCACGACGCCTGCGTCGAATAACCGACACAGACGGGAATAGGTCATGCGATTGGGCAAACTGGTCGAGCGCCTTCTGCAGCTCGTCCCGGTTCTCCTGGGCGTCAGCACCATCGTCTTCCTGATGATGGCGCTGACGCCGGGAGATCCCGTTGAAATCATGATCGGCGACCAGCCGATCACGGAGGCGGAGGAACTGACGCTCCGCCAGGACCTCGGCCTCGACAAGCCGATCGGCGAGCGGTTCGTCGTGTTCCTGGAGAACGCCGTCACCGGCGACTTCGGCATGAGCCTGTTCCATCGGCGACCGGTGTTCGACGTGATCGTCGAGCGCCTGCCGGCGACGATCGAACTCAGCCTCGTCGCGCTGATCATCGCGCTCGCAACCTCCATTCCGCTCGGCGTTATGGCGGCGATCAAGAAGAACACCATCATCGACCGTGTGGCCACCATCGGCTCGCTGCTCGGCGTGTCGCTTCCGGGTTTCTGGTTCGGCATCCTGCTGCTGATGCTCTTTGCCGTGCAGCTCCGACTGCTGCCGGTCTCCGGTCGGATCGGCTTCGACAGCGAAGTGGCGCCGATCACCCATTTCCTGCTGGTCGACACCTTGCTGCGCGGGCGCCTCGACGCCTTCTGGGATGCGCTGTCGCATATCCTCTTGCCGGCGATCACACTCGGCCTGCCGATGACGGCCATCCTGACACGCGTCACCCGCACCTCCATGCTCGAAGTGCTGCGCCAGGACTATGTCGCCTTCGCCGAAGCCAAGGGCCTGAGCCGTCGCCGCATCCTCTTCCGCCATGCGCTGAAGAACGCGCTGATCCCGACCGTTTCGGTGGCCGCCCTCGAAACCGGCTCGCTGCTCGGCGGCAACATGATCGTCGAGACGGTCTTCGGCTGGCCGGGCCTCGGGCGTCTCGTGGTCGAGAGCATCTTCGTGCGCAACTACCCGCTCGTCCAGGCGGCCGTGCTGTTCTACGCCGTAACCTACGTGCTGGTGAACTTCGTCGCCGACCTCCTCTACACGCTGCTCAATCCACGGGTGAAACTATGACGGTCGCCGACGATACCGCCGCGCCGGCAATGGCTGCCGATCCGGGCAAATCGCTGTTCAAGCGCAATCTGCAGAACTTCACCGAAAACCGTCTGGCTCTTGCCAGCGCCGTGCTGGTGCTGATCTTCGTGCTGATGGCAATCTTCGCCCCCTGGATCGCCCCGCATGACCCGAACGAAACCGACCTCTTCCGGCGCCTGCAACCGCCGGCCTGGATGCCGGGCGGCGAGTGGGGCTACCTGCTCGGCTGCGACGGGCTTGGACGCGATATCCTGTCGCGCATCATCTA
Organism: Arenimonas sp.; assembly: GCA_019459145.1. Lineage (GTDB taxonomy): Bacteria > Pseudomonadota > Alphaproteobacteria > Rhizobiales > Rhizobiaceae > Allorhizobium. The sequence goes on from JAIBEK010000011.1 coordinate 4,733, forward strand.
CGGTTCGCGCATCTCGATCTTCATCGGCACGGCGGTCATCCTCGTCGCCACCACGATCGGCATTATCGCCGGTCTCGCCGCCGGCTATCTGCGCGGCTGGGTCGACATCGCCATTTCCCGGCTCGTCGATATCCTTCTCGGCTTTCCCTACCTGATCTTCGCCATCGGCCTGATGGCGATGATGGGACCCGGCCTGTTCAACATCATCCTGGCGCTGGCCTACAAGGAATGGGTCATTCCCTGCCGGGTGGTGCGCGGCGAAACGCTTGCCGTGCGCGAACTCGAATATGTCGAGGCCGCCCGCGCCATCGGCGCCTCGCGCTTCCACATCATGCTGCGCGAGATCATGCCGAACATCCTCTCACCGGTGATCGTCGTGTCGACCATCCGCATGGCCGACGTCATCATCCTCGAGGCGAGCCTCTCCTTCCTCGGCCTCGGCGTTCAGCCGCCGACCGCGTCCTGGGGTTCCATGGTCGCCGACGGCCGCGCCTTCATCCTCGAAGCCTGGTGGGTCTCGACCTTCCCCGGCCTCGCCATCCTGCTGCTCGTGCTGGTGATCAACGTGGCGAGCCAGGGCCTGCGGGACGCCTTCGATCCGAGGTTCAACGAATGACGACCATGACCGTCTCCCCCCTCCTCCAGGTCCAGGATCTCAGGACCGTGTTCGAGACGCGCGCCGGCCGGGTCTTCGCCGTCGACGGAGTCGATGTCACCGTCAATCCGGGTGAATGTCTCGGCGTCGTCGGCGAAAGCGGTTCGGGCAAGAGCGTCACCTTTTCCTCCGTCATGGGACTGGTGCGCGCGCCGGGTCGTATCGACGGCGGCTCGATCCGCTTCGAAGGACGCGACCTGCGGGCGCTGTCACCGCAGGACATGCGCAAGATCCGCGGCCGCGACATCGCCATGACCATGCAGGATGCGCTGACGGCGCTCAATCCGGCGCTGACCGTTGGCGAACAGATCCTCGAAGTGCTCTACGCCCATGACGAGACGCTTCCCGATGGCCGCATGGCAAGACGGAGAGCCGCCCGCGCCAAGGCGGTGGACATGCTGGAACTCGTCGGCATCGCCTCGGCCGGCGATCGCCTCAAATACTACCCGCACGAGTTTTCCGGCGGCATGCGGCAGCGGATCATGATCGCCATCGCGCTTGCCTGCCGGCCGAAGCTGCTGATCGCCGACGAGCCGACCACGGCCCTCGACGTCACCATCCAGGCCCAGGTGCTCGAACTGATTGCCGATATCCGCGTGCGTCTCGGCATGAGCGTGGTGCTGATCACCCACGATCTCGGCGTGGTCTCGGAATATTGCGACCGGGTCATGGTCATGTATGCCGGCCAGGTGGTCGAGGAAGGGCCGACCGCCTCGGTGATCCAGCAACCCCAGCACCCCTATACGCGGGGCCTGCTGCAATCCATCCCGCGGCTTTCCCTGCGTGGCCAGAAGATCAAGCCGATCGAGGGCCAGGTGCCGGACCTGATCGACCTGCCGCCGCAATGCCGCTTTTACTCACGCTGCAGCGAACGCCTGGACGCCTGCATGAACAGGATCGACATGCGCGAACTGGGCGATCTGCGCCGGGCGCGATGCATTCGACTGGCGGAGGTCAAGGCATGAGCGAGACTTTGAATACGCCCCTGATCACCGTAGAAAACCTGGTGAAGCATTATGGCGGTCGGCGCGGCCCGATCTCCTGGGCAACCGGCAAGCCGCCGATCAACATCCGCGCGCTCAACAGTGTCTCGTTCGAGGTCCGGCGCGGCGAGACGCTCGGCCTGATCGGCGAGAGCGGATGCGGAAAATCGACGCTCGGACGCGCGCTGCTGCGCCTGCACGAGCCGACCTCCGGCAAGGTCGTGTTCGACGGAACGGAGGTGACGGCGCTGAAACCCGACGCGCTGAAGGCGATGCGCCGGCACATGCAGATAATCTTCCAGGACCCTTACGCCTCGCTCAATCCGCGCCGCACGGTCGCCGACATCATCGGCCTGCCGCTGATGCTGCACGGGCTTGCCGCCAATCGACGCGAGATGCGCGACAAGGTGGCGGCGATCATGGACAAGGTCGGGCTGAAGACCAATCAACTCGACCGCTACCCGCACCAATTCTCCGGCGGCCAGCGCCAGCGCATCGGCATTGCCCGGGCGTTGATCAGCAATCCGCAGTTCATCGTCTGCGACGAGCCGGTCTCTGCCCTCGACGTGTCGATCCAGGCCCAGATCATCGAATTGCTGACCGGTCTCAAGCGCGACATGGGGCTGACCTACCTGTTCGTTTCGCACGACATCTCGGTCATCGGCTATCTGAGCGACCGTGTGGCGGTGATGTATCTCGGCGAGATCGTCGAGATGGGACCGGTGGAGACCGTTCTGTCCAATCCCCGCCATCCCTATACCCAGAGCCTGATGTCGGCAGTGCCCGATGTCGAAAATCCGGGCAAGCACCAGCGCGTGCGGCTGACAGGCGACCTGCCCTCACCACAGTCGCCGCCGCCCGGCTGCAAGTTCCACACGCGTTGTCCGCTGGCCACCGAACTGTGCCGGATCGAGGCGCCGCCGTGCCACGATCTCGGCAACGGCCATACGGCATCCTGTCACCTGATAAACGACAATGTCTCGATCCTGAGGTAGTGCGATGTTGCCCTTCAATGCCAAGCCCGCCACCCCGGTTCTCCTGTCCGGCAACTCCTACGAGCGCGGCCGCGCCCAGGCGACGAAGGCCGGCGTGAGCGAGGAGCAGATCCGCACCGCGGTACTCGGCCGCGTCGACCAGGCCAGCGCCGCCGGCCTGCTCGATACCGACGGCCTGCACTACATCGAAGAACAGCGGGCTTTCCTCAGTGCGCATGATCCCGACACGATGGCGGAACTGGCCGGCATTGCCGACGGTTTCGGCCTGATGGAGGACGATCTCTTCGTCCACCAGCACATCACCATATTGCGCGACCTCAAGACGGCCGCCGAAATCGACACCGATGGCTGCAGCACCTGGGCGGTCGGCGACAGCGAGGACGGGCCGCTTGTGGTGAAGAACCGCGACTTCTCCGGCACGCATCTCGGCGTGCAGCGAGTCTTCCTGCATGAAGGCCCGGACATCGAGACGGGTCGGATGATCTGCGTCGGCAGCGCCGGCAGCCCCGGCGCGTATTCCAGCGGCATCAATGCGGCAGGCCTCGCGCTTGTCGACAACCATGTCGGAACCAAGCGCCATGGTGTCGGCTGGCTGCGCTACTTCGCCATGACCCGGATCCTGGCGACCTGCCGCTCGGTGGACGAGGCGGTCGCCTTCATCGCCGCGCGGCGCCATGCCGGCGGCGGAAACCTGGTGCTCGCCGACCGCAGCGGGGTGACCGCGGCGATCGAGTTCGGCACCGACACATTTGGCATCGAGAGGGGCGCGGCTTCCTGGCGGACCAATCATTTCGTGACAGCGAAAATGGCGGACTGCAATCTTCTCGAAGACGGCGACCGGATCGATGAGAACTCATCGGTCCGGTTCGACTTCCTGTCGCGCATGGTGCCGAACCGGCGCTGGAATGTTGCGGCGGCAGCGGCGCTGATGGCGAGCCACGCCGAGGACGGGCCAGACATGGCGCCGCTCTGCCAGCATCCCAACCGCGACGACTCCCAGACCATCTCGACCGTCATTTACTGCTGCGACCAGGCGAGCCTTCATTTTCTCGAGGGCAATCCCTGTTCGGGGCAGTGGCAGTTGTTCGAAATGCCCGTATAGTCGCCATGTCTCAACCAGGGCGGCCCATGGCGAATTACGAGCGCGATCTGATCGGCGAGCATGCGAGCATCCATGCCCTGCGCAAGCTGATCACGCGCGTCGCGAAAAGCCCTGCCCGCACCGTGCTGATCTACGGCGAGACCGGCACCGGCAAGGGACTTGTCGCTCGCATGCTGCACCAGCAGTCGGCGCGCGCAACCGGTGAATTCGTCGACATCAATTGCGCAGCGATCCCTTCGAGCCTTCTGGAATCGGAGCTGTTCGGCCATGAGCGCGGCGCCTTCACCGGCGCCCAGGTCAAGAAGGCCGGCCTTGTCGAAACGGCAAACCACGGCACGGTGTTTCTCGACGAGATCCGCGAAATGGATCTCGTGCTGCAGGCCAAGCTCTTGAGCTTCCTCGACACCCAGAGTTTCCGCCGGGTCGGCGCGGTCACCTCGACCTCGGTCGACGTCCGGCTTGTCACGGCAACCAACAAGATCCTGCTGGGCGAGGTCAATTCCGGACGGTTCCGCGAGGATCTTTACTACCGGCTGCAGGTCGTGGCGATCAACCTGCCGGCGCTCAGGGAACGTGCCTCCGACGCCCTTATCCTGTCGCAGCATTTCGTCGACAAGTTCAACGCCCAGTACAAGCGCAAAATCACGGGGCTGAGCGACGAGGTGCAGCAGATCTTCCTGCAGTATCCCTGGCCCGGCAATGTCCGCGAACTGGAAAACCTGATCGAGCGCATCTTCATCCTCGAAGATGACGACGTGATCCTGCCGCGACATCTGCCCGACCGCATTTTGCGCACGGTGAAGGCGAAGGCCGCGGGCATCTTGTCCACGGCTCACGGGCAAACGGCTGCCGACGACCTGTCGCTCGGGTTTCACGCGGCAACGGCGCATTACCAGAAGCATCTGATCGAGGCCGCCCTTGCCGCGGCCGGTGGCAATTTGCAACGCGCCGCCGCAACTCTGAAGATCAGCCGGCACGCCATGCGCCACCAGATGATCAAGCTCGGGCTGATCATAGATTGAGGCCGCGCGTAGCGCGCGACACGCCGCGTGCGTTTCGCGCAGCTTCCTGAGCACCAACCGAATTCCCAATTTTTCATACGACATTTCAACAGCTTAAAGATCCATTCGCGACTGGCACGGTGCATGCATCCATCAGGGAGAGACGGATTTCGTTCTTCCATGGAGAAAGTGCATGCGATCTATGAAGATCATCTGCCCCAACGGGCATCTGGGTTTTGCGCCGCTGAAGCCCAAGAGTTTCCACATCGGCGTCGATGCCGGTCCCGACTTCATCGCGGCCGATAGCGGCAGCGACGACATCGGTCCGGTGCCGCTCGGCAACGATACCTGCGCCAGCCCGAAGGCCTGGCAGGCGCATGACCTCGAGGAAATGCTTTTGGCCTCGCGCCGCATCGGCGTGCCGATGATCATCGGCTCGGCCGGCGATACCGGCACCAACAGCCGGGTCGACATGTATGTCGAGATGATCCGCGAGATCGCCGCCAAGCACAACCTGCCGCCCTTCCGCATCGGCTGGTTCTATTCCGAGGTCGACAAGGAACTGGTGCGCGCCAAGATCCGTTCCGGCTCGACCATCCAGGGGCTCGACGCCCGTCCGGCCCTGACCGAGGAAGAACTCGATGCCACCGAACGGGTCGTTGCCATGGCCGGCGTCCATCCCTTCCGGGCGCTGCTCGATCAGGGCTGCGACGTCATCATCGGCGGCCGGTCCTCCGACAGCGCCGTCTTTGCCTGCGCGGCCCTTGCCCGCGGCTTCCCCGAAGCTCAATCCTACTATCTCGGCAAGGTGCTGGAATGCGCCTCATTCTGTGCCGAGCCCTACGGCGCCAAGGAAACGGTTCTCGGCGAGATCACCGAGGACTGGGTCGAGGTGACGGCCATGTCGCCGGAACAGCGCTGCACCGTCGCCTCGGTTGCCGGCCATGCCATGTACGAGCGCTCCAACCCCTTCTTCGAATATGTCGCCGGCGGCATGCTCGACATGACCCACTGCGTCTACGAACAGGTGTCGGAAAAGACCACCCGCGTCACCGGCATGGAGTTCGTTCCCGCAACCGACTTCCGCGTCAAGCTCGAAGGCTCCGGCAAGCTTGGCGAGCGCTTCGTCGGCATGGCCGGCATTCGCGACCCCTACACCATCGCCCATGTCGACGAGGTGATCGAATGGGCGCGAACCCAGGTGCGCGAGCGCTTCGGCCCGGACGGCTGGGAACTGCATTACAACGTCTTCGGCCGCAACGGCATCATGGGCGACATGGAGCCGCTGAAGGACAAGCCGGGCCACGAACTGATGATCGTCGTCCAGGGTGTCGCGCCGACAAAGGAAATGGCCGAGGAAGTCACGATCACCGGCACGCGCCAGCTGTTCTACGCCCGCCTTCCCGACGTCAAGGGCACCGCCGGCGGCGTCTCCTTCGTCCTCGACGAGGTCATGCAGGCGAGCCCCGCCTACCGCTGGACCCTCAACCACACCATGGCTGTCAGCGATCCGCTGGAGCTTTTCCCCACCCACACCGCCATCATCGGCAACGGACAGCTCGAGGCTGCGCAATGACCGTGACCAAACTATCCGACCTCGCCAAGACGATCCGCAGCAAGAATGCCGGGACCGACAAGATCACCTTTGACGTCATCTTCCGCGAGCGGGAGACCTATGAAAGGGTGAAACGCTCCGGTGCCCTGACGCCCGCAACGGTCTGCGCCATCCTCGGCATCGAACAGGCCCGGCTCACCGACTTCGTCGAATACGATCCGGCCTATGCGATCAAGTTCACCATCCTGCGCCTCCGCCCGAGCGGCAGCCCGGGCGACGCCGACATCTTCGGCGCGCAGCAATACGCGCCCTTCCTCGATGTCGAGGTCCGGGACATCTGATCCCGTCCCGTTGGTCTTCGATGTGTCGCCTCGCCCTCGCCCGGTTTCGTCACGAAGCCGGGCGGAAGGCCTTGATACGGGCCGGATCGGTCTCGATACGGCCCGCCCCGATCAGGTCAAGGCAATAGGGCACGGCGGCGAAGATGGTGTCGAGGCTGAACCGGATCGAACTGGGTTTGCCTGGCAAGTTGATGATCAGCGTCTTGCCGCGCGTTCCGGCCGTCTGGCGCGACAGAATGGCGGTCGGCGTCTGTTCGAGGCTGGCGCGCCTGAGCTGCTCGCCGAAGCCGGGCAATTCCTTGACCAGCACCTCGCGCATGGCTTCCGGCGTTTCATCGCGCGGCGCGGGTCCGGTTCCGCCGGTGGTGAGGATCAGGTCCACCTGGGTCTCGTCGCACAGTGCGATCAGCGTGTCGCGCACCGAGGCGACGCCGTCCGGAATGATCCGCTTGACGATCTGGTAAGGGGAGGTGACGACCTCGTTCAGCCATTCCTCGATCGCGGGTCCGCTGAGGTCTTCGTACTGCCCCCGGCTGGCCCGGTCCGATACGGTAACGATGGCGATCTGCATTCTGTCCTCCCAAGCGGAAATAGGGCGCATGGCCGACTAAGGCGTGGTCGACACCCTCAGCGGCTCACCTTGACCCATACAGGCCAACAGGCCATCGGCGCAACGGACATGCGTCCTCTGGCGCCCCGGCCGCTCCTAGAACAACGCCTCGTCGAAAAGCTCTTCATCGGATGCCGGCGCCGCAGCGGCCGCGACCTGGCGGACCGCAGGGGCAGAAGATGCGCCGAAGATCCCGGCATGTAAGTCCCGTTCGGCGGCCATGGTGTAAAGCCGCCCGATGCTCGCACCGATCTCGGCCATGTCGCCCGCCATGTCGGAAGTGTCCGGGATGACGGACAAGGCCTCCTCGGCGATCTGCGCGGCACAGTTATCAAGCACGTCGCCGAGCTCTGCCTGGAAGTCGAGCTTGCGGATGGTGACTTCCATCTGCTCGACCGCCTGATGGCCTTGCTGCGCGACGGCCGCAAGGCTTTGCTCCATCCTCTCAGCCGACTGGCGGATGCTGTCGAGCGCCTGCGCCAGTTGCTGGTAAAGGCCGATCTCGCTGTCTTCCGTCGCCTCACCGCTACCCCCAAGGGCGTCGGCATAGGTGCCGAGCCGTTGAAGATCCGACAGAATTCCCTCGGCACTCTCGTCCATCTGGCCGGCAAAGGCACGAAGCTCGGCGGTCACGACATTGATCGCCCGACCTTCCTCGCCGATGCGGCTGCAGCGCAGATTGGTGTTGAGGGCCATATACTGGATATCGGTCCGCACCACCCGGACGATCTCGATACCGTCGAGCAATTCGCGGACGATCTGGCCGGTGCATCGGCTCAGTTCGTCGGATTCGCCGGCCGCCGCAGTCACGGTCCGGACGACATCCTGGGCGCTGGCGATGTTGCTCTCCAGCTGGCGGATCAGGCTGTCGCCGGTGGACCCGCCGTCGGTCATTCCCTGCCGCAGAGACAGGATGGCCGAAACATCGGCTTTGAAGCTGCCGACGGTAGAAACGATCTTCGCGGTGTCCCGCCGGAAATCGGCACAGGTCTGGTCGATCTGCCGCTTGATGAGCGTCAGGACGCAGGCCCGCAGACGCTGGCGCTGTTCATTGTCGAGCGCGAGGCCGGCCGCGCTGTCGAGATAGTCGTCGATGATGGCAAGGCTCGACTGGCAGTGTTCGATGCGCTGGCGGGTGATGTCGCCGATCTGCATGGCCGAAAGCACCGTCGCCAGTTTCGCCTGCACCGCGCCGGCGAGCTTGCGCACCTGCTGTGCAGCCGCGGCCAGCTGGGCGTGATGGTCCGTCAACTGGCCCGTCCCCCGCTCGAGTTCGCCGGCAATCGTCGGGACCAGGTCGCGATAGCTGGTCAGGATCTGCTGGCCGCGGATGGCGGCGGGCTTGAGCTGCCTGGAAAGATCCACGAGTTTGGCGGCGAAGCTCTCGACCTGATCGCTGCCATAGCGAATGCGATCGATGATCTCCTCGGCGAAACCGGCGAACTCGCTGACGCCGGCACCGGTGATTTTCGCGGTAAGCGCGAAGGTGCGCAGATAGCGCAGCGTCTCGCGCATCCGCCCGATCTCTTCGGCGAGGTTCCGCTCGATTTCAGCGATCCTGGACAGGCTCTGCTGCCGGTCCTCTTCCACGTGCGGCAGTTCCGCCAGCCGCGCCATGATACGGGAAAGGTCCACGCGCGTCCGTTCGGCCGTCTCGCCGCTCAGCGAAACCATCATGGCGTCGAGCGTATCGATCATGCTCGACACGGACTCGAGTACGCCGAGCAGAACCGTGCCCCCCTCGAGAAATCGGCTTTCGATTCTCGACCGGGCATTTTCAAGGCCCGCCGAAAGGCCGGTTGCAAGCTTGACGCGTGTGGCCAGGACCGATGTTTGATTCCTCGACACTCTTTTCTCCGCTTCGAGAGTCTTTTTCTACTTTTATAAATTAGAACTTTAGAACGCGTTACTGTAGATTTCGCTTTGGAGTGAATTTAACCCCTCAATCTTGAAGGGTTTAACTCGGTCCTCCGCACGGCAATCGCGCTTGTGGCCGACCATCCCTTTCGGCCGTTAACAGCCTGATAAAAAATCAAAAAATGGCGACAGCTTGGTTAATGGAACGCCACCGGGACGAGCAACTGTCACGCACGCCTAATTTGGCGTGCGTAAAGTCGCCAAGTATTTTTACAATTCCTTAATTCACGACCGTCAGCATTTGATAAATACAGGCTATTCGGTGGATCGAGTTTAAGTAATGTCAGATAAAGAACTTAATCATACCGTAGTCAAACCGGAAAAAAATACGGGCATCCGAAACATCTCCAAGTTCTATCCCGAACTTTCGGCCGCCCTTTCCGGAACGCAACCTGTGATACTTGACCTCAGCGACGAGCCCGAGGTCGATCTCGCCTTCGTGCAGGTCGTGGAGTCCGCACGGCTGTATGCCCGCACGCACGGAAAAACGCTGTCGCTGTCGCAACCGGCCAGCGGCTCACTGCTCGACGTGCTCGGTCGAGCCGGCTTCATCGAAAACGCGTCGCACGAGGACGCACTCTTCTGGCTTCACAAGGGATCCGCCCAATGAGCGCACATATTCTCACCGTCGACGATTCGGCCAGCATCCGGATGACGACGAAGATCGCGTTGTCCAATGCCGGCTATACGGTGACGGAGGCCGTAGACGGGGCTGACGGCATCGCGAAGCTCTCGGCCGGCACGTTCGATCTGATCGTCACGGACCTGAACATGCCGAACATGGACGGACTGACCATGATCCGGGAACTGCGCAAGATGCCGGCCCATACCGGCGTGCCGGTCATCTTCCTCACCACCGAATCCGATGGCGAGATCAAGAGCCAGGCCAAGACTGCGGGCGCCACCGGCTGGCTGACCAAGCCCTTCGATCCGGAAAGCCTTGTCAAGATCGCCCGGAAAGTCCTCGGCAAATGAGCGATACCGATCCGATTGCCGTCTTTCTCACGGAGGCTGCCGAACTTCTCGAGCAGATCGAGATCGGCCTCCTCGACCTGACCCACAGGCTCGACGACAAGGATCAGATCGACGCGGTCTTTCGCGGCCTTCACACACTCAAGGGCTCCGGCGCGATGTTCGGCTTCGACGCCCTTGCCGCCTTCACCCATCATTGCGAGACCGCCTTCGACCGCGTTCGCAAGGGCGACGTGCCGGCAAGCCAGGAACTGGTAGCCGCGGTCCTTGCGGCACAGGACCACATGAAGGCCCTGATCGAAGCGCCGCACGGCGACCATGATTACAAGAGCAGCACGCTGCTGGGCTCGCTCCATGCCGCCGTCAATGGCAGCGGCAACGCGGCTGTCGTCTCGTCGGCCGAACCAGAGGCGATTGCGCCTGCCGAACGGAACCACAGCGATCACGCCGGCTGGACGGTTCGCTTCCGGCTTCCGTCCAATGCAATGGCGAACGGCACCAATCCGCTCGGACTGCTCGACGAACTGCGCGACCTCGGCGACTGCCGCATCACCGTCGACAAGAGCAAGCTGCCGCCGCTCGACAGCCTCAACCCGTCCGACATTCATCTCGGCTGGACCGCCGAGATTGTCGGCGATGTCGACAGGGCGGCCGTGGAAGATGTGTTCATCTTCGTCATGGACGACATGGAACTCTCGATCGAGCCGATCCTTCGCGAGACGACGCCAGTGGCCGAAGCGGCCTTCGAGATCGCAGCCGCAACGGCGCCAATCCCGGCCCCGGTGATTGCCGCCCGGTCCCCGACGCCCGCCGCAGCGCCTACGCCTCCTGTCGCACCGGCAGACCAGAAACAGGCAAAGGCCGCGGAAAATGTTCGCGTTCCGGCCGAGCGCCTCGATGAACTGATGGACCGTGTTGGAGAACTGGTGATTGCCCAGTCGCGTCTGTCCCAGCTTGCCGATGCCAGCGTCGAAATCCAGCTTCGCGCCGTGTCGGAAGACATCGAACGGCTGTCCGGCGAATTGCGCGACACGATGATGGTCCTGCGCATGATGCCGGTCGCCAGCCTGTTCGGTCGCTTCCGCCGCCTGGTGCACGACCTGTCCCGCGAGACGGGCAAGGTGATCGAATTGGAGACCGAAGGCGAAACCACCGAGGTCGACAAGACGGTCATCGACCGCCTCGCCGATCCGCTGGTCCATCTGGTGCGCAACTCGATTGACCACGGCCTCGAGACCCCGGACGAGCGCCGCGCCGCCGGCAAGCCGGAAGCGGGCCATGTCCGTCTGTCGGCGCGCCAGTCGGGCGGCGAAGTGATCATCACGGTCAAGGACGACGGCCGCGGCATCAACCGCGAGCGGGTGCGCGCCAAGGCCGAATCCTCGGGCCTGATCCAGCCGGGCGCGACCCTGAGCGACCAGGAACTGTTGCAACTGATCTTCCAGCCGGGCTTTTCCACGGCCCAGCAGATCACCAGTCTCTCGGGCCGCGGCGTCGGCATGGATGTCGTCAAGAAGACGGTGGAAGCCCTGCGCGGCGCGATCGAAGTCACCAGCACACCCGGCAACGGATCGGAAATTGCGCTGAGGATTCCGCTGACGCTCGCCATCATCGACGGGCTCCTCGTGCGCATCGGAACCGGTGCCTATGTCATCCCGCTGTCGGCGGTGGAAGAATGCCTGGAACTCTCGCCGGAAACCGACCTGCGCTCGCGCGGTCGCAGCTTCATCTCGCTGCGCGACAGCCTCGTCCCGTTCATTCGGCTGCGAGAACTCTTCAACACCGGCACGCAACCCGATCCGTTCCAGAAGATCGTCGTCATTTCCACCGGCTCGGAACGCGTCGGCCTCGTCGTCGACCAGATCATCGGGGATCACCAGACGGTGATCAAGTCGCTCTCCAAGCTTCACCACGACGTCGCGACCTTCTCGGGCGCCACCATCCTCGGGGATGGCAGCGTGGCACTCATTCTGGACGTTGCCCACCTGGTGGCGGCCGGACAGCAACAGGAGGCGCAATTGCGCGCGGCCGGATGATGCAGCCAACAACTCAGCAGACGATCGATCAGTGGGGCGCCAATGAGGAGCGCGAGGTCCTGACCTTCGACCTCGCCGGGGAGACCTTCGCCTTCGACGCCACGATGGTCCAGGAAATCCTGGACCTCTTGCCGGAAACAGCCGTTCCGGGCGCGCGCCCCTTTGTCGGCAGCGTCATCAATTTCCGCGGCAAGGTCATTCCGCTGGCCGACATCCGGCTGGCCTTCGGCATGGAGGCGACCAGGCCGACCATCGACAGCCGGATCATCGTCGCGGAACTGGACATCGAGGGCGAGTCCACCCTGGTCGGCGTGCGTACCGACAAGGTGCACGAGGTGACGACGCTCAGCCGGGCCGCACGGGAAAATCCCCCGAGCATCGGCATGCGTTGGCGCGCCGACTACATCGACTGCCTCGTCAAGCGGGGCGCGGACTTTGTGATCATTCCAAACTTGAACGAAATTTTCTCGGCCAAGCGAGACGCCGCAGCGGCGGCTTGAGCCAACGGATCTTCAGAGGGGCAAGATGCGCGTGACTATCAAATTGAAACTGTCGATCGCCTTCGCGGCGATAATCCTGATGCTGGTGGGCATCACGCTCTATGGGATCACGAGCCTGAGCACGATCAATTCGTCGGCCGAGCAGCTCGTCACGGGCAATGTCAAACGCCTGGAATATGCCTTGCGCGTGACGACGGAACAGGCCGAAACCGTTCGCGCCCAGAAGAACGCACTTCTCGCCGACACCCTGGGTGAGGCGGAGAGTTACTACAAGACGGCGGATGGCCACATCGACGCGCTTCTCAAATACGCGCACGAGTCGCTCGTCGTGGCCTCCGAGACGGGACGTGTGAGCTGGCAGCGCACGATCGAGCTCGGCGAAACCCTCAAGTCTCTCAATACCAAGATGAAAGACTTCCACCTGACCGGCAATATGCTGGCCGCCAAGGAAATTTCGTCCGGCGAACTGCGCAGTCTGTTGCCGGAGATCTCCGAGCTGGCCTATGCGAGCGTGGAACGCAACGAGACTGCACTCACCTCGGCCGTGGCAGGAAATCAGGCACTTTATTCGGACACCCGTACGCTGTTGACGGGCGTTGCCAGTGTGGCCGTTCTGCTCGCTGTCGCCGCGGCGATCTGGCTCTCGCTTTCGATCAGCCGGGGCCTTGGCCGGGCCGTCAGCGTCGTGCGTGATGTTGCAGAAGGCGACCTCACCAAGACGGCGGCGATCACCAGCCGCGACGAAATCGGCGAACTGCTGGGCTATGTCAACAGCATGGTGGAGCGCCTGCGCGGCGTCGTCGCCGATGCGCTGTCGGCCTCCGACAACGTCTCGTCGGGCAGCCAGGAACTCTCGGCAAGCTCCGAACAGCTGAGCCAGGGTGCCACCGAACAGGCAGCCTCGGCCGAAGAGGCCTCCGCCTCGATGGAGCAGATGGCCGCCAACATCAAGCAGAACGCCGACAATGCCGCCCAGACCGAAAAGATCGCCCGTCAGTCGGCCAAGGATGCCGAGACCTCTGGCGATGCGGTCAACCGCGCCGTAGCCGCCATGCGCACGATCGCCGAGAAGATCTCGATCGTCCAGGAAATCGCCCGCCAGACCGACCTGCTCGCCCTGAACGCCGCGGTCGAGGCCGCCCGTGCGGGCGAACACGGCAAGGGCTTTGCCGTCGTCGCCTCGGAAGTGCGCAAGCTCGCCGAGCGCTCACAGTCGGCCGCAGCCGAGATCAGCGCCATGTCGGGCGAGACGGTCCAGTCGGCGCAGAATGCC
>JAIBEK010000021.1 GCA_019459145.1 Arenimonas sp.
ACACACAAACCGGTCGCTCCAACGACCGATTTACGGAGCCATCATGAACACCACAGCCAAGTGGGATCGACACCAAATCAACGCCGAGATCCGGCGTCGCGGTATGACCCTCACCGGGATCGCCCGCGACGCCGGCCTCTATGACAGCGCCTGCAGGGCGGGCATCATCGGAGCAAGCCGGGCCGGCGCTGAGGCGATTGCCAAGGCGCTGGACGTTCCCTTCCGCGAACTGTTTCCCGACAGCTATACGCGCGGTCGTCATGACGAGGGGAAAGATAGCAGCAACGAGCGTTGCAACGAAAGGGCAAAAGCGCGCGGCGGCGTTGACAATAGCCGGAGCGTTGCATGAGCGCTGTGTCCAGGAAAACGCCACACGCTGACAAGCGGGAACCGACGCGCCCCAAGTCCGTCATCCTGCAGATCGACGTCCGCTCGATCGATATCCCCGCCAGCCACCGCAAGCACAGCCGCGCCGATATCGAGGGTATGGCCGAGAGCATCGCGGAGCACGGTCAGCTGCAGCCGATCGAGATCGAGCGCGATGCCGAGGACGGCAGGCGCTACCGCGTGATCTTCGGGGCGCTTCGCCTGCAGGCCATGCAGTTCGGCGGCCATGATACCATCGCCGCTGTCGTCACCGAGCGCGACGCAATGGCAACCGAGGCAACGCGCCGCCTTCGCTCGATTGCCGAGAACATGGCGCGGGTCCGGCTCGATGCGCTGGACAAGGCGGTCGCGGTCGCCGACTGGTGCGACATCTTCCGCGCCGCCACTCCCCACCTGAAGCGGGGCGCCAAGTCCGCCGCTTCGAGAGACCCGGACGCGAGTCTAAAGTTTAGACTCGCATCGGATGATTTCGAAAAGCTGGCCATGCCGCTAGATCTCGATCTCGTCCTTGCCGGTGATTTCGAGGCGAGCTTCTCGGAAGCGGCCCAGGCCTTCCTCAACATTTCCCGCGCCGGCGTATTCCGCGCGATCAAGATCGCGTCGATCCCGGCCGTGCAGCGCGACCGCCTGGCGCTCACCTGGCTCGCGAAAAACGAGGGCGAACTCTACCGCCTCGCCACCGTCAAGCCGGCGGATCGGCAGGTGTCGATCATCGACCTGATCCTCGGCGAGAAGGCCGGAAGCGTCGAGGAGGCAATCGCGCTTCTGGACGGCACGACGCGCAACCGCCCGGCCAAATGGGAGGTCGTTCACCAGCGCTTCTCGCGGCTTCCGGCCGGCGAGCAGGATCATTTCCTTGATCTCAACGAGGCCGCCGTCACGCGCTGGCAGACCAAGCGGAGCGCGCGTTAATGGCCCGCCGCGA
>JAIBEK010000022.1 GCA_019459145.1 Arenimonas sp.
ACACACAAACCGGTCGCTCCAACGACCGATTTACGGAGCCATCATGAACACCACAGCCAAGTGGGATCGACACCAAATCAACGCCGAGATCCGGCGTCGCGGTATGACCCTCACCGGGATCGCCCGCGACGCCGGCCTCTACGACAGCGCCTGCAGGGCGGGCATCATCGGAGCAAGCCGGGCCGGCGCAGAGGCGATTGCCAAGGCGCTGGACGTTCCTTTCCGCGAGCTGTTTCCCGACAGCTATACGCGCGGTCGTCATGACGAGGGGAAAGATAGCAGCAACGAGCGTTGCAACGAAAGGGCAAAAGCGCGCGGCGGCGTTGACAATAGCCGGAGCGTTGCATGAGCGCCGTGTCCACAAAGTCCACGCCGCTGGACAGCCTGGCGCCGATGCCCGCGATCGAACCGATCGCAATTGCCGCAATCGATATCCCAGCCCACCATCGCAAGCATAGCCGCGCCGACGTCGCGGCCATGGCCGAGAGCATCGCCGTTCACGGCCAACAGCAGCCGATCGAGATCGAGCGTCGCCAAGATGCTATCGGTTGCTACCGACTGATCTTCGGGTCGCTGCGCATCCAGGGGAGCGCGCTTCTTGGTCGTGATGCGATCAATGCGATCGTCCGCGAGCCCAACGAGTTCGCCAGCGACGGCGCGCGCCGCCTCAGATCCTTCACCGAAAACATGGCCCGCGTCCGTCTCGGCGCGCTCGATCGGGCGGTCGCCATCGCGGAATGGTGCGATATCTACCGGGCGACCCAGCCGCGTCTGAAGCCTGGCCGCAAGGCGGCAGGTGCAGCCGATGAATTGAGTCTAAGCGTTAGACTCAATTCGGACGACGCCGAGCTTATGGCGGCCAGCGATAGTTTCACGGCCTCGTTTTCCGAGGCGGCGCAGGCATTCCTCGGTATTTCACGGGCCGGCGTGTTTCGCGCGATCAAGATCGCATCGATCTCGTCGCTGCAGCGGGACCGGATGGCGCTCACCTGGATCGCGGACAGCGAGGGCGAACTCTACCGCCTGGCCACCGTCAAGCCGGTGGATCGGCAGGTGTCGATCATCGACCTGATCCTTGGCGACAAGGCCGGAAGCGTCGAGGAGGCAATCGCGCTTCTGGACGGCACGACGCGCGACCGCCCGGCCAAATGGGAGGTCGTTCACCAGCGCTTCTCGCGGCTTCCGGCCGGCGAGCAGGATCATTTCCTTGATCTCAACGAGGCCGCCGTCACGCGCTGGCAGACCAAGCGGAGCGCGCGTTAATGGCCCGCCGCGA
>JAIBEK010000061.1 GCA_019459145.1 Arenimonas sp.
CCCCCCCCTAGCCCACCCACCGCGCCGGCCGCGCCGCGGCCGCGTGGGGTGGTTTGTTTTGGCTCCGGGGCGCGGCCGGGGGGGGGGGGGCCCCCCGTCCGGATCTCAGTCCCGGTTGGAGCGGGACCAGATCAGCTGGTAGCCGTCCTCGCCCTCGACCTCGGTGAGCGTTGCGTAGATCGGAGCGGGGAAGCTCGGGTCGTCGAGCTTAACCGAGAGGTAGTCGCGGTCCTGCTCGGAGCGCTTCTGCCAAGCCGCACCCAGCTCGACATTGCCGGCGTAGATGCGGAAGTGCGGGCCCTTGTCGGAGGGGTTTTCGGTGCGGGCGATGCGGGCCTTGACGTTGAGGGCGAGCGTGCGGATCGAGCCGTTGAAGCCGGTTTCGGTGGAGGTGAAGGTGCCGATGGTTGCCATTGTCGTATTCCTCTGCTGTTTCGGGCCGCGCCCATCGCGGCCTCGATGGCTGTCGCAAGGATCGGGGACGATCGGACCGCACCCCCGGGGTCCCCGTTGGGCCTGCGCAATGGGGTGGCTCGTAGGGCCGGAATGAAATGGAGGGCGGCCAGGAGGAGCTTTGTTGTTCCGCGAGGAATGGGCGCACCGCGCTCAGGGGAAGAAAGTTTTGCAAGGCCGTTGCGGGAGGACGATCGAGGCGAAGCCGGTTTCCGATCAGACATGCCTCATCGAGCCCGCGAAGGAGGTGGCCTGGCTCAGTGGCGGAAGGTATATGGCGATGGCAGCCGCCCCCTGACTGCCTGCCGGGTCCCTGCAACGGCGGTGCCGCTGCCCTGTACAAATGTCAAAATCAAACGTCCGGGAACAGCCGAACAAAGCGTTGCGTTGGCCGTTCTTCGGGTTATCGTCGTGCTCGCGAATCGTCGCCTGGAGGATCTATGCGTCAGCAGACAAAGCCGTATATCGTCGAAATCAAGCCGTCCCGGAAGCTCAAGCCGATCGACCGGAACACCTCGATCTGGGGCAAATTGGACCTCACGGCTGATCCCGACGCGCTCTCTGCCGTGAAGCCTGAACAGGTGCCGGCCGCTGGCGAGGCCAACGACCAGCGCTGATGACCCTCAGGCAGCGAGCCGCTCGCCAGCGGTTTCGGGCTGCAGGCGATGCAGGAAGCTAACGGCCCGCTGCGCATGCGCCGCCGCCTGGAAGATCGCCCGTCTGTCGTCGGTCAGGACCTTGAGCCAGGAGCCAAGGTATGAGGCGTGATCAGGGCGGGGCTCGAGCTCGGGAACAATGCCGATGTCGGCGCAAAGAAAGCAGCTGCCGAGTTCTGCAATCAGTTCCTCTCGCGCCCGCTCTGATTTGTCCTTGGCATAGCGGCTGAGGTCGCGGCCGAGGCGATGCGCCGGCGCCGTCCAGTGCGTAACCTCGTGGCTCAAGGTCGCATAATAGCTTGCCGCATCCTTGAAGCTCTCAAACGGCGGCATCTGGATGATGTCAGCGGCCGGCGCAAAGAAGGCTTGGTTGCCACCGTGGCGGATCACAGCACCCGTGTTGCGAAAGAACCGGTCGGCATGGTCGATGCGCTCGACCGGATCCGGACCAAGCGCCGGCTGGTGGCGATACTGGTCGGGAAGGCCGTCGATCTGTTCGACGTTGAAGACACTGTAGGCCTTCAGGAAAGGAATCTCCCGGTCGACTTCGCCGCCATTTCCGTCGGTTTCGGACTTGGTGAAACGGCTGGCGAAGACGACCGTGGCACCCGTCTCGCCCTTGCGGACGGCAGCACCCAGTTCGAGGGCCTGCTTGAACGTCATCCACGTGGATGACGTATATCCCCGGGCGTCGCCCTTCGACCAGAGAAGCAGCACGTTGACGCCCGAATATGGCTGCCCGTTATGACGCAGTGGCCGGGTAATACGGCCGATCGTGTTCTCGGCATTCCATGGCTTCATCCACGGTCGCACGCCCTTTGACAGATCCTCAACGATCCTATCAGTGATGCGGGTATAGAGATCGACCCGTTGTTTCTCCGTATTGCTCATCTTCAAGCCTCCGTTTTGAGGCCGCGCCCGTCGCGGCCCTTTGCGGAGGGCAGAAGGCAGGAGCCGATCAGCCGGCCGATGCACCGGGACGGCCGGAACTTAAGTGGAGGACGGCGGAGCCGTTGCATCTGCCGGTGGCTCCTGCAGACCCGACAAGCGAAACGCGCCGCGACGGTCGTGCCATCTGCCTCAATTCCGTTTCCCTGTAGGCCGCGTCAGCGACACGGAAACGGACGGCTCCGTCAGGGAACCGGCCGCTCTCGCGTTTGTCGAAGGACGGGGCCAGAGCCCCGCCGGCACGGCCTAGTCGAAGGCCGAGATCTGCGCTTCGGCGGCCTTGCGGCCCAGCGAGTGACCCGGCTGCTCGACCGGCCGGTCGAAGGGCTTCCAGGTCTCGCCGATCACCTGGGCATAGGCTGCGACGGCGCCTTCGGCCGCCATCCTGAGCGAATGGGCCTGTACGCCCATATCGGCTGCGAATTCGCGCTTGCGCTGGGCGGCGCTGTCATAGCCGACGGGACCGTTGAGGTCCTCGTCGCGGGCATCGTTGGCGGCCTTGGCCGTGACGCCAAGACCAAGTCCTGATGACAAAGCGCTGCTGCCTGACATATCGAGGGTGAAGGGGTCGTTGCTCATCGAAAGCTCCTTGTGAGCGAGCGTCATCGAGCCGCCGCAAGGGCAGTCGAGGGAACGTGAAGGGGTGACGGGGTCGCCAGCATGGGCTACGCGACTATGACAGGCCGAGCGCGATCGCTTGCGCACGGATACAAACTGAAACTCAAGCCGCAATCGGCGAGGGGAGGTAGCGCAGTTGTACCGGCAGCTTGGCGGCGATCTCGTCGTCGCTGAGGTCTCCCAGCAGCTTCAGAACGGAGCCGCCTTTGCCGCCATAGATCATCACGGTACGTTTGCCGCGTGAGCCCTCCGGCCAGCGCTCGCCCGCATAGCCGCGATAGTCGTCGGCCGTGCTGCTCCAGATATGCTCGAGGCGCTCCTCGCGCGTCATGGCCCGGACCGGGCGGTTCTCACGCTCGAAAATCGCGAGGCGCATGCTCTCGACGGACGATTGATCGGCAAGGTCGCAATAGCCGTGGAAATAGCGGATCGCCTCGTCGATCCGGAGTGCGAAGAACACTGAGGTCACCGAGCCGGTCAGGAACTCGCGCATTGCGAACATCGAACCGTGGATCCAGAGCGGCGGCAAGATTTCCAACATGTAGTCGTGCTCGGCCTCGCCGATCTCGAACCATTCGCCGGCATAGAGCGGCGTGGCGTCGCCTGGCCAGCGCTTGGGCCGCTGGAGATGACGGTCGAACATGCGGAACATCTGCGGTCGGCTTGCAACGCCCTGGAATACTTGTCGGATTGCGGGAGAAGGGTTCATCTGCAGCTCCTTGCGCGGTTTCGGGCCGAAGCGCGGCACGGTCCTCTCGACCTTGCCTTCCTCTTCAGTCCTTCATGACCCTTTCGCTGCCGCCGGCATCGCGACCGTCGGGGTCAAGGGCCGGCTTAAGCCGGGCGAAGCCTCCCTTGACGCGGACGGCGCGCATGCGGCACGCCTCCTCCTTCCATACTTTCCCTCTTTTCCTTTCCCCTGATCTTCAGGGTCTCGTTCCAGTCCTCTTGCGGTGGCCGAAGTCGCGTCCAGTCGCAGCCTGCATCGTCGGCAAGCGTCCGCAGCCGTGCGGCAAACATGTCGCCCTGCGGATTAGCGTCCGTCGCCGCGACCAACTGGACGCGAGCCTTCGCGGCTAACTTCCGCAACGCAGCCTCAGTCGTCGGAGACCATCCGCCGCCGGTGCTGAGATAAAGCGTGCCCTGCCGCAAACCTTCGATCGCCGCGAGGCTCATGGCATCGATCGCTGCTTCCGTGACGGCCAAGCGCATTGCGCTGTCCGAACCGATGCGGAAAAGAACCTTGGTCCCTCCAGATGCAAAGCCCCGGTATTGCGGACCTCGTGCTTCCCAGCCAGTCAAGGCCCCGGCCTGGTCTTGGTGCGCCGCCCACATGCTGCCTTGCGGACCTTCTCGCAGCAGGTCGCCTTTGATCGCCGTTCTGAGCAAGAAGGCCGGCAGGCGGCGCTTCCCATTGAGATATCGCCATGTCGCGGATCCGGGCGAGGGACGGTGGCGGGACTGCCAACGATCTGGAAGGGAGAGGTCGCATCTCTCGCCATGTTTCGCCGGCTGCCACTCCGGCTCCGTGATCTGAAAACCGACCAGAGCCGCGACCCGCTCGGCGCCTTCGAGAAAACCGACCCGATCGAGATGCTCGACGAGCCGGAAGACATCGCCTTTCGCGTCGGACAATGGATCGAACCATCCGCGCCCTTCATAGGTGACGATGACGATCTCGCCGCCGCGGCGGAACTTGACAGCCCGCCGCGTGCTTTCCTTCGCGTCTACTGCAAACCCTGCGTGCTCGAGCACCGCCGCACAGCTGACCTGCTCGCGCAGCGCTTCTATCTCTCTTCTCTTCATTTTTCCTACCGATCGCTCGGCGATCGGCCTCCATGGTACTTGCCTGTCGGTTCTCCGACGCCTTTCGGCAGGCCCCGAAGAGCAAAGACTGCAGGGGCGCGGGAGCGCAATTGTCGAATCATACAAGCTGACTTGGACGCGGCGAAGCTTCCCTTGCGGCTTGCCGCTCGCAAGGGGCACGCCTCGGCGGTGCCGGCTCAATGAGCCGGCCAGGGCATGTACTCATGCACGATCGCCAGATCGTCGTCGGCATCGATCTCGTCGGAAGGGAGCACGCCGTATTCGCCGTCGACCTCGAAGAGTGTGACCGGGACCATCAAGTCACGCGAGAGCTGGAAGGCGTGGGACTGGGCGAGAGACAGATCGTGCGACATTTGAGAGGCTCCTTCGGGAGCGGGCCAATTCCCGCTCGATGGCTCCTCAAAAGGCACGGGGTCCGGGCGCGATCACCGCGACGCAAAGCGGCAGCGGCCGCAGCTTGCTAGCGGACCCTTTATGGGTTGATCGTGGAAGATCCGGAACCGGGCCAGGACGCCATCACAGAGAGCGGGATTGGCTTTCTGCCGTCTTGAGCCGCCGTTTGCCGTACGGTTTTCGAGCTTGGTGCCAAGTCCTCGCGTTCCCCGCTGCCGATTACTCGTGTCTTCGAACCGGCGGGACGCGTTGTTGGCTGGTTGCTCAATTTTTTTGGGGGGGAGAACCTACTCCAAGTGCATCATGGCCGATCGTAGGGTAGGGGATCAGCCCTTTTCCTGCACATGGGTCATGAACAGCCGTCGTAGTCCGGAAGCGCGCGATCCCTAAACGTATTGCGCTTGATCTCGCAATAAATGGTCGAGCGGTGGCGGCCGAGCTGAAGCGCCATCTCGTTGACCGGCACCTTTCGTTCGACCAACTGACGGAGACGGCGGCGATCGGCGAGGGTGAAGTGAGAATAGCATCGAGACATTCAATAATCTCCATAACGAAGCCGTTGAAACCATTGGCATGTCTCACTTGAAGATAGAATGCACCCTTCTATATCCAAAGCTCGCATAAGATATCTTATGGAACATTGCAGTGAGATCCCGCCGCCACCCTGTTTGCCAGGAAACGATGGATAGCCGCATCAACCACAGATCTCTCTCTGGAAAAGTCAGGATACACGTGCTGCGCGGAATCTCGCTCCCAGAGGCCGGATGACAGACAGTAGCAGTAACGCGGCGACGAAGAGCTGCGCGAACAGTGCTTCGGCGACGGGATAGAGGCCAAGGTAGAGCTGAAGCCAGGCCTGGTCGGGAAACCATGAAACATGAGGTGGCCGATACAAGCGCCGCGGTCTGCAGCCCTCGGACTCCGTTGCCCACAAGAATGATGGTGAGAAATGCCAACAGTCCCCCCGTTAGGTTGAAGAATGCCGCAACCGGCAGCCTCGCCTCCAGACCGAGCATGAGATAGGCGACCATCGCGGCTAGAGCTGCACCGGCCACGAGTCCCGCAAGAACCGGCAGTTTCGGGGCATCGGCCGGAAGAGCTTCGTAGAAGAGAACGGTCTCGAACCCCTCACGGAAAACCACGAGGAACGCCAGGCCGAAGACCATCAAACCGCCAAACATGGTCGCGATCTCGCCCGATCCGGAGACGGCACTGGTCCTCCGCCGGATCTCGGCCACCCGGTCCCCGACATGGGCCTTCCTAAACATCCAGTGGGTCACATAGAGAAGCACGCAGGCCGCAACGAGAGCCGTTGATCCCTCCAGGAATTTGCGCTGAAGCGTGCAAATGGCGAATAGTTTCCCGACCAGCTGCCAAAGCGCAAATGTGGCGATCAGAGCGGCCGCGACACGAACCAACACCGGCACGCGCCACCTGCGAAGACCGCCCCCTCCCGTGGCCAGCTTCCATCTCAGAATCCAGCGCTGCGGGCGGCTCATCGAGTACGACGATCGGTGCATCCTTGAGCAAGGCACGAGCGATCGAGATTCGCTGACGTTCCCCTCCTGAAAGACGCTCGCCAATGTCACCGAGGCGAGTTTGCCATTCCTGCGGCAGACGTTCGATGAAATCCAGGCAGATGGCTTTTGCGGTTGTCTGGCGAACCTGCTCGTCATTCGCCCCCGGCCTTGCAAGCCTGATATTACCAAGTGCGGTATCATCGAACAGATAGACATCCTGGAATACAATGGAAATCAGCCTGTAAAGGGCCTCTGGTTCGATGTGCTGAAAAGCGATGCCTCGATTGGGCGCAGTGGCAAGCGGGCAAAGACCGTCGTGCCCGCTCCAGATGCACCCACGATGGCTGTCAGCCTACGCGGATCAATCTGCACACTTACCATTCAAATGATCATTCTAAGAACTCCCCGGCACCCTCATGCCGCGTACGCGCTGGCCGTCGTCAATCCGCACTGTGCTGGAGGAGTATGGTCTTTGCGCCGTGTTTGCGACGGCGCAAAGACCAGACAAGGAAACGCCAGCAAGTTTACCGATATGACCGAGCCTGAAGGCTCGATAAGTCCATGAACGAAGGAACGGCCATGACGGATATCGATTTCAGCCAGACAGTCGGAAAAGTCGCAACGACCGTGCCAGGAGCGGCCGATCTGTTCCGTCGCCACGGGATTAGCATCCGCTGCGGCGGCGCTGAACGGATCGACACAGCCGCAGAAATAGCCGGCCTCTCGCCCGACGAGCTGCTGACGGAGTTGAAGATGCTGATGCTTGCCAGTCATCGGGAGGCCCCGGAGGGAACGGTGGAACTGATCGACCACCTGCGCAGCCGTTATCACGAAACACACCGAAATGAACTGGCATGGCTGATCCCGCTGGCACAGAAAGTCGAGCGTGTTCATGGCGCCCATCCTCAAGCCCCTGTAGGCCTCACCGATCTTCTGGAGCGCATCCACGCCGATCTCGAGGGCCACATGAGCCGAGAGGAGGCTGTTCTATTCCCATTGATGGAGCGGAACGACAAGGCGGTGCTGACACAACCGATCGCACAGATGCGCCATGAGCACGACGTGGAGGCACGGCATGTGGCCGCACTTGAACATGTCACGGGCGGTTTTACTTTGCCGGATGACGCCTGCAATTCGTGGCGTGCACTTTACACCAGCGCGAAGAAGTTCTCCGAAGATCTCGTGGAGCATATGCATCTGGAGAACAATGTGCTTTTTCCTCGCTTCGCCGGCTGACGCCGGCGAAGCCGTTCAACTCGAGAAAACCATGATGAGCAACGGCGAATACAGGGCCTCCGCTAAGGGCCTGTTCCGAATCTGGATGGATAGTGCGCGTCCCTGTGCCGGACATATCTCCGAATGCCGACCGCACGACGCGGATTGTAACTGGATGTGCGATGCCTTCGAATGCATGGCAGTGTGCTGCGGCAATGACATGGTCGGCTATGTGATGGACCGCTTTTCGACCCTGAGCGAAACGCGACACTAAGGTTTGCGCCAGGAGTGAGCCTCGTCCCCGCATTCTATGCGCACTTCGGCTAAGCTAGGCCTTGAAATGGACGAAGATACGGCCCGGACCATAGACGTCAACGACCCGCGCAAAGCCGTTGGCCGTAAGCCGGCTCTAGTGAGTTCCGGCCACACAGCGCGATCGGCAACAAGGTGCCGATATCGCTCATGAACGGCTCATCGGCACCCCCGCCGACATGAGCCTTAAGCGGAAAATTCCAGCTCCTGCTGGCCCAAAATCGGGGAGCACTTCAAAGAACAGGTTGTGTTTCACAAACCTCAGAGCAAATATCGGGGGCGGTTCCGGTGGGATTTACAGATCTGCGCCGGGCTGGTCGGGCACGCTGGGCTGGACGCAGGTCGCGACGTAGTGGTCCAGTTCACTTCCCTGCAGCGGACGTCCAAACAGATAGCCCTGTGCGTAGTCGCAACCGTAGGCGCGCAGAGAGGCGAGCTGGTGCTCGTTCTCCACACCTTCGGCGACCACCCGAAGGTCAAGACTATGGGCGAGGCCGATGATCGCCCTTGAGATGGCCGCACTATCCTGGCTGGTTTCAATATCGCCGATAAACGAGCGGTCAATCTTTAGCCGGTGCACCGGAAAGCGCTTGAGATGGATGAGCGAGGCATAGCCCGTGCCGAAATCATCGAGCGAGATCCTGACGCCGAGCTTGACAAGTTGGTCGAGTGTCGGCGCAATCGCATCCACGGCACGATCGAGCAGGACATTCTCGGTGATCTCCAGTTCCAGGCTGGATGGCGCGATCCGGAACCGCTTCAGCATGGCGGCAACCATAGGGACGAAGCCGTCGTGCTTCAGCTGTGCCGCCGCCACGTTGACACCGATCGTGCCGAAGGCGAATCCCCCCTTCTCCATGGCGTGAACCGAAGAGAGTGCCGTTTCCAGCATGAAGGTACCCAACGGCACAATCGAACCAGTCTCTTCCGATACAGGAACGAACTCCCCAGGTGAAACCGGCCGACCGTTGAGATTCCAACGCGCAAGTGCCTCGAAGCCGACGTGCCTGCGGTCCGCGAGCGAGACCTGGGGCTGAAGCGCGATGGCCAGCCGCCCCGCCGCAAGATCGCTCCGCAGCGCGGCGGCCAGTCTTTCGCGTCGCTCCAGGGTCGAACGAATAGTCTTGTCGAAAATGCGCCAACCGCCACGGTTGGTGCCCTTCGCCTCATAGAGCGCGATATCGGCGTTCTTCATCAGTTCATTGGGCGCACTGGCTTGATCGGGAAAAAGGCTGACACCAAAACTGCAATTGGGCAATATGCGGTGCGAGCCAATGGCGACGGGCTGCGAAACGGCCTTGCGCACCCGACCCATCAGTCGCTCGAGCGCCGCGCGGCCTGCAATCCTCGGCAGGATGATAGCAAACTCATCTCCGCCGAGGCGTACGACGATGTCGTTTGCGCGCAGCGCCGTGCTGAAGCGGGCGGCGACCTCCCGGAGCAGAATATCGCCGGCGTCGTGGCCGAGTGTATCGTTGATCGACTTGAACTTGTCCAAATCGGCAACCACCAACGCGCCCATGTGACCGCCGCGTCGGGCACGGGCGCAGGCGCGCTGCAGGCTGTCGGTAAGCACAGAGCGATTGTAGAGACCGGTGAGCGAATCGCGCTCTGCCTGTTCCTTGATGGTAAGTTCCGCTCGCTTGAGATCGGTAATGTCGGTGCGTACCCCGACTGTGTTGCCGGACGTCGAACGCCGCTCGCGCACCTGCAGCCAGCGGTCGTCGCGCAGGTGCTGGACTAAGGGGCCGGCGGGCCGGCGAAACTTGGCAAGTCGCGCGGCAAGGTAGCTGGCAACGCCATCCCCCATATCGTTCGAAAGCACGAACTGCCCACGCTCCAGAGCGAGTCTCATCAGGTCCTCGAACCGAGCGCCCGGAACAATATCTTGTGCGATCGTGTCGTGGAGTTCTCGATAGGCCCTGTTGCTGAGTATTAGCCGCTCCTCTCGATCGAAGGCAGCGACGCCGTCTGGAATAGTTTCGATGATGTCGCGGAGCAGGGTCTCTACGTGTTCGCGGCGCTCGTTCTCCGCGCTCAGGTGCGCTTCGGCCAGCTTGCGTTTGGTGATATCGTAGCGGATGGAGACGTAGCCATCCATGCGGCCAGCTTCGTTAAAATAGGGGACAATGGTTGTATCGACCCAGTACAACGTGCCATCCTTGGCGCGATTGCAGATCTCGCCGCGCCAGATCCTGCCGTGCGCGATATCGCGCCACATGGCCGTGAAGAACTCTGGCGGATGATGGGCAGAATTGACGATGTTATGGTAGCGGCCAATCAGTTCATCCCGCCCGTAACGGCTGATGCGACAGAAGGGCTCGTTGACGTGAGTGATCCGACCCCGACGATCGGTGATCGCCACGATCGCATGCTGGTCGAGCGCGGTCTTGTAGGCTTCTAGCAGCCCAGTCATTGCATGGATCGGGCGGGCTACCTTTGTGACGACGATGAAGAAGGCGAGAACACCAAGCGCCGCAGCGACTACCAGCAGGACAGAGCTCACCACGAGACTCCTGAAACCGCTCGCCTCGGCCTGCCTGGCATCATTGCTGGTCGCCACACCCGTCGCGTCGGAAAGAGCAAGGAGACTGTCTATGGCGCGGGTCGCCGCCGCCACCCATTCACCGCCATCAAGAGGATAGGGGCGCCCCTCGGCGCTGGCCTTGTAGACATTCTCTCGAAGTGTGCTGAAGTTGCCGAAAAATTCTGCCTTCGCCACCTCAATGGCACGAAGCACCGCTGCATTAGCGAAGGAGCGGCCGGCATAGACCTCAACGGACGCCCACGACTGTTCGAGCCGGCCGCGATATTCGGTGAGCGTGGCGAGGGTTTCGTCGTCGATGCGATCCTGGCGGGCGATCATGCTTCCCAGCATCGCCCGTTCGCGACCAGCATATTCACTGACAAGCCACAGAGCCTGGCGGAGATCCAGCATGATCTGGGTGTGGACAAGTGCTGTGGGCGGTACTTCCAGGACAGTGAGGTGCAGATTCTGCAACGACATGATAAGCGCTGTGACGGTCGGCACCCACCGGTCCACGAGAGCGTCATTGCGCGCTGATCCGGGAACTGCCAGTTGCCGGTCGATGTCGCGTCGGAGAGAAACGAGAGCGTCTCGGTTCTGCTGCACGGTGGCGACCAGGGCGTCTTTGCCGATGAAATCGGTAGCGTCGCGAGCGCTTTCAAGTGCCGAAATGAGTGCCGCGTCACTGCGCTGGCGCAGTTCGGCAATCTGCGCGACCTTCTCCGGATCAGCGGCGGCGGGAGCCGCGAGTGCCGTGTTGGTAATGCCGCGCTCGGTAGCGAGCAACTTGGCGCTGGTCAGAAAGAGACCACCAATTTCGGCATTGCGATGCATGATATGCGCGCTGCGCATGGTGCCCCATGCCGAGAGCAGATTGGCGGAAGCAGCGAAGAGCAGGCTGACCACAAAAATCGCAACGATCGAGAGGAGCAGGACACGGATGGTCAGCGATATACGGCGTTCCTGCGCCGGCAAGACGCCAGTTGGCCTATGAATCCTAGAAGCACTTTGGACGTTCACTGTACTTTCCTTAAACGGGCAGAGATTCGTGCTGCAGATTCGATGTGATGCTGGCGCTCACGTGAGCACCGCCACGGAGGACGGCAGGCATCATGCCGCCGTCAGACGAAGGAGGCGTCCACATCAGTTTCGTCTTCTTTTGCTATGCGATGAGGCAATAGTCGGATGGGAGCGGCAACGCGATGGCCGCCCCCCAAACGGTTCTTGTCCTCGGCAGTCCCGGCAAACGAGCCGTCAGGCGGCTACAGCTGCTCTTGCGCCTGGCAAATGTGCCGCGGCTGGCTGCGTCACTGTGGACCCCTGGCCAAATTGGAACCGGGCCAGCAGTCTGTTGAGGGCTCCTGCTTCCTGGGCCAGGCTGTGACTGGCGGCAGACGACTGTTCGACCATAGCCGCGTTCTGCTGGGCGCTCTGATCCATCAGATTGACTGCCTCGTTGATCTCGCCGAGGCCAACGGACTGTTCACGAGCCGCCTCGACGATGGCCGCCACATGTCGGTTCACCTCCTGCACCTCGCCGACAATCAACCGCAGGGCGTTGCCGGTCTCGCCGACAAGCGAGACCCCCGACTGCACCTGCCCGGCAGAGCTCGTGATCAGAGCCTTGATTTCCTGAGCGGCACTTGCAGAGCGTTGGGCCAATTCCCGCACTTCCTGGGCCACCACTGCAAAGCCCTTGCCCGCATCACCGGCACGTGCCGCCTCGACCCCAGCGTTCAGGGCCAGCAGGTTTGTCTGGAAGGCAATATTGTCAATGACCGCGATGATATTGGTGATCTCGTGCGATGACGTCTCGATGGCACCCATAGCAGCCACTGCTTGTTCAACGATGACGCCAGAGCGCTCCGCCTGCTCACGCGTGCGAGACACAAGGGTGCCGGCTTCTCCTGCCCTGCGGCTGGTGTCGCGGACGGCGGTCGTGATCTGTTCAATCGCGGCGGCTGTTTCCTCGACAGAGGCGGCCTGCATTTCCGTGCGTCTGGCCAAATCGTCCGCCGCGGCGCGGATCTGTTCGGAACCGGCGTAAATGGCCGAGGCATTGTCGCCAACTGATCGCAAGGCATCTTCCAGCTTGGCCGCGGACTCATTGAAGTCGAGGCGAAGCCTGTCGAGATCATCGGCGAATGGCGTATCGATACGATAACCGACATGACCTTTCGCCAACTCGCCGAGAGCCGTAGCAAGCGCGTCCGTTGCTTCCTTCAGCTTCTGCGCCTCGGCTGCCCTTTGAGCTTCCCTTTCACGCCGCTCCTGTTCGTTCAGTTCGCGACTGTCCAGGGCTTCGGCCTCCAGCCGGCGATTGTTTATCGCGGCGTCGCGGAACACCTCGACGGCGCGGGCCATCTGCCCGACCTCGTCTCCACGTTCCACCGAGGGAATGGACACCTCCAGATCACCGTCGGCCAGGCGCGACATCGTCGCCGTCAGGGATTGGATCGGGTTTGCCACCCTATATGCAACAACCCAGAAAGCGAATCCGCCCAGAACAAGCGTCAGCGCGAGCACGGCGGCACTGATCATGACGCTGTCTCGACCGTCATTCTCGATCAGATGCGTGTAGTTCGCAGTGGCTTCGCCGATCGCGTCGGAGAGATGCAATAGACTGTCGATGCCCTTCGTGGCCGCGGCAATCCATTGATCCGCGCTGAGGGGATAGATCTCATGACCGGTACCGGCGGTATAGACCCGTTCCCGTACCTCTTCGAAACTGCCGAAATAGCTAGCCTCTGCTCCACGGATTGCCGCAAGAACCAACGGATTGGCAAATTCGCGCTTCTCATAGGCCTTGATCTGCGCCCATGCCTGTTCCACCCGGCCGTGATATTCGGATAGCGTCGAAAGCGTCCCGGAATCGAACTTAGCGTCGCGTGCAATCATGCCGCCAATCATTGCCCGCTCGCGTCCTGCGTATTCGCTGATCACCCACATGGCCTGCCTCAGATCCAGCATGATCTGTGTTCGGGCCAGCGCTGATGACGGCACGACCTGAGCTGAGGTGCGCAATTCCTGCGAGCTCATGATCAATGCCGTGACCGTCGGCACCCATTTGGCCAAAACGGACGCATCTCGCCCCGATGCTTCCGATGCAAGCTGTGTGTCGACTGATAAGCGTAGCGACTGAAGGCCTTGGTGATCCCCCGTCACCTTGGCGATGAGGGCTTCCTTTGCTGGGAAATCGGAGGCCGAGCGGACTTCGTCCAATGCTGCGTCGAGTGCGCGTTGGCTGCGCTCGCGTAGTCTCTGGATATCCGCCAGCACATGAGGATCCGCCTTTGCCGGCGCAGCCAAGGCAGCGTTGGTCAAGCCCCGCTCCGCCGCGAGCGCTCCTGCACTCTCGAGGAAGAGGCTTCCCACACTATTATTGGCTCGCATGGTCTGGGCCGTGCGCATGCCGTTCAGCGCCGTGGTCATGCTGACAAGAGCAAAGCCGAGCAAGCCGATAATGAATGCGGCAACGATGAGAAGAAGCGTGTTGCGAATGCCGCGCGAGGATTTTAGAGCATTGCGGGGGCGGTCGACCCGAATTATAGCGCCCGATGTTCGGCGCGCATTTATAAGAATAGGCATAGGAATACCTCCCAGTATCCAGGATATGTTGACGAAGAATCATTTCTGATGGTTTGGTAGTAGAGGGTGGACAACCCTCTTTGCGTTTTAAAGGCTAGCGGGGAAGTACCGCACTGCAGCGGCCGGCGGGGCGCCAGTCGAGATGATGGAGTAGCTGTCGAAAATTTCTTCTGCGACAATTATCGGTGAGTTGCAGTCGACGACACCGGCCATGTTCTGGCGTCCACAAGACCGGAAATGCTTGGGCAGTCTTTCCACATGCGCCTCCCGTTTTGTGGCATAGCGATGCCATGCCGCAAAAACGCAACTTGGTGGTTGAATGCCACCGCTGCACGCGGTGAAGAAACCAATTCAATTTATAGAAATACCCTATAAACACAGGGTTAAATATCGTTTAACGCAAATATCCGATATGCATATTTACTGTGCACATGCCTACTTTCTATCGCACTCCATAGAAGAGCGGCATGCGAACAAGGCCTCGCCTGCACTCGGCGTCCCAAGGCGTGTGACCGATCTTCCAATGAAGTTATCACAGATGGATTGGCTGCCCACATAACTGGCTCATCAAGCTCCTGCACGAACACAGGGGACCGATCCTGTTCCCCGGCGTGGTGTAGCTTCGGCAATGCGCGCGCCGGGGCCCCAATGACCAATCCGAATCGGTGAGGCCTGACCGATTCAGGATGGTGACGAGTTGCGGCTCGTATGGCCGTATGGCCCAGCCGATCGAAGGCGGATGGGAAGGCAGCAGGCCGAAGTCTCACCGTGGCGCTGCTTCTGGCCACCGCTTCAGCAAAACGATGCGAGGAAGAGTGTGCCCGCTCATCATATCGCAGCGGGTGGCGTCGCTTTTGTGCTCACATGGCCACCCGTGTGAATTTTGCGACACCTGCATCGGCAACAATAATTGTACCCAATAAAGGTCCCTCACCTCGGTTGACCTGCCAACGCTCGCGGCCGTAGCTGCCCCTGAAGAAATCCGTTTGGATTCATGCATTTGGGGGAGAGCGAACATGGCCGACAAAGCAAAGCAAAGGACCGGATCTGCAAACATCGCATCTCGGTCCATCCGCCGGCTGGCCAGGTTCCTCGTTGTCACTGCCGGCATCCTTGCGGTTCCAGTGACCAGCGTGATGGCGCAATCCGTCACGATTTCTGCCAATCCGACCACCTTCAACGCGGCTGGCGATACCATCAATTTCAGCTATGTCCTCGATCCCGGATCCTACACCGTCACCGGAATCAACGCCGCCACCACAGCCATCAAGGGCGTGAGTGTCTCCTGTCCCAGCGTGGGCGCTGGTCTCGAGTGGCCCAACACGCTGACCTGCACGGGCTCCTATCAGGTTGACGCCCTGGACGCGATGTCCGGGCAGTTTTCCGACTTCGTTCAGATCTCGGGCACCCGGATCGGCGGAGCGGGCACCTTTTCGACCACCAGCAACACGATTGTCGTGAAGGCCGCGACGGGTGGGCCAGTTATCATTTCGCTCTCATCGACACCGCGCCCCTCCTTGCCGGGGGAGACAGTCGCCGTGACCGCGACGGTTTCATCGATGGGCTGCAACGCGGGCCAGTCGCCTCCAGGCAATGTCACGATCTCGATCGGTTCACAGTCGGCCACGCTTGCGCTTGCGCCCACCGCCCCTGTCAGCTCGGCCTCCTCCGCCACATTCCAGACATCGACCCTGCCGATCGGCACCCATGCGGTTAGTGCCACCTATACCGGCGGCAGCGGCTGCAGCGCGGGATCCACGACCGGTGCGGATCATCCCGTTGACACCAAGCCGACCGTCACCATCAATCAGTCCGCCGCCCAGGCGGACCCGACCGCAGGCTCTCCGGTCCTGTTCGACGTGCTCTTTGACAAGAGCGTGACGGGCTTTGGCGCAAGCGATGTCCAGCTTTCGGGCACGGCGGGCGCCACCAGCGCATCCGTCAGCGGCTCCGGCAGTTCCTATACGGTCGCCGTCAGCGGCATGACCCAGGCCGGATCGGTCATTGCATCGATTCCCGCCGGGAGCGCGACCAGCTCTGCCGGCTTCCAGAACGAAGCGTCGACCAGTTCGGACAACACGGTCGCCTACGTCCCGATCGAGATCACGCCGTCAACCCTTTCGAATCCCGTCTACCAGGTCGCCTACGGCCCTGTGAACCTTGCGGCAAGCGGCGGGACCGCGCCTTACACGTTCTCAGTGTCGGCCGGTGCGCTTCCTGCGGGCATCACACTCTCCAGCGGCGGCATCCTTTCCGGCACCCCCACGACGTCCGGCAGCTTCAATTTCACGGTGTCGGTCACGGATGCGGGTTCTGCGACTGCGTCTCGATCCTATTCGCTCACCATTGCGGCACCGACGATTATCGTCGGGCCGAGTTCCCTTCCCGATGCAACCTTTGGCGCGGCCTATAGCCAGACGCTGACGGCAACAGGTGGGGCTTCGCCTTCCACCTTTGCGGTCACGGCGGGTTCGCTGCCAGGCGGTCTGACCTTGAGCTCCGCAGGGGTTCTTTCCGGGACACCGACGGCGGCCGGTACATTCAATTTCGTGGCGACCGCAACCGATGCCAATGGCCATACCGGCAGCCGCGCCTATACAATGACAGTCAGTCCGACCGTTCCGGGTGCGCCGGTGATCGGCACGGCCACGGCCGGAGACACACAGGCAAGTGTCGCCTTCACCGCGCCGCCAAGCACCGGCGGCAACGCCATCACCAACTACACGGTGACGTCGAACCCGGGCGGTATCACCGCAACCGATGTAGCCAGTCCCATCACCCTTACCGGCCTGACCAACGGCACGGCCTATACCTTCACGGTCACGGCCACAAACATCGCCGGTACCGGCTCGTCGTCCGCAGCCTCCAACAGCGTGACGCCGGCGGCGAGCCAGACTATCACCTTCGCCAACCCGGGCAGCCAGAACTTCGGCACGACACCGACCCTGACGGCGACCGCCAGTTCCGGCCTGACGCCGACCTTCACCTCGAGCACGCCAACCGTCTGCACCATCACTCCCGGCGGCCTCCTGGCTCTCGTGTCGACCGGTTCCTGCACCATCAATGCCGACCAGGCCGGCAATGCCAGCTATCTGCCC